>CAVVJG010000001.1:0-306550 GCA_963748365.1 Candidatus Acidiferrales bacterium
CCGCGCTCAGTTGACCCGAGAGTGTGAGCCGTGCGCCGTACCAAAGCACCAGGCAGGTTCCCAGGGCCACGATGACTTCAACGATTGGCGAAAGTTTGGCTTTGATGCTCCGGGCCTGCAGCGCGGTCTCCATGTTGTTCTGGCTTTGCGACGCAAACCTGTGTTCTTCGTAATCCTCCCGCGCAAATGCTTTCACCACTCGAATCGATGTAAGCACCTCTTCCACAATGGAGAGAAGTTCGCTCTCTTTCTTTCGGACTGCGCGTGAGGTCTTTTTGATGCGACGCGTGAAGTAAAACACCACCAGAAAGAGGAATGGTGCGACCGAGAGCGCGATCAACGTGAATCGCCAGTTGATGTACAGCATGACTCCAATCATGCCGAGAAGAGTAAAGGCACTGACCAGCATTCCGAGTAGCGCAGAATCGATAAAATCCTGAATCGCTTCGATGTCGCTGGTTACCCGGCTGATCAGGTCGCCAGTACGCGTTTCGTCATATTCGGCGAGGGAAAGGCGTTGAATGTGGTTGTACAGCGTCCGGCGCAGGTCGTGAGCCACCCACTGGCTTACACTGCTGGTCATGTATTTTTCAACATAAGCGCTGAAGGCACCGAAAATCGCGATAACCGCAACCGCAGCAACGGCGAAGTTCAAGGTTGCCAGTTTATCTTGCCCGAATATTCCTGAAGCGAATCCACTCAACCAGTCTGGAAGTTTCTTCGATTGAAGAAGATTATCGACGACAATCTTGATGGGCCATGGTTCGATTACATCTGTGAGGGTTACCCCAATCACAGCAATCAGCGCAACCGTCAACGCCTTCCAGTGCGGGCGAATGAGGTGAGCTAGCTTCAATTTGCCCGCTGGGTTGGACGATGAAGCTGTGGTGGATTTTTCAGGCATGGCTTTTACGGTTTGCTTGGCGCGCGGCCTAACTTCTGTTGGGGATCATTCGATCTTGGCCTCTGTGAACGCCCCCTTGGGAGATCACCGCCTTTAGCATCCTCCGCGTCGAGATTTAAATCCGTTGTCGGTCTTTCAACCGAAACTTTCTCAGGTGTCGTTCTCTATCTGCACCGGTGCGTTCATGGTTCGGTTTCCCAGAGCAGAGTATGTCCTGCGGGGCATCATCCTGCTGTCTTGGCACTATGTTTACCCCTCTTCAATTCGTTAACGGCTCTGTCATCCCCGTTTCTCTACGTCTCGATTCGACTTATTTTTCGACCTTCCTCCGCAGAATCACATACAGACCCTTACCGATCGACGGGGGCAAGTCACCTTATTTGCAGCCGAGGTATTGATCTCAAGGGGACCGCAGTGCGAAATCATACATTCCGTGACGCATTTGCAGGATTGCTACCGGCTTACGTTGAGACTGGTAGCAAACATTCATGCCGCGCTGTGAGGGGACTGCGGAAGAGGTTACTCGAATCTTGCCCGCGATACTGTTCCATAAAGCACAGCGAGCTGCGCAGCTAGCGAGCGGGAACGGGGTTCGCCAACTCTCATGCGACTAACGAGGCAATATGATGGGTTATGGGAGTGACGGAGAAGCAAGACTGTGAGTCACTCTTTCAAAGGAAATCTGCAGGTCGCAATAATGTCCTCCACAAGCAGCGCGAGTTGATGAACCGTTTCGAGCAGCCATTTCCCTCCATCAATGCAATTCATAACTTCAAATCAGGTGGCTTCATGGAAGCGATGCACGAGCTTGGGAAATTGAACGACGTGCATTCGTTCGAGATGGTCGAATGTTCCGTTGGACCCTTTCGAACATTCCTGGTCGCCGTCATGGATTAAAGTTCGTGATTGTCGGGCAAGATGGCCTTTATGTCGAATAATTACTCTGGTCCGCCAACTTCTCGAGCGCGCACCACGAAGCGTTGCGGTGCCGGACCTATGTAGTAAAACGGGAAGCAGGTGAGCAGCGTTAGATTGTGATTGAATGATGAGTCCAAAACGCGCGTGTCCGTTGGGGTAACGACTTCGATCGACTCCACGCGGTATTCAACGGTGCGTTCAAGAGTCTTAAACCTGATCTCATCGCCGAGTCGGATATCTCTCAACGGACGGAAATAAGTGTCCCGGTGACCGGCCAGCACGACATTGCCCTCTTCGCCGGGTAAAGCCGATTTCGAAATATGGCCCACAGCTCGCCTTAAGTTAGCATGCGAATCGCCCTGAACTACCATGACGTTCAAGTTCAAGCGAGGTACTTAGACTTCGCCGATAATATCGCCTTCCACCAATGTGCCTGGTTCCAACCGAGGAATTGTTTCCTTGAATTTTTTCAATTCAAGTGCTTCATAGGTGCGCGAATCGGCGAAGACAAAACAGACGTAGCCCAGTGCCAGCACTCCAATAGCGAAGAAAATGTAGTACGCAAGGCGGACGATGTAATTTCGCACTGAGGAGACTGCTCTCTTTTTCTCACAAAGTTGATTCATTTTGTTACCGGATCAAATTGCGCTGTGGACTGCTGCTCTGCCGCAGGTGAATAGCCCTGACGAGTGCGAATACGTAGTCTACTCTTTCCTGGCGCAATCACCTTTACCTCTAATTTTCGGAACGCCAACAGAACTCCTTACGGCTTGTGGTACATAACCTAGAGTGTACTGCTCGCGAATATCCCGAGCGATGTCCCTCGATACGTTTGCGACGGATTCGCCTTCGCCCGGGAAATAGGCGATTCCCCCTGTGGCTTTGCAGAGTCGTCTGAGGAGGCCTGGGTTTTCCTCCGCTTCAGAAGAACCGACCAGTGCAATGGAGTAGATCAAAGCTTGAGATTGGCGGGCACGAGCGAGTACCTCAGGATACTTAAGATGGCTGGCATTATCTCCACCATCGCTGATGATGATGAGTGCCTTTTTTCCCAGATGGCCATACTGCAGATGATGGAGGCCTTCGCTGATAGCCTCGTAGAGCGCGGTTCGTCCCCTTGCCGAGACAGCGGTGATGGCTTCCTCGAGTTCTCTCGAATCATGCGAGAGTGCCTTCCCCTTCATGAGTTCGATCGAAACATCGTCGTTAAAATCCACGACGAACATCTCATCCTGCGAATTGCTCGAGTGGGCAAAATAGGAGACAGCCATAACGACGTCCGGGAGTTTGGGACCCATACTCCTGCTGTGGTCAACTACTAGACCGACGGTCACAGGAGTGTCTCCTTCCTCAAATACCGTGAGTTGCTGTAGCTGCCCGTTCTCAAAGACTCGAAAATCTTCACGCTTAAGGCCGGCGACAAATGCCCCATTCGCATCAGTCACTCGAACGGGTAACAGGACAAGATTTACCGACAATGCGATTTTCCTGGGCATCAGCACCAGTTGGAGGCTCCTGTGTCGCCAGAGACGGCAGGAAGCCGAGGACACTGAGAGAAATGAACCAGTCGGCAAGGATTGAATGTTTTTTGCCTGGATTGTGCCTGCGGAATATTGAGGAGAGGATCACGACAAGGCTTTCTCGCGAAGCAGGACGTGGTCTGGGAACCACATCCGCAACGCGGGTAATAACGTTCGCTTAAGAACCGAGTTTGAGCAGAAGCTTCAGGCCAACCGCCAGGCTGATGGACAACCCACCGAGCAGGGCAATTAACGGCATGTAGCTAGCTGTTCGCGGTAGTTCTTCAGTCTCCCTAACCGGAGTAACCTCAACCGGGACAGGAGTAGCAGCGGCGACGGCGGGTGGAGTCGTCTGGATGACTGCGGTTACTTCCACTTCCTTCTGATCGGGAGTGACAGCGACAATCGGAACCGTCTTAATCACGTTCTTATCAAGGGTTTCAACTGCAACGGCTGGAACAGGGGTTTGTGTTGTCTGGGCTAGCTGGATCGCTCGAATTCTTGGATACACAAATTCCTGACCAAAGTTGTCGCCGGGATAGAACCAAGCCCGAAGTGCTTCCGGAGAATCGCCCGGGCGTTCACTAAACTTCATTACCGTGTCGCCGGTCGGTTTCAGTCGATAATCATTAATGGCAAGGATTGTGGTTATGAGCTGACTTCCGTCTGCATTGAAGATCTGAACAATGTGGCGGTCCGAAGGCGAATCGTTCAGTCAAGCTGTGGAAATTCCCGGGCAAGTTCTGCCGGCTGGGACCTACACATTCAAACTGTTGGATGTTGTGCCCAACATGGTGATTGCGAGTGCACAAAATACAGCTTTTACTATCTTCATCTTAATTTCCTCCTGAAACTCGTATGACTTTGTCGGGGCCTTGTTGCGTAGGGCGAAGCTGAGACCATCAAACGAAAGTTGGTGGGGCCTGTGCGGAGGTCTGAATGTTTTTTTTCCTACGCCCTTATTCTAGATACCTCTCGTCAAAGAATCTGTTCACTTGAGCACACCAGTGCATTTTATTATTTGAATACTTGGAGGAGGGTCGGGCCTTTGCAGCCCAGCGTGTGCAATGGCCGTCTCGGTGCCGTTTTAAGAGGGGCGTAGACATATCCGGGAACATTGGGTCCGGCTCCGTCAGCCACTTTAGAGTTGCGGTGTGTGCCAAAGAGGACAGACAGCATCCACAGAACAAGTTATCAATCCAGCGATCGATCAAGTGGGAACAGTCAGTATTCGGGAGCTGAAGATGTCTTCGGATGAATCTGGAACCGGTCAGGTGCGTGGCGATCGGCGAACCCTTGGTGCTTGCTGGATCGTGTACGGGATTTTTCGCCTCATCGTGGGAATTTGTCTCGTTTTGTTCAACAGAACGGCCACGGTCATGTTTGGTGCACTCCTCACCCGCGTGCCTAATCCATACACGCTGATGGCCGATTTTCACATCGTCTATGTAGGCATGGTAATCCTGGCGGCCCTTTGCGCACTATTCGGGATTTTGGCAGGTCTCGCGCTACTGGCAAATCAGCGGTCGGCGCGCATGCTCGCACTCGTTGCAGCCTTCTTGTCGGTCTCCGCGATCCCGTTTGGAACTACGCTGGGAATCTATACCCTTATCCTTTTGCTTCCGTCACGCGATGCTTCTCGGCGGTAATCCGAATTATCAGGAGTTATCCAGAAGGCTGGATTCTTTGCCATTTCCGATCTTTTCCAGGTCGATTCTTTCTTGCTGTCACTCTGATCGGAAGCGAATTTCTGTGACACCCATGTTCAATGTTCTTGCGGGACTGCGTGTCCGTGATTTCTCTAATAGGGGAGAGATTTTTTGAAGAGCCGAAGGAAAGTCTGATACGGCCCTATCGTTATCCAACAGGATCTTTCTGCCGAGTGGCCTTTACACCCGTCAATATCCCAACGCCTAGGAGCACGACTGCGCCCACGACAATCCAGTGTGTAGGCATATGTACTAAGTACGCGCCATAGATCAACCCGCAGATCAAAATTGCAAACCCTATCGCATATATTCCGAACGACATAGTTGCTCCTTATGAGATGAATGGAGAGGGGCGCTGGAATGGATCGTGGCGGCACGGGCAGCTTCCAAGCGGTCAAACTGCAAGGCCACTCCGACTACCGTGCGCAGTCACTCCACAAGGGATATGCCGCCATTGTTCCAGCGAATCCGGACAAAATCATAGCGATACTCAGTAAAAGTGTCTGTCCGATTGTGCACAGTCTGTTGTATTGCCCGGAAAAGTCCCATTGCATTAGCACACGAGGTCGCGTTCGCATTTTCGACCCGTCGAACGTGTAGAAGTCCCCCCAATCAAGTAAATGCTTTTCAAAATCAACACCCCAACTCGCCGCTACTTGTGCGATGGATGCTGAGTGCGCAACTGTGACAAATACAGTGGCGGCCGGAATTCAATCGTGACGTCCTGCTGAACTTGGACAGGCCTCTTGTTAAAGATGGTGGGCCTGTAGCGCCACAGGCGAATGGCACGCCTCGCGGCAGGAAAGAGAGAGATCGAACCGCTCACGAGTTTTATGTCCAGCACTTGGCCGAGTTGCCCTATGGTGGTGCGGACTTTTACGGTTTCTGCCGATCCATCTTGATCCCCCGGCTTTGTATAACGAGGCCAAACGAAGGAGACAAGCTCACCAGCTTCCAATCGAGCGGGTTTATGAGCCACGACAGGTCCGGGCTGAGGAGGAACAAGAACAGAGAGTTCAGAGGTCATTGCGAACGATGAGGAGGCGGCGATCGGTTTCTCCGGGAAAGTCACCCGGAACGGTTTCCTGCCATAGGCTGGGGCAGTAACAAGAATTGTGGAAGGCGGCGACGGGTGTAGCGCTGCGCCCGCCGCGAGCGTCACCCTGCGCGTGGCGGAATTTCTCGGCGCACCACTACTGATAGGGCCAACAGCCTTAGGTGAGTGTGCGGGTTTGGGACTCGCCGGTGGCGGCGCACTTCGTGCGATTAGCACGGCCGGGCCATTGCGCCCTGGGGTGGGTTCGGCATTAAGAGATGGTTTGGATTCTGTTGTAGGAGGTAGATTTGAATCAGCGGAAGCCACTTTCGCGACAGATTCAGAGTCGGGGGTGCTTTCCTTGGGCCTTTCTTCGAAAGGCGAAACGTAAGCGAGATTATTGGTACCCGACGAGTGATCGGAATCAATGAGGGAACGGCTCGCCACTGTCGAAGCTGGTCCGGTCGGGCTCGCGTAAATAGCTGTATCTTCCGGTAGCCCCTTGAGAGATTGAGCTGATGGACTTTCTGAGCGCGATTCTTCCGCCTCTGGCGCTGACGGATTAACTGCAGGTGTGTTGAAGGTATTTGCTGCCGGGAGAGTGGAAGCTTGCGAAGTCGCTTCGCCCGGGCGATTAGGCAGGGCCGGCGAGGTGGTATCAACAGCCAGCATTGATTCCTGGACGTCTCGGAGGCGTTTTCCGAGTGGGCCGCGTCCCACTGTGAGCCCAACAGTGAGACCGATCACCGCGAACAAGAACACGAGTGCGAATGCGCCGACCTGAAACCCGGATATTTCAAGAACACGCGAGTGTGAGGAACCGTCCTCGACACGCCCCACTGACGACTTGACTCTGTTTTTTCGAACTTGAGGTGGGAAACTGGCGACTGGAGCGTGGTGATGCAGTTTTTCCGGGAGTTTTTCGGCAAACGACCGTTTCACGCCCAGTATTTCAGACGCGACGATTTCCAATGTCTGAGTGTCCGCAATCAGTTCGGGCGAGGAAGTTTGTTCTTGCTCAGCGCAAACACTCCCAATTGGCTCTTCTGGGAATCTTTCGAGCGTTGCGGGCATGAGGCTCTCGACAGGGGCATGCGTGACGTCTTCAAATTCCGGCACTGGCTTTTCGGACGCGATCCAATTTGAAATTTGATTGCGGGACTCGGCAGCGAAATCAACAAATCGGATGCCTGCGCTTTTTTTCGATTCCGCAAACCACACAATTTGTGCGGAGACTTCAATGCTCTGACCAGAACTGGCCAATTGAATGCGAATGCTTGGGAGGTAGTGACCTACTACAAGCGGATCGGCTGCGGCGACGGCCATGCCCGTCTCACTTATGTTGAGGACCGTGCCGCCATTGATACCGACGAACTCGACGTACGCGCGGGAGCCAGGAGTGGTGCGTCTCTGAAGGCGGCGGTCCTGCGTGGGACGAATCGCGCCAACCGACACTTTGCTTTCGGCGCCGGGTGCGGTTGCTTCCGCGCTTGCCCGTACTTCCGTTCCTTGCTCCGTCTTCTTCCGCTGTGCGATTTCTATGAGTGCTGCTAGCCTGCCGCCCGCTTTCGAAAGTGCTTCAAAAACGTACGCGACATTCTTCGGGTTGAACTGAAGCTGCCGAGCAGTAAGAGTCAGTCGGATACTGTCGTCGATTTCATTTTTCTGGCTTTCGGAAAGATAGTACTGCAGCCCAGAATACACTGCACCGTTCTCGTAATTCTCTCTCCACTCAAGGATTGCCTGGAGACGACGACTGGCGTCCTTCTCCAATTCTTGTTCTTGCTGTTCTGCTAGGGCACTTTCGGCGAACACTTTTGCTTGGCCATGAGGTAATGCCATGGTTGTTTCTGTCAATCCGCCACGCAGTTCCTGAACCTTGTTAGACGGTAAAGATATTTTGCGACAGACCCACTCCCCACGCGTTTTGTCGAATTCAATCGAGGCGCGATACTCATCTGTTTCATATTTGAATATTGGCAACGGCTTGAGCGGTGGCCATCTACCGGCCACGAGTAGTTTCATCTCGGCCTGTTGCACTGAAGACGTGAGTCCAGCAACGTTGGGCCTGGTTCGTTCGTGTTCATTCAATTTCATGATTCGGTCCGAAAAGTTCTACTCGTCACACGATTTTGCTACCGTGCGGCCAGTAATCTCTTGGAAGCGGCCCTCGCGTTGGGGATCTGAACGACGAATCTTTCAAAGGACAACAAGTGCACCGAACCATGCCTAGAGATTCGACATGTCCCCACCCTGCTGCTTCGTCCGGTGGCGTCGGCTGCCTTGTTCCCTTCGTGGTCGAAGACACCACAAGGAATTCCGGACCAGCGCTCCCGACCAAAAAACAGCAGAATTGTACACGTTTGTCAGGCTGGAAGAACCCCTCTTGGTAGGCCAGAGAGACCTTCTTAAGATCTCCGTATTTGCGCTTAGGGCAGCTCACGTCCATCTCGTCACCTCTTGCAGCCCCACCTCAACGTAGGAAGTATCTTTCTGATCGACTCACTTCTCGGCTATTTATAACTTTGCTCAAACCCGGTCCGGCGGGATTAGTTGCATGCCTCCATTCGAAAGACCTCGTTCCGGCCATTTTCCCGAGCCAAGTGCGGCGGCAACTTTCAATCCGCTTTGTGCGTAGTGGCCAACAGTCGGTGCTCAGATTAGCGGGTCTTTGCCCCTTTAGCCCTCTCGATGTCGTCAGACTCTCCGCGCAAGACAAAAGCAGTTCCAGACGCAAAGGCGCTCGGGCAGTGCTCCTGTCTCCTTCAAGCCCTTCCTTTTGAGCGATATAGATTGGATTTACGCCAGGACCACCGCTACATTTCTGATAAACGCTGCGGGCTCAACCGGTAACTTGTCATTTAGGGCCTTTGGTCCGCGAAACTTCATGACAGCCCGGTCCAGCAAAGGAACACTCCCCGAGCACCAAGCCCTTTGTTTTCAGTCGGGCGGTGATTGTGAGCGTAGTTCTTTCGACCCTGGTTCTTTAGGGCCTGCGGCCCGCGAAACCTCATGAAAATCACGGTCCGAGCGGTGAGGTCGAGAAGGTACCCGCGGCTGTCTCGTCCTACGAGGTTCGCGTCTTGGATGGCTATCAACGATTTCGACAGTATCCTGACGGAAGAAGCAATGGTCCCTGGCGGCGAGTGGTCCGAACTACCAGAGATGGTGAGCACGGAAATCCGGCTGAAAATTCAGCAAGCCGATGATGTAGTTGTCAACGACCGCCGGGTGAAAGTGTTTCAATATCGCGCTGATCCCGAGGATTGCCTGTGTAGATGGAAATCCGTAGCCGACTTTGGATTCTTCGCAATCAAAAAGATCGCTGATGTCGGGTGCTACGGTGAAGTGTGGACCGACGACGATACCAACATCCTACGCATGTCGGAGCGCTACGAACTTCTCGGAAAGTGGAAAGATTACCAGGCTGTGGTGACGAACGGTTGGCTCCACCGAACCGACGAGGCTTCTCAACTCATCCCACTCACAATTTCCACGCAGGCGGAGTACAACAAGAGGGTTTACTGGTGTCGTGGTCAGTTTACGGACTACCAGAAGTTCAGCAGTCGCGTGAAGATTGCTTCCAAATAATCCCACCTGATATTGGTCTGAGAAACTCATCCCCCTGATAGTCCGCTAGCCCGTGCCGCTGTGAGACTTGCGCGGTGTCTGGCTTCTGCAGCAGAATGATGGCCGCATCCTTAGTTTTCAGATTTATATCGGAGTCATATTCATGTTTGAGCCCAACGTACGCGAAGTGCTGAACCTCTACAATCCCGCCAACCCGCTTGAGAAGGCCTACACCATCCCCGCTCCGTGGTATTTCGACACGCGAATTGAACAACTCGAGCGCAACAGCGTCTTCGCGACGAATTGGCAAGTGGTTGGCAGGCTTGACCAGGTCAAAGAGCGGGGCCAATTCTTCACCATCGATGTGAACCGGGAACCGCTCGTGATTGTTCGCAGCGACGACGGTAATTTACGTGCCTTTTTTAACGTCTGCCGGCACCATGCAGCGGCCGTTGTGTCGGAAGAAAGCGGGTGCGCGAAACAGTTTCGCTGCCCGTATCACGGCTGGACTTACGGCAACGATGGTGTCCTGAAAGGCATGGTGGAATTCGAGGGCGTCTGTAATTTTGAACGCGCGGACAACGGATTGGTCCCGGTTCGTGTGGACGTCTGGGAAAATTTTATCTTTGTGAACCTGGATGGGAAGGCCGTCCCCCTTCGCGAATTCCTTGGCAAAGTGCCGGAAATCGTGGAGCCACTGCAATTGACGGAAAAGCTCCACTACTTCGACCGGCGAATCTACACCCTGAACTGCAACTGGAAGGTGTACGTTGACAACTATCTCGATGGTGGATATCACGTGCCGCACGCACACAAAGGCTTAAGCAGCGTAGTGGAATACACGAAATACACGATTGAGAATCTGGAGCGCGCGTGTTTGCAGTCGAGCCCGCTGGATTCTTCCCGCGCCTTGGAATCGGCCATCAGTTCCACACGTCAGGGCCACGCCTTTTATCTTTGGATCTATCCAAACTTTATGATCAATGCATATTCCGGCGTAATGGATACCGACCTCGTCCTGCCGATGGGCGTCGACAAATGCGCCGTGATCTTCGATTACTACTTTGCAGACATCAGCTCGGCGGCGCAAAAACATCACAGCGAGAGTATTGCTGTCAGCGAAAAAGTCCAGGATGAAGACATGGCAATTTGCGATTCAGTGCAGCGGGGACTTTCTTCAAGGGCTTATGTGGCAGGCCGTTTGTCGGTTCGGCGCGAAGCGGGTGAACACCTCTTTCACCGGTTGCTCCACGCCGATATGACCAAAGCTTTGGAGCGGTCCGTAGCCGCAGACTGAGCTGCACCCCTACTCGGTGTGTTTGTAACGCGTTTGCATTGCGCTGCTCAGTTCCTCTTCAAGCGCTCCGGTGGAACGCAAGGGCCAACTGTTTCCGGGTTGCGCCAATAGTTTGTCGGTGGACTTCCCTTCTCCTTGAAAGTGAGCGGTGATTTGCACCCGCGCGTAACGATCGGGCAGTTCTGTGGTACGTATCGTGACCGCTGCCTTGCCACTGGAAAATTCCACCGGTTCCACTAGCACTTTCGTATCGCCATACCTGGCCAATTCTTCATCATTTAAATAGCGCACAAATGTCCAGGTGTCTTCAGAGGCGTGGCTTTCGCCGGTGCGCCACTGCAACTCACGTACCACTGACTGGAGAAACTCCTGAATCCCGATGGGCTCACCTTTTACTTCCAGGCACGTCGGAAGGGGTTCGGGAAGAATCGGGTGCTTTGATTTTTTCGAAGATTTGGATTTGACTTTTGGGGCCAGCACTGGATTTGCCGTGCACGCACGCGTATTCGCGGTGCTCGGCGGCGCACTGGCGACTGATGAAGCCGCAACTTGCGCGAACAGTTGGACAGAAGTAGAAGTAGGCATTGTGAGGAAAAGCTGGACAGCGATGGCAGGCAACCAGAATGCTCGGCGGCTTCTCATACTAATGAGCCTACCCGAAGGGCTTGATTTTGCCAGTGTACACGGGCTGGCTGTTCGTAATCAGCCACCCATCGAATTCCGCGCAATGTGCGCGATTCGACTGGGTTTTGTATCATTCCAACATGCATATCAGGGGGCAAGGGATGTTTCGTGGATCTAAATTAGTGCGCGTACCGGCGATTCTGATGCTTGCCGCCGCGTCTTTCGGTTTCAGCAGCGCAGCCATTGCACAGACGGCCACTCCTCTCGCACACAAGTTGCCTACAATTCCATTTGAGAAATACAAATTGAAGAATGGCTTGGAAGTCATTCTTTCCGAAGATCACACCCTGCCGCTTGTCACCGTCAATATCTGGTATCACGTGGGCGCCGCTAATGAAAAGGCCGGCCGCACCGGCTTCGCTCATTTATTCGAGCACATGATGTTTGAAGGCTCGCAACACGTTGGCGCTAAAGCGCACTTCAGTTATCTGGAAGGCGCCGGGGCAACCGACATCAACGGCTCGACGGATTTTGACCGCACAAACTATTTTGAAACCGTACCTTCCAATCAACTTGACCTGGCACTCTGGCTGGAAAGTGATCGCATGGGATTCCTGCTCGGCAGGCTGGACATCCAGAATCTGGCGAACCAGCGCGACGTGGTGCGTAACGAGCGGAGGCAAGGAACGGAGAATACACCATACGGACTGGTGGAAGAGGGATTGATCCACCAGCTTTTTCCGAAGGAGCACCCCTTTTATCCCAACGTGATCGGCTCGCATGCCGATATTGAAGCCGCCAAACTGGAAGATGTTCGTGAATTCTTCCGCCAATACTACACCCCCAACAACGCCACCATGGTCATTGCCGGAGATTTTGACAAACAGAACGTGAAAACAAAGGTGGAAAAATATTTCGGCAGCATTCCCCAGGGCCCTCCGGTTCCAAAGGTCAATGTGATGACGCCCCCGATTACAGCAGAGCGCCGTGAGGTCGTGACTGACCAGGTCCAACTACCGCGCATTTATATGGGTTGGATCACCCCACCGGCATTCAAACCGGGTGACGTGGAGTGCGACCTCTTCGCGCAAATTCTGGCGGGCGGCAAGAGCAGCCGGCTCTACAAATCACTGGTATACGAGAAAGAAATTGCGCAAGACGCGACTGCCAACCTGCAAGGCACGCAACTGGGATCAATTTTCGAACTGCAGGTCACCGCGAAGCCAAACGTGAAGCTTGAGGACCTGGAAAAAGCGATTGACGCAGAAATTGAAAAGATCAGGACGGAAGGAGTTACCGCTGCAGAAGTGGAGCGCGCGCGAAACGTAACGGAGACTTCGCTGGTGCGTGGCTTGCAGCGCACCAACGGCGTAGCCAACCGCCTCAATTATTACAATTGGTACGCGAGTACACCGGACTATTTTTCGCAAGACCTGGCGCGCTATGACGCGGCCACTCCTTCCGGCGTTACGCAAACGGTACGGAACATTTTCAAGAACAGCGCGCGCGCCGTACTGTACGGCATTCCCGGAGAGAAAGTCGTTGCCGAAGTCTCCAAGACCAGCGACGAAGAAAACAAGAAGCAGTCCGAATCAGCAGGCCAGAGCAAGAATGCCATGGCCGAAGAAGCCTGGCGCGTCAATCCACCCGTGCCGGGTCCCATGCCAAAATTCACCCTGCCAGTAGCAAAGCAAGTGAAACTCGCCAACGGCCTCAACGTTCTTCTGGTTGAACGGCACAATCTTCCGATCGTTTCCGCCACCCTGTTTACACTCAGCGGCAGCGAGTTGAATCCCATTGATAAACCAGGCCTGTCGAGCTTTACCGCAAATATGCTGGGCGAAGGCACGACAACACGTTCCTCGCTGAAATTCTCTGACGATACCGACCAGATCGGCGCGACTTTCGGTTCCGAAGCAGGCTATAGCAGCGCATTCCTGGAGCTGACTGCCCTCACTTGGAACGTATCCACCGGATTCGATTTGCTGGCTGATGCCGCATTGCATCCCTCGTTCGACGCAAAAGAGATCGAGCGTCTGCGCAGCCGCCGCATCACCGCTGTTTTGCAGGAGGACGACGAGCCCGGTTCCGTCGCGTTTCGCACCATCGATCAGAGTCTTTACCCGAATAGTCCCTATGGATCTCCTGTGCTGGGAACCGAGGCCTCTAACAAAGCCATCACACGCGATGACATGCTGGCTTTCTGGAAGCGCGGTTATGTGCCTTCCAATTCCATCCTGGCCGTGGCTGGAGATCTATCGGAGACCGCGCTGACGGAACTCGCCAATAAATATTTTGGCGCCTGGAGCGGTCCGGCTTTTACGACTAAAGTCCCTGCGACTCCAGCCTCACCCGCTCCTGCCACTTTGATTGTCGACAAGCCGGGCGCGCCGCAAACGTTCCTGGCCGTTACCGGCCTGGGTGCCAGCCGGACCACGCCGGACTACGTGCCGCTGGAAGTGATGAATACGGCGCTTGGTGGCTTGTTTTCCAGCAGAATCAACATGAATCTCCGCGAAGAGCACGGCTACACCTACGGCGCTTTTTCTACCTTCCAGTATCGGCGAGGGGTTGGCCCCTTTCTCGCCGCCGCTGGAGTGCGCACGGATTCCACCGCGCCCGCAACCAAGGAAATGCTCAACGAAATCAAACGTATTCGCGAATCGGAATTGACCGCGGATGAATTGACAAAAGCGAAGGATTCGTTCTCCAAAACGCTGGTGGCAAATTTTGAAACCGTGGAAGCCACTTCATCGACGATCGGCCTGCAAGGTGTGTTTGGTCTCCCGTTAACGTACTACCGTGATTTACCCGCGGAAATTACCAAAGTAAATTCAGCGGACACTTTGCGCGTCGCCAAGCAGTATCTACATCCCGACGCGATGATTGTGGTGGCCGTGGGCGATCGGGCGGCCATCGAACCCAAGATGAAAGAACTGCACGTTGGCGAACTAAAATTCGTTCACTGATTCTCAAATAAAAAGGCCCGGAAAGGCCGACGTTTCCCTTCGTGTCGCTAAGTGCAATCACTGTCCAAAATTGGACAGATTCGCTACTCACTTCAATCGCATTCTCTTGGCAATGAACAGGAGCGAACGAAGACCCAGCCCTCTATCTTTGGTCGCTCGCCAGTATCTTGCCTCGCCTTATAGAAGCTTTGACCCCAATTGAGGAACTCTCTCTTCGAGGCAAGGCGCTCGGCTGCTCAAGTTGATCTCGTGGAGGCATCTCGAACGATAGAATTTGTGGTCGGCGTTACGGTCAAACCATTATTTGGGGAGGCTGCGCATGCTTTAGGTGCTATGCTTCATGCAACTCGGCGACGCGAGAGTGACAGCCCGTCGGCTCCGGAAATTCCCAGGCGCTACCAGTTCATCCCTACTGCAATCACAGCGCGCAGAAAAATCTCGGTGGAAAAGAGCGCAACATGAGGCGTCTATCGCGCAGGTTTCTGTCTCAGGCCAGGCTCGTTTTCGGCCGATCGTTCTTCCCTCTCTTTGCCATCGCAATTATCGCGGGCATGACGCTCTGGGGCCCGTGGGTGAGCCTCGCGGTCACGGTGCTGGCGATAGCGGCCGCGCTGAGGTTGCTATGAGCGACGCGGTGCGCAATGCTCCGGCGGCGCCCGACCGCGGGAGCATTCTCGCCCACCCTCAAGATTGGCACTGCATCCTCTTTCACATTTGTTGCCTGGCGGCGTATGTTTGTGCCTTCTGGTTGTACCTCCACCCCAAAACCGCCGGTATCACTGGCCCATGGTCACGCATAGCCTTCGCGGCGGCATCGGCAGTCATGCTTGGCTGGATCTCCGGCATCGATGTCGGCGTCAACTTCCACAATCACTCACATCGCCCAATCTTCACATCGCACTTCGTGAATCGCTGGTTTGGCCGGTTTTGGACATTTTCAGGCGGCTGGCCATCGTTCTTCTGGGAGTACTGCCACGTCACCGTTCACCACGCTAATCTGCTAACCGCCGATGATTGGACCTTGCCCAAACAAAATGCCGACGGATCATTCGAAAACTTCCAGCGCTACCTGTTCACACACTGGCCGTGGCGCTTAACGATCCATCTGTGGAAAGACCTGAACGCGCGCCAAAGCCTTCGTCGCAGGTCGCTGCGCGAACTCGCCATCTTCCTGGCGCTCTGGTCCATCCCTTTCTGGATCGACCCGGTAATGGCCGTTTGGCTCTGGGTGCTGCCGCACTGGGTCGCGAATGCGTTCGTGATGAATTCAGGGATGTATGTCCAGCATTCGGGATGCGAAGTAAAGACTCCCGCCAAGCCGGTCAGTCACTCCACCGTGTTTGTCTCCAACTTCTTCAACCTCACCATGTTCAATATCGGCTTTCACCTCGAGCACCACGATCATCCACGCATCCATTGGTCCGAACTGCCTGAACTCCATGAGCGCCTGAAGCGGGACATGATCGATGGGGGAGCCCACGTCGTTCCCTACGGAAATTACCATGCCTCCTACTTACTCGCCGGCGATGACACCCGCAGAAAACGCTTCGACGCAAAGGACTCGAGATACACAAAGACTCTATAAATTGTCGAGGAAGCCTACGTACGTAGAGTCCAACCACAACTCAGAGACGTCACTGTTGTCACGATAATGAAATCTCTTGATGTATCAGAACCGTACGCTTCGAGAATCCGATCGGGGGGTTGTATTCCTCATCGAAGACACTGGGGGATACTCACACAACTGGGCGGGTGGCGCATAGAATTTGAGTTTGTTCACGTATCCGCACGGCAGGAGCATATCATTCGCTCGGAGCACTGGCAGGTTCGAGAATTTGGATGCCGCACCCTTACGCCTCACCTAGGGTGCAGGTTTTGACTTCAATGCGCAATCCTCTTAAGCGCTATTACGGCTACGGTGATTATCACAACATGAATGCGAACACAATCCCGAAGGAAGTTGTAGGGACGGAGCCAAACTTGCGAAGCTATTGGCAGATCGATTAGGGAACGGAACCTCCTTTGATACTGGCAGCCGGGTTGCTGGTCTTTTGCTGTTTGAAGGCTAGAAACGAAGAATTGTTTTAGGAAACTCATCGGAGGGTCTTCATGAAGAATAAACCTTTACTCCGCATCGGATTGCTGTCTCTTACTGGAGTGTTGGGACTTTCCGCTAACTCTGGCGGCCCCACACTGAAGAAAGTGACTGAGTTCGAACTTCCTGGGCCTCCGGGTAAGCGGTTCGACTATCTCACGATCACACCTGACGACCACTATCTTTTGTCAACACACCTTGCAGCGGGACAGTTGTACGTCATTGATTTGCACACAAACAAGGTGGTGGCTACGGTCATGGACACGCCCGGAGCAGAAGGCGTTGAGTATGTCCCCGAATTGAAAAAGGCCTATACGTCCAACGCAGGCGACAACACCATTGGAGTGGTTGATCTTCGCCAGATGAAGGTTATCAAGAAAATTCATACTGAAGCGAAGCCGGACGGGAGCGCGTACGCCGCACCATTTCACAAACTCTACGTTTCCGATGAGCGTGGAAAAGCGGAAGCCATCGTGGATGTGCGCACAGACGAGATTATTAAGACACTCCACTTTGACAGTGAAACGGGAATGCCTCAATACGATCCTGTTGCCAACAAAGTCTACGTGAATTTACAGGATCAGGATATTTTCGCCATCATAGACCCTGCCACGGATGAAGTCGTAGGCCGCTATCCTGTCGGACGCTGCAAGGGGAATCACGGCATGACCCTTGATCCGGAACATCATCGCGCCTTCCTCACCTGTGAAGGCAACGAACTGATGACCGTCTTCAATCTCGATACTCACCAACCAATCGCATTTATCCAGGTGGCCGATGGTCCCGATGTCATCAAGTTCGATCCGGGATTGAAGCGCATCTATGTAGCCTGTTCGAGCGGAGCCATTTCTGTATTCCAGATGGATGATCCTGATCACTATCGCAAGCTAGAGGATTTTCCAGTTCAGAAGAAAGTGCACAGCTTGGCAGTAGACACGGAATCCCATCGCGTTTATGCACCTGAACAGGAAGTTGATGGCAAAGGTGTGGCCCGGATGGTTATTTACGAAGCGGTTGTAAATCCATGAGCCAGTCCGTCTGCTGAGATGAACTTAGTGGCCCAGCTCACACGGTTACAAAATGCGGCCCTCCGCTCCGTTGTCCGTGTCATAGAAATGGCTGGAAAGCACCCTCGTGCTGTGTTGCTTCTCAGTTTGGTTTTTCTAGATACCGGTTCTGTCTTGGCGAAAGCCTCGCCTTCGACTAGTCTCCCCAATCCTCAAGAGGCAGCGCGTATCGCAGAAGCAGTCAAGGTGGAAAAGCCGCCCCACCTGGACGGTACTCTCAACGATCCGCTTTGGCAGTTGGCAAAAACTATCACCGATTTTCGTCAACGTGAGCCACAGGAAGGTGAACCTGCTACAGAGAAAACCGAAGTTCGTATTTTGTATACGCGGAACGCGGTCTATATCGGCGTTCATTGTTTTGATTCCGAACCCTCACGGATGATCGCGACGGAGTTGCGCCGGGATGTCAGCCAGGACCTCGATGACCATTTCGAGATTCTAATCAACTCCAACAATAACCATCGCGGAGGCTACGTCTTCGAGATCAACCCTCTTGGAACTCAAAGTGATGGACTAGTGGAAGAACGGAGTTCATCTGATGGCACTGACTTCGATTCGGGCTGGGATGGAGTATGGATATCAGAAGCGCGAATTACGACTGATGGCTGGACCGCCACGGTAGAAATTCCTTTCACAACCCTAAATTTCACAAAGTCGAAGGACGTGGTCTGGGGTCTGAATTTTAAAAGATTTATTCGCAGAAAGAACGAAGAGGACCTGTGGACTGCGTATCGCCGTACCTTCGGGCTCACGAAAGTCTCCGAAGTCGGAGAACTCACAGGTATAACCGACATTGGTAGCGGAAGGTTGTTTATCATCAAGCCGTACGGGCTAGTTCAATACGATAAGCAAACCGGCCAACCCGCCGCATTTCCTCTCACAGGCGGGCTGGATGTGAAATACGGCATTCGCTCCAACATCGTTTTAAACCTTACAGGGAACACCGATTTTTCCTCAACGGAAGCGGACCAAGAACAATTTAACCTCACGCCTTTTCCTATCTTCATTCCCGAGAAGCGGCAGTTTTTTCTGGAAAACGCAAGCGTCTTCAACTTCGATATGGGTGACCAAGACAAGCTATTTTTCTCTCGCCAAATCGGGATCGATTCCGTGACCGGTAATCAGGTGCCTATCAACGGTGGAGCACGACTTACAGGCTCCGTTGGCCGTTTGGAATTTGGGGTAATGGATGTGGACACGCGGTCGAGTGGCCCGAATCCGTACTCCAATTTCGCCGTCGTCCGACTGAAAGAAACCCTATGGGGTGGTTCCTACATCGGGGTAATGGGAATCGATAAGGAGTCGGGTGACGTTCAGGACAGTTTTAACCGAACGGGAGGCGTGGATACACGGCTGGTGTTTTTCAAGGATTGGTTTGTCGATGCGCATATGGCTGGTACGCAGTCGCCGGGATATCCGAGCGGGAACAGTGACCTCGGAGCCTCGCTTTCCTATAAGTCAAACTGGGTGGATGGAGCGGTTGAGCGCAGAAAAATCGGTCCAAACTTCAATCCTGAGGTCGGTTTCATCGAACGGAACGATGCCAACGAATTTTATAGTGATCTAACTTTCAAACTACGGCCAAAGATTTGGGGAATTCGAGAGATGCAGCTGGAAGGTTTCATCCTCCATGCGCCGAGCACTCAGAATGTTGTTGAAACGCAGGAATGGCAGAATACCTTTCGTGGAGAATTCAATAACGGCGCATACACCGATGATGATATCGTTGATGTGTTTACGCAGCGAATTACCACACCGCTTCACATTTATCAGAATGTTTTCATTCCGGTTGGCCTCTATCATTTCACGCGGCATCAACTGACTTATGGTTCGCCACAGGATAAGCGATTCACGTATAACTTCTTCGAGCGATTCGGAGGCTACTACGGAGGAACTCTGAATGAATTTCGCGTGAGGGTGAACTATCGCCCCACAACAAAGTTCTCCATTTCGGCGTCCGGGACCTGGGATCGATTCCGGCTGCCGCAGCCCAATGGCAATTTTTCCGTCGTGCTGGCCAGCCTGCAAGGGAACTATTCCTTCAATCGATTCCTAACATTTACGAGCCTCATTCAATTGGACACTTCCAATACACAGGCAGTCAGCGCCAACCTGCGCTTGAGATATAACTATCGCCCCGATAGCGACCTCTACGTCATCTACAACGTCGGGACGCAGTTTGCCAGCATCGCCCCGGCTAATCCACCTCAGGTACGAGAGACACGTTTCGCCGTAAAGTGGACCTATTCTTTTGCGCCATGAATTTTGTGAAATGAGAGGGTGTATCACTTTTCCCCGCCTTGTAACCTAACCCCTCACTTCGTTGACCGTTTCTGGGCCCTCCCCTATACTTTATAATTGCTAAAGCAGACTCGCCCGGTTTATCTCTGGCGCACTCCTCGAATTTCCGCATACAGAGCGGGATGGGAAGTAGACGGGCGGCGAGAGTGTTTTTTGATTGCGCGAGGCGCAAAACAATTCTCTGCAATTAAACAGGACGTGCTGACGGCGTGAATCCGCCGCTACGCAAGAGAATTCAAGGGAGAAGCGAGATGGCGGATACAACTTGCCGGAGAGAACTGGACCTGGAGATCCCGGCCGAAGAAATAACTAAGCAGACCGAAAAGATCGCCAAAGAGTTTGCCAAGATGGCGCGGGTGCCCGGCTTTCGTCCCGGCAAAGCGCCCATCACGCTGATCAAGAAGCGCTTTGCCGAGGATATCAAAGGTGAAGTGCTGCAAAAACTCGTTCCGGAGCATGTCGAAAAGGCCGTGACAGAACAGAAGTTGACGCCCGTCTCTCAGCCACAAGTCGACAAACTGGAATTCAACGAAGGGCAGCCGGTAAAGTTCCGCGCCAGCTTTGAAGTCCTCCCGGAATTTTCCCTCGCCAACTACAAGTCTCTCGACATCGAAATGCCAGAGATGAGCATCACCGACGAGACCCTGGACAAGACTCTGCAGGAGATGCGCGAACGCGCCGCAACTTTTACTCCGGTCGAAGGCCGCGTCGTCCAGGATGGCGACTACGTCCAGGTGAAGTTGCACGGAACTCCTGAAGGCGAGGGCGAGCCGCTCCAGGCGGATAGCGTGCTCTGCCACGTAGGTGCGGAAGAGACCATGGCGCCGTTTAACGAGAATTTGCGCGGCGCAAACACCGGCGATCACAAAGATTTTGATGTTGTCTATCCGTCGGATTACCCCGATGCCAAGTTGGCGGGCAAAACGTTCCACTACGCCGTCGATGTCCTCGGCATCAAGACCAAGACTCTCCCCGAACTGAACGATGAGTTTGCCAAAGACGTCAGCGACGCAACCTCCCTCGACGAGTTGAAGAAGAAAGTTCGCGAGGGGCTGGAGCACGAGCGCGATCACCGGCAAAAAGATCTGCAGCGCGAAAAGGTTTTGGCGGAGCTCGTCAAGCAGCACGACTTCCCTGTTCCCGAATCATTGGTGGAGCACCAAATGGATGTGCGGCTGGAACGCGTGGTTCGTTCGCTTGCTCAGCAGGGCGTGGATCCTCGCGCCGTGAACGTTGACTGGGTCAGCCTGCGGCGCAAACAGGAAGACCGCGCCAAGGACGACGTGAAGGCAGAGCTGGTGGTGGATCGCATCGCCACGGAAGAGAAGATCGACGTGACCGACGAGGAGCTGGAGCACGAGTTGGAACACATGGCCAGCCACAGTGGCCAATCGGCGGAGGCTTTGCGCGCCAGTTTGACAAAGCAGGGTACGCTCGATAGGATGAAAGCGAAGCTGCGGAGTGACAAAACACTTGACTGGCTTGCGCAAAATGCAAACGTCAAGACCGTTTCCGCGGCAAGCGCCAAGTGAATCTAACCCCGCATTCTGTGAGCAAATTTCTCTCATGAAAAACTACGACGATCCGCAATATCACGCCACGACTCTAATCCCTATGGTTGTGGAGCAAACCAGCCGGGGCGAGCGCGCTTATGATATCTATTCGCGCCTGTTGAAAGAGCACATCGTCTTCATCGGCACGCCGATTGACGATCATGTTGCCAATCTGGCCACCGCGCAGATGCTTTTCCTGCAGGCCGAAGACCCGGAGAAGGACATTCAGCTTTACATCAATTCTCCCGGTGGCTCCATCACCGCGGGTTTTGCGATTTACGATACCATGCAGTTCGTGAAGCCCGACGTGGTTACCACCTGCGTCGGCCAGGCTGCTTCGATCGCCGCCGTATTGCTGGTAGGAGGCGCGCCCAAGAAGCGTTTCTCGCTGCCAAATTCCAGAATTCTAATCCACCAGCCTTGGATGAGTGGCCTTGGCGGGCAAGCCACGGACATCGATCTCCATGCCAAAGAGATTTTGCGCATGCGCAACACCATTAACCAGCTTTTGGCCAAGCATACCGGGCAGCCCGTGGAGCGCATCGAAAAGGACGTAGAGCGGGACTATATTATGAATCCCGAACAAGCCAAAGAATATGGCATGATCGACGAGATTATTTACAAGCACCGCTAATCTAGCGCTTGGACTGCTCAACGTACATTTTTTGGAAGGCCTTGGTAACCGTACAACCCAATTCTTGCACTCGACCAAGGCGTTCATGTTTCACACAGGCTCCCGTAGAATTCTTTCACTCAGGGGATAATTCGGCCTAGAATAGAAAGCACTGCCGGGATCTGAACCGGACATGAGGCCTGCAACCACGTGAAAAAATACAGCCCAGATGAGCCCCTTCGCTGTTCCTTCTGCCATAAAACGCAAGAACAGGTAGAGAAGCTGATCAGCTCGCCCTCGGATTATCCGCGCGCGTACATCTGTAACGAGTGTGTAGGCGTTTGCCAGACCATTCTGGAGGATGAGAAGCGCGAGCAGGCTGTTGCACCGGCCAAGCGGCTGCCCCGTCCGCCGGAAATCAAACAATTTCTGGACGGTTACGTCATCGGACAGGACCGCACGAAGAAAAAGCTGGCGGTTGCCGTCTATAACCACTACAAACGGATCTTCCTCAACAAGCAACCCGGCGAAGTGGAATTGAGCAAGTCCAACATCTTGCTGATCGGTCCAACTGGCACCGGCAAAACGCTTTTGGCGCAGACTCTTTCTCGAATGCTCGATGTGCCCTTCGCAATCGTTGATGCCACCACGCTGACCGAAGCGGGCTACGTCGGTGAAGACGTCGAGAACATTATCTTGAAGCTCTTGCAGGCCGCCGATGGGGACGTGCAGAAAGCACAGCAAGGCATCATCTATATCGACGAAATCGACAAGATTGCCAAGAAGGACGAAAATCCCTCCATTACCCGTGACGTTAGCGGCGAAGGCGTACAGCAAGCTCTTTTGAAGATTCTGGAAGGCACCCTGGCAAATGTCCCTCCGCAGGGCGGCAGAAAGCACCCGCACCAGGAATTTACCCCCGTTGACACCACCAACATCTTATTTATATGCGGTGGCGCATTCGTCGGGCTGGAAAAGATTATCGAGCGCCGCGCAGGTAAGCGCTCCTTGGGCTTCCACACGGAAGCGGCTCCTTCCACTCCGCAGCGTCGCAACACGGAGATGCTAGAGCAAGTGCAGCCCACGGATCTCATCCGCTACGGCCTTATCCCGGAATTTGTCGGACGGTTGCCTGTTGCCGGCGTGATGAGCGACCTCGACAAGGGCGCGCTGATGAAGATTTTGACCGAGCCGAAGAACGCGCTATTGAAACAGTACCAGCGCCTCTTTGAGTTTGAGAATGTTCGCTTGCGCTTCACCGACGACGCTTTGGACACCGTGGCGGAGTTGGCTCTTCAGCGCAAGGTTGGCGCGCGCGGCTTGCGCATGATCCTCGAAGACCTCATGCTGGAATTGATGTACCACCTGCCGATGCAACGCAAGGTGCGCGATTTCGTGGTGACTGCTGAAATGGTACGGGGACACGAAATTAATTGGAGTTTGCTCGAGAAGGCCGGATAAAAGTGCTTTCCCGGGCCTGAGGAGTTCAGGGGCCTGCATGTTTAATCGTGAGAAACAGGAAATGAAGCGCGTACCCATGATGCCGGTGCGCGACATGGTCATCTTTCCGCAGCAGATGACACCATTCATCGTCGGGCGCGAAGCCAGTGTTCGTGCGCTCGAAGAGGCCCTGACCGGCGAAAAGAAGATTTTCCTTTCGACGCAGCACGATGCATCGATCGACGACCCCAAACCCGAAGAGATTTATGCCGTCGGCACACTTGCCAATATCGTACAAAGCGTAAAGCTACCCGATGGCAACATAAAAGTTCTGGTGGAAGGCGTGGAGCGCGCGCGTTCCCTCTCCATAACCACCGACGAAGGCTTCTTCCGCGCCACTATTCGCCTGCTCAACTCCAAGATGGAAACCACTCCAGCCGTGGAGCAACTGGTCACAAAAGTCACCGGTCTATATGAACAGTTCATCAAGCTTTCGCAGAGCCTGAATTACGACACCATGATCGCTGCTGCTCGCGTCGACGACCCTTCTCGCCTCTCCGACACGATTGCTGCAAACCTGCAATTGCCCGTGGACGAGAAGCAGGACTTGCTCGAAACTGCCGATCCTCTGGAGCGCCTGAACCGCATCTCTGACATTCTGGAAATTGAACTGGAAAAGCTGAATGTCGATCGCAACATCAATACCCGCGTAAAGCGCCAGATGGAACGCGCCCAAAAAGAGTATTACCTCAACGAAAAGCTCAAGGCGATTCAAAAAGAACTGGGCCGAGGCGAGAAAAACGAAACCGACGAATTGAAGAAGAAGATTGACGCCGCCGGTATGCCCAAGGATGTCCACGAAAAGGCCACCACGGAATTGAAGCGCCTGGAATTGATGCCGCCCATGTCCGCGGAATCCACAGTCAGCCGCAACTATATCGATTGGCTGCTGGCCGTGCCCTGGAAGAAACGTTCCAAGGAAATTCGCGACATTAAAGCTGCGGAAGAGATCCTCAACAAGGAACATTACGGACTTGAGAAGGTCAAGGAACGCATTCTGGAATTCCTGGCCGTCCGGCAACTGGTCAAGAATCCCAAGGGCTCCATTCTTTGTTTTGTCGGGCCTCCGGGCGTTGGTAAAACTTCACTGGCTATGTCCATCGGCCACGCTACGGGTCGCAAGTTCGTCCGTGTTTCCCTTGGCGGCGTGCGCGACGAAGCGGAAATTCGCGGTCACCGCCGCACCTACATCGGCGCCTTGCCTGGCCAGATCATCCAGATGATGAAAAAAGCCGGCACCACCAATCCGATTTTCGTTCTCGATGAAGTCGACAAGATGTCCACCGATTTTCGTGGCGACCCCTCGGCCGCCTTGATGGAAGTGTTGGACCCGGAACTGAACCACTCCTTCACGGATCACTATCTGGATGTCGAATACGATCTTTCCAAAGTTATGTTCGTGTGCACCGCCAACGTGATGCACACTATCCCGCAGGCTTTGCAGGACCGCATGGAAATCCTGCGTATCCCCGGCTACACCGAGCAGGAAAAGCTGGAAATTGCCAAGCGCTTCCTTGTTAAGCGCGCGCTGGAAGCCACGGGCCTGACCGACAAGAATTTGACCTTTACTGACGAAGGTCTGCTGCACATTATTCGGCACTATACCCACGAAGCTGGTGTGCGTAATCTCGAGCGCGAGATACAAAACATTTCGCGCAAAATGGCCCGCCGCGTGGTAACCGATGGTGTGCAATCCACTACCGAAATCACCGCCGAGAATGTGAACGATTTCCTCGGCGTTCTGAAATACCGCGAGTTCTGGCTGGAGAAGCAAAACGAGATTGGCCTCACCAACGGCCTGGCCTGGACGGAAGTCGGCGGCTCGGTCCTCACCACCGAAGCCACGCTGATGGAAGGAAAAGGCCGCCTGACGCTCACCGGTAAACTCGGCGACGTCATGCAGGAATCCGCCCAGGCAGCAATGAGCTACATCCGCTCACGGGCGGGCACCATCGGCCTCGACAAGGATTTCTACCGCACGCTCGACATTCACATGCACGTGCCCGAAGGCGCGATCCCGAAGGACGGTCCGTCTGCCGGCATAACAATCTGCACTTCGATTGTCAGCGCGTTGACCAAGATTCCCGTGCGCTGCGACCTCGCCATGACCGGCGAAATCACCTTGCGCGGCAAGGTTTTGCCCATCGGCGGCATGAAGGAAAAACTTCTGGCCGCTCACCGAATGGGCTTGCGTACGGTACTGCTTCCGAAGGATAATGAGAAAGACCTTGCAGAGATCCCCCAGGAGATTCTCTCCAGCTTGAAATTACACTTCGTCGAAACCATGGATGAGGTTTTGCAAATTGCCCTGGAACGCCCGATTGTGCCCTTGGAGCACATCACCGTTGCGCCTGTTGCCGAAGCTCTAACCGGTGGCGCCGATAAAGACAAGAGTTTGACCAACTAAGCAGCGTACTAGGCGCAGCCTGCACCCGCGGGTTGTAGCTTTCCCGAGACCTGGAACTGCTTCCGGTTGCAGATAGTTTGGTTTACCCCTCCTGGCGGATTTTTTCGGCCAGTTGGTACACCACCACGTAGTGCATCCCGGAAAGACATAGGTCATTTTTCACAATCAACCCAAAAAAGTCAGGAACTATGGCAAAAGAAACGACTACAGAAGGAAATAATCAAGTAAGCATCAGCCTTGCTGAGCTTAAAGAAAAAAATATCACCGATCTGGCTAAGATCGCCAAGGAATTGAATATTCCCGGCGCCAGCGGTATGCGCAAACAGGAGCTGATCTTTCAGATCCTCCGCGCACAAACGGAAAAGAGCGGACTGATTTTCTCGGAAGGCGTCCTCGAATGCCTCCCGGATGGATTCGGATTCCTCCGCGCTCCGGAGTACAACTATCTCCCTGGCCCGGACGATATCTACGTTTCCCCCTCGCAGATTCGCAAGTTTGATTTAAGGACGGGTGATACCGTTTCGGGACAAGTTCGTCCGCCCAAAGATGGTGAACGCTACTTTGCCCTGATCAAAGTCGAAGCCGTCAACTTTGAAGACCCTGAAGTTGCTCGCAACAAAATCTTCTTCGATAACCTCACGCCTCTCTATCCTCAGGGGCGCCTGAAGATGGAGACAACTAAGGAAAATCTAACTGGAAGAGTTCTCGACCTGCTCTGCCCCGTCGGCAAAGGTCAGCGCGGCCTCATCGTTGCTCCTCCCCGCACCGGTAAGACCATGATGTTGCAATCGATCGCCAATTCCATCACCACCAATCATCCGGAAGTGGCCTTGATCGTGCTCCTCATCGACGAGCGACCGGAAGAAGTTACCGACATGCAGCGCACCGTGAAGGGCGAAGTCATCAGCTCCACCTTTGATGAGCCGCCTCAGCGCCACATTCAGGTTGCCGAAATGGTTTTGGAAAAGGCCAAGCGCCTGGTCGAACACAAGCGCGACGTCGTCGTCCTGCTGGACTCCGTCACGCGCCTTGCGCGCGCTTACAACGCCGTCACGCCGCCTTCGGGCAAGGTGCTATCCGGCGGTATCGATGCTAACGCGCTTCAGCGCCCTCGTCGCTTTTTCGCCGCGGCGCGCCACGTTGAAGAAGGTGGTTCGCTCACCATTGTGGCCACCGCTTTGATTGACACCGGCAGCCGCATGGACGACGTAATCTTCGAAGAGTTTAAGGGCACCGGCAACATGGAAATCAACCTGGACCGCCGTCTTTCTGACAAGCGCGTCTTCCCAGCCATTGATATTCAGCGCTCGGGCACTCGCAAGGACGAACTTCTGCTCCCGCCCGACGAATTGAATCGCGTTTGGGTCTTGCGCAAGGTTTTGAGCCCCCTCTCGACCGTCGAGGCCATGGAATTGCTCCTAAGTCGCTTGTCGAAGTCGAAGGCGAACTCCGAATTCCTTGCTTCGATGGCTGCACCAGCCTGAGGAGCTAGCAACTAAGGGAAGTCCCCCCTCTCCGAGGGCTCGCGTCTGAGCCCTTCGCGACTGCCGCGATGTTCGCTCCGCGATTGGACCAGGGGATCCATCCAGCAATGAGAGAAAAATTTATCGCCCGACAGCCGATCCTTGACACACGCCTCCGCGTCTTTGCCTACGAACTGCTCTTTCGCGGCGGCCCTAACAACGCCTTTCAGCCATACGCCAACGCCTCTTCCAGCGTAATTGCCGATTCCATTACGCTCTTCGACCTGCAGATGCTGACCGGCAATACCCGCGCGTTCGTAAACGTCGACGAAGTGGCTCTGCGCTTGGGCGCGCCTCGCCTGCTGCCCCCGGATCGTATCGTCGTTGAAATATTGGAAACCGTTCGCCCCACCGAAGAAATCGTCGGCATTTGCCGCGATCTTCGCGCCGCCGGATACCAGTTCGCGCTCGACGACTTCATGGACGAACCTGCTCTGGCTCCGCTCGTCGAACTGGCACAATTCCTCAAAGTCGATTTTCAATTGATGGATCCGGAGCGCCGCGAAGAAGTCGCTCGCAAATACCGTGGCGAGGGAATCTCGCTGCTTGCCGAAAAAGTCGAAACAAGAAAGGAGATGGAAGAAGCCCGCGGCCTCGGCTTCAGTTATTTTCAAGGCTATTTTTTCTGCAAGCCGTCCATGCTCGAAACCAAAGACATTTCCGGCAACAAGCTGATCCAGATGCAGCTTCTCAGCGCCGTCGCCAGGCCCGAGCTGGATTACAACGGCATCGAATCGCTTCTCCAGCAGGATCCTTCCCTGCTCTATCGCCTCTTGCGCTATCTCAATTCGCCGATCCTTGGTCTCCGTTCAGAAGTTAACAGCATCCGCCAGGCCATCGCCCTCCTCGGCGAGAAGGAATTTCGTCGCTGGGCCTCCATCTTCGCGGTCATCTCCATGATGAACGGCAATTCTCCCGAATTGATTCGCACTGCGCTGACCCGTGCCTATTTTTGCGAAGAATTCTCCGGCCAGGCCGGCCTGGCAGAACAAAACTCCACTCTCTTTATGATGGGCCTGCTTTCCGTCTCCGATGCCCTGCTCGATCGCCCCATTCAGGATGTGCTGAATTCGCTTGCCATATCGCCCGAACTGAAAACCGCACTTTGCGGTGGTGCCAACAAATTGGGTGACGTTTATCAGACGCTTCTCGCCATGGAGCGCGCCGAGTGGCCCAAACTCGCCGACTGTGTCCAACGCATCGGTTGCCCTGAAGAAAAAGTTCCCGACTCCTACCAACTAGCCATCCAAAAAGCCGCCGCCATCGCCACTTGAGCTCACGCCTGCTTCTCTTTGCCTGGGTGTCTAAATTGCATGGGCCCAAACTCTGGCCGTGGACAGCTCTTGCCACCCCAGTTAGACTTTACATGCCACTCTTACAAAAATCGATGGGGGGTGGGGTGGCTTGCTTCCTTCACTCGCTTTACTTCAATCAGCCTTCGCGGCACTCTGCGTCTTCAACCACTCATTCACATGCGCTTCCAGCAAATCCAGGGGCACGGCTCCCTCTTCCAGCACCGCATCGTGAAACGTCCGCACATTAAATCTCGCTCCCAGAGTCTTCTCCGCCTGCGCACGCAGTTCGAGAATCTGCAACTGCCCCAATTTATACGCCAGCGCCTGCCCCGGCCACACGATGTATCGGTCCACTTCCACCGTAATGTCCTGATCCGTCTTTCCCGTATACTCGCGGAAGAAATCAATCGCTTGCTGTCGCGTCCACCCCTTCGAGTGCATTCCCGTATCTACCACCAGCCGCACGGCGCGCCACATTTCATAACTCAATTGCCCAAACTTCGAGTACGGGTCTTTGTACAGTCCCAACTCTTCGCCAAGACTTTCCCCATACAGCGCCCAGCCTTCGTTGTACGCCGAAAACCCGATGTACTTGCGGAATTCCGGAACATTTTCCATCTCTTGTGCCAGCGCAAACTGCAAATGGTGCCCCGGCACTGCTTCGTGCAGCGACAGCGCTTCCATCTCCCATTTCGGCCGTGCTTTCAAATTATAGGTGTTCACAAAATACTGCCCCGGCCTGCCAACTGTCGGCGAGCCAGGCTGATAGTACGCGGTGGTTTGCGAGGGTGCCTTAAATTCCGGAATAATGGACACTCCGTACGGCAGCCGCGGCAACTTCCCAAATTCGTGAGCCAGCTCCGGGTCGATTTTCTTGGCGATCACACGGTAACCATTCACCAGATCATCGGCCTTATCGTAGTAAAACTGCGAATCATTTCGCAGGAAATCCTTGAACTCGCTAAAGCTCCCTTTGAATTCCGACGCGCCAATCACCTTGTCCATCTCCGCGCGAATTCGCTTCACTTCGCTCAATCCAATTTCGTGAATCTGCTGTGGCGTCAGGTTCGTTGTCGTCTGCCAGCGCACATGAAACGCATAGGACGCTGCTCCATTCGGCAAAGCGGTCGCGGCAATATTCTCACGGCAAGCGGGAAGGTACGGGGTAACAAGATAATCGTGCAACCTCTGGAATGCCGGTGCCACTCCGCTGGAGTAAATGATCTTCGCCCGGCTGGCCAGCTCATCCCTGTCTTTCTCCGAAATGGCAGCCGGGAATTCCTGGAAGGGTTGCAGCAGCGCGCTCTTCGCGGCATCCGCTGGAATCAAGTTGGCGACCTGTTGCGGCACATCACGCATCGCGATTTTCGGCGGCGTGTACCCCAGTTTCAGTCCTGCCTCCAGGTTAGCTCTCACTTGATCAACGACCGCGGGCAGCGATTCCAATCGCGCCAGAATGTCCTCGTAGTTCGCCACCGTTTCGTGCGGCATATTCGCCAAAGTCATCGCGGCACCTTGCTGTATGCCGTTCATCTGATCAATCGGCATCCACCGGTTGCCCGGCACCACGCTGCGGAATGGCAACGGGTCATCGCCATACTGCAAACCTTCAATCGCGCTTTGCAGCAGTTCGCGATACAAGTCGTAGTTCAGTCGTTCGCCGGCAGGGAGCGCACCACGATTGATCTGCTGCAGCGTCTTCAGGCTTTCGCGCAGGTGAGCCTCGCGGCTCGCCAAGCCCGCGGGCGAATGATCATCCCAGCGCCGGCTTTCCTCGGGAAATCCGATGTCGCTGGCCATTTCCGGATATTCATGCATCCAGCGTTTCCAATCCTGTTCCAGATACGCGCGGAATTGAAGAACAGCCCCCGCTTGCGTCGGCGAAGCTGTCGAAGTTTGCGCCACGCTCAACGAAGGAACAGCCAGACACACCATTAACAGCATCGTGCCAACCACCCAGCACAATTTGTTCACGTTGTTCTCCCGGAACTTGGGTTGCTTTCTCTTTTTCGCTCTTCCACCAGCAGCACGATCAACCGCGCGGTTTCTTCAATGCCCATCGCCGTGTTATCGATCAGCACCGCATCCGTTGCGCGAACTAGGGGCGACACTTTTCGTTCGCGGTCGCGCTTGTCCCGTTCATGCACTTCTACCAGCACCTCTTCCACCGTCAATTTCTCACCTTTTTCCTGATGCTCCAGCCATCGCCGGTGCGCCCTTGCCTCCGGCGCCGCGTCCAAAAAGATCTTTAACTCCGCCGCGGGAAACACCACCGTTCCAATATCCCGGCCTTCCATCACCACTCCCCCGCCCCTGCCAGCGCGCTGTTGCTCGGCAACCAGCACCTTGCGTACTCCGGCCACAGTCGCCAACCGCGAAGCCGCTTGCGCCACGTCTCCCGTGCGAATTTCGTGCGTCACTTCTTGCCCATCGAGGAACACGCGGTTCTTTAGTCCGGCGGTTTCCAGCTCAGCTGTAGGTGGCTTCAATTCGATGTGAGTTTCGAGCGTCAGCATTTCTAACTGTGCTTCGGCATCCATCGGAATTTTTTTGTGCAAAGCCTTCAACGCCACTGCCCGGTACATCGCCCCGCTATCGAGATACAAATAGCCAAGCATCGCTGCGACTCGTCGCGCCACCGTACTCTTTCCAGAGCCTGCCGGACCGTCAATCGCAATCGTTAACCTTGAGGTCATTAGTTGAGGTTCTTAATTCCCGATTTTGGATATCTGGTATCCGATTTCTGCCATCTCTAAAGCGACGCTTCCCTATCTGCCTTAGAAACCCATAATATTGTAGCCGCAATCGACATACAAAGTTTCCCCAGTAATCCCCGAGCCGCCCTCCGACAACAGGAATACCGCCGTGCTTCCGACCTCTGCTGGGTCGACGTTGCGCTTCAGTGGCGCGCGTTCGGCGTGCGCACGCAACATTTCTCCCAATTGCGAAATACCACGCGCAGCAAGTGTCTTAATGGGCCCCGCAGAAATCGCGTTCACACGAATTGCCTTCGGTCCCAGGTCGCTCGAAAGATACCGTACCGTCGCTTCCAGCGCCGCTTTGGCCACGCCCATCACGTTGTATTTCGGCACCACCTTTTCCGCGCCATAGTAAGTCAGCGTGACAATCCCTCCGCCTTCGGTCATCAAGGGAGCGGCTCCCCGCGCCACGGCAATCAATGAATACACGCTGATCTCGTGTGCGATCTTGAATCCTTCGCGTGTCGTGTTCAGAAACTCACCCTTCAACTCTTCGGCTGGGGCATACGCCACGCTGTGTACCAATCCGTGTAGCACTCCATATTTCTCTTTCAACTGCTCAAACAGTTTGGCAATCTGCTCGTCCGATGTTACATCGCACATGAATCCATCCGCACCGGGCAACTCTGTAATTAGATCTTTCGCTTCCTGCTCCAGCCGCTCATTCTGGTAAGTGATCGCCAACTTCCATCCTGCCTCGTGCATTTTCTGCGCAATAGCCCACGCGATACTCCTCTTGTTCGCCAAGCCAAAAATGACCGCAGTCTTCTTTGTTTCGCTCACGTTTTCCTCGCCTATTTATTCTTTATGGACGCTCAGCCCAACGAGCTTACTCAAATTCGATGAAATGCGTGTTCAATTTCTCTTACTGAGTAGCGCAGCACGACAGGACGCCCGTGCGGACAGCTCATCGGGCAATCCGTTTTGGCTAGCGCACTCAACAGCCATTCCATTTTTGTCTGTTCCAGTGGCATGTTGATCTTGATAGCTGCATGACAAGCGGTTGACGCTGCAATCTTGGATTGCAGCGTATCGATCGAAATCGCCGCGTTTTCCCGCTCGATTCCGTCAAGGATTTCCGTCAGCAGGCCTTCCGCGTCGGTTGCCGCGATTCCCGCCGGCACAGATTGTATCGCAACGCTCTTTGGCCCCATCAGTTCGACTTCAAAACCGTTGGCGGCAAGTTCTTCCGCAATTTTTTCGTAAATCACGATTTGCCGCGGAGAAAGTTCGATGACCATTGGCATCAGCATTCGCTGCGATTCCACTTTCCCCGCGCGCCGTGCTTCCAGATGTTGCTCGAACAGCACGCGTTCGTGTGCAACGTGCTGATCGATAATCCATAATCCTTCGCCATTCACCGCCACGATAAAACTGGAACTCACTTGGCCCAATGGTTTCAGATCGGCAATCTGATCGGGACGCGGCAAGCTGCCGGGCGTCTCGCTGTTTGGCCGCGCCAGATTTTCCGCCCAGTTCGGCATTTCCTTGATCGCCGCTCCCGCTGCACTCAGTGCGCCATTCAACGAACTTCCCGGCTCAAACGTGAAGCGTTGAGCCACAGGTTGCATCGGCACGCTGGTTAGGTCGAACCCACCGCCCGAAGCATATTCGGAGCCGACCCCTGCTCCCACACCGAGTTCTTCCATCGGCGGAATGACCGCGCGAGGCACGCCGGAATTGATGTTCGTATTGCCAAATCCTCCTGCAAAAGTCCCCGGAGGTGCCGGGGGATTTGGAGCCGCATTAGCTGCTGTGGCCGCGGACGCAAAACTCGCAATCGGCCGGACACTCATTAGCGCTTGGCGAATCGCATCCCGCGTGAAATCGTGCACAAATTGTGGGCGGCGGAAGCGCACTTCGATTTTTGCGGGATGCACATTCACGTCCACTTCGTCGTAAGGCATTTCTAGGAACAGCAGCGTCGCGGGAAAGACCGTCGACGGCAGGATATTGCGGTAGGCCTCGTGAATCGCGTGCAGAATCAGGCGATCGCGCACCAACCTCCGGTTCACGAAAACATATATCCCATTTCGATTCGGTCTTTGTATATCCGGGCGCGAGGTGAATCCAGAAACGGTCAGCGTTGCCGCTTCCTCTCCCGCTTCCATTTCCGGTTCCGTGATCGCAGCGCGAAACGGCGCGGACGTCGCCGGGATCTCCAGCAATTCGTCCAGCGCCTGTTTGCCAAACAATTGATAGACGCGGTCCGCCACTTTTTCGGCTGGCGCGCAGTTGATAATCTCCTGCGTCGGAGTTGTCAGAATAAATTGCCGCGCAGGATTCGCCAGGGCGTAGTGTGTTACCAGCGAAGCAATGTGCCCCAATTCCGTTGTATCGGACTTCAGAAATTTTCGCCGTGCCGGGATACTATAAAACAGATCGGCCACACTGATTGTAGTGCCGGCAGGAAGTCCAGCCGGTTTTACGCTGATCAGTTTTCCGCCCGCGAATTCGATACGTGTCCCCTCAGCTTCGGCCCCATCACGCGTTTCCAGCAGCAAACGAGAAACTGCTGCGATCGTTGGCAGCGCCTCTCCGCGAAATCCAAGGGTCGCGATCGACATCAGATCATCGGCATTCCGCAATTTGCTGGTGGCGTGGCGTTCGAACGCCAACAGCGCGTCATCGTGAGCCATGCCGTGGCCATCGTCGATGACACGGATCATACGCTTGCCGCCCATCTCCGTTTCAATCCGTATGGAAGTTGCTCCAGCATCCAAAGCGTTTTCGAGCAGCTCCTTGACGACAGAAGCGGGCCGTTCAACTACCTCTCCCGCGGCGATTTTATTCGCCACCGCCTCCGGCAATATGCGTATCCGGCTCATGAATTCTTGATTTGTATCCCCAGTTGATCCAATTGTTCCTTTTCCACCGCGCTCGGCGATTCCGCCATTAGATCCACCGCGGCCGTCGTCTTCGCAAATGCGATCACTTCGCGAATAGATTTCTCGCCCGCCAGCAGCATCACCACGCGATCGATTCCAAGCGCGATCCCTCCGTGCGGTGGAGTTCCATACGTTAACGCATCAAGAAAAAACCCGAATCGACGCCGCTGCGTTTCTTCATTCAATCCCAACGCCTTAAACAGCCGTTCCTGAATGTCCTGTCGATGAATCCGTATGCTGCCCGAACCCAGCTCCACGCCATTCAATACCAGGTCGTAGCCCTTCGAGCGCACTTCCCACGGAGCCGTTTCCAGATTTTCCAGGTCTTCATCCACGATTCCGGTAAACGGATGCTGCGCGCTCACCCAGGTCTTGTCAGACTCGCTCCATTCAAACAACGGGAATCCCGTCAGCCACAGGAATTTCCATTGCGTCTTTTCAATTTGCCCCAGTGCTTCGCCAAGCTGCAGGCGCAGTTGCCCCGCGACCAGCGCCGCCGCTTCCGTCCCTTTAATTTCCTGTTTCGCGGAAACCGCGACAACCAGATCGCCCGTTTTTGCACCGCAAATCTCCGCCAACTTCTTCGCATTTTCCGCGCCGATCAACTTGTCAACCGTTGAGGTGATTCCTTCCACAGCGACCTTCACGAAATAGGCGCCACGCGCTCCCGCCGACTTCGCCTTCTCCGACAAATCGTCCAGTTGTTTGCGCGAATAGCTTGCCGCGCCTGGAGCCGCAAACGCGAACACGCTGCCCTCGATCTGCAATTTCTGCTTCACTTCGGCCGGGAAGCATTCTGTCACTTCGTGCAGTTCCATCCCAAACCGCATGTCGGGTTTGTCGCTGCCATATTTGCGAATGGCATCTTTATAAAGCATGTGTGGGAATGGCGCCTCTGCTTGGATACCAGCCGCCGCGCAAGCGCGCACCATCACGTTTTCAATCACCTTAAAAATGTCTTCCTGCCGGGGGAAGGACATCTCCAGGTCGAGCTGTGTGAATTCCGGCTGGCGATCCGCGCGCAAATCTTCATCGCGGAAGCATTTCACAATCTGAAAATAGCGGTCCATTCCGCCAATCATCAGAATCTGCTTGAAAATCTGGGGCGACTGCGGCAGCGCGTAGAACTGTCCGTGATGCACGCGGCTTGGCACCAGATAATCCCGCGCGCCTTCTGGCGTGGAGCGCGTCAACATCGGCGTTTCCACCTCGATGAAGCCCATCTCGTCCATGGCCTTGCGGATTTCCAGCACAATCTTGTGTCGCAGCGCCAGATTGCGATGCTGTTTGGGACGCCGCAAATCCAAGTAGCGATAACGCAAACGCGTCTCTTCTGCCGCATTGATTTCGTCTTCCACGGGAAACGGCGGGGTCTTTGCGTTGTTCAGTATGTGCAGTTTGCTCGCGACAAGTTCCACTTCACCCGTGCCGATCTCTGCATTGGCCCGTTCGCGTTTTGTTACTCGCCCTTCCACTGCCACAACAAACTCACTGCGGGACTGCTCGGCCTTCGCGTGGGCTTCGGGTTGTGTCTCTTTGTTGAATACCACCTGCACGATCCCAGAGCGGTCGCGAATATCCAGGAACAGCAAATTCCCCAGGTCTCGGCGGCGATGTACCCAGCCCATCACCGTCACACTGCGCCCCGCATCCGGCAGGCGCAACGCTCCACAATAATGTGTTCGTCTCAGTTCACCCAAAAAGTCCAGCACAGTCTCACTCCCTTAACCAAAAAACTGATCTCGCATGTCATCCTGAACCCGCGTCATTGGCCGGTGAAGGATCTCAACTTACAATTCCATCGAGGCGTTCCTTACGCGTTTAGATCCTTTGCTTCGGTCAGGATGACACCAATCTTGAGCTTTGCAGGAACTTCAATAATTCCCCCTCCGTCAACTTCTGTTGGGAACCATCCGCAAGGGTCTTCACGGTCCACTGTCCGCTGGCGATTTCATCTTCGCCAAGAATAAGTGCGTATCGAGCGCCAATCTTATCGGCCTGCCCCAGCGCCTTGCCAAATTTTTGTTCCACCGGTGGCAACTCCACCCGGAACCCCGCTTGCCTCAACGATCGCGCCGCGCGTATGGCGGTATCCTGCGCCTTCTCGCCCATCCACGCCACATAAACATCGCGGCCCTTTGCCGTATCGCCCTTCCCTGCTTCCAGCAACGAAAGAATCAGCCGGTCTTCGCCAATCGCAAATCCAATTCCCTTCGTTGGCATGCCGCCCAGGATTTCTACCAGCCCATCATAGCGCCCGCCGCCGCAGACTGCATTCTGCGAACCTAGGCCGCGCGCGGTAATCTCAAACGTGGTGCGCATGTAATAGTCCAGACCGCGCACCAACCGCCAATTTTCATTGAAGGCAACTTCGCGAACCGCAAGCTGGCGCTTTAGTTCCGCATATTGTGCAGAGCACGCAGCACAAAGATGTTCGCTAATCCTCGGCAAGCCGGCAATAATTTCCTGTTCCGAATCCAGTTTTGAATCCAGTACCCGCAACGGATTTGTCTCGATGCGCCGCTGGCTGTCCGGACCCAGTTTGTCCTTCACTTTCAACAATTCGCTGCGCAAGACCTCAACGTATCTCGGCCGACATTCTCGGCAACCAATGGAATTAATCTCCAGTTGCACGCCTTCCAATTCCAATTTCGCGAAAAACGCCATTACCATTTCAATCACTTCGGCATCCACGGCGGCATCTTTTCCGGCATTTTTCGCGGAATCCTGCTGACCCGGCTGCAGCGCCTCCAGCACTTCCGCGCCAATCTGATAAAACTGCCGGTAACGACCCTTTTGCGGCCGTTCCCGCCGAAACATCGGTCCGATGTAATACAGCTTTACAGGCTGCGGCAGCGCGTGCATTCCATGCTCGATGAACGAACGGCAAACGCTCGCCGTAGCTTCTGGCCGCAGCGTGACTAATTCCCCCTTAGGTCTCTTCTCGAAATCGCGTCTTTGCTCCTCCACCCACATTTCGTAACTTTCTCCCGCTGCAGGTCGGCGGAGGAGCAACTGCTTGAACCACTCCCACATTACGTCTTCGGAAGTAAACTGATCGAAAAACGAGTACATCTCTTTAGACACGACATCCGTGTCTAAGCCAATGGAACGCGCAAATAATTCCGTGGGCTCAAAGATCGGCAATCGAATCTCTCCAAATCCAAAAGTGCCGAATACTTCGCGCGCGGTCTGTTCCACGCGATTCCACAATTCCGTCTCCGGAGGAAGAAGGTCGCGCGTGCCCTTGATTGCCTGAAATTTCGACTTTGTCGCCATTCAGTCTTGAGCCATCCCAATCCGACTTTTAGGGGGTCGGAGCTTTAGCTCCGACATTAAATCCGTAGAAAAACCGGGCTTTAGCCCCTGAGGAATCCACTTTCTCTATTCCTTTTGCTCGCCACTCGCCACTTCTTCCTTATAGATATCTTTGTACTTCACGTATCGCGCAGCGTACCCCGCGATCGATTCCAGATCCGCCGCACTTAGCGCGCGCTTCACTTTTCCCGGTGATCCCATCACCAGGCTTCCTGGCGGAATCACCGTGCGCTCTGGAATCAGCGTGCCCGCCGCGATAATGCTGCCCGTTCCGACGCGCACGCCGTTCAAAATAATTGCCCCCATCCCAATCAAGCAGCGCGCTTCTATTGTGCATCCGTGCAGAGTTACTGCGTGCCCCACCGTCACTTCATCTTCCAGCACCAGCGGCCACTCATCCTTCATCACGTGCAGAATGCAACCGTCCTGGATATTTGTGCGATTGCCAATACGTATGTAGTGCACGTCGCCGCGCAGCACGCACATCGGCCAAACGCTGGCGTCCTCGCCAATCGTCACGTCTCCGATAATCACGGAAGCGGGATCAATGTACGCGGAAGCGGCAATCTGGGGCCACTTTCCTCTATACGGTCGGATATCCAGCCTGCTCAAATCCAGAAACCTCGTAAGTCATTGAAGAGCAAAGATATAGGTCGCATCAAGCAAATAAACGCCGCGCCGCAATACGCTCTCACGATATCACTCGTTTCACTCTGCTGACAAGGAAGCCTATCCAGATTTTGTAGCGGCCGACTTCAAAGGCGAGCTCTTTTGCATCGAGTCCTTATCAGACCGAAAGCCTCAGCCCCACCGTTTTATTTTCGGCCAAATTTCTTCCAGCGTCCCAAATTTCGGGCCCCGACACAAATACACATCAAAATGTTGATAAGGCATAGACATGGGATGATTCACCGTTCCGACTTTTTCAACGCTATCAAACAATTCCCTCAATCGCTCTGGCGTGTCGCCCAGAACGATCATGCACTGCCCGCTGAATCCATGCGGACCCCAGTAAAAATAATTTTGGTGGCCAGACATCGCCGGCGGCAAACCCATTTTCGCCCCAAAGAAATCAATGGCTCCTGCCTGCCCGTAATTTTGAGCGAATATCCCGCAACTCTTTCGCTCATCCAGTGGAAGTTTTTGGTAAGCATCGGCCACCACCTGTGCCATTTCTTTCCACCCGAACTGGTCCGCATAAATCTGCGGCAAAGGTCCTATATCGTGATTTTCCAGCCGCACCGGTTGCAGGTGCATGATCTTTGAGTAAGCGATGTATTGATTTACGCTGAGCAACGGAAAATAGGCGAACGGTGCGAGCAGCACACCGGTAACAACCAGCAGCGTGATATAGGCAGGTTTCAGCCACCGCCCGCTTTCCAGCCGCGACAGCCATCGATCGATCGCCACTCCGCCTGCCGCGAATAACATCGGGTAAGCCGGACCGGGATAGTACATCCGCCCGTGTAGCACAAACATGCACAGCATGATGACCAGGTATGTGATCCCCAGAACGCGCCAGCCCTTCCCCTCAGGATCGCGCAATAGCAGCACCAGTCCTGCGATCCACACTGGCGCCGCCAGCGGGTGCATGATAAACATCTGCATCAACGTAAACATCAGCGGTTTCATCTCGGTGTTGCGTCCACTTCGTTGTACGTTCTGCAAAAGTTCAATCGTCGGAAAGTGATGCTGGATTTCCCAAATCAGGTTGGGCAGAAAAATTACAAATGCAATCAGCGCGCCCAACCAGATCCACGGCTTATCTAGCTGTTTGCGCTGTTTGGTCAATAGCAATCCTGCAGCTAATGCAAACCCGAAAAAGAGCATAGAGTGCTTGTTCAGAAGACCGATGCCGCTAATTACACCGAACAGGATCCACAACCTTGGATCGCTGCCATTGAAGATTTTCAAAGCTACCAACGCTCCGCCCATCCAGAAAAGCGACTCAAAAACGTTCATCGTCAACAGCGAATCAAGCCCCAGATAAAGAGGCGCCACCGCCACGCAAACGCACGACAGCGCAATTGCAAATCGCCGCGCACCCAGTTCGCGCGCGATATACCCGGTCAGCACCACGCGTAAGCCAGCCGCCACCGCCGGCAGAAAGTGGAGCGCACTAAGCGAATCGCCTAGAATCACGCGCTCCAGCCAGGTGATCACCGCAATGAGCGGCGGCTGGTCCACATAGCCCCACGCCATATGATGGCTGCACGCCAGGTAATACAATTCGTCTACAAAATATCCATATCGGCCGCTGACCAGCATGTGCGCCAGAAACACGATCAGCGCTATTCCTCCAATCAACCGCCGGTCTCGCGCTAGTTCCGCACTTGTGGCACTGTTGCCATCCATTGTTTTCTGCTCCCGAAAAATTCTGCAGGTATCTTACAACTGTGGAGTCCTACGAACCTACTTCGACTGTGAGCGCAATGTGGATTTTGGGAATTGTTCGATAAGAGAGCAGCAATAGCGAATCCGCCCAGGAATGCCCATTCCCCGGCAGGATTCGCTGGTCGCTGGGTGATCGAAACCGACAACATTCCGGATCACGTATTGCGGCCTCTATCCATGAAAACGCAAATCAACCGCGGAATGTTCCAGACAATATTTGCAGGGAAACTGCGGGATACGAAGAACAGTCTCGCAGTTAAAATGTAGTGGCCGCCTTCTGAGGCGGGCGCCATTTCCATCGCACACTAATCAATCTGCACGTTTGGCCCACCGGCTGTTGCACTGACCGCTTCCAACCGCGCGATAACCGCCTTCGCCATTCGGTACAGGCTTTGCGCCGCTGGCGCCGACTCTCCCTGCGCCGCCACAGGATTCCCCGTGTCTCCACCGAGCCGGATGCGCGGATCGATTTCAATTTCTCCCAGCATTGGCACTCCATACGCCAAAGCTGTCTTGGTTCCTTCGCCATGTCCAAAAATATCGATAGGCTTGCTGCAGTGTGGACATGTAAACGTACTCATATTTTCGATCACACCCAGCACTTCCACATTCACCTGGCGAAACATTTCGATCGCTTTGCGCACGTCGGCTAGCGCCACTGTCGAAGGCGTTGTCACCACCACCGCGCCCGTCACCGTCACGGTCTGTATCAACGTTAACTGCACATCGCCCGTCCCCGGCGGCAAATCAATCACCAGATAATCCAGCTTGCCCCACTCCACGCTGCGCAAAAATTGTGTGATGACGCTATGCAGCATCGGGCCGCGCCAGATTACCGGTTTGTCTCCCGGATTCAACAGCCCCATCGAAATCATTTTAAGTCCCTGCGCCTGCACCGGAATAATTCGTTGCGCGCCGGTAGCCATCGGCCCTTCTGTCGACCCCAGCATGATCGGTACGTTCGGGCCGTAGACATCCGCGTCCAGCAAGCCCACCTGGTGTCCCAACTTCGCCAACGCCAGTGCCAAATTCACAGCAACCGTGGTTTTGCCCACGCCGCCCTTTCCACTGGCTACGGCGATAAGATTTTTCACTCCCGGAATCGGCTGACGTTCCGGCGTTTGCATTGGGCCTGGTGGCATTTTCCCTCTTTTTTGTTTAGGCGTTCGCGCCGTGACACTTTTTGTATTTCTTGCCAGAGCCACACGGGCAGGGATCATTGCGTCCGACCTTGGCTCCTGTTTTCACAGGTTTCGGCGCTTCGGCCTGCGCCGCTCCCGTTTGGTACTGCAAATCGCGCTGCTGCCGCTCTTGCCGTCGTTCCATCGCGCGCGCAAAATCTGGCATTCTCGCCGGCGTCGCGGAAGCTTCCTCAGCTCTCGCCGCCGCACTGGCTACCGCAGCCTGTGCATTCTGGCGCGGACGGGTTGGCTCCGCAACCGCCTGTTGCTGGCCCTGGGCGGGTGGCTCCCCTTGCTGAATCTGTACGTGATAGAGATAGCGCACCGTTTCGTTGTCGATGCGCGTCATCATATCTTCAAACAGAATGAACGCTTCCTTCTTGAACTCAACCAGCGGATCTTTCTGACCGTAACCGCGCAGCCCAATTCCTTCTTTTAAGTGGTCAAGAGAAAGCAGGTGGTCTTTCCACTGCGTATCCACCACATCCAGGATGATTCGCCGCTCCAGCCACCGCAAAAGGTCCGGGCTGAACTGTTTTTCTTTTTCTTCATAGCGATGTTGCACCGCTTCCGCCGCGGCATCCGACAATTGGTCGTGATTCAACGACGCTGGATCTGCGCCTGCTGCCTTTGCATCAATTCCAAACTGGCTGTTCATCTCCGCCAGGAACTGCGTAGTGTTCCACTGGCCTGGATGTTGCTCCTTCGGGCAGTAGCGATCCACTAGTTCACGCGCAACATCTTCGGCAATCCCCAGCACATAATCGCGTTGATCTTTGCCCTCCAGAGCCGAACGCCGAATTGCGTAAATCGTTTCGCGCTGCTTGTTCATTACGTCGTCGTATTCAAGCAGGTGTTTGCGCGCATCGAAGTTCTGCGCTTCCACCGATTTTTGTGCGTTCTCGATTCGGCTGGAAATCAGCCGCGACTCGATAGGCACTCCTTCCGTCATTCCCAGGCGGAACATCAGTTGCTTTACCCGCTCGCCACCGAAAATCCGCATCAAATCATCTTCCAGCGATAGGAAGAATCGCGACGAACCTGGATCGCCTTGACGACCCGCACGGCCACGCAACTGGTTATCGATGCGCCGTGCCTCATGCCGTTCCGTACCCAGAATGTGTAATCCGCCCAGCGCTACCACTTCATCGTGTTCCGCTTTACACTGCTCCGCGAATTGCTCGTAGATTGGGTCCCACTGATCCTTCGGCACCTGGAATATCTTTCCCTCGTGCTGGAACAGAACCATCTGCACTGTTGGTTCTGCCGCGGCGCCACCCACGCCGTCCGCTGCGATCACCGCCGGTGCTGCGGCATACGGAATCGCCAGCTTGTTTTTCAGAAAGTGTTCTCGCGTCATCGACTCTGGATTGCCGCCAAGCAAAATGTCCGTACCGCGGCCGGCCATGTTTGTCGCAACCGTTACGGCGCCTTTGCGGCCCGCCTGGGCCACAATTCGCGATTCGCGTTCGTGTTGCTTTGCGTTCAGCACCTGGTGCGGAATCCCCGATTTCTTCAGGATTTCCGCGATCGTCTCTGACTTCTCAATCGAAATCGTTCCTACCAGCACTGGTTGCCCACGCTCATTTAATTGCCGGATGCCATTCGCGTAGGTATTGTCTTCCTGCAAGATTCCGTTCACTACAGCTTCGAATTTCTCTGTTTCCGTGCGATAAACCACGTCAGGGTTTTCTTTGCGGATCAATACGCGGTTCGTGGGGATGGCCACCACGTCCAGGTTATAAATCTTGCCGAATTCCGCCGCTTCCGTTTCCGCGGTTCCCGTCATGCCTGCCAGTTTCTTGTACATGCGGAAATAGTTCTGAAATGTGATCGTCGCCAGCGTCTGATTTTCGCGCTCGATCTTCACCATTTCTTTTGCTTCCACTGCCTGGTGCAACCCGTCCGACCAGCGGCGCCCGGGCATTTGGCGGCCTGTAAATTCATCGACGATGATTACTTCGCCGTCTTTCACCACATAATCTACGTCGCGTTTATAGAGCGTGTGAGCGCGCAAACCCTGGTAAACGTGATGGATCGTTTCCATGTGCGCCGGGTCGTATAGATTCCCAAGGCTCAACAGCCGTTCGCACTTGCTGACGCCTTCTTCCGTCAACGTGGCCGTACGGTGCTTCTCATCCAGCGTGTAGTCGATGTCTTGAATCAGTTTTGGGATGATTTTGTCGATCTTGAAATACTTGTCCGTCGATTCTTCCGATGGGCCCGAAATAATCAGCGGCGTTCGCGCCTCGTCGATGAGGATCGAATCGACTTCGTCGACGATGGCAAACTGGTGGCCCCGTTGCACGCAACTGGCCAGATCAAACTTCATATTGTCGCGCAGGTAGTCGAACCCGTATTCGTTATTCGTACCGTAGGTCAGGTCCGCGCCATAGGCCGCACGCCGTTGCTCATCATCAAGGTCATGAACAATAACGCCGACGCTCAATCCCAGCGCCTTGTACAGCGGGCTCATCCACTCCGCGTCGCGACGCGCCAAATAGTCGTTTACCGTCACCAGGTGGACGCCGCGTCCGGCCAGCGCATTCAAGGCGGCAGGGAGTGTCGCGACCAGCGTTTTCCCTTCTCCGGTCTTCATTTCCGCAATTTTTCCGTCGTGCAAGACCATTCCGCCGATTAACTGGACGTCGAAATGCCGCATCTTTAGGAATCGCCGCCCAGCTTCGCGCACTAGCGCAAATGCCGGCACAATCGCCGGGTCCAGCGCCCGCCGCAATTCTTCCTTGTACGACGGTTCCGCCGGGTCGGCGTCTTTAAGGTGCTCCTGCACCTGCGTGCGTAGCTCCGCGAATCGCTCTTTCAACTGCAAATCGCTCAGCGCTTGCATCTGGCTTTCCAGTGCATTAATCGCCGCAACTGCAGGCTGGAGCTTTTTAATGTCGCGCTCGTGCTTCGTACCGATAAAGCGCGCTACCACTCTGTCTAATACTTGGGCTACTTCCATGTACGGTTCGCGTCTCCTGACGCTGCTTGTAGTGTAATTTCGATGGTCACAGACCACTCCAACCCAGTCTGCGCAAACACTTTATTGTAACTGGTTGGATGCGCCATCGCCAACATCCACCACATCCGGCCTATGGATGCCGTGCGCACCCTATTCTCATTGAATTTGCGCGATCGAAAGTTTTTAGCAATCTTGCCATTCTTGGCAGCACGATAACGAGCCGAACTGGGTCTCACTCTCCGGAGAACACCACCATATGCTCACCAATCGCTCCATGCCGCGATGTACCGTCATTCCCGTCCTGGCCTATCCCGATATTGACCAAGCCGTCGCATGGCTTTGCAGCACTTTTGCATTCGCACTTCGCCTGAAAATTGGTGATCACCGGGCCCAATTGAATGTCGGCGATGGCGCCGTCGTCCTTACCAAGCAGCGCTCCCCTGAAGAAAAATCATCCGGCTCAGTTTGTGATTCGTGTGGAAAATCTGGATGGCCACTGTGAACGCGTCTCGCTCTCCAACGCCCGAATCTTGTCACCACCAACGGATTACCCGTACGGGGAGCGTCAATACAGTGTTGAAGATTTCGCCGGGCACATCTGGACTTTTTCACCGTCCATCGCTGACGTAGATCCTAAGGATTGGGGTGGCACACCCGGCCAGCCGTAAGCCGGATTTGGTAGAAACGTTTCACTTCAATCCCGCCATCGTTCTTGTTGCCAACCGACTACGCTTTGGCACGAAACGGGTTCACCAACTCCACCCCAAGCTGGATGAAGTCCTTCTCATTTCGTGTCGCAACGGCCAGCATATGTACTCGAGCCGTTGCGGCGATCATTGCCTCTTCCAACAGGTATTCGGACTTCCCTTCCATCAGCCGGGCCCACTCCCGAAAACACCGCGCGTCCATTGCCAAAACATGCTGCGACGACTCGAGTCGATCTACCCAATTGCTTATCTCGCGTGCTTTTTGCGCATCCAACCTTCGCGTTCGTTCTATCCCCCGCTGCAATTCGCCAATCGTCACTGCCGAGATGTATAGCTGATCATTACGCAATCCCTCGATCCACGCGGTAACCGCGCCGTGTGGTTTGGGCTTGCGTAGTTCCGAAACCACGTTTGTATCTAGCAAATACCGGGTCACTTGAAATCCACAACCGGGCGGCGCTTCAATTGTCCCCGTTGAGCGATGCGTCCCTCAAAACGAGCTTCCGTATCGAGAAGAAGCGCTTTCAGGTCCTGGCGGGCTCTCTGCTGTAACCGGCGCCACTCATCAATGGGAACCAGCACGGCCGTCTCAATCCCCCGTCGCGTCACCACTTGGGGCCCCTTCTCAATCGTTGCATCAAGGAATTCACTGAAACGTGCCTTGGCATCTTGCACTTGCCATGAACCCATCGGATTCCTCCAATTCACAACCCATTGTACAGACTAGTCATCTGACTAGTCAACTGGGACCTTGCCCTGATTATGCAACCGCAACCATCGAACCCCCGACTCCTCGTCCCCATAAATAATAAAGGGCGCCCTTTCGAGCGCCCCTTTTTCGACCAAATGGCTCAATTGTTTTTCTTAAAACACAAACTTCAACCCTAGTGTCAACGACCGAATCCCTCCGCTAAAAAACGCCGAAGGGTGCAGGAAATTAGGATCGAACGGCAGCGCATAGCCCTGCGTGGTTGTTGCTGTCGTGGTCCCCGCCACATTGAACACGTTTCCATTGCTCAACGCATAGCTTGGATGGTTCAGCACATTAAACGCATCGACTCGTGCCTGCAGATATTTCCCTTCCGTCAGTGAGAAGCGCTTCACGACTGAGAAGTTCAGCGTCCCGAATCCCGGCGAGAAGAACGAATTGCGGCCCACGGTCGTCCTCACGCCCGGACCCGCAACCACGTACTTCGCCCTTGGATCGACCGGCGTATATCCAAGCGCCGGATCAAATCCAAACGTATTCACCAGGTCTGAGTTAAGAGCGCATCCATTGGTGGGCGCGCCATTGCTGGTTATTCCCACCGAGCCGATGTAGGTCTGACCGGGAGCAACACCGGAAGCGGTTCCAGCAGTCGCGGCGCAAACCGGAAACACATCGCTACCCGTGTTCCCAAGCCCGCTGGGATTAAACACTACCCGGTCTCCTGCAGTATCCCCGTTTCCATTCGCGTCGATTCCAGATTGCAGTGTGATTGGCTGTCCAGTCTGCGCCAGATAGACCGTGCTGAGCTGGAATCCATTCACGAGAGCATTCACAAGCCGGCTTTCGCTTTTCACTTTTGGAACGTCATAGATCAGAGACAGCGCGAACTTGTGACGCACGTCGAGGTCAGAATTCCCGCGGTCTTGATTGATCTGCGTGGTGTCCTGCGCCCGGCGCGGATTCAACAAGCTGGTAAAGAACTCATTCGTGGAGTTGTCGATGGTGTGCGCGTACGTATAATTGGCATTGAACGTCAGCCCATGCCGCGCCCTCTCGGTGAAATTGACCGACCCAGCATGATAAATGCTCGAGCCTAACGGAGGATCGGAAGTCACGTTCCCTTGAAAACCGTATTGGGCATACGTATTTGGATTGAAGCTGTTGATCGCCGTATCCGTAGGCGTACTGCCATTCCAAGTCGCCGGAATGTCCGCCGCATTGAAATATGTCGGCAGTGGTGTGCCGCCCGCATCGAAGAAACTTTGGAAGTTCCTGCGGAATTGCACCGGTAACTCCAACCCGCGCGTCCCCAGGTACCGGACTTCAATCGTCGCGTTGCGCGCTACTTCACGCTGCACGCCCAGCGACCAGGTCAGAATTTTTGGCATCACCGTGTCGTCGATATAGCTCGTCGTCAACCCGCGAGCGTCCGCCTGGTTTGCCGGTGGCACGTAGGCCTGTGGCAACCCGCCGTTCGCCAGAAATCCCGCGCCATTTGGATTACCGCACCATGCGGGAACCGGTGTGAGCGCCGTGCAAGCTGTGTCCGGGTTCAGTTCGCTTTGCAGTTGCGGGGGCAGCGTGATCGATGCAAAGTTTTGGAACTTCACGTCGTACGCAATCCCGAATCCTCCGCGAATTGACGTTTTCCCGCTTCCGGTCGGATCGAATGCAAAACCGATGCGCGGCGCGATGTTATTGTGATCCGTCTTTGGTTTGCCGAATGTAATCACGCCCGGCACATCCGAAATTGAGTTCAGTATCTGGTCGTTTCCTCCCACCGGATTTGTCCAGTATTCGTAACGCAAACCAAGGTTGACAGTAAGGCGCGGCGACAGTTTGAAATCATCTTGCGCAAACACGAAGAATGCGCTTTGCGTCCCCAAAAAGCTGCCGGATCCCGCTCCACGCAATGTACGGCCAGGTTGGCTCGGCAACAGGTCATTGATGAATTCCTGTGTACTGGAATACCAGTAATCTCCGTTGCTGCGCGACAGGAAGAAGTTCGGATAAATAAAATGGTTGTACTGCCCGCCAAACTTGAAATTATGTTTGCCGTGCGACCACGCGAAAGTATCCACGATCTGATAGGTATTCTGCTTTTGATACTGGTTGTCAGACGGCCCGATCGTGTTATTTCCCAAATCAAGAATCGTCACGTCAGAAGGGCATTCCGAGCAAGGATTCGCCAGCGCCTGATAAAAGAACGAATACTGAACCCGCAGATCGTTGACCATCCGGCTGTTCAACGTCCAAACATCCGTCAACGCGATCTTTCGGTTGTGGACCGGCTCCTGCTGATTGAACTGCGCGATTGTCGAGTTGACCGGAAAAATGAAGTTTTCCTGATTGAACAGGAACCGTGCACCAAATTGGTGATTCCTCCATGTATAGTCCGCGTTTACCTGTGCGTCATGCTCTCTCTGGTACAGCGGACTGGTCACCACCAGATTCCCTATCGGAATTGGTGTGCCATTCACCACCGGCCAGTTATCCTCCGAAATATCCGCATTCGGCGCCACTGGAAAATTCTGTAGTAAGCTCGATACCTGTGAATCGACCGCCATCGATTCCAGCATTGATAATCCCGCTGCGGTTGGTTGAATCAGCGGAGTCGGCGTCCCGTCCCCGTGCAGCGTCGTATATTCATACGCGCCAAAAATGAAAAACTTGTTCTTCACGATCGGCCCGCCAACCGTTCCGCCAAATCGGTTGTTGTCAAACGCCGGCTTTCCAGGAATGGTGCCGCCATCGATCGCGCTTTTGGTCAGGTTGTCGAGCGAATTGTAGTTCCGGTTCTGGTTGTACCACTCTCCGGATCCATGCCATTCATTTGTCCCTGTTTTCGTCACAATACTGAATTGGCCGCCGGCCGAATGCCCGTATTCCGCGCTGAATTGATTCGTCGTCAGGTTGAATTCCGCTACCGCATCCGGTATCACCGTGGAATTGTTCCCCGTAACGTTCAGGTTGTTGTCATCCACACCATCCACCGCGAACGAATTGTCTCTCGGCCGTGTTCCGCCTACCGATCCGCCGATTCCCTGCGTTCCTCCCGGCGTCGCAATCACGTTCGGCGCAAGCACGGCCAGGTTGATCGGGCTCCCGTTCAGCGTGCCCGCCGCGTTCGGCAAATCGACATCCTTGCTATCAAAAGTATTGTTCAGGGTCGAGGTCGTTGTCTGCACGGTTACCGCTCCGCTCGATACTTCCACAACTTCCGTTCCGACCCCCAGTTCGAGCTTCGCGTTTGCCTCGTTGTCCTGGTTCGCCACCACATTCACATCCGTCTTCGCGAAATTCTTGAATCCCTTTGCTTCGATCAGCACCTTGTACAGACCAGGCAACAGGCTTGGAACGTTAAACGTCCCAGCTGATGATGTAGTCACTTTTGTGACCACTCCGGTTTGCTGGTTTGTTATCGTCACGTCCGCATCCGGAACCACTGCTCCCGATGGATCCAGGATTTGACCCCGCAAAGTTCCAGTGGTCCCTTGTCCAAACGTCGGAATCGTAAGCACCAGCGCGAACATCATTGCGATCCCTAACATCATCCCCAAGATGCTGACCTTCTTTTGATTCCACCTGCCAGACAAGCGAAGAGGCTCTATTCTTCGATTCTCCATCACTCCCCCTTTGTGAACTTTTTTGAATCAATCCACTCTTCTCGCCGCATTCAAAGAAGCTCTCTTGCCTTTGGAGACGTCTATGAAAGAAACAGCGATGGACGGCTAGGATGCAGGTCTATGGCCAATTCTCCGACGGCGTGTGTGCTAGTAATTTGTGTAACTTACGGCCAATTGGGGAGGGATCGAAAATAAATGTTCGATACTTCTGGATAATTTAGATTTCTAACTTCTAGGAATGTGTAGCGTGAAATCGGTTTCGTTTTAGGTTTAGGAGGATTTTCCGCTTGACGCACGAACCAGGAGAGAAACGTTTTATTCCAGTAGGAGTGCGCCGCCCGGCGATTTCACGTCTCGGCTCCGCCAACTTCTGCCCGCACTTCTTCCATTCGTGCAGCCAGTTTCGCCAGGCGCTCCAATTCAGCTCGCAACTCATTCCAGTAATTTCGCCCTACCGCCGCCTGAAAATCGGATTGTGTCTTTCGCCAGTAAGGCAGCGCCCGCGCCAGCGCTTGCTGGCCTTTCGGCGTCACCTGCAGAAATCGACGCCGCATCGTGGAGCGTTCCGAAGCGCTGATCAAACCCTCTTTTTGCAGCAGGCGCAGGCTGCGTGTCAGCGTCGTCTGATCAACCATCAGAATTTCGCCCAGGGCCCCGATCGCCACCGGCTGTTTCTTCGCAATTCCCACCAGAATCGCGAATTGTGTCGACCGCATTCCCGATTTTTGCATCCCGGCGTCAAACAACCGGGTCACTGCACGCGCGGTTCTTCGAAAATTCAGCGACGCGCAGTAGCCGGTCCCGGTCAAATCCAGGGCGCGTTCATTTTCTCGCATCACCGACCTCATCACCACTTGACTTGTATATACATGTTAAGATATAACTCTTCTCAACGCAGTGTCAAGTCTCCTGCACAGGTCTCGTCGGTGACCTCCAGCGAGTGGGCTTTATTTATCTTTCGTGTTCTTTTGATTCGCAGCTGGGATGGGGCCTATGAATACTCGCATAATTCCGATGCAATTTTCACAACCTGAAGACGGCCTTGGCGCTTTCGTCAGGCCTCCAGCGCGCTATGCTCGCTTCGGCGTGTTCGATCTTGATTTTCACCGCCAGGAGCTTTTCCGCGCCGGCACACGCGTAGCGCTTCCTCGCAAGGTTTTCGAAGTACTACTCATCCTCATTGAGAAGCCCGGCGAGATCGTCACGCGTGAATGTCTGCGTGCCCGCCTCTGGCCGCCCGATCAAAACGTCAATTTCGATGCCAACGTAAATACCACTGTTAATAAGTTGCGACAGGTCCTTGGCGATTCCACGAATCAGCCCAGTTTTGTGGAGACCATCCCGCGTCGCGGTTATGTTTTTATTGCTCGGACCGAATACTCTGACCAGCCTTCTGTGCCCAGTCCTCCTATTCACCCTTCGCCGAAGGCGGATTCATTTCCCCGCCCGCTCTCCGCAACTCAACGGCTATTCTCACAGGCGGCGCAAAATCCTTCATTGTTCTCTTTGAAAGTGCTGGGCTTTTTGATTGCCGGGATAGTTCTGGGTGCGCTGGGTTCCTATTTCGCACTGCATCGTTAAGCTTGAACGCACTTCTGCGCCAGCATCAAAGCAGCCTGGCTAATTTTGTGCTAATAGGCCGCTCTTATACGATTTGCACCAGCTCCGGGGGGCAATCCCGCAGTTTTGCCATCGATACGCTGACTTGCCTTGTTTCTATATCCGCTGCCGGGATCATCCCGAAGCTGCAATTTCTGCCTTCTCGCTTGGCCAGATACAGCCCTTTGTCGGCCAATTCAATTACGTTGTCGATCGACAGCAGGCCGACATCATTCGGCAACCACGGAAACGGCGCCCAACCAATCGAACAGGTTTTGTGAACCTGCACTCCGTTGCCAACATCGAATGGCAGTTCCCGAATCGCTTCCAAAACTCTCGAGCACAATAGGGCTGCATTCTCCCGGTCCGTCAGCCACAGGTCTGCCACCAGCACGAGGCCTTTTGCCTCGAGCGGAGGCGCATCACTGGACTCTCGTGTATGGAAAGGTTAGACCGTAGGAATGTTTTTAGTAAATGCAGCAAAGGTACTGCAATATAGTACTAGCAATTAGTTACTTATTGGATATTTCGATTCACAATGCCCGGTCATCGATCTGGCAAACTTCCCGGAATTCCGCTTTACGTCTTCGGCATGTTTTCCAGCAACAATTTCCGAAATTTGCCCCGTTCTTCCAGACCCATATCCACGATTTCGAATGACATATCCTGCGCGCGGTAGTCCCTCATCAGCGCGGTAGCCTGCAGATTCCGCAGCCCCACCTGCATCCGCAATTGCACTTGTGTTCCGGGAGCCAGATGCATATTCGTGGTTGCCAGGCCGCCGCTCAGGCTCGCCATCTTGATGTCCAGTTTGCAGTTCTGCTTCAAGTTCGTGCTCACCGCCGCGACGCTCTTGTGCAGGCGTACCCGCGTGTGCCGGCGTTGCCGCACGAATTTCGAGTTGATTGGCACATCCAAAGGCGCCAGCCCCATTTCATCTTCTTCAATCCCGCTCTTCGGCAGGAATTCACGTACCCATTCAGGCTGCAACTTCTCAAGCACCTGCAGTGCCGCCACTCGCAACTCCTGCGGATATTGCCATCCGAAAACTTTTCGTGTCTCCGCAATCCGTCTCAGTGTGGGGATGGCTTCCTCTGCGCTCAACCGCCCCAGCGCTTCAATTGCTTTCACGCGAAGGTACGGCGCTGCGTTTGCCGGCAGATCGCCATCCGCGATCGTCAACAGCCGCCCCAGTGCCTCTCGTTCTCCCGTTATACCAATTTCATCTACCACCAACGGCATCACCATGGGATCAACATGGTCCAGGATCTTCAGAAAAATCCTGCAGCGATCCGCCGCTCCACTCGCCGCAATTTGTCGTACGATGCGATCCTGCGCGATTCGCGGAAAATCCTTCACTCGTCCCGGGAGAAACACTTCCGTGGCCTGTGGATCGAGTCTGGCCAGCAATCCCACCATTTCTACCGCATCGGCAACCGGGCCGCCGCGTACAGTGCTGCGCAAATACTGCGAGGCTTCCTCACCGAGGTCGTGGGCAAGACTCGCTACATTTTCCACATCATCGCGCAATTGGCATCGATTAAATCGTGCCGCCAGCTGCTCCATGGCAATCTGCGGCAATTGCTTCAATACACCTGTCAACCCCGCCGATACTTCTCTTGCCCGCAATGCCTCTTCCACAAATTCTGGTATGCGCTCTTCAATTCCCATCTTGGCACGCAAAGACTTGGCGATCCCAGGCCGCTGCGATTCCACCCCTGCCAGCAGATCCAGCGCTTGTTCCATAGCTCCGAACTGTCTCTGCGCTGCCGCTTCCTGACTCAATCGCACAAAGGCCGCACTGACCAGCGATTGCAGGTCCTGATCCTGCTCTACGCTCAATCGCAAGCCCACGTGCCGCAAGGCTTCCGACAACAGTTTCGGATCTGCCTTCGCATACAGCTCTGCTAATTCTGAAAGTCCTGTCGCCGCACGTTTCCGTGCGTCGGGTTCTTCGCTATCCGCGCATTTCGCATAGTTCTGCAGAATACTGATCGCTTCTGCTACATTTCCCTGTCCGATCAGCTCGGCCACATACGACTGAACGTTTTTCGGTGGGATGCACCACGCTTCGTCAGAGAGCAACACCTCTCTCTTCGCGCTTTCTGGAACGCTTGACCAGAACTGGCGGTCCAGCATCTCGCGGTGCGATTCCACCAGAATCCCCGCCTCCGCCATCTTGTCTTCGTGCTGCCCCAGAATCTTACGTAGCGTCTCCACTTCCTGATTCATGCGGTCCAACATTTGCCGGACCGCATTCACCTTCACTTCGCCGCGCTCAAAACGTTCCAGCGCAAACCGAATCGACAAGTGCTCCGCCAGTTGCACCAGAACGCCCTGGTCCAACTTCGCATGCCGGCCCTGCTCCGCTATTCCCGCCAGCGCGTTGCGCAGCGTTTCTTGTGCAGTCAGCGGCATCTGCGCGACCTGGCTTTGGAACTCCAAGGCAGCGCCCGCGGGATTGTCTCCCACTCCGAGTTTTCCAAAAGTCGTCAACGCGCGCAGAATGCGGTAAATCTCTTCATCGTCTGGTTCGCCGGCTCCACCGATGTGCGCCTTATTTGCTGAGGTTCCGCGGAAACCCGTTCCTGCTGCCCCGCCTGACCAGCCATGGCTTCCTGCCACGCTGTGAGTCCCAGATCCGCCGCCCGGGCCACTACCACTCCCTCCACCACTCCCTGGACCACTTCCTGTACCGCTCCCTGACCCGCCGCCCCCGCCTCCCGCTCCGCCTGCATAGTAGCTGCCGCCGCCACCTGTTCCCGTTCCTGGGGCCGCTCCGCCACTGCCCTCTGCTATTCCCCCTGTCCCGGGTCCTCCGATGCCGGTTCCATCCCCGCCCCCTGCAGACTCCTCCGCCTGAGAACCCTGCGCCGCGGCGATCAACTCCAGCAATTTCTGCGGATCATTCAGCATCTTCCGGAACTGGTCTTGTTCGTCGCCCAACGATGCAGCTGCGATTTGCGCCGCCACGCTGGCATCTTTCAACCGCGAATCCGTCGCCACGAAGCAAATTTCGTTGACGCGAATTCCGCGGGCGTCTGCAATCGCCGTTTTCAGTTGCTGTGCAAGCTCGGATGGTTTCGCTTTCCCGGTTGGAAATGCATGGATGAATTTCGCCAATTCGACTTCCGTAATTTTTGCTGCGAATTGCACGCTGGCCAGCCCGGCCGATGACAACAGCAAAGCAAATTGTTTCTCCGCCGGCGCGCCTTCCAGTGGAACGCCATCCAACAAGAGTTGATTGCCTGTGGCTCCCAGCAATAGACCTTGCTCGCTGTCTTCAGGAATTGCCGTGCGCAATTCCTCCCACGCGATCTGCAATTGTTCATTGGTCCGGGCGTGGTCGTAGCCGTAGAGCCGCGCAAATTTCAGCAGAATGTTCAAACTCCGAACAAACGCTCTTGCAGCTGTGGTTTTAGGGTCCGTTTTCATCTGGTGATCTGCGCGTTGCCCGTCCATTGCATCTATTGCTAACGAACTAGAACGTTCTCACTAGTACCGTAGACCCCTTGCGCTGCCCCCACAATGGTACAGTCGTTCCATGTGGCCGGGGAGCTATTCCGTCTAGTGGACAGTTCGAGTACCTGCCCGTCGGGCCGGTCTTGCCTTGCGTGCGGACAGGTGGGGGCTGATCAGAAATTATTGTTCCGATCGGTCTAATACAATTTATTTCGTTAGCACGACTCGGCTCTGTCGCCGGCTGCGGTTGACCACATTCGCTGATTGCGGCAATCCGCCAAGTTCCAACAAAAGTTTCCTCAACCTGGCGCGTTCATCCAGTTCCATCTCCACAAATTCAAATGCCATCGCTTGCGGCCTTGCACCGCGCACAATTGCTTGCGCGCGAATGTTCCTCACTCCATGAGAAAACTTCATGGTCAACAACGACCCCGGCGCCAGATGTCGGCTGGCCGACCCAATTCCGCCTCCCAAATTCAACTCCGGTATCGTCAATCGCAAATCTTCACGCAGGTTGGTTGTAACCGCAACGACGTGCCGCGATAGCTTCAGCCGCGCGTATCGCCTCTGCCGAATCACCGGCGCGTTTGCTTCGGGGTCCGTCGGCTCTAACACCAATTCCTTGCGGTCCAGGCCGCTCGACGCAATTTTTTCCATCGCCGTGGTCGGCTCTATCTTTTGCAGTGCCTGCGCCGCCGCAATTCGCAATTCACTGTGATATGTCCAGCGCCAGACCTGCTTTGCATCTAGCATGTGCTGCAGAATCGAACTTGCCGCGCTAGCTCTCAACCTGCCGGCCGCCTCAATGGCCTTAATCCGTGCGAATCCCGGCGTGCCATCGTGCTGAATCAGCTCTACGAGAAGTGGTATGCATTCCAGCCGTCCGCTCATTCCCATCTCATCCAGAGCTAGAGGCCGAATCAGCGGGTCCAACGAGTCATACAAAGACACCAGCAAACGTGTTCTCTGTTCGACGGGCGCCGACGACAATTGTCGAATGGCTCGATCGTGCGAAGTCCGCGGCCACTGTGCCAGTCTTTGCGGCAAAATCTTTTCCACGGAGTCCACGGAGAGTTGGCTCAACAACCCAATCACTTCCGCCGCCTCTGTTGCTGGTGCGGCCTGCAGCGTCTCAACCAGTCGATTGACCGCTTCCTCGCCCAGGCCGTGCACGATGTGCCCAAGCAATTCGCAATCTTCCCGGAATCCGCAATTTGCAAATCGGTGTGTCACGTATTGCAGCGAAGCCTTGGGCATCAAGCCTAGAATGTCCAACATGCCGTCCGGCACCTGTCCGGTTCGCATTGCGTCTTCCACGAATTCCGGCAAGCGTTCTGCAAATCCAATTCTCTGCCGCAAATTGCCTGTCGAACCTGGCCGCAATGCCTCCACACTATCCAGCGAAGCCAATGCCTGCTGCATCGCGGGATAAAATCTCTTGGATCCGGCTTCCTGGCTCATGCGCACGAATGCCGCACCCTCCAACGTCTGCAAGTCCGTTTCGCGTTCTATTGCCAACTGCGCGCCCAATCTTTGAATCACATCGATCAGCGCGCTTCCATCACCGCTACCGTAAAACTCCGCCAGGTCCGACAATCCAATTGCGGTGGTACGCCGCGCCTCCGGCGCATCCAACTTCACGCACGAAGCGTATTTCAGCAAAATCTCGTTTACCGTTTTCAACTCGCCGCGCCTCAGCATCTCCTCCAGAAATCCACGCACATTCCGCGGCGGCACGCACCAGGACTCGTCAGAGGTCAACACTTCTTTCTTGTTTTCCTCCGGAACCTGCGACCAGAATTCCTGGTCCAGCAATTCCGTGTACGCCTGCACCTGAATTCCGGCGCTGGCCATCATCTCTTCCTGCGAACCCAATATCTTCCGCAGCGCTTCTATTTCCGCATTCATGCGGTCCAGCAATTGCTTCACCGCGTTCACGCGCAGTTCGCCGCGTTCGTAGCTGTCCAGCGCAAACCGAATCGCCACGTGCTCGGCAAGTTTCAGCAGCATGGGCTTGTCTGGCTTGTCCGTGGGCGCCTGCGCCGCAAGTCCCGCCAGTGCCTGTTGCAGGGTGTATTGTGCGCGTACTGGCAAGGAGGAAAGACGCGACTGGAACGTCGCCGCGTCCATCGCTTTGTCAGGATCTTTTCGCGAGCGGCCGAGCTGCGCAAACAGTCCAATCATGGACTTCACTTCTTCTTCCGCCACTCCGTATGCGCCGCCACCAAACATTCCGGGAATGCCTGGAACACCAGGCACACCACCCATCACGCTACCGCGGAGCAATGCGGAAGCGGTCATCCACTTGCCGGGTTCGCCTTGTCCTGCGGCTCCGCCGGCGCCACCGCTACCTGCTCCACCGCCAGCTCCGGTTCCTCCTCCGCCACCACCCGGCCCTGCGCCTCCAGGTCCGCCGCCGCCGGGGCCACCTCCGCCTGGACCTCCACTCCCTCCGCCCGGGCCGCCTGTACCTCCGCCGCCGACCTCCACTCCCTCCGCCCGGGCCGCCTATACCTCCGCCGCCACCACTACCTCCACTCCCTCCGCCCGGGCCGCCTGTACCTCCGCCGCCACCACTACCTCCACTCCCTCCGCCCGGGCCGCCTGTACCTCCGCCGCCACCACTACCTCCACTCCCTCCGCCCGGGCCGCCTGTACCTCCGCCGCCACCACTACCTCCAGTTCCGCCCCCTGAGCCGGTTCCGGTTCCTCCGCCTCCTGCGGCTTTCCCCGCTTCCCACAGACTTCCGCCGCCACCGGTGCCACCGCTCCAACTCGATCCGCTGCCGCCCCCACTGCCTCCGGACCCGCCACCGCCAAATCCGGGTCCGCTTCCGCCGCCCGTTCCACCGCCACCACCACCGGATCGGTTGCTTTCCGCCGCTAGAATCAGTTGCAGCAATTTGTTTGGATCTTCGAAGATATCCCGCATTTTGTCGCTGGAAGCGCCCAGCGCCTTCGCCGTCAATTGCGCCGCAACCTTTAGTCCGGCGACCGATCCATCTTCGGCGACAAATCGAATCTCGTTGATGCGTATACCGGTTTCACCCGCCAGCGCAGACTTCAATTGCTCCGCCAACGAACTGGGCTTGGCATTGCCACTCGGGAACGCGCGCACAAACCGCGCAAATTGTCCTTGTTGTAGATTCGGGGAGAAATGAATACTCGCGATGCCGGAAGAGGTCAACAACAATGCAAAGCTGCGTTCTCCGGCCGCGGACCCTAGGGGTACACCATCCAGAAGAATTTGCGTTCCCGAAGCCCCCAGCAACAGGCCGGTGTCGCCGCTTTCGTCCAGAGCCGTCCGCAGTTCTTTCCAAGCGGTTTCAAATTGTGCCATCGTCCGCACGTGGCCAAATTCATACAGCCGCGCAAACTTCAACAAAATGTTCAGGCTGCGAACGAATGCGCGTGCTGACGATCGAGTTTCGCCGCTCATTTTTTGCGGGAGTCCCTCAGTTCAGTCTTCTTATTACACTAGAATGCTATTCCTTGGGAAACAAGCGTCCTGCGTGATTCTGTCACCTTTTCACCAACACAAGTTAACTTTTCCAGCACATTCGTATCCCTCATTGCTCCTGAGCCTACGCGTGAGTACAATGCCTTTTGAGGACTTGTTTTCTCGCGCATCCGCATTGCTTCCGGGATCGCCGCAAGCCTCTACTGGTATTCTTTCAAGATGACGGAACCGACCGCCCCAGCCCATTACAAGGTCGAGATGCCGGAGATTCCCGGTGTGACCGGCCCTTCTTCCCGGCCGCCCCGCCGCAATCCCCTGCTCCCTCTGATCGTTGCATTTCTTGTTCTTGGGCTGATTATTCTAGTCGCCGTCCGCTGGTTCGCTCACAACAAGCCGGTTGAGCCGGTGCGCGTCGAGCAGGCCCCGCAGATCGAAGTGCCTCCCCCGCCGCCAGATCCCACAGCTTCACAGCCACGCGCCACGGAGGCCAACCCCGTAATCGCCACCGTCGCGGACTTGGCCAAGCCATGGTCTTCCGTCGATTTCTTTGTGCGCAACCGTTTGACCAGTGAGAACGTTCCGGCCACGATTATTCGTCTGCCCACTGGCTCTGCCTCGCAGGCTTCCGGCTACTGGGCGTTCTCTCGCAAGGCTCCTTACGGTTCCTGTGAACTGGAATACATCACCGACATCGAGAAATTGCGAAATGAATACGGCTATCGCAATGCCAGCCATCCCCTGGCCGGCAATCCCTGCAGCCATACTCTCTATGATCCACTGAAGACTTCTAACCTCGCGGGTAATGTCTGGATTCGCGGCGCCATCGTGCAAGGCAGCGACATTCGCCCGCCCTTCGGCGTAGAAATTCAGATCCGCGGCAAAGAAGTCCTGGCCATCCGCACCGAATAGGGTTCTGGTAGTCTTTGGTAGCACAGCCATTCCTGGCTGTGCGCTTTTCTGCAGCCTGACATAGTCACCAATCGGCATAGGGGGAGTGGTCGCCCACTCGCCCCTGCCACACGACCGGACATGCGGGTCCGCATCCGGCGGTTCGGCGGGTTGAACTAACCATGAGCCGTGAGCTCGGTAAGCCCGAGCGAGGCGAAGTAAGCGTTCGATAGAGCGATTTTCAACGCTGGAGTGTTCGCGAGGTGCCACGAACCATCGGAGCTACCCGCCGTTTGCGCGGCGTCCTGCGCAGCGATGCCGCGCTTGCGGAGCTCGCGATACCGGGTGGTTCCTCGCTTCCACTGTTTCCAGACCATCGACCGAAGTCGACGCCGGAACCATTGCTCCAGCTTGTCGAGCACGTCCGGGGTTTCACATCGTCCGAAGTAACCGATCCATCCGCGGAGATATTCCGCTAAGTCATGGACCATTCGGGCGAGGCTTATGCCCCGTGTCCGGCTTGTGAGTTCCCGAACTCGCTCCTTGAACCGTGCCACCGTTTTCGGCGCAAGGCGCCTCTTCGGTTGCTTATGATTCGTGAAGCTGAATCCCAGGAATTTCCGTTCCCATGGTCGTGCCACCGCACTCTTCTCGCTGTTTACCCGTAGCTTGAGCGTTGTCGTGAGGAGTCGCGTCACGCTTCTCATCACTCGTTCGCCGGCCCGCCGACTGCGGACGTAGATGTTGCAGTCATCCGCATATCGTGTGAACCGGTGTCCGCGCCGCTCCAGCTCCCGATCCAGTTCGTTGAGTACGATGTTCGATAGCACGGGCGAGAGAGGGCCACCTTGCGGCGTCCCTTCCTCGGCCGGACTCACCAGCCCATTCTCCATTATTCCGGCTCGCAAGAACGCACGGATCAGTTTCAGCAAACGCTTATCGCTGACCCTTTCGGCGATCTTCGCTAGTAATCGGTCGTGGTTGACCCGGTCGAAAAATTTCTCGAGATCCAGATCCACCACCCAGCGGTAACCTTCGGCTTGGTATTGCTGCGCCTGCTCCACCGCCTGATGTGCCGATCGCTTGGGCCTAAACCCATAGCTGTGTTCGGAGAACGTTCCGTCCCAGCTCCTTTGTAGCACCTGCATCACCGCTTGCTGAATGAATCGATCCAGCACCGTCGGAATGCCCAACTTGCGCACTCCGCCGTCCGGCTTCGGTATCTCTACTCGTTGAACCGGTTGTGGTCTGTAGGTTCCGTTGAGGAGTTGTTCCCGGATGACTGGCCAGTGCTCTTTCAGGTGTCCAGACAGTTTCTCGACGGTCATCCCGTCGATGCCTGGACTGCCTTCGTTGCCCTTCACTCGTCGTAGCGCCTGCTTGCAGTTTTCCCGCTCGCAGACTTCTTCCATCCACTGCTCGGTAGCCGGACTTTCGGCTCTGCGCTCCGCCAACTCCGATTCGGTCCCTTCCACGAAGGCCATCGGGGCTGCACCCCTACTCTCCTCCGGAAAGGCCAGACGGTACTGGCTTTTCTGCCGCTTGTCGGTGGTTGAGTTGCGCTGCGTACTCATCGCTCCCTTTATCCCCTTGCGGGGACCGTTCGGGCCTTCACTGCTTGCGCAGCTGTCGGGTCGGAGGAGGCGCGCTCATGCGCTGGCCTCCGTCCGCCGCTCAAACTGCACGTACGGTTTTCCCGTATGCAGCTTTCACGAAAACTCAGCTATGCCGAGAGACAAGCGAAGGAATTAGCCCAACCAGGTTCACAAGCCCGTACTCGCGATACAACGCCGCCGTGGGCAGCTGTTTCCAGCCGCCATTCCGCCAGCGCTTGAACCGATGCGACCAGATGCGTCGAACGATCCATCGGTCCAAACGGTTGAAGAGTTTTCGGACATGGGCGCGCTTGTAGTACCCGCCCCATCCACGCAAGAGTGGATTGACTGTTTCAATCAGCTCCTCGGTCGGCATGGGCACGCGACGTTTGGTCCGCTGCCGCACTTGATCCTGAAAGCGGCGAATCGATTTCTCTCGCGGATACGCATACAGCGCACCCGAACGCGCGTTGCTACGGATCTTGCCTTCGGGAAGTCGTAATCGATTCCCGCGCTTGATCTTGTAGCCGAGGAACTCGAAGCCATGCTGAACGTGGACGATCCGCGTCTTCTTTGGATGCAGCTCCACTCCCAGCTCTCTCAGGATTCGCAGGGCGACGGCCACTGCCGCTCGCGCCTCTGCCGCAGACTTGCAGGTAATCACCCAGTCGTCCGCGTACCTCGTCAGCTGATATCCCTTGCGTCTCATCTCCCGATCAAACGGCGTCAGAAGTATGTTACTGAGCAAGGGAGAAACCACTCCACCTTGCGGAGTCCCGCGCTCACTTGGAAAGAGTCGCCTTTTTCCGTAGCTTCCCGCTTTGAGCATGGCCCGAATTAGGCGTAGCACTCGGCAATCCGCTACTTGCTGGGCAACCAGCGTTAGAAGTTTCTCGTGATCCACAGACCCGAAAAAGTCTTTCAGGTCGGCGTCTACGATCCACTCGCTCCCGCTTTGTATTTCCTTCCACACCTTGCGCAGGGCGTCCTTCGTCGATCGCCCTCGCCGATATCCGAAGTTCGCTTCGTCGAATACCGGTTCGAAGATCGGTTCCAACCGGTTGAGCAACGCCTGCTGGCAGACCCGGTCATAAATCGTGGGAATTCCAAGCATCCGATACTCTCCCGGCTTGCCCGCCTTCGGGATTTGCACCTGCCGCACCGGTTGAGGCTGATAGCTGTCCCCTTGCAGTTCGCTTTGCAATCGATTCAACTGCTGATCGAGTTGCTCGGCGAATCCACTGAGGCTCTGTCCGTCTACACCTCCACTACCCCGGTTGGCATGTACCCTCTCCCAGGCCATCTCCAGGTTCTTCCGCTTGTACACCTTGTCGATCAATGAATGGACCTTCTTTGCCCCCGTCGGGTTGATCCAGTCCACCAGTCTCCTCGGTCGAGAATGTACGGGTATTTCACTCATGGAACTGTTCCACCTTCCCGCCCTTACTCATCTGGTTTTCCTTCTCTCCCCAACCGTCTTCGCCGGCTGCCTTCCCCAATCCATTTCGATTGCCGATGGCTCGGTCACGTGACTTTCGCCACGTTTCAGGTACTACACAGCCGTCCGCCTACTGACAGAGCTTCACTCACCCCTTCGCTTTCGCTTATAGGTCCGTTTACTCCGAGTGTCCCCGGAGACTCTGTCAGTCCTCCTGAGGTCACGTGTTGTTCTTCCCTACCGTGCCGTCCGCAAACACCTTGGTGCGGTGGGTGAATGAGAGCGCCTTCGTCTCCATAGTGCAGACTCGACCTTGCCCCACCTTCGGCCGACCGGTTCATCTTCGGGGTAGCCCCCATCGATTACGGCCCGGTAGTTCTCCTCATGCCTTTCGGATTCCATCTCGCGATGGACACCCTGCCCTCCGAAGAACTAACTTCATTCTCCGGCCAGCGAGGCATTACCCCCGCTTTTGGATATGGCCCTCCTCATCCGAGTGCCAGAAGGACTTCAACCTTCCTGAACAACGCGCTGCTCAGCACACAATACGCCCTCTGCTGACTTCTGCCACCGGATCAGAAACGATCTCTCGCCTCTCAGTCTCGAATTCGAGACCGGTAGCAGATCTCCCGAGGTAAGTTCGACCGCCTTCAACGCGCAACCGCTGGATTTACATTCAGTGCCCTTGATGGATGTGGGCTTCGCTGCCATTGGCCAGCTCGCCCGAACACTGCCTGCCTCACATCCAGTTCTTGTTCATCGGCTCGCGTCTTTGCTCCACGCTTCTTTCAGACCTCACCTCACGGTTCGGCCCTTGCGCTTCGCTATCACTTCACCTCCATCTGGTTGTGAAGAGGACTTACACCTCCAAGCTGTCGATCATGCTCGGCACACCAAAGACAAAAAGGCGCCCCGGTTGCCCGGAGCGCCTTTTCAAATTCTGCTGCCCGCATCATTGCAGGCAGGCTAGTGGTTAGAACATGAACTTAAAGGACAGCACCATCGTCCTCGGGTTGCTCGAGAACACGGCTCTTGGGTTGTTGAAGTTATCCTGGTTCGGAATCAACATGCTTCGCTCTGTTCCCGTGAATCCGAGCGGTGCGATGTCGTTCAGATAGCCGCCGATGAACTGAGAATGGTTGAAAAGGTTGAAGGTATACGCGCCGAACTGCACGCTGTAGCGCTCCGTGATGTTGAAGCGCTTCGTAATGTTGAAGTCAATGTTGTTAATGGGATTGAGTTGCAGAACGGATCGACCTGTGGTGCTCTTTGCACCTTGCCCTGCGATGATGTACTGGGCAGTCGGATTAATAGCCTGGTAAGCCACAAGGAATGGTGTGGAGTTAAAGTTCCCAGGCCCGGGGATCGGGTTTTTATCGGGGTCATAGTCGTTCTCTCCGCAAGTCGCAAAACTTGGTAGCGAGCTCCTGCAGAGTGGGTTCACACCCGTGCCTGTCCCCGATACACCGCCCGCATTAAAGATCGGTCGGTCACCAGCATTGTCCCCGTTCAGGTTGGTATCCACGGCGTTCTGTGGCGTGCCCCACTGTCCGCTCTGGTACGTATAAATGGGCGCGAGCGTCCAGTTGCCTACCACGTTCTTCAAGAACCAGTTACTGTTCTTAAAGGCCGTCACGTCATACACCAGGGCAAGCGTGAAGCGATGCCGGTGATCCAGAATCGATCGAGACCGGTCCGCAGGAAGGTTTAGCCAGTCCTGCGCGCGGCGAGGCGCAATGACCGTGCTGAAAACGTCTGCCGTGGCGTTGTCGATCGTCTTGCTAAACGTGTACGCAGCGACAAACTGCAAGCCATTGCTGTACTTTTTGGTGAGTTGCGCAGCCATACCGTTGTAACTGGACGCTGCCCACGGTTCAAAGGACACCACGCTTGCTCCGGTAAAGTTTCCGGCTGCCCATTCCGGAACGAAACTGCTCCCGGCTTGGATATCGGCCAAGAGGTAGTCAGGCTGTCGAGTGCTGCGTGACCCGGATTTGTTGTGTACGTCGGCAGGAAGAGATCGCTGGTCGTTTTTGTCTGTCTGTTCAGACGAATCTGAGCAGGCAGGTGAATACCACGGGTGCCTACGTAGCGAACTTCCACGGTGTAATCGTTCGCAAATGCGTGTTGCACACCGAGGGTCCAGTCAAGCGACTTCGGGCTCTTCTGATCAACCGGAACGTACGCAGAAGTTACCGCTGCTGCTGACGCTTGGTCTGGGAAGGTAGTATTTCCTGTGGACGGCAGCCCGCCGCCAGTCAAAAATCCGTTGGCGTACAGCGGATTGTTGACTCCATCGCAGTAGTAGCCGCCCTGTCCTCCAGGAGTCCCGATGGTGTTGCAGTCTACAGTCTGCTGCAGTTCCGGAGGCGCGGACAGAATGCCCAGGTTGTCATACAAGCACGTCGTAGGCAATGCCGAAGCCTGCGCGGATGGAAGTCTTTCCGTCGCTTCCTGGGGAGTATGCGATACCTATGCGCGGCGCCCAGTTGTTCTTTGCCGCGTTGGGTTCCTTGAACTCCACAAGTCCCGGTACGCTCGCGATCGCATTCAACTTTTGTAACCGTTGGGTGTACGGAATTGTCGTGTATTCATAACGCACGCCCAGGTTCAACGTGATGTTGGGACGTATGCGCCAGTTGTCTTGCGCGTAGAAATACCAAGCCGTCTGGTCGCCGTAATATGGTGTGTCACCGATCGACCTCTCGGCAAAGCTACCCGGTTGGCTGTCGGTCATGTATTGGTAGAGAGAGTTATATTCGTAGTCGCCGCGCACGCGCTGCGTGAAATACTGCGGCGAGATAACCTTCCGCCCTTCAAACCCATACTTCATGCTGTGGCGACCCTTTGTCCAGCTCACAGAGTCCGCAAATTGGTAGGTGTTCTGAATGTTCCCCTGCGGTGCGTTCGGGTCCGGACCCAAGTTTAGGAAGTTCAAGTCATCATAGGTAAGGTTCGGGAATGCGTCCAAACCAGGGAATTGCTGGGACCCCGTGCTGTATACCTGAGAGAAACGGTTGAAACCTACACGCAGCTCATTCTGGACGTTCGCTGTGAACTGGTGATATTCGTTGATGGTCACCAGATAATACGGCACTGGTAGAGTGGTGAAGAAAACCGGCAGCGACGCAGCCGCATCCAGACCGGTGAACTTCTGCTGGATATAACGGGCGCGCAATTGATCCTTCGAGGAAATGTTCCAGTCTCCACTGGTTACCAGGTTCCAGGTGTTCGAATAGGAGGGAATTGGGAATGACAAACCTTGTGTCGAGACCGTTGCAGTCCCGAACTTAATGTTTTTGCAGCCGTTATCTTTCGTCTGCCCTTGCGTGCCAACCGGAACGTATTGCTTGAAAGTACTTACGTTGTTTGAATTCAAACCACTTGTAGCGTCAATTACCGCCCAGCCCGCCGCATCGGGCGCGCATGCCGCTCCTGGCACCCCGCTCTGTCCGATTGGTTGACGCTCATAGTTTACGAAAAAGAACAGCTTATTCTTAATGACGGGGCCGCCAACGTTTCCGCCGAATCGATTATTGTCGTAGCGGGGAGGCTTCGTGTACCCTGCGCTAATCTGTTGGGTGTCCAAAGCATCGTAATTCCGGTTCTCATTGTAGATATAGGCCATGCCATGATAGGTATTCGTTCCACCCTTCACCACGGTATTGAACTGACCGCCCGAAGAGTGTCCGTATTCCGCGCCGAAATTGTTCTGCAAGAGAGAGAATTCGGCCACAGCGTCGTTAGGCACAGTCACTAGTGGTCCGGTGACGCTCTTGTCGTTGTTGTCCACACCTTCCACGGTAAAGTTGTTGTTGCGGGGACGCTGACCGCCGACTGCCGGTCCTGACCCGGCCCCAACGCCGCCGCTTGAAACCACGCCGGACGTCAAGAGGGATAGATTCAGCACACCGCTCGTGCCAGCCAAAGGCAGGTTCTCAGCTGCTTTGCTTTCGAACGTGCTGCTCAATTGCGCGGTGGTGGTGTCCAGCGTAGTTGCTCCGCCAACGACCTCAATAGATGTCGTCGTGGTGCTAAGTTCAAGGGTGATATGCAAGGTCGAAGTCTTGTTCAACTCCACGCGAGCGCTACTCACGTTGGTGGTCGCAAATCCTGGAGCAGTCGCAGAAATATTGTAAGTTCCAACGGGAAGATTGTTGAACCGGTACTCACCCTGTCCATTGGCCGTCGTTTCATGCTTCGCAGCGGTGCCAACGTTCGTAGCAGTAACAGTCGCGTTCGGAACCGCTGCACCGCTCTTGTCCAGAATCGTACCAAGGAGGTCGCCGCTGACTACCTGAGAGTTAACCGCGCCGACCACTAGTCCCAAACCTAAAATCACTGCAAAGACATAAGCCAACAACTTGTGTTGCTTGAGCTTCATGCACTCCTCCTAGAACTTAAACTAAAATTTCGTGGTTGAACTTCGGGCACTGCAAAAACCGACGAGCGATTCATCGTCCCCCATCTAAATTCTCTAAATAAGGTCGCGCCAATAGTAATGGAAATCGAACGCGAGCAACCGTTGCACTCGATAATGCAATTGACTCTCCAAACACACGCTTACTTGAATAAACACAATCTAACTAAATCCATTTTTATCAATAATATACATTCATTGCTGTATACCCGATGCCCGACCAATGCATACTTAACTACACTTCTCAATAGAATCTACGTTTTTCTGAATATGGGCATTAAGTACTGGAACTAGTTTTACTTTTCCCCTCCCTTACTTCCCTTTCTGCGCATTCGCTTGACTCTGCTTCCCGCCCCATCCATTCTGCTTCCCCATGGTCCTCAGCAAATCGTTGTCTATCACGTCGTAGCTTTCTTCAATCCTCGATCGCCACCACTTTTGCCGCTACACCGCTACTCACCGGCGATTCTCGATCTGCAGATTCCCAGGCTCCCGTCGCTTCACCGGGAAAGCCGCTTGTCGAGCGCTTTCAACCGATCACTCCGGAGGAATTTCAGTCACGAGCGCACCATGCGCAGGAGTTGATGTCGGCGGCGGTGCCTAAAATCGACGCACTCATCATGGGTCCCGGCTCTTCGCTCTACTACTTCACAGGAATTCATTGGGGATTAAGCGAGCGGCTTCTCGCCCTGGTGCTCCCGCGAATCGGCGAACCGATTCTGGTGTGTCCGGCGTTTGAAGAGTCACGGATGCGCGAATCGCTACTCTATCCGGCAGAAGTTCGGGTGTGGCAAGAGGATGAAAGCCCCACAAAGCTGATCGCCACGGTACTGGCCGAACGCCATTTCCACCCCGGACGAATCGGAATCGAAGAAACGTTGCCCTTCACCTTCTACGATCACTTGCGCGCTGCGGCGGCAAAGAGCACCTTTGTTTCTGCAGATCCCATCACCGTCGCGTGCCGCTCGATCAAGTCCGAGCATGAATTGAGCTTGATGCGCGCCGCCTGCACCACAACCTGCGAGGTCTTCCGCGAAGTCTTTGCCATACTAAAAGAAGGCATGTCCGAAGGAGACATCAGCAATCTGGTCACCGCCGGATTCGCCAGGATGGATCTGCGCGGAGGCGCTCTGGTTTTGATTGGTGCCGCGGCGGCGCTGCCTCACGGCTCGAAGACGCCGCATAAGTTGAAAGAAGGCGACGTCGTACTGATCGATGGCGGCTGCACTGTGGAGGGCTACGAATCCGATGTAACGCGCACCGGCGTTTTCGGGAAGCCTTCTGCAAAGTTGCAACAGGTTTTTGAGATTGTTCGCAGAGCGCAGGACGCCGCGCTGGATACCGCTCGCGCCGGCAAACTGAGCGGCACCGTAGATGACGCCGCTCGCGCCGTCGTCGTCGCGGGAGGATACGGCCCCGACTACAAATTTTTCACCCATCGACTAGGGCACGGTTTGGGACTCGACGGCCACGAGCATCCTTATCTGGTGCGCGGCAGCAAGACCGTTCTGGCTGCGGGAATGACTTTCTCGAATGAGCCAGGCATCTATATCCCGGGAGAATTCGGCGTGCGCTGCGAAGACGATATGGTCATTGCGGCCAACGGCCCTGCCCAACTGCTGACGCCGGGATTCCAGGTTTCGCTGGAGAAGCCGCTGGGCTAGGCGGGGCGGGGAAACGCCGATGTAATGAGGTTGGCGCGTTTATCTCATTACATTCGTGGATTTTGGCGAACATTTGAAAATAGATTCCGGAGTTTTGCTACAAGCCGAATACTTCGTTTTTATTGGGAATTCATAGAAAAGAGCAAAGAAGCGGCTTGTCATGTAATGAGTTAACGTGACTTATCTCATTACATCGGCCACAAACTCCACGATTCGTTCCTCTGCCCAGAACCGCTCAGTCCCGGGCCATTTTGAGATGAACCCGCAGTGGCCGCCATGGTCCGGAGTCGCAAATCGGACCATCGGATTGGACTCAACTTTTGCGCGCAGGAACGATTCATAGGGTACAAAGGGATCGTCTTTGGCGGTCATGATCAGCAGCGGAACTGTCAATTGGGCGATGACGCGCTTTGCCCCGGACGCTTCGTAATATTCCTCGGCATCTTTGAATCCAAACGCTGGGCCGGTGATGGCATCGTCAAATTCGCGCACCGTGCGTATTGGGCCAAATCCGTTTTTCGAGTAGCGTTCCGGGAACATCTCCGCTTTTCGGCGGTATCGATCCAGCAGTCCCTTCACGAAATGGCGCTGATAGAAGAAGTTCTGAGTGCGTTCCAGCGCATCGGCACAAGCAGACAGATCGAGCGAGGGACAGACTGCCGCAACACCCCGCAACTGCTTTGGCGCGCCCGCTCCCCATTCGCCCGCCATCTTGGTGACCAGATTTCCACCCATCGAATAGCCAGCGAAGAAAATGTTCTGGAAGCCGTCGGCAATCAGTTCCAGCAAGATGGCGCGATAATCGCAGCTCATCCCGCTGTTATAAAGCGTTGGTGTAAGGCGTTCAGTGCCGCCGCAGTTACGCTGGTTCATGCGAATGGCATGAAATCCGCGAGCATAGGCTTTTTCGGCGATACCCAGCAAATAGTTTGAGTCGCTGGAGCCTTCCAGTCCATGCACAATCACAATGACGGGGACCTCACGGTTTTGGCCGGCTTGCCAGTGACAGACGCCCTTTAATTGCGATTCAGGATCGACGCGAAATAGCCGCTCTTCGGAACCGGGAAGCGCAAACCTCCGGCGAATGAACGCGCTCGCCATCGTCTGCAGATGGCCACTTTTCAGCAAGGCATGAGGGTCAAAGCTCTTGAAATGCTCCGGCATGCAATAACTGTATTCGAGCTCTGCAATGAAGGGCAAGAAGCTGCAATGGTGCATATTACGGAGTATTGTTAACACTCGGCCCAGTTCCTCCGTCTATCCAGTTGGATGGCATGCATGCTGCGATGGCCCGAACGTGGCGACTGAAATCAACCTGCGACCACTCTTCCAGGGTTTCGACGCTGTGAACTTCACGGCTGAAACCGCCGGTGCCGATGGTGCGCTCGTTCGCGCCGCGCAGAGAGGTGATCGCACTGCCTTTGGGATGCTCTATACCCGCTACGCTCGAATGGTCCATGGCATTCTGTTGAGCAAAGTTCCCTACGGCGATACCGAAGACCTCGTGCAGGATGTATTCCTCCTGGCGCTTCCCCGGTTGAACATGCTGCGCGAAGTTTCTCGCTTTGGCGGCTGGCTCGCCGCAATCGCTCGCAATCGTGCAGTTGATTTTCTACGTCAGTCCCGGCCGGTAATTGAATTCGATGAGGGGCTCCACGAGGTAGGAAGAAACATTCATCCCGCGAATCAAGCGGATCATTCCGAAGCGATCGTGGTTCTGGAAGCAATTCGTTCGTTGCCGAGCAGTTATCGCGAAACGCTCATCCTTCGCCTGGTCGAGGGCATGACGGGACCCGAAATCGCGGTGCGCACCGGTTTGACAGAAGGCTCGGTCCGCGTGAACCTGCATCGCGGCATGCAGCAACTGCGTGAAGTTCTCGGGAAGAAGCCTGAGGCTCGAAGTTTGGGAGAATCGAGTGAAACACCATGAAGAAAACCCGCCCCGATGCTCTCGAGGAAGCCGCCATGAATGACCGTTATTTGTGGGATGGCTCTGGTGAGCCGAGCGCCGGATTGCAGCACCTGGAATCGACGCTCGGGCAACTACGCCATAGCGGCGCGCCGCTTGTGCTCCCCTCTGAAGTAATCGTGCCGCTCAGGTGGTTCGGCAATTTGAGGATTCAGTTGCCCTGGCTCCCTCGCCTTGCGGCTGTACTTCTTGTGGTCATCAGCTTAGCCACCAGCGTTTTTCTAACTCTCCTTCCCACCCGCACTCCGGAAACTCAAAACAGTTGGGATGTTGCGAGTCTGCAGGGCGTGGTGCGCATCGGAAGCAGTTACGTCACCACGGAGCAGGCGAACGCAAAACTGGATGTCGGGCAAATTTTGGAAACGAACGGCACTTCGCGCGCTTCCATTTCCGAAAAATCGTTCGGGCAGATCGATGTCGAACCCAGTTCTCGCGTGCGTCTGGAACAATCGGGCGATAAACGCACGCGCATTCAGTTGGACCGCGGCACGATTCATGCGGCTATCTGGGCGCCCCCTGGCCAGTTTGTTGTGGATACTCCATCGGCTATTGCGGTGGATCTTGGCTGCGCCTACACGCTGGAAGTATCTCCCGATGGTTCGGGCAGCATACGTACCACACTCGGGTGGGTTGGATTCCAACTCAACGGCCGTGAGTCTTTCATCCCAGCGGGGGCCATGTGCGCTACCCGGCCGCGCATCGGACCGGGTACACCGTGGTTTGAAGACACAGCGGAGGCATTACGCAACGCTTTGGCCGATTTTGATTTCGCGGAAGAATCCAAGGAGCGAAGGGATTCCGCGCTTGCCATTGTGCTGGCACAAGCGAGCGCCAAAGATGGACTCACGCTCTGGCATTTACTCTCCCGCACCGAGGGCCAGGAACGCGCGCAAGTGTACGATCGTTTTGCGAGCCTCGTTCCTCCACCCAGGGGAGTCACGCGCGAGGGCGTCCTTCGCCTGGATCAGGGCATGCTGGATATTTGGTGGAACTCGCTAGACCTCGGCGACATTTCGATATGGCGATACTGGGAACAATCGGCAACGACTCGCACGAGTCTCAGAGCCCCAATCTTGAAAGAAAAGCAAACTTCATCTCAGAAAGGGCGTTAACACTTGGCGCGGTGGCAGCGTCTTCTGGTATGCAAGTGAATTTCATCGGTAAGGAGATTAAAAACACCATGAATCGCAAAACTCTTTCAACAATACAGTTTGCCGCAATGCTGCTGGTCGCGCTTTTACTTTTTGCAGGCTCTGCGCTCGCCGGCCCGCCGCTTATCTGTCATTCGTTCGATATCGGTGATGCAAAGTCTCTGCCCTGGATCAGCCACAATTGGAATCTGACGGGTAACGAGACTTACGACACGAAAAACCTGGCGGCCGACACCATTGCCACGCTCGACTCCGATCCCGTCGTGATTGTCCATATGGAAACGCTGCGCCGCGCGGCAGTGTATTCTCACAAAGATCCTGTGATGGCGAAGGAACTCCTCGTCAAGTTGGTGGCACGCGCGAATGCCGCGGGGAACACCACGCCGGCTGGTGCACTGGCATCCTTCGATGAAGGATATTTGACGGAGATCTACAAAGCGTGGAACGACAAAGCCGGGCAGAATCCGGCGCAGGGCCTTGATGGCTACGCTCTCGTGAAGCAAGCGCTGCAGGTGCGGGGAAACGATCCGGAGATGGAATTCGCGGCCGCGCTGATCAGCCTAAACGGCCCGGCTGGCGAGCAACGCAATCACGCCGAGCGCGCATTGGCAGGGGCCAAGAACGATCCGTTGCTCGCTCGCAATCTCTCGATTCAGTTCAATGGCCCGCAATCGGAAACGATGGCGGTGATGATCCAACCGGGCGCCAGCAACAAAGTAGCAAAGCAATAAAGCAGGGTGATAGGGGCCTCGACTGCGGGGCTCCCTTTCACGGTAAGATTTTTGAATTGTGTAGTAACCGGCGATGTAGCTGGCTATCCCCAGAAGTTCCGTGGTGTCCTAATTTGAATGCGACGTTTGGCTAGTCATGGTGGAAATAGAAGAGGTTTCCGTCCAGATCCTTTACGGTAAACTGGCGTAATCCCCAAGGCTTTTTTTCCAGAGGATCCACGATGTTTGCACCTAGCGATTTCAGTTCCTGGTACGACGCATCGATATCTTCAGCGAACACCCAGTGAACGGCAGGTTCGAACGGCGGCTTCCTCTTCCGAAAGAATATCGCCACATGACCTCGTGACACGGCCCCAATCTCTTTGCCTGGGTAAAGCCATCCAATCTCAAAGCCGAGTGCGTCTCTGTAATGCTGTTGTGCGCGTTCGACATCAGCGACCGGCAACTCCGGCACTGGCTGGCCAATCGAGCTCATTTTCTCTTTTGCGCCCACAGCGCTCTCCTTTGCTCTCTTTATGCTACAAGACCGGCAAATCGTGAAATTAGGACACTACCATGACCCACAACTGAAGTTCGCCCCAACTTGACCAGCCTCTGCCTTAGCCCCTAAAATTAAAGATTACACCGTGATGCATTTTATTGACTTGCTGAACTCATCCGCCGGCCCAGCGCCCACACGCTGGGCTGCGCTGTTTCTGGCCACGCGCTCCGGCGAGCCACATCTCAATTTGCGAGGCATCCATGATTGAAGGTCCCATAGCTGAAGGCCTGACATTTGATGACGTGTTGCTGGTGCCGGGCAAATCGACGATCCTGCCAACGGATGTAGACACTTCCACGCAATTCACCCGCAAGCTCAGCATCAAAATTCCGCTGGCATCCGCGGCCATGGACACCGTTACGGAATCGCGGCTGGCCATCGGGATTGCGCGGCAGGGCGGCATCGGGATTATCCACCGCAACATGGCGATCGACCGGCAAGCGGAGGAGATCGATCGCGTAAAACGATCGGAATCCGGAATGATCGTCGATCCGGTCACCATTTCACCGGACATTACCATCCGCCAGGCCCTGGAAATCATGAACAAGTATCGAATTTCGGGACTTCCGGTTACGCGTGGCACGCGGCTCACGGGAATCCTGACCAATCGCGACCTACGTTTTGAAAAAAATCATGCGCAGATGGTGGGCCAGGTGATGACCAAGGACAATCTGGTCACCGTGCCGGTGGGCACCACGCTGGAAGAAGCGGAAAAAATCCTGCAGAAGCATCGCATCGAAAAACTTCTGGTGGTCGATGCCGATTTCAATTTGAAGGGCCTGATCACCGTAAAAGATATTCAGAAGAAACTAGAATATCCGCGCGCGTCGAAAGACGACCATGGCCGCTTGTATTGCGGCGCCGCAGTGGGCGCCACCGGAGACTTCCTGGAACGCGCCGTGGAAATGGCCAAGACGAACGTCGATGTTCTGGCGATCGATACCGCGCACGGCCACACCGAGCGCGTGATGGATGCTGTCAAAGCTATTCGCCACCGCCTGCCGGATATGCAGCTGATTGCCGGTAATGTGGCCACAGAAGAGGGCGCACGTGATTTGATTTCACTGGGCATCGATGGCCTGAAGGTTGGTATCGGCCCCGGATCGATCTGCACGACGCGCGTGGTCACGGGGGCGGGCGTGCCGCAACTGACCGCCGTGATGGAAGCGGCAAAAGCGGCGAAAGCCACTGGGGTGCCCATCATCGCGGATGGCGGAATCAAGTATTCGGGAGATATTTCGAAGGCGATTGCCGCGGGCGCTTCCTGCGTGATGATCGGCAGCCTGTTCGCCGGAACGGAAGAATCGCCGGGCGAAACGATTCTGTATCAAGGCCGGACGTTCAAGTCGTATCGCGGAATGGGCTCACTTGGGGCGATGGAAGCGGGCTCCGCTGACCGTTATGCACAGGAAGGCGCCGAGCGCGGAAAGTCTGTACCGGAAGGCGTGGAAGGGCGCGTGGCGTATAAAGGACCGCTCAGTGGGCTTACCGATCAACTGGTCGGTGGACTGAAAAGCGGTATGGGCTACGTGGGCGCGCGCACAATCAAGGAACTTTCAGAGAAAGCGCGATTCCTGCGCATCACCGCGGCGGGCTTGCGCGAGAGTCACGTACACGACGTGGTCATCACCAAAGAAGCTCCCAACTACCGCATGGAGTAGCTGAAACTATTGGAATGCAAGAATCCAGCACGGGCCTTTGCTGGAAAATTTTTTTTGATTGAGAATTTTGGCGGCCACCCCTTTTCGATTGCTCGCCGGACGCCGCCGCTCTTAGGAGATTCCGTTGCCCAGTTCCGAACCCTGGCGAAACCCGCGTCCTGCGCCCCCGCTTGAGGAACTACGCGCTCGCGTTCCGGCAAAGTCGATGATTCCCGCGTGGATTCGAGCGTGGTGGCCGGCGCTGCTGTGGGGATGCATAATTTTCTTCGCCTCGACGGATACGTTTTCAGCGGAACATACAGGTTCGGTGCTCAGCACGATTCTTCACTGGCTGATTCCTAATCTTAGCGAAGACCGTTTCGATTACATCCATCACCTTATCCGCAAGACCGCGCACTTCACCGAATACTTTGTTTTTTACGTGCTGCTATTTCGCGGCATCCGGGGAGAACGGCACGGCTGGCGATTCTCCTGGGCCGCGGTTGCACTGTGCATTGCCGCGGGATATTCCGCGCTGGATGAAATCCACCAATCCTTTGTGGCCTCGCGCACAGCGTCCGTGTGGGACTCGCTGCTGGATTCAACCGGAGCGTTTGTCGCCTTGTTCATAGTTTTTCTCTATTTCCGTTTCTTTCGATCTGTTCGTCCAGCCTGATAGACTTTCCTCCAATTGTGATGAAACAAAAACTGATTCTGGAGATCGCAGTGGAATCCGTGTCGGCCGCGCAGGCCGCAGAACGCGGAGGGGCCGACCGCATCGAATTGTGCCCCGCCCTCGGTTGTGGCGGGCTGACGCCGAGTGCGGGAATGATGCAGCAAACGCGAGAGTCGCTGCAGATTCCCATTTACGCGATGATTCGGCCACGCGCGGGAAATTTCTGTTACAGCGAAGAAGAGTTTTCAGCGATGAGAAATTCCATTCGCCTGGCGCTGACGATAAAGATAGACGGCGTGGTGCTGGGAGCGCTCCGAGATAACCATTCCATCGACGTCGAGCGAGTCAAAGAGCTGGTGGAAATTGCACGTCCGCTGAAGGTTACGTTTCATCGTGCGTTTGATGAATGCAGGGATCTATTGCGCGGACTGGAGGACGTGATTCGCACCGGGGCGGATCGAGTACTGACTTCGGGGGGCGCACCGGACGCCGTGTTGGGACGGGATACGCTACGCACGCTGGTCGAGTTGGCCGGAAGGCGCATCGTGGTCTTGCCGGGTGTCGGAATTACGCCGGAGAATCTTGCGGCGGTGGTGAAGTCAACAGGCGCAAAGGAATTTCATTCGGGGTTGGGCAGGGTCTTGAAGTATGGGGGTAAGGATATGTCGCGGTTCGAAGAAGAGGTGCGGAAGTTGGCGAGGGTGAGAGATTCGGAAAGTTAGAATGCGCGCTGCACGTACGACAAGAAAAGCGCTAGTCCCACGAGTGCACCCGGGGCGCTAGTTGAGCATCCCTCAGGATGAGCATTCATCTCAAAAGCGTTAAGAGTGGTTCAGGCTTTCTGAGCCTGGCGTCGCAAGAATGTTGGTACGTCCAGGTCGTCCTTGGGCACTTCCTGCGAAACTTCGCGGACGTTTTGCGAGACTTGATGGACGACATTGGGAGGCAGATGCGGCAATTCCTGCTGGACGGGAATTTCGCGACCAGCTTTCCACGTTGCGGGCAAGAATGCGGGCTTGGATTTGACGGCGCCCTTGCCGGCATCCTTGAAGCCGGCGGCAATAACGGTGATCTTGACGGCGTCTTTCATCGCTTCGTCCATTACCGCGCCGAAAATAATGTTGGCGTTTTCGTGAGCCGCTTTCTGAATCACGCTGGAAGCTTCGTGAACTTCATGAAGCGACAGCGAAGAGCTTCCGCAAATGTTAATGAGGATACCCTGCGCGCCTTCGATGGAATTGTCTTCCAGCAACGGGCTGGAAATGGCGCGATTCGCTGCATCGACGGCACGATTGGTTCCGGTTGCGACGGCAGTACCCATTACGGCGTAGCCTTGGCCGTGCATAATGGCTTTTACGTCGGCAAAGTCGCGGTTGATGATGCCCGGCACAGTGATAATGTCGGAGATTCCCTGCACTGCCTGACGAAGAATGTCGTCGGCAATACGGAACGCGTCAAAAAAGCTGGTGCCGCGCTCGACCGTTTCCATCAATCTTTCATTGGGAATGACAATGACGGTATCGACCACGCCGATCAATTCCTGCAGGGCTTGTTCGGCTTGCAGCATGCGGCGCTTGCCTTCAAACGCGAATGGCTTGGTGACAACGGCAACGGAGAGCGCGCCGAGTTCACTGGCGAGCGAAGCGACAACGGGAGCCGCGCCGCTTCCTGTTCCGCCACCTAGTCCAGAGGTGATGAAAATCATGTCCGCGCCTTCGAGCGCTTCGATAATTTTGTCGGTGTCTTCGAGGGCGGCTTTGCGGCCGATCTCTGGATTTGCGCCGGCGCCGAGACCCTTGGTAAGTTTTCCTCCGAGCTGCAATTTGACCGGGGCTTGCGAGAGTTTCAGTGCTTGAAGATCGGTATTCGCAGTGACAAATTCCACGCCCTCCACTTTGGCGCGAATCATTCGGTTGACGGCATTGCAACCGCCACCGCCCACACCAATCACTTTGATCTTCGCCGGCGATAACTCCTCACTAAAGCTCATCCGGATACCTACGTCTTTCGCTGTCATGCACTCCCCCTGTCCGGCTGGTGAAAGTCCTTTATAAAACTCGGTTTAGCTCGATTCCAGAAGGAGTTTTTGACCCCTGTGGAAAACCGGCCGTCTGCCCAACTCATTCGACCTTATGCCCCGGCAAACATCGATTTCAGTTTCGAAACGAAACCACCCGATTTCTGCGAACCCGCCCGGCGCGCTTTGGCGGCATACAAAACGAGACCAATTACGGTGGCGTATTCCGGCTGGGCCACCTGATCGGGCAAATCCAAAATACCGCGCGGCTCGGCGACGCGGACGGGCAACTGGAAGGCTTCCTCGGTCACTTCGACCAGACCATTCAACCGCGCGCCGCCACCCGCGAGGATAAAGCCAGCGGGAATCTGCGAGTCGAGCCCGGCTCGGCGCAAATCCTCGGAAATCAAATTGAGCAGTTCGTGGGTGCGCGGCTCGATGATGTCGGTTAAATTGCGCGAGAAAATTGTGCGTGGAGGCCGATCGCCGACCGTGGCAATTTGAATGGCTCCATCTTCGCGCAGTTGGCGAGCTGACGCGCAGCCATGAAGGCGTTTGATCTTGTCCGCTTCGGGGATTGGGGTGCGCAAACCCACAGCCAGGTCGTTGGTAAAATGGTCGCCACCAATAGCTACAGCACTGGTGTGGCGAACGACTCCTCCACCGTAGACCACCAATTCCGTGGTACCCCCGCCAATGTCGAGCAAGCAACAACCGAGGTCCCTCTCATCCTGAGTCAAACAGGCTTCCGCGGACGCCAAAGGTTCCAAAACGGTATCGTTAATTAGAATTCCCGCCTTATTCGCCGCCGTAACCAGGTTTTGCGTAGCAGAAATCGACGACGTAACAATGTGCACGTTGGCTTCCAGACGCTGACCGACCATGCCGATGGGATCGCGTATGCCGTCTTGCGCATCGACGATGAACTCATGCGGAAGAACGTGAAGGACTTCGCGGTCTTCCGGCAGCGAGACATTGCGGGCTGCATCGATGGTACGTTTCAGGTCGTCGCGCTCGATATCACGTGGGCGGGGGCCAAGTGGCACGCCGCCGCGGCTATTTACGCCACGCACGTGGCCACCAGCAACACCAATCACCGCTGATTCTACGGGGATATTGGCAACGCTCTCAGCTTCCTCAACGGCACGGCGAATGGAGCTGACCGTGGAATCGAGATTGACGATCAAGCCTTTGCGCAGGCCTTTAGATTCGGCCGCACCCAACGCGAGAAATTTCACCTGATCGTTTTCAAACTCCGCCAGGAGCACGCAGGTCTTGGTGCTGCCGATATCCAGCCCGACGAGATATTTATCTTTCTTGGCCAAAGCCTTCTCCTGCAAATCGCTATTTTTGTTTTGCGGCAGGTGTGCTGGTGTCGGGGTTCACCACCACCTGCCGTGAATATTGAAGATCGATGGATTGCACGCGGCCAACGCTGGCCTGCCATTGCGAAAAATTGTCGATGAGCGTGCGGTACTTGTTGACGAAATCGGATTGGCCAAAATGCACGCTGACCGCTTGAGAATCAGCGACTGCGGCAAGGCCGGTGATGACCACGTGGAGGTCGCGCGGGTTGCCGAGGTCGAGTTCGCTGACGCGGTCGGAGGAACCGGGCTTGACCAGCTCGATGGCCTTCATGAATTCCTGATAGGTTTTCATGCGCTTCTCGCGCTCTTCGCGCGGCATATTTTCTGAAAGTCCAGTGACGATGGGGAAATGAAAATCTTCGCCCTCGGGACGATCGAGCAGGACACCGTGCACGTCAATCAGGGTCAGCTCCGCGCCATTACGAAAGAAAGCGATGGGCGTGCGTTCGGTGATTTCCACGCGCAGGCGATTGGGCAGAATGCGCTGGATACTGGCCTCTTCCACCCAGGAAACTTCCTGAACCTGCGAGCGGCGCACATCGAGAGGGATCTGCAGAACGCTGTGGTTGCGATCGTGAAGGAATAACTTCTGGATTTCTTCCTTGGGCACAATATGGTTGCCGGTAACATCGATTTGATCCGGACGGACGAGGAGCATTTGCGGAGAATGCAGGGCAAATCGCGTGCCGAGGAAGGCAACGGCGAACAGCGCGCCACCGACCAACGACCAGAAAAAGACGCGCCGATAGAATGACCAGGTCTTGCCGCCAAGTTTCTTGCGACGAATCTCCACGGGCTTCTGACGCCGCAAGAACTTCGGCTCTTCGTCGGCGATGAGTTCGGGCCGGTACGCTTCCTGCTCCGCCGTAGCGGCCGCAACATTCCGCTGGATGGGTTTTAAGCGTTCCAAACGACCACCTCGTTTTCGAGAGTGACGCCGTAAGCGCCGCGCACCCGTTCGCGGACATTCGCGATTAATGCAAGCATGTCCGAGGCCGAGGCCTTCCCGGCGTTAACAAAAAAATTGGCATGGCGGTCGCTGACCTTCGCGTCGCCAACGGAAAAGCCCTTTAATCCAAGCTCATCGATCATGCGGCCGGCGGAGGCGCCCGGAGGATTCTTGAAAATGCACCCGGCGCTCTTCTGGCCAAGGGGCTGGCTGGCCCGGCGTTTCTCATTACAGATACGAATGCCTTGAAGGATTTCCGTGAACGGCTTGGAGGGAAGTTCGAGCTTCACTGAGAGCATCATATCATCGGGGGCAAAGGAAGTGTGCCGGTATTCAAACGAAATTTGATCGCCCTTGAGGATTTCTATGCGACGATCAGCGGCGCGATAGATTTTCACTTCGCGGACATAGGAGCCGATCTGCGTGCCGTAAGCTCCGGCATTCATGCGCAGCGCGCCACCAACCGTGCCGGGGACACCGATCAGACCTTCCATACCGCCGAGATTTTGCTTGGCACAGAAAGTTACAGTGCGACCGAGGTCCGCGGCGGCATCAACGCGGGCAATGTTGCCTTCGATGACGACTTCCTGTTCTGGTTTGGCCAACTGGAGAACGACGAAAGGCAATTCGCCGTCGATGACCAGAAGATTTGAGCCACCGCCAAGAAACTTATGCGGAATGGCGTGGCGGTCGAGGAGATTGAGCAACTCAGGGATGGCATCGTGCCGGTGAATGCGGACTAAGTCCGTGGTGCCACCTATGCCGAGGTAAGTCAGCTCCGCGAGCGAGGTTCCGCGCACCAACTCGTTGCCGAGTGCCTGAAGATCCGCGACGAGTTTGGGATCGTCAATCCTCATGCGGTATGCCCTCGTCGACGCGGTATTCGGTGCCCAGAAGCACCATGAGTTCGTTACTCGCACGGCTTACATTGCCTGCACCGATGGTGAGAATGGCGTCGGCGGGCCGGGCTTCCTTCAATAGAAATTCGATGCCGTCCTGCATGGAATGGAAGTAGTGGACGTTTTTGTGGCCGGCATCGCGAATGCTGCTGGCCAGGGCTTCGCTGGTGATTCCGGGAATGGGCGCTTCGCTGGCAGCGTAGATATTGATGAGCACCAGAATGTCTGCCTGGTTGAACGCGCGCGAAAATTCATCCCAGAGATGTTGCGTGCGCGAGTAGCGATGCGGCTGAAACAGGACTAAAAGGCGATTGAACTTGCAGCCGCGTGCGGCCTCCAGCGTAGCGCGAATTTCAACGGGGTGGTGCCCGTAATCGTCGACAACCACGATGTCGTTGACAACGCCCTTGATATCAAAACGGCGGCCAACGCCTGCAAATTTTGCAAGGCCTTCCTTGATGAGATCGGTGGCGACATTCAGGTAGAGCGCCACACCTGCAGCAGCGGCGGCGTTACGAACGTTGTGAATACCGGGCGGATGGGGCAATTGAAAAATGCCGAGGTCGTCGCCCTTGTAAGTGAGACGGAACTGGCTGCCGAGACCAACCATCTCGATATCACTGATAACAAGATCGGCCTGGCTGGAAGTGCCATAAGTGAGGATAGGGCGTTTCACGTTGGGAATGATGGCCTGCACGTTGGCCTCGTCGAGGCAGAGAATGGCCGAGCCGTAAAAGGGAACGCTGTTTACGAATTGCAGGAAGGCTCCCTGGATATCTTCGAGTGAAGAATATTGATCGAGATGCTCGCGATCGATGGTGGTGACTACGGCGACGACGGGAGCAAACATCAGAAAGCTGCGATCGCTTTCGTCGGCTTCGACGACAAAATATTCGCCACGGCCGACCCGCGCGGTGGAGCCGGCCTGATTTACCTTTCCGCCGATGACGAATGTGGGATCGAGATGCGCGGCAGCAAGAATCGAGGCGACCATCGAAGTCGTGGTGGTCTTGCCATGCGCGCCAGCGACGGCAATGCCATATTTCAGGCGCATCAACTCGGCAAGCATTTCCGCGCGCGGGATCACCGGGATTTTCTGCTTATGGGCTTCGATCACTTCCGGATTGTCTGCTTTCACTGCAGAAGAGATAACCAGCACGTGCGCTCCCTGCACGTTTTCCGCTTTATGGCCTTCAAATACAGTGGCCCCCAGATCCTGCAGGCGTTCCGTGATTGTGGAGGGCTTGGTATCCGAGCCGGAAACGGAATAACCGAGGGTCAGCAAGACTTCAGCAATGCCGCTCATGCCGATGCCACCGATTCCCACCATGTGGATGCGCTGAAAATTGCGAAACGATACCATCATTACCCTTCAGTCTCCTCCTGCAAGAATAGGTTCGCCCGTGAACGTGCCGATATCCGCCGCACGTTCAATCAAATCGACAATCGCGCGCGCGGCATTCGGATACGCAAGGGTGCGCGCTTTCATCGAGAGTGTTTCGATCTCCTGCGGCTGGTCGAGGAGGGAAAAAATCTCTTTGCTCAAACGTTCGGCCGTCAATGCCCCTTCCGAAATCAGGAGTCCGGCTCCGGCATTCACCATCTCTTGCGCGTTTCGCAATTGATGGCTGTCTGTGGCGCGCCCAAACGGAATAAAAATCGCTGCGCGTCCCGCAGCGGCCACTTCGGCGGCAGTAATGGCGCCTGCGCGGCACACCAGCAAATCCGCCCAGGCAAACCGTTCCGCCATGTTGCCGAGGAACGGGACAATCTCGGCGCGAAACTCGTGCTGCTGATAAGCGGCTTTCACAACATTATAATCGCGCTCGCCGGTTTGGTGCACGATCTGCAGCTCATTTTTTCGGGCAGCGAGCAGGCTGATCGCCTCGATGAAAGCACGATTGATCGGCAAGGCACCCTGGCTTCCGCCGGTGACGAGAAGTCGCAGCGGCTTTTCCGGCTTGCGTGGCTGAATGGAGAAGAATTCTTCGCGCACGGGACAGCCAGTCACCACGGCCTTTGCTCCCCACGTTTTGGCGGAGACTTCGTAGCCGGTGGCGATGCGCTTGGCAAAGTACGCGAGGACCTTGTTGGTAAGGCCCGGTTCGGCATTCGGCTCGAAAATCACGTTGGGGATACCTTTCAACCAGGTAGCTAACATCATAGGTCCCGCGGCGTAACCGCCCACGCCAAACGCAGCTATTGGCTGGTGGCGCTTCAAAACACCAAACGCGTCGCTGAGTCCGCTTCCAAGCATGGCGATATTTTTGACCAGCGTGACGCCGCCTTTTCCCTTGAGGCCGGCGACACGCAGAGTTTCCAGTGGCAACCCGGCTTGCGGCACGAGCTTCATTTCGATTCCGCGTTGTGTGCCAACCAGCACGACGTCTCTGTCCGTTCCGCGCAACATCCACTCTCGCGCAATTGCCAGAGCAGGGAAAACGTGACCGCCCGTCCCTCCGCCGGCAATTAACAATTTCATAGTTCAGTCTCGCAGGCCTGCGCCCGGTAACGACTGCTGCGAAATATTTAGGAGCACGCCGGTTGCCAGAAGCATGACCAGTAGGCTCGAGCCACCGTAGCTGACAAACGGCAGCGGGATGCCCTTGGTGGGCATCATGCCGAGAACAACGGCAAAATTGATCAACGATTGAAATACCACCATGGCCGTGACTCCGAGGGCGAGCATGCGTCCGAACCCGTCAGGTGCGTTGAACGCCGCGCGCAGCCCGCGCCAGGCGAATACAGCGAACAAAATAATGATGACGCTGGCGCCAATGAAACCCAGTTCTTCGCAAATCACGGCATAGATAAAATCCGTATGCGCTTCGGGCAGATAAAATAGCTTTTGTTTGCTCTCCATCAAACCAACGCCGGTAAAGCCACCGGAACCGACGGCAATCAGCGATTGCAGCAATTGAAATCCGGCGCCTTGCGGATCGGTATCGGGATGGAGGAATGCCATAAAGCGGGCCATGCGGTAAGAAACGTGGGTGATGGAAAAAACTAAAAGCGGCAGCGCCGTGATGGCTCCCACTGCCATCCATTTCCAGGAAAGCCCCGCAACGAAAAGGATCGCGGCCATGATCAGCACAATGTCCACGGAAGTGCCCAGATCGGGTTGCGCCAGAATCAAGGCCACGCAGACCAGCACTGGTGCAATTGCGGGAAGCAATGTTTGCAGAAAATCCTGCTTGGTGAATTCCAGGCTGATGGCGGTGCGGCGACGCAAATCCAGAAACCAGGCGAGATAGAGAATCACGGCAAGCTTCGCCAGTTCGGATGGCTGAATATTCGCGGGGCCAAGCTTGATCCAGCGATGTGTGGCATGCGATTTATCGAGGAAAAAAGCACCCACGAGCAGCAGCAGGACAAGGCACAGGGCGGTATACACGACAGCGGGCTCGCGCAGACGGTGATAGTCCAGCCGCATCAGTGCGAACATGCCGAGTAGACCGATAATCAGCCAGGCGATTTGGCGGAGCACAAAATAATAAGAGTGGCCGAATTGGTTTTGAGCGGTGACGGCAGAGGCGCTGAGGATCATCACCGCGCCGGCAAGGCAGAGGATTAGAGTTACACCAAATAACCAGCGATCGGTATCGGAACGTCTCGTCAAATGAGTTACCCCTTCTCCCAAAGATGGTGCAAAGGAAAAAACAGATTCCTCACCTCGTTCAGAAAGCGAATGGGCCCAGGAATGACAATGGGTGGTGTTGCAAGGATGAAGATGCGTCCCATCACGATGCACCACCCAGATTGCGGACTAATTGCTTGAAGACCTGTCCGCGTTGCTCGTAATTCTGAAACTGGTCGAAGCTGGCACAGGCTGGGGCGAGCAAAACGATGTCGCCTGTTTTAGCGGCTTGCGAAGCGAGTTCCACCGCGCGCTGCAGAGTTTCGACGCGCTCGATCGCAGTGCTGCCCGTGATTTGAGATTCAATTTTGTCAGCGGCAGCGCCGATGAGCAGCGCCAGAATGGCTTTTTCGCGCAACGAATCTTGCAGCACGGTGTAATCGCTGCCTTTGTCTTTGCCACCCAGGATAATCAGGATGCGCCCAGGAAAAGCATCAAGTGCTTTGAGCGTGGCGTCGACGTTCGTGGCTTTGGAATCGTTGTAATAACGGACTCCTCGAATCTCTGCCACAAATTCCAGCCGGTGCTCGACACCCTGAAAGTTGCGTACCGCGTCTCCAATGGACTTTGCGTCTACCCCTGCCAGGCGCGCTGCCGTGATTGCTGCCAGCACATTTTCCACGTTGTGGGCACCCGGGAGGGGAATTTCGTCTCGCTTCATGACAAATTCTTCTTCTGGGCCGCGCACGATGTGGATATTTTCGCCGCGCAGACAGGCGCCCTGTTTAACACCTTGCTTTCGGCTGAACCAGAAAACTTGCGGCTTCCTGGGCACATACTTCTGCGAAGGCTCGTCATCGAGATTCATGACTGCGGCATCCAACTCCGTTTGGTTTTCAAACAGGCGAGCCTTTGCCGCGGCGTACGCTTCAAGCGTCTTGTGGCGGTCGAGATGGTCCGGTGTGAGGTTTAAAAATACGCCGATGTCCGGGCGAAAGTGTTCGATCAATTCCAATTGAAAGCTGCTGAGTTCCACAACGGCAACGGTACCCGCGGTCGTGGCTTCCACGCAGGAAATCAGGGGTGTACCGACATTGCCGGCTAGAAATGTCTCCACTCCAGCGTTCTTGAGGATGTGGTGCACCAGCGTGGTGGTGGTCGTCTTTCCATTCGATCCGGTGACGCCGATCAACTTGCCTTCGAGGAAGCGGTACGCGAGTTCGATCTCGCTCCAGATGGTGATGCCCTTGGAGCGCGCGGCGGCAAGAAAGGGGTCATCGGCGGGTACCCCGGGGCTTGGAATGATGAGGTCCTGGGCGAGAAAAGTTTTTTCGGTGTGGCCGGCGAGTTCGAGCGTTACGCCAGCTTCGCTGAGTTTCGCGGGAATGTCACCCAATTCTGCTTCCATTCGCGTTTCCGTAGCAGTCACGATCGCGTTGTGGCTGGCGCAGAAGAAGGCTGTGGCGACACCGGTGCGCGCCAGTCCTACGACCAGCACGCGCTTTTTTCGCAACTCCATCGATCCAGGCATAACGTATTCAAGCTTTCGACTTTAACTCCAGCTCTTTCACAAACCATAACTGCGCCCGCCTCAGAAGGCGGCCGCTACAACACCTAAGAACACAGTCAAGAGGGACTGTGCCACGAGGACCGCTAGCGCAGCTTCAGCGTGGTCAATGCAAACAACGCGAAGACCAGCGCGGCAATCCAGAAGCGCACAATCACTTTGCTTTCGCTCCAGCCCAACAGCTCAAAGTGGTGATGGATGGGCGCCATGCGAAAAATCCGCTTACCGCGCAGCTTGAACGAGCCAACCTGCAGAATGACGGAAAGCGCTTCCACAACAAAAATGCCGCCGACGAAGACCAGTAGAACTTCCTGCTTGATGATAACGGCAATGGTGCCGAGAGCACCGCCCAAGCTCAGCGAACCAACGTCTCCCATGAAAACTTCCGCGGGATGCGCGTTGTACCACAGAAAGCCGAGGGATGCGCCGACAAGCGCACCGCAGAAAACCGTAAGTTCGCCGACACGCGGGATGTATTGAATCTCCAGATAATTTGACCAACGGAAATTGCTGCTCACGTAAGTGAGGACGGTGAGCGCTCCTGCAGCGATGACGGTGCAGCCGATCGCAAGACCGTCGAGGCCGTCAGTCAGATTGACGGCGTTTGAGCTGCCGGTGATCACCAAGGCGATAAAAACCAGAAATGGGATGAAAGCTAATGGCCAGAGATGGGGCGAATCCAAGAGACTGTGAATCACCAGGTCTGGCCGGAACCGCTTGAGAAACGGAACAATCAATTGCGTGGAGTAAGCGCTGTGGGTAGAGAGCGCCAGCAAGGAGATGCCGACGACACTACTGACGAGAACCTGCAGGGTGAATTTGCGCTTACCCGACAATCCGAGATTACGGCGCTTGGCGACTTTTGCGTAGTCATCGACAAAGCCGATGACGGCAAAAGCCAGCAAGGCAAACAGCGCGAGGAGCACGAAAGGATTTTGCAGGTCGGCCCACAACAAAGTTGGAACAGCGGTGGAAAGCACGATGAGCACACCGCCCATCGTTGGTGTGCCGGCTTTTTTCTGGTGCGCTTGCGGGCCTTCTTCGCGGATGAACTGGCCAATCTGGAGTTCGCGCAACTTGCGAATCAGCCATGGGCCGAAGACCAGCGCCAGAAACATGGCCGTCAGGCTGGCATAAACGGTGCGGACGGTGATGTAACGAAACACGTTGAGCGGGCTGAAATATTTCTGCATCACGTGGTACAGGAGGTAGTAGAGCATCTAGTGATCCGCCCCCACGCTCGGTCGCGGATCTTCAGGAGCGAAGCGTCCCAGCAGCGCATCAACAATTTGTTCCATTTTTACGCTGCGCGATCCTTTGACCAGCAACAGGTCGCCGGGTTGAACAAATCCTCCGAGAAATTCCGCCGCGGCAGATGGCGTAGAGAAAAACCTGGTGTGGTCGCGAAACATTCCAGTTGTGGCACCTTCGACAAGCGCAGCCGCGTCGCCCTCGACACCGATGACGAAGTCAATCTTTCCGGTTTTGGCGGCAAACTCCCCACCCTCTCGATGCAATTGTTTTGAGGATGGGCCAAGTTCACGCATTTCGCCGGCGGCGAGAATGCGGCGTTTGAACCCAGGCGTGGCGGCGAGCAAGTCGATCATGGCCTGCAAAGCGGCGGGGCTGGAGTTATAGGAATCATTGATGAGCGCAAAACCATTGGTGAAACGTATCAGTTCGCCACGCATGGAAGGAGTGCGCAACGCCGGGAAAACGCTTTGTGCCTCGGCGACACCGATATTCCACTGGCCGGCCGCGGCAATGGCTGCGAGCGCATTCAACACCACATGTTTGCCGGGTAAAGACATTTCAATACGCGAATGCTTCCCGTTGTGGACCAGGGTAAAGGCCGAGCCGAGCGCGCCGCGATCCTCAATGTCTACCGCGTTGTACTCCGCCGGCTTATCGATGCCGTAGAAAATGACGCGTCCGGGCGCCACGGCGGCCATCGCCGCCACACGCGCGTCGTCAGCATTCAGTATCGCAACTGAGTTCGGTCCGTTCAGTCCTTCCACCAGTTCCCGTTTGGCTAGCGCGATTTCGTCGACGGAAGAAAAATTCAGCAGGTGCGCCGGCGTGACGCGCAACTCGATGGCTACATCAGGCTGAGCGATCGCGGCGAGGCGCCGCAATTCTCCCGGATAAGACATGCCCATTTCGAGCACGGCAACATCGTGCGAATCTTCGAGACGAAAGATGGTCAGCGGCAGACCGAATTCATTATTAAAATTCCCTTCGGATTTCAGGACCCGTAACTTCGAGCCCAGCAGTGCCGCCAGGATCTCTTTCGTAGTAGTTTTCCCGACGGACCCAGTGATACCGCAAATTTTCTTACCCCAGGCCTTGCGGACGGCGCGCGCCAGATTGTGGAGTGCCTCGAGCGTGTTGGGAACGGTGATGCAGCGGTCCTGCATCCATCCGGGATAGCGCGAGACCAGAGGTTCCGCGACCACTGCGGCCACGGCACCCGCTTCCAGGACGGCGTCCACGTAGTCGTGTCCATCGTTACGCGGACCACTAATAGCGATGAAGAGTTCTCCGCGACGTAGCGTGCGAGAATCAATCGACACACCGGCCACCCGGGCCAGGGCGTCGATTCCACTCCCCTGCTTTCCCGCCACCGCGTCAACCACCTGTTTAACCGTCCACCGCATAGTTTCCTCAAGATGCTGGTCTCATTCAGGGCTCGATCGCGGCGATGATTTGCCCGACCGTACGGCACTTCCAGGTTTGTTCTCACTGGTTGAGGGCTCCTCCTATTTCTGCGAGTTGCTACTTCGGCCCGCAAGCCCTCGTCCACGCCAGGCGACGAGCGCGCTACGTGCCAATCCCTGGGCCGCTTTGCGGCCCGGTATAACCAAGATCGCCGAGTGCCGTTCGCGCAATTTCGCGATCGTCAAAATGAATGGTGTGGTCCGAGAAGATCTGATAATCCTCGTGACCCTTTCCAGCGAGCAAGACGATGTCTCCGGCTTTGGCTTCATCCATGGCCAGCTTGATGGCCTTGGCGCGATCCGCTTCGATCAGGTATTTGCCATTGGATTTCTGCATACCGACAACAATGTCGCTTATAATTTTCAGTGGGTCTTCCTGCCGCGGATTGTCACTGGTAAGGATTGTTAAGTCGCTGAGGCGGCCGGAAGTTTCGCCCATGATGGGACGCTTGGTGCGGTCGCGAGAACCACCACAGCCAAACAAAGTAATGATGCGGCTCTTGGTGTTCAATTCGCGCGCCGTGCGAATTAGATTTTCGAGAGCGTCATCGGTGTGTGCGTAGTCGACGACCACAAGAAAAGGTTGGCCCTGGTCGACACGTTGGAATCTTCCGGCGACGGCTTCGAGTGTTCGGATGCCTGTTTCGATAATTTCGTTGGAAAAGCCCAGGCCGATGCCAGCTCCGATAGCTGCAAGAATATTGTAGACGTTGATTCGTCCGACCAGCGCCGACTGAACATTGATTTTTCCGTTGGGCGTTTGGGCTGCGAAATCCAGGCCATTAAAGCTCAAGGTAATTTTTTTTGCGACAAGGTCGGTACCGTTGGTCAGGCCGTAGGTGAGAGTTTTCTTGGCGAAACCCTTCAGCTTCTTGCCCCACCCATCATCTGTGTTGATCACCGCGACGTCAGGCGCGCCCGCGCCGGTGCCTTCAAAAAGGTGGCGCTTCGCGGCGAAGTAGTCGTCGAAAGTCTTGTGAAAGTCGATGTGGTCTCTGGTGAGATTGGTGAAAAGTGCAACAGCGAAGTGACAACCCCAGAGACGATCGAGAGCCAGAGCATGAGAACTGGCTTCCAGTACGATGTGGGTGCCTTTGGCATCGCGCACTTCGGCAAAGAACGCCTGGAGATCGACCGATTCCGGCGTAGTATTCGGCGCGGGATAAACGCCGAGCGGCGTGTGGTAAGCGATGGTGCCGAGCAGACCGGTGCGAGCACCGGAGGCGCGAACGATCGAATCGATGAGCGAGGATGTGGTGGTTTTTCCGTTGGTGCCAGTAACACCGACAAGTTTCAATGCTGTCGCAGGGCGTCCAAAAAAATTGGCAGCGGCAATTGCCAACGCTTTGCGGGGCTCGCTAATTTGCAGCCATGCGGCCGAGCTTGCCCAGTCGGAAGGTCGCCGGTCGGCGCTCAATATTGCGGAAGCGCCGCGCGCGGCAGCATCCATGGCAAAGAGATTGCCATTGGTGGCGACACCTTGAATAGCAACGAACAGTGCGCCAGGGCGAATTTTGCGCGAGTCACAAGTGACTTGCGAGATAGTGAGATCATTTTCGGGCAGTGGCGAACGCAGCTCTATCCCTTCCAGGATTGCGCGAATCGGCATTCCCGCTGGGTGTTTCCCGCCAGCCACACTGTGTCCCCGATCTTCCTCGAGCACTGAATTCGCCTTCTTTTCCACCTCGTCCGTGGCACTCAAGCCCGTCGTCATTGTTTTCCTAAATCCTTCTCTTAGCGCTGCTTGCCCGGCTTGGCCGTGGCGCCGCCAAATTCAACGATAATCTTGGAACCGCGCTGCACCCTCGCGCCTGGAGCCGGAGTTTGTTGAGAAGCAAGGCTGCTGCCAACCAGAATGGGGTCCAGTCCCAGGTGCAAACACGATTCGGTAACTTCGCGCATGGTCTTTCCGGTGAAATCAGGTACCGAGATCCCACCATCTTCGTCCGCTGCCACCATTACTTCAGGCAGCTGTTGCATCGTGTTTTTTGCTTTAACAGTTTTTGGATCTTCTTCCTCGAGTGGAACTTGCGTCGAAAAATCTACCGGCGTGAAATCATCAAGCGACGAATCCTGCAAATCTTCGCCCGGGTGGTACGCGGTCTGAATCAGACGCGGATTCAAGGGCACATCGCGCGGCACATCGAGATAGGGCAGCACTTGCTCGGCAATACGCTTGAAAACAGGGGCCGCGACGGTTGCTCCATCATGTGGATAGCCGGCGGGCGAATCGATGGAAACCAGAATGGTGACGGCGGGATTGTTGATGGGCGCAAATCCGCTGAAGGAGGCGATGACGTTTGTCGGTGAATAGCGCTTGGTGTTCGGGTCGATCTTCTGCGCAGTCCCCGTTTTTCCGCCGACTGTCCAACCATCCAATCGCGCGGCTTTCCCTGTGCCGTGGAGAATAACGCCTTCCATCAGACGCCGTAGAGTCGCGGCCGTTTCAGGTTGGATAATTTTGCGAGGAATTTCAGGAGCGGACGGCCCATCCAATGGCAAGATCTGGTCGCCGCGCCGCATTTCTTTCACCACGTACGGTTTGTAAAGAAGCCCTCCATTCGCGACCGCGGAAACGGCAGCAATCATCTGCAGAGGAGTGACGCCGACTTCCTGTCCCATGGAAACGGAGGCAATGGAGAATGAGCCCCAATGATCCAAGCGGCGAAGCAAGCCACGGCTTTCACCGGGCAGGTCTACTCCGGTAGGCGTGCCAAATCCGAATGCGCGGATGTAGTCGTAAAATTTGGCGGAACCGACGCGTAGGGCAATCTTGATGGCGCCGACGTCGCTGGAATTGGCCAGAATATCTGCGACGGTCAACATGCCATAGCGCTTGTGATCGTGAATGAGATGACCGGCGACAGTCACAGCGCCATTTTCGCAATTGAAGACTTCCTCGGCTCGAATAAGGTTTTGGTCGAAAGCAGCCGCGAGAGTCACGAGTTTGAAAGTTGAGCCCGGTTCGTAAATCGAAGTAATCGCGCGGTTGTTTCGGGAATCCGCGGACGAATCCAATGGAGCATTCGGATTGAACTTTGGCCAATTGGCCAACGCCAGGATCGCTCCCGAATTGGGATCCTGCACGATGACGGTGCCGGCCGGGGCGCGAGTTTTCTCGATGGCCGCGGCCAATTCGCGTTCGGCGATGTACTGAATTTTTTCGTCGAGGGTGAGAATGACGTTCACGCCGCGATCGGCCTGCGCGACGCCGCCATCGAACCAGCGCTGGCGCGCGTCGGCCATGACGACGATTTTTTCGCCTTTGCTGCGAATCAACGAATCGTATTCGTGTTCAATTCCACCCAGGCCCTTGTCATCGACGTCGACAAATCCCAGGACATGCGAAGCCATATCGCGCTTGGGATAGAAGCGTTGATTTTCTTCCTGGAAATAAATGCCCTTCAGATTCAAAGCGGCAATCGCCTGAACTTTTTCAGGAGACAACTTTCGCTGGATCCAGACAAAGGTGGCGCCGGACTGGAGTTTCTCGCGAAGCAAATCCTGCGACATGCCGAGAACCCCGGAGAGTAGGCGCGCAGCCATGAAGATGTCTTTCACTTCGGTGGGCACCGCGAAAGCAGACTGAACGGGCACGCTCATGGCCAGAGGATGCATGTTGCGGTCGTAGATGCTTCCGCGCTTGGGAGTGATGTCGAGCGTGCGGCGCTGCTGGCGCATGGCGCGCGCCATGTAGTCGCTGTGACGAGCGAGTTGCAGGTAGGCGAGGCGTCCGAAAACGCCGCCCATCCACAGGAGGGCCAAACCGGCAAGCATCAATAAGCGGAGTTGAACTTTATTCTGCTGCATGGCTCGTTGCAGATTGCTCTCACTTCGGGCGTTGGTTTACGTGCTACCAAAATTGGGGATTCAGCCTGCGCCCGCATGTTGAACGAGCCTAGGGTGCGCGGTTGGGCCGCACAAAGCGCGCTGCCGCCACTTGCGCACCATCCAAATTCGTATATTCGCGCACATGCGTGGGCGCGGTTTGCGTCAGACCGAGTTGGTGGCGGGCAATCACATCGATACGGCGAGGATCGCGCAAAGTGGCAATCTCCAGCTTCAGTTCTCCGTTGTAGCCTAGCGCAGTCTGCTGCTTGGCTTTCAGGTCTTCCAGTTGGAAGCTCAAATCAATACAACGAAAATGCTGGTAAACGTAGAGCATGCAGAACGCCGCGACGATTGCACCTAGGGCCGCCGTCTTGTACAGATTTCGCAACTTAACCGGTTCTACGTGGCGCACCACGCGAGAATTGTCGATGCGCTTCTTTGTATGAAACTCCATCATCGCCGGTCGTTTCTTTCTTGCCATTTCACACCTTCTCCGCGCACCGGAGTTTCGCGCTTCGCGATCTCGGGTTCGCTTGCTGCTCTTCGGGGCGGGGTACAATCACGTGTTTTGTGAGCACCTTCAGCGTTCCTTCTTTTTGCCCCAACTGGAACGCTTGCTTCACGGGGCGGTCTTCGCGCGAGTGATACGTTAGTACAACAATGCGGCCGCCTGAATTTACTGTGGCAGGGGTCCGGAAAAGAAACTGCCCGAGTTCCTCCATCTCTCGATTCACCGCTATCCGCAGCGCCAGAAACGTTTTTGTTGCGGGATGCAGTCTCTGCCTTCCCCATTGCTTCCGAGCGCCTGCCACAACCGTTGCCAGGTGCGCGGTATCTCGTATGGGCCGCGCGTTCATGATCGACCTGGCGATCCTTCTGGAATCTTGCTCTTCCGCTTCGGTATAGAGCAGGTCGGCGATTTCTTTCTCCGACCATTGATTCACAATCTCGTCTGCCGTCAGCGAGTCTTCTTCCGCTTCCCCGCTGCTCATGCGCATATCTAACGGACCAGCTTCGCGGAACGAAAATCCGCGTTCGGGCTGATCAAGCTGCATGCTGGAAACTCCCAAGTCGGCCAAGACCCCGTCCACCTTCACTATCCCCAACTCGTGTACGGCCTCCGCAATCTTCGAGAACGGAGAGCGGACCAAAGTCACCAAACTCCCAAAGCCCTGCAAACGCTCCCGTGCGATCTGCAGCGCCTGTGCGTCCCGGTCCAGGCTGATCAAGCGACCGGAAGGTTCTTCTGGACTGGCTATGGAGAGCATGCGCTCGGCGATGGCCGCTGAATGACCCGCGGCTCCCGCGGTGGCGTCTACGTAGACTCCGCCCGGCTTTATGTCCAGCCATTCCAACACCTCTTCCAACAACACCGGAGTGTGTGGCGCACCCAATTTAGTTTGCCTGCCCTGCCCCGTCTGCCCCGGGAGAACAACCCCAACTACGACAACACCCAACTGCTTCTTCAGAGAAAAGCTCCTACGGCTTCCAGGCTTCCAATGCCCGATCGTCTTCGTCGGTGTACGGTTCGCTCTTCAACTGATCCAGAACCCGTGTATGATTCACTACTTCGATATGGTCGAGAGCCCCCAAAACGTCGACGTCACCCTTGGTCTGCGCGGCTTCGCGCAAAACCGCGGGCATCAATACCCTTCCCTGACTGTCAATCTCGACCACCTGACCGTAATAGCTGGTGCGCATCAGGAATTTGCGCTTTGCCGGGTTGGTACTCTGCATGGTGGCCAGCCGGTCTTCGATCTCGCCCCAGACCTTCATCGGGTAGATCCTCGCGGTCTCACCGGTGGTGCTGGTGATGTAAAACTGGTTCCCGTACTCTTTGAGAGCATCCAGAAAGATAGCGGGGATCTTCAAGCGACCCTTCTCGTCGACCTTTGCCTGACAGTTGCCCCGCAGCTTCATGAAAACCCGTCTCTTGGAGGTGTGAATTGGCCTGACTCACCACAACCCTCAGTGCCCCTACTTTGCTCTACCGCACTCTACTGCTTACCATTTTTTTCCACTTTCTGCCACATCTTAGGCTCATTCTGAGACTTGTCAAGAGGAATCCGCAAAATCTGTGCATAAATTGTTGATTTCTGTGGATTGGGAGTTTGCGGGAGTTGGCTACCACCTGATGGGAGTTAATTGGAGAAGAATGTCTACAGGTTGGGGTGGTTGCGCGACGTGGTGTAGTTGTGCCTATTCGAGGTCGTTCACTAGGCCTAGGGAGTGGCATAGTTTCCGACGATCACGCATTTGAGGGCTACGTCTAGGTTCACCAATCTAATTGAGCTTGCTGAGAGGATACAGTATGGAATTCGGAATTATCAGGGGGTTGCTTGTCCTTTCTAGTGCCATAGCGTTGCTTCCTTCTTTTAAGCCTGCAGAGTCAGACACCGAAGATACGTTGGCCCTGATTACAAGATGGGAGCAGGACGCTACGGCCGCCGACCTCGCGGGAGACGTTACTTTCTATCAGAAGGGTCCTGCAGAGGATTGGAGCGACGGGATGAGCAATGGTGAGTTTCAAACAAAGTCGCAATTGATTTCCGATTTCAAAGACAAATCAAAATACACCGCGTTGAGCGAATCATTATCGGATATTAAGGTGCGAGTCTACGGTTCCACAGCGATCGCGACCTACACGGAAAGATATGACGCGCACCATCATCACGACGGACACGTTCGTTAAAATCGCGCGCCAATGGAAACAGGTGGCGGCGCAAAGTTCGGCAGTGTTGCACCAGCCTCTTTGATATGGATTGCAGATTGCGGCAACGGCGCGGCTTCACCATTTCTGAATGGAGGGACGGAGTGAATCGACTGAACGTCATGGTAGCGGGATGTTTACTGATTTCGGGTGCTTTCGCGGTGGCTCGTCATTCCGAGCGTGAGCCATCTCATGAATCGAGCGGTGTGGAGGCCCAATTCCTCGGAACCTGGAAGTTGGTATCAACCGAGGAAAAACTAGAGGATGGTACGACTCGCCCGTACAAAGACCAGGGGCCGCACGGGATAGGCTATCTGATGTATACGTCCGATGGGCACATGTGCGCGGAATTGACAAATCCGGATCGTCCTAAATGGGATAATCCGCCAACTGCTGCGCAGAAGCTCGCCGCCATTGAGGGGCTCGCAGCATATTGTGGGCGGTTTGAAATCGACGAACCAAATCATGTGATGTGGCATTATCCGGAGGTGGCGTGGGACCCAGGATTCGTGGGCACGAAACAGAGGCGACCCTATCGTTTCGAGGGAAATCGTTTGATCTTTTCTGACAAGCAAGCGCCGGGGGAAGACCCAAGCGTTGATCGATGGACGATCGTGTGGGAAAAGGCGAAGTGAGGCTTGGGGCAGCCCAGAGTTCTAAAAAAACGGTAGTACGGAGGCTGGTCAGCAGGCTGCAGGTCTTGCATTCCCTTTTGGGAAAGGCGTGTGATATTTTCGATTAGGCCATGATTTGCGGGCTGTGTTGAGATCTTTCGGCTGCGGTCTGCAAACGAGGCAGACCTGTGCTCAGGATGACAGCTTATTTGTGGGTGATCTTTTTAGAAATAATTCAATTGTCTTCCCGCTGATCATGGCGGATTAGTGAAAATGACCGAAACGTCGAGCTATTCCCCGCCCCTTGCTGGCGTCTCTACGCGGAGACAGATTTCATGAAAATAAAAATAATGGGTTCGGCGGCGGGCGGAGGATTCCCTCAGTGGAATTGCGCTTGCACGAACTGCACGGGAATGCGCGAAGGCACGATCAAAGCGCGGGCCCGCACGCAAACACAGGTTGCGTTCTCACCGATTGACGGAATCTGGTTTCTGGTGGGGGCCTCGCCGGATTTGCGGACGCAGATCCTGGCCACCCCGGAATTAGCGCCTGATCCACAGAGACCAGGCAGTTCGCCAATTGCAGGTGTATTTCTGCTGTCGGCACACATTGTTTCGGCGATGGGCCTACTCCACCTGCGCGAATTTCAAAACTTTTTTGTGTTCGCAACTAGTGGAGTGCAACGGCTTTTGAAAATGGAGAACCGGATGTTCAAGGTGCTGGACCGTGCGAATCCTCCGGTACAGTGGCAGATGCTTTCGACGCGGGGCCGTATCGGTTGCCATCTTTCGGAAAATCCCGGAGACCCGCCGACCTTCTTTTACAGTTCCGTATCGCTTGGGGGAGGCTATCCTGAATTCGCGAGCCCGGACTTTCGAAACAGTGCAGCCCCGGAGGAAGCCAAGGTGGGACTGGTTATAGAGCAGGATGGCAAAAAACTATTTGTGGCGCCGGCATTGACTGGCACAAATTCTCAATGGGTAAAAGTGGCGGGCGGTGCGGACTTGACGCTGATTGATGCAACCTATTGGTCAGATGATGAGTTAATTCGCGAAGGGCGCAGCGAACGGACGGCACGGGAACTGGGACACTTGCCGCTTTCGGGAGGCGGGGGTTTGCTCGAACAGTATGCGAAAGATGCAGAGGGTCGCAGAGTGCTGATCAATATGAACAGTACGAATCCGATTCTGGACGAAAACAGCGAGGAGCATCGAGCGGTGTTGGATGCGGGATTCGAAATTGCCCGTGATGGAATGGAATTTGAGTTGTGAGCTTTTTTTGTGGCGAAGTGAGTTACTCTGAATCTTACGGCAAAGTCGCCCGCCTCAGAAGGCGGCCGCTACAAGACTTCTATAACCGACAAGCAGCGCGGAGTTTTGAGGAACGACAATGAAGCCTGAATTGAGCGCGACGCCGCGGCTGGCGGCCGGGTGCAAGTTAAATGAAAAAACGCAATTGCCTCGTCAACTGCTGACTGGCGGTACGCCGATTCGCTTGCAGGGACCAAGCCTGGAGATTGTGCTGCGGTGCGATGGGAAGCACACGGTAGAACAAATCGCGGAGGTCATGCACAAGCTTTATTCCAAAGCGGAGCCGCAGCGGGTGACGGATGATTTGTTGAATTATCTGGCGCTGCTTCACGATCAACGGGCGATTGAAATTTAGAACCAGCACACCCGAACGTAGGCCTTTCGCATCCAATGAAACGGCCCCTCCCCCTTAAACGTTGACTGTCGTTTGTTTTGATTCGGCGCCAGCCTAGTCAAGTTTATATTCTCACATTGTATTGCAATGTCAGCGAAGCAAATGCTCGATATAAGCGCAATTGTTTTAGCCGGATTACTGGTGGGCAACGAACTGGCAATCGCGGCATTCCCCGAGTCCATGAATGCACCGCGCGACGGCTAGTCCGCTGGCCAAGGTGCTCGGCGGGCTAGGCCCCTTTGGTATGCGCTCGTATTTGCGCTGATCGCGGCTGCTGCATGGGTTCGATACAAAGTACCCAGAGAATTGGCGCGATGATCGCAAGCGCTGGGACGGCCTGCATCGCGTCAGAGTTGCCTTGTTGACGCTGGCTCTGATTTGTTTGACCGCGGGAATACTCTGAATAATAAATTAGAGCGGCGGCTCGGCGACGATTGCCGGATGAGAACTCGAATCATTCATCCTCGCACCGACCAGGAAAATAAAGGCGATGCATCCGGCAAGAACGAACCCACCAAAGAGCAAGAGTGTGTTTTGCGTGCCAATGTGTTTGGCTATGCCTCCGGCGAGCAAAGCGCCAATGGGCATGATGCCCATAAACATGGTGGCGTAAACGGCCATGAGGCGGCTGCGCATTTCATCGGGCACGCGTTCCTGAATGATGGTATTGGTGGCGGCCATCTGCGAAGTGGCTGCAAATCCAACGATAAAGAGAACCAGAGCGCAGAGCCAAAAGGTGGCGGCCTGCGAAAAGATAATCAGGCCGATGGCGCAAGTAGTGCAGGTGGCGGCAATCCACCGTGCCAGGCCTTTGTATTCCGTGCGTGCAGCAAATTGCAGCGCCCCCAAAACCGCGCCGACACCGGCTGCGCTCATTAATAGTCCGAGAGTGCGGGCTCCTCCACGCAGAGTGTCATGGGCATAAATCGGCAGAAACACAGAGTATTGCAGGCCAAAGAAGCTGAGCACGGACAGCAACAGCAACGCGGAGCGAATCGGTACATCAGCCATGGCAAATCGAAAACCCTGAACAAAGCTGCGTACGGGCGATTCGTTGGATGGATTTTTCTTTACGGGAACGATGCGCATCATCAGCAGGGCTACCAAGACAGCGACGAAGCTGAGTCCGTTGAGAAGGAAACAGCCACCTTCGCCAATCCACGCGATGGCAAAACCGCCAATCGCGGGGCCAACGACGCGCGCACCGTTAAATATGGAGGAGTTCAGCGCGATGGCGTTGGGCAGGTCGTCTTTACCAACCATGTGCACGAAAAAGGATTGGCGGATGGGCACGTCAAAGGCATTGACGATACCCACCAGAAAGGCGATCAGGATCAGGTTCCATTCGCGGACGAGATGCGTAAGGGTGAGAAAGGCGAGCAGGAACGCAAGGATCATGGAACAGGATTGCGTGACGATTACGCCTTTGTGGCGGTCGTAACGGTCGCCCACGTGGCCGCCGAGCCAAGCCAGAAAAAGCATGGGCACTTGATTCGCGAAGGTGAAAATACCGAGGACCGCGGCCGAGTGTGTCAAATCGTAGATGAGCCATTGCTGCGCAGTGGTTTGCATCCACGTGCCGATCAACGAAATCAACTGGCCAATGATGAATAGCTGAAAATTGCGGTGCTTGAGCGCACGGAATCGGTTGGACAGGGCCGGAATCGGAATCTCCCTCTAATTTGATGATACCGCAGGAAAATGGTGACGTTGGAGGGTGAGATTAGGAATTGCGAGAGATAGCCCAAGAGCGCGGGCATAAGAGCTGCCGCTTCACTAAAGCAAGTGCGCCGGTCTAAAGATCGGCTACTACACAAGAAGGAATACTACTCGGGAGGCGGTTCGGTGCCGGAACCAACGTGCATGTGGCTTAGATCCAGGAGCGTGGATTTCTCTTCATCGCTCATGCCGCGGGTAAAGTTCGGATCGGCGAGGCGCTGGTTGCGCGCAGACTCCGGCATATTCTTGAGGACGCCAAGTTTTTGGCGGATCACTTGTTGACGGTCCCAGGGCATCTGTTTCATACGCGGCAACACCTCGGTCTTAATGTGCTCGCGTTGCTGGGGAGTCAAGTTTCTCCAAGTGTCTTCTTTTTCGCGGAGGTCGGCTCGCTGTGCCGGATTCATGCGGTCCCACTGATTAAATTGTTGACGGATCTTGGATTGCTGGTCAGGCGAAAGATTTTGAAATGCTTTGCTGTTCTGCATGACACTATCGCGCTGTTGCGGGCTGAGCGAGCGCATCTGATCGACCCACGGACGCGCCGTGCTGGTTCCAACTTGCTGCCGGGGGGCTGATTTTACACCGCCGGGATTCCCCGGGCGATTGCCAGTATTTCCAGGATTGAAATTCGATTGAGAAGAGCTCCCCGATCCAGATGGACGGTCATACCTTGTATTCGGACTAGACGGAGGCCGATTATTGTTTTGCGTTGATGGTTGAGTTGATGAAGGGTGCGATTGCGAGGCTGGCGGACGCGTCGTTGATGGGGGAGCAGTATGCTGGGAGGGAGCGGCACGCTGTTGCGGTGGCGGCGTGTGTGTCGACGGAGGATGACCGGTTTGCTGGGGCTTGGGCTGATGTTGCGGAGGGCGATCGGGATGTGGGTTCTGCGATTGCGCACACCCGGGCTGGCCCGCGAAGCTGGACATTGCCGCGAGCAGCACACCGAATTGGATTCCGCGTTTCACGAGCTTGGCAACTTCCCTTTCCGTTTCCTGAACGACTACATCTTCTCCGGAGTTTGCTCCGCGTCGTCTTCATATGGCTGAGACGGCAAGTCCTTCAGCGGCTCAAAATCCTGAAGCACGTCATGATCTTCCAGCACCGGCAAATCCTGCATCATCTGCGCATCCGCACGTTGTGGATCAATCGCCGGTGTCACCGGAGTGTTCCGCGAAATGCCCAGGTACAGCGCGGCGATGAGCAACATAGAGGCGGCAAAAGCGATGCGCGGCGAAAAATCCAGCCAAGCCCACCAATTTTGTTTCGGAGCAGGCTCCGCGGCAACGAGAGCGCGAACACGAGTGTCAAACGCTTCCGAAGGTTCAATCATCGGCAGTTCGCCGAGCAGATCGGAGACGGCGCGAAATTCGTTCATCCGCAAGGTACACGGCGCGCAGGAAGCGAGATGTTTCTCGACCTCCAGCCGCTCGGAATCTTTCAGCCGTCCATCGACGTATCCGAGTATGCGGCTTTCCATTTTTTCACAACTCATAACAGCCTTCTTTCCCTACCCTACGGTTGCGCCTGACGCGCGACAAGCGGGGCTAGTTCCACCCGAAGCGCCTCATAAGCCCGGAACAGCAACGATTTTAATGCGCTCTCCGAACAATTGAGAATCTTGGCGATCTCGGCGTAATCAAGCTCCTCGTATTTGTGCAGCAGCACGGCAGCGCGCTGTTTTTCCGGAAGCTTATCGATAGCGTGGCGAATCATTTTCACGCGCACATCCTGGACGAGATGCTGCTCGATGTTGGGATGCTTCTCCGCAATATCCAGCGGCCGCTCGTCTCCTTCCTGGGAGTCGATCCTGACCGGCGCGTCAATCGAGTCCTCAAGCTTTCGATAGCGATTGTCGCGCATGGAATTTAAAGCCAAATTCGTCGCGATGCGGAAGAGCCAGGTGGTGAACTTTGCGCTGGGTACATATTCGGCACGCGCGCGATAAACCCGCAGAAAAACTTCCTGCGCGAGGTCTTCTGCCTGCTCCCTGTTACGCACCATGCGAAACAGGAAGTTGACGAGTGGCGTGCGATACCGGTGCAGCAGAAGCTCAAAGGAAGCTTCGTCGCCCGATTTCACGTCCAGCATCAGTTGGACGTCGGTTCTGACCATAGCCGCCACACTCTACCAAACACATTTGTTCTCAAAAAGTTGCAGGTTGTGCACCTGCGACGGAGAAGCCAAGAGGACGAAATTGAGTGGCGAGAAAACCTAGGCCGGTCCACTCTGTCATCGGTCTCAAAAATGAAATAACATCTTTACAATCAGCAAGGTAACGACTCCTGCGAATACCAGGAAGGCCATGCGCCATCCGGGTTCGCGATTGACCTCGGGAAGCAGGTCTGTGGCGGCGACGTAGAGGGTCACGCCCCCCGAGATGGGCAAAGCGTACTTGAGCTGGCCTTGAAGCTGGGTGGTGAGCAGCACCCCGACGAGGGTGGCCAGGCCCAGGAGACCGGCGGCACGCACCGCGCTTTTCTTGCTTTGTCCACTGGCCAGCATCATAGATGCGACAGTGAAACCTTCGGGAAGTTTGTGGAGGAACACCGCGAAAAAGATCACTACGCCAAGCCAGGTAGAAACCAGAAAGCCCGCACCGATGGCCACGCCATCAAAAAAAGTGTGAATCGCGAGGCCCAGGAGAACTGTAGTGCGCACGTGATGATGGCTGACTTCCTCGGTGTGCGTTTCCTCGCCGAAATGAAAGTGCTGCGCCAGGATATGTTCGAAGAGATGCACCAGGAAAAATCCGGCGAGCACGTAATAGAGTGCGTAAGCTCCATCGAGTTTCAGAGATTCAGGAATGACTTCGACTAAAGAGACGGCCAGCATGTAGCCGGCGCCGAGAGCGAGAAAATATTGCAGATATTTGCGTGGCCACTGGCGATAGACGACAAAGTAGCCGCCCAGAAGATTACCGGCGCCTGCCACTAGACCGAGCACGGCGGCAAGTGCGATGCGAAACGTCAATTCATGCAGCATCGGGAATCCGAATCTGCGAAACGATCGGCACTCGTTTCTGCAGCATACGCAACAGGAAGTATCCCGACATGCCAGCGGCTAGATGCTTTAAAGTGTGTCCACTCACGAATTGATGGCCAAGAGAAAAGATCGAACGGTCAAAGGCTTCAAATAATTTAGCGAGCAGATAAAACACACCGACCCAAACCAGGTCGCTGGTTCGGGTGTAGCGCGGCGGCAACAGGAGCAAGAGAAGCAGAACTGCGATCGCGTAAACTTGGACGGCAGCGTAGAAACGCAAATCGCCTACACCGCGCTGCTCGGTGAGCTGCCAGTGCAGAACACTGAGAATTCCCAAGCAGAGCAAAGGTGGCAGCAAACGTACGCCGATAGTGACGTCAATGCGCTCGGCAATCATGGCGGCAACCAGCGACATGAAGGCGATGGTCATAGACAGGCGGTCCCACACCAAGCGCGAATTATTGGGCATGAGGTGATAGTAACCGGAACCGAAGGCAGTCAACAGGATTCCGATGAACAGCGTGACGTAGGGCCAGCGTTCATGGGAATCGAGGAAGGCTTTTGCGCTGGCTGGCTGCGCAAGAAACCATAATCCCCAGGCGCCAAAAACAGCAAACGGGAGATTCGAAGCGACGTCCAGAAAATTGGCGATCCCGTAAACACCTCGAGTATCGGCGAATTGATGATAAGAAAGGGGCTGGGCCACGCGGGGTGCAAACACGGCAGCAAGTGCGGTCAGGATTGTGAGGCCGAGAAGAAGAGCGGCGCCTGTGCGCTTGGCGATCATTGCGGGTTGCTCCGTTTGACTAACTGCTCGCAGACACAAAGAAGGCGGCATAAGCCGCCCTACAATATCATCTGAAAATTGATAGTGGCCCTAAAAATCCCGCCCTTAGCCACTATGGCGGAAGAGGATAACATCCCCCTCCTGCACGATGTATTCTTTTCCTTCGAGGCGGACCTGGGCTTTTTCTTTGGCAGCAGCGATGCTACCGGCCGCGAGTAGATCATTGCACTGAACGACTTCAGCACGAATGAAACCTCTTTCGATGTCGCTATGAATTTCGCCGGCGGCTTTCACGGCGGTGGAGCCTTTGCGAATGGTCCAAGCGCGAACTTCGGGCTCGCCGGCGGTAAAAAATGGAAAGAGGCCCATTAGATCGTAGGTGGCGCGAATGAGGCGATTCAGACCGGGTTCTTTCAAACCGTAGGAGGCGAGCAGTTCGGCCGCTTCTTCTTCTTTCATCTCGGCAAGTTCAGCTTCGAGGCGGCCGCAGACGGCAACAACGGCGGTGTTGGGGCGTCCCTGAAGTGCGGATAATTTGTGCTTGTCGATGGCCTTGTCAAGCTCCGCGGCCTCGTCATCGCCCAGATTCAAGACATAGAGCATCGGGCGCATGGACATGAAAAGAAATCCGCCAATGGGCTTGCGCTCCTCGGGAGTGAGTTGCAGTTCGCGCAGAGGCTTTTCTGCTTCCAGATGCGCTTTGCACTTTTCCAGAACAGTTTTTTCGAGTTCGAGGAGTGGGTCGCGCTTTTTCTTCAGGTCCTTGTCGATGCGTTCGAGGCGCTTGGAGATTTGTTCGTGATCGGAAAGGATCAGCTCGAGGTCAAGATTGGTGGCATCGCGCAGAGGATCGATGGTGCCCTCGGAGTGGGGCACGCTGGGATCGTCAAAAACGCGAATGACGTGGGCGATGGCGTCGACATCGCGCAAAGAGGCCAGGCTTTCGCGCATGCGCTCTTTCTGCATGCCGCCAAGGTCGACGTATTGCACCGTGGCATAAGTGATTTTCTTAGGGTTATAGAGCTTGGCAAGCTCCAGGAGCCGTGGTTCCGGCACTTTCGCCACGCCGACATGGGTGGCCTGACCGCCTTTGCCCTCGACATTGGCTTTGGTCAAGATTCGGAACAGCGTAGTTTTTCCAACTTGCGGTAGTCCAATAATTCCTGTCTGCATAAACCAGTAATTTTAGCATAGGCGAGAGTGTGGTCGAGGCTCGGACTGGTGAATTCGAGGCGTGCTATGATGACGCCTAATCTTGGGTGGGAGGTGGGCCATCCGAATCTTCAAATACTTTCGCCATAGTCTGATCCTTGTTTCCTCACTCTGCATCATTCCACAACCCTCGCGCGCACAAAGGCCAGGCGAGCCCCCTTCGATAAGCGTGCGTGGCGTAGTGTATTCGGATCGGGGAAATACGAAGATTGAGGGGGCAGTCGTCCAGTTGTGCACTTCGGACGGGAGAATGGTCGAAGAACGGCGGACGAAAAGCCTGGGAGAATTCGGCTTCGCTGGCATTGTGCCTGGCGGATATATTTTCCGAGTAAGGGCGGAGGGATACCAACCACTGGAGTTCAATCCGGGATTTCGCATCTCGCAGGATCAAACGTTCACTCTGTTTATGAAATCGGAGGAAATTACCGTGACGTCGACCTCCACGGCCTTTCCTGTGTCCGCGCACGTATTGTCGATGCCGCAGAAGGCCAGAGGACTCTACGAATCGGGAATGAAAAAGTTATACGGAGAAAGAGATGCGCTAGGGGCGCTGGAAGAATTCCAGAAGGCTGTACGAAAGGCCCCATCTTTTTATGAGGCGGAGTTTCAATTGGGAATGGCCTCATTGAGTCTTGGGAAAGGGACGGAGGCCGAGGCGAATTTTCGAAAATCGATTGAGATGAGCAGCGACAAATTTCCGGATGCGAACATTGCGTTGGGCGTCTTGTTGCTGGACAAAGGGGACCTCGCTGGGGCCAGCGCTCAGTTTCATCATGCTCTCGAGCTAAATCCGTCGGCGTGGATGGCATGCCTGAAACTGGGCGACGTAGCCTATCGTCAGGGGAATTATCCAGAAGCCGAAAACTGGGCCAAAAAGGCGGGCGAGATAGAGCCAACCAAACCGATGGTGCATCAATTACTCGTGGAGATCCATGCCAAGCAGAAGAACTATCCAGCGGCAATAGAAGATATCGACGCCTACCTGGCGCTCGATCCAGATAGCGCAAATGCTGCGCGCCTGAGAGAATTGCGAGAGAAACTGCAAGCCCTCGCGCCAAAATGATTGGCCGCAAAAGACGGTGCCGCTGGCTGCATTCCTGGCAACAAAACTGGAGCAGTACGGTCAAAGCGCCGGCCTGCGTGACTCGGATTTTCCGCGCGGGTCCTCAAAAAATTGGTACTCTGTTCTCCCGTTTCCGGAATGGAGACACATGACCGTAAACACGCCGCCAAGCCATCTGGCATTCGATTTGGCCGAAGCGGTACGCCATCTTTCGGAGCGCGATGAGTGCTTGAAATGCTTGATCGGGGAGTTGGTTCCCTTTCAGATTGATGTTGCCGACGCGCAATCTCCCTATGAGGTGTTGCTGGAATCGATCACGTATCAATCGATTTCAGGAAAAGCCGCGGCGACGATTTACGGGCGCATCAAGGCGCTCGGTTCGCACAGCCGTCCACCCACGCCGGAAGAGATGCTGAAAATACCGAATGGCAAGCTGCGCACAGCGGGGCTCTCCGGGGCAAAAGTCCTGGCTATGAAGGATCTGGCAAAAAAAGCGCTGGAAGGAATTGTGCCGACGCATGACGAGGCTTTGCAGCTTTCCGACGAAGAATTGGTGGAACGGCTGATTTCCGTGCGCGGCATCGGCGCTTGGACGGTGGAGATGTTTTTGATTTTTCGCCTGGGGCGGCCTGACGTATTGCCAATTCACGACTTGGGAGTAAAAAAGGGTTGGTCGGTGGCTTACGGCAAAAAGCATATGCCGAAGCCGCAAGAGTTGTTGAAATTTGGGGAGCGTTGGCGGCCGTACCGGACGGTCGCAAGTTGGTATATGTGGAGAGCGTTCGAGCGCGCCGGGTATGCGACGACGAATAAGATTCGGCCGCGGCCGGTTCGACGGAAAAAGGCCGCCAAGCCTTGACGCAAGAATAAAACAGGAAGATAACCCAGCAGTGCAATCAATAACAAACCATTCCTGAGCCTCAATCTTGCTGAGATCCTTCGACTGCGCGGCCCGACGCGCCAAACTGCGGCGCCGGAAAAAGGTCGGGTCGCTTCGCTCAGATGGCCATTTCTTAGTAACGTTGATAAAAACGGAAAGCCCCGCCACAAGGGCGAGGCTTAACCGTTTATGCGGACGAGGCGGAATACATACGCCCGCAAGCTCTGTGTTACTTGGTGATGGTGACGACCAAAGGAACCGTCTTGGCAGCGCTGCCGATTCCACCAGAAGCGGTTACGTTCAGAACATAAACACCTTGATGAGCAGTGCTGGAATTACCGGAACTTCCGCATCCCACGCCAACCAGAGCGACGACGAGAAGCGCGGTTACTCCCAACACTGTTTTTAGACGCCTGCGCCGGACAAACGGCAGCAGGATGCCCGCGAAGACAACGGTAGAAGCAGTGCCCCAAATACGGCTCTTTATTTCGGCACGAGCCGCGGTGGCGGAGGTGTTCACGGTTACTTTGACGCTGGAAGCGGAAACACCGTCCAGAGTCACGGAAACCGGGCTGAAGCTGCAACCGATGCCTGTCGGCAGAGTGCCGCAAGACAATTGCACGGTTTGCGTTGAACCACCGAGGGGAATGATGCTGAGAGTTGCGCTACCACTTTGTCCCGCAGCAATTGTCAAGCTGCTGAGTTGCGCCTGAATAGTGTAGTCCGAAATCATTTCGGAGATTGGTCCGCCGGTTGAGCCTAGCAATACCGCATCGCCCGAATAATTGGCGGAGAGGTTGTGCGTGCCAGCAGCGAAGTTGCTGACCGCAAGAGTGGCGGTACCGGTAGCGTCGAGCTTAACGGTGCCAAGCGTAGAGGCGCCGTCCATGAAGACGACGTTGCCGGTAGCGATATATTGCCTAACGTCGGAACCGATTTGCGCGGTGAGGGTCACGGTGCTGCCTACCTGCGCGTTGGAATTGTCCGCCGCGAATGTACTGAAGTAGGAGGAGGTGTTGGATTGATCGCTAACGTAGAGGTTGCCCGTGGTAGTGGTTCCGTTCACATTGTTGTCGCCGGAGAAATTGACGCGAGTGAGGTGTTTGCCGGGAGTTGTGAACGTGACCGGAAAGCTGAAGGAATCGCAGTATTGATCGCTGGCCGGACCAGTTGCCAGAACCACGGGTGAGCCGCTGGTGTAATCCAGAATGGTGAGGGTGCCGCCGTAAGGAGCGCAGCCGTTGTTAGCCAAAACGATCTGCCCCATAACGGTGACAGGAACGTTGGGAACCGCCGTGCCCAGAAAAAAAACGTCGGAGATGAGCGAATCCATCTTCGTGACGTTAATGTTGTAGCTGGCTTGAGTGCACGTGAAGCTGTTGTCACCGGGATAGGCAGCTTCAATTTGGTGTGTTCCTACGGGCAGACCGTGAAGATTCTGCCCCGTGGGCGTAATACCATTCCCGAAGACAATGGATTGTTCACCGTAGCTGAGGATCATCGAACTTGGCGATTGGAAATCCGAAGCATAGACGTCGGTTGGCTGACCGTCGACCAGCAGTGAAATCTGCCCTGTTGGATGGCCGTGGCCGGAATTGCCGGCAACCGCGACCCAAAGAGGGACCGGCTCGCCGTAGCCGATGGAAAGCGGCGCAGTAATGTACTGGTATCCAGATGCGGAAACTCCGCCCATCAACATCTGGCTCGATTCAGGAGTAACGGTGACATTCAGCGAGTTGGAAGTGCTGGCATAGTATTCGCCGTCTCCGCTGTAACGAGCCGAAACGCCATACGTGCCTCCCGGCACCGTTTCGGTAGTAATGTTTGCGACGCTGCCGGAGGAAGACGGGCTGAGTGAACCCCCTCCGACACCAACCACGTCGCCGCTCGAGGAAAGAAGCCAGCAGGGACACCTCTCCTTTAGGTGCCACGCAACCAGTTCCTCCACAAGTAACTTTTACCTGAAATTCCCTCGGTCATGTGAAGCGCAGACCACTCGCGGGGCATGAGGATTGCAACAGCGCCCTCTTGAGAACAGATTTTCATACTCGCGATAAATCCGTCGTTGCTCCGGAGCAACTAAACACCCGAGTTTTGTCAGAAATATTTTCAGGAGAGTTAGCGTAGTCAGACAACCTTTAGTAGCAGGCGCTCGGGCGAGCGCAACACGACTTTTCCGCGGCGTTTGGCGAGGGCGCGATTCTTTTGCCAGGCGCTCATCAGCCGGCTGGCGGTGTAAGGAGTAATATTTGCGGCGCTTGCCAAATCTTCGTTGGTTACCTGGATTTCGATCCCGCCTTGAACCTTCTCACCGATCGCATCCGCCAAACTGAGCAGGACGCGCGCCAGCCGCTCGCGCGCGGTGTGGCAGCTAAGGGCCACATGCGCCATCATGTACCAATCAAGGTATTCCAGAGCGATGACCAGGGCGTTGTCGAGGATACGAGGAAATCGTTCCATGAATCCGCGAAATGTAGCGCGATCCCAAACCAGCACTTCGCTGTCTTTGACGGCTTCCGCGCTTATCAAATAAGAAGAAGGAGTGGCGACGACTGCGGCCCCACCAAAAACGTCTCCGGGCCCCATCCAAATGAGAAGAATTTTCTGTCCATCGGGCGTGGTGTAGAAAAAACGGGCGCAACCTTTCATCAGGAGATAAAGACGATCGGCCAGCATCCCCTGCGTACTGATAACGGAACCGGCAGGAAATTTGTGTCGCGTAGCAGCGGATAGAATCGTGTCGCGATCGCGCGGAGCCAACCCGTCCAACAACTTACATTTTGGACCTATGTTTATGCTCAGCGCCTCTCGGGGCTGCATATGGTTCTCCGTCGAACGGTCGAAACTTCCCGTTGCCCGGTAGTCTACTCTTTTCGCAGTCGCACCCAAATACATTCCAGTGTGCGCCAGGCGGGGATACGTTGGAGAGGCCGCTCTGGACTCTACAATTTTCTATCGAGCTTCTCGGCACGCAATATCTGGCACCACGAACAGGGGAGTCTCTGACTGTATTACAGGAATTGACTAAACCCTGGCAGAAAATTCGCGGACTAACAGGTACATTCCGGCGAGCCCTAGCAGCAGGACGGCGCCCTCGTAAAATACGGAACGGTGGTGCAATTTGTTGAACTCCATGCGGCGCGGGTTGTTCTCCGGAGTGTTCTGCACCGAGACCATTTCCCTTTTCAGAGCTTCCATGCGCGTGCTTACCGTGAATTGCGAAGCCGCGGTCAGGATAACCATCAGCACCACGCACAGCGCTGCGGCGGTGGTGAAGCTGGCGAAACTTTGGGTGCGGACCAACCGCGCGATCAGAAAGATTAACCCCAGGAAGATTCCGGCAAAGTGCAGGCGCGCCAGGGAGAACCCCACCATCAGCCCGGCGGCATCGCGGCTGCCTAGAATAGCGAAGGCTCCTGGAGCCACGACAAAGCTGAGAAAGGCGTCGGCGCCTAACCACAATCCCAAAGTTAGAAACTCAACGGTGCGAAGAAAGGTTTGCATACGGCCACTATACAAGAGCGGTGAAGATGGTACAAAATGCGCGGATGCCAAAACACAAAACGGTATCGCGCCTGTCGGCATTGTTATTGTTGCTGTCGGGCAACGCATTCGCACAGCAACTTCCCTCCGCCATCACCAGCGACCCGTCCCCCGACAAAGAGTATCCTGGGGGCGCCGAGGCTCCGGATGTCCTGAGCCATGGCTCGCGAATGAATGCGGTATTTTTCCAGGCGTCGGGCGCGGAACCGCATCCGACGGTGCTCCTGCTGCACGGCTTTCCCGGTAACGAAAAGAATCTGGACCTGGCGTATGTACTGCGGAGGGCGGGCTGGAACGTTTTGTTCCCCAATTACAGAGGCTCTTGGGGCAGCGCAGGGAATTTTTCGTTCGCGAACGCGCTGGAAGACACGCAAGCTGGCGTGAACTTTTTGCGCGATCCGGAGAATGTGAAGAAGTACCGTATCGATCCGAAACGGATTGTACTGATCGGGCACAGCATGGGCGGGTTCATGGCCGTTTATACTGCGGCTCACGATCCCGGTGTCTATGCCTTCTGCATGATTGCGGGGTGGAACCTGGGAGGTGTGGCATCTCGACCGCCAGCGAAGAATCGCCCCGATAGCTTCACGACGGCTTCACCCCGATTGGCAGGCACGACACCCGAGGGTCTACTTGCCGAGGCTACCTCGCATGCCTCGCAGTGGCGCTACGTCGATTATGCAGACGCGCTGAAGACGCGTCCTGCGTTAATTTTGGAAGCAAAAGACGGTAATACAACAGACAATCAGGCGATGGCGGAGGCACTGCGGAAAGCCGGGGATACGCACGTGACCGAAAAATATATGGAGACCGATCACTCCTTTTCTGACCATCGGATTGCGTTGCAGGCGGCTATTCTGGAGTGGCTGCAATCGCTGCCTGCCCCAGCTGGCAAATAACAACTACAACACACGGATCGAGTGTTTAGCGCCAGATCCGATGCCTAAGATGGGAGAATTCAGGAAATGGTGGGCGATAAAGGATTTGAACCTTTGACCTCTCGCGTGTGAGGCGAGCGCTCTAACCGCTGAGCTAATCGCCCGTTCTTGAACGGGTTATGATTTAATAGGAAGCCCAGCCAGAGAGCCGCCCGTCAAACCTTGAAGGTAATACGTTGGCGTCAACCACCCGCGCGTGCCTTCATCTATTTGTAGCAGGAAGACTAAGGGTTTTCAACCGATGCAGACGGCAACATCACACGTGGTCTCTCAACTGCAGCGCTCCATTGCCCAGGCCATCTTTGGCAAGGAAGATGTAATCCAGCTTGCCCTGGTGACGCTGTTGGCGCGCGGCCACCTGTTGATCGAGGACGTGCCGGGAGTAGGTAAGACCACGCTGGCACAGGCACTGGCAAAATCGTTTCATTGTTCGTTTCAGCGCATTCAGTTCACCAGCGATCTGCTGCCCAGCGATGTTTTGGGCGTCAGCGTATACAACCCCGAGTCTAGAGATTTTGAATTTCGGCACGGGCCGATCTTCGCCAACGTTGTGCTGGCTGACGAAATCAATCGCACCACGCCGCGTACGCAATCCGCCTTGTTAGAAGCAATGAACGAGGCGCAAGTTACCGTGGACGGGCGCACATTGCCGCTTCCCCAACCATTTCTGGTAATTGCCACGCAAAATCCGGTGGAGCATCACGGCACGTATCCGCTTCCGGAATCGCAACTGGACCGATTTCTTATGCGCATCAAGATGGGTTATCCCTCGCACGAAACGGAACGGGAGATTTTACGAAGCCGCGCCTCCGACGATCCGATCGGCGCGCTGGAACCCATCGCGGACGTGGCCGACGTGCTCTCCATGCAAGACGCCGTTACGCGCGTGAAGGTGGATTCCAGCCTGCACGACTACGCACTGGAAATCGTGAATCGTACGCGCAAATCCGACCAGCTAGCGCTTGGCGTCAGCCCGCGTGGTACTTTGATGTTGCAGCGGGCGGCGCAAGCTCGCGCGTTTCTGGATGGGCGCGCTTTCTGTCTGCCCGACGATTTCAAACGGCTGGCGGTGGCGGTATTCTCTCATCGTGTGGTAGCCAGCGCGCGTCACGCTTCGCTGCAGAAAAAAGCAGAGACCACGGAAAACGTTTTACGCGAGATCGTCGAATCCGTCCGCGTCCCGCTGTAAAGGCGGTGGATTTCGCCGCGCCGCAAACGGCATGAATCTTTCCTCCACACTTTCGCAACTCTGGGCCAAAGCCGACCGGCCCGCAATTCGCGCATTCTTCCTGTCGATAGCTGCGCTCTCCATTGCGCTCATTCTGGCACTGTATTCCGGGGCGGCTGCGCGACTGGGAAATGTGGCGCTGGCCTCCACTTCTGCGCTGACCGCGCTGCTGGTTGCGGCCTGGGTGGCAGTAACACTGGTGCCGGCGCTGGCGAAGGGCACGCCGCTTAGGTGGATTGGTTACCGCATGGAATATCGCGTGACGCGCCAGGGTTGGATCTACATGATTGGAATCATCCTGGTTGCGCTTGCCGCACTGAATACCGGTAACAACCTTCTTTTTTTGATTCTCGCCAGCCTGATCGCAAGCATATTGATGTCCGGGATACTTTCGTCGGTGACACTTGCGGGAGTGGAGCTTCGCCTGCAGCTTCCGGAACATATTTTCGCGGGACAGCAGGTTCGCGCCAAGGTGGAACTCAAGAACGAAAAGCTGACCGTGCCTTCTTTCTCGCTGCGCGTGGAAGGCAGAGCAAAGAAGGATGCGGCAAGAGCAGCGTTGCTGGAAACTCCGGTGTACTTCCCGTATCTGCCCAGGCAAGAAGCGGCCACGCAATCGGTGCCCCTTTTGTTTCCAAAACGTGGAATTTACCGCCAGGAAGCGTTTCGCATCGTGACACGTTTTCCGTTTGGCTTTTTGCAGAAGGCGCGGCGGGTGGACTTACCCACCGAAGCACTGGTTTATCCTTCCGTGGAGGCGACCGAAGAATTTCTGGACGTTCGCCCCAGTATTCAAGGTGCGATGGAAAGCCTGGCGAAAGGACGCGGCCAGGATTTGTATGCACTGCGAGGTTATCTGCCGAACGATAGCGCACGCCTGGTCCACTGGAAGGCGACAGCGCGGTCTGGGTCGCTGATGGTGCGTGAATTTGCGCGAGAAGACGATTGCAATGTGCTTCTGGTGTTCGATCCGTACAGCACCGCCGCGTTGCCAACCGCTTCCACGGCACAAAAGGATCGGTTCGAACGAGCCGTGACGCTATGCGCCGCTATTGCCTGGAACTTTCACGAGCGCAATGCCCAGCTTGAATTTCGCAGCGTCAACGCAGAAACTTCATTGGCGCCCGCATCGGAAAATATTTTTGCTGTGCTGCGCCATCTCGCAGTGGTACAACCGATCGTCCCCGCGGCCGATTCCGCAATGCTGCAGAATCTTGCGGCCAATCCGGAGTCATTCAAGATCGTGGTCACTTCGCAGCCGCACGGCTCAATCCCCGCTGAGCTTTGGCACTCCTCCTACATCGTCTTCGCGGAAGACCTTCCTTCGAATTGAAAATGGGTTGCCCCGGCGAATTCTGCTCCGCAAAGCTTCTCGTATGCTGTGCCTGCACCTAAACTCTTCACCGCCGTTGTGCGAAACTAACTACGCGCATGTTCACTGGACGCTCACTCAACCGCTTTCGCTGCAATCTTCTGAGGTGGTTCGGCCAATTCCAGCGGGACCTGCCCTGGCGCCGCGACAAAGACCCTTACCGCATCTGGCTTTCGGAAATCATGCTGCAACAAACTCGTGTGGCGGCCGTCATTCCTTATTACGAACGATTTCTAGCTCGTTTTCCTGATGTGAAGTCACTTGCAGTGGCACCCGAGGAAGATGTTCTGCGGATGTGGTCCGGGCTAGGCTATTACTCTCGCGCACGCAATTTACAGAAAGCCGCGCAGCAGATTGTCACGAAACATGGCGGCAGCTTCCCTTCTTCGACTCATGAGGTGCTGGAACTCCCCGGCATTGGCAACTATACCGCGGCGGCAATTCTCAGCATTGCCTATGAAAAAAATCTCGCGGTGCTGGATGGAAATGTCGCGCGCGTGATTGCGCGGCTCGGCGCTATTAAGGGCGATTTGCGCGGCGGTTCGCAGTGGAGGCAACTGCAAAACGCGGCGGATACGCTGCTTGACGCGAAAATCCCTGGAGACTGGAATCAGGCGATGATGGAACTGGGCGCAACGATTTGTACGCCACGCTCACCGCAATGCCTGCTCTGCCCAGTGGGAGAATTTTGTGCAGCACGCAAACGGGGACTAGTCGACTTCATTCCTGCGAAGCGCATTAAACGTGCCACGGAAGGGATCACCTTGGCGGCGCTGGTCTTCCTCGATCCGCACGGAAACACTCTGCTGTTGCACCCGGCGAAGTCTCTTCCTGTATCGGAGGAGCACGCCAAGGTTGAGGCACTTTTGTCTCGAATGTGGCATTTCCCAACGATCGAAGTAGAGCGTGATGCCGCGAAGGAATTGCAGAGGTACATCGAAAAACAGTTTTTGGACGGCAAACGAGTCGCCGCCAAGTTTCACGCTCTCAAGAAAGTCCGCCATGCGGTGACGTACCGTAATATTACACTTCTGCCGTTCCGCGCCAATGTGGCAAAGCTTCCTCGCGTGGCGCATGCGAAAATCCTCCCTCTCAACGACCTCTCTTCTGTTCCCATTTCCAATTTGACGCGCAAAGTGGCTCGTGAGGCGCTCCCCGAAAGGCCGATCGTCGCGCCAGTGGCGTTGCCGTAATCGTTTCGCTGCCGCCCAATAAGGCATGTACGCCAGGGTGTTATTCTATGTTCTTCACCATGGCAACCTCCGTCTCCATCCCTGCCGCGCCGCTCCCAGCCGAGCGTTTTTACCGTACTTCCCTGTTTTTTCTGGTGCTGACCGCCGTCTCGACAATCACCGCAACTGGCAAACTCGATCCGGTCACCACTATCCTGGCCCCTTCGGTGATTCTCTATAAAGGTTTCCGCTGGTGGCGCGGATTTCCGGCAGAGTTGCGACAAGTGACTGCAACGCGTTTCGTGCTCGCGTATCTTTTCCTGTTGCCAGTCGACGCGTTGTTCGTGTCTCGATTTTTGTCGCGTGGCATTTCCGATCCCGTGTTGTATGCGATCGTGTTAAGCGCAGTTCACTTTTTGTTGTTTGTCACCATAGTTCGCCTCTACAGCGCCACAACCGATCGCGATGCGATCTTTCTTGCCATGCTGGCCTTCGCGTGCCTTCTGGCAGCCGCCATTTTCACGGTGGACACATATTTCCTGGCGTTCTTCGTGGCCTTTCTTATTTTCGCGGTGGCTACGTTCGTTGGATTGGAAATCCGCCGCGGCGCGGCAAATTCCATCTATCCCGATTTACATCCGAAGTCGCGCAGCGAACGTCGTTTTCATCGCGCGTTGTCGCTGGCGTCATTGACGGTGGCCCTGGGGGGCGTGCTGCTGGGATCTGTGCTGTTCTTTTTCTTTCCGCGATTCAACGCGGGCTATCTCTCACGGGCAGGCCTGCAATCCACACTAATGAGCGGCTTCACGGATAACGTCGAACTTGGCGAAATTGGCGAAATCAAGAAAAACACCGCGGTAGTGATGCGCGTAAAGACCGGCGTACCCGTAAACTACCCCATGCTGCGGTGGCGGGGTATCGCGTTGACCAATTTCGACGGGCGCCGCTGGTATTCCAGCGACAAATCGCGTGAAACAGTCCCGCCCTCCAACAACGGATGGGTTTATTTTTCGGATCCCAAACCGCCCAAGGACAATTCCGCTCAGGATCTACGCTTCGCCGTACAGATGCAGCCGATGGCCAGCGACGCCCTTTTTGCGCCGGCCAATCTTGTTGGCCTTCGCGGAAATTTTCTTGCGGAGTCCGCCAATTACCGATTGTTCCTGCGCCGCGGTTACCTGTCGCGCGATTCGACGGGTTCCGTCTACAATCCGTTCCACAATTTTTCACAGATTCAATATGAAGGAGACTCGCTGCTTCCGATCACTGACCCTGCCAAAGCGCGTAAGGCCGGGACGGAGTATCCGAGCGAAATTCGAGACAGTTATCTGCAGCTGCCGGCGGATCTGGATCTCCGCATTCCGGAACTCGCGCGAAAGAGCACCGCTTCCGCAAATAATAACTACGATAAAGCGATCGCCCTGGAAGTTTATCTCCGCCGCAACTATCACTACACTTTGAATCTCGCCGGCTCTCCCGGCCGCGACCCGCTTGCACATTTCCTGTTCGAAAGCCGCGCCGGCCATTGCGAATATTTTGCTTCGGCCATGGCGGTCATGCTCCGCACCATCGGCATTCCGTCACGTGAAGTCAACGGCTTCCTGCCCGGGGAATTCAACGATCTTGGCGGTGACTACATTGTGCGCGCCAGCGACGCGCACAGTTGGGTGGAGGCATATTTCCCCGGCAGCGGTTGGATCTCCTTCGATCCCACGCCCCCCGGCCCCGATGAGTATGCCGGCGTGTTCGCGCGGTTCCATCTTTATCTGGACTGGATGCAGCTCAACTGGAATGAATGGGTGGTGAACTACGATTTTGCGCACCAGATACTGATGGCGCAAAACGTGGAACGTGGTTCGCGCAACTGGAATGAAGGTGCGCGTGACTGGTTCCGCCGCATGCAGGATCGCGGCATGGGTGGCCTGACGCGTTGGCAGAACAATCATGCGAGGCTGAGCCTGCTATTTCCTGCAGTTCTTGTGTTTCTCCTGGCGGTACTGCGATTCAACTGGATTCGCTCTGTATTTCGCTGGTTGAGCTTGTATCTGCAGTTGCGCCGTTCACCCACGGATCGTTCCAATCCGCAATTAGCGTCAAGACTTTACGCGGATTTACTGCGCTTGCTGGAGAAACGAGGATTCCGTCGCGCGGAAACGCAAACGCCGCTGGAATTTGCTACGTCGTCGGGCCTGCAACCGGAACTCGTGCCTGCAGTTCGTGAATTCACGAATCACTACGCCGAAGCGCGATTCGGCGATGTGCCTTGCGACACGATTCGCCTGCGCATGCTGCTGATTCAGATTCGATCTACTCCCAAGCAGCGCTGAGTATCTGAAAATTTCCTAGCGCAATACCGGCTTGGCGCGGCAGGCCATGCAGACGTACGTGGAGTGTACGGTGGTGGTCTTGCCCCATTCAAAATGGCAAACGGCGCAAAGCTCCATAGACTGATATTCGCACTCGGCGCAGATTTCGTCGGAAGGCGCGACAAATTCCTTCGCGAATTCACTGGACGTGACCGGAGCGCCGCAGCGTGTGCATTTGATGGCATTGATGTGATGTGCGGCAATCGGAGCGGAGGCGAGCCGTTTGTCCACCAGGTCAAGAACCCGCTTGGCGATGTGTTCTGCGGTAAGTCCAAAATACTGCATGAGTTCCCACGAATTACCGGAAATCCCAAACCGGTCTGCGACGCCCACCATTGAGAGTTGCAGCGGCAGACGGAAATTTTTGCGATGCTGCAGAATTGCTCCAGCCACAATGTTGCCAAAGCCACCGACTTGGTGTTCTTCCGCCGTTACCAGCACGCGAGTCTCTTCCGCAGCATGCAACAGGGTGGCAATATCCAGCGGCTTAACCGTATGCACGTTCACGATGCGCGTTTCGATGCCGTATTCCTCTTTCAACAGCCAGGCGGCACGCATCGCTTCAGGAACCATGGGGCCGCATGCAACGATGGACACTTGCTCGTCTTCGTTCTGATAGATGGAACCTTTGAATGTTTCAAAAGCGTCGACGAATTTCGCCTGCGCGCCACGATAGCGGATCACGTTGGCAATTCCGAATTCATACGGCGTTTCCGTTTTGCTGACGATGGGAGTGGCTTCGCGCGCGAAACGCAGGTAGCACGGTCCCTGCAGGGTTAGAAGTGAATATTCCGTGGCCTTCTGGGTTTCCACGGAATCGCAAGGCACCACTACGTGCATATTCGGCAAAATACTGGTCAGCGTGATTTCTTCCAGCGCCTGATGCGTTGCGCCATCGGGGCCGACGGAGATACCGCCATGCGCGCCGGCAATTTTCACATTCAGATTGGAGTAGCAGATGGTGGTGCGTATCTGGTCCCACGCACGGCCGGAAGCGAACACGCCGTAGGTGCCAGTAACGGGGATGAGCCCTTCGCGGGCCAGTCCTGCCGCGACGCTCATCATGTTTTGCTCTGCGATTCCGACGCTGAAGACGCGGTTGTTGCGCTCTGGATGTTTACTTTCAAAATCGGTGATGCGAATCGATCCGGAAATATCCGCGTGCAGTGTGACTACACGGGGATCTTCTCCGGCACGTTCCAGGCCGCGACCGAATCCCATGCGTGTTGGGTCCATATCGACCTTCATGTTTTCGCGGCTATTCCACCAATATTCGCAGACAAACTTGGGAATGCTGTCCTTAGCCTTGCGCGCCACCTCGATGGCATTTGTCGACGCACGCTTTAACAACGCTTCCACGCGTTCACTGGGAAAATGAGGGGGAAGCAATTCGCTTAGCGCCTTATCCAGTTGTTCCTTCTTCGGCGCGGTGCCGTGCCAACTAGCCTCATTCTCCATGAACGAAACGCCCTTGCCTTTGATGGTCTGCGCAAGAATCACGGTGGGGCGCCCAATTGTTTCGCGCGCGCGGGTAAACGCATCGAGAAGCTCCGCAACGTCATGGCCATCAACAGAAATTACATTCCAGCCGAAAGCCGCATATTTTTCCGCCAGCGGCTCGACGTTCATTACGTCTTTCACCCAGCCGTCGATCTGCAGGCGGTTCACATCGACAATGCCGCACATGTTGTCCAGTTTGTGGTGTCCGGCAGCCATCGCCGCTTCCCAGATACTCCCTTCCTGTTGTTCGCCGTCACCCATGATGGTGTAAACGCGATACGAAGAGCCACGAAGTTTTCCGGCCAGCGCGCTGCCAACGGCGGCCCCAAGTCCTTGCCCCAGCGATCCGCTGGAAATTTCCACGCCGGGAACTTTCAGCCAATTCGGATGACCCTCAAATCCGGAGCCGAGTTGCCGCAAGAGCACCACATCATCCAGCGGGAAATATCCGGCTCTGCCGAGCGCAACGTACAACGCCGGTGCCTTATGGCCCGCCGACCAGAAAACGCGATCACGATCCGGCCAGGTTGGATTTGCCAGATCATGATTCAGAGCATTCAAATAAAGCGCCGCGGCAATATCCATTACCGAAAGCGTCCCACCCGGATGGCCAGAGCCAGCGGCAAAGATACTGATGAGGTCCATCGCGCGCATTTCAGCGGCGGCAGATTTTAATTCCGCGAGGGTCAACTGGGGACCGCGGCGGTTTGCAGTAGGATTCATACCAAAAACTCCTTTGCTCGGCAACGAGCGAGCCGGCGAATCGCCGGTCAAACATGAGCGAGAAGACCCAGTGGTTGAGGAGATTCGCTCGGCCTGGAGATAGCGGACAATTTGCACGAACGGAACGGGGCGCGTGCAGCCTTTCACAAAACCTGCGTAACTTTAGTTGCTGCAACAAGTTAGGCAGACGACCCAGGACTGCTTGTGGTACACAGCCCATTCCATGACCTGGAATCAACAATCCACGGACCATTGATAAAGCAAGAGCGAGGCCAGAGGGGCGTCCCACATCCCCGCTCTCCGGTTCAATCACGGCAACCATGCTAAAATCGAAGGATTGCGCTTAGGGCGCTGAAGCTAACTATGACCAAGGTCGGATTCATATCCCTGGGATGCCCCAAGAACCTCGTTGATAGCGAGGTCATGATGGGTTTGCTCGCGCGGGATGGCTACGAACTTACCGCGCGTGCCGATGATGCGGAAATCCTGGTGGTGAACACCTGCAGCTTCATTGAATCCGCGCAAAAAGAATCCATCGACACCATTCTGGAAATGGCCGAGCACAAGAAATTCGGGTCGGCGAAAAAATTGATTGTGGCCGGCTGCCTTGTCGAGCGTTTTCGCGACCAGATACTTGAACAGGTGCCGGAAGTCGATGCCGTGGTTGGCACCGGCGAAGTCGAACGCATCATCGAAGCCGTGGAAGGCGATCTGCGCGTGCTTCCCGCCAAACCGCCGTCGTTTCTGTATCACGACCTGACGCCGCGCGTCTTGGCCACACCGAAGCATCAGGCGTACATCAAGATCGCCGAAGGTTGCGATCACCCGTGTACGTTCTGCATCATTCCGGAATTGCGTGGAGCCTTCCGCAGCCGCCGGTTTGAATCCGTGATTCGCGAAGCAGAAAATCTGGCCGCCGCCGGCACACGAGAAATTACGCTGATCGGGCAGGACACCACCTCTTACGGTGAAGATCTGGGCTTGCGTGAGGGATTGGCGAAGTTGCTGGAAAAACTGGCGGGGGTCGAAGATTTGCTGTGGGTGCGTTTTCTCTACGCTTATCCCAATCGTGTTACGCAGAAAATGCTGGAGACGTTAGCGGCTCATCCCAAGTTAGCAAAATATATTGATATGCCGCTGCAGCACGCCAGCCGCAATGTTCTGGCACGCATGAAACGCGGCTCGAACGGCGATGCGTTTTTGAAGTTGCTCGAGCGTATGCGCGCGACGATTCCCGGCGTGGCGCTGCGCACCAGCTTCATCGTTGGCTTCCCCGGCGAAACCGACGCGGATTTCGACGAGCTCTGCCAATTCGTTTCCACCGCGAAACTGGATTGGATGGGCGTGTTCGAATATTCCGATGTGGACAACGCCGAGAGCTTCCCACTTGATGGAAAGGTCGATACCGAGACCATCACCGATCGACGCAACTACCTGATGGCGCTGCAAAAGAAAATTTCGCGAGAGAGCCTTCGCACCCATAAAGGCCGCGTAGCCACCGCGCTGGTCGAAGGCCCGTCGAAAGACAATCCGCTGGTGTGGGAAGCGCGCCTGGAGTCCATGGCCCCGGATATCGACGGCAAGCTTTATCTGACTGACATTGAATTGCCGAGCGGCAAAATCGCCAGGACCGGCGACGTTGCGCGTGTGGAAATCACGAAGACGGATGCGTATGACCTGATCGGCCGGGTGGTGGAGATACTCCCCCGCCCCGCAATTCGCGCGATATCGCAGTCGCCTAGCGTTCCGCCACCTTCAGAGCAATTTACTCGCATCTCCACTGGCGCCGACCTCCGCGTTTTGAGTTAGCGGCCAACGCACCATTTACGTAGGTGCGGGTTGATGTAAACTATTCGCGGATTTTACTTCCACAAACAGGCCATTTTTATGAAACACTACTGTCCGATTTGTAAAACTCCCACGGATTCCGAAAAAGACGCCGAATTCCCCTTTTGCAGCGACCGCTGCCGCCAGAGAGATCTCGGCAACTGGGCTACAGAAAAATATGTGGTCTCTGAGCCCATATTCAACGAAGATGATCTGGCCGATCAGGACGAGAAGACCATTATTCTCGAACTCAACGCCCCGAATGAACCCAAACACGAACGATAACACCTCATCCACAGTCCCCGGCAAAAAGCCGCGCTTCGCTTTTGCGGTCGCTACCGCACTGGGCGCCGGATACTTGAAGCCCGGCCCCGGCTCGTGGGGCTCCCTCGTGGGTATAATCCTTGCGATTCTTTCTCACCCGCTCACGTGGTTCTACATTACGGGTAAAGCGATGCAACTCGGAATTGGCGTAGATGCTCCGCTGCTGGCAGGCCCTTGGGGAACGATCTTGCTGCTTGCTCCATCTGTCCTCGTATGGCTGGTGGTGGCAATTCTCGGCGTGCGGACAAGCACGCAGGTCAACGCCTATGCCAATTTGAAAGATCCGCAAAACGTGGTGATTGACGAAGTTTCCGGCGTGCATCTGGCATTGCTTCTCGCGTTGGTTCCGATTGGCAGTCCCACGACGCTTCTCGATCCGGCCAATGCCGCTGCGTTTGCGCTTTTCACCGGCATGAGCATCCTCAACTGGAAATTTCTGCTTGCCGGATTTGTGCTCTTCCGCATCTTCGATATTGCCAAACCGTTTCCCTGCCGCAGGCTGGAAGAGCTGCCCACTGGTTGGGGTATCATGGCAGACGACTGGATGGCGGGCATCTATGCTGCCATTTGCTTGCGTCTCGCGTTACACTTTCACCTGATATGAAATTCGGGTTGGGCTCTTCTCCAGAAAAGAACGGCATTCCGCACATTGACCGTATCTCGCCTTCCGCCGCCATTCCCGGTGGAGAGATCGCTATCTACGGGAGCGGATTCACCTCGCGTCATGGCGTGCGGCCGGTGGTGCGTTTTGGCGAAGCGGAAGCCGCGCTCAGCCTGGCCAGCAGCAATCGTCTGATTGCCCGCGTCCCGGAAAATGCCAGTAGCAGCATGGTGCAGATCGTTCAGGCAGAGCGCGAGAGCCAGCCATTCCCGGTTTCGGTGGCGTTTCAGATCGCAGACAATCTGCATCCCGTAGCAAATCCCGCGGTCGACGCCAGTGGAAATATTTATGTCACCTTCAGCGGTCCGCGCGGCCAGCGCGTTCCCGTTTCACTGTACAAGATCAGCTCGAATTACACGGTGAAGCCGTTCGTCACTTCGCTTGTGAATCCCACCGGACTTGCGCTCGACCGCAATGGAAACCTGTTCGTCTCCTGCCGCCACGACGGCACGATTTACCGCGTACCTCCCGATGGACGCGCCGAGCAATGGATGGAAGGCATGGGCATCGCCACCGGAATTGCCTTCGATGGCCACGGAAATCTTTTTGTAGGTGACCGCAGTGGCACGATTTTCAAAATCAGCCCTACGCGCGAAATCTTTGTATTTGCCACGCTGGAACCGTCGATGGCCGCCTATCATCTGGCGTTTCACCCCAGCGGCGATCTGTACGTCACCGGGCCCACGACTTCCAGCTACGATCGCGTTTACCGTATTTCCCAGGGAGGCGAAGTCAGTGTCTTTTATCGTGGACTGGGACGTCCGCAAGGAATGGCTTTCGACCGCGAATCAAATCTCTATTTGACGGCCTCGTTAGGGGGACGCCGAGGCGTTGTTCGCATCACGCCGCAGGGCCACGCCGAACACGTGCTCAGCGGCTCGGCCCTTGTAGGACTGGCGCTCCTGCCTTCAGGCCGCACTATCCTCGCCGCCAACAATGCCCTCTTCACACTCGACTGGGACGTCCACGGCCTTCCGCTCCTCGGCTGATTTAGTGCGATACCATGCCACCAACCGCTCAAGTAACATCGCAAACCAAGTAGGAACGGAAAGTACCGAAAAGCGTTTTCAGGGGGTATAATCCCGGCCAATTATGTCCCTCGTTCCAGGCAGCAAACTCGGTCCATTTGAAATTGTTGGCCCGCTTGGTGCGGGCGGCATGGGCGAAGTGTATCGCGCGCGAGACACGCGGCTCGAGCGCGATGTCGCGATCAAGATCCTGCCTACCGCGTTTTCGGATAACAGCGAGCGGCTGCACCGCTTCGAGCAGGAAGCCCGCTCGGCTTCTGCGCTCAATCATCCCAACATCATCACCATCTACGAACTGGGACAGGACGGCTCCGCCCGCTACATCGCCATGGAACTGGTGGAGGGCAAAACCCTGCGAAAGCTGCTCGACGCGGGCATGCTGCCGATGCGGAAGATCGTCGAGATCGCAGCGCAAGTCGCCGAGGGCCTCACAAAGGCTCACGAAGCGGGTATATCGCACCGAGACTTAAAGCCGGAAAACCTCATGGTGTCCGAAGAAGGATTGATCAAAATTCTCGACTTTGGACTGGCAAAGCACGCTTCACCAATCCAAGAAAACGCGGATCAGTGCAGCACTTCCGCCTCGCTCACTCCTTCAGGTCTGATGCTCGGCACGCTGGGGTACATGTCACCGGAGCAGGTTGCTGGCCGATACCTGGATTTTCGATCAGATCAATTCTCGTTCGGCCTGGTGCTCTACGAGATGGTCACAGGAAAGCGCCCATTTCAGAGGGAGACGGCCGCCGAGACGCTGGTGGCCATCCTGCGCGAACATGCCGAACCCATTGGTGTGCAAAACCGCGACGCTCCCGCCCCGCTGTGTTGGGCTATTGAGAGATGTCTGGCGAAGGAACCTGACAAGCGCTATGCCTCTACCCGAGATCTCGCGCGAGAACTTGCCGCAATTCGCGACTGCTTCTCGGAAAACCCCGTTAAGCGTGTGGAGACCCGGCCCACCAATCTTCCTGTATCGCGAACCGGGTTTGTCGGAAGAGGAAAGGAATCTTCCGCTGCCAAAGAACTCCTGCTGCGTCCGGATGTGCGGCTGGTTACAGTCACCGGTCCGGGCGGGATCGGTAAAACACGTCTCGCCGTTGAAGTGGCGAGCTGCCTGCCCGGGCAGTTTCCTGGCGGAATCCATTTTGTGGCGCTCTCACCGCTAAGTGATCCTGGCCAGATAGCTTCGGCCATTTTGCAAACGTTAGGCATCGGTGAGACAGGAGGTCAGTCGCCGCTCGAAATACTCAGAAAGAATTTTCACGATTCTTTGCGCGCACCGATGCTGATCGTGCTGGACAATTTTGAGCACCTGATTCAGGCGGCGCCCATCGTGGCGGAACTTCTGGTAATGGGCCCCAATCTGAAAATACTGGTGACGAGCCGCTCACCACTGCACGTCTATGGAGAACATGAATTTCCGGTGCCGCCCCTGGCGCTGCCGGTCTCGCGGTTAATTGGTTCTGTTGAGGCTTTGTCGCAATGTCCCGCCGTGGCTTTATTCGTGCAACGCGCCGTGGCCGCCAAACCTGGCTTTGAACTCAACCGCGAAAACGCGACTGCCGTCACGGAGATTTGTGCTCGATTGGATGGTCTACCGCTTGCCATTGAACTCGCAGCCGCTCGCATAAAAGTGCTTTCACCTTCGGCTCTGCTCACTCGACTGGCGAGCCGGTTACAAGTATTGACGGGGGGCGCGCGCGACTTGCCCCAGAGGCAACAGACGCTACGCGCTGCGATGGATTGGAGCTACGAGCTGTTGAATCCTGCGGAGCAGAGACTCTTCCGGAGATTATCGGTCTTTGTGGGAGGCTGCAATCTGGAAGGTGTGGAAGCCGTATGCGACACCAAAGCTGATCTCGAGCTGGACCTGCTCGACGGTATGGCTTCCATGGTGGACAAAAGCCTGGTGCAGCAGATCGAACAAACCAAGGGTGAATCGCGATTCGTGATGCTGGAAACCATTCGCGAATATGCCCTGGAAAAACTTCAAGCGGGCGGAGAGCTCTCGGCAACAAAACGCGCCCATGCCGCCTATTGTCTGGTGATGGCCGAAGAACAGGCTGCGGAGCAAGGCGGCACGGAAGGAACGCGATGGGTGGAGCACTTTACCTTGGAACATGACAATTTCCTCACCGCGCTCGAATCGTTGACAGAATCCGGAGATTGGGAGTGGGGACTGCGTCTTGCCACCGCGATGTTTCGCTATTGGGAGGCTCGCGAATATCTCGCCGAAGGCCGAGACTGGCTGGGCAAACTGCTGGACCTGGCAGGCGCGGCCACCCCCACCAAGGCACGCGCTCGGGCACTTTTTTCAGCAGGCGTGCTCGCCGGCGAACAGGGAGATTTTCACTCTGGAAATACGCTCATCCGCGAGAGTCAAGACGTCGCGCGACAATTGGGAGACAACACAGGTGTCGCCGTATCACTGAACGCGCTGGCTGTCTTTGCTCTCGAGCGTGGTGACGTCAGCATTGCCCGCTCCTTGTTCGAAGAGAGCCTTGCGGCGTGGAAAGAATTAGGCGATCTGAAGGCCGTCGCGCGTGCTCTCAGCAATCTGGCGAATGTCGTCAAATTGCAGGGCGACTATCAGCGTGCACGCGCCCTTTACGCAGAGTGCCACGCCATCTTCCAAGGTCTGCAAGATCGAACTGGTGTCGCCTGGTCCTTGAACTATCAGGGTGATGTTGCGCGCGAGCAGGGTGACTCCGTCACCGCGAACACACTGTACGAACAAAGCCTAGAAATTTTTCGGGAACTCAATGACCCTTGGGGCATTGCAGGCACGTTGGCTGATCTGGGAAACCTGGCGGCAGGCCAACTAAATTATGCAGGTGCTTACGCTCTATACCGGGAAAGTATTCTGATTTTCCAGCAAATGGATCATAAACGCGGAATTGCCCGGCTGCTGGAGTGTTTCGCGTGCTCAGCTGCTGCGCAATCGAATGCCGAACGCTCTTTGCGACTGGCGGGCGCGGCGGCGGCATTGCGCCAAAATGTAGGAGCTCCCCTGATGCGCGCAGAGCAAGTTCGATTGGAAACAAGTTTGGTCCCGGCCCGCCAAGCGATGAGCAACACAGCAGTGGCTAAGGCTTGGTTAGAGGGCTGGACTTTGCCGGTAGAAAAAGCGATTGGTGAGGTACTGACGTCCGAGGCGGCGACTCTTTCCCCTTGACACAAGTGCGGGGGACAATTCCGGATGTGAATGGAGGTTTCAGCTTCTAGCTAATCAGCCGTTGTCGCGTCGATGAGCCGGCGCACGGCGGAGACTCGATTGGCAGGGATGCCAACCCGCTTCGCATGTTCTTGAATGATGGCCTCGTCGGAAGCCAGGTATACGCAGTACACCTTGTCGCCTGTCACATAACTATGGAGCCACTGAATCTCGGGCCCCATTCCCTTCAAAACGCTCACCGATTTTTGCGAGATCTCTCGCAATTGAGCGTCGGTAAGATTGCCGGCTCCCGGAATTTCGCGTTCGATCACGAATTTGGGCATGTGAGTCCCCCAGTGCGCACGTATGCTAGCATGCGATTTGGGCAGCTTCAACAATGCTTGCAGAGCTGCCGTTGCCAGCAAAGAAACGGTCAAATAGAGAAGGATGTGGTTACCATGGATCTTCGATCGCTCCAGAAACCCCTGAAAGAGCAATACCGCAATGACCCAACTGCTTCGCGAATTACCATGCATGCGAAAGGAGGGCAAACGGATGTTCCGATTTCGTGCTCGGTGGATATCGGCCGTGCTGTTTACAGCGCCGAAGCTCACCAAGGTGTGGGCGGGGCCGGTGCTGGCGCCTGCTCGGGTGATCTTTTGTTAGGGGCACTGGCGGCCTGCGCGCAGATCACCTGTCAGATGGTCGCGGCGGCCATGAACATAGCAACTGAAAAAATTGCGGTGACCGTGGAAGGAGATATGGATCTTCGCGGCACGCTGGGCATCGCAAAAGACGTGCCTGTAGGTTTTGAGAGCCTTCGCCTTCAGTTTGACATTACCGCGCCGGGTGCAACCCAGGAGCAACTGCGCGCTTTGCAGGAGAAAACAGAGCAATATTGCGTGGTAATGCAGACGCTGGTGCGGCCGCCAAAGATGCAAACCGAGTGGGTTCGTCACGATTAAACTGCAAATCGAGTGGGGTATTCAGCCAGAATAAAAAATGAGGGCGACTCGGTGTGACCGCGTCGCCCTCTTTTGATTGAGTCGCGAAGTTTCTGCTTCCCGGTTCTTTTTAGTAGGAGGCGATCTGGTTTTACCCTGACCGCCTCCTATAAATTGATTCGTGAAGCTCTACTTCTTGGTTCAGCTCACGATTACAACTCGGTGTTACCCTCGCCGCAACTTTGAGTTAGCCGCAAAGCTATTCGCTTTCGCTTTCGTTCAATTGCGACCCGGTTTGATCCGTGTCGCTTCAAACTCAGCTGCAAAGCTCACTCTTCGATCGAAATTCATGGAATTGACTCGGTGTAACCCTCGTCCCTCCATGACACGAATCGCGCAGCCTTTGTTCACAATCCAATACACTGCAGGCTGACTTGGTTTGACCCTCGTCGCCTATTTGAATTGAACTGCGAACTTGGCACTTCTACTTCAACTCCAGATTGACGAACTCGGTTCTACCCTCGCCGTCATCTTTGAATTGAGTCGTGAAGTTTTTCTTCCCGATCAATCTGGAGCGCATCGTACGAGCATGACGAAACGCACGCAAGAGTTATTTCGCGTGAACATTGTGGAAATCTGTGTATGGCTGTGCAAGAAAGTTTTTTTTGAAGGATATTTACAGTACTGACTCCACGAAATCCTGTAGTAGAAGTGAATACGGCCGCCAGATTCAACTCCCGATTTCCGATTGCGGCATTGCTTGACACCAACATTTCTCCGGCGTAAACCGTGAAGTAGAAAGCAATTTGCACTGCGCTTTCAGGAGGTCCCCAATGCCTCGCTATGAGTTTTATTGCGAAGACTGCAAGAAGCCTTTCGAAATCATCCTTTCGCTTCACGAATACGAAAAAGGTGAAATCAAATGCCCCAAGTGTGGGCACCGGCACGTACATCAGGAGGCCGCCGCCTTCTTCGCCGTGACTTCCAAGAAAAGTTGAACAAATTTCTCGCCTCCCTCAAGTAACAGGATTGCGGACTGACCGGGCTGAAGCAAAGTGCTTCTTGGGAACGTCGCCGAGGTCGTCGCGCGCCATGCGCATTGTTCCGTGCTGCCGTGGCTTGATGATGCCGCGCTATCACAAATGCTGCTGAAGCTAGCTCTCTCCTCCAGTCGAGATACAATAGTTCCTGCCATGAAAGCTGAAATTATTGCCGTTGGTTCGGAGCTGCTCACTCCCGACCGCCTCGACACTAACTCGCTCTTTCTTACTGAAGAGTTGAACAAGCTGGGCATCGAAGTCCTGCGCAAAACCATCGTCGGCGACAATCGTGAACTTCTTGCCGAGGCGTTTCGCGACGCCCTTAGACGTGTGCCCGTGGTCATTTCCAGCGGCGGACTCGGTCCCACGGAAGACGATCTCACCCGCGAAACTGTTGCCGAGTTGCTGGGCCGTAGACTGCAACGCAGCGACGCAGTTGTTCGGACCATCGAAGCGCGTTTCCGCAGCTTCAAGCGGGATATGCCCTCCGTGAATCTACGCCAGGCTATGGTTCCTGAAGGCGCCGAAGTGCTCAACAATCCGCGCGGCACCGCCCCCGGCCTGTGGATGGAAGATGCTGGCCGCATGATCGCCTTGCTTCCCGGGCCGCCGCGCGAACTAAAGCCGCTCTTCCTGGAAGAAGTATTGCCTCGACTGCAACGCCGCGTTTCCAAGGTGCGCATGGTCAAGCGAGAGCTGCGCGTGACCGGGCTGGGCGAATCGCATGTGGAAGAGCGTATTCGGCCCATCTATACCCGCTACACGGACGTGAACACCACCATCCTGGCGTCGCCGGGTGAAATTCAGATTCATTTGCGCATTTGGACCGACGACATCGCGCACGCGGAAATGGTGCTCGACGAAATGGTGCGCAGTTTTGAGTTAGCGCTCGGTGACCGCATCTTTGCGCACTCCGCGGCCTCCCTCGAAGAAGTTGTCGCCACAATTCTCGTCGATAATCGTGCCACCATTGCCGCCGCCGAAAGCTGCACCGGTGGATTGTTTGCGGAACGCCTAACGCGTGTTCCCGGTAGTTCGAGTTATTTTCTTGGCGGTGTGGTCTGCTACAGCAATGAATTGAAAAGTGCGTGGGCCGATGTATCGCCGGATCTAATCGCCACAAAGGGTGCCGTCAGTAGCGAAGTGGCGATCGCGCTGGCGGAGGGCATTCGCCATAGAGCGGGCAGCATGCTGGGTGTGGGAATTACCGGAGTGGCCGGCCCCGGAGGTGGCAGCGAAGAAAAACCCGTAGGCACGGTGCACATCGCGCTGTCTTCTTCGCTGGGCGTGAATCAGCGGCAGGTCCATCTTCCCGGCGACCGCGAGATGATCCGCTATCACGCTTCGCAAATTGCGTTGGACATCGTGCGCATGCACTTTCTCTACAACGGTAATCCACAACCCCGCCGCGTGAATTCTGGCAACTGACGAGGCCGCAATCCTGTGCGCCTTTTTGCCGCTATCGAAATTCCTGAAGACATACGCAGGAATCTGGCCGCCCTTATACAAGAATTTCGCACTCTTTCTCCACAGACAAAATGGGTTCGCCCGGAAAATATGCATCTCACATTGAAATTCCTTGGCGAAACCGAACCGGCTCAGCTAAGCGACGTGCAAACTGCGCTGGCCACAATTCGCTCACCAAGACCGGTTGTATTGGAATTTCGCGGCCTCGGTTTTTTCCCCAGCGTCAAGCGCCCGCGCGTATTCTGGGCGGGCATCGAGAGTTCTGCCAATCTCGCGGCCATCGCTGCCGAAATTGATCGATCGCTCCACGCACTCAGTTTTCCGTTGGAGGATCGCCCGTTCACTCCGCACCTGACTCTTGCCCGCATTGATCGGCCTCCCCTCCCCGCCGCCCTACAGGCCGCGGCGACGAAAAACGCAACCCACAGTTTCGGTTCTTTTTCCGCCCGGCAGTTTCATCTCATCGAAAGCAAGCTCAAATCCACTGGCGCAGAGTACACTACTCTGCAGTCATTTTCCTTTGTGCCGGAGGCTTCGCGGTAGATGCTTCTCGTTTCAGTGACCCTACCATTCCTACTGCTGACTGCCTATCTGCTCGGCTCGATTCCGTTTGGCCTGCTTTTCGCCCGTCTATTCGCCAAGAAAGATATCCGCGAAGTCGGCAGCGGCAACATTGGCGCCACAAACGTTACACGGGTGGCCGGCCCGCTCCCCGGCATCCTTACGCTTCTTCTTGACGCAGGCAAAGGCGCCCTGGCCGTTCTCCTCGCTGCCCATTTCACTCAACACGAAGCCTCTTCGATGATGCTGGCCGCCATCTTCGCGCTGATCGGCCACTGTTATCCATTGTGGCTTCGCTTCAAAGGCGGCAAAGGCATCGCCACCGGACTCGGCGTATTTACAGCGTTGTGTCCGTTCGCCGGACTTGGTTCGCTAGCCATATTCATCATCGTGACGATTACATGGCGCTACGCTTCGCTGGGTTCGATAGCCGCAGCGGCCTCAATGCCCCTGCTTGTCTATCTTTTCTGGGCGCCAGGCCATGCGCCCCCATTGGTCATCGTATTCGGCACGCTCTTCGCAACGGCACTGGTCATTTTCAAACACAACGCCAACTTGCAGCGTCTGGTTCAGGGAAACGAACCGCGCTTCGGCTCCGATAAACCGCCCGATGAGTCAGAGGACTCCCCCGAATGACCAAGATCGCTATCCTCGGCGGGGGCGCCTGGGGCACTGCCCTTTCTGTTGTTCTTTCCCGAAGCCGTCAGGCACATGAAATCGCCCTATGGGTGCGCGCCGCATCGCTGGTACAAGCCATCGCGACAACTCGTGAAAACAAAACGTATCTCCCTGGCGTTGAAATCCCGGCGCGCATCGCGCCTTCCAGCGATCTGGCCACCGTTCTTGAACACGCGCAAATCGTTGTCAGTGCCGTGCCGTCCGCGCACACGCGCGAAGTTTTCACCCGCGCGTTGCCGTACATTTCGCAAGACGCAATCATCGTCAGTGCCACGAAAGGTTTGGAGCCCGCCACGCACTTACGAATCACGCAGGTGCTTGAGCAAGTCTGCTCGCAAAGATTTGTGCCCGATCTTGCGGTACTCTCTGGCCCGTCCTTCGCGCTGGAAGCCGCGCGTGGCGAACCGACCGCTGTGGTCATCGCTTCGGGCATGACTTATCAACATTTTGAGGGGGTACGCCGCTATACGCCGCGCACCGCCGAATATCTTCAGGAACAATTTGCCGGACCGACGTTTCGCCTCTACACCAACGATGATGTGCTTGGAGTGGAGTTGGCCGGAGCCATGAAAAATGTTATGGCCATCGCCGCAGGCGCCTGCCAGGGACTGGGCCTTGGCGCTAATTCGCTGGCCGCCTTGATCACGCGAGGCTTGGCAGAGATGACGCGCCTGGCCATAAAGGTTGGCGCAAAGGCGGAGACTCTGAGCGGCCTGGCCGGAATGGGCGATCTCGTCCTCACCTGCAACGGCGCGCTCAGCCGCAATCGTCACGTTGGCTTTGAACTGGGCAAGGGCCGCTCGCTCGACGAAATCCTCGGCGCAATGTCTTCGATCGCAGAAGGCGTGGGCACCACCGCAGCGCTCTTGGCGTTGGCCCAGGATTTCCGTATCGAGTTGCCCATCACCGAGCAAGTCAATGCCATCCTCCAGCAGTGGAAGTCTCCCAATGAGGCCATTCGCGACATCATGGAGCGCCCGTTGAGGCCGGAGTAGCGCCCCCACTGTTCGTCCTTAGTACTTCCAGCCCAGTTGCACTTCCGCGTCCCCTGTCCTTTCGGACAGCCCCCTTTCCGAGCCCCTTCCCCTAAAATCTAGATGGCGAGATGTCTGGCAAACTCATAACTCTATTCTCGCGCCTCCGGGCTGGCCGGGTGCGCATCCTCTGGCTCGTGCTCGGAGCGTTGCTCCTTGTGAGCGCGCTACCCATTGGCCTGTATCATCGGCAGGTACTTGAACTCAGTCAGGAAAAGCTTGTCGATACAGAGCGCATTCAGCAAACCGAATTAACCCGCTCTCTCGCCCAGGAAGTGCAGTTCTTTGAAGCAAACCTGACCCAGCAACTCATCAGCGAGCGCCAGATCCTGGCCCTCACTGGTTTGATTGAAAACGTCGAAGATTCCGTAGCCGAGCCAAAAGTTACCCGCCTGCTCGAAAATTTCGCCGATTCCAATCGCAACACATTCGTCTATCTGACCGCGGTGGGCCGCGATGGTAAAGGTACCAGCGCTTCGCAGGGAAATTTCCGCGCGGAACGTGATCCTTTCGTGGCCAAGGCCCTGCAGCGCGCTTTCAGCAGTTGCGTGCAATCCGTGAAATTCCGCAGCGATCCCCTGGCCCTTGCTCCCGACAATCGTCCGGCGTTCGTCATCGCTGTGCCATTGAAGGACGCAAACGATAATTTCACAGGCATGCTGGCGGCCGTCGTTTCCCTCGACCCCATTCTCCACCGCCTGCAGGATGACAGCGTGCGCGGACGCACGGTCTTCATCGTCGACCATTACGGCCACATCGTGGCTCATCCCGACACCAAAAAGTTTGTACCTGGTGAAGACTTAAGCGATAAATCGCATCTCGTCCGACAGATCAAAGCGTTGCCCCGTGAACTGCGCAACACTGAAACTCTGCGCTTCTCTGAAAAGGAAAAGAATCGTTCGATTGAGATGGTGGGCACCTACAGCACCTTTCCGGAAGTCAATTGGGCCATCGTCGCGCAACGCAGCCTCGACCAAGCGCGCGCCGATGCCGGCGTGACCGAACTGAATCGTCAGGCCCTGGCGTTCGTCAGCGTCGTCATCCTTGTCGCCGTCCTGTTTGGTTATTTCTTTGCCGTAGGAATCAGCACACCAATTCGCGGCCTGGCCGCCTCCACACGCGCTATCAGTCGTGGCGAATTTCATCAGCGCACTCCGGTGCGCGGCGCAGCTGAAATCAGCGAGCTGGCCGAAAATTTCAATTTGATGGCCAACGATATCGAGGAGTACATCGAGCGGTTGAAAGAAGCTGCCGAGGAAAATCGCGAACTGTTCATCGGCTCCATCCGCATGCTCGCCGCGGCCATCGACGAAAAGGATCCGTACACTCGTGGTCACTCTGGCCGCGTCGCGAAATATTCCAGCATCATTGCCCAGGAAATGAAGCTGGCTGCGGACGAACTCGACAAACTGAAGATTGCCGCGCTGCTTCATGACGTCGGAAAAATTGGCGTTGACGACCGCGTCCTGAAAAAGCCCGGCTCACTGACGCCCGAAGAATTCGACATCATGAAAACGCACACCACCAAGGGTGCGAACATCATGCGTCCCGTCTCGCAGCTGAAGGATATGCTACCCGGCATCGAACTGCATCACGAGCACATGGACGGGCGGGGCTATCCCTACGGCCTCTCTGGCCCGCAAATTCCGCTGATGGCACGCATTATCGGTGTCGCGGATACGCTCGACGCTATGACCACTAACCGCCCATATCAATCCGCCATGGATCTGGACTTCGCGCTCGGCCGCATCAAGGCTCTTACCGGCTCAAAATTCGATCAAGCCGTGGTCACCGCGTTGGAGTCCGCAGTGAAATCCGGCAAAATCCGTCTGACCGCCGTCGAAGTCCACGTGTAATATTTGTCTTTTTTATTTCTTTTGTATCTTCCTCGAAGCGCTACTTGTCAAATTTTCGTAGGACACTGAAAGCGTAGGGGGGCTTTACGCCGTCCGCCACTCTACTGTTTCGGAAAATTCGGGTCGGTTTTCACTTCCACAATTTGCGCCGTGTGCCTGCGCATGTGTGCCGAAATCAGCAGCATCCACTGGTAGGTGTCCAGCGTCTTGAAAACGGGGTGATCCATGAAGTGATTCCGCAGATCTTGGTCCGTTGTGTTTACGAACGCCAATGTTTGGCGCGGTTCTCTAATACATTTCGCGTGATCTCTCCCGGAGTTGCCCATCGCCGTGTCGGCTGGATCGATTCCGGAGCTTTGAACTTCGCGCTGCGATCAAGTCCCATGGGGATGATCATGTCGTCTTGTGTTTTTACCAACTCCCTATTTTGCGGCTCTGCCGGGCCACTCAAGGCCTGCTCCGTGATAGGTGTGAAAATCAGTCCTTCCGTCACACCGATGTGCTCTGCACATTCCGCCACCGACCAGCGGTCCGGCGCGGGCTTAAAATTCCACTGCGCCTCCGAGAGTCCCCGCGTCGCGTCGAGAAATACCTTTTCCGAGGCTTCGAGTTCCGTCACGGCTTTGTCTCTGTCCACCTGCGAAATGGTTGGTCCCACCGGCGTTAACAACATTGCAACTGCCAATAAAGCGAGTTTCATGAATCTTCTCCCCTTTCTTAATCAGCTTAGCCCAACCTGAAATCAATGCGGCTTGCAGGTTCCTGATGCCTGACCACTGAAATCTGACGTCCCTACTTCGCAGCCGCCACATACCCTGCCAGAACCAGCGTCCATCCCGGATCCACACTGGTGCGCAGCTTCTCCCAGCCCTCGCCATGGCGATCGATGTTTCGGTGCTCAAACTCCACACGCGTCGCTTCTGGTCCTTCCGCAATAAATTCCAGGGCCACTTCGCTCGCTCGCGCCGGGTCAGGACTGTACTTAAAGTCAGGCTGCAAATGCCACGCCAGCACCAACTTCTTCGGCGGTTCCCACACAATCACCCTTCCCCATTCGCATTCCGCACCCTTCGCATCTCGTTCAAACCAGCGGCCGCCTGCGCGCGGCTCCACGATCACTTCTTGAAACGGTGTTCCCCCGATGTGGTGCGTGGCCGGCCACCACGCCCCCATGCGTTCCGTGAACACTTGGAAAGCTTTCTCAACGGGCACTCCCACCTGCAGGGTCTTTCTTACTGCCGTGCCTTGAACCGTTTCTGCCGCCATGCTCTTTCTCCTTTTTGTATTCTTCTTCCGCAACTCGTTTAAACGCCGTCAGGGCCTTGTCCCATAACTCCGCAAAGTGATCTCGCAATTCCGCAATTCCGTGTGGGTCCAGATCGTAGATTCGCCGCGTACCCTGCCGCCGGTCACGCACCAGGCGCGCGTGTTTCAATACGCGCAAATGCTGGGACACGGCCGGGCGGGAAACGGGCAGACCCGCCGCCAGTTCGTTCACCGCGTGGGGATGCTTGGAGAGCATGGCAAAGATCGCCAGGCGCGTGGGATCGCCGAGTGCCGTCAGTCCGTTTTGTACGTAAGTGTTCACTTACGGTAAGCTACCACTTACCGATATGGAGGTCAAGTACTTTTATTGATTTCTTGTCGCTTTTTAGAGCGCGTGGGCTGAGCAGAGAAATTTGCGGATTCTGGCAACCACCAATTTACTTAAATGGGTTCTCAATCGCGTGCGCCTACTTCAGTTTCTGTTCTAGGTCCACCCACCTCGTGTACAGGTCATCGATGGTCTTCTGCGCCACTTCCAATTCCAACGAGGCGGCATGTAGTCGCATTCCATCGCTCATGATCGCCGGCTCGAGCAACGCATCATGCTTGCTCTGCAGTTCCCTCTCCGCGTCCGCGATGCGCTCTTCAATCGTCTCCAGTTCGCGCGTTTCCTTAAAAGAAAGTTTCTTTTTCGTCAACGAAGCCCGGCCGGCATTTGACGACGTGCTCGGGCTTTGCGTTTCTACTGACGCATTTGTCTTCCCCGCCGACTGCTGCCCGCGCTGCCACGCTTCCCACTGCCGATAATCCGCAAAGCGTTCCGCGCCACCCAATCCATCCAGACCAAGCACAACCGTAGACACGCGGTCCAGCATGTAGCGATCGTGCGTAACCAGCACCAAGGCTCCGCGATATTCCAGCAAGCTTTCTTCTAATATTTCCAGCGTCGGAATATCCAGATCGTTTGTCGGCTCGTCCAGCAGCAGCACATCCGCCGGCTGCAGCATCAATTGCGCAATCAGCACGCGCGCGCGTTCTCCACCGGATAGCCGCCCAACTTTCTGATTCAGATTTTCACCAGTAAACAGAAAACGGGCGGCCCATGCCGCTACGTGAATCACGCGATCCTGATAGATCACCGAATCGCTATCCGGAGCCAGAGCCCGGCGCAACGTGATCTCCGGGTCAAGCTCACGATTCTGATCGAAATACACGATGCGGAGCGACTCCGCTTTGCGAATCGTTCCCTGGGTGGGCTTGAGCTCACCATTCAGCAGCCGAAGTAACGTAGTTTTGCCGCTGCCGTTCGGGCCAACCAGGCCAACACGCATCCCCGACGTCATGATGAAATGCGCATCCTTGAAAAGCGCACGGTCGCCCATCACATAGCTCACGTCATCCAGCGTGACTAGCTGCTTGGTTTGCCGGTTCGACGCGGAAAAATCAATTTGCGCGCTGGTAGTCTTGGTGCGTTCTCTCATTTCCCCAAGCTCGCCAATCAGCTCGTGGGCCCTGTCGATCCGGGCCTTTGATTTCGTTGTGCGCGCTTTCGGCCCCCGCCGCAGCCAGTCAATTTCCGTGTGTACGCGATTTTCCAGCGCAGCCTGCCGGTTTCGCTGGGCGTGGAGGTACTGCTCCTTGGCCTCCAGAAATGTGCTGTAATTTCCGGCAACACGCAGTGCGCCATTATCGTAAGCCGCGTTTAGTTCCACCACGCCGTTCGCCACGTTTTCCAGAAAGTAGCGGTCGTGGCTGACAATCACGCAGGCGAAGGGCGCGTTCTGCAGAAGCGTTTCCAGCCACTTAATTCCCGCCAGATCGAGGTGGTTTGTCGGTTCGTCCAGCAACAAAATATTCGGCTGCTGTACCAGGGCCTCGACAATCGCCAACCTTTTCAGCCATCCTCCGGAAAGTGTTGCGGCATCCGCATTCAGATCCGTGAATCCGGCCCGGCCCAGAATTTCGGCGATGCGCGAAAGCCTGTCACTTTCCGCAACGTGTGCGCGGTCCAATGCTTCGTTGACCACCGAGCGAATCGTTTCGCCCCTCGCAAATTCGGAAATCTGCAACACCGCGCTCAACCGCATTCCCTTGCGTATGGCCACATCCCCGGTGTCAGGTGTGACGGTGCCATGCAGCATCGCCAGCAGCGTGGATTTACCGGAGCCGTTCGGCCCGATGATTCCGATCCGGTCGCCTTCCGAAACTGTAAACGAAATGTTTTTGAATAGTGGAGATACGCCATACCTTTTGGAAAGTCCCTGTGCGCTGATAATCGGTGGCAAGTGTCTCGCTCTTCTCTGGAATTTCTCTGAATCAGCTCAATTTTGTGCACCTCCAGAATAACAGCAGGGCCAATCGAACACGAACTTCGCTGCACATCTTCTCTGGCATGATTCGAAAAGCGGTATACAAACTTTCATTGATACTCAATCGCGATTTGTAAGGGCTACAATGGGTCACCTTGCCCTTCCCGCCCGTGTGGCACGCCATTCATTGCCCGGCAAGAAAAACGCTTGCAACTGGAAAGGATTGGCTCTCATGTGCGCTCTGCAAAATTTCCCCCGCATTACTCCATTTCTCTGGTTCGACGCAAACGCCGAAGAAGCTGTGAATTTCTATCTCACTGTTTTCAAGAACTCGCGCCGCCTCGACGAACTGCGCAATGCGGATGACAGCAGCGGGCCAAAAGGAAAAGTTCTCACCATCGCGTTTGAGCTCGAAGGACAGAAGTTCACTGCGCTGAACGGCGGGCCCCACTTCAAATTTACCGAGGCAATCTCATTTGTGGTGCGCTGCGATTCCCAGCAAGAGGTCGACGACTATTGGTCGAAGCTTTCCGCCGGCGGAAGTGAAAGCCAGTGCGGCTGGCTGAAAGATAAATTCGGGCTCTCCTGGCAAATCGTGCCCGCGCGGCTACCGGAGCTGATCAAACATCCGAAAGCCATGCAGGCCATGCTGAAAATGAAGAAGCTCGACATTGCGGAACTTGAGCGCGCCGCAAATTCCTAGCGGCCAACTTCAGCAACACCGTAGTGTCGATTTGAGTTCAGCCAATCCGAAACTTATCGCAGCTTGGCGTTTTCTGACTTTGCCATGATCAGAACGGGGATACCCGCGTCGGCGTCTTTCCAGAGGTCAAAGAAATCCTGATACGCGGCTTTGGCTTTCACTTTGTCACCCTGCATGACAAAGGCGCGTGCTAAGCCGATGTGGGCAAGTGCGGCGATAGGCTCGTTTACCACTACACCCGGCCAATCGAGAATTTTCTGGAACTCAGCGGCGCCTTGAGATCCCTGGTGAGCCGCAAGGAAAGCTTCGCCGCGTACGTAGACAGGATAGAGATTGGTCCAGAAGGTGCTGCTCCCGGGCACTCCGAGTTCGTATGCAGCAGTGGGAGCGAGCGCCTCTACGGCCTTCATGCCATTGTCGGGAGTGGTAAGAGCAATCTGTGCGCGCAACGTTGGCAGGTAGTTGAAACGAACAATCGTGTCTTCTGGAAAGCGTTTTTCCAAATCATCGGCAAGCGCTTGCGCGCGCGCTGAATCATCGATCAAGGCAAGTGCAAGCGCAGCCACAAACTGGGCGTCGCGGCCGTTGGACTGAATGAGCGTGGCGGCGGCTCGTTGGTGGGTTTCCAATCCGTTTCCGTAGAGCGCTTCCCACAACGCAGCGGCGGATTCGCAGCCCGCGGCCATTTCTTTTTCACCGGCGCGAGCGGCAGAATTCGCCGCCTGGCGAGAGAATTCGCGAGCTGCAACCAGTTTGCCGGAGTAGGCTGCCGTTCCGGCTTCGAGGTACAACATTAGATTCTCTTTCCCAGGTTTGCCAACGGACCACGCGACTTGCTGCGCCATGCCCGCTGGATCGTTCTTCAAGAAAGCCAGCTGATAGAGGTTAAGGCGCAGATCGCCGGAATCGAGATTCTTCGTCAAGGCTTCGTTCGCGGCGGCGCGAGCTTCATCGAAGCGATTCAGATGGATGTAGCCGAGCACGATATTGCCGAAGTTGAGGCTGTCCGCGGGACTCAGTCGCATTGCCTCGCGGAATTGCACCAAGGATTTCTCGTGCTGCCCCAGAGTTTGATAGATCACCCCGAGATTCGTTGGCGCTACCTGCTCTCGCGGATAGATCTGCTCCCATAGTTCATAAACCTGGCGGGCCTTTTCCAGGTCGCCAGTTACAAAGTGATAGTAGTGTGATTCGATGTAGAACTTTTCCCATTCACTGACGTGCCCGCGCAGTTCGTAGGCCTTCCGGGTATTTTCTGCGGCAAGAATTTTTTCGCCTAGATTGTGATAGGTGGTGCCCAGGGTCGCGTAAGCCATCGCAAAATTCGGATCAAGCTGGATGGAACGCTGGAACAGGGGCACGGCGGCGGTGAAGTCTGCCTTGCTTTGCAGAGTTTTGCGTCCAAGGCTATAGGCCTGCAGTGCTTCGAGCGAGGGAGTGGTCGCCTGCTCGATGGGAGTATCGAGCTTTTGCACTGTCTTCAACGACTCTCCTAGTTTCTCGCGTAGCTTGGTGGCCGCTTCACCGAGTGCCTTCAGCACATTCTCTTTGCCGTTGGCAGTGAATTGTTCCTGAGCGAGGTAATCGCCGCTTTGGCAATTCACGGCGCTGACGCCGATGACGTACTGGCTTCCGATGCTGGCGATTGAGCCACTCAAATACGCCTTGCTTCCGGCGCGCTGGCAGACATCGCCGGCTATCGCAGGAGAAAGCTTGCTGTCCGTCGGCTTCCCCATCATGCGCAATGTTTGTTGGATGCGCTGCTCAGAGACGAGGCTCAAGAAGGGTGATTGCTGAAGCTGCGCCGCAAGCCCCTGGCGAAGGGTGTCGTCAAAAATCGGATCGCCTGTTTTGTTGACGAAATCCGCGAGAACAATAGTGTCTAACTGCGTCAAAGCCTGGGCGTGGCGGGTGTTGTAGAACCAGCCAGCTACCGCCAGAAGGGCCACGAGCAATGCCGCTCCGCCGGCAACCGCTTTCCATACGAACCGACGCCCTGATGTTGGCGCGGCAATGGTCGCTGCGGCCATCACAGCCGATGAACTCATTTGCCCGGATTCCGAAACGCGCTTGAGCATCTGCAAATCAGAACGGACCGCGGCAGCCGTTGGATAGCGCAGGCTTCTGTCTTTGTCGAGGCACTTGTTAATGATCTCCTCGAGTTGCGGTGGAATCTGCAGATTCACCGTGCGCACAGCGGGTGGAGTGCGGGTTAGAATGGCCTCGATAATCGCTCCACCCGTTCTCCCGCTGAACGCCTGCCGCCCAGTTGCCATTTCGTACAGCAGCAGGCCCAAGGCGAAAATGTCCGTGCGGCGGTCGAGGTCATCGCCACGCACCTGTTCCGGGGACATGTACGCGGGAGTGCCGCTGATGATGCCGACGATGGACACAGGATCTTGCGTTGCCTGGGTGGAAGAATCCTCGGGGTTGAGCGGCAACACTTCTTTGGCAACCAGTTTCGCCAAGCCGAAATCCAGGACTTTGGCTTGCCCGCGTTTGGTAACGAAAACATTGGAGGGCTTGATGTCTCGATGAATGATGCCGCTGGTATGGGCGACATCGAGTGCATCGGCAATCTGAATACCGAGATCCAGGATCTGCTCCAAGGGAAGTGGCTGGCCATGAATGTATTGCCGAAGCGTTTCGCCATCGATGAATTCCATGGCGATGAATGGCCGGTGATCCTGCTCGCCAATGTCATAGATGGTGCAGATACCGGGATGATTGAGTGCCGAAGCGGCATGGGCCTCGCGGCGAAAACGTTCCAGCGCCTGCGAGTCTTGCACCATGTTGTCGGGAAGAAATTTCAGGGCGACAGGGCGTTCAAGACGCGTGTCCTGTGCTTTGTAGACCACACCCATTCCGCCAGCACCGAGTTTTTCTATGATGCGGAAGTGAGAGATGGTCTCGTCAATCATCGGTGAGCCCGCGATTCAGAGAGCGACGATACGGATCACAACGTTTGGTCGTTCAATGCCGAATCCCCCACCGGTTTTTCGCGCGGCGCAGTCGGCGGTTTCGGAGATCCCAGCATATTCAGAACGCGCGATCCTTCCCCGTACGCGGACAAGTCGGCTCGATGCTCGAGTTCGAACGTGACGTTCTTGTTGCACACGGGGCACACCAGTGCGCCGTAGGCAAGGCCGCCCTGTTGGACGAACATGTTGTAGCGCATCACGCGCTCGCAACATACGGGAATCCAGACATTCGGAGTTTGCGATTGATCCAAGAGCCACCTGTCTTAAAGCGAGTGCCCCGGATTATACACTGAAATACGCATTGCAAGCCGCAATCTACGATGCGACGAACTTGATCCGGGTACCCGAGTAATTGGGAGTTGACGGCAGTTTCTTGGTCAGATGAGATGGGGACCAATGAAATCATCAATAATGAGACGCATTCATGATGCCACGATAGGAAATGTGGCCGTGACTTTCACTTCCCGCCACTTTGATCCTTGTTTCTCAAAGAAATGAGGCTGCTCGCCTCCGCACGGCGCAGATGGTAAACACCCCAAATTCACAATGGCTCGGGTTCGTTGTCGATTGAATCCAACCGCAGAAAACCAATAGTAGAAACCACCGGATGATGGGAAATGCTTATGGAAGTCCCAACCTTCTTGGCCTACCTCAAATTTATGGATGTCAGCCTGCGACAATAGTTCATAGGGCACGTCAAGTGGAATGCTTCGCGTTAACATCTTCGGTTTTTGATTCTGCCTCGCAAAGTCGTCTATGGCTGCTCCCCATACCTGCATGAAATCGCGGTCGCCTTCAATTCCCAAGTCAATCCTTTTCCGGTTGCAGCATATTTCCACTTGAACTACGTAACTTGAATTATTTTCGCTTTGCAGCAGATTTGCATAAATCTGGTGCGAGTCTGCGTCTGTATAAAGTTCCACGTGGCTTCCGCTGTTCTGCCTGGAACTTTGCTGGGCAGGACGCGCTGCCAAGTGTCCGTAAATCAGAAATGACCAGACAAATAACTTGACCAAAGCGAATACGGCAAAGCGCATGCACACATCCTCTCCATTCTGCCTAAACCTGTTACATCTTAGACACCGACGATGGTCATCGAAGTTAAGCCACCAGCACTCAATTTCCGCAGAATCAGCCAAGTGAGTCATGGTACGTATATGTCTGCTCAACGCAGAAAATACCACTGAGGCGTGCGCAACGTCACACAACTACTCGCTCAGACTCGATAAAGTATTCCTCGTTTGGCAATGCTTGTTCCCTTTCTGAGGTTTCCGCAGGAGCGTCCCACCACGCTTATCCTCTTGGGATATTTGCGATCGACGAAAACAATATTGCCGTAGCTCGCGGCAATTTAAAGGAATTCAAGAAAGTACCTAACGGCGATTCTTGTGTTGTTCGTTGGCGGAAGTCTCGCGACCTATGTCGGTCTCTGTTTATTCAAGTCTGCCGCGCGTCACGATGATGCCGAGAACGAAAGACTGTGGCACTATTTGCTCTACCCCGGGACACTCTGATCTTGGCGTAGCCCCACGGATCTCACGGGTCCGAATCGTATGGTTCTCCGCATCAAAACACTGTTCGGTACAACGCAATCATTTCCGCAAACGCACCATCGGTCGCCTCTGGATCAAAGCGCGGCCCTTCATCCCTCATGAACGCATGTTCCGCAGGATAGAGCGACATGCGGTACTTTGCGCCGGCATTTCTCAGTCCTCGATCGACAATCTCTCGCCCTTCGCCGGGCACGTGGGGGTCATTCGCTCCGAACACCATCAGCAATTCCCCACGAATTTCTTTGGCCCGGCCCAGCGAACCGGCATCCGCATCCTTCCCCAACTTTCCATTGTGAATCCCAGTCCCATAAAAGCAGGCGGTCGCCAGCACATCCGGCTGCAGTGCCGCTCGAAACGCCAGATGCCCACCGATGCAAAATCCCATCGCGCCAATCTTTCCTCTGGCCACCATTGGGTGTTTCGATAACCAGTCCAGCACGCTTCTCGCGTCTTCGTCGAAATGGGCTACCGGCATTTTCGCGGCATTTGCCATGCCGCGATCACGTCCCGCATCATTAAACGCAATCGCCACCCCGGGCGGCTCGATCCGCCCATAAATCTCCGGTGCCGCCGCAACGAAGCCGTACCCCGCCAGACGAGTGCAGACGCGCAACATCGGCCCGGTAAGCTGAAAAATATCCGAGTAACACAAGATTCCGGGATAACTTCCCGCATCCTTCGGCGCCGCCACAAAAGTCCGCAGCGACCCGCCCAACCCGGCAATATTCTCAAAGCGCGTGGTGACAATCATGGATGAATAGCTCCTGTTTAGATCCTTCACATCATCACGGGAGCTCAAGGGCAATTCAAGCGATTACTCGCAACGCTTCGGAATATTACTTTTCAGCTGTTCAGCTTCTCCGCTCCACCCCATAACACCCGCTAAGGAAAGTGACTTTGACTTTCCGCCCATCGTGAATAGAATACCGTCCACCTTCTGGCAGGCGCGTCAGTCTATTGCGAATTTGGGGAAGAAGTTGGCTGTGGGTGGTCGAAAGTTATTCAAGGTGCGTCCTGTAGTAAGCCAGAGGTATATCTCACGGTGGTTCCTCGGTCCACGTCACATCAGGGGGAATGATTATGCGCCGGCTATTTTTTGCCATCCCAGTGTTTCTGCTTGCGGCATTTGTTGCACACGGAGAAAGCCCGAGTGAGCCGGACCAGACCGAGCAGATAAAGGCACTCATGCAGCGCGTGGAGGCACTCGAAAAGCAAGTCGCCGAGCTCCGGGCTGATCGCGTAACCCCAACGACCCCCGCGCCAGCAAACACGCCTCCAGACAACGCGGCCGTTTCAGCTGAAGCTGCTCCTCCCAGCCAACCTGTCGAAGCGCAGCCGCTCGCAAAGCCAGTCGTTCAGGCGCACGACCATGATTCAGCCATACCGCAGGAAACCGCCCGCCAGATGGAAACTCATTATCCCTCCTTACAGATTCGCGGATTCGGCGATGCCGATTTTGCCGCCACGGACCAGAAGGGCACGAACAGCGGCTTCTATCTTGGGCAACTTGATTTGCACATCGCCTCCGCGCTATCTCAGAAAATCAGTTATTTCGGTGAGATCACCATGAACGCGCACCCCAACGAATATACGATTGAGGTGGAGCGTTCGATTATTCGTTACGACTACGATGATTATTTCAAGATTTCGTTCGGCCGCTTCCACACCCCCATCGGCTACTGGAACACGGCGTTCCATCACGGCGCGTGGTTGGAAACAACTGTTGATCGTCCCTTCATGGTCAAGATTGGTGGAACTTTCAATCCGCTCCATCTCGTCGGTGCTCTGGCGGAAGGGCATATCCCTTCCGGCCGCCTTGGCCTGCAATACAACGTCGGGATCGGCAACGGCCGCGGCACTTTGATCGGCCGTCCGGGAGATTCCGGAGACAACAATAACAATCGCGCCTGGGTGGCTAAGGTGTTTGCCCGGCCAACGAAAGTCTATGGTCTGGAAGTGGGTGGATCGGTTTATCGCGACAAGATCACACTGCCTGCTGGGGCCGAGTATCGTGAATGGATCTCCTCCGTCTATGTTGCTTGGACCAAGGGCGCTCCGGAATTCATCTCCGAATTCGACAACGTGAATCACACCAACATCTTTACCAACGAGACGGCCAACAGTAATGCGTTCTATGCTCAGTTTGCCTACCGGCTGCCGTGGTTTGAAAAGGCATGGAAACCGTACTATCGTTTCGAGTACACCCACATGCCGCTCAGCGAACAGGTGTTCACCTATCAACCGCAGATGGAATCGATCCTCGGAGTACGCTACGACATATCGAATTTCGCCGCCTTCAAATTGGAATATAGATTCCTGAATAGCCAGCCGGTGCGCGCCGAGCATCCGGCACAACCGGCAGTCAATGGGCTGTTTTTCCAGACAGCTTTCACCTTCTAGGCGTGTGAACCGCATGAACTACACTCACAAAAGAATTGGAACTTTCCTGTTAACCGGATTTCTCCTGTGGACTTCATTCCACCAGGTCTCTCTGGCGCAAACATCGCGCGGGCCCGATGTCGCCGTGGTGGTGAACGCAGACACGCCCGTCACAGACTTAAGCCTGGCCGAAGTGCGCAAGGTATTTTTGGGAGAGCGCCAATATTGGAACTCAAAATTGCCGGTGGTTCTGTTGATCCGCGCTCCGGTTGCCAGGGAGCGTGATGTCGTACTCCGAGTGATATATCAAATGTCAGAAGCGCAGTTCAAACAATACTGGGTGGCGAAGATTTTTCGCGCTGAGATTACCGCGCCTCCGAAAATTGTCTATTCCAGCGACATGCAATACGAACTGGTTTCTGCCATGCCCGGAGCCATCGCCTTTGTCGACGCGCGAAATGTCCACCCTGGCGTGAAAGTGGTTCGTGTAGACGGCCTGCTCCCGGGCGACAAAAACTATCCCCTGCACTAGTTCATCCGATATTCGTAGACTTGTTCTGGACCTAGTTGGCCAGCTTCATGCGCCGCAGTATATCCTGGAACCTCGGGTCAGTGCGAATGGAATCGAACATGGGTTCGACGCCCAGCGAAACCAATCCGCTGTCGTGCTCTTCATACGCTTTTTCCAGCCAGCTCAGGGCTCTCTCTTTATCTTCAATCCGCATGTAGGCTTCCGCGATGCTGTAAGGCGACACGTACCCATACTTGGATATTTCCGTCAAACCCTCCAGCCAGTTCTGTAACACTCCTCGATAACCAGACTTGGCGAAATCCTGCTCCAACGATGCTGCAAGCTCCGGGCTGCCGGAAAGCGACAATGCCTTCTCTTGTTCGGCCACTGCTTCTTTTTGCTTACCCATGCGCGCGTAGACTTCTTCCAACTTGCGCCGGGCTGGAGAGAATCGCGGGTCGATGTCCAGCACCTTGTGAAGCTGGTCAACGGCTTGCTCATTCTCTCGCGACAGGTAGAACTGCCAACCTATCGTCGTGTTTATGATCAGAGAGAGTGGATCCAACTCCTGAGCCTTTCTGGTCTCTCGCAGCCCTTCTTCAAAACGGTTCATGTTCGTCAAGTAATCCCCATACCACAGGTGGGCAGTGGCCGAATTCGGATTCAACTGAATAGCGCGGCGAAATTCCTTCTCTGCGCCGGTCCAATCCCATTCAAAATGTTCTTTCACTAAGCCCAACGAGGTGTGCGCTTCGGCTAGGCTGGGATCGATCTCCAGCGCCTGCAACGCCGCCGTTTTGGCCTTCGGCCACGCTTCGGAGGGTGCCAGATAACCGGAATCGCCCAAAAGGCTGTAGGTATCCGCAAGGCCTGCATAAGCGAGTGCGTAGTGTGAGTCTTTCTGGACCGCTTGAGTGAAGTAATCCGCCGCCTTCTTGAAATCCGCTTGCGTCCATTTGTTGCCGTAAAAAAGTCCCTGCAAATATAGCTGGTAGGCCTCGACGTTTTCTGTCGGGCGCTTGGCGAGAATTTTCTTTTCTTCACCCTCCAGCCTCGGCCGCAGGTGGCCGTAGATGTCGGCGGCAAGTTCGCGCTGTACCGAAACTAGATTAGATATCTTCCGGTTGTATTGCTCTCCCCAAATTTGTCGGCTATTCTGCACGTCTTCCAGATTTACGCTGATCATCAACTCATCCCCGTTTTGGATAAGTCTGCCGGTTAGAATCGCCTGCACCTTCAGGTCGCGCCCCATCTTCTGGGGATCGGTTGCCTGGCCCTTGTAACGAAACACCGTATTTCGAGACATTACCGTGAGGTTTGGAAGTTGCGAGAGGCTGTCGATCAAGCTCTCCGTTATTCCGTCGCTCAGATACTCGGTTTTCGGATCATTGGTCACATTGCTGAATGGCAAGACGGCGATGGACTCGATGCGAGCCGAACCGGAAGGCTTGAATAGGCGGTCTCGCAATCCGCCAACATTCAATCCAAAAAGCAGCAATACGATCGCCATCGCGCTCGCCCAGGACAAGTACGGCCACGGCAGCGGCAGCCTCCTGGACTTTAAGGTCTGCGCGGAAGCCATGGTGCTGGCCGAATCGGTTCCGCGTTTCAGACGTTTCAGCTCTGCGCGCATGTCCGAGGCATGCTGAAAGCGCAGATTTCGGTCCTTCTCCAGCGCCCGGTCAATTACGTGCTCCAGCTCCATCGGAACTTCGCTGTTCAAGCGCACCACGAGCACCGGAGCCTTGTGCAGAATCGCGTCAAAAATAGCCCCAGAGCTGTCGCCTTTAAAGGGCAGAAAACCAGTTGACATCTCGTATAGCAGCACGCCGAACGAAAACAAGTCCGTACGATGATCCAGCGTCTTCCCTAAGACCTGCTCTGGAGACATATAGGAAACTGTACCGATGGCGCTTCCCGGACTTGTCAGGAATTCCGAATCTACGCTCGTGGTAGCCATGGTTACTCCGGCTCCAACGCCACTTCCCATCCTGGCCGGCGATACTTTCGCCAATCCAAAATCGAGAATCTTGGCGTGACCCCGTTTCGTGACAAAGATGTTCGCTGGCTTGATGTCGCGATGGACTATCCCCTCGGCGTGTGCAGCATCCAGGGCGTCCGCCACATCGATGGCGATTTCCAGCAGGCGATCCAGCCTCATGGCCTCGCCCACCATCATGTGCTTCAACGTTTGCCCTTCCAGATACTCCATGGCGATAAAGGCTTTGCCGTCCTGCTCACCGATATCGTGGACAGTGCAGATGTTGGGATGATTCAAGGAAGAGGCTGCCTGCGCTTCGCGCTGAAAACGAGCCAAGGCTTGCGCGTCTCGGGAAACTTCGTCGGGGAGGAATTTGAGTGCTACGAACCGGCGCAGACGGATGTCTTCGGCCTTATAGACCACACCCATGCCGCCACCGCCCACTTTCTCCCCAATGCGATAGTGGGAAATGGTCCTTCCAATGAGCGCGTCAGAAGTATCCATTTTGTTTTCATGTTAGTTGCCCGGGTAAGCTAATGTCAACGAATGCGTTCCGCGCAGGTGCCAGGTCTGGCTCAAAGGTCCACAAAGGTCCTTCTTGACCACTCGCTACCATCTGGAAGATAGTACTGCGCAAGTCTACCCCGGGCCTGGAACCCTAATCTTTCCTACTATGGGGTTATCATGCAAACCCCTCTGCCAGCGGCCAGCCCATTGGGAATTATCCTCCTGGTGGTCGCCGTCTATCTGACTTTCAAAAGTCCAAAGAAACTCCAGACTCTCCTTCTTGAAACCATCGCTTTCCTGGTCACCGCACTTTTATTCATCATCCCCCGGGGCGATTCTGCATGTCGGCGATCCTGAGGCACAGGGGAAAGTTGGTGGACTCGTTGCACTACTTGTCGCAGTCATTGCTGGCTGGTGGCACGTGCGTTCCTTGAAGCGGGTCGGCGCCGCGGCTGATGCACCTTAGAATAGTTGCTAGTGTGTTATTTTAGAATCTATAGTCTCCGTCACCGAAATCTGACACGATGGGTACTTTTGTTCCCTTGTCATTTTTGTGTAATTTCTTTCCCCACCTGTACGAAAACTGTACTTCTCATGTCTTGACGCATTGCACGTGCACGAATACTGTCTCTGAAATTCTCTCAGCCGATTTTGTTTGCTCGCGAATTGTCCGCACTTTTCCGGACTGCTTTTCTGCAATCGGAAACCGGCAGTCATCTTCCAGGTACGGATCAATTCGCGTTTCGAGAGCCCTCAGAAAGGCGGGTCGGCAGTCAATATCATTGTCCCTATACCGGGTCCTGAAATATTCTTTCAGCCATTCTTCCGGGAAATGACGGTCGGAAGCCCAGGTTCATTCCCGTATTAGCGGTCCCCACCGATTAATCCTACCCAGCCAGCAGCGGGGATGTGTCTGGCCTCGCTTGAAATGTAGAGGGAGAAAGTTAGATGAGAAAAATCATCATGCTGGTCGTGTGTCTGGCGTTTGTTTTATTATTTTTTAAGCAATCAGCATTTGCTCAAAACCAGCCGAGTTTTGGCGGTGGTTCTCCAGCCAAGGACCCAGGCGTCCGCGCTGGTACCGTCAATGCCGGCAAACCACTTTCTACGCTGAGTCCCAGCCAATTGCAATATTTCACCAGCGGTTTTGCTCGCTTCAACGAAGTGGAGGATGTGGCCGAAGGTCTGGGTCCAACATTCAATTCCACGAGTTGCGGCAATTGTCACTCGCAACCTTCCACCGGCGGCACTAGCCCAAGAACCGACCAGTTTCCTAACATCGGCCCGAATCCGCAAATTGAAGCGGCCTCGGCCGAAGGAGCCAACAACAAGATTCCGTTTTTCATCACCCCAGACGGCCCAGTGCGCGAGGCTCGCTTCCCCTTCGTTGTCGCACCCAACGGCAGCGTAACGAGAATGCCCGACGGTGGGGTTCACGCGCTCTTCACCATCGCCGGACGCTCCGATGCGGGCAGTTGCGCGCTTGCTCAACCTAATTTTGACCAGATGCAGCAGGCCGGTAATCTTATCTTCCGCATTCCCACACCGGTTTTCGGTGCTGGCCTCATCGAAAATATTCCCGACATCGCCATTCTGGCCAACATGAATGCCAATGGTTTTCTAAAACAGCGTCTGGGCATTTCCGGGCGTCCCAACTTCAGCGGCAACGATGGCTCCATCACACGTTTCGGCTGGAAAGCACAAAATAAATCGCTCGAGATCTTCACCGGTGAAGCTTACAACGTCGAAATGGGCGTAACGAACGAACTCTTCCCTAACGAGCGGAGCACTCCTCCCGCTTCCTGCATCGTCAATTCCACTCCCGAAGATTTCACTCGATTCGACGAGACCAATGACCAGATTCTGAATGACACCATCATGTTCGCGCATTTCATGCGCTTCCTCGCGCCTCCCACGCCTTCCGCCCAGGGCATTCCGGGTAATCCCTCTGCAACTTCCATTCACAATGGGCAGGCACTTTTCAGCCAGATCCATTGTGACACTTGCCACACTCCCGTATTGCAAACGGGCACTTCCAAAATTACCGCGGCTCTTAATAATCAGCCTGCTGCACTTTACTCAGACCTGCTTCTTCACAGCATGGGTTCCGGCTTGGCGGACAACATCTCGCAAGGTGCCGCTGGCCCCAGTGAATTTCGTACCGCGCCCTTGTGGGGTTTGGGGCAGCGCATCTTCCTCCTGCATGACGGCCGCTCCGGTCCCGCAAATGGCGGACTCCTCCATGCCATTCAGCAACACGCCAGCAACGGTTCCGAAGCCAACGCCGTAGTCTCCAACTTCAACCAGCTTTCAGCCCAGCAAAAACAGGACCTGCTCAACTTCCTCCGCTCTCTCTGATCCGCAGAAACAGGAGCGTGCCTGTAGTTGAACGAGGCACGCTCCTGCACCAGCAAGAATCACCGCGCGACTTTGATGGTCCTTACGGTCACTTTTCGACCCAGTCCCAAAGTGTCCAAAACTTAGCAGCTTTGCCATTCACGACTATTGCATTCTCTTCCTATGAAGAAGTCGCAACTTAGGCTCAGACACTGTCTCTCGATACCCTGTCCTACTTGCGGAGTCGCCGCCGGGAAGCGTTGTGTGTTAAATTCAGGAGGTCGACGCTTTAACCCGCACCCCGACCGGAAGTCTTCCGCAATAGACGCGCTGGTGAAGAAATCGGCCTAGTTCGTGATTTGTCGCAGCGTCGAAAGTGTGGCAGCACCTTCACTTCGAAAACGCGCAGAGCACAGTAACACCAGGTCTTGCTCTGCAAGTTCGTTTTGAATATCGGCACGTATTCCCAGAGGGGCGAGCTTCACAGTTTTCGTAATGTGCCAAAAATTCTTATGGCCAGCAAACATCCAGTGATCATTCAAGGAGGTATGGGCGCCGGCGTATCCAATTGGCGCCTCGCCAATGCGGTCTCGTCACTCGGTCAACTCGGAGTAGTCTCGGGCACGGCCCTGGATCAAATCCTCGTGCGGCGGCTCCAGAACGGTGATCCCGGCGGCCACATGCGCCGTGGTCTCGACCGTTTCCCTTTCCGCAAGATGGCCGAGCGCATCTGGGACAAATACTATGTCCCCGGTGGCAAGGGTGAAAAGGAACCTTTCCAGTCCTTGACCAAACATTCCAAAGATAGCCAGCGCGAAACTATCGAATTGTGCATCATCGCTAATTTTGTCGAAGTCATGCTTGCCCGGGAAGGCCACGACAATCCCGTCGGCATCAACTACCTCGAAAAAATCCAGATCCCCCACCTCCCATCTATTTATGGAGCCATGCTTGCCGGCGCTGCCTACGTTCTGATGGGCGCGGGCATCCCGCTGAAGATTCCCGGCGTTCTCGATTCCCTGGCCAACCACCAACCAGCCAGCTACGAACTGCAGGTCTCTGGCTCGCAAAATGGTGATGACACCACCATGCATTTTGCGCCGCGAGATTTCATGGAGTTCGATCTCCCCGCTCTGGCGCGCCCCTACTTTCTCGCCATTGTTGCCTCGAATACCCTCGCCACAACTCTCGTGAAGCGAGCGAGCGGGAGAGTGGATGGCTTCGTCGTCGAGGGACCCACGGCCGGCGGCCACAATGCCCCGCCACGCGGCAAAATGCGGCTCAACTCTTCGGGCGAACCTATTTACGGCGAACGCGACGTCGTTGATCTCGCAAAGCTGCAAGAACTTGGTCTTCCCTTCTGGCTTGCCGGAGGCTATGGCACCGCCGAGAAGCTCCGCGAAGCTCTTGCTGCCGCTGGCGCGACTGGCGTGCAAGTCGGCACTGCCTTTGCCTACTGCGCCGAATCCGGTTTGCGCGACGATTACAAGCAAGCCCTACTGCAAAAAGCCGTCTCCGGTGATGCCCAAATCTTCACCGATCCCTCCGCTTCGCCCACAGGTTACCCGTTCAAAGCCGCCCAACTGGAAAATACACTCTCCGATTCCGATGTTTACCTCGGCAGGCCGCGCATCTGCGATCTTGGCTATCTCCGCGAGGCTTACCGCACCGAAACGGGCACCATCGACTATCGTTGCGCTGCGGAACCGGTCAGCGTGTACCTCTCCAAGGGCGGGCAAGAGGAAGCCACAGTCGGTCGCAAGTGTCTCTGCAACGCTCTGCTGGCCAACATCGGCCTTCCGCAGGTGCGCGGCGGCAAATACATTGAAAGTGGCATGGTCACTTCGGGCGACGATATCACCCAAATTCCAGCTTTTCTTCCGCCCGGCAAGGCTGGTTATACCGCTGCGGATGTGATTGCCAAGGTGCTCGACGTTGAATCTCCCTACGAGGCGTCCGAAGTCGTTTCCTCGGAGTCGGCCTAAATTCGGCCGTCCCGTGTCCTTGCTCCTCCGTTGAGCTTCCGCTAAACTCTTTTTGCCGCGCTCATGCTCCTCAGGGGGGAGCGAGTCACATGCCAGGATTCTTGCAGCGGTTTATGCCGCATGATGGGGATTTTTTCGTCCTTTTTCAGAAGCAGGCTGAAAATATCGTCTCTGGTGCGCACGCCTTTACCAAAATGCTCGAGCATTACACCGGCGTCCCCGAACAGGTCCAGATCATCAAGGCCATCGAACACAATGGCGACGAAATCACCCACCAGATTTTTCGCAAACTCAACCGTACCTTCATCACCCCTTTTGACCGCGAGGATATCCACGAGCTTTGCAGCACCATGGACGATGTCATCGACCTGATCGACGCCGCTGCCAGCCGTTTCGTCCTATATCGTGTCGATTCTGTCCGCCCCGGTACACTGGAACTGGTCAAAGTTCTCGCCACCGCTACCATCGAGCTCAATGCCGCCATCCACGCCATGGAATCGCCAGACAAGGCCCTCCAGCGCATCATTGAGATCAATCGCCTCGAAAATGAGAGCGACCGCATCTGTCGCACCCTCATTGCCCAGCTTTTTGAGGAAGAAAAAGATTCTGTTCAGATCATCAAATGGAAGGAAATTTTTGAAGTCATCGAAACCGCTGTTGATAAGTGCGAGGACGTCTCCAATGTCATCGAGAGCGTCATCTTGAAGAACGCCTGATCCCCGTGGATAGATTCACTCTTGTACTCATCACCGTTTTCCTTACGCTGGGCTTCGAATTTTCCAATGGCTGGCATGATGCTGCCAATTCCATCGCCACTGTCGTCTCCACTCGCGTCTTGACCCCATTCCGTGCCGTGCTTTGGGCCGCGTTCTGGAATTTTATCGCCGCGTTCGTCTTTGGCACCGCTGTAGCGAAGACCATCGGTAAAGGCCTCGTTCACATCGACATGGTCGATGAAAAAGTTCTCCTTGCCGGGCTCCTGGGCGCCATCGTTTGGAATCTCATCACCCTCACAATGGGCCTTCCTACTAGTTCTTCTCACGCTCTCATGGGTGGCTATGGTGGCGCCGCCATCGCTCACGCTGGATTCAAGACGCTAATCCTCAGCGGCTGGAAATTGCCGGTCCTGTTTATCTTTCTTTCGCCGGTAATCGGCATGGTCGTCGGCATCGTGGTCACCATCATCACCACCTGGATCGTGAAGGACCAGCGTCCGAAAAGAGTGGATAAATGGTTCCGCCGACTGCAGCTATTATCCGCAGCGGGCTACAGCCTCGGCCACGGCACCAACGATGCACAAAAGGGTATGGGCATCATCACCGCCGCATTGGTCGCCGGCGGACTCATGAAGACCTACGAGGTTCATTACTGGGTCATCATCGTCTGTCACCTCGCCATGGGTGGAGGCACAATGGCCGGCGGCTGGCGCATCATCAAAACCATGGGCCAGCGCATCACCAAGCTCACTCCCTTCGGCGGATTCGCCGCTGAAACCGCTGGCGCTCTCACTCTAATGGGCACTGCGCACTTTGGCATTCCCGTCAGCACCACGCACACCATCACCGGCGCCATCGTCGGTGTAGGAGCCTCCCGCCGCCTCACCGCCGTTCGCTGGGGTGTCACCCGTCGCATCGTTTGGGCCTGGGTCCTCACCATTCCTGGGGCTGGCCTACTCGGCGCCGGCCTCTACCATTTCGTAGTCCCCTTCCTCCGCTAACTCAGCACCATCGATCCCGCCGGGGAGCAGAGCCTCTGCACCCCGTGTTTACCGGGTGCCCCAGACGTCGATGTCACGTCTGGGGATTTTTCCTAGTCTCTTCCGTCGGGTGCCGTACTCTCTCCCCACACTCACCGCCATCGCGAACGCCAACGCATTTTCCTTCCCACTCTCTCCTACTGTCTCCGCTCTTGCTTCCAATCAATTCTTGCTGAACAATGCTGCTAACTATCGCTCAAAAAGGATTCTCATGAAAATATTGTCCTTCGCCGTCCGCACCTTCCTGTTTGTTCTCGCTCTGCTTACCGTTGCCTCTACCGCCTTCGCGCAATCCCAAGACTGGCTCTCCTCTCTTCCCGAGCCGCGTAACTACATCCAAAAACGCTCCTCCAGCTATGACCGCTCCGGCGGCAACGCCGACATGCGCACCATCGCCCCCGGCGATACCCTCACCCTTCTCGACGAAAACGGCCCCGCCACCATCACGCACATCTGGTTCACCATTGCCGACGACGAAACCTACCATCTCAAAGAAATCGTTCTGCGCATGTATTGGGACGGCGAAACCACGCCCAGCGTCGAAACTCCTCTCGGCGACTTCTTTGGCCTCGGCCTCGGCGAATATTACACCTATCAATCCGCTCCCCTAGCTGTCGCTCCCAACAAGGGTCTTAACTCGTTCTTCCCCATGCCGTTCCAAAAACACGCGCGCATCACCGTCACCAACATGGGCCAGGCAAGGGTCAACGCCTTCTACTTCAACATCGACTATCAGGCCTTCACCAAACCGCTACCTACCGACACTCTCTACTTCCACGCGCAATATCATCAACAGTCTCCCACGCATGGACTCGCCTCCTGGACCGATAACGGCGATCCCTCCATCGGCAGCAAAAAGAATTTGCGTGGCGAAGATAATTATCTCTGGCTCGAAGCCACCGGCCGTGGACACTTCGTCGGCGTTACCATGTCCGTCCTGCAGAATCAGGATTATTGGTTTGGCGAAGGCGACGACATGTTTTTCATCGATGGCGCGCCTGATCCCGTCATCACCGGCACTGGCACCGAAGACTATTTCCTCGGTGCCTACGATTTCGCCAGCAAACCCTTCGCCTACCAGTTATTCGGCGCTCCCGTAATCGTTGGCGATGAAAAGGCCGGCAGCCGCTATTCCCTCTACCGTTTTCATCTCGATTCCCCCATCCCATTCGCCAAATCCTTCAAAGCCTCCATCGAACACGGCCACGCCAACGTCCGCTCTGACAACTTCTTCTCCGTAGCCTACTGGTATCAGACCGAGCCCCACGCCGCGTTTCCCCCGCTTCCCCCAGTGGAAGATCGCCTGCCCCGCCTGCACGCAGTCGGCGGCCCCGGTAACGCTTTGAGATAGGAAAATTGACTCCATGGATTCCAGAGGGCATACCAATCTCGTTCCTTTCCTTCTGGGTGGTTTAAATCAACAACTCCTGGCGGTCCTGTTCGGCGGTTTTCGGTTCACTCTTGTCGCGGGCAGCGGCATGACAGTCCAAGTATTTCTAGCTTCGCTCTATCGCTCCTTCCCCGCCGAGGTCGCACCTTTTTTATCGGAGATTGAACCGTTACAAAAGCTAGTAGAGCAACTTTCATCAATCGACATCAGCGCTCACGAAATAACACCTGCTGCAAATCCCGGCGACCCCGCGAAGATGCTAATGTCAAAAATAGATGAGCGATTGGTTGACATCCTTTCACAGACTGTCAAAGCCGCAACCGAAAACGGGACGAGCCGCGCGGATGTTGGAGACTTCATGAGGGTTCTGAGCAATGACCTCGTGTCAGTTGCCGAATTGCGAAATGGGCTCGGATTGACATTCAAGAGCCACCCCACCTAAAGTTCTCTCTATTCCGCCCGCCAACCCCACTATGGGTATACTAGACAGAGACGAAATCCCATGACTCCGATCTCTAACGCTTTCTGCACCGTTGAAGAAGCCGTCGAAGAAATTCGCCAGGGACGCATGATCGTCCTCATCGATGACGAGGACCGCGAAAATGAAGGCGACCTCACCATGGCCGCCGAAAAAATCACTCCCGAAGCCATCAACTTCATGGCCAAGTTCGGCCGCGGACTCATCTGCCTGGCTCTCACCGAGCAACGCTGCGAAGAACTCAATCTCCCGCTGATGTCCACGATTAACACCTCCGTCCACGGCACCGCCTTCACCGAAGCCATCGACGCCAAGCTCGGCGTCACCACCGGCATCAGCGCCTCCGACCGCGCCATCACTGTGCTTACCGCTATCGATCCCAAAACGCGGCCGCAGGATCTCGCTCGCCCCGGCCACATGTTTCCGCTTCGCGCGCGCAATGGAGGCGTGCTCGTTCGCGCCGGCCAGACCGAAGCCTCCGTCGACCTCTCGCGCATTGCCGGCCTCAATCCTTCCGGGGTCATCTGCGAAATCATGAATGAAGACGGCACCATGTCTCGCGTGCCGCAACTTCTGGATTTTTGCCGCGAACACAATCTAAAAATGCTAACGGTCGCGGATCTGATTCGCTATCGCATGAACCACGAGCGTTACGTTCGCCGCGTCGCGGAAGCCGTTCTACCCACGCGTTTTGGCGATTTCCGCATGATCGCCTACGCTAGCGATGTCGATCACGACATGCACATCGCGCTGATTCGTGGCGAACTCATTGGCCCCACGCCACCGCTGGTTCGCGTTCACTCGCACTGCCTCACTGGAGACGTTTTCGGCTCGCTGGCCTGCGACTGCCCCGACTTGGTCGCCAAGTCCATGGAAAAAATCGCGGAAGAGGGCCGCGGCGTTTTCCTTTACTTGCATCACACCGGCCGGGGCTTTTCCATCGACACGCCCGATACGCCCGGCAAGCTGCCACTGATTCATTTTCACACGCGTGGCCAACTCGATCGCGAGCCCGCCCGCCAGCGCATGGTGCAGCACGAAAGCGGCATAGGCGCCCAAATCCTGATCGACCTCGGCCTCAAAGACATCCGCGTAGTAACCAACCACCCCAAAAAGGTAGTCGCGTTAGAGGGCTACGGCATCCGCATCGCCGATCAAGTCCCCCTGCAGCTAAGCAGTCCGCCAAAGCCCACCCACCAAAAACTCTAACCTCGTCTTGCACCACAACATTTGAAATCAAAGGTAATCGCGCTTGTGAGGGGGGTTAGTGGCACAGCCATTCCTGGCTGTGCTCTTCGGCTACTCTTGAATTTCCTTTGTTTTCTGTGGGTGCCCACACGACTCCGTTTCGTGTGGGGATTTTTCTTGTTTTCCTAGCGGCCGCGTTCTGAGGCACGTTGCGTCCCGTATGAATTTGTTGGGCGGCTACCGCAATGGCGGTTTCTTCTTGGCAAAACTGGAGAGAGACAGACACGTCAGCGCCGCAAACAACAGCCACCGAACCGCAACTGGTTGGCGAATCATCACGTCATGATAATGTCACAATAATATTATCAATGCAATAACACAGCCTCTCGGTACCCCCCGGCGTGCACCACTGCTGCACGCTGCACCCTGCATCCGCGAGATTAATCCGCTTGCCCTTTGGCTTGGCTCATGTAGGGGCGGCTTTACGCCGCCTTCTTGAGGTTTACCTCTGCACCGCCCGCCCTCCGAGGCGGGCATCTCACTCTAATCGTTAAATCCTCTTCCCCTGATTATCGTAAACTTCTAATTCACCAAACAACCGTGCCTGCTCCTCAATCTGCCCGCGATCGCCCACCACCACAATCTGCATGTTCGCCGAATTCAGATATTTCCTGGCCGTCGTCAGCAAATCCTCGGACGTCAACGCGCGAATCTTCTCCCGGTACGTTTCCAGGTAGTCCGCCGGCAATTCATTCAACTCCACCGTGGAAAATTGCGACAGCAATCCCTCCTGCGTCGCCAACCCCATCGAAAACACGCCCGCCACGTAATTCTGTGCGTCCGCCAACTCCGCCTCCGGAACCGGCAGCGACCGCAGCTTGTCCATCTCGTAAAATATTTCCGTCAGCGAAGCCGCCACCACGTCATTCCGCACCGCCGCCGACACCGAAAAGTATCCATGCTGTTTCAGCGGATTCGCCGCGCTTCGCGGACTGTAGGTATACCCTTTATCCTCACGGATATTCATCACCAGCCGCGAATTGAACGCCCCGCCATACAGACTGTTCGTCAGCCCCAGCCGCATCCAGTCCGGATGCTTCCGCGTGATCGCGTGGCAACCCGCCAGGATCTGCGTCTGCACCGATCCCGGATTGTGCACCAGATATACTCGCCGTCCATGCACTTCTGGCGGAGCGGCTGCTGCTTTCGTCGCCGGCTTCTTCCCCGCCCAGCCGCCAAAAACGTTCTCTATCGTTTTCAGCATCGCCTGCGAATCGAAATCGCCCACCAGCATCAGCAGCGCATTTTCTGGCGTGTAAATTTCGCGATATACCGCAACAAGGTCATCCCGCTTGTAAGCTGTCACCTGCGCTTCGCTCGGCGAAATCTCCGCGTACGGATGCTTGCCGAACAAAATCTTGCGCAACCGCTCTCCCGCCAGAAATCCCGGGGAGGTCCGTTCCAATTTCACCTCTTCCAGCTTTTGTCGCCGTTCACGATCCAGCTCGGCCTCGGGGAAAGAGGCTTCGCGCGCCAGTTCATTCACCAGTTTTAGAATCGGCTCTGCAAATTCGCTCAGTCCCGCAAACGAGATCGCGCTGGTATCCTGCCCCGCGCTCGTCCCCAGATCCGCACCCAATCGCCGCAAATCTTCTTCGATCTGCCGGCTGATGCGCTTGCCGGTCCCAGTTCGCACCAATGTGGCCGTCATTTCAGCCAAACTTGGCGAACGATCCGCCACCAGCGCATTCCCCGCGCGAAAGTACAGCTCCCCGTGAAACTTTGGAATCGAATGCGTCTCCGCCAGCACCACCTGCAAGCCGTTCGGTAGAGTCGCGCGTGTACGCTTCGGCCACACCACCGGCCGCTCTGCTGCCAATCCCGGAACCAATTTAGAAATCTCCACCGTCGGTGTCGCCATCATGCCGCCTCCTTCGCATCTGCCTTCACCGGTGTGCGGAACACAATCGCGCGATTTTCCGGCCGCAAATATTTTTTTGCCGTGGCGTGGACTTCTTCCCTGGTCACCGCCAGAAATCCATCCAGTATCGAATTCACAAGTTGCGGATCATTATCAAACAGGGTAAAACACGCCAGCAGGTGCATCAATCCATACCGTGGCATATATCCGCCCCGCCCGCCTTCCAACGTCGAATAATAATCCGAACGCCATTTCACCTTGACCTGCTGCAATTCTTCCTCGGTGATTCCGTTTTCCTGCACTTCGCGAATCACCATATCGAACGCCTTCAACGTATCCTCACTCGAATATTCCGGCTTGTGCAGAATCCGCGTAGTCATTTGCGTCGGCCCGTTATAGCCGAAAATATCGTCGATCCCGCCGTCCGCCTCTACCGCAATCTGTTTCTCCAGCACCAGCTCGCGATAGATTCTTCCAACGCGCCCGCCGTGCAATGCCTGGTCCAGCAGGGCCATCGCGCACCACTCCGCGGTCCTGCGTTGCGGCATCACGTATCCAATTGCCATGGCCGGCAGTGTCCCGAACTTTTCGTCGACGTGTCCGCGCCGTTCTTCCTTCTGCGCCGGCTCCGTAGGATCTGCAAACGGTGGCGCCACACCTGCTGGTATGTCCGCAAAATATTTCGTCGCCAGCGCCACTCCCCCTTCCACCTTGATATCTCCCAGCAGCAGTAACACTGCGTTGTTCGGCACGTAATACGTTTTGAAAAATTTCTGTACGTCCACTAGATTCGCCGCATCCAGGTCCGCGAAATCCCCATAAAAGTTATGCGCATTCGCCCAATTCCGGAAGGCCACCGGCGGCATGTCCAGCCACGGAAATCCTCCGTACGGCTGGTTCATCACGTTTACGCGCACCTCTTCCTTCACCACATCGCGCTGGTTCCGCAAATTGTCGTCATCCACTTTCAGCGCCCTCATGCGGTCCGCTTCCAGCCACAGCACACGTTCAATCGCGTTCGACGGCACGGCTTCGTAATAATTCGTCACGTCGTACATCGTCGATCCGTTCAGAACCCCTCCGCTTGAATTGACCAGCTTGATGTGTTGCATCTTCGGCGCGTTCTCCGAGCCCTGAAACATCATGTGTTCGAACAGGTGCGCAAATCCGCTGCGTCCCTGCGGCTCCAGCCGGAAACCGATCTTGTAATAAATTCCCACGGTGATCACCGGCGCCGTGGCATCCGGAACGATCACTACGCGCAACCCGTTCGCCAGCTTGCTGCTATGAATTGGAATCTGCAATCGACTCATCCCATTCCCCTTTGGCTCAACGCCAGGCCATTTCTCTTCTATGCTAGGATACCTTGAGGCCGCCGTTCGACACCAATCATGCACATCGCAGGGATCGTTTTCTTCGGCTTGATCGCAATTTTTTGGCTAACCTTCGGTCTGCAAACCGTTTTCGGCGCCATGCAACTTCCTTGGTTGACTTCGTTCGAGCCAGCTAAAGATTCCGACTGCCCGCGCATTTCGCTGATCTTTTCCGCCCTCGATGAAGCAGAAAGACTTCCCGCCGCGCTTGCCACCTTGAAGTCCCTCGACTATCCCAATCTCGAAATCATTACCGTCAATGATCGCTCTCAGGACGGTACACCGCGCATCCTAGACGAATTTGCCGCCACACATCCGCGTCTGAAAGTTGTCCACATCAAGGACTTGCCTCCCGGTTGGCTCGGCAAGCCACACGCACTCCAGAAAGCCTATGAAAGTTCCACTGGAGAATGGCTTCTCTTCACCGACGCCGACGTTAGTTTTCGGCCGGACACTCTGCGACGTTGCGCAACGCTGATCCGTTTGCTCAAACTCGACCACCTCGCTCTTTTCATCGGCATGGAAATGGCAGGATTCTGGGAAAAAGTGCTCATCTCCTTTTTCGGCATGTCCTTCAATCTGGCAACTCAGCCACACCAGGTCAGCAATCCCTATTCTCGCGCTTATGTCGGCGTAGGTGCATTTCAGATGGTAAAGCGTACCGCTTACGAAGCCTGTGGTACACACCGCCGCCTGGCCTTTGAGGTCCTCGACGACGTGAAACTTGGCAAAATCATAAAACTTGGTGGCTTCCGCTCCGGCGTGGCTATCGCACCGGATTCCGTCACCGTCCGCTGGCATGCCGGCTTTAGCAATATAATTCGCGGCGTGGAAAAGAATTTCTTCGCGGGCGCGCAGTTCAAAGTGTCGCACTCCATTCTCCAAATCATCACGCTGCTGGCCTTCAACGTTGCACCTCTGTTCGGGGTAATCTTCGGTCACGGCTGGACGCGCCTCTTCGCCGCCGTTGCCCTTCTCGTGCCGTTAGGTTTTCTCATGGGAGTCGACACCGTGATGCGCATCTCACCGCTCTACGCCTTCACCCTGCCGCTGGCCGCACTCGTCTTCACATACATGCTCGCGCGCTCCACCATCATCACCCTGAAACAAGGCGGCATTTATTGGCGCGGTACCTTCTATCCTCTTCCTGATCTACGACGCAGCGTCGTGTAGCAAGCTGCGGCACATTCGTTCCTGACTGTGTTCCTGCGTTCGTGAATCTTCGCGTGTACCCACTCTCTGTTTGGGAGGGAATCCTTCCTGGTTTCCTGACACTTCCCACCAAAATCGACGAGTATCATCCTGGGCGCAGCGATGGATTTCAACTGCAGAAATTACTCTCGCTTTAGCCCAGCGAGCTTCGCTGTTACCTTACGCCGACTTCTCGACTTCTGCCCCACCACCATCTGCTTTCCCGAACGCTCCCGCCAAATCCCGTTGCTTCAGTGTTTTGATCCGGTCGCGCAGCTGTGCCGCCTTTTCAAATTCAAATTTCTTCGCCGCCTCCCTCATCTGCGATTCCAGTTGCTGCAGCAATTCGGCAAGCTGCGTTTCAGACTTCACGCTCGCCGCCGCCGCGTCCAGCTCCGTCGTATCCAGGGGAATCGTCACATAATCCGCTTCCACAATGCGCGCCAATTCCATGTCCACGCTCTTGATAATCGATAGCGGCGTAATATTGTTCTCCGTGTTGTAGGCCTCCTGTTTCGCTCGCCGCCGGTTTGTCTCCCCGATCGCTTCGTTCATCGATTTCGTGTGCCGGTCCGCGTACAAAATCGCCCGGCCTTCTACATGTCTCGCGCATCTCCCCATCGTCTGAATCAGCGAAGTAGCACTGCGCAAATACCCCTCTTTATCCGCATCCAAAATCGCCACCAGCGACACTTCCGGCAGATCCAATCCTTCGCGCAACAGGTTAATTCCAATCAGCACATCAAACTCGCCTCTGCGCAGATCCCGCAAGATCTTGATGCGATCCAGCGTCTCTACTTCCGCGTGCAAATAGCGGCACTTCACGCCAATCTCCGAAAAGTATTCGCTCAAATCCTCCGCCATTCGTTTCGTCAGCGTGGTCACCAGCACACGTTCGTTCTTCTCCGCTCGAATTCGAATCTCTTCCAGCAGGTCGTCCACCTGCCCCTTCACCGGACGCACTTCCACCTGCGGATCGATCAATCCTGTCGGCCGGATCACCTGCTCCACAATCACGCCGCCCGCCTTCGTCAACTCATAAGGTCCCGGCGTCGCTGAAACATAAATTGTTTGATTCAATCGATGCTCGAACTCCTCAAACGTCAGCGGACGGTTGTCCAGCGCCGACGGCATGCGAAATCCATAATCAACCAGCGTTTGTTTTCGCGAACGGTCTCCGTGATACATCCCGCGCACCTGCGGCATGCTCACGTGCGATTCGTCCGCAAACAAAATGTAGTCTTGCGGCAGATAATCCAGCAGCGTTGGGGGAGCCTCCCCTGGCAGCCGTCCGCTCAAGTGCCGCGAGTAATTTTCCACGCCATGGCAATAGCCGATGGTGCGCATCATCTCAATGTCAAACATGGTGCGCTGCACAACACGTTGCGCCTCTACGAATTTCCCCTGCTTCTCCAGCTCTTTCTTCCACCATCCCAATTCTTCCTGGATGCTGACAATTGCACGGTCCCGTTGCTCTTGCGGCATTACGTAGTGTGTCCTTGGGAAAATTGTCACCCGCGATAGATTTTCGCACCCCGTGCGTATCTCGCCCGTCAACGGATCGAACTGCCGAATCGTGTCGATCTGCTCGCCCCACATCTCAAACCGGTAGGCCTGATCCTCGTACGTCGGATAAATCTCGATGATGTCTCCTCGCACCCGGAACGTTCCGCGCCTTAAATCCTCCGACCGGTCGTACTGCATATCCACAAATCGCCGCAGCAGCGCTTCACGCGAAGTCTGATGTCCTTTGTCCAGCATCACCAGCATTCCGTAATATGCTTCCGGCGAGCCGATACCGTAGATGCACGATACCGACGCTACGATCACCACGTCGCGCCTCTCAAACAACGAGCGCGTCGCGCTCATCCGCAATTTATCCAGCTCGTCGTTAATCGTTGCTTCTTTGTCGATGTACATGTCCGCGGCGGGCACGTACGCTTCCGGTTGGTAAAAATCGTAGTAACTCACAAAATATTCCACGGCATTTTCGGGAAAGAATCCCTTGAACTCGTGATAAAGCTGCGCCGCCAATGTTTTGTTGTGCGCCAGCACCAGCGCCGGGCGATTTACCTGCTCAATTACTTTTGCCATCGTGAAAGTTTTGCCCGATCCGGTTACGCCCAGCAGCACCTGATTCTTTTCACCACTGTCCAACCCGTGGCAAAGCTGCTCAATCGCCGCTGGCTGATCGCCGCGTGGTTGATATCCGCTATGTAGTTTGAATTCCATGCCGAGGGTCTCCTGCAACTTCGACGGTAAAAGCCGAAACACTGATTATACCAAGCCCGTCAACTCAGCCTTTGGTGGCACAGCCATTCCTGGCTGTGCTCCTTTTTCGCTCGCAATTTGATGCATCAAGTTGCCAGCCGAAGACTCCCCTCTCACCTGGCTTACCGTTCCTGATTCTTCTCATCTACCACTAGCAGCAGCTCAAAATGGCTGGCCGCCTCGATGTTGTACTTAACCCCATTCGATCCATCTGCTTTCACGATCATCACGTTCATCGATTGCCGCACTTCTTCCGTCCCACGCATCGCCAGCCCGGTATTCTGCGAAATCGTCGTATAAATTTCATTTGTACCCGTTGCCGTGCCGCTGGTTTTCAGTTCACGCAGCCGGTAGTCCTCGGGTGTGCTGTCTGTGGGTGATGATTTCTGTTTCATCACCGCACTGGTAAAAAACACTGCGCACATTTCTGTCGGTATCACTGGGCACTTCCCATTCTCTCCATACGTCGTTTCGCGTGCCCACACCAGACGCCCGATAGGTGCCGGATTATTCTCCGGCTCCTCGTTTTTCCATTTTTCGCCACGCTTCAGCCTCTCTTGCGGCAAAGTCCACCCAAAGGCGAACCGTGAAATCCAGAATTGCCAGGCCATTCGCTCGATTGGATCCAGATCATCCAGGCCTGTGAGGCTCTTGATCAGTCCGTTCCCGCCAATCGTAAACTCCACAAAGTGCTTGTCCGCTGCAACCGTCGATTCTGGCGCGCTGGCGGGATACTCAAATGCGGCTTGCGCACTCACTACCGGTCGGCCATTCTCTGCTCCCACATCTTTGATCCTTACCCGCAGTCGCCCGGAGAATTCTTGCTTCGCTTCGCGAGGTTCCAGAATGCTCGCCACGCGGCTTTCTGTTTTCACGTGTCGCTGCACGCGCCCATAAATGTCATAAAGAACTATCTGGCCTTTGTGCAATTCCGGCAGGTACCTCGCATTTTTATCGCGAGACCACAACCCCGCCTGCGAACACACCATTGCCGCCGCAATCCCGGTAAAGCTAACCATCACTCTTATCGTTTTCCCGTGGATGCGCTTTCGCCAGTTCATTTTTGTGGCATCTGAAATTGCCGGTCAAAAAAATCGCTCGACGCCTGATACGCTTTCAACCAGTTCTTGGTCAAAAGAAAATCATGCACGTCGTCTGGAAATACCAATATTTCCAGGTGTACACCCTTCACGCGCAACCGCGCCACCAGGTCCACCGTCTGCGAAAAAATCACATTTCGATCGTCGTCTCCGTGGATGAACAGCACCGGAGACTTCCACGTATCCACCGCGGTTACCGGAGAAGATTCGTGCGCCAGCTTTGTCAGCTCTGGTGAAATGTTTTTTCCCTCCCAATTGTCCGTTGGCCAGTCGTGCACTCCGTGCATGTCCACGCCAGCCGCAAACAGTTCCGAATTGCGCCCCAGTCCAAGCGCCGTCAGGTACCCGCCGTAACTTCCTCCCCACAATCCGATGCGCTTGCCATCCACATCGATTCTCGTTTGCAGGTATCTACCCGCCGCCACTACGTCTTGATATTCTGTCGCGCCGCGCCCCGCTCGTCCTGGCGCTTCTCGAAACGCCCGCCCATATCCGATTCCGCTGCGATAATTGATCGCCAATACCACATACCCGCGCTGTGTCAAAAACTGATTCATGGCATACGAATTCGCGTAGTAGTACATGTAGTGCCAGCCCAGCAGCATCTGCCGCATCGATCCGCCATGCAGAAATATCAGCGCCGGTCGTTTTTCGCCTGCCCTTATGTTTTTAGGAGTGAACAACTGCCCATGAATTTCCAATCCGTCGCTGGACTTGAATACCACCTGTTGCGTCGCGACTAATTCCCCCACCGGAAAAGTGCCGGGAATCTTTGGCGAAATCAACACCGCCTGTTTATCACCTCCAGCATCACGCACAAAGACTTGCCCTGGGTGGGTAGCGTCAGATCCTATATACGCGAATTTAGATGCGCCGCCCGCGTAGACGGCATTCCATTCCACGCCCGTGCCCTTTGTTAATTCCTGCGCTGCCACACCTCCATTCACATTCACTGACCAGATGTGCCGCCGGTCTATGTCGCCACAATTCGAATTGAACAAAATGTTTTTGCGCTCACCATCGAATGACCACTGCTCTACTTCGCACTGGCCCGGCGTCAGCAACTTGACCGCTCCTCCGTCCGCACGCAAAGCGTACAAGTGTTGCCAGCCATCCGCCTCACTCGCAAAAATCAATGTATTATCCGCCGCCCAGTTCAGCACTCCTCCGCCCGTATCGTCCGCCATATAAGGATACGAAGCGGCCATCTCCACGCCGCTATTCCAAATCTCTCGTCCCTCGCCCGTGTTTGCATCCGCCACCCACATTGCCCAGGGATGCGCGCGATCCGGTTGAATGAAATATCCGTCCGGCGTATCTCTTGGTACCGCGGGCTGACGCACAAACGCCACGCGCTTTCCGTCCGGAGACCACACCGCATCTCCATCCGAATCCACCGAGGGCGCAAGAAACTTCACCGACTGCGTCCCCAAATCGTAAATTCCAACGAATCTGTGATCCCCGCGAGCGGAAATAAAGAGCAGTTTCGTTCCATCGGCTGACCACTCCAGGGGTTGATTCTTTCCGCGCACCACAACTTGTTTTGGTTTGTCAGCTTCGCTTGACCCCGTCCCGGCAATCCATATCTGCCCGCCCCGTGCATAGGCGATCCTTCCCTGTGTGGACGCTTTCGGCGAATGACCTGCATCAATTTTTACCGGCGCTCCTCCACCAAACGGCATCAGCCAGATCGTTTGTTCCGTTCCCGCTGGATTGCTCGTTGGGTTCGCGTAATCTCCCGCCGAGTTTTTACCATCTCCCCGCGCGTAGACGATCGCATTCCCATCCGACATGAAAGCCAATTCCGACAGCTCTGCGCCGTCATCCTCGCTGTACCTCGTCAGTTGTCGCCCCGCGAACGCAGGGCCTTCCGCCACCCAGATGTTTCGCCGTCCCAACTCGTTCGCGCTCCACGCCAGGCGATTTCCCGCTTTCGCGGCAATCAGGTCTGCCGGAAACGGTGCGCTCAATACCTGCTCCAACGTGAATGACTGCTGTGCGGTCGATCGCCCCGCAAACAGCATCACCAAAGCAATCATGCCCAACAGCACTCGCTTCATTCGGTCTTCTCCTGGTTTCTTGAAATATTTCCGTCTAGGATTTCGGTCGCACTGCACTGACGGTTTGCACTGCTACCTTCGGCGTTTCCGGCGGCCCGCTCATCTGCAGCACCCGCACATCACCGCCTACTGTAAGGCCCTTTGCATCTGTCGGTGCCGCTCGAAATGTCAGCGACACCTCCTTTGCAAATCCCAGCGATCCGGACAGCCACAAATCAGTTCGCAGCCCTTCCAGTCGAATCGCCTCGAACGTCAATCCACGATCCTGCACTGAGAATTCTCCTCCGCCGCTTGCCCATCGAGATCCCCCGGTTTTCGGCGCGCCGCTCTCCAGGCTGTTGGCCACGTCCCATCCGCGAAACTCCACATTCTTGAATTGAATATCTCCGCGTCCGGCTATCTGCTTCAACAATTCCTCGCGCCCCACTCCGGTGGTCGTCAGACGAACCGCGCCGGAAGCAGTTCCATTCCATCGCTCCGCCCATCCGGCTTTCCATGGCAACTGTGACAGATTCGCCCGGTCGATCTGCGCGAGTATTTCATACTTGGGGGCCGCCGAAAATTCGGCCTGCAGGGAGCCGCGCACCGTTCCTCCGGCCCATTGCGCCTCCACATCCCGCACCTTTAATTGCAGATTCTGCAAACCGATCCGCGCGTGCGCCTTTGACAACTTAATCTTCTCCACGCTCACCGTGTCCGCGGTTATTTCTCCCTCCGCCGAAATGCGTCGCAACAGTTCGCTAGGCCTCCCACCTGTATTCGAATTCCCCAGCAAAGAAGGCAACAATCGCTGCAGCCAGTTTGGCCGCGAGCGCGGTCCTGCCCAACGATCTAATTCCGCGGCATCCAGGTGATCGGCGTGCAACTTGAACTGCCATCGCGGTAGTTCTCCATCCTCTGCCGCGATTGCCTCTCCCGCCGTTCCAGACCATGTTGCGCCAAACGCTAAAGCCGTCGTAATCGTCGCGTTTCGTTGCCCCGCCTTCCATTCCAGTCGCGCATCTTCCAGCACGATCGGTTGATTCAGCCCCGCGGCCTGCAGTTCTGCTTTCGTAAAATGCAGCGAACCATTCCATCGGCCATTCCGCAAAATTCCTCCATGCCAGTCCCATTCCATGGCGCTGCTGACTCCGCCGGTAAGCTCCCAGCCGTGATTCACAGTTTTGCCAATCGCCAGTGCCGCTTTGAAGAAAATGTCGGGTTGATCGAGGTGCCCATCCACTCGAATTGATCCATTCTTTGACAAAACGTCATGGAGCAGCCGAAGTTCCGCCCAGTTCTGCGTTTCTCGTGGTTTCGTGGCGGTCTTTTCTGCTTTTGCCGCAGTACTTGTTTCTGCCTTCGACGGGTTAAGCGATAGCCGCACCGGCTCGACTTGAAACGTATTCCCGCGCGAAGCACAACGCATCGCCCCAACCCGAATCGCGTCTTTCAATCCGGGCACGCGCACAATTCCACCCTCACTGGCCAGTTGTCCTTCTTCCCATTGCAGAGGCCATCCGCCCACGGTCCCTTTACCGGTAAAGAACTGATCAATTCTCAGGCCCTCTGCCACGTCCCCACGGAACGCGCGATACCACGCCAAGACATCCTGCCCATCCACCGCCGCCGAATCGATTCTTGCGCTCCAGGAAGGATTCGCGGTCGTACCGAACTGCACGGTACCGCGAATGTTAGAATGCGGAAAATCCAACCGCATCTCTTCCGCACGTGCTTGGCGCAGGGCCAAATCCCAGACACCCTTCAGTCGCACGCTTACTCTCGGATTGTCGCTGCGCTCCGTCAAATCCCATCGGTGAAGCTGCAATGCACGCGCCTGAATCTCATACTTCCATCGGCCGATCACCGGAGCAGCCTCTCCTGCTTCTGTCACACCAACGCTAGCCGTGCCATCCAGACCAAATTCGCCTCGCACTCCGGAATCATTTCCGGTCACCAGCCGGAACAAATCTGCCAGCGATGCTTTGTCCCAATGCACCTGTATCTGTGCCGGCTGCAACCGCGCCGAAGTCCCCGCCACGTCTCCTTGCACGTAGAGTATCCCCGCCGATTGCAGCACCACGCCGCTCCGCCACGGCTTCGCCTGCAACTTCAGCTGCCAGCGCCCAGGTCCCGTCTGCTCTACGCTTCCGGTAACATCCGTAAACGCGAATGGCCGTTTTTCGTCGCCCACCTTGAAATTGATACGTCCATCGTCGAATTCGATTTTTTGCAGAAAATTGCTCGGGCTAGTCGAGGGTTGTGGCCCATGCGCGGCCACATCTCCTGCCGATCTGTTTTTCGATCTCGGCAACCACTCTTCCAAGTTCCATTGTCCCGTCGGAATCCGCACCAGAATCAGGCTCGGTCGCGTCAGACTCATCGTGCCCAACTCGAAGTGCCCGCGCAGCAGTCCCACCCAGCGCAAACTAGCTTGCATTCCGTCGGCTCGCAAAAAATATTCGTGCCCGAATGCCGGATCTTCTCCAACGCTGATGCCTGCCATATTTAGCCGCGGAATCGGCAGCAGTTGCGCGGAAAATTCACCCACCTGCACCGGGCGCCCAAACGCTCGCTCCAGTTGCGCGGTCAAATAGCCATGAATTCGCTTCGTGCGCAGCACAAGCGAAGCGCCCAACTGCGCCGCGACAAACAGCATCACCGCTAGCGCGGCCCATTTTCCGAATTTCCGCAGGCGATTCATGTTGATGGGAGTCTCTCAGACCAGCAGCCAAAAGTGTAGTTGTCTCTTCGGCGTTTCACCTAATGCACGGTATGCAACATGCGCGACCATCGCGTCCGCGCTGGCAGATGCAGCAACGTATCGAATACCCCCACGATCCGCTGCCCAAAGGAAGTTTCTCCATAGTCCGTGCTGTTCGCTTCCACTGACCAGTAAATCAGGAACGGCCGCCCCATGATCGCGTCTCGGTCCACAAATCCCCAATACCGGCTATCTAGACTGTGATCCCGATTGTCGCCCATTGCGAAATATTTATCGGGAGGCACTACGATCTCGTCTCCCTGAATATATTTCTTGATTTCGCGCCCCCATTCCCGCTGCACGGGTGAAAGAAAAATCTGGTTTCCCACTGGCGGAAAAGAATAATTCAGCGGATCATTCCCAAACGTTGAGTCGTGTACCACGTAAGGCTCTTCCAACGGCTCCCCATTAATGTACACCTGCTGATCCACAACTTTCAGGTGGTCGCCCGGTAACCCTATGACTCTCTTCACGAAGTGCGGGTGGTCCTGATACGGAAACTTGAATACGATAATGTCTCCGCGTTGCAATTCACGGTACGGCAAGAGCTTGTCGTACCAGTGCCCACGCCCGCCAAAAATAAATTTGTTTACCAACAGGTGGTCGCCAACCAGCAGCGTCTTTTCCATTGAGGGTGAAGGGATCTTGAATGCCTGTACCACAAAACTCGTGCCAAACAGTGCCAGGATGACCGTCACCAGCAGCGATTCCAGATATTCCGAAATCGTGGTCTGATTGCCGTGTGCTTCTTCCGCCGCCTCTGGTTCTGCTGCCGGCGGTGGTTCAGCTGTCGCCACAGTCTCTCCCGGCATAATCACTTCATCGGGCATCAGATTCTGCCTCTTCCTTCTTCGCTTCCCTGCCAAGCAACAGTTTCTCCAGCGTGCTGCGCGCCGCCTTCTGCTCCGCCTCTTTTTTTGTGCTTCCCTCTGCACTGGCCATACGCTGGCCTTTCACCCATACTTCCACGCGAAATGTCTTTTGGTGATCCGGGCCGCTCTCCCCTGCCAGTTTATATTCCGCCGGCTGTTCGCCTCGCCCCTGCAGAAATTCCTGCAATGCGCTCTTCCGGTCAGACTCCGAAATATTCTCGCCATTTTCCAGAGCCTGCAGAAATACCGTTCTCAAGAGCAATTCCCTGGCCGGACTTAATCCCCCGTCCAGATAAATCGCCGCGACCACCGCCTCGAACGCATCCGCCAGCAGCGCCGGTTTGTCACGCCCTCCGGTTTTCTCTTCTCCCCTTCCCAGCCGCAAATGCTCGCCCAGGCACAATCGCCGCGCGCTGATTTCCAGCGAATGCGCGTTCACGATCCGCGCCCGGCTTTTCGATAATTGCCCCTCAGACCATTCTGGGTAATTCAGCAACAGATGTTCGCTCGTCAGCAATTCCAACACCGCGTCGCCCAGGAATTCCAGCCGTTCATTATCCTGAACCTCGGAGCCCGCGAGCGAAATCTCTTCTCCACGCGCCACACGCAATTCCGGCACTGCCGAACTATGCGTCAACGCGCGCTCCAGCAGGTTTCGGTTACGGAACTCATACCCGAGCCGTTCCACCAGCCGGTCATCATCTTCGTGGAGCATACTCTTGTTCACACTTTGGCAGCATGCCTCTCGAGTTGAAGATTTACTTTGGCACGCTCAATTGCGTCGCGCCCAACTTCTTCGCTTCTTCAATCCCCGTTTTGCACGTCTGCTGCAGCGAACTCTGGATCGCCGCGCACCTCGTGAATGCCGTCGCAGCATCTTCAAAGTGCGATGCTTTCTCATTCGAAATTCCCAACACAAAATAAATTACGGGATCGGGATTCGGATCGTATTTTGCCGACTGCTCCAGATTCGGAATCGCCTCTGAAAATTTTGCCCGCCGGAATGCCACCAGCCCAAGCCCGCCATACGCCATTGCCTGAGTTTGATTCTTTGCCTGTAGGAACTGTTCATCGGAAATTCCAGGTGGCTTCGGCAGCGTCGGCAACAATTCCAGAGCCTTCTTGGAATAAGCTTCTGCCTGTGACAGTAATCTCACTTTTTCTGCCTCGGTCAGATTACTTGGCATCGACCTGGGCAGTGACGATCCCATGATCGCCATGGTTTGCGCGTCGTTCGGCTCCAATTCCAGTTCTTTCTCCCCCGCCGCTTCCATCTTGTCGATCTGCCCGATCGCCAAGTACGCTCTCACCTGGAAAGCATAAACTTCCGAGCGATAGCGGCTTTGCGGGTATTTCTTCAGGAAATCGTCGCCCATCTGCACTTTCTTTTGCACATCCGCCGGAGGAGCATCCCGAAATTCTTTCATGGCCGCATCTTCTTCCGCACTTACCGGCGGAGGTGCCGCGTCCAGCGTCAGCGGAGCTACCGGCGTCTGCGCCTTTTCCTTGTCTGCTGCTGCGGGCGGCGGGTTCGTGGTTGGCGGTGCTGTAGGCGCTTGTCCATTAGCGGCCGTCGTCCCCATCGTGACTGCCACCAGGATTGCGGCGGTCCACATCGTTCTCACTGTGCTCTTCATCGCTCGATCTCCTTCGTCTTTCTGCACCGCTGTTTACGGTTTCCTGCTCTCCAAATCGGTTAACCCTCGTTTCGCTGCCGACTGTGCTTGTGCGGGCGCTGCCGGAACGTCCAACGCCCCCTGAAATTCGTTCTTTGCGGGATCCAGTTGCCCTTCCGATGCCAGTATGCGGCCCAGCCAGATGTGCGACCACGACAGCACCATTGGATCTTGTGTCGCCGCATGTTCTCCCGCGGTCAAACGTCCGAATATAGCTTTTGCCCGGGCGCTATCCTCATCCAGCACCGCCACCAGTCCCAGTCCGTACCACGCACGGATCTGATCCGGATACTTTGCCAGCACGGTCCTGAACGAGGTCTCCGCACCGCGCGCATTTTTGGCCGCTATCTGTTTTTCTCCCTCGGTTAGCGCATTCACCATCTCCTGGTCGTTTGGCACGGTGGTTACCGCGGCGGCGCGCTGCTTGCTCAGGTCCTCTTTATTCAGAGCTTCCGCTTCCGTCTGTGTGCCTGCCGGTGCATACACCAGCGCAGCCACGCGCACCTGTTCTGTCTTTACGTCGATTGCCCTCACCAGCTCCGGGAAATATATTTTCATCGAGGGTTCGCTCTTTTCAAATCCGGCCAGCGCCGCGAATAACGGCCTCACCATCACGTAACCCGCGCTGTCGGCCGCCCTCAACACCGCTTCTTTTTCCCCGGGCGATCCTCGTTTCAGCTTCAGCTCCACGGCCTTTACCATGCATTCCGAAAACCATGAAAAATAATCCTCGCGCAGATCACGGGGAAGCAGCGGCGCCTTCGCCGCTAGTTCAAACAGGGGCCTCTTTACCACCACCACACGCGGATACATCAGTGGCATCGGGTCCAGCAGAAAATGCAGGAAAGCGTGCCTCACTACATCCGTCGGCACATCGTCGCCGCCGCTCAAGATGATGGAGTAATGGTCTCCATAGTTGCGCACATTGGTGATTCGCCCCACCAGCGGTTCAATTAAAATCGTAAACGTTCGCGGTCCTGTGGCATCCGGCATCTCTCGCAAATACACGGTGGAGACCAGCACGATCTGCGAAATGGATTCATGCAGCCGCTCAATTGCGCGGTTGTATTCCGGCTGCACCTGCTTCCAAAGTGAGCCGATCTTCTGTTCCGTGTAGTAGCTCGAGAGTATTTCGCTGAATCCTTCCAGCTCCAATACTTCCGGTGGTAGTTCATCACGCCGCAGCACTGGCTGGAATTTTGGAGCAGGACCTGCCACCAGCCCGAACCAGATATAACGAGACAGCATCGCTCCGGCATCCTTCAATTTATGTTGCGTGTAAAACTCTCGCACCGCGTCCACCGCCGGTCCCTGCTGCTGCCTGGCCTGCTCGCGCATTCGAGCCCGGAATGTCGACCAGTTGTCCGCGCTGATGTCCGCCTGAAAGCCCGCCGCGTACAACGCCATTATGGTCGTAAACATCGCTTCGCTGCCGTCCACGGACACGTTTGTGACGGGAGCCGGCTGCCGGGCCGCCCGTTGCGCAGGGGCAGTCGGCGCCGCAGGCTTTTGTGCCCCCGCCACGCATACAAATACTCCGAGCATCACGAGGAGTGCACCGCAATTCGAGACAAATCGTTTCATCATTAGTATTTGTGGAGCGCGGCATTCTTCTGCAAATCGGACAATATTACCGGCTTAGGAGGCTTCCAGGGCGGTTCCGTATTCGAAACTGCTTCACAATTCGCTCTGCCGCTGCCTTCTGTCAATGTACAAGCGCCCTCCCTATCCGTCAAGGAATCGCCCGCATTACTTTCCGCCACCCCTCCATGTTTCTTGGATGGTCCGCCACTCCGCATCGGCTGCCTGCTAAGCTTGCCGCCCTCGCGCGATTCCCCGTCCGAAACTGTCATTCCGAGCAACTCGAGGAACCTGCTTTTCTCCCCAATCCCCTCTCGCCCTTGCCTTCCTCTTCAATCTCTTGTTACCTATGAACTGCTGCCCTCCTGGAGGCACGTCCTGATGAAACGATTGCTTCGAGGCACTATCCTTTCCTTATTCTCCATTCTCAGCGTCTCGCTTTTATCTCCGAACAAAGTCTGCGGACAACTTGTAGGGGAAGACCGCGTTTCTCCCCCCGCGCAATCCGCTCCTCCCGCCGAGAAAGTCCCGCCCCAATCGACGCCATCGCCCGCACAGGCTGGCGCACGCATCGCTTCCAAAGAATTTACGCTCGCTGGTAACAGTATTTGGACGGAAACTGGCATCACTCTCGAACCCGGCCAGCGCATCGTCGTGATTGCCGAGGGCAAACTCCGTTATTCCGATGCCAAAGCCGACAACGGTCCGGAAGGCCTACCTCGCGGCTTTAAAGATCTCCTCAGAGTTCTTCCACTTAACAGCGAAGGCCGCGGTGCACTGATTGCAGAAATCGGCGATCCAGCCATTGCCGAACCGTTCTTCCTCGGTTCTAAGAAAGACGCCGTCTCCCCTGTCACAGGTAAACTTTCCATTGGCATCAACCAATCCGCGAGCGACACCGGTGATGGATCCTATAAAGTGAAGATTGAAGTTTTCGCCTCCGCTGACACCACTCCTCGTGCTATCGCCCAAATTGTCTCCACCATCCCTGGCATCGACAACAATCTCTTCGCCAAGATTCCCCGCCGCATAGCCGACAAAGAAGGTAATCCGGGCGACATGGTCAACTTCCTCATTCTCGGGACCGAAAATCAGATGAAACAGGTTTTCACCACGGCTGGTTGGGTGAAAGTCGATCCTGACGTTAAGGGCACCATCCTCGCCGGGGTTCTTGCCAGCATCTCCAAAGAGTCTTACCTCACCATGCCGATGAGCACGCTCTACCTCTTCGATCGTCCTCAGGATTACGGCTGGGCTCACGCGGAACCCATCGCCGTTGTCGCCTCGCGCAACCATCTCCGGGTTTGGAAAGCTCCGTTTACCGTCAACGGTCAAGTTCTTTGGGCCGGCGCGGCCACTCACGACATCGGCTTCGAGCGTGATCAACGTAACAACGGCATCACTCACAAGATCGATCCCGACATCGATCTCGAACGCGACTACGTTCAAAAAACTCTTACTTTTACCGGTCTAGTCTCTGAAATTACTCACTTTCGTCCGCAACATCCTATGCAGGAAGCAAAGACCGCAACGGGCGGCTCTTTCCACTCCAATGGGCAGGTCCTTGTTCTGAAACTCTCGGGCTCGGGCAAGGATCTCTCTTCTAGCTTCGCCGGCGTCTTTTGCAATTTGTTGCGGACTGAGAATCCCGACGGTGGCATCTGGCAAGCCTGTTCAAATTATTTGCAGCTGCCAAGCGGATCATCCCCCTCTGCTTCTGCCCTGCCGCCTCTTAATACTTCGTTTCGCGTACTCGTCGTCCCCGGCATTCTTAGTTCCTGCCAAGAAACTCAGGCGTTTCAGGAAGGGCAGGCTCACCTTCACGAAAAGCACGGCATGACGGTCGAATTTCTGCAGACTCCCAATTCCAGCACCACCGAAAATGGTCTGTTGATCGCTACCTATCTTCGCAATGCCTTGAAAAGCGATTCTCGCAAATTCATCATCGTGTCTTACAGCAAAGGTTCGCCTGATGTCCAGGAAGCTCTCGCGGCAGATTCAGACGCGCGGGCCGCCGTCGCCGCACACGTCACCGTTTCAGGAGCGATTGGGGGCTCTCCCATCGCGGAGACCATGCCCGCTATCGTCGATCGCTTCGCTTCCGCTCTAAATTTCGGCACCTGTAAAGGAAATCTTGTCGAAGCGTTTCGAAGCCTTGGCCAGAATGTTCGCCAGCAGTTTCTTCGCGATCATCCCGCCCCCGATGTCCCATCGTTCTCGCTGGCGGCTGTTTCCGATGCCACCAACACCTCTAAAATGCTGCTCGAATCGTGGCGACTTCTGGCCGCAATCGATCCGCGCACCGACGGCCAACTCCTAGAAGATGACGCGGTAATTCCCGGTGGCAATTCTCTGGGCGTCCTTCGCGGCGATCACCTCGCCGTCGCTCTGAATTACGGCAACGTTTCCCCGGAAGCCGGCGCCGCTGCAAGCGCCAATCGCTTTCCGCGCACTGCTCTCTTTGAAGCCGCCGTCCGCGTTGCTATCGCATCAATCTCCCAATAATGGGAGGTCGTCCAAAAACACCCGAAGATGGCCTGCTTCGCGTTACCGCGCCGGAGCCGCTGCCAACTCTTTGTCCCTCGCCAATTGCCACAGCCCGATGTATGGTTTCAACTCTTCCATCATCTTCGCGAACTGCGTCAGATCCAACGACTGCACTCCATCGCTGATCGCCTTTTCCGGCGCGGGATGCGCTTCCACGATCAATCCGTCCGCCCCGATCGCCACGCCTGCCCGCGCAACCGCAGGCACCAGGCTACGTTTTCCCGTTGCGTGACTCGGATCGAGCAGCACAGGCAGGTGCGTCAACTCATTCAGCACCGGAATCGCGGAAATATCGCACGTATTCCTCGTCGCCGTCTCAAACGTGCGAATTCCCCGCTCGCACAGAATCACGTCCGGATTTCCGTGCGCCACGATGTATTCCGCGCTCATCAACAATTCCTTGATGCTGCTGCTGAGCCCACGCTTCAACAGCACCGGGCGGCCGCATTTACCCAGCGCTTTCAGCAACATGAAATTCTGCATGTTTCGCGCGCCCACCTGCATCACGTCGGTGTATTCCGCCACCAGGTCCACATCGCGGTCGCCCATCACTTCCGTCACGATACCAAGTCCAGTTGCTTTCTTCGCCTTCTGCAGTAGCTTTAATCCTTCTTCTTCCATCCCCTGAAAATCGTAAGGTGAAGTTCGCGGCTTGTACGCTCCCCCGCGTAGCAATTTCGCTCCTGCTTTTGCCACTCCTTCCGCAGAGCGCATAATTTGCTCTTCCGACTCCACCGAACACGGCCCGGCAATCACCACAAATTCATCGCCGCCGATCTCCGTGCCGGCAATCTTGATGCGCGTCTTCCCTTTGCGGAATTCCTTGCTCACAAATTTATATGGAGCGGTTATCCGCATCACGCTGTCTACTTGCGGCATCGCCTCCACCGATTCCATGCACGCTGTTACGTCGCCAACGCCCACCACGCCGATGACCACGCGCTCCTCCCCTTCAATCGAGTGCACTTTGTACCCGAAGTGCTTTACAATTTCGGTCACTTCCGCAATTTCTTCTTTCGTCGAGTGCAGTTTCATTGAAATAATCATCGTTGTTCCCTTTCTTTGGCTTTTTTATCGCCCAAAAATAAAAAAGCCCACTCGTTAGCGAGTGGGCCAAAACTCTGTGCGTCCGCTGTATCTAGATAGGGGCCTCTCGCTGCCGGTTGCTCCGGTACGTAAATCGCCACCAATACGAGTTGGCCACCAAATTCATAGGGGAGAGTTTATCGATTCCAGCCAGAAAGGCAAGCCAAAATTCCCTTATAGCTCGCTATCAACGTACTTATAGCGGGCAATCAACTCAGGGAAACAATAGTATCGCGATGCGGAAGCGCGTAAAGCCAACTGCGCCTCCAGCGTCGCAGGCGCCGACGGCCGCGCTGCGATATTTTCCACTCAGGATCTTCTGGGTAACGTCTTCCGGCAAGCGGTTCAAGTCCGCCGTTTCGTATCGCACCACTGTCAGCGGCTTCTGTCCAACCGCGCCGCGCTCCAGATCGCATGTCTTACGCGCATCTGGCGATGTACTGACGGGCCGCAATCCGCGCGACGATAGCAATCTGACAACCTGCAATTCCTGTTCGTCCAGATTCAGCACCGCGACCGCTTCAGAGAAATCTTCCACCGCAAACAGCATGTTGCCGCTCTGCACCACGGCAATTCCCACTGCGTTCAGATCGTTGGCCAGCAGATTCGCGCGGTGCGGCGCGGAATTCATCCACTGAATATGCAATCCACTGACGCTCGGTCCTTGCGCTACGTTTTCGGCTATCACTCTGAAACGCGCTCCGGCGTGAGTGGCGCGCTGCTGCACCGGCAACTCACCGGGAAACTGGTGCGTCAGCATATTGCGCTGCGCCATCATCAGCGCATGCATCTTTGCGGAAATGGCCAGCGCGGAATCCCACTGAAACGGCGGCAAACCTGCCGCGGCGCGATCGCGATTCGCCGCATCGAGCAGCAGCGTTTCCGGCGATCCCGGTTCTGGGCGGGCAGCGCGGCCAGCAGCGGCAGCGGCGTGCAATGTCGACGTCAACAGCAAAGCCAGAATAGTCAGCGCGGCAAGAATAGCGAAGCGCCGCAAAGTAGAGGACATGAAAAGGCTCCTGCCATTATTGAACACTGCGAATCGAGGAAAGTTTAGCGATTTGAAGTACAGGACAGCGCAAAACGTGAAGCTGGCACATCGTACAGGTGCTAGCGAACTGGAAGGACGGCTAACAAGCAGGGATTGAATTATGCGAAAAATGCGGCAAAATCAGCCGCGCACATGGACCGCGCTGAAGCTCAACACCACATGCCCGCCGGGAGTGGGCCGGCCAAAACTCATCATCGGACGGAAGCGCGAGAACAGCAGAATCTGGTCGAGTTGATGGCGCAGATTCGGCGAATCGGGGCCAGACAGTATGCGATAACTGCTCATGGTGCCCTGCGCATCTACGGTGACATCCACGAGCAGATCATGATCCAGGATTACGTCCGGATGCCGCTCTTCCGGATACATTCCACCGGGATTATCCGAAAGCGATATCAGTTCCGCAGGGCGCAAAAGTCCAAGCGGCAAATCGTTCGGATCTGCCTGGACGGTAATGCCGGGCAGAATCATATGCAGCACGAACACAAATACCACGATCGCGGAAAACAATCCGCCGGTTGCCGGCACGGTCAGGGGACGGTAGGTATTCTCGAACAACACTTCGGCGCGATCCTTGAAATGTTGCCAGCGGCTGCGCCAATCCTGCATGGCCTTGGCCTCCGCCGCCGCGATTTTGATGCGTACCGCCAAATCCGAAGGAGGTATGGCCCGCGGCATTCTGGAAAGCAATACGCCCAGCTTGCGGTAACGCTGCAATTCTTCGCGGCAATCCGCGCAGCCATCCAGATGCGTCCGAACTTCATTGCGTTCTTCGGGACGCGCGGCCGAAGCCACGGCATCGTCCAGATAACCGGCGAGCTTTGCGTGAACCTTCTCGCACGTCATGGCAGTTCCTCTCGCGTCACATGGTGACGCGTTATTGACAACTCATCGGGGAATGTCGGATTTGTCCGCACATAAGCAACTTGCAAGCCCACCTGTGACCCAAACGATGGGCTGGGTGTAGCTTCACGGCGCACGGATTCACGGTGGCTGGATTCGCGGCGCGCGGCCAATTCTTTTTCGCCCAGCAACGGCTCCAGAATCTCTTTCAAGGTGCGCCGTCCGCGCAATATGCGCGATTTCACCGTGCCCACGCTGCAATCCAGAACTTCGGCCACTTCTTCGTAGCTGAGGCCTTCCAGATCGCGCAAAATTACCGCGCTGCGAAATACTTCGGGGACTTGCTGAAGGGCACCCTGGACCGCCACCTGAATTTCGTGCGCAGCGAGTTGATCGAACGGCGTGGCGGAAAGATCCTCAATCTCGATTGGCGCAACTCCCTCTTCGGGCTCAGCGTCTATGGAAATATTCTTTTGCAGGTGGCGTTTGAACCAGCGCCGGTGATTCAGCGCTTCGCGAATGGCGATGCGATACAGCCAGGTTTTCAGCGAACTGCCTTGGCGAAAACTGCGAATTCCCTTGAAGGCTTTCAAGAACACTTCCTGTGAAGCGTCAGCGGCGTCCGCCGTGTCTCCCAGCATGCCCAGAATCAAGCTGTAAACGGGGCCATGGTAGTGATTCACGAGCCAGTCGAAGGCAGTCTCCGAGCCTGCCTGCAGCTCGGTGACAAGGTCAGTCTCGTCCTGACCCCATGATAAGGCGCTGGCCCAATCGGACACGGGATGCCTTTCCAGCTCCGTCTTCCCGCTTGCTACGGAGCATGCTGGCTAGCTGGTTGGCGCTTGCAGCTGCCCAACCTTTGTCCGCTCTTAGTATTAGACACCAGAGCGGCCAGAAGTGTTTCCCGGGAACGCGAAGTTCCCTAGATGCCGCCATTGTTGCACCAGGAGTGGCGCGGCGCAATGGCGCGAAAGTCATGGACCGGGATGGCGGGAGCGAAGCGACGGCGGAAGCGGAGTTGAGAGGGTGGGAGAGGTAATTTTCTTGCCAACCGCCAATCCTCGCATCAAGCCCCCCACTTCACCCCTAACTCCTTTGCCTACAACTCTTACGGAGCCACAGGCAATACAACCCGCGGTCCATGGGTTGGAATTCTGGAAGAAATAGAATGCAAAAGCACAAGCGCCGTAGGCGCGAAAGAAGATAGCCCAGCGGTCACGGGGTGGGCTATCTTATGCCGCGCCTCCGGCACTGGTTTGAGTGTCGGGCACACTCGCTTCCAGGCTATTTTCAATCGAAAGGGAATGCTGGGATTCGCTACTATATTGCGCATGGTCATACATACATTTGCGTTTCGATGGAAGGCTGGCGTTACGGAGGAGCACAAGATGCGGGCGCGGTCGGAGATTCGCGCGTTGCAGGGGCAGATCCCCGGATTGCTGGAGACTCATGTGGGTTTCAACTTCTCTCCGCGGGGACAGGGGTATGAGTTTGGCGGAGTGATGAAGTTTACGGACCGGGCGGCGCTGGAGGCGTACGGGCCTAGTCCGGTTCATCAGAAATTGCTGGAGTGGCTGGTGCCGTTGATCGAGCCGATTGAGGTGGATTTCGAGGTTTGAGCGGGGTTGTGTATACGCAGGAGCACAGCCAGGAATGGCTGTGCCACGAAGGAAAACCCAGGACCCACACGCAAAAGCGGCGAGTGAGGCACCCGATCGAAAAAGAGCCGGTCTAACGACCGGCCACTACACAAGACAAGCAAAGCGGCGGGCGGCGTAAAGCCGCCCCTACACGGGAATCAGAGGGAGCGGCCGGCGGCGGCGGCTGAGGCCCAGGCCCACTGGAAGTTGAAGCCACCTAAGTGGCCGGTGACATCGACTACTTCCCCGATGAAGAAGAGGCCCGAGACTTTGCGCGATTCCATGGTTTTGCTGGAGAGTTCGCGCGTGTCGATGCCGCCGGCGGTGACTTCGGCTTTTTCGTAGCCTTCGGTGCCTGCAGGAGTGACGGCCCAGTTGTGAACTTGCTGTTCGAGCGAGGCGAGCGAGGCATTCGTCCAGGAGGCGGGGGCGTGGAGCTCGAGCCAGCGCGTGGCAAGGCGGTTCGCAAGGAAAGACTGAAATGCTTTGCGCGCGGCGGCTTCGTTGCGCGTTTTTGCTTCGCGGATGGGAGCGGTGGCGTGGAGCCCGGGAGCGAGATCGATCCGGATGGGCTGACCTTCAGACCAATACGACGAAATTTGCAGAATGGCCGGGCCGCTAAGTCCGCGGTGGGTGAAGAGCATTTTTTCGCGGAATTTTTCCTTGCCAAAGGAAACGATGACGTCGGCGGAAACTCCTGCCAGTTCGCTGCAGCGCTTGCGATCGGCGGAATGAAAGACGAGCGGAACGAGCGCGGGGCGCGGCGGGACAATTTTCAAGCCGAACTGGCGGGCGAGGTCGTAGCCGAACGAGGTGGCGCCCATCTTGGGGATGGACAGGCCTCCCGTGGCGACGACCAGCGCGGGCGCGCGAAATTCGTCGGCGTCGGAGCGTGCGACAAATTCCGTGGTTCGGCGGACTTCCTTGATCTTAGTGTTCAAACAAATCCGCACGTGCGCGGCGCGGCATTCCTCCTCCAGCATTCCGGTGATCTCGGCGGCAGAGCGATCGCAAAAAAGCTGGCCGAGCGTTTTCTCGTGATAGGGGATGCGGTGCTTTTGCACCAGGGCGATGAAATCGGCGGGCGTGTAACGCGCAAGACCGGACTTGGCAAAGTGGGGATCGGCGGAGATAAAATTTTCCGGCGTGCAATGAATGTTGGTGAAGTTGCAGCGACCTCCCCCGGAAATGAGGATTTTCTTGCCGATGCGGTCGGCGTGTTCCAGGATGGCGACGCGGCGGCCGCGCTGGCCGGCTTCGATGGCGCACAGTAGCCCGGCAGCGCCCGCACCAAGAATAAGTACATCGAAAGATCGAACCAGAAGGTCCTCGCGAGAGATGCGTCGTGAGTGCCAGTGTAGGCCAGATGGCAGGAAGGGAGAAGTAGCAACGGGTGGAAGCGGTACGACGGCAGGACAAGGATGCGGAGTGCCGGCAGGATGCCGGCGGTACCTAAGAGTGCGCGCTACGGCAGTCTTTGCGTGGGAACCGCAATCACCCCTGTTGGAGAAAACTCAAAGCGGATCAACCACTGGCTGGGAAGGCTATGGCCCTCGGAGACGGGAGAGGCGAATTGCCAGCGCTGCGCAGCACGCAGCGCAAGGTCTGCAAAATATTTGCTGGGGCCCGGCGAATCGAACTCCGCGGAGGAGACATTTCCGACCGGGTCCACCTGCACGCGAACAAGAACGCGAACCGTGCCGTGAATTGTGGAAAGGGCTTTTGCTGAGGGCTGCGGGAGCACTTGATCGAGAACTTCGCCGCGGTCGGGAGAGCCTGCAGAAGTCTTTGTGGTGAGCGGAGCCACAGAAGCGGTCGCCGTGTGCACCGCGGGTGGCGCAGCGGATTCCACGGGACGAGTGGGCTCCGGCGCGCGCTTTGGTTCGACGGACGGCTTTGGCGAATTCTGCTCCACAATTTTGGCAGGCGGGGTAGTTGCCGCAGGTTTCGCGGCGGCCGGCGCTGACGCGGGGGCCGGTTTAGGAGTCGCAGGAGCCGCTGTAGATGCCGTAGAGACAGAAGTGTTCGGCAGACTACGGAAGATTTTGTGGAGCGTGAAAATAGCGCCGAGCACGAGGATGATGCCAAGAAAAACGGGAATGACGTAACTGGGAAGCGCGACAGTTCTCTGTGGCACTGACTGCGCGTAGCGGCGAGTTGCGGGTACGGGTGGAGACGGTAGCTTTGCCAGTGGAACGGCGGGCTCTTTAGCCAGTGGAATGCTTGCTGGAGAAGCCGGTGCGGGCCCGCGGACAGGTGTGGGTGTGGATACATGCGCGGGAGCAGGAGCGGGTATGGGCACGCTTGCCATAGCAGGCGAATTAGCGGTCATAGTTGTGGAGGAAGAGGCAGCCGGAGATGCGGCGGAAGGTGAAGCCGTTGCTGTAGCCGCAGCGGCGAGCAGCGTGGGGTTGAGATGCGAGGCGATCGCGTCAATTGTCCAGCGATGCTGTTGGTCGCGGACCAGGGAGCGGCGCGCAATTTCAAAGAATGGTTGCGGGAGCGTGCCAGGGATGGCAGGCTCGGCGGAATCGTCAAACGGTAACGGCTGCGCCTGCTGTGTGAGCGTTTCAACCAGAGTGATACCCAAAGACCAAGTGTCTGCGGCGGTGGAAGCGTTGATGGTGGAGACGGCGGAATTTTCGGGAGCATCGTAGATGTCGTGATCACGATAGGCTTCGCGCGCTTCACCAATCGGAAGAATCGTGTCGCTGGAAAGTTTCAGTTGATCGGCAATGGCCAGAAGATTGGAGGGTTTCACGTGGAAGTGAGCGAAGCCCTGGCCGTGCAGGTAGGCGAGGGCTTCGACGAGGGGCTCGAGAACATCGCGTGTTTCCTGAGCGTTGAGCGCGCGTGTGGGAAGGAATTGCGCAAGATTCTCGTCGGCAAGCTCCATAATGACGAAGAGCACGTCCATTCCCGCGATGCGTGTGCGGCCATGCTGGAAAATTTGCAGAAGGTGCGGATGAGAGAGTTGCGTGGCGCGTTGCCAGATGGCCAGTTGCTGGTCGGGCGCAGGAATATCGGCGGAGATAAATTTAACGGCGGCTTTGCGCGGCGTGGGGTGCTTCAGCTCGGTGAGGAAAACGGCGCTGTGGTTGGTATTCGCCAGGAACTTGAGCAGCGGGAACTGGTTGTCAACAAACTGGCCTTCACAATTTTTCCATAGGTCCGACATGATGCGCCCCTCCAGAAGGATGAATCATACGCCGAAGAGAGCAGCTGGGGCTGCGCGAACTTCCGCGATACAGGGATAGACACCGAAGCGGCTGCGAAAGTCCGGGAAAGAGCGAATGAGTCAGCGCGCCGGGGGCTGGACGCTTATCGGGAATATTCTCGCACGAAAGAAGAGGAAGATGATAAAGAGAGTGTTTACCGTTAGGAAAGCGGGGAGGAGCGATGACGGCAACGCAGGAATTAGCGAAATTCATGGCGAAATATGAACCGGGGATCGTACGGCAGGCAAAGCAGGCGCTGGCAAAATTGCGGAAGCGCACGCCGGGCGCAGTGGAAATGGTGTATGACAACTGGAACGGTCTGGTGATTGGATTTTGCCCTAATGAAAAACCCAGCCTGGCAATATTTTCGATCCTGCTGGCACCGGACCATGTGACTTTGTGTTTTCTGCAGGGTAAAGGATTGGCCGACCCGGGAAAGCGATTGCAAGGAGGTGGCAACCAGGTGCGGCACATACGGTTGAAAGGACCAGAAACGCTGGACGAACCGGAAGTACAGAAATTGATCGGCGTGGCGATGGAACAAGCCAAAGTAAAGTTCGATGCGAAACAGAAGCGCCAGTTGGTGATCAAGTCCGTGTCGAAAAAGCAGCGGCCGCGGAGACCTGCGAGGAAAAATTGAACGTTAACAACGCCGTGGTGACGATGCTGCTCGTGAGAAGCTGGCGTGTGCTATGGAAGTACAGCGGAAAATCTTCGTTACATCGGGATGGGATCTTTGGCGTGACGGGCTACATACCAGCAGGGATTTTGCGCGGCGTGCGGAAAGAGAGAATGCGCGCATGGAATATCTTCTTCAGGCTGCACGGCGTCGATCGTGTATTCGGTCTTGCCACCTTTGTCAGAGATGGCCAGTAAACGCTTGCGATGAACCGAACCGGACGCCTGGCCCAGTCCAGGATAGTTTCGCCGGACATAAAACCAGAAGGCATCGAACAAATAGAGTGCAAGGAGGAGCGCCAGGGCGATTCGCAGAAGGCGCGAAAGTAGGTTGGCGGGCGATACGTATGCTTCATCACGATTATCGGCCATCGGCTTACCGTCGATAGTGTACCGTTTCCGGAGGCAATTGAGAGAATCGCCAGCCTAGGCGAGAATGGCAATGGTGATGCCCTCGTTGCTCCGGCTCAAGTCGCGATCATTGCGCAAATCGGGGCAATGCTCGATGGCGTAGCGGGTGTCCTCTTCAAACACGCTCCATTTTTCGCCGAAGATTACGCGGGTAACGAGTCCTTCCTTCTTCCTCCGCAACAGAGACGTGCGCAGAGCTCCGCGTAGCGCGCCTCCCTTCCCCGTTGAACCGTAACCGTGAATGATCTTCAGCGCTTTGACTCCGCTCTGCCTGGCCTGTTTAACCTCGGCCAGCAACAGTTGGCGCGCCTCTTCCACGGTGGGCATATCTGCTTCGATATTCACGATTTTCAGGGCGGGCACATAAGCTCCCTTAACAAACAGACGCAAGACTCGACAGCTTGCGTGAGTAGTATGACGCAGTTAGAGGAGAAAGACGCAGCGCGTAGGATTACGCCAGCATTGTCGATTTGAGGATGGTTGAAACGATGGGAGATAGGTGCAGACAAAATGTTCGGCACTGGCCCTCAAGGTGCACCAACTACTTTGGACCGGTTCAGGCGTGGGTCTTTCAACTCAAGCACAGTCTGGTCTCATCTCCTGTTCCTACTCCAACACCCCACGCCATTACCAGTTGAAAGGAAACGACTGGTTGCTGTCTTCGCAGAAACGTACATGCTGCGGGGGAATTCATGAGAATCCTGATTGCGCTGGATGGATCGGAAGCGTCGGAGGTATCGATCCAAGAAGCAATAGTGCGCCCGTGGCCGGCGGAATCGCAATTCAGTTTGATCACGGCCGTAGACCCATTTTTCTTTGTGCGAGCGCCGCTGTTACTTGCCGAAGCCAGAAAGACCACCGAAGAAGAGCTGGAAGAAAACGCAAAGAAACTGAGGGTTGCCGGATGGGAGACCACCACCAGCGTAGCGATGGAAAATCCCCGGCATGCCATTTCGAAGTTTGCCACTGAATGGAAAGCCGACCTGATTTTGCTGGGTTCGCGGGGACGCAGCGCGATCGGGCGGCTATTGATTGGCAGCACGGCACAGGCGGTATTGCGTCACGCGCACTGCTCCGTGGAAATCGCGAGGCCCGCGCGATTGCGTGCCTCCGGGCAGCCTGCAGAAATGAAGATTCTGATTCCGACGGACGGCTCTCGATGCGCCGAGAAGGCTCTGAATTCGCTGGTGGCGCGCCCCTGGGCTGCGGGATCGCGATTTAGAGTGATAGCTTGCCCTGAGTTCCCCGTGCTGATCGGCAATTATCCGTACCTGGACCCAGAGCTGGTCACCGAAATGATGAAAACCAGCGAACAGCACTCTGGTGACGCCGCGCAGGAGTTTACTTCGACGCTGCAGAAGTGTGGCTTCACGGTCGAGACCGAAGTGACCGAACCCAGAGAATCTCCTGCCCACGCAATTCTGAGCGCCGCAGACAACTGGCAGGCGGACCTGATCGTAATGGGCTCGCATGGAAGACGCGGGTTTGACCGCCTGGTGCTTGGCAGCGTCTCCGAATCCGTGGCCATGCATGCGCACTGCTCCGTGGAAGTTGTGCGCTAACAATTCGCAATTCAATTCAAGCGAACAGCAAAACACTTTTGAAAAACAATCCAAAGGGGACCGGAGCCGAAATTTTCGGGAGGGAGAAATTCCATGAAAGTAAAAGAAGTGATGATGTTGACGCCTTATGCGTGCCACCCGGAGACCAATCTGGGCGCGGCGACAGAACTGATGTGGAGCGGAAACTGCGGATTTCTGCCGGTGCTGGATACCAGCGGCCGAATCAAGGGCGTGGTGACCGACCGTGATATCTGCGTTGCGCTGGGCACCCGCAACGTGCCAGCCGGCAATGCGACGGTGGGCGAGGTAATGCACGGCAAGCTTTTTGCCTGCGGACCAGAGGATGATGTTCATGACGCGTTGCAAACGATGCAAGAAGGACATGTCCGGAGACTTCCGGTGATTAACGCTGATGCAAAACTGGTCGGGGTAATTTCCTTACACAGCATTCTGCTGAGGTCGGAACCCTCGCACGCCGGACGGGTGCCCGAAGTTTCCTCCGATGAAGTGGTGCGGACCTATCGCGCGATTATGCAAAAAGAATTGCCAGTGACTGCAAAAAAAGCGGCAGGGTAGTTACCGGGCGCGCCGGTTAACCAAAATTTTCGAATGGAAGACTTCGACAAGCCTTCTCGGAGCGCCAGGATAGCAATGTCTAATTAGATGGAAACACCAAAGAGAAGACCGAACTGCGTGCGGCCTAAACCGTGGCTTCCTTGGCCCGGCCCATGTCCGAGGGCGGCGCAAACGCGAAGTCTACAATTTGATTGATGGCGTAAATCGATTCCTTGCGGCAGGAGTGGCAGCGCAGCACAAAAACCTGAGACACCAATTGAAATTCCATTTCGTCTCCGTGGTGATGGTCGTGTGCGGCGAATTCTCTCCTCGCCACCAGAGCGGGAAGGCGTACTGGTTTGCCACATCGACGGCATTTGACTCCTCGAAAGTGTTGGGCGATTGTGTCGACTGACATGAGGTAAAGCTCCTTGGACGTAACCTCTAGGTACGGGGCCCGGTGAGAATACCCAAGCACCCACGGCTTGTCCAGTCGAAGATAGGTGGCACCAGGCAAGAAAGATAGTGATAGGGGTCACACGGACAAAAATTAACATGCCATTAACATTCAGCGACTAATACAAGGCGATTTCCACAGAGTCAGGTGGAAAAATACGAGAATTTCCACAAGAAATCCGAGTGTTTTCCTCAACTTACGGGGAGTCATCCGGTCGCATCCATCGGGATGCGAAATGTGTCACGCGAGGGCTAGGAAGGATCGCAGTGTTAAGAGGCGATGACAGGAGCTGCCATCGATGGTTGAAAGTTGACTCGCCGGAAGGGCAAAGTGGCGGCGCAAGCGCGAACGTTTACGCGAGGGAGTCTACGGCGTGAACGCGATTGTTGTGGTAACATTTTATGGTTGAACGAGTGGGGCCGTGGCGCAGTTGGGAGCGCGCCTCGATGGCATCGAGGAGGTCGTGGGTTCGAATCCCATCGGCTCCACCAATAATAACGTTGTATAGTCCGGAGACATCCTTTAGAAGCTGTGAAAAAACCCCCACTGAATTTCCCTCTTAAAAAATAAAAAACCTTCCGTAAGCTCGCGGCATGAGCGATGAAAATATCACCAACCAGCAGCCTTTGATACGCCACGTGAATCGGCAGCAGATGAGCTGGCGAGCCGTGGACGTAGAGAAACTCATTGGCGAAGACCATCCGGCGAGAGCCATTTGGATACTGGTTGGGCGCTTGGACTTGAGTCGGTTTTATCGAGCCATCGAGAGTAGCGCGGAAGAAGGCGGGCGGCCAGCGTTCGATCCGCAACTGCTCATCAGTTTGTGGGTGTACGCCTACAGCCAGGGGATCGGCTCGGCACGAGAAGTGGCCCGGCGCTGTGAGTTCGATCCGGCATTCCAGTGGCTGACGGGGCTAATGGAAGTGAACTATCACACCCTGGCGGATTTCCGTGTGGAAAAACAACGGGAACTGGATGAACTGTTCACTCAGGTATTGGCCGCGCTCAGCAAGGAGGGACTGATCACCCTGGAGCAAGTGGTGCAAGACGGCACGAAGATTAAAGCACTGGCGAGCAGCAGGAGTGTTCGCCGGGAGGAGACGATTCGCGAGCATCTGGAGCAGGCGCGACAGCGGGTGGTTTACACCCTTGGGCCAAAAGGGTTTTCTAAGGGTTGCAGAGTCTGCTCCTCAAGATCGATGTAACATAGTCCATAAAGCTAACCAGCCAAATACCGTCGTCGACCTCTTTGATGCCTACAGCTTGACCAGCGAGAGAAGTGCTGAAATTTATTTTCTTTTTGAAAATGCAGATTCTTCCGCAGTAGGTGACCAGAACTTTCCGATCGTGGAAAGGATAGGAGAGTTCTCCGATGCCCCGATATGGCCGCGTGGAAGGTTTATAGATGTCGGCGGGGTAGTTCATGTCGAGAGCCTCATGCGGGCGCTCGTGGTTAAACTCATGAACGAAGGTATCGAACTTGGCTTGCTGCTGAAGGAAGTTGGAACCGGCCGGCCGGGTAGCTTCCAAAAGTTCGATGCATGCGTTCGTGGCGACCGTTCTGTTGCGGATGGCCGGGCTGGATACGCTCGATGGTAATGCCGCCTACTTAGGTTGAAGAGACCATTGGGTGAAGCAAAGGGTACGCCGTTGTCGGAGCGAATGGCTTGGGGAAAATCCGGTCCAGTGACGACATACGTCCCGGGCTGAGGTCCTTTGATTCCTCCGATGTTGTAGAAAACTTCGTCGAAGGAATCTCCCATTTGAACCAAGTACCAGCGAGGCTCTGATAGTTCGGGAACGTGAATTACGATTGGCTCTTTTGAGACATCGAAAAGGGTGTAGGCGTCTATCGTTACGTTATTGGGGGTAACGATGAAACGGTCCTTTGCTGTCTTCAGTGTGGTGAATTTGTGGAATGAATTAAATCCAACACCACCAGCCTTCAACCTTCCGCGTTCGCGATTTCATAAAAGTAGAGTGGAAATCCCCACAAGTACGCCTGGACACCCAACGTGTAACGCATTTTCTTCTTTCGCCTGTTCAGGAGTCATTTTGCCGCTAGATTGTGCTCGCGCGGCTGCACTTTGTGAGAGCATCGCAACTGAAAGAACAAAAATCGCGAGAAGCTTCATAACGGTTGCTCCAAGGGAAGGCGGCTGGAATCGTACCATCGCAACACGTCGGGAATAAACCCAAGTCCCGATTAGTCGGGCGGGCTCAGACGGTCGATGCAACACTTTCTTGAAGTTTACTCGCAGGAGTCTGAAACCAAAAGTCTTTCGTGGGCCCTTCTTCTGTGGGCGGCTCGGGGATGACCATCCTCTCGACTCCAGTGAAAAAATCAAGGCTGGAACGCCACTCTTCCGGCGGAGGAGTGTCTTAACCCGGATACTCCCATAGATTGCAATCGTCGAAGTACAGGGCCGCCTACAACCTTTGGGAACTGGCAAAGGTACTTGGTCGTGAGAAGGGGCCGGCTTTCATTGTGCGTCATCCCATAAATGGAGGAGCGGTGGATAACGGGAATTGAATTCGTTCCCCATCTTATGTACCATGGTACATATGTACCGTAGCTGATGCTGTGAACCAGGAGCGAACCATGATTGAAGTGGAACGGATACAAACGGGCGTGCGCATGGAAAAGCGATTGCTGAAAGTGCTGAAGGCGTTTGCGGAGTTGAAGGACCTCACCCTCGGGGATCTTCTCGAAGGCATCGTACTGCACTCATTCGAGGGTAAAGCGCCATTCGGCAAGGAGTCGTTATCGCAGATCGGTGAGTTGAAGAAGATTTATGGAATGAGGTTGCGGGCCAGCGACAGCCACAAATTGAAAGAGAGGACGACATGAAGTGGGCCGGGATACTAACGGGAGGCGCAATGAACACATTGGCGATATTACTGACAATTTCCAGGGTGACGATCTGCCTCCACAAATCGTCGCGCACGGTTAATGCGGCTCCGGGAACGACACGGGCACACTCGGAGGAAACTTTCTTGTTCATGGCGGATGCAGCAATCGAAAAAGTTGCACCGCTGTTTGGAGCCGACAAGGAACGCGTGTGGGCGCCGGGATGGGATCCGGTGTTCATTCATCCTGCGTCACCGCAAGATGCCAGGGGAATGGTCTTCACAGTTTCGGACGATCGCGGGAAATCAATATGGGCGTGCACAGAATTTGACCTCAAGGGCGGACGAATTCAATACGTATATGTAATACCAGACGCGATGGTCACGGTAATCACCTTGTGGTTAACTCCGCAAGGGAAGCAGACGCGGGTAGATGTGAAATATGAGCGGACGTCGCTGACGGAAGCAGCCGATCCGCGTGTAGGGCACATGGCAGAAAAGGACCGGGCGGCGGGCCCTGAATGGCAGGAGCAGGTCAACGGATATTTGAAAAGACTCTCGAGATAAGTGACATTTCGATCGCTTGGCGCACTGATTTGAAATAGGCGAGTGGCAGTGGCCAGATAATTCAGTACAATGCTCGGACCATGGCGAAACTGACATTTTTGGGGGCGGCGGGATGTGTTACGGGATCCAAATATCTGGTGGAGGCCGCCGGAAAACGCCTTTTGGTGGACTGTGGGCTATTCCAAGGTTTGGCGGACCTGAAAGAGCGGAACTGGAATCCACTGCCCGTCGATCCGCGGACGTTTGACTATACGATATTGACCCACGCGCACCTGGACCACAGCGGATGGCTGCCTGTGCTGGTGCGCAGCGGCTTCAATAAAACTGTCTTTGCAAATCCGGCAACGATTGAGCTGACGGAAATTCTGCTGAAAGATTCCGGACACCTGCAACAGGAAGACACCGAAAACGCGATCAGGAATAAGTGGAGCAAGCACACGAATCCGGAAGCGCTGTACACCAGTGATGATGTCGAACCGGTCCTGAAATTGCTGCGGCCGATGCCGCGTAATGGCGGCTTCGATATTTCACCGGTTTTCCACGTAGAGTCCTACGATGCTGGGCACATCCTTGGTTCTTCGAGCCTGGAATTGACCATCAATGAAGATGGTAAAAAGATTGTGGTGGTGTTTTCAGGCGATATCGGGCGTTACGACCAGCCGATATTGAATGATCCCACGCCACCAGTGACGAAACAGATTGATGTGCTGTTGTGTGAATCGACGTACGGCGACCGCGAGCATCCCGATGGCGACCCGACGACGGTATTGGCGGAGGTCGTGAATCGCGTGGTGAACCGCGGCGGCTCCATCGTGATACCGGCATTTGCGATCGGACGCACGCAGACATTCATGTTTTATCTGAAACAGTTGGAAGATCAGCAGTGCGTGCCCGTGGTGCCGGTGTATGTGGACAGCCCCATGGCGTTGAGTGCGACGGATTTGTACTTAAAGCATAAGGAAGATCACGACCTGCAGTTTTCTCGCGACGAACAGAATGGCGGCGATCCGCTGAATGTGAAGGGATTCCATCTGGCGCGAACGGTGCAGGAATCCAAGTCCATCAACAATGTGAAAACGCCGTGCATCATTATTTCGGCGAGCGGGATGATCACCGGCGGCCGCGTGCTGCACCATTTGGCAAACCGCCTGGGCGACTCGCGGAATGCGGTGATATTAGGCGGATTTCAGGCTGAGGGAACGCGTGGGCGGGCGCTGCGGGATGGCGCGAAAACCCTAAATCTTTACGGGCAGGTGGTGCCGGTGAAGGCGGAGATCGTGGAAATGGGCCAGTTCTCTGCACACGCTGGAAAAAGTGAATTGTTGCGCTGGCTCGGCGGGTTGCAGGCCGTGCCGAAACAGGTTTATTTGACCCACGGGGAGCCGGAAGCGGCACAGTCTTTGCAGAAAGCAATTGTGGAGAAATTCAAGTGGAAGGCGAGTGTAGCGCGATACCTGGAAACAGTGGGATTGGAATAGAAGTTGCGGCAGTTCTCGTAACATTTACGTAAAAATATGTAAATTAGATATAAATTGGGCACTGATTTCCAGGCGAATCCTCTAAGGGGCCACCTACAAGGACTCCTGTATTTAAATCGATGCGACGAGACATCGAGGGACTACAGAAAATCATAGTTACGCGTCTGAAAGTCGACCCAAAATTGAAAAATGTTTGCGTACCTAGGAAACATTTGGTGAGGATCTCTCGTCTATATACGCAAGACCACTCGCGGGGTAGGAGACTAACCACCACAGGGCAACCGACCGTCAGTCTCCTACCCCTTCTTCCTTCCCGGAACTACCGGTTGAAGATTCTCTGCGCCAATCCCTAACGCGGTGCCGAGGTTGCGCGGCTCGTCGGTAGATCGCGGGACATCGGCGCAATTTCAACCAGTGTGAGCCCTGCGACGAACATCGGCACTGGCGCAACACGTCCCCACCGATTCAATTCCCATTTTGCTCGCAGGAACTTTACCTCTGGTCGCAGCGAGACGTCCAGTACCATTTTGCAGGCACCCTGATAAAACTGCTGTGGAATTTTCAGGAGCGGCTTCTTGCCAAAATCCTGACCATCGCCGGAACCCCAGATGGAAACGTCCAGGGATTCCTGTTCGATCTGATCGGTGATGGAGAGGGTACAGAAGAAAGTGCGGGTGGAACTTTCGGAAATGTCGAAGGCCACGCCATCGGCGTTGGATTCCAGTTTCGTTTCGGCGGGGATAAGCAAAAGTTCAAGTGGCACGGGGCGGTTCCCTTCCCTCAAAAGCCAGAGTGTAGCACAAGGTTTAAACGGAAAGATTGATGAAGGCAGAGAAGTAGTTACTCCGCGCGCCAAGGGGAGCGCTCTGGCCAATGGCGCATGGCTTCGGTGGCCCAGGCGGTGGCTTTGTCGACGTGACAGGTAGTGCAGGAGTTGGGCATTTTGTATTTGTCGGTCATCGCCGGGGTGATGAAAGCGAAGGTGTGCGAGCGGACTTTGGTATCGCCAATTTCCGTAGCAATTTTCGGCATGTGGCAGGCAATGCAACTGCTGCCGGTCGAATTCTTCTTGTGATGTGTATGTTCTTCAATCGTGCCGGTGCGCGGGCCGTTAAGCGAAAGTGGGCCGTGGCAATCCATACAAATCTGGTCGGCGGGCTTCTTCAATTGGGCGTAATTCCCGGTGCCGTGGACATCGTGACAGGTGGAACACGTGACGCCGCGTCGGTACATCAGGCTTTGCACGAAATCATTGCCCTGCATACGATTCTTGTGGGCGGTGCCGTCTGCGTAGTGCGTGAAGGTGGTTTCGCCGAGGGTGTGCTCTTCCAACTGCCAGTAATCGCGCAGGCTTAATCCCACCTGATAACCGACGGGCCAATCGTAGTATTTTCCCTCGATGGGATTCTGCAGTGGACGCCCCTGCGAATGGCATTGAATGCAGGAATCGTTGGCCTGAACATAGTCGAGGCGCGCGGGATTGATAATATTGCCACGCGTGGGGTGCGCGTTGTGTTCGCTGCCTGGGCCGTGACACTTTTCGCAGCCAACGTTCCACTCGACAACTTTTTTGGTGTGAATGTCGTAACCAACGGAATGGCAGCCATCGCAGGTTGGGCCTGTGGGCCGCTGCATGTTGTCAGGCGGATAAAAGGGCTCCCACCAGTCAGTTCCCTTTGCAACGAAATAGGGGCGCCACTTGTGTGCCGCGACATCCCACTGAGCGGGCTGTGGGTAGTAGTCGTCGCCAATCTTCGTGAAGTAGCGCTGCTTCCACAGGGTACCGTAAACCAACGCGACCTGATCTTTGGTGAATTTCGAGACTGTGTTGGTGGCGAGATTGGGAATGATAGCGTTTGGGAATTCGTTGGGGTCGCGAACGACATTGGCCATGGGCGTTTTTTGCCAGTGCTCATATATTTGCGCGTGGCACTTCTGGCAGGACTTCGATCCGGCATATTGGGCAGAAGTTACGGTGGCAGCTTGCTGAAGGCGCTCTTCGTTGGTGGATTGGCGGAAACTGCGAATGAAGAGAACCAATTTCCAGCTATCGTCGGAGTCTTCGTCGTGCGGTTTGGCCCACCCTGGCATACCCGTGAGGCGGACGCCGTTGCGGATGATGTAGCGGATCTCGCCGTCCGTCAGATTTTGCGTTTGCGGGGCGCGCAGGTCGGGAGTCTTAGGATAGAGGTTGCGGCCAACGGTTGTTTGCCCGGAGCCGTCAGGGCCGTGGCAGACGGCGCAGCGGTCCAGATAAGTTTCGCGCGCTTCTTTCAGAACATCGGGCGTGGCCTTCCACGGATTTGCTTCGAGGCGAGCCTTGTGCGGGATGGAAAAATTGCGGGCGGCGCGAGCAACGGTTTTTTCCGCCAAGGAAGGCTCTTCAGCAGTGCTGAACCCGCGCCAGATGAGATGCGTTGCGTACAGACCAATGGCGACGAGGGCTGCAGAGACAAGAAGGAGTAGGAGTTTCCCAGTTTTCATTCCAAAGCAGTCCCCACGCAATCGGCTAGGTGCTGGCTAGGTGAGGATATCACTCAAATCTAAAAGCCAGATAAATCGATCGCGTCATGCTTTCCGGTGCGAGATTACTTTTGCCTATAGTGTAGGGCTGCTTGCGCATTTGTTACTATCCCCGCATGCGGCCTAAATTTTTGTTCCTACTTTTCCTTGTGTTTGTCCTATTTGGCGCTAGCATGGCCATCGCGCAGCAGGCTGGCCCGCTGGTGGCGGTAACCGGCGGCATAATTCGTGGGCTGCTTACTGAGGATGGCGGGGCGGCATTCAAAGGAATTCCGTACGCGCGGCCACCGGTGGGAAACTTGCGGTGGCGCGAGCCAAAAACAGTCGAGCCATGGGAAGGGGTTCGAGAAACCACACAGTTCAGCATCGCTTGCACCCAACTGTCAGAAGGTTGGAACGAACGATTCGTCGCCAGCAGCGGCGAAGATTGTTTGTATCTGAACGTGGCGACTCCCGAATGGCCGGTGAAATCGAAGCATCCGGTGATGGTATGGATCCACGGCGGATCGAACTTATCTGGTGACGGCGACGACGCGGGGTTCGACGAACGGACGCTGGTGCACCGCGGCATAGTGTTGGTGACCATCAGCTATCGGCTGGGCGCTCTGGGATTTCTGGTTCATCCGGAATTGGCCGATGAATCGCATCATCATGCGTCTGGAAACTATGGGCTGATGGATCAACTCGCCGCGCTCCGCTGGATTCGCGTAAATATCGAAAAGTTTGGCGGCAATCCTGAAAATGTGACCGTGGCCGGGGAATCGGCGGGCGCGTTTGATATCAGCTTGCTGATGACCTCGCCACTGGCCGCAGGACTCTTCCATCGCGCCGTCGGCGAGAGTGCGGCGGTGGCCAGCTTTCATGGACCCCGGACAAAGGAATATGCCACGGCACTTACGGGAAAACTGGCGGCCCGCGTGAAAGCGCCGGAGAAAGGAACGATCGCTTTTTTGCGGACACTGCCAGCGGTGATGATTTTGAAAGAGATGCAACTCGCTACCGGCGGCGACCGGTTTGGGCTCGAAACATCGATTGATGGCTGGGTGCTGCCGGAATCTCCCGCAAAAGTTTTCGCGAAGGGCCACAGCATGCCCATGCCGCTTCTGCTCGGCAGTAACTCTCTGGAAATTCAGGGACCAAGTGAACCTGCGGAAGTCCGCGAAGCGATTCGCAGCATGTATGGCAAACAAGCGAAGCGCGCTCTGGAGTTATATGGTTTGGCGGGCGAAGGCGTGGGTAAAACGGATCCGATCTATGGCGGGCCTGGGATTCAGTGGGCCACGGATGCCATATTCCGGTGTGCTGCAACAGAGGAAGTTATGGATCATTCGAATGCGGGCCATGCCGCGTATCAATACGAATTTCAACAGCCAAAACCGGGCGAGCGGTACACTTCTCACGCTTCCGAGTTGAGTTTCCTGTTTGGCACGTGGGGAAAAGACGTGCAGCTTAGCTCGATCGATGTGAAAGTATCGGAGCAGATGCAGGCTTACTGGACAAATTTTGCGCGGACGGGAGATCCCAATGGCGAGGGGCTGCCCGTCTGGCCAAAGTTCACGAAAGAGGTGCAGGGTTATCTAGCCTTCACAAGCAGTGGTGCAGTGGCGAAAACGGATTTACGGCGAGAATTTTGCGATGTTTGGCGGCAGGCGGAAAAAGCTCTTGAAAGTAAGTGAGCGGAGAGCTAGCGCTACGCGTGGAGATGGGCGAAGCGGGCCTCGGCGGCGGCCAGGGTTTCTTCTTTTTTGCAGAAGGTGAAGCGGACCTGGTTCCTACCGTCCTGGGCGTCGTTGTAGAAACTGGAGCCGGGGACGCAGGCTACACCGATAGTTTCGACCAGGTATTTGGCAAAGGAGACGTCGCGCGATTCGGCGGGATATTTCTTTTCGTCAAATTTTAAGCGAGAGATGTCGGTCATGATGTAGTAAGCACCGCGTGGCTTGTACACGACGAAACCGGATTTTTCGAGGATGCTTAGCAGCCGCGCACGTTTCTTGTCGTAGGTGGCGGCGAGCTTGTCGTAGTAGAACTGCGGCGATTTGAGTGCCAGCGCGCCGGCTTGTTGCAGCGGCGCGGCGGCTCCTACGGTAAGAAAATCGTGGACCTTGCGAATAGATTGCGTGGCATCCGGCGGAGCGAGCGCCCAGCCCACGCGCCAGCCGGTGACGCTGTAGGTTTTGGACATGCCGTTGATAACGATGGTGTGATCGCGCATGCCATCGATTTGCGCCATGGAGATGTGCTCGGTGCCGTCGTAGAGAATGTGCTCGTAAATTTCGTCGGTGATGCAATAGGCGTTCCAGCGCAGACAGAGGTCGCGAATAAATTCCAGTTCGCGGCGCGAAAAAACTTTTCCAGTGGGATTGTTGGGTGTGTTGACGATGATGGCTTTGGTGCGCGGACCAAACGCGGCGGCCAGCTCCCTTTCGTCGAAGGCCCAGTCGGGGGGCTGCAACTTTACGAAGCGCGGCAAAGCACCGGAAAGAATCGCGTCAGGTCCGTAGTTTTCATAAAAGGGTTCGAAGACGACGATTTCATCGCCGGGATTGATGATGGCCATCATGGAAGACATCATAGCTTCGGTGGACCCGCAGCAGATGGTGATTTCGCGTTCGGGATCGTAGCGGACGTTTTGCGTGCGCGCATATTTTTCGACGACGGCGTCGCGCAGTGACTTCGCTCCCCAGGTGATGGCGTATTGATTTATGTCGTCGGAAATGGCCTGGCGCGCAGCTTGCTTGATTTCTTCCGGGGCGGCAAAGTCCGGAAATCCCTGCGAGAGATTAACGGCATTGTGCTTCATGGCCAGTCGCGTCATTTCGCGGATGACGGATTCGGTGAATTGTTCGGCCTTGGCGGAGAGCATGCGTCGGGCGATTTGTGACATGTTGGTTTCCGGTGTGGACATGGAGATTAATTGTAGCAAAGGGGAGGAGGGATTTTGCGGGAGGGATCGGAGAGTTCGCTGGTTGATGACACGATGTTGGCGCGGAATGCGTTGAGATCCTTCGGCAGGAGAGGCAGCCTCAGGATGACAATGTTTTGGATGATTGCGCTCGGGTAACAGCGCTCCGCCTCGGAAGGCCGCCGTTACATAGGATCAATGCAAGACGAGCACGATTTATCGTGCCTCTACAAATGCATAATCCAGAAGGCGGCGTAAAGCCGCCCCTACAAAAGTAAAAACTAGCGGGATTGGATGGCGGCGGAGACGGTGGTGGACTTGGGCGTTTCACCGTAGAGGAGGCGATACATCCCGGCGTTGCGCATGACAATTTGCACGTATTCCCGCGTTTCGGTGAACGGGATGGATTCGACCAGTTCGGGGATTTCGTCGTAAGTGCGCTCGGACTTCCATAAGGCGATACGATCTTCACCGGCGTTATAGGCCGCCGCAGCGTATTCGGGTCCACCGGTGGCACGAGTGAGATCGGCGATGTACATCATGCCAAGTTGAATATTGATGTTGGGATCGAAGAGCGAAGCCTTGGTGTATTTCAGCTTGCGCTGCTTGGCGAGGATGCGCCCGGTTTTGGGCACAATCTGCATCAGGCCGATGGCGTTCGCGTGCGAAACTGCGTCAGCCTGAAATGTGGATTCCTGGCGAATCAGGCCTGCGGCAAACATGGGATCGAAATCGTTGCGTTCGGCTTCGCGGCGCAATGAAGATTCATACGGCAGCGGAAATAAGACTTTCCAGACATTTACCGGTACTTCAGAAAATTTACGCGCGTCGAAATTGGGAATGGCCATGCGCCCGTAGGCCATACCAGCGGCAAAATGGCCCTGATCGAAAGCGGCTTGCGCGGCTTCGACGAGAAAACGAGGGGAAGCGGTGGCAGCGTACGCGGCTTTTAGTTCAAGCTCGGCGGAACTGTCGAAGGCTATGCTGCGAAGGGCTTGTGCGCGATTCCAGCGATCGGCAACATTCGCGGGAATGGGTTCATCAAAGGCTCGCAACGGAGGTGCAGCGGGAATTTGCGCCAAGACTTCGGAAGGGTCTTCTTCGCCTGGTCCTAATTTTTCCAGATGCATGGCGGCATATTGGCCGAAGTAGGTCGTTGGGAAACGTTCCACGGCCTTGCGGTAATAACTGCGGGCATGGCCAGGATTGCCTCCCTGTTCGGCGTTACGGCCCAACCAGTAGAGTGCGTTGACGGCCCCGCCGCTGACAGGATATTTCCGCAGGAAAATAGTGATTTTTTCGTCTGAGTACGGCGCTCGTTGCAGGTAAGCGACCCACGCGGTGCGCCACTCGGCGTTGTAGGCATTTTTGCCGCCGGGGAAGGAATCCAGAATGCGCTGGTAATAACTGACGGCCTTGGAGCGATCGAGCAACACCCAATAATAGTTGCCAGTGGACATCAGCGCTTCTTCGCTCCAGCGGCTCAGCGGATATTTCTCAGCGCATTTTTCGACGGTGGAAAGCATCGCACCTTCGTTTTTTTCTGAACGGTAGGCTTGCGAAAGCGCAAAGAGGCGCTCGGCGTCCGCTTCCGGATCGGAAATATTCAGCGACGCGAGATAGGAAGGAACGGGTTTAGGATGCTGGCGGCATTCTGCGATCCGAACCAGCGCGCGTTGCCGGGTGGGATTGGAAGTATCCTTTAGCATAGACGCAAGCTTTTCGTATTCCGCGCGAGCTTCTTTCCATTTGTGCGCATCGTAAAAAGCTTGCGCGCGCTGGTCCTGCAATTCGGCTGTAGCATACGGAAATTCGCCATGCAGCACTTTGTTCAGTCGCGTAAGCGTCAGTCCCGCATCCTTCGATTCGTCGGAGAGCGGAAATTTGTAGAACACCGCCTGGTAATCCTTGGCGGCCACCACCAGTTTGTGAAGCGCTTCGTTGGCGCGCGCACGGGTCATTAACAATGCGGGCTTCGAAGCAGCAGGCGGATAGGCTGCCAACGCGTCCAGGCCTTCTTGAGGGCGGCCGATATCGACTGTCGTGGGAACGTAAGCCTGCAGAACGATGTCTTTGATTACGGTGTTAGGATGATCGCGAAGAAGCGCGGCGAGATCCTGTGCTGCTTCGCCATTCTTGTGTAAGGTGCGCTCGGTTTGCGCAGTCCAGAAAAGCGTGTATTCCTCAAGCAAGGTGTCACTCTTGGCCTTCGCTAACCAGACCAATGCCTGTGGCGAGCGAGCTTTGGTGTAGTCGTCATAGCCGAGTGCCAGGGCGGCGCGCTGTCCCCAAACACTTTTGGAATTTTTGTTGGCGAAAGCAGCGAGTTTTTCGTACGAACCGGGAGCTCCCTGATGAAGTTCACGGGCCAGTGCAGACAATTCCTTTTGCAGCGAAGCATCTTCCGGTGTAGCGGAATCCAGAGCGGGAGTTGTGGTGTCTGGTTTGCAACCAGTGCGGCACGCGGGAGATTTCGGACGCACAGGTTTTTTCTTTTTCTTGGTTTGCGCGAGGAGATCGAGCGAACCGGTGAGGGCCAGGCAGAGCACTAACATGAGAGAAACTACGTGCGGAGCCGTGCGACTTGGCGAAATTGAATTTGTTGAAAAGGGATTCCTCAGGGGCCGAAGCCCCATGCAATAGAGCGGACCAATATCGGAGCTCCGACCCCCTGGGCGATATCGCAGTGTATTGGGTATAGGGATAGAGCGAAAGGCGCACAGCAAGGAATGGCTGTGCCACATTGGCAAAAGGCGGGTTGGCAACCCGCGAAATCTTTTAGCGGGCTTTGCCTGCCGTGGCGTAGGGGTATTCGCCAAGGGCGGAGGCGTCGCCTTCGGCAAGTATTTCCACCATCCAGCGGTAGAAGTAATCCACCGGGTGGTCCATGATGGGCTTGAATCTGCGGTCGTACTCGCGATGAGCTTTCTCAATGTCGTCTTTCAATCTGATGCAGATATCCCTGTTTTCGCGGCCCAGCTTAACCTGTTCCGGTCGCAACATTTTGATATCTTGCATCGAAACTTTGGCCACACGATTGGCGCGGCGATGAAGCTCTTGTTCCTCAGAAGTTAACCGGTTGATGTCGAACTCATCGGTCGCTTCAATGGCTGCTTCGGATGCTTCCAATTCTACAGGAGTGGGTTCCGGAGCGGGGGGAATGTGTCGCGCAACGGGAATTTCCACCGATGTGGGCGCAGACGAACTGGTGGCAGCCTGAGGCTGCGGGGCGGGCGATGTCGGGCGGACAGGGGCCGTCGGAGCTTCTGCTGCCTGGAGACCGATCGCCTGGGTAATCTTGTCTTCCAATGGCGAGCGCGGAGCCGGGTTCAGAGCCAGGGTGATGAAACGAGATAGTACTTCCAGGGAAGCAGCCAGCGCGGCGGCGCCGGATTGCGCACGCAACATGGGTGGCAAGGCATTGGTGGGGCGGCTGCTCGAACAGGCAGCCACAACGTCATTCACGGCCTGATTCAGCTCATCGCTGGTGCGCTGAATGCGTTCGAGATTGTCGCGTAGCGCACGGGCTACGGCTTGCTCAAAGGCGTTGGGTTCTGGTGACATGCCTTGTTTTCGGGGTTTTTTGCCCGAGTTTCTCCCGTTTCGTCATTCTGTAGGCCTTTGGAGCAGGCGTCAATCGTCCTGCAGGGTGGATGTGCCCAGAAGTACCCTTGTGATTTCGGCTACCAAGTTTAAGGAGGCTGCGGGGAACACCCTGTGTGTTGCTAGTCCAAGTCGAGGGCCTGCAGCCGGAAGATTACGATTTCGGGGTGGGTACCTACGCGCATAGGGGGCCCCCAGGTCCCCGCCCCGTAGGTAGTGTAAATCTGGAGGGCACTGATCTGGCTCAGTCCGTGGACAAATTGGCGGTAAATTCTGGTGGCGAACCAGGAATGCGGGAAAAATTGCCCGCCGTGGGTGTGACCGGAAACTTGGAGCGAGATGCCAGCTTCGGCGGCTACGGAGGGGAGATCTGGGGCGTGGGTAATGAGGATGCTGGCGCGGGTTCTGTCGATTTCCATCCCAGCGAGGACGGAGCGCATGTGTTCGGTATGGGTGGCGTCGCGGTAGGGCACGCCGAGAAGTTGTAGGCCTTCGAGATCCACGGTTTTCTTGTCGATGATATGCACGCCCGCCTTGGTAATTGCGGAGAGATATGGGCGTGGATCGCGAAACTCTTCGTGGTTCCCCTCACAAAAAAACGTGCCTGACGGGAGATTAAGTTCGCGGAGTGGTACGGTGGCGCGCTCCGCATCGATGGCCGTGCCGTCGAACAAGTCTCCCGCAATAATGGCGAATTGCGGTTTCTGTTGATTGATGAGGCGTACGATTCTTTTGGCAAAACTGCTATTGCGAACGTGGCCGAGATGTAAGTCGCTCACCAGCGCAAACCTGCGGTTGTGCCATACGCTGGGAAGTCCTTTCAGACGAACGGTGATGTGCTTTACGCGCGGGATTGCGGCGTTCACCAGCCCATAGAGGCTAATGGCCAATGCGGAGCCGAACAAGAGGATCGCCAGCATTGAAATGTGAATCTGAATGTTCAACGCGGCGGTGACGCCGTAGATCAACCACCAGGCGATTGCGGCAAGAAATAGATAGTTGAAGACGCCCAACCAGATAGCGGCGGGAATATAAACAGCGCGCACGATTGGGGAGTAATAGCGAAAGGCGAGAAGTGAAGTGCTCAGGAAACTGGCCGCCAGGATTGTCAAAATGATCCCGAGTGGCCAAACGAGAGAATGAGCGACGGGGGCGAACGTTGCGAGCAACGTTTTGAAAAAGAAAAAGTGCGCCAGAAATAAGATGGATTGGAAAACAAAAAGAAACGCGGCGAATCGACGGAGCATCCGGGTGGGTTTCGTCTCCTTGGGCCGGCAAGCAATGGATATGTTCGGCCTAACATTTTGATGTAACGGAGTGGATTGCGGGCATACGAAGAGTGAGTGACAGCTATTGTGACTCAGATTGATCTTGAGTTGAGATCCTTCGACTGCGGTCTGCGAACGGCGCAGACGCGCTCAAGATGACAGCGGTTTTGTGACGGATCGAATTGCAATGAAATCTTGGGTTGTGGGTCAACTGAGAGCGACCGCGACATACCATTCCGGCGCGGCCAATCCGAAGAGCGGCCACTATCTAAGAAGGCGGCCTATGGCACGACCGACAGCACCAGGGCGGAAGGGTGCTGGGCGTCGTGCAGGATTGTGTTGGTTGCGGTGGTCGTCTTGGAAGAGGTGGCGGCGGATTCACCGGTATTCAGATTGCGGTCGAAGCGCGGGAAATTACTGCTGGAAACTTCCAGGCGAATGCGATGGCCAACGCGAAAGACGTTGCTGGTGGCCCAAAGATCGATGTTGAGCGGATAGACTTTCCCGGGAATGAGGAGGGCGGGAATTTCCTGAGAATCGCGATAGCGCCCGCGAAGAATTCCTTCGTTGATGTTTATGGCCGAGCCGTCAGGAAAAACGTCGACAAGCTTGGCCGTGAAATCTGTATCGACGGCTGAAGACGAGGCGAAGAGTTCGAGCTTTACCGGGCCGGTCACTTCCAGATCATGCTCGAGCGGCGGCGTGGAATAGATCAAGACGTCATTGCGATCCTCGACAGAGCGCTGATCACGCGGGCCGGGGGCGAGGTGTCCACCATCGCAGCAGAGAGGCCCGCCAATGGTCGGCACAGGCTTGAGTGGATCGTAGGTGAACTTGTCCGATGGCTCGGAAGCGGGCGCAGCGGTGGAAAGCGAGCCGTTGCCTTTTGTGGAGTTGGCGGCGGCTTGCGAATGTAGAAAATATTTTGTGTTCTTCGCGCGGGCCAACGGCCAGTCGGCTTCTTCCCTCCACTGATTCAGGCCCATGACGAAAATCTTGACGCGGTTGTTGCCGGCGAAATCGTTTTGAATGCCCTTGAACAGAAAGTCATACCAGCGAAGGGTAATTTCTGCTTCGTTGAATTTTTCGGCTTCGGGGCCGTAATCAAGTTCGCCGATTTGGCGGCCGCCACCGGCGTGGCCACCGATGGTGACGAGAAGTTGCTGGCCCTTGCGTGCGTCGTCAGTGGCAGCTTTGACTTTCAAGCCTTCATAGTTGCGCAGCGAGCCCCCAAGAAAAATGTCGTACCACGCGGCGATGTGCAGCGCGGGAACGCGGATGTCGGAAAAATGCTCTTCGATGCTGACGGCCTTCCAATAGTCGTCATAGGAAGGGTGGGCAAGCCAATCGAGAAAATAGGGAGCGAGCACAGACGTGCTGGCATTGGCCGAGCCCGCCGTGGGCAAGTTGAAGAGCGGATAGCTGGTGAGCGGGAGCACGTCCTGGCCGAGCCGTGCGTTGGAAGCTTTCTGAATGGAGCGATTAAAGGTGTCCTGCGCGAGACCAGAGGTCCAGGATTCGTTGAACCATTGTTCAAACGCGCCACCCTGATACGTCCAGTTTTCGTGATAGTTGCTGGCGGTAACGACGGGACAAATTCCGGCAAGGTGCGGTGGATGCGCGATGGCGGCGAGCATTTGCGTGGCACCGACGTACGAACCGCTCCACATACCGACGCGGCCGTCAGAATACGGGAGCGCGGCAGCCCACTCGACGGTGTCGTATCCGTCGTTGGCTTCGTGGACGAACGGATACCAGTCTCCATCCGAAGTGTAGCGACCGCGAACATCCTGCATGATCACAACGTAGCCGCGCGAAGCGGCCTTGCGCGCGAATTCGATTTCGCTGCCAGAACCTGATTTGTTGTAAGGAGTACGTTTCAGTAGAACGGGATATTTTCCGCCTACGGAAGGGCGATAGATATCGGCACGAAGCGTGACGCCATCACGCATTTTTGCGGGCGCACCGTACTCGACCTTGACGTCAAACGTGATGGGTTGGTTCGCAGCTTGGACATCCGAGTTTTGTGCGTGCAGCAGCGGCGAGAGGGACAGAAGGAAAATAACAAACAAACTGAAATGACGAAAGCGGGCCAATCTCAAAGTCATTCGGGAATCTCCAAAGTTGCCGAGAGCGATGGTAGCGTGGGAGAAGCGATAGGGGGAGAGGAAAATAGTATTCGTATAGGATCAGTTGAGATCCTTCGTTCCACTCAGGATGACAAGTTTTTTAGTTTGAAGAGGGCGGACAAGTTCTATGTTAGGCGTACGGTGGATGAAAGTGTTCTCGACTTCGTGCCGGTCAAGTGTGCTTGAGCCATTTGGTCATCAAATAGCGGTGATGATCAACGAAGCCACGGCGGCGATAGAGTTCGATCGCGGGGTTGCCGTGGGTGACTTCGAGATGAAGGGTGTGAGAGCCGTGTTCGACAGAGGCGGATTCCGCGAGGTCGAGAAGTTGCCCGGCTATTCCCCGCCCGCGATGGGTTGGCTCGACGAAGAGTTCATCGACCCACGCGCCTTTGCCGTGATACTCCAAACTGAAATCGAAGCAGACGACGAGATAGGCGACAGGCGTGTGTTCATCGCTGGCGAGGAAGATGAGTCCATAGGCCGGATTTTGCAGCAGCTCCAGAAGATTTTTTCGCACGATGGATTCGTCAGGAGGCTGGTCCCACGGGTCGTCGAGCTGCATGTGGCGCATTAGGAGTAACAGCGCGTCAAGATCGTTGGGAGTGGCGCAAGCAATGGAAATAGGCATAAGTGATCAGCGATGCGCAAGATAAGGCTGAAGGCTAAGCCAGAGCGCTGCGATTTGCAGGAGAGCGAAGCCTACGAAGGCGATGACGCGGGCGGCAGGTTTCGCTGAAACAGGCGCAGCGAAAAAACGGAACAAGCCCACGATGCACCAGCCGCCGATAAAAATGGTGAGAATGATTTCCGGCGTAGAGAAAGTTCCGGTAATGACATGAGCGATGCCAAGAAGGTAGAGCCAGATGAGCGCCATGAGGATGAGCCAGAAGATAAAGATGGCGAGGGCAGCGAAAGGGCTCCAGGAAGAGGGGCGAGTGAGCGAGACAAGCACGATACAGGCAGGAAGAACCTGCACAACATGGCGAAGCGGAGTGCCGCTGACAAGACCAACAAGCATCAGGCCGAGAATAATGCCAATCAGGCAGGAGTTAAGGCGGCGGTCAGTGGGTGGCATGGGCGGCTCCAGTTTGGCTCGCTGGCAATGGTAGCCGAGTTTGACAGAAGTGTGAAAAGGGGAATATCGTTTGTCCAGGATCTACTGGAAGCAGGTCATTTCAGTTGTTAGATTCCAGATCATTGCAGATTCGCTAGCCACTATTAGCTGCTCCAAGCGACAAAATCTGATGGAAGTTAGTTCCGATGCTCCCGCGTTTCTGTATTCTCAGGCCTGGATTGGCCTAGCCCGGAAATCTCACAAGGGATAAGAACAAAGGGTTAAATAGAAGTGGAAAAAGGCCGCTTTCTCGGGCATAACTGCGTTGTCTAGTCGTAGTTAAAGTCCCAGGAAAGGCGCATACGCCGTGGCACTTGACGCGGAACACTACTGGGGAGAGGAACTGGTGCAGGATGTTGTTGAACTGCTGCAATGGGATCAGGCATATACGCGTCGACAGAACTGGGTGCCCAATCCCCCCGAAATAATAGAGCTGAAGATCAATGATCGAAAGCGGGCCCGTCGGCGGTAGCGTGGTAAAATATAAGAGTCAAGGGGGCGACACGGTTTCGACGGAAGTTGTCGCGTCTCGAAGGCATGCCGGGGCCCACCCGCCCGTAACAGGATGGAAACTAGAAATGCCAACAACAACTTGGCACTTGCTGCTTAATTAATTAAGCGCAACGCTTCCCCGGGCTTTGCTCATGGGCCCGGTCAGAAGCGTCACACAGTGAGCTGGCTGGAGCCTTTCGGTCCGTAAGGCTCTGGCGAGAACCATCGGACTAGTCGGCCGCGTTTCTTGCTCATTCTGAGCGCGGAAGGCGAAATAAACGGAACTGAGCTAAGCATGTAGGCTTCGTGGCGTAGCGCTTTTCGGACGGGGGTTCGACTCCCCCCGCCTCCACAATCTTTTTCACCAGTATTTAGGCTCTATTTTGCATCCTGGTGAGGCTGTTCTGACGAGGTTATTCCGGAGTCGGATTCGAAATCTGACGGGAAGGCTTTCCGAACGTCTGCCTCAAGTTGTTCCTGCCGGCCTCTGACCCAGGCTGAGTAATGTTTCTCTGTGATCTTTTCGGACGAGTGCCCAAGCAACCGCGCGACATTCGTCAAGCTCACACCCGCGGTCAATAGCTTTGGGGGCTCGGAAAAAGGGAACCGAGCGACGTAAATCTGCTCATGCATACGCAACCATCAAGCTTTGTTCGCAGCAAAGGACACAACAAGGATTGGTTTTGGGTTCACCCCCACATTCCCGCGCCCGCTGCGAGTGCCGGTCACGTGCCAGCGATTGTGACGTGTAATCTCACGGCCTCGTCCAGCCCCTTCGATACGACCAGAGAGCTGGCCCATTGCTTTGTAATCGCAGTGCTCCCGCGCTCTGGCTAAATGGCCACTTTGTACGGCCCAAGAGCCCAATTTCTTGCCCCGCTCCGACATCATTATTCTATTCTCTGGGTTAGCTGCCGCGGCACGGCCACCCTTTGAACGGTCGTATCCCGGTGCATGAATGCCCAGACCTTTCTTGACAAGTGCACGGCCATTATCGGCACGCGGTTCAGAAGTCAAAGCGAAAATGCCTGTCCTATTTTTCCTAGTTTTGTGACCTGCCGCGCGTATACTGTCTAGCTCTAAACGACACTTTCTGTCGTCGTATTATGACGCTTTCTGTCGTTCTGGTGTGACGTTCCAGTGGATACGCGCCGAGCCGAGGGTGTCGGCATGGCTGCTGGACCTTAATTTGTGTTGTCTGCCGTGTCGATGCGTGCGGCCAGGGACATGCATGACGATAGGCATGCGTTCGGGCAGCGAACCAGTTCAGCGTGGCTCGGGCGCTTATCATTCTGAGGGGAGGCGAGCGTCATGACTGCCGTGGTCTTTCTTGCCGGGCTCATCTCGGGCATTCTCGTGGGGCTCCTGTCCAGGGAGAGGGAACGCCTTCACTGGTAGGCGCATACGTCCCGGTCCCGCGTTCCGTTTAGATGGTCATCGAGTCATCTGCGCTTACGCGCTTATCCCCTGGCTGGCCCCTGCCTTGTTCTATCTGGTCACTCGCCGAAAAACTATTTCTGGCGTTGACGCGGCTATGGTCGCTGTCGCTCTTTTTGTGTTGGTGGCGGTCATCACGCCGGACACACTACTCGCAAGCGGACGTTGAACGTGGGGCCAGTACGTGCTTTACCGGTAAGACCTCATGCGCCTTTGGCGCACCACCGAGCATGAAAATAGGGTTCAGCGGGCTTGTCTGTGGAGACGGGTCAGTCTGTGATACAAGCAACGCTGGATGGCGGTTGCTTTGAGGTCGGGAAACGCTGTGTGGACTTCGATCCCGTCGGTAAGACTGACCCGCGCCGGTAAAGGTACCACCTTTTGTCACACCCATAAAATGGGAAGGACGTATAGCAGTGTCTGTAACAGACCCGCGGCGCAGCAATCGCCTCCACTAAAGGAGGTGTCATGCAAACTTTGGTGGAACGCGGTTGCAGCGTCGTGCATCGGATATGCGGATCGGGAACTTCGAGAAAGTAGAAATCTCCGACTTTAGATCGGACGCTTTCTGCTTCCTCGCGCATGCCGCACCCGACTATTTGCCTGTGTTAACGAACTGGATGCAATCGCCCTGGTTCTTAAAGCTGACTCAGTCGGAGTAGGAATCATGATTACTCACAACCCCCTCCACGGATCCGGACGAGCGGTATTCCCGCATCCGGCTCTTGCCTTAGGTGAGGACGCCCATGCGGTGCAGGGGATAGGGATGACAGACGGTAGGCAGAGGCAGCCAGCGAGTGATGAGGCGCCGCATGCGCTCCCAGTGGACGCGACCGTTCTGGCTGCGCCGCGACAGCGCACCATACCAGAGCCGTCCCACTTGGAATCGAAAAAGCGCCAACGCCGAATGATTCATGGGCACCCCGTAATAGCGAACGTGTCCACGCACCACCGCTTGCAACCACTTGCCCAGTTCCGGGATGGGTTCGTGCATACGTTGCTGAAGCTCGGCTTTCACTTCGTTCAGCTTCGTCTGCAACCTTTTGCGCATCGTCTGCCGCAGTACCGTGTACATTCCGTTGCTTCTCTTCTTCACGCAGATATGCGTAAAGCCGAGAAAATTGAACGTCTCCGGTTTCCCTATTCCGCGCTTTTGCCGGTTGTTGATCGCAAATGGACCAAACTCCAGCAGTCGCGTCTTTTCGGGATGCAGTTCCAAGTGGAACTTCCTCATTCGTTCCGTGAGTTCCGCCCGAAACTGATCGGCGTCCGCTTTGCTGTTAAATCCAACCACGATGTCATCTGCAAATCGCACCACGATCATATCGCCGTGTGCGTGCTTCTGACGCCATGCTTGGACCCACAGATCGAATACGTAATGAAGATAGACGTTCGCCAAAAGCGGCGAAGCACTGCCACCTTGCGGCGTCCCTTCCTCCGTCCGTATTCGCTTCCCATCCTCCAGCACGCCGGCGTTCAACCATTTCTGGATCAACCGCACCACGCGCCGGTCTGCGATCCGATGCTCGACGAACTTCACCAGCCATTCGTGGGAAAGCCCATCGAAAAAGCCTTTGATGTCCAGATCGAACACCCAGTTCACTTTTCTCGTCAGCAGTCCCGTGTAGAGCGCATCCAGCGCTTGATGCTGGCTTCGCCCGGGTCGGAACCCGTACGAAAAACCGAGAAAGTCCGTTTCGTAGATAGCGTTCAACACTTCGACCGCCGCGCGCTGGACGATTTTATCTTCCAGCGCCGTGACTCCGAGCGGTCTTTGCCGCCCGTCGGCCTTGGGGATGTACACCCTACGCACCGGCTTCGCTCGATACGCTCCTCGCTTCAGCCTGTCAGCAAGATCCTGGAGATTCCCCTCCAGTTGCTCGCCGTAGTGCTGCCACGTCTCCCCGTCCACGCCAGGAGCGGCTTCCTTCTTCAGTCGGAAGTAGGCCATGCGCAGCGTGTCCAGGTTGTAGATGTGGTGCAGAAGCGCCGTGAACCGCGACTTCTTATCCTTTCCTGCTGCTCGACGTACCCGCTCCAGCGCACTCGGCGCGTCTTTCCGGCTCGGTGTCCGGGACGCGTTTTGCTGTGGCAGGTTCCCTTTGGCCAGACCTCTTCCCTCCATCCCCTCCGCCATCGGTTGCCCGACTTTGTTCGGGAACTTCTCAGGTGTCGGGTCGGAGGAGGCGCGCTCATGCGCTGGCCTCCGTCCGCCGCTCAAACTGCACGTACGGTTTTCCCGTATGCAGCTTTCACGAAAACTCAGCTATGCCGAGAGACAAGCGAAGGAATTAGCCCAACCAGGTTCACAAGCCCGTACTCGCGATACAACGCCGCCGTGGGCAGCTGTTTCCAGCCGCCATTCCGCCAGCGCTTGAACCGATGCGACCAGATGCGTCGAACGATCCATCGGTCCAAACGGTTGAAGAGTTTTCGGACATGGGCGCGCTTGTAGTACCCGCCCCATCCACGCAAGAGTGGATTGACTGTTTCAATCAGCTCCTCGGTCGGCATGGGCACGCGACGTTTGGTCCGCTGCCGCACTTGATCCTGAAAGCGGCGAATCGATTTCTCTCGCGGATACGCATACAGCGCACCCGAACGCGCGTTGCTACGGATCTTGCCTTCGGGAAGTCGTAATCGATTCCCGCGCTTGATCTTGTAGCCGAGGAACTCGAAGCCATGCTGAACGTGGACGATCCGCGTCTTCTTTGGATGCAGCTCCACTCCCAGCTCTCTCAGGATTCGCAGGGCGACGGCCACTGCCGCTCGCGCCTCTGCCGCAGACTTGCAGGTAATCACCCAGTCGTCCGCGTACCTCGTCAGCTGATATCCCTTGCGTCTCATCTCCCGATCAAACGGCGTCAGAAGTATGTTACTGAGCAAGGGAGAAACCACTCCACCTTGCGGAGTCCCGCGCTCACTTGGAAAGAGTCGCCTTTTTCCGTAGCTTCCCGCTTTGAGCATGGCCCGAATTAGGCGTAGCACTCGGCAATCCGCTACTTGCTGGGCAACCAGCGTTAGAAGTTTCTCGTGATCCACAGACCCGAAAAAGTCTTTCAGGTCGGCGTCTACGATCCACTCGCTCCCGCTTTGTATTTCCTTCCACACCTTGCGCAGGGCGTCCTTCGTCGATCGCCCTCGCCGATATCCGAAGTTCGCTTCGTCGAATACCGGTTCGAAGATCGGTTCCAACCGGTTGAGCAACGCCTGCTGGCAGACCCGGTCATAAATCGTGGGAATTCCAAGCATCCGATACTCTCCCGGCTTGCCCGCCTTCGGGATTTGCACCTGCCGCACCGGTTGAGGCTGATAGCTGTCCCCTTGCAGTTCGCTTTGCAATCGATTCAACTGCTGATCGAGTTGCTCGGCGAATCCACTGAGGCTCTGTCCGTCTACACCTCCACTACCCCGGTTGGCATGTACCCTCTCCCAGGCCATCTCCAGGTTCTTCCGCTTGTACACCTTGTCGATCAATGAATGGACCTTCTTTGCCCCCGTCGGGTTGATCCAGTCCACCAGTCTCCTCGGTCGAGAATGTACGGGTATTTCACTCATGGAACTGTTCCACCTTCCCGCCCTTACTCATCTGGTTTTCCTTCTCTCCCCAACCGTCTTCGCCGGCTGCCTTCCCCAATCCATTTCGATTGCCGATGGCTCGGTCACGTGACTTTCGCCACGTTTCAGGTACTACACAGCCGTCCGCCTACTGACAGAGCTTCACTCACCCCTTCGCTTTCGCTTATAGGTCCGTTTACTCCGAGTGTCCCCGGAGACTCTGTCAGTCCTCCTGAGGTCACGTGTTGTTCTTCCCTACCGTGCCGTCCGCAAACACCTTGGTGCGGTGGGTGAATGAGAGCGCCTTCGTCTCCATAGTGCAGACTCGACCTTGCCCCACCTTCGGCCGACCGGTTCATCTTCGGGGTAGCCCCCATCGATTACGGCCCGGTAGTTCTCCTCATGCCTTTCGGATTCCATCTCGCGATGGACACCCTGCCCTCCGAAGAACTAACTTCATTCTCCGGCCAGCGAGGCATTACCCCCGCTTTTGGATATGGCCCTCCTCATCCGAGTGCCAGAAGGACTTCAACCTTCCTGAACAACGCGCTGCTCAGCACACACTACAGGACTGTCCGACTTCCCAGGTCCGTTCGTCATCGGCGTACGTCCTTAGACTTCCCGATGCGTCCCAAGGCTACTGCTGCCTTGGACGGCCCTGGGATCTCCCGGTTCCCGCGCGAGGTGTCTCCGTACGTGCACAGGGTCTCTGACCGCGCGGGACTCTGGGGCACCTCGCGATATCGGTGCACCAGATGCTGCCTTCCGCTAGCTCCTACAGCGTCGGCGTCCCGGAGTAATTGTCTTACGCGGCTGAATACCCGGCCCGCACGTTCCCCTGTCAACGCTTCGACACCGCCCTTGCGAGCGGCTCCGCATGACTCGGGGCCGATGTGGGTCGCTACTTCACATTCGTATGACTTTTTCATTCACTACACCTCGCCGGTTTTAACCGGCGCACAGGAGCCAGCAGAATGAATTTAATCGAACTCAATCGTGCGTTAAGACAACTGCGCCTCGGCGGCATCGCTGCCGTGCTTGAGACGCGTCTGCACCAGGCTAGCAGAGGTTCCAGGTTTCGGAGTGGACTCAGCGCAGGAGATCATTGCCGAAGTTGGCCCTACCGCAGCGACGTTTCCCTCTGGGAAATGCCTCTCTTCGTGGGTCGGGGCCTGCCCTGGCGACGAAGAGAGCGCTGGCGCGAGCTACAGCCACCGGTCTCCGAAGGGCAATCGTCACATGCGGCGCTTACTCAATCAGGCTGCCACCGCCGCCATAAAAGTTAAAGGAAGTATCTTCGAGATTGTCTATCGCCGTTGTGTCCCGCGCCTCGGACGTAATCAAGCCATCGGGGTCATCGCCCATCGACAGTGTCGTCTGATCTGGTTGATCTTGCATCAGACAACCCCTTACGAAGAACAGGGCCCGGCAGTCATCCAGCAGCTTGTTTCAGGGCCACCCGTTGTGCGGCCAGAATTGAATAAATCGTATCAGGGAACCTGCCCTGCCAATCCCAAAGGTTAAGGAAAGTCTTGTTCTGACATCTCTCGGATCCTGCGCTATGCTTGGATTACTCGACATTCTTGTCGACATCGGCGTTCCTGCCGAGAAGGAGGTGATCCTGTGAGGTACGGTTTACGTTGACGTAGTAGAGGAGGCGCTTGTGAGGTTCCGAGCGCCTTTCTCCTCTTGTCCCGCTTGTCCGAATTCCCTGTGATTCCAGGAAGTTATTCTGCGTCCTGGTGCAGCCTCAATCGCCAAATCTCGCTGCGGCGCGGGCCTTCGCTCTCATTGCTACTTCTTCTCGATTTTTCGGTGGCGCGTTCGTTTCCAATGAATGGATAAGTCGGGCCGAAACGGCGGCTATGTCGTCCACGGCGGCCAGGAATGCGGCTTCGTTGGCCAGGGAAGGCTTGGTAAAGCCGCTGATTTTTCTGACGAATTGAAGCGAAGCGGCGCGGATCTCTTCCGGAGTGACAGGCGGATCGAAATTGAAAAGGGTTCTGATGTTCCTGCACATTTTCGTTTACACCTCTTGGAGATGGCTGAGGGCAAGCACTTGTGCGGCGCATTACATGTGCAACTGTTCTCAGGGGCTGCCAGCCGACTTTGCCGCCTTGGAAGAATCCAGGCGCCGGCGGGCGTAGGTGCACCAGGGACCTACTGGATCCAGTCTGACATACGCTTGCCAGTGCTGTTGTGCCTCGGCATACGCGTCCAGCTTCTCGCAGACAAAAGCCAGATTGTAATGCGCGTCGGGATAGCCCGGATGCAGGCGGACGGCCTGCCGAAGGTGCTGCCGGGATACCTCGAGCTCGCCCAATTCCTCGAGCACACTTCCGAGATTGAAATGAGCCAGCGCGTTTTCGCCATCCAAGGCAAGAGCGCGCTGGAAATACTCCGAAGCCTTCTCCAAATTCCCGCGCTCATAGTGGAGCGTTCCGCAATTCAGAAGCGCGTCAACTTTCTGCGGATCGGCCAGCAAGGCGCGGTCATAGGCTTCGATCGCTTCGGCCTTCGCTTTTCCATCGGACTCGTAGACCAGCGCCATGGCCAGCCAGTCGTCGGCACTGCGTTCGGCGATAACGCGCACCCGTTCATCGAGTTCGCGGATCTCAAAATTCAAAACGAATTGGCCGGAAAGAGGCTCTAGCCGCGCTCCCTCGCGCTCGACAATGACGTCCTTTCCATCGGAAAGAACGCGAAGCTGGGCCAGCGGAACCTGGACCTGAGACAGCTTCTCGTGAAGCGCAGCAAGCGCACGCTGCAACCGGCCGGGGGGCACACCATTTTCCACTAGCTGCTTGATGGTGCGCAGGCCAATCAAATCGCGAAAGCCGTAGAAGCGGACTCCCTTTTCTTTTTGGGGCGAAACAAGGCGTAGGCGATCCCAGTAATCCAGCTGCTTTTCGGTTAGCCCCAGAATGCGCTGGACGTCCTCAGGGCTGTATCTATCTGTGGCACCCATCAAGAATTAGCTGGCTACCTTCTTCCCTCTTTTTTGCGTTGCCGGTGCCGGTTCCACCGCCCGTGTCGGGGGCTTCTTGCCCGCGGGCACTGCGATCGGACCTGCAGGCACCGGTGAAGACGTTGCCGCAGCAGGTGCCGCCACTTTCTTCTCGGCAATACTCTTCTTGAGCGCTTCCATCAGATCGATGACGGGAGCCAGGTGCGGCTGGGCGACCTCCGTGACTTCCTGTCCCTTGAGCTTGGCGGCAATCATCGTGCGCACGTTCTCTTGGTATTCGTCGCGATATTTCTGTGGCTCGAACGGAGCCGCAAGACTTTCGATGAGCTGCTGCGCGAGCTTCTTTTCCTGATCCTTCAATTCGACTTTGTCCGTGGGAACAGACTCTGCCGCGCGAATCTCATTGGAATAGAACATGGTGTGCAAGGTCATGCCCCTGGTGCCAGGGCGAATAATCACGATGTGCTCGCGCTGATGCATGGTGAGCTTGGCGACCGCTCCGTAGCCAGACTCCTGCATGGCTTTCATTAGCAGTTGATAGGCCTTCACTCCGGCGTCCTCTGGCGAGACGTAATAAGAGGAGTCGAAGTACAGCGGATCCATCTCATCCAGCTTCACGAACTCCAGGATTTCCATGACGTGCGCCGAAGGCGGCTCGATCTTGTCCAGTTCTTCCTCGCTGAACAGAACGTACTGATCCTTTTCGTACTCGTAGCCCTTCACAATTTCGGACCGTTCCACGTTGCGGTTGCACACCGGGCAAAATAGGGGTTGTTTAAGTCGTGAATTGCAGACCTTATGGAGTTGATTGAAACTGATGCGTTCACTGCGAGCCGCAGCAAACATCCGCACGGGAATGGAAATCAAGCCAAAGGTAAGGTGACCCTTCCAGACAGTCGTGGCCATGTGAATACTCCTTCGGTGAGCAGCCTAGGGACGCGCACGAGCCTCTAAGGTTAGCGTCCCTCCCGGCAGGAAGCAAGATAGATGCATCCTGTATTGCTTATTTCATAAAACCATTACAGTTTGGGGGAAGAGTCCCGGTCAGGAAGCCAACCCATTTTCAGGGGCAAGAGTTTAGTGATTCTGAGGAATTTACGTTATTGCTGAAGCTGCGCCTCGTAAAGAAACCTTCTTTATGGTCTAGCTGCTCTTTGGATTGGTCACCCGCCACCGGAAGGGCCGGAACTCTGCGAGCTTGCTAAAATCACGCACGTTGGCAGTGATCACCGTTATTCCCAGACGGCCAGCGCTCATGGCAAGCAGCGCGTCGTTGGTCAATCGGGCCCTTCCAATCTGCTCGTAACCATACTTTGTGGCCACACGAGCAAGCACTTTCCCCGTTTGCGTCCAGTCTCCAAGATTGGGAACGAGTATTCGCCCGGCTCTGTCGAAATCTCGCTCCAGTCGCTCAACAACGGATCGATGGCCCACAGTCGACCCAGCGTACAATTCCTCGAGTACTACAGAGCTCAGCCAAATTGGGTCACCGGCCGCTATTCTTCGCAAAGGGGCTGTAGCATCTTCTGTCATGCGCAATGCGGTGAGGTAGATCGAAGTATCAAAGAGGACTGGTGGCATCTACTCTTCCAAAGTGCCATACAAATCTTTGATAGCAATGCCGCTGGTCAGGAAACGCTCATTGGCTTCCGCTGCCAAGCGGTTCCTCTCGTGCTCTGATATCACCAAATCCAAGGCGCGCTCGATGGCTTCTGTTTCGGTGCTGGCGCGCAACACCCTCTGGGCGCGTTTGATTTTCACCGGATCCAAACGGAAGTGCTTGTGTGACCGGGTTCTGCCTGTCGCCATGCGATTGCTCTCGCCTCCAAGGATAACCTACCTATGTACACAAAGCTACAATATATGAACATAGGGCTGAATCACCCGGTTGGCTGAGATAGAATCCCCCCATGGGCAAGCTCGAAGAATATCGGCGGAAACGACGCTTCGACCAGACGCCAGAGCCGTCCGGTGAACCCGAACCCGCCGTTACGGTCCCAGAAAAACTGGCCCAGGCTGCCAAGCGCACACGGTTGCCAAAGCCGAAACTGCCTCAACTGGAAGTCCGCCCCGGGGCCGAGCATGGCGACACCTTTGTGGTTCAGAAGCACCGGGCAACGCGACTGCACTATGATTTCCGGCTGGCCATCGATGGGACCCTGAAGTCTTGGGCGGTGCCAAAAGGGCCTTCGCTCAACTCCGCCGACAAACGACTTGCCGTGCAAACCGAGGATCATCCGCTGGACTACGGCGGTTTCGAAGGCAAAATCCCCGCAGGAAATTACGGCGCGGGGACGGTGATGGTGTGGGATCGGGGAACATTCCATGTCGAGGGCAATCTCGGCGCACTGAAGCAATTAGAAAAGGGAGAGATCAAGTTTACACTCAACGGCGAGAAGCTTCGTGGAAGCTTCGTTCTCGTCAAGCTGCGACACAGCGAGAAGGGCAACGAATGGCTGCTGATCAAACACAAGGACGCCAGCGAGGATCCCGCCTGGAACATCGACGAGCACGACGGGTCGGCAACCACCGGCCGCTCGCTGGAAGAAATCGCGGAGGAGCTGCCGCCCAAGCGCGGTGCAATTCCAATCCAACCAGGAGAGTTGGAGGGCGCTCGCAAGATGGCTATGCCGTCTCGGGTCGAACCCATGCTCGCCACACTCGGCGAGCTTCCTTTCTCCGATGCTAACTGGTTGTTTGAGATCAAGTGGGACGGGGTTCGAGCGATAGCCCGCATTGAGGATGGCGCTTTGACGTTGCGCTCCCGTACCGGCGCGGACATCACCAAACGCTACCCCGAGCTAGCCTCTCTTCGCCAAGCCTTGGCGGCCTCGCAGGCAATCATTGATGGAGAAATCGTTGCTCTCAATTCTAGCGGCCACAGCGACTTCGAGCGCTTGCAGGAGCGCATGCATGTGCGCGCGCCGAGCGAGCATCTGATTTCGCAGATACCTGTTGTTTACTTCGCCTTTGATCTTCTCTATTGCGATGGATACGACCTACGCTGCGCGACTCTGCTAGCGCGCAAGCAATTGCTGCAACGCCTGCTGCACGTATCCCAACGGTTTCGTTACTCCGATCACCAGTTGGAACATGGAAGAGAGCTCTTTGCGTTAGCGAAGGAAAACGGATTGGAAGGGATCGTGGCGAAACGGGCCGACAGCCCCTATGTTTCCGAGCGCAGCGCGTATTGGATGAAGCTGAAGGTGACGAAGACACTAGATGCCGTTGTCGGGGGGTGGACTGAATCTCGCACCACTGCTCTGCCCTTTGGTTCGCTGCTACTGGGCCTATACCAAGGCAAGAAGCTGCGCTTCATTGGTCACGTGGGCAGCGGATTTGACGCAAAAAAACTGCGAGAGTTGAGCGCGAAGTTGAAGGAACTGGCAGCTCCCACTTGCCCGTTTGACGTTGTGCCGGAAACGAACGAAAAGCCTTCCTGGGTATCTCCCGCGCTGGTCGCGCGTGTGAAGTTCGGCGGCTGGACACAGGAATATTCCTTGCGTCACCCTGTCTTCCTCGCGCTTCGCGAAGACGCGCGTACCGCCGATTGCCGGTGGGAAAACGAAGCCGAGTCCGTCACCACCACTCCAGCCACCGTTCGAGTGCCCCAGGTTGTGGGACAAGTGCTCAACACAAAGGCCCAGATTGAAGCGGAGTTGTTCAAGGGGAAAGCGGAAACCGTCACTGTCGAATTGGAAGGCAAACGAGTGCGGCTAAGCAACCTGAACAAAATTTATTTCCCTGAATCCGGCTACACCAAACGAGATCTACTGGCCTATTACTACCGTATGGCAGACTCTATCTTGCCTTTCCTCCGCGACCGGGCCATGGTTTTGCGTCGTTATCCCGACGGAATCAAGGGTCAGGCTTTCTTCCAAAAAGATCTGCGCGAGGGGATACCAGAGTGGTTCACGACCGTCCCCCTCGATTCCGAAGAACGCGGGAACGTAATCCACTACGCGACCGCCAATGATCTGGCATCCCTGTTGTTTTTGACCAGCCTCGGCTGCATCGACCACAATCCGTGGTCAACCCGCTTCACGGATCTTGAGCATCCGGACTATTTTTTCTTCGACCTCGATCCCTCCGATGGCACGGATTTCTCCGTAGTGGTGACAATTGCTGGGGCGTTGCATGAGAAGTTGGAAGAATTGCGCTTGACGAGCTTCTTAAAAACATCCGGCGCAACAGGAATCCATCTGTACATTCCCGTTGAGCCCCTCTATACCTATGAGCAGTTGCGGACGTTTGCGGAGATCATTGCGCGGACGGTGGCAACCGAGCACCCGAATCTGGTGACGAATGAAAGGATTGTGGCGCGGCGGCCCGCGGGCCGTGTCTTGATCGACGTCCAGCAGAACGCGCATGGCCGCCCGCTGGCTGCGCCTTATTCCGTGCGGGCATTTCCAAAAGCGCCCGTTTCCACGCCCATTTTGCCGCGTGAATTGAGGAAAAGCCTAAGGCCCGAAACCCTGAATATTAAGACTGTCTTCGCGCGGCTTACAGAGAAGGGCGATCTTTGGGGCGATTTCTGGAAGAGGCGGCAAACACTGGAGCAAGCCATTGAACTTCTTAGCGAGCGTGTGCCGGCGAGGACGAAGAAAGCGCTCTGAGTGCCGGGGGTCCGCGAGCCTTTGCTTTTCTGAGCGCGTTGGCCGTGATTAAATGGCAGGGCACGGAGGTGCAATATGCCTCGTTCAGGCCAGCTTCGCGTGGGTACTTCTGGATACGCTTATAAAGAGTGGAAAGGCAGTTTTTATCCCCAGAAGCTTGCGGATCGCGAAATGCTCAGCTTCTACTCCCAACAGTTCTCGACCGTCGAAATCAATTACAGTTTCTATCGCATGCCCAAAGAGAGCCTGCTGTTGCAGTGGGCGAAGACGGTTCCAGAAGGCTTCCGCTTCGCTTTGAAAGCGAACCAAAAGATCACTCACATCAAAAGACTGCGCGACTGCGAGAGCATTCTGAAGAGCTTTCTGGAAGTGGCCAGCGTGCTGAACGAAGGTGACCACCTTGGCCCAATCCTGGTCCAACTGCCGCCTAATTTCAAATTCGATCGGCCGCTACTGGAGGACTTTCTGGCTCTTCGCCCGCCGGCTTTCGCGTTCGCCTTTGAAGTGCGTCACCCCTCATGGTACACCGATGAAACTTACGGCGTTCTTCGCCAACATGATACGGCGCTTTGTCTGTCCGAAACCGAGAAACAAACACCCCCCGAAGTCCTAACCGCCGGGTTCACTTACGCGCGCCTGCGCCTTGAGAACTACACGCCAAAGCAACTGGCAGCGTGGAAAAAACGCTTTGACGGCTGGCTTCAGCAAGGTGTCGACGTCTACGCCTATTGCAAACATGAAGATTCCGGCAAGGCGCCGGCCTATGCTCGCCAGCTCCTGGGAAAAGCAAAGTAACTATACCTAGGCCACATGCTTCGCTGCTTCAGGAATAGCAGTGCTACTGCGGATCTATTTTTTCGGCAATTTGAGATTTTTTGGGGCGTTTGGCGGTGATCATTTTTTCGGCCATCTTCAGGAGTAATTGACGGTCAGTTTCGCCCATCTGCGAGAGGGCACGTCGAAGTTTTTTGAACACGCGTTCACCTTTGACCTGAGAGGTCCAATCATCGGCGGGACTTTCGGCCTCCTCGGCACGCGGGAGTTCGGTGCCATCGTACAGAAGGGCGTAGAGCGGCATGTCGAGGGCGCGCCAATTTTTCAACGGTCTCAAGAGCGGGAACGGTGTGGCCATTTTCCACTCGGGAGATGTAGCAACGTAGGAGTCCGCTTTTTTCCTCGATGTCACCCTGAGACATGCCTTTTGCTTCGCGCAACTCGTACAGACGTCTACCGATATCCACAGAAACCTCCAGGGGCTGAGTGTGCGTACGCTACCGCCGGGTGCCTAGGCATAAGACGAAGAGCATTAGCTGCCATGGTCGTTGAAAATAGAATACCATTACGGTATATTTAATATAATTAAATACAAGAAGTAGTTCGTTAGCCGCAACATTAAGTAGAGGCGACGGTAACTTCCTGGAGTCGGCGCTGGAGGAAGCGGCGCTCGCTGTCGATGCCGGCAGGAGGGCCAATCAGTCAGGCGACTGCTCTAGTTCTAGATGATGGACGCCGGGTTGCTGGACGAGGAGGACGGCGTATTTTGACTTTTCGACCAGTTTCGTGGTGGCTTGAACCGATTTGCCATCGAGGCGGGCAGACTTGAGAGCGGTGCCTCTGGACAGAAGTACCTGTAGCTCAAACTCAGCGGCACTGCCGGTGAAATCGAGCGTGAGTCGCTGCGAAGCGGGGTCGCGATGATAGCGGTAGAAACAATATCCGCTTGAGGCTGGATAGCGGACGGAGACTTCAGAGTTGAGAATTGCGGCGGCTTCCCAGCGCGGCGCGATGCGAGTGTGGCTGAACGCGACTCCGTCATCTCTCACGCCGGCCAGACCCTCGAGCATCGTGCTGGCGAAGACAGCGTTCCAGCCATCGGGGATTCCACTGGAGAGATCGTCGTAAGGGGTGAAGTAGTAAGGCGAATCGCTGAGAGTGGCGGCGAGGATCATCCACTTGCTATCGCCGATGCCGGCGGCAAATTCAATGGAAGCTATTTCGCGATCGCGATGCGGATTGTTGAAACCCGCAGCGTAGAGACCTTTATCAGGAGCACCACCGACAGGGGCTTGCCATGCAACACGCAAGCGGTCTGCGGTGCGAGGGCCTTCGCGATTGTATTTTGAGTCGCGAGGCTCCCACCAGGAACCAACATTTTTCCCGTTCTCCAAATATTCCGAATAGAAAGTGGAATCGGCATAGTGGAAAGTGAGAACGCCAACCGTGTGTTGCTGGCCGATGGAAGCGTGCAGCAGATAGAGCGAAGCGGCTTTGGTGTGAACAGGTAGCGAGAGAGTCGGAGCGTAGCCGGAATTTTGCGAGACACCCAGGCAGGAGCGGTGACCATTTAAGGCGGGATTGATTATGTCAAAAGGGACGGCTTGAAGTTCCTGCGGGCCAACGGGAAGTCCAGAAAGGGTCTTGTTCAGATCCCCCATCCACCCGGGAACACCAGACGCTCCCGCGCCAAAATCAACATTGGCTATGGTCTGCAAATTGAGTTTTTGGAAAGTGCGCTTGGGAATTTCAGCGGCCTTGCCTCGCAGGGTAATGGGCAGGTAGTCTCTGTAGCGCCCAGCGATTTTCTTCTCGCGGCGCAGGATGTCGACGGCATACTCCTCATAACCGTGTTCGAAAGCGCCTAGAGCAAGTTCGGCGGCGACGGTGGCCACCACTCCACCATTCATGTATTCCCAAACTATACCGGGAGTGTTTTTCGTGAAATCGGTCTGGAACGGGGGATAAATGCCGTAGAACTCACCTGGAGAAGTGGCAGGCATTTCTTTGCGAATGCGTTGGTACGTTTCGATGATAGCGACGCACTGTTCATGTGTGATCCCGCGATGGAGAGTGTAAGCATTGGAGAATGAAACCTGGGTGGACATATCGACGCCGACTTCAGGATGGTACTCGGGATTTTCAGCGATCCAGTGAGTGTAGAACTTTCCGTTCCAGGCAAGTTTGTCGAGGCGGGATTGCAGAGTATCCGCGAGAACAAGATATTCAGGGGCTTCGCTGGCGCGCCCGGCGCATTGCAGCATTTCAGCAAGGCGGCGCAGACCGATAATGAGATTGGTGTTGTCGCCATAAAAAATGCCGAATTCGCTCTTGTCGAGATGGACGACGAAGACACAATCGTCACCAACACTTTGCTGGTCGTCGGAAGTGTAATCCCAGGTATCAATCGTGAAGCCGCGATGCACGAGCTGATATTTTTTTGACCAGCGATAGGGATCGCTGGTGACGTAGCGTACAGCCTTGATGCAGCATTCGAGCTTCGACTTCATCCATTCCGTATCGCCGGTGGCTTTCCAGGTGAAGTACAGAGCTTCCAGAAAGAATTGCTCGACGTGGCTTTCGACGGGCGCACGGCGCAACTGGCGAAAATTGTTCTCGATGCGGCGAACGAAATCGCCATAGGCAAATTTCCAGTCAAAGTAATCGAGCTGCGGAGTGGCGGGATAACAGTTCTCCCAGATCATGCCGTCTTCACGTTGCGTTTCGGCGAAAAAGTCAACCGCATCTTTGATGTCATGCCAGAAATATTTCATGCCCTTAAGGGTGAGGGTATGGTCGAAAACCCAATTGGCAAAGAATTGATAGACACGATCATTATGGCGGATGACGTTGACGGGGGCTTCGGCGTTCCAATCCATCATGGTCCAGACAATGTTGGCGAGGAAATTCTGAAACTCGCCGTGTTCATCGCGGATTTCGGTGCTGCAATCCACTTCAAAGTTGACGGAGGCGGCGATGGCGCCACTTGCGTTGAGCAGGCTGGCGGTGTGAACGCCTAGCGCGCCGCCGGCCCGGAAATGAAATGGATCTGCAGCGCTGGAGTGGACGTAAGCATTGCCCGCTGCGTCGCGAACGGAGATCGTTCCTTGCCCGGCACCGTAGAGCGTAACTTCGTCGAGCGGGCGAAAGAAATGCACTGGTAACGAGTCGATGCGTAGTTTGGAGGCAGTCGAGAATGCGGCGGCGGGCGAAAGGAATGCACCACCTGCCGCGGCTGGGATAAGTTTCAAGACGCTGCGTCGATTCATGATGAATTACCGCCTTGTACTGGAGGAATTACGCTGGAGCGATAAGCCGGAGTGGAGTACTGACTCTTGTTAGACACTATATTTCTCTATAGAAATAATTTCAAGTCATGAATTAGAGTGAAGGGTTGAAGGAAAAAACAGTGCCAGGAGGATATGGTTCGGCCGTTACTTGGGTTCGAAAGATTTGGCGGTGCGGAGAAAGTGATCTACGTCATTGCGGGTGGGCATGGATGGCTGTGCGCCGCGACGGGTAATGGAGATGGCGGCGACAGCGTTGGCGAAACGGGCGGCCTCGATGGGGGACTTCCCTTCCAAGGTGGCGACCGCGAATGCTCCGTTGAAAGCGTCTCCAGCGGCGGTGGTATCCACGGGCGTTACCACGTAGGAAGCGGCTCGAATTTTGGTGGAGTGATTTTCCGCAACAAGCGCACCGCGCGCGCCGAGTTTCAAAATAGCGTGGCGGACTCCTGTGGCCAACAACTCGTCGGCGATTTTTTCTTCGGACTTTGGCTCATTTGACGGGGCGAGCAAAAGGCCAGCTTCGGTTTCGTTAGGCGTAATCCAGGTAAGCTTCTTCAGGAGATCTGCTGAGAGAGTACGCGCTGGAGCAGGGTCAAGAATCAGGGGAATGCTCAGCTTGTTGGCGGAATCGGCGAGGTGGAGAACCGTTTCCATGGGAATTTCCAACTGCGTGAGGATGATTCCTGCGCCGCGAAGGACGTCGCCATACTTGTCCAGATCCGTGGGAGTAAGTTCACCATTGGCGCCGGGGATTACGACAATGCTGTTTTCGCCGCGCTGATCGGTGATGATAAGCGCGACTCCCGAAGAGCAATTTGCTTTCTGGATGCAGGAAACGTCGACACCGGCTTGACGTAGGCCATCGATCAATTGCGAGCCAAAGGCATCCTGCCCGACTTTGCCGATCATGATCACGGGATAACCGAGCTTCGCAGCGGCTACCGCCTGGTTGGCACCCTTGCCGCCGAAAAAAGTATTGAATGCATTGCCAAACACGGTTTCGCCGGCTGCGGGCAGATGAGCGGAAGAGGCGACGAGGTCCAGGTTGATACTGCCAACAACTACAATTGGTTTGGGCATACGATCTCTCAAGAATTTAATGGGCGATAATGGGAGCGATGGCCACAGCTCCAAGGCCGAGAACAAAAAATAAAAACATTAACGGAAGAAGTTTGCGCGAGGATTCGGGTGCGCTGGCGAATTCGCGCCAGATGAACACTCCCCACAACGCCGAAACCATGGTGGCTCCCTGACCGATGGCATAGGAGATTGCGGGACCAACAATCTGAGCGTGCGAAGCCACGAAATTAAAAACGGCGCCGGTACACCAGATCATTCCCCCAACGATGCCCCAAAGATGCCAACTGGGCTTGGCTTGAGCATAGCCCCTCATAGAAACGGGAGGGGTGCCGGTGAGCGGCTTGCGCATGAAAAAGAAATTTACGGGAATGGCGCACAACGCAGTGCCGATGGCGAAGAAGAGCGCGACAGCGTAGGGCCCAAGTGAATTTGTGCCGGTGACCGCTTTGGTGACGAGCGGATAAAAGCTGCCCATCAGAATTCCACAGGCAACGCTGATTTGAATCCCACGCGCGCTGACGGTTCGGCTCTTCTCCTCACGACGCCGATACGCCATGGCGTCAAGCACGATGGCCAGCATAACGAAGGCAACACCACCGAAAAGCAGAAGTGGATTGCCTTTGGGTGCGAGGGCGTAGTTAAGAAGCACGCCAACGACGAGCGCTAATCCAATTCCAACCGGAAAAGCCACGGCCATTCCGGCAAGATCAATAGCAGCCACGAGGAGAAGATTAGCAATATTGAAAACGGCGCCGCCGGCCAGTGCGTAGAGAATGTGAAGCGTGTCGGCCTGGCGAATGTCGCTGAGAAAGGAGAGCCCGCTACTGCCGGCGCTGCCGAGGGTGAACCCCCAAAGAAGCGTGGCGACGACAACGCCAATGACGTAATCCCAATAGAAAAGCTGAAACGCATAGCCAGGAGTGAGCTTCATAGTGTTGGCCCACGAACCCCAGCAGATCATGCTGGTCAACATGAAGAGAAGGGCGGCGGCATAAGCTTCGGGCTGATACATGTAGGCTCCGATTAAATCGTAACGGTGCGGCGCAGAAGCGGTGCGTTGGAAAGACAGTACACTGCGAACTGCTGCAAGCCAAGTGATCTCACGGATTCTGCTGGCGAGGCGACTTGAGCAGTAGATTGCGGCGGGAACACGGCAGGCGTCTAGGGAACATCTTGCACCAGACGAAATCCTATGGCGCCGGAGCGGTCCATGCTGGGGGACATCAACAATAATTTTCCGTGTTCGATCAATTTGTAGGTTTGCGGAAAATACCAGATGGAGCCTTGCGGCTGATAGTAGCTGCCACCGCGAAGAATTCCGCCGCGCGTGTGTTCGTCGGTAAACTCTTCGGTCCACTGCCACACATTGCCGACAAGATCCATCACACCGAGCGGGCTCGCCCCTTTGGGATGAGCGTCGACGGCGTCCGGTCCGCGCATCGTTCTTCCCTTCTCAGGAACAGGGACGGCAGAAGCATCCCAATCGTTGCCCCACGGGTAGAGACGGCCATCCGTGCCTTGCGCGGCGTATTGCCATTCCCACTCGTGAGGCAGACGCTTGCCAGCCCACGCGGCATAGGCACGCGCGTCTTCGAGCGAGACCCAGGTGACGGGACGATTGTCCCAGTCCGCGGGAAAATTGCCGTCTTGCCAATCGCGAAGAAAATTCAAATCGTCGTGAGGATGATAGTGGGTGGCGTCGAGAAATTTCTTGAACTCGGCGTTGGTGACGGGAAATTTGTCGACATAAAAAGATTTTACGTGGATGGAATGCTCGTGGAAGCGGCGTGGCGAGTTGTCCCACGGATATTGGACGTCAACCCCGGAATCGTTGGCGCCTTCGATTTCAATGCCCATAACTTTGAACAGAAAATCCGCTTCGGGAATTCTCACCATGTTGGCAGGTGCGACGCTGGCAGGCCTGCTGGCCGCGATGGGAACAATTTGCTGAGGCAGAACGCGCCACTCGTGCGAGTAGCTGGAAAGCGGCTGCGAAGTGAGCTGCTTCATCTGAGCCATCAGCTTTTGGATGGAAGCGTCGGGAGTGGAAGCAGTAGCAAGAACAGCTCCATATCCGTAAGCCTCGATCGGAAAGGCGAGAATAGAGCGGCCTGTGGAATCGCGTTCTACCTTAAGTTCGGAACCGTGGTAGAGGTCGAAAAATCGCAGCCCTGGGGTGGAAAGAACTTCCAATTGCGGGCCGTCGAAATCGTAATCGTTGCGGTTAACGATGGTCCACAAAGTCTGATCGTGCAACGGCCAACGACTGGCAAAGATCCCATAACGCAAAGTGGGAGTCATGGGCTCCCACGCAGGACTGACTAGGAATGGAGCGAAAGCGCGTTCCATGGTTGCTACGCGGCGTGTAGCCTCGGCGTCGCGTGGAGTAATGCCATTCCAGATGCCCCAAATATTTTCCCAGCTTTCCCAGCCGACGCCGTTGAAAAAGGCAGATTGCAGGTTGCGGGTCTTGTCGCGATTCCAGCGGTCGGAAATGTTGACCATGTGGCGAGGCTCGAGCCACTTGTACTTGTCGACGAGGGGAGTAAAGGGATATTTATACTGGCCCCAGGTCATCAAATTCCACGCCAGAGCCTCGTCGGAGGGACCGCCTTCTGGCTCGAATGCCAGCGGATGACCGACTTTTTCGGCGGCAAGTGTGTAGGCGAGAGGAACTCCATCCTGCGTGTCACCGTTGATTCCGTCGGCGCCGATTTCCTTCATCAGTTCCGCAATCGCCTGAGTCCAGGGGACGCCCAGATCACGCGTGCCCTGATCCCACATCATCATGGGAAAAAGCACACGAACGCCGCGCTTGTGAAAATCGGCAATCATCTGCTTGACGCCGGCGATGCCACCGGGCATGCAACGAATCATGTCGTGCTGGTTGCGATTGTCGATGCCCATGTTGGGATAGGTGGGCCAGATCAGAACGGCGTCGATACCTCCATAACGCTTCTGTAGATCATCGAGATAGCGATCGACGGTGTATTTGCCAGCGATGGGATCGTAAAAATAACGGTCTTGCACCATCATTTGCGGCTGCATGAAACTGGATTGCGTCCAGGAAAGTTGTGGGAGGCTGTAACGAGAACCGTCGTAGCCGATGCGAATTCGGCGTTCGTTGCGCCAGTGCGTGATATCGGCAAGCCAGTCCTTGTAATCCTGGGGAGTACATGGTTTGTATTCCCCGTCCCACTGGCCCTTCACGCTTAGACAATCTGCAACGGGGATCTGTTGTCCTTCGGGAGAAAAGTTGGAATCCTGGGCATAAAGAAAGGGCGCAATGAGACCGAGAAACAAGAGAGAAAAGACGTGTCTAAAATTCACGCGAGATCCTTAGATCATATGGAACTGTGAGCGAAATTGGAGAGATTATAAAACGTGCTGGGCAAACCGGCTACCGTTGATTGCGAAACGAAGGATTTTCTGATCCGGGCGGATGAGCGAGCGGATCTGCTGGCAGACTCGAATTGGGAAATTTACAAAGAGATGGAACATTATTTTTCATGCCCGTATTGTGGAGAGCAGATTTCCATGGTGCTGGACCTGTCGGTTGACAGGCAGACCTACGTGGAAGATTGCGAAGTATGCTGCAATCCCATCGAGATCAGCTATGCCGTGGAAGAGGAAGAGCTTTCCAGTTTTAGCGCGCGGGTGCTTGGGTAGTAAGCGCAAGGCTCAGCACGCGTCAATTGCCCAGGGCGTATTTTACAAGATTTTTCAACGTGTAGTTGGCTCCGGAGGGTGGCTGCCAATGGGGCTCGAGACTGAGTACAGAGTGGCAATCGCCGAAGAGCAAGCCAAGGAAAACTTCGGCGACGACACGGCCGCCGACCGGGCCGAGCCTTGGCGTATCGATGGAAACATTTTCTTTGACGGGGAGCTTCACCGATTCCTTGTGTTGAATTGCTTCAGCGAGAATGTAAGTCCACAACGGACAATTTTTCGCGAAGACCCCTGGAATTGACTTGTCGTTGATGCTGATGGTGTCGCCGGTTAGGCCGGTGGCCTTGCCGATCAGAATGTCCTTGTCATCGAGCGGCTTGATCCCCATGGCGTGGGCGACATGTTGCCCGGAAGGTAGGCCGAGTCGCCAACCGCGGAGTAGGTTGCGCTGGGCAAGCGAAGGGGGCGGATCGCTGACGACGGCTGATGGAAGATTGGCAAGCGGATTCACAAGAGAGGTATCAAGCTTGTAGGCGAACTGCAAGCGCTTGGCGTTTTCTGCCGGCGTGCCATCGTATGTACGTAAATCCACATCAATGAAGCGTCCCCAATCGATGCCCCAGACCGGATTCATCGCACGAAATCCAGTCAAGCCTTCAGGGAAAGTTGGCGGAACGGGAAAGATGGGGAGCAAAATACCATCATTGAGCCGATAGCCGGGTCGAATCATGGAGTGCCCCAACCGGTAAGCAGCAACCGAAAATTCAACGGGCATGAATGGCTCGTTCTTCCAATGGAAAAACTTGAGCTTGTCTTTCTTGAAGTGGCCGTGGTCTTTCAAATCAGACAAAACACTGGAGTAAATAATGCGTGGAAGAAAGTCGTTGAGAATAACGTACTGGTAGTGAAAACGGACCCGCTTCTGCAAATCAGGAAACGAAAGAGCGGGATTGTCTTTTACGGTGCGATTGTGAAAACGGAGGAACAGGCCCTGGAGCTGGGAGACGATAGTGTTTTCATCGTTGCGCGGATCGCCAATCAGGGCGCGGCGCACAGTGGCATTGTTGCGCGGCAGGTCTTTGGCGACGGGATCAACGCCGCCGGTTAGTGGATCGCCCAGCAGGAAGGTGCTGTCGCCGTTGTAAAGATACGGCTGATCGTCTTTGCCGCGGCCATAGACGTTGTCGAGGTCGAAGGCGGGGGTGCGGAAATCCGTCAAGGCATCAGGATCGTTCTGCGCCTGCAAACTGCTGGCGGGATCGAAGGTAATGTCATGATCAATGAACTGGCCCAAGTAGGTGTAGAGCGCCGGAATGCCGCTCTCCTCATCGTCTTTGCCATCTTTCGGGGCATCGAAGGTAGCGGACATCGCGGCGCCTAAGGCTTTCAGGTTGTCTTCATTTTCCTTTTGTGTGGCGCCAAAGGTGGCCGGCTTAAGAGAACGAAACATGCGGCCGAACTTGCCCTGAAAAAGTGGAGAAGATTTTGTTGAATCGAGTCCGCGGACGGGAAGTCCGTGTTTTCCGCTCATGATGGAGTGCTCCTTTTTCGAAAAAGATCTAGCGACGGCTCTGCGCATGGCAAAGCGAGCGTCAGGACGAGCGCCGAATCAGGCTGGGCTGTATGGGTAGGTAGTGACTATAAACGATAAAACGTTACGCCGATATGAAAATAACATTGCAGAGCTGGCCGCCATCCTTTGGCAATACTTCCCTGTCTGTTTAGTATCTGGTGGCGGCTGTAAATGTTCCGGAGGCGGTAAGGATGGGAGCCAATCCGAGGCGCTTGCGGCATTCCTCCAGCATTTCGGAAGTGCGAGAAGCTCCGACGCGAGTGATGCCAATTTTCCGTGCCGTGAGAAGCGCGTCCAGATCGCGAATACCTCCCGCGGCCTTAACCTGAACACGGGCGGGCGAATACTTGCGCATCAGGCGCAGATCATCGAAGGTGGCGCCCGAAGGTGCGTAGCCGGTGGAAGTTTTCACCCAGTCGACGCCCGCCTCTCCACAGATGCGGCACAATTCAATTTTGGAATTTTCGTCCAGGTAGGCGTTTTCAAATATTACCTTGATTTTCGCGCGCCCCGCGTGTGTTTCCCGTGTCAGCAGGGCAATTTCCGCCGCTACATATGCCCAATCGCCACTTTTTGTCTTGCTGATGTTCACAACCATGTCGAGCTCGGTAGCGCCATCGGCGAGGGCCTGGCGAACTTCGTCGAGCTTCACCTTTGTGGTGTGGCCGCCATGGGGGAAACCGATGGTAGTGCTGGGTTGCACGGTGCTGCCGTGGAGAATTTCTGCCGCGCACTTTGCGTAATACGGGAGGATGCAGACGCTGGCGACGTCGTAGGCTAGCGCGAGTGCACAACCTGCTTCAAGCTCTTTAACGGTGAGCATCGGCTGAAGGAGCGAGTGATCGATCATTTTTGCGATGGAGGGATAGTCATAGTTGAGAGCCATTCGGCACCGCTTTCAAGTCATTCGCGAGCCTCGCAACCATGACGGTTGAGGATGGCGTGAAATGACGAGCAATGGAGTTATCATACCCGAATGCGACTGCTGCTGGTGGAAGATGAAACGCGCATAGCGCACTTCGTGGCTAAAGGATTGCGCGAAGAATCGTATGCCGTGGATGTGGTGGGAAATGGAAAAGATGCGCTGTACCAGACGGAGATTAACGACTACGACGTCGTGATTTTGGATGTCATGATTCCAGGGATGGATGGAATTGCAGCCTGCCGCGCAATTCGCGCGAAGGGCAAGCGAATTCCAATACTGATGTTGACAGCGCGAGATGGCGTGCAGGATCGAATCACCGGACTGGACGCGGGCGCGGATGATTACCTGACCAAGCCGTTTGAGTTTGGCGAATTGTTGGCGAGATTGCGGGCGCTGCTGCGGCGACCGAGGGAATTACGTTCTCCACAAATTGTAGTTGAGGATGTGGTGCTGGACACGGCGTCGCAGACGGTGAAGCGCGGGAGCCGAGAGATTACCTTGACGGCGAAGGAGTACGCTCTGATTGAATATCTGGCGCGCAATGCCGGTCGAGTGATCGGGCGCGCAGAAATTGCCGAGCATGTTTGGGACGAATCGTTCGACCCGTTTTCCAATTTGATTGAGGTATATATCAATCGGCTGCGGCGGAAGATTGATGAGGGGTCGGCGAAACCACTGCTGCAGACGCGCAGGGGAAGCGGCTATGTGTTTGGAAGTTCGGTGAAGAACGGGGCTTCGGACGGATCGAGAAAATCGCATGCTTGATTCGGTTCGGGTGCGGCTGACGGTTTGGTACAGCGTCGCGATGGGAATTGTCCTTGTACTTTTGGCGGTAACGACCTACCTGATCTATCAGCGAAATATTGCCCAGCGAACGGAGGTGAACTTGGCGGAGCTGGCGAACGCGTTCGCGACGACGTTTGAATCGGAATTGCCGGTGCAAACGGGCAGCGAGCCGGTGAAAGAGGCCGCACGCCAGTCGATGATGGAGCACCGCTTTCGAGACACGGTATTCGCGATTTTGGACAGCAGCGGGAATGTGTTGATCAATTCGCTGGAACTTCCGAATGCGGAACCTTCCCGAGAGCACATAACGGCGGACGTTTTCACTTCGTCTGAATTTCGCAAGCTGGCGGCAGATTCTGAGCGGAATCCAGAGGAGAGAAGAAGGCTCCCAGGTGTAGAGGATGGATTCAGACCATACGTACGGACGCTCACTGCCGGTGATCGCACTTACAGACTGGTGGTGATGCAATCGCTGCACTCACAGCGGGAGATGCTGGAAGACATTCGCAACACATTTTTGCTGGTGATTCCGGTTGCGCTGGTGTTGGCAAGCGTGGGCGGATATTTCCTTGCCCGAAAGAGCCTGGCGCCTGTGGCGGCAATGGCTACCCAGGCGCGCGGCATGGGCGCGGCAGATCTGCACGGACGGTTGGCGGTGGCAAATCAGCGGGATGAGTTGGGGCAACTGGCTTTGTCTTTTAATGAACTGCTGGACCGGCTTGAAAAATCGTTCGAACAGCAGAAAAGATTTATTGCGGATGCTTCGCACGAACTGCGAACACCGGTGGCGATTCTTCGAGGAGAAACGGAAGTGACTTTGTCGCGGACAGACCGATCGCCTGAGGAGTATCGCGAAACTCTGGGCATACTGCGAGACGAATCACAGCGACTGGCACACATTGTCGAAGATTTGTTCACACTGACACGCGCAGATGCGTGCGAATATCCATTGAGCGCTGGAGATTTGTACCTGGATGAACTTGCGGCGGATGTGCTGCGGCGGGCGCGGTCGCTGGCGATGGCAAAAGAGATTACGCTGAGCGCAGCGATTACGGCAGAATTGCCTTTGCGGGCGGATGAGTCGCTGCTTCGGCGGATGCTGCTGAACCTGCTGGATAACGCCATCAAGTACACGCCCAAGGGCGGAACGATTACGCTTGACTGCCGCCGACAAGCAGAGGATTACGTAGTTATCGTCACGGACACCGGCGAAGGAATTCCCCCGGAATTGCAACAGCGCGTGTTCGAACGATTCTTTCGCGCAGATAAAGCGCGTTCGCGGCAAGATGGTGAACTGGGCGGCGCGGGGCTGGGATTATCAATCGCGCGATGGATTGCAGAAGCGCATCACGGACGGCTGGAATTGACACAGTCCGACGTCACTGGATCTACGTTTACCGTGATACTGCCAATTAAGTACCACTCTTAGAATTAGCCTAAGAGATTAATCCTGCGTTTATGTGCCTCCCGATAGCCTGATTCCATGCCGTCAGCAGCATCTATCGGGCCGTTCGACGGCTCCGCACTTTGTCGAAGTTGAGAGTGAGACGCGAGAGAAGGCACGTGAATACGAAACTGAAGACACCGATTGCGATTGTCGTGATGGGAATCGCGTTCCTCGTTCCCCATCGCCTTTTCGCCAGACAACAGCCGGAAGCACCTGCGTCAAAACCACTGGCGGTTCCTGCAGCAGCGAGCGCTAGTCAGCCTGCGACGAAAAATGCAGCGGGCGCTTCCATGGTGCTGACGCTAACGGACGCGCTAAATCTGGCCAAGAAAAATAGCCCGCAATTGCAGGCGGCAGTCACTGAGGCAGGAATAACGCACGAAGACAAAAATATCGCGCGTGCCGGGTTGCTACCGAACGTCAATTTCAATACGGCGGCAATCTACACACAAAGCAACAGTCTGGGAAACGTAAAATATATCGCCAATAATGCGCCGCATGAATACATCAGCCAGGGCAACGTGCACCAGCAACTGGATCTGGCGACGCTGGCCGCATACCGAAGTACCGCGGCACTTGCGGCCGCGGCGAAGGCCCGCAAAGAAATCGCGACGCGCGGATTGACGGTTACGGTGGTGCAAAGCTATTTCGCGGTGGCGGCGGCAGAGCAAAAACTTGGCGTGGCGCGGCAAACCTCCGAAGAGGGCGAAAGGTTTCTGGAATTGACAGAGAGCCTGGAGAAAGGCGGCGAAGTTGCCCATGCGGATGTGATCAAGGCGGAATTGCAGATGCAGGAGCGGCGCAGGCAATTACAGGAAGCCCAATTGACATTGCTGAACGCCCGGCTGGATTTGGCGGTGCTGATTTTCCCTGACTTCAACGACAACTATCAGACCGCCGATGACCTGCATGCCAGCGTGCCACTGCCACCGCGCGATGCATTTGAAGCGCAGGCGGGGCAAGGGAATCCGGAGATACGCGCGGCGGTGGAAACGGCACGCGCCTCGGAGCACGACGTTAAAGCGGCATGGGCGGGATACTTGCCAAATATAGGCCTGGATTATTTTTATGGAATCGATGCACCGAATTACGCCACAAATTCGGTGACACCGGACGGCAAGATTAGCAATTTGGGATCAGCGGCGGTGGCCTCGCTGAATCTGCCGGTTTGGAATTGGGGCGCAACGCAAAGCAGGGTGCGCCAGGCGGAATTGAAGCGGGATCTGGCCAAGAAGGAACTCTCTTTCGCCCAGCGAAAATTGCTGGCGGAGATGCGCTCTCTGTATTCCGAAGCGGAGACAGCTCTGAACGAACTGGGCGGACTCCAGCGATCCGCGGAATTGTCGGCGGAGAGTTTGCGGCTGACAACCATGCGGTACAAGAACGGAGAGAGTACGGTACTGGAAGTAGTCGACGCGCAGACCACGTTTGCGCAGTCAAGTGGTACCTATCAGGATGGCGCGCTGCGCTACCGGGTGGCACTAGCGAATCTGCAAACATTGACGGGAGTGCTGACAAATCCATGAGTGTCCGCGAAGAAAAATACACGGTGAGGCGGCGCGGCGACTTAGTGTGCGGATGGCTATTACTGCTGGGGGCGGTCTCGATGCAGGGCTGCAACTCTAGCGAACCAGAACCGGAGCCGGTTGTCTCTGTGCAAACTATGCCGGCAAAACGCGGACCCATTTCGATGACTATCACCTCCGAAGCGGTAGTCTCGCCGTTGGAGCAAGCGGTAATCACGCCAAAGATTACGTCGACGATTAAGAAGTTTTACGTGCAGCGCGGAAGCCATGTGAAAGTGGGTCAACTGCTGGCGGAGCTGGAGAACGCGGACCTTGCAGGTTCGGCGGAACAGAGCAAAGGCGAATTTGAGCAGGCCGAAGCGGGATTTGCGACGACAACAGGCGCGAGCCTGCCCGAGCAGATACAAAAAGCGGAACTGGACGCGATGGCTTTCAAATCCGCATATGAAGCGCAGCAGAAAATTTATAACGCACGAAAAGATTTGTTCCAGCAGGGAGCAATTCCTCGACGCGAATTGGATGCGGCAGAAGTTGCCTGGGCACAGGCACGCAGCCAGAACGAGCAAGCGCAGAAACAGTTGAGCGACCTGTTGAGGATTGGAAAGGAACAAACGCTGAAATCCGCAGGAGGCCAATTGTCCGCGGCAAAGGGAAAATACCTGAGCGCGAAGGCGCAGTTGAGCTACTCGGAAATACGCAGCCCGATCAATGGAGTGGTGACGGACAGGCCAACGTTTCCAGGCGAACTTGCTCAAGCGAACCAGCCAATCATGACAGTGATGAACACGTCAAAGCTGATTGCAAAAGTGCACATTTCGCAAAACGAAGCGGTGTTGTTAAGCGTGGGGAATCCCGCGGAACTAATCGTGGAAGGGATCGAGGAGCCGATCGCCGGGCATGTGACCTTGATCAGCCCGGCGCTCGATCCGGGAAGCACGACGATTGAAGTGTGGGTGGAAGCGAGCAAGCTGAACCCAGCACTGAAGCCAGGAATGAATGTGCAGATCAATGCAACGGGGAAAAGTGTGAAAGATGCTCTGGCGGTCCCGATAGCGGCGGTCTTCAAGACGCCGGAAGCCGGAGATTACGTTCTGCTGGCTGGTTCAGATAAAAAAGCACATCAGGCAAGAGTGAAAGTTGGCCTACGCACGAAAGAGCTCGCCGAGATTCAATCCGGAATAAAGGAAAACGATGCGGTAATTACGAAAGGAGGCTACGCGCTGCCCGACGGTACGAAGATTATTGTGGAAGCCGCAACTATAGCGGACACCGCTAAAGAAAAAGATTCAGATGAAGCTGATGATACGGTGAAGTCCGTTCCCGATAAGAAACCTGCTACCTCGGCAGCGCCAAAGAAAGGCGAAGAATAAGTTGGATTCCAGACCTGAACCGGATTCGATTGCTGGGGCACAGGGAACGAGTGGTGCGCCATGGTTCCGGCAATTTTCACGACCGATCCTTTTTCTGACGATGAGCATGGCGCTGGCGGGAGCGTACCTGGCGTTCCGCATTCCGGTATCTGTTTTTCCTAACACAGATTTTCCGCGCATCTTGATCGGCGTTGATAACGGGGTAATGCCTATCGACCAGATGCTCGTGATCATTACAAAACCGTTGGAAGAAGCAGTAAACAGCGTGCCAGGGTTGACCAAAGTACAGTCCGTCACCAGCCGCGGATCGGCGGAGATCAACCTGTTTTTCGACTGGAACTCAGACATGATTTTGACGCTGCAGCGCGTTGATGCGGTGGTGGCACGGCTGCAGCCGGAATTGCCGACAAACGCAAAAATAAGAACGGACCGGTTGACGTTTGCGTCGTTTCCAATTATTGGCTATAGCCTGACATCTGACACAGTACCGCAAAGCAAATTGTGGGAGCTCGCGACTTACGATCTGAAACCGCGAATCAATCGGCTGGATGGAGTGGCGTCCGTGCTGGTGCAGGGGGGACGGGTGCCAGAGTTCCAGGTGACGCCCGATCCGGCGCGATTGCTGGCTGCGGGGATTACCGTTACGGATGTTCTGGAAGCGATACGGCGCACGAACCTGATCGAATCGCCGGGATTATTGGAGCACGAACATCAACTGGTGCTGGGGTTGATTAGCGGCCAAGTGCGCAACCCGGAGCAGATTGCGCAGATCGTCATAAAAGCTTCGAAGGATGGCGTGCCCATTCGCTTGGGAGACATTGCCAAGGTTGCACCCTCCGAAGCGCCGGTGTACACGATCGTGACCGCGAACGGGAAACCCGCGGTGTTGCTGAGCGTGAAAAGGCAGCCGGAAAGCAACACACTAGAGGTGGCACGGGAAGTCCATCGAAAAATTGCTGAACTGAACTCGTCGATTCCACCGGGCGTACACCTGGAAGCATTTTACGACCAATCGACAATTGTGGAGGACTCAATCGCCAGCGTGCGCGATGCGGTGCTGCTGGGCATCCTGTTGTCTTCGGCGATTCTCGTGCTGTTTCTAGGCGATTGGGGCTCTTCGTTTGTTGCGGCGATGGTGATACCGGTGACGCTGCTGTTCACCTTCATCGTGCTGAAACTTACGGGGCAGTCCTTCAATCTAATGACGCTCGGGGGGCTTGCCGCGGCAGTTGGTTTGGTAATCGACGACGCGATTGTGGTGCTGGAAAATATTGTGCTGCACCGCGACGCCGGGGAATCACGGTTCAAGGCGATACAAAGCGCGTTAAGTGAGATCACGGTCCCGCTGATTGGATCGACGATTACGCCGATCGTGGTGTTTTTGCCATTGATTTCCACCACGGGAGTGTTCGGAAGCTTTTTCCGGGCCCTGGCGATCACCATGACGGTGGCGCTGCTTAGTTCCCTGCTGCTGGCGGTAACGTGGACTCCGACGCTGAGTCAATATTTCGTGCGCCGAAAGGATACCGAGCCGACAGGTGGAGAAGTTGCTGGGGAGCAGACCGCGGCATCGCTGCTGGCTGCGGAAGAAGCACATCTCTCCGGATTCTTCGGCCGCGTCATTAACTTCTATTCAAGCGTTATGCTGAACATATTGCACCGGCCAGTGATGCTGGTGGTTTCTTCAGCGGCCATCGTTGTACTTTCCTACGTGTGCTACAACTTTCTGGGAAGCGACTTGCTGCCAGAAATGGATGAGGGCAGTTTCATCCTGGACTACAACACACCGCCAGGCAGTTCCCTTGCCGAGTCTGATCGAATTCTACAACACATTGAACAGATCGTGCGGTCGACCCCTGAAGTAGAGAACACTTCGCGGCGGACGGGTCTAGAACTGGGACTGGCTGCCGTGACGGAAGCAAATCGTGGAGACTTTACAGTCCGACTGAAAAGAGACCGAAAGCGCGGAATTGACGACATTATTTCGGGCATTCGAGCGGAGATAAAGAAGACGGAACCAGCCACGGATGTGGATTTCGTGCAGTTACTGCAGGATATGATCGGAGACCTGACCAGCCGCCCCGAGCCCGTGGTGATCAAACTATTCTCACAAGACCAGAAACTGCTGGAAGAGACCGCACCGCGCGTGGCAGAGGCCATCAAGAAAAACCCCAAAGTGGTGGACGTCTTTGATGGCATCGAGAACACCATCAGCGGACCGGCGGTGACGTATCAGGTGGATCCACTGATTGCGGCGCGCGCGGGATTCACGTCGGAGGAGGTGGTGGTTGATGCGGCAGCAATCCTGGAAGGCGAACCGGCGTCGACTCCCGTAGTGTTGAACGATCGAACCTACACGATACGCGTGCGATTCCCAGAGCAGAATCGCGCCTCGCTGGAGCGGATGAGCAATACATTGTTGACGAGTTCAACGGGGCGCACCGCGACGCTGGGATCCCTGGCGACGGTGACGAGCGATCCGGGGCAATCCGAAGTGCGGCGGGAAAACCTTCAGCGGCTGGTGGAAGTAACAGCACGATTCGAGGGCGTGGATCTGGGCTCAGGAATGGGGTACATCAAGAAGATCGTGAACGATCTGCATCTGCCGGCATCGATTCGCGTGGAATATGGGGGACTTTACGAAGAGCAGCAAAAGACATTTGGCGATCTGTTGGCCGTACTTGCGCTAGCTCTGATTTTGCTGTTCGTGGTGCTGCTCTTTGAGTTCCGGACATTTTCCGCTCCGGTGGCGATTCTGGCCTCGGCCCTGCTGTCAACCTTTGGGGGATTCCTGGCCTTGTTGATCGTGCGGAAAACATTCAATGTGGCTTCGTTCATGGGCATGATCATGGTGATTGGCATCGTGGCGAAAAACGGAATCTTGCTGCTGGATGCGGATCAACGCTTTCGCGCACTGGGATTTTCGGCGGAAGAGTCGATGATTCAGGCGGGCCGTCGGAGGTTGCGTCCGATTACGATGACGGCGCTCGCAACGATTTTCGGAATGCTACCGCTGGCATTAGCGTTTGGTTCGGGCTCCCAAATGTTACAGCCGCTGGCAATTGCAGTTATTGGCGGATTGCTAAGTTCGATTGTGTTGTCGCTGATTTTCACACCGGCGATCAATTATTACTTAACGCGGGAACGCGTGAGCGAGAGGCGGTAGAAGAAGTTTTCTCCGATGAAGAGGTGGAAAGTGAGTGACCGCACCCCAAAAGCGGCGTCAAACGGAGCAATGCGCCTCAAATGGCACGGAAGTTAAATTGAAACAGTCTGTGCCGACTCGGATCATTACGGCCTAAATCCCGATCGCTTCTGAACTGCAATTCCAGCCGTTCCGCTTCCCCACCCCGAATAGCAGTGAGTCCTTAGCCTGATAGATGAACAACTGGCACGAGCATGAGCAGAACCATTTAGAATGCCGAAGAAAGAAGTTCCCGGCGGGAAGTTATAAGAGGAATCTGAGAAAAGGCGCTGCATACCTTCTCTAGGTAGATACAGAGAGACTCGAGGACAATCTCGTGATCACACCGAATCCAAGACCGTTGGCATCCGTCAATCAGCGCAGAAGTCAGCGTATTCTTTTGGCGGTACCCCTGCTGGTGACAGGCGTTCGAGCCAATGGCGCCCCATTTTCAGAGCGTACCAAGACGCTGGTGGTCAACGCACATGGAGGCCTGATCATGCTCTATGAGCCCGTTCTCTCCGGCCAAATCCTTACGCTTTCGAACATGGCAACCAGTGAGGAAATCGCCTGCACGGTGATCGACATAAATGCGGGCGCCGACGGGACCACAGAGGTTGGCGTGGAATTTTCGGAGACTTGCCCTCGTTTCTGGCGAGTGTCCTTTCCTCCAGCGGACTGGACCCCCCGGAACCCCGAAGCCAAGCGGCTGGTGCAGGCAAAAGGACAGGCAATCCCACCGCCAGCGAAGAGTGCCATGCCAACACAGCCGAAGAAGTAGGCTTGTTAGGTCAGAAAAAGTCTCCAGCTTGGTTACTGGTGTAGTCGTTCTTGCTAGACGTGCATCCAAGAAAATATCCACAGATAGTGCTATCTTCTTGCGAGGTGAATCATGAGGAATGCACGTATGTTCACAACCGTTTTTGGAATTTTGGCGGCGCTTGCGATCGTTGGGTTCCTGGTGTCCGCGGCTCGCGGCGGCGACAAGGCACCGGCCGTCGGAACCGCTGCGCCGGATTTCACGCTGAACTCGCAGGACGGCAAACCGGTCAGCCTGCACGACTTCAAGGGCAAATGGGTGGTACTATATTTCTATCCAAAAGACATGACCACGGGCTGCACCATCGAAGCCCACAACTTTCAGCGAGACATGAGCAAGTATGATGCCCTGGGCGCGGTGATCCTGGGAGTGAGCGTGCAGGACGAGAAGTCCCATCAGGAGTTTTGCGCGAAAGAAGGGTTAAACTTCAAGTTACTGGCCGACACGAATAAAGAGGTATCGGAAAAGTACGACTCGGTCATGAACCTAGGAGTGATGAAGCTGTCGGCGCGCCACACATTTTTGATCGGCCCGGATGGCACGGTCCGCAAAGTGTGGAATGACGTGGACGTAAAGAAACACAGTGACGAGGTGCTCGCGTCAATTGAAGAGCTGAAAAAGCCTGCCGGCAATTAACAAACTCTCTGCGAGGGTTGAAGAAACCAGGGCTCCGAAATACAGCAGCATTTCGGAGCCTTTTTTCTTTTTGGGTGCTCGACCGCATCGCATTTGTCGCCAATTCGAGTAGCGTCACGCGGGCATGTAGTGCGACGACTGAGCGCGCTGGCATTCGTTTTGTGACCGGTAATCCGATACAGAGAAGGGGTTTTGGTATAAACTGTTGGCACTTCATGGCTCCTAGCTGGGAGCCCAACTTGGCATTAAACAAATCGGAGAGAAAATGAGAAGTAACTGGATGAAATTTTTGCCCGTCCTGGGACTCGTGTTGTCCGGCGGGGTTGTTGCGGGGCAAACCCCAGAAGAGGCCGTACCAGCAGCGGATGTCATCAGTAAGTCGATCAAAGCGGTTGGCTATGTGGTGGGGGGTGGCTCGACAAAGGTGATCTTCGTCGGCACGGGCGCCGCGTCGCAAGGCGCCGGCGAAGCAAAGGTGGAAGTGAAGCAGGGACCGACCACCGTTGAACTGAAAGTGAAGGACATGCCGCGGGCCAACACCCTTGGCACGGAATTCCTGACCTACGTGCTCTGGGCCATTACGCCAGATGGTCGGACGGCCAATCTCGGTGAGATCCCACTCAATAAGGATGGAGACGGCCAGCTTGTGGCAACCACGCAATTGCAAACCTTTGCGATGATCGTCACCGCCGAACCGTACTACGGAGTGCGCCTGCCGAGTGAAATCGTAGTGTTGGAGAACGATACCAAGAAAAACACCAAGGGCAAGATTTATCCCGACAACGACTACAAATTGATGAAGCGCAACCAGTACGCGAAGATGGGCAATCCCCTGGGCATGACGCTGGACCTGAAGACTACTCCGCTGGATGTATACGAGGCACGAAACGCCGTGGAAATCGCAAAATCTCGGCAGGCGGATAAGTATGCTCCGGATATTTTTGCCAAGGCGCAATCGAGCCTGCAGATGATGGAAAACTCCATCACCAGCAAGGCAGACAAGAAACAGATCGTGTCGAATGCACGGCAGACGATACAGTTTGCGGAAGATGCGCGTGCATTCTCCGTTCAGGTGCAGGACCAGAATCGCATTGCGGCGGAGAAGCAAGCCGCGGCGTCCGCAGCGGCTGCAAAAGCCAAAGCGGAAGCAGACGCACGGGCCGCTGCCGAAGCGAAACGTCAAGCAGAGTTGACCGCCGCCAAGGAAGCGCAGATGAAGGCGGAAGCAGATGCCGCAGCCGCCAGGGCCAAGGCGCAGGCAACGGAAGCGAAGGCAAAGACCGACGCGGAGGCCGCTGCACTGGCCGCCAAAGCCAATGCTGCAAAAGAAGAAGCCGCACGAGCACAAGCCGCGACTGCTGCCCTGCGAGCCACATTGCTGAAACAGCTCAATGACGTGCTGCAGACGACGGATACTCCACGCGGGCTGGTGGTAAACATGGCGGACGTGCTGTTCGAAACTGGCAAGTATGCCTTGAGCGCGGACGCGCAACTGAAACTGGCGAAGCTTTCGGGGATTATTCAGGCGCACCCCGGCCTGAACCTTTCCATCGAAGGCTATACCGACACAACGGGCACGGCCGAGTTCAACCTGAAGCTGTCTCAGCAGCGCGCCGACACGGTTCGGACATTCCTGATTACTCAGGGATTGGGCGCGGATGCGATCACCTCTAAGGGTATGGGAGAGGCATCTCCCGTCGCCGATAACAACACCGCCGCTGGACGCAAGCTGAACCGACGGGTAGAGATCATTGTTTCTGGCGAAATAATCGGCCAGAAGCTCTGAGGTTAGATTCAAACAAAAAGGGTGGTCCTGTTCATCAGGACCATCCTTTTTTCTGCATGTTTCAGTACGTCGTCCTGTCTAGTAGTAATCGCTCAGACAGATGTGTCTTGCCCGAAGCAGAGCACGTAACCGTTACACTCCTTGACCTCAAATTCATGCGTGTCATACGAGGTGTTTTCCGGCTCTCGGAGGATCTTCGCGCCCTTAGATTGAAGTTCCAAATACAGCAAGGAAAGTTCAGAGACCCAAATGTACGCATCCCAGGGTGCGTCCGGGTGTCCCTTGCGATTAGGGCCGGTAATGCCGGTAGCGCCTGGATTTAACGAGAGAAATCTCTGCCTTCCCCCGAATCACGATGACGAAACAGGGAGGCTCGCCCCAGTAGCGGTCAAAATGAAAATCCATTACATCCCGGTAGTAATCGGCCGACTTGATCACGTCGTCCACCAGGAAGCACGCTGAGATTCCCAGAAATTTGGCCGATAATTGGGCGTTAGATTCTGTCACTTGGCGCGCCCCTGTGTTTTGCAAAATCTACTTGCTCGGTTTGGGCGCCGTAGGGCGGGCGGGAGTGTCGTCGCCTTTCACATAATGTCCATACCAGGCGAGATAGCGTTGGTGAAGATCCTTGATGTGCGAAGGAGTCTTGAACTCGTGGTATTCGTCAGGATAGACGACCAGTTCGGTTTCGCGCCCGAGGGCTTTGAGGGATTGATACATCTGCTCGCCACCAAGGATAGGCACGTTCCAGTCTATGTTACCCCCGACGAATAGCGTGGGGGTGGTGATGTTCTTCATGTTGTAGAAAGGCGCGACCCGTTCCCAGACGTCGCGATGCTCCCAAGGCAGGCCCAGTTCCGCGATATAGTCTCGAGCATACTGGTCGTGGCCCCACATGCTAGTGAATTCCGCTGCGCCCGCGCCCGAAATGGCGGCCTTAAAGCGCTGCGTCTTGCCGATAATGAAGTCCGTGGAGATTCCACCGTAAGACCAGCCGCCAACACCCAATTTGTCCGGATCAGCAATGCCTTGGGCAATGGCGTAGTCCACGAAAGCCATGTCGTCCTGGAAATCCTTGTTACCCCAGTCCGCGAAGATAGCTTTGCAGTAGTCTTCGCCATAACCGGTAGAGCCGCGCGGATTGGGCAGCAGAACAATGTAGCCGTTCGCGGCAAAAAGCTGAGCGACATCCTGATATTCCGCGTAATAGGCCCAGACGGGGCCGCCATGGGGACGAATAATGGTGGGATATTTCTTCCCGGCGACATAATCAATCGGCTTGTACAGGAATCCGTGAATGGTAGTCCCGTCTTTGGACTGGAACGAAACGTATTCGCCCGATGACCACTTGAATTGGCTGACCCACGCATCGTTCAGGTGGGTTACCCGCGTCAGTTTGCCTCCCGGGACCGTGAACACTTCCGCTGGCCGATCCGTGGTGGAGATTGTCGCGGCAAGGGCACCGTCCTTTGACAAGGAATAGTCCGTCAACATGATTCGCCCGCCCATCGGACGAGAGATTTTGCCGTCGGCCACGTCAACCTGCGCCAGCACCTGCGTGCCGTCGTCATCAGCTATGAAGTAGATCGATTTGCCATCGGGTGCGAAGCGGGGCGACGTGGCCATGCGATCCAGCGAGCGCGTGAGCACTCTCTGTTCGCCGCCGGTCGAGGGAGAGACCGCGATATGTTTGGTGGCGTAGACAAAGAGCTTGGGATCAATCGTAGCGTTGTAGGCGATCCACTTGCCATCGGGAGACCATGCGGAGGAGTGGTGCTCCCCATGAGCCGTGGTGATTTGCGTGAGGTTGGCGCCCTTGTCGGTATTATCGGCAGCCACCGTCCAGATTTCCTCGTCGTAATTGGCGTCCGGGTCGGGCTTGGAGCGATTACTGGTGAACGCCAGTTGTTTGCCGTCCGGAGACCAAGCCGGCTCAGAGTCATCGTAATCGCCGGAAGTGATTTGGATCATAGCTTTTGTCTGGACGTTGATCACATACAGGTGGGTGCGGCGGCGATCGAGGTAGCCGACGGTGTCTTCTTTGAATAAAAGCCTATCAATGACCCATGGACGCTGTGGCTTAGACTTCTTTTTGGGGGCAGCCTTGTCGTCCATCCCGTCTTTTCCCTTGCTGGCTGCAGCTTCGAGCTCTTCAACAGTGGGATCGCGCAAAATCAGCGCAAGGCGCTTGCCATCCGGCGACCACGCAAAGTTTTCCACGTCCTGAGCTGTATCGGTAAGGCGCTGCGCTTCTCCACCGAGCCGATTGAGCAGATAGACCTGCGTCTTCTCCTCCTCGCGTTCAGAAAGGAAGGCGATGAACTTGCCGTCGGGAGACCAGCGGGCATGCGAGGAAGAGGGGCCTTCGGCGGTGAGGGCGACGGGCTCGCCGCCAGCGGCGGGTATCATCCAGATTCTAGTAGCGGTCTTATCTTCCTTCAAATTGGTGGTGTTCACAGTGTAGGACACGAACTGGCCGTCGGGAGAAATCTGCGCGTCGGAGACTTCCTGCGCCCCAAAGAAGTCATCGATGGTGAACGGCCGGGGTGAATTGGAACTTTGCGCGAAAGTAATAGAACCGAGAAGGGCAACCGCGAGCAGGACAAGAGGGAACCGAAGCTTCATTCGTATGACTCCCAAAAGGATTTGAATAACGCCGCGAAAGAATGGCCGGAGTTTAGCACAGGTCCGGAAGAGTCTGGAGCAGATCGAGCAACGCAAGAGGTGGAAACTGCGCGCGAATGGCGCAACCAGACGCTTCACTAAGCGAAAAATATTTTTGAAAAAGCTCATTTTTTTGTTGCATGAACGCACAGAACTTGTATTCTTCAAAAAGTGACCTTGCTGAACGAAATTCAGGTGCGAGCGCCACATTAGGAGGACGAGAGAAAAAAATTGAGCACTGTATCTTTTCCCGCACATATTCCCTCCCAGGTAATTTCAAGTACAAAAAAGAAAGCCGCCAAGCTGACACTGTGGCCGCTTGTCGCCGCTACCTTCTTTATGGTGTCCGGGGGCACCTACGGTACGGAGGCGATTATTTCCGGCGCAGGCTATGGCCGTGGAATTCTGGTTTTGTTGTTTTTGCCAGTAATTTGGTGCTTGCCGACGGCGTTCATGATCGGCGAACTCTCCAGCGCTCTGCCTGCGGAAGGCGGTTACTACGCGTGGGTGCGCCGCGGCCTTGGCAACTTCTGGGGATTTCAGGAAGCGTGGCTTTCCCTGGCTGCCAGCATCTTTGACATGGCGATTTACCCGACACTGTTTGGAATCTACCTCAAACAGATGTCCCCATGGTTTGGCGAAGGCAATCACACTCTGTACGCCGGCCTCTTTGTGGTGGTGACGTGCGCGATATTGAATCTGGCGGGCATTCGCGTCGTTGGGCTGACTTCCCTTTGGCTTTTTTTCCTGTTGTCACTGCCGTTTGCGCTTGTAGTGGTGCTCTCGCCTTTGCGTGTCGGTGCCCTAGCCGGGGAGCCTCATGCCGCGGCAACTGGCACCGGTGTAACGCTATTGGGTGCGGTCCTGGTGGCTATGTGGAATTACATGGGCTGGGATAATGCGTCGACGATCGCCCAGGAGGTTGAGCGTCCGCGGAAGACCTATCCCAAGGCCATGATCGCGGCGGTGATCCTGGTTTCATTAACCTACATCTTGCCGTTCGCGGCGGTTTACTTCACCGGTGCGCCTGCCTCTGCGTTTGCGGAGGAGGGATCTTGGGCGTTGGTCGCGGGGCAATTGGGCGGCTCGATCATGGGCGTGCAGTGGTTACGCTTTATGATCACGCTGGGCGGGATGATGAGCGCGTTCGGCATGTTCAACGCGCTGGTGCTTAGCTACTCGCGCCTGCCGCTAGCCATGGCGCGCGATGGCATGCTCCCCAAAGTATTCGGAAAAGTGACCAAGGTTAATCAGACGCCATGGGTGGCCATTCTGGTTTGCGCCAGTTGCTGGGCGCTCTGCCTGGGAATCGGCTTCAAACGCCTGGTTACGCTGGACATTATGTTGTACGGCGTAAGCTTGAGCTTGGAATTCGTCACGCTTGTCGTGTTGCGAATTCGCGAGCCAAAGCTCCAGCGAAGCTTCCGCGTGCCGGGCGGCATGGCGGGAGCGATCACCTGTGGGATATTCCCGTTGGCCCTGCTGATTCTCTCGATGGTGGAAAGCGAAAACGAGACCATCCTGGGAATGAATGCGCTGGCGTTCGGAGCGCTGATTATCCTGGCGGGGTTTGCGATGTATCTGGGCATGCGGAAAGTCCGCACCAAGTACATGCCGCAGGACACTCTGGAAACCGCCAACCTGGCATCGTAATCATCACCCGCTCATAGGCAGCCATCCCGTTCGCCCGCGCTTGTCTTTTGTAGCGGCTACATTCTGCGGTGCGCCTTTCGCCAAACGAGCCGCCTCCGCACTTCCTATCTTTTTCGTGGCTCACTTTGCTGTGCCACCGCAGAGAACGCGCAGATTTGATATCCTGCTCTGCGTGAGTATTACCAAACCCAAGCTCGAGTTACTACTGGCGGTAGTTTTGATGACCGGTGGTGGAGTCTGCGCTTTCGGTCAAGCGTCCACAGCAAAACCAGCCGTGGCAGCCACGGCGTCCTCAACGCCACAGAGCGCCACGCCTCAAAGTGTAAGTTCTCCAGCCGCAGCGGCCCCACAGCTAGGCGCGGCTCCGCTCATTCCCCGTGTAGGCCTAGATGTGGTGGTGATAGATCCAGCTCATGGCGGCACCGATGCCGGCGGGCGCGGTACCGAAGGAATCCGCGAGAGCGACGTAGTGCTGGATTTTGCTGCGCAACTTCGCAAGGCGTTAGAGGCGCAGGGATTTCAGGTGGTACAAACGCGGGATAATAACGACAACCCATCCTTCGATGACCGCTCTGCTCGGGCCAACGCGCAACGCGGCGCCGTTTTTGTAACTCTCCATGTAGGCTCAACCGGAGTGACGGGTACCGCGCGCGTGTACATCTCGCCCGAGTTTGCTGCAGTCACCGACAACTCTGGAATGATTCCCTGGGAGCGGGCGCAAGGACCTTTCGCCGGGTTGAGCCACAAACTTGGTGATTTGGTGCAATTGGAGTTGGCGAAGCGATTCAAGGGCTCGCCCACCAGCGCGATTGTCGCGCCGGTTCGCCAGTTGCGCACCACCGCCGCCCCGGCAATTGCCGTGGAAATTTCCAGCGTCTCCGTTGCCGACCGCGCGGAGCTGGAGCGCATGATTCCCGGCGTGGCCGACGCAATTACCCGTGGGATTGTCGCCTTCAAGCCTTCCTATGTGCTACCCACATTTTCCTCGCGCGCTGCAGGAGGAGTTCAACCATGACGCCGCGGTGGGTGATCTGGATTGGTGGAATGCTTCTGGTAGCCGTGGTAGCCGCGGCGCTATATTTCCCCGCGCTGCGCCGGCAAGTAGATAAAGCTCGCCAGTTAACGGAGAAAACAGCCGAACAGGCGCGGCGCGAATTGCTGCCGATCGCGCCGCCTTCCAGCGGAGATCCCAAGGTGAAAGTCAAAATGTTCTGGGGAGCTTCCAGTGACGACGGCACATTGAAGCCTGTGACCGTGGAGTTGCCCTTGTCGAGCGATCCGGTGATGCGCTCAAAACAAGTGTTGAGCACACTTCTGGCGGGGCCTGTCGATAGCGACGCTCGTACGCTACCCCCTGATGCCGCTTTGCTGGCATTTTATTTGCTGCCAGACGGCACCGCGATTGCCGATTTTTCTGAATCGTTGGGAACCTCCATCCCCTCCGGGATTCAAAGCGAGCAACTGGCGGTGGATTCCATCACTAGGACGTTGGAAGCAAACGTACCGCAAGTGCAGCGCTTGAAGATTTTGATTCACGGGCAAGAAGTGGATACGCTGGCGGGTCACTTGGATTTGACCCAGACCTTTCAGGTGAGAAACTCAGGAATTGGCGCCGTGCAAAAACCAACCTCACCTGCTTCGGTGATTACTGCCCCGATCGAGAAGGCCGTGGAAAAGGTGAAGGACGCAGTGCGGCGGTAAAAAGTACGGAGGAACAATGAGGGGCGACGGGCGTAGCACGGATCAGATTCGAGCCATCAAAATGACTCCAGACTTTATCTCGCAGGCTGAAGGCAGCGTGCTGATTGAACTCGGCAAAACCCGCGTAATCTGCACAGCAACCGTGAATGACGGTGTGCCTTCCTTCATGAAAGGGACTGGCAAGGGCTGGGTCACCAGTGAATACGGCATGCTCCCCCGCGCGACGGAAGAACGCACTGCCCGCGAAGCGACGCGTGGAAAACAAACTGGGCGTACCCTGGAAATTCAGCGATTAATCGGCAGGTCGCTGCGCGCGGTGACCGATCAGGAGGCGCTGGGCGACCGCACCGTGTGGCTCGATTGCGACGTGATTGAGGCCGATGGCGGCACACGCACAGCTTCCATTACCGGCGCATTCGTGGCCATGGCTTTGGCGATGGAACGGCTGCTCGCCATGGGTATCCTGAAGAATTCCCCGCTGATTGATTCCGTGGCCGCTACCAGCGTGGGGATCGTGGACGACGAGGCGATGCTCGATCTTTGTTACGAGGAAGACGCTCGCGCGGAAGTCGACATGAACGTGGTCATGACCGGTAGCGGCGATTTTGTGGAAGTGCAGGCAACCGCGGAAGGACGCCCGTTTGCCGGTGGCGAAATGCAGCAATTGCTACGGCTGGCGGAAGTTGGAATTGGCGTGCTGGGGGAAGAACAGCGCGGCGTGTTGCCCGCCAAATTCCTGGCACGCGGCAGGTAGTTTCTGGCGAATCCTTTGAATAAAACTTCAAAACTTTTCTTGGCGTCGGGCAACGCGGGCAAGCTGAAAGAATTTCGTACATTGGCTGCGGGCCACACGCTGGAAATGGAACTGCTCCCCATCTTTAGTTCCCTACCGGAGTTTGTGGAGAACGCGCCCACGTTCGCCGAAAATGCGGCAGGCAAGGCGCTCTATTATTCGCGCCACACAGATCAGATAGTCTTTGCAGACGATTCCGGGCTGATTGTGGATGCGCTAAGCGGCGCACCGGGTGTTTTTTCCGCGAGATATGCGGGACCCGGAGCGAGCGATCACCAGAAAATCGCGAAACTTCTGCAGGACTTGCGTGGGAAAAGGGAGGCGGAACGTTCCGCACGATTCGTCTGCGTAATTGCCGTCGCCCGGCGAGGCCGCGCGTGCTTGATAGTGTCTGAGCAGGTGGAGGGATTGATTCTGGAAGGAGTCCGTGGCAACAGCGGGTTCGGGTACGACCCCATATTTTATTTTCCATTATTGCAGAAAACATTTGCAGAGTTATCACCGGAAGAGAAAAACTTGCACAGCCATCGCGGGAAGGCGTTCCGTCGGATGATGGAAGCGTTGGAGTAACATCCCAATCAAACCTAAACATAGAATGGCTCTGTTGACATCCTTGGGAAAAGGCGGCGATGTTTCAACCGGTACAAATTGAAACTCAATCCGAGCAGCAGGGCTTGACGCATCTGCGTGCGCAGCGAACGACCCGGTGCACGTGCCGAGAGTTTTCGTTTTACCGAAGAGAACAGGCTCTCGATCAAGGAACGGCGGCGGTAAATCCGTTGTGGGAAGGCACGCCGCATCTTGGCGCGCACTCCATGCACGCGCCAAGTTTTCTTTCCGCGTTTGGCGGGAATCACGCGCTGCGCTCCAAGGCGTCGGCGGATGTAAGTATGATTGCGCTCGCTATCGAACTCCGCGTCGGCCAGCACCAGTCCGATGCGGGTTTGCTTGGAAGCTGCTTCGATGACGGCAGGCAGATTCGCGCAGTCGTTCCACGGACCGCGCCGCGCGAGTTGCGCCAGTACGAATTGCTGATCCAAATTCACGGCGACCACCCACTTCAGCCAGTGCCGCCAAGGCAGCGGTTTCTGCCCGTGATGATGCATGCGCCGCACAAAAAACGTGCTCACCGCGCCTTGCGCCAAACCCGTGGCGTCTACGGCGACGCGCGCCCGCTTTCGCTTTTGGCGCAACGATCCGCGCAACCGACGCACCGTTTCGCCAACGGCGCGCTCGATGGTCTGATCGTCGAGACGCTGCAAGAAACGATACAGGGTGGTGAAGTCCGGCACACTCACAAGCCCCAACACCTGGCACAATTCGCGATGTTCGCTCAAACGGACCTCGGCTTCGCGAAAGGTCCAGTCTTCGTAACGCATCAGGCAGAGAATGGTCAGCAACTGCGGCTGATTACATTGGCGCTTGCTAAAACGGCTGCGGTAGCGAGGGAGCACCGCCCGAGAGACTTACAGAGCGATGCGGGCAAAAGGCAGGAGTCCAACTTCGGCCATCGCACCTCCTGCCTCCATAGAAAACCACGCAGCCGGTCAATGGCCCTCTCGAATTTCAATGAAGTTGCGAGGATGTCAACAGAGCTACATAGAGTCTGGGAGTTCACGGAAAGTTGGTAGCTATGGCGAAAAGGAAAGTAACAAAGAAAAAGCTGAGAGCTAAACCGGTCGCCAAGGCGCCTGCAAAAAAGAAATCAGCAGCGCGGGCAATCGCAAAATCCGGCAAGTCTGACGGCACCGAACCGAAGCGCGTGACCGCGATCCTGGCTGGACTGCAAGAGGCTTACCCCGAGGCAACCTGTGAGCTAAAGCATGAAAACGTCTTTCAGTTGGTGATTTCAACAATTCTTTCCGCGCAATGTACCGATGTGCGCGTAAATATGGTCACGGAAAAACTCTACAAGAAATATGCCAAGCCGGAAGAGTTCGCCTTTGCCAATCCCGCCGAATTGGAAGCGGAGATTCGTCCCACGGGATTTTTCCGCAACAAAACAAAATCCATCATGGGCGCAAGCAAGGCCATCGTCGAAAAATTCGGCGGGCAGGTGCCACGCACGATGGAAGAGATACTGACCCTGCCGGGCGTTGCACGAAAAACCGCAAACGTAGTGCTTGGAACCGCCTACGGAATTGCCAGCGGGGTGGTCGTAGACACGCATGTTATGCGCCTGTCGCAGCGACTGGACCTCACCCGCAATCAGGATCCCAAAAAGATCGAGCAGGATTTGATGGCGATTATTCCGCAGGATAAATGGATCCAGTTCTCTCACCAACTGATCTGGCACGGCCGCCGTGTGTGCTTCGCCCGCAAACCAAAATGCGCCGAATGTAATTTGGAAAAGCTTTGCTACTCCAAAGATAAAACGGTGTAAGTCCAGTCGCAAAGCACTTGCAGCTTTGACCTCGCCAGCAAACCGTGAGATAAGTTGTAGCTCATGACGGCTTCTACGAAGCCTCGTTTTGCACCCACCAAAGAGAGTCTCATTGCCGGCTTCACGCTTCTTGCAATAATTTTGCATCTGGCCCTTCGCTACCTGCTCCACCTCCCTTCCCTGACCTACAACCTGCCATTGTTCGCGGCACTCCTAGCGGCAACTCCGCTGCTTTGGGGACTGTTGCGAAAATTGTTCAAGCGAGAGTTTGGCGCCGACCTGCTCGCCGGGATTTCGATTTTGACTGCCGCGCTGCTGGGCGAATACCTGGTTGCCGCAATCGTGGTGCTGATGCTTTCCGGCGGCGAAGCGCTAGAAGAATTTGCCACCGCGCGTGCATCTTCCGTACTCGATGCCCTGGCGCGTCGTGTGCCAAGCATCGCACACCGCCGCGAAGCGGGTAGCCTGTTGGATGTAAAACTATCTGAGATTCGCGTGGGCGACGAACTCACTGTCTTGCCGCACGAGATCTGCCCGGTGGACGGCACCGTGCTCGAAGGCCACGGCGTGATGGATGAGGCCTACCTGACCGGCGAGCCGTATCAGATCTCCAAAACTCCAGGCTCAACCGTAATCTCTGGTGCGATCAACGGCGAGTCTGCCATCGTGATTCGTGCGGACAAAGTTGCCGACGATTCACGCTATGCACGCATCATGAAGGTAATGCACGACACAGAACAGGAGAAGCCGCAATTACGCCGGCTTGGTGACCAACTGGGCGCATGGTACACGCCGCTGGCTGTGGGAGTGGCCATAATCGCTGCGGTCATTAGCCGCCAGCCGGAGCGATTCCTCGCCGTCGTCGTGATTGCCACCCCGTGCCCGTTGTTGCTGGCGATTCCTACGGCAATCATCGGTGCCATCTCCCTAGCGGCACGACGCGCCATCATCATCAAAAATCCCTCCGTGCTGGAACAAATTTCGAAATGCCGCACGTTGATCTTCGACAAGACCGGCACATTGACCTACGGGCGTCCAAAGCTGACGGAGATTATCTGTGCACCAGGCTTTGAGCACGCCACGATACTGCAACTGGCGGCCAGCGTGGAGCTCTACTCCAAACATCCATTGGCCAGCGCCATGATCTCCGCGGCAAAGCAGGAGAATCTGCCGCCGCGCATGGTCGAGCATATCAGCGAAAAACCCGGCCAGGGCTTGCTGGCAACCGTCGATGGCCATTCTGTGCGGATCACTGGCAGAACAAAAGTGGCGGCGCAAAATCTTCCCTTGCCCGAACTGGTTAGCGGCTTGGAATGCCTGATCTTTCTCGACGACAAGTATGCCGCAGCGTTTCGCTTCCACGACGCACCGCGAAAGGATACCGCCTCGTTCATCCATCACTTGGAACCCAAGCACGGCGTCGCGAAAGTGATGCTGGTATCCGGCGATCGCGAGTCCGAGGTGAAATACCTGGCCGATAGTGTGGGAATCACCGAGGTACACGCCGGGCGCAGTCCGGAAGAAAAAGTCCAAATCGTGAAGGACGAGACAGCCCAGGCCAGCACGCTGTTTGTCGGCGACGGAATTAACGACGCGCCAGCACTGATGGCCGCCACTGTCGGCGTAGCCTTTGGCACGCAGAACGACATCACCACCGAAGCGGCAGACGCTGTGGTGCTGGAACCTGCCCTCGGTAAGATCGATGAGTTGATGCATATCGGCCAGCGCATGCGGCGTATCGCATTGCAAAGCGCGCTTGGGGGAATGGCCGCCAGCATGATTGGAATGGTCGCCGCGTCATTCGGATTTTTGCCGCCGATTTGGGGTGCTGTCGGGCAGGAAGTAATCGATTTGCTGGCTGTATTGAATGCAGTACGCGTGGCCCTGCCCACAGAAGATTTGCAAGACTTCTGAGTGGTTCATGGAGCCGCGCTCACAAACTCCCAGTCTTGCGCTTGTCCTGTCTTGTCATCCTGAATGTCGATTCCAGTCGACGCGAAGGATCTCAACTTCACAACCGTACTGAATACTAGTATTGAGATCCTTCCGCGCGGATACTGCACCACAATTCAGCATGACAATCATCTTCTAGTGGCAAAAAAGGCCGGGTGCAATCCGGCCTTCTTCTATCGTACGAAACGAAATGGGAATCAATACGGTTTTGCGGGAGGTTTCGCAGCCGGCGGTGTTTGTTGCGCCGGTGCTGGTTGCGCCGCGGGTTGTTGCGCTGGGGCTTGCCCGCTCTTCAGAATTTCGCTGAAATCGGGATGAACCGGTCCGCCGCCTCCAGCGCCGCCGGGATGTCCCGGAGGCATTGCCGCTCCGGGCGGCATCTCGCCGGGAGCAGGATGCTGAATGGTGCCACCCGCAGGCGTTCCCTTCACCACCGCCCATTCTTCACCGCGTTTTTCGAGATTGTAGGTGAGATTCATGCTGCCGCCGGAATTTTCACCGCCCTTGGCGCGAATCTCCACTTGAGCAGTGGCCTGATTGCCATTCACCGAAAACTGCGTAACCGTAATAACCATGTTGGGGACATTCAGCCCCTGCATACCGCCAAGATGTTTCAACACCCCGGCGCGAATCGCTTCTTTATCATCCGGCTTCGATTTACACGCGGCGGAAAACAGGAGTATCGCGCCGAGAAGCCCCGTCAGCATCCTTCGATTCATGCAAAAATCCTTTCCCGGAACGACCTTGCAACAGGAGATCGAGCTGGTTTCTTCCATACTAGCGAATCATTGTGGGAATGCAATGCGCCGCGGCACAGTTCGGTACGTTCCGGCGAAGGTCACATCCACAATCCAGTCAGAGGATTCGATTCGAGAACAGTACCATCGGCCAATCATGAGTGGGTAATAAACACACTTCGCTGGTAGTACCGGAGTGCTAAGGGGTGGGTACCGGGGTCCCATATACGTCATCGGCTGACAATGTAATTCTAAAATTTCTAGTCTCAGCCTGCACAATGGGGGAATCCGCAGGGGTCTACTATGGACATGCGAAGTGCCTTTGCCAATCTCCGCCTGAGAACAAAATTCTTGTTGTCTATGGTCGTGGTGATTGCCGGCCTCACCTGGGTGGCGCTGTTCGTGGTACGGCAAACGGTTCAAGAACGCGCGCAGCAGGAATTGACGGATCGGGCGCACAACTCGCTTGTTGCCCTCGATATACTTCAGCGCCAACGGCAAGCGGTGTTGAGCCGCAAGGCCAACCTTCTTGCTACGTCCGCCTTTCTTAGTGATGGCGATGCCAGTTCATTCACAGAGTCCATCGAGAATCCATTAGACACGTCCGGCTGCGATCTCATGGGGCTTGCGGATGTACACGGGAAGGTGGTCGCGCTTCACACGTCGCGTTCCGGGCTTTCCATTCCGCAGTTGGAACTTCTGTTAAGCGCTTCTTTGGTCAAGAATCGAGATTCGGATTGGTGGTTTACAGGCGGACATCTCTACCAGGTTGAACTCCATCCGATCAGGCCGGGGACAAAAAGAAAAGATGCTCCCTCGGCGACCGTGATTGTTGGCCAGGAATTGGATGAACGGGGTGCGCGCGAGGTGGGCCAGTTGTTGTCGAGCGAGGTAGCGGTTCGCTACGATGGGCGTGTAATTGCCAGTTCACTTGATCCATATCGGGAAAAGGAACTGTCCTCGCAGTTAGGTTCCTCTGGCGCCCCAAAACGGATCCACTTGGGCTCGGAATGGTTTTTTGCCATCGAAGTTGATTTAAAACCAAACTTGCCAAACGGTGCGAGCCTGATTGTCTTTAGGTCTGAAGGTGAAACCACGGCATTCTTGGAGCGTCTCAATCGCCTGTTATTGAACGTTGGCCTGCTGGCTGTGTTAGCCGGCGGAATCTTGGCTTTCTTGATTTCCGGAACCTTTACCAGACCTTTAGGCAAGCTTGTCCAGGGCGTTCGTGCGCTTGAACACGGCGACTATGACTATCCATTGGAAATTGAGGGAGGGGGTGAAGTCGCCTCGGTCACCCAATCGTTTAACCGTATGCGTCAAACCCTCCAGCGGAACGAGCACGAACGGCGGGAGCTTGAGGAGCAACTTCGACAGTCGCAAAAGATGGAAGCATTGGGTCGATTGGCGGGCGGTGTGGCCCATGATTTTAACAACCTGCTCACCATCATCAGGGGTCATAGCGACTTATTGCTCGAGTGGTTAAAGAATTCGGATGCTCCTTACAAAAGCAGTGAACAGATTCACAAAGCCGCCGACCGCGCCACCGCATTGACCCGGCAATTGCTGGCCTTTAGCCGGAAGCAAGTGCTCCAACCCAAGGTTCTCGATCTGAATTTGTTGCTCGCAGAAATGGACAAATTGTTGGGACGTCTGATACGCGAAGACGTCGAATTTAACTTTCTGCCCGGCGAGTCATTGGGAATGGTCAAGGCCGACCCTGGGCAAATCGAGCAGGTCGTGATGAATTTAACCGTCAATGCCTGTGACGCCATGCCGAAGGGTGGCAAGCTGACCATTGAGACACACAATCTAATTGTGGATGTGGAGTATGCGCAAACGCGTCCCGGACTCCAGCTAGGCTCTTATGTCTTGATGTTGGCAATGGATACTGGGGAAGGAATGGACGCAAATACGAAAGCCCGCATCTTTGAGCCTTTCTTTACCACGAAAGAGGTGGGTAAAGGCACCGGGTTGGGTCTCGCCACCGTGTACGGAATTGTGAAACAGAGTGGTGGTTTCGTTTATGTGCAATCTGCTGTTGGAAAAGGGACCTGTTTTGAGGTTTATTTCCCTCAAGTCTCAGAAATGGGTGAACCGCTCGCGCCGGATAAGCTTGCTGTAGCGAATATGCCCGGAGCGCTCACCGTACTGCTGGTGGAAGATGATACCGCCGTCCGCGAACTCACCACTAAGTTTCTGACTGCGGCCGGTTACCATGTATTGGAAGCGGCAGATGGAGTAGAAGCGCTGCAGATCGCCCAGGCACTTCGCCAATCGATTGAAGTATTACTGACGGACGTAGTCATGCCAAGAATGCGTGGAACAGAGTTGGCGGCCCGGCTTCGCAAGCTTCGCCCCGAAATCAAAGTGATCTTTATGTCCGGCTATCTAGAACACAACCAGGAAAGTGACGAAATCCTGGAAACTGGCAAATTCCTCGAAAAACCGTTTACACGCGAAAGCCTTCTTAGCATTTTGAATCAGGAGTATTGCAAGACAACTAAGGTGCCTTTTACCAGGATACCGGAGCGGAAGCTTGGAAAGCTCTGAAGTTCAGAAGCCCCAATTTGGACATTGTCTGGCCGCGTCTTTGCCTCTAGGCGCGGTGAGACCCGCGGGCCTTGATGTCATGATCAAAATGAAGCCATCGGGTTAAACGTGCTGTAACAGACTGTGAAGAGTTGGAATGAGTTGAAAGCGACCAGCGGAAGAATCGAGAGTCGCAAGTTTCGCAGCGAAACGGTCGAACCTGGATGGTCGCCAGAATTCTTTTCTCGACCAGTCCTCTGCGCCTCGATGCATGGACCTGTTCGCTGTGGCATTCTGGACACGCCAGCATTGCAGTTCTCCTTTGTCGGATGCAATCTCAGGCGGGAGACCCATTATGCCCCATCACGGGCTCACTGTCAGTCTCTTTTTGAACAGTTCAGGTCGAGCCCTCAGTCATTTTTTCGTACATATGTCGCCAAATAATTGATTGGGATGAGTTCCCTCCAACTGTCATTTTGGACAAGTGTACAAAACAGGACAGACATGGCTTTTCGGGCCACCCAGAATTACGGTGTATGGGTCGCTCTCCCGCCTGCCCATGCATATAAGGCCCCTACGGTTATCGGTGTGAGCCCTGATGACTACACTGGCACAGAACGGATTCCGATCTGCCCTTGGGGATCGCCGTGGGGAAAACGCTACCCCGCAGCGGCGGCGTTCCCTTCGCGCACTGTTCCTGCATAGTGATGCAACTGCAATTGAGGCCTACCTGGAGGCTTTGGCGGCGGGTCACTTTAGAGTGAGTTTCAATGCAGTTGCCGATCTGGCGGCCTGCAGGGAACGACTCCTAGCCGAATCCTACGATGTAATTGTGGCCGGGCATCCGAGTGCGAACTACGAGAAATCTCAGATTTTGCGGCTCCTTCAGCAGACCCATCAGGATATCCCGGTTGTGTTGTTGGCGGATCTCGTTGGCTCGGAACCAATTGCCGACTGGCCCATGCGGGGGGGCTATGAGTACGTCACTCGAGAACAGATTGCTCAATTTCCTGCGACTATCCGGCGAATACAAAACGAAAGAAAGATGCGCTGGGAACTGCAGCAGCTTGAGACTGCTTTGCGCCATGCGCAATCCTGCTATCGTGCCCTCGTCGAAAATCCGGCCCATGGTATATGCCGTTGCGATGCGGCAGGACAATTCGTTGAGGTTAACCAGGCCTTGGTGGAAATGCTCGGGTACAAATGCAAGGAAGAATTACTTGCGGCAAACTGCGCATCGGAGAATGCCCTGCATATTGGGAATCGCAAACCTCTGAATGGAAACGCACAGTCCCTCATACAAATTCCGCCAATGGAAATTGCGTGGAGGAAAAGAGACGGTACTCTGCTGAAGGCCCGATTGAGTGGTTGTGACGCTTTTGACGAACAGGGAAAGTTCATCGGAAGCGAACTCATTATTGACGACATCACCGAGCAGCGCGCCTTTGAGGAGCAATTGCGGCATCAGGCGATGAGTGACTCGCTTACCGGCCTGGTCAATCATCGGCGCCTCTTCGAGGTACTGAAGACCGAGATAGGCCGCTCTAAACGCACCGGTCGGGAATTTTCTCTTTTGCTGCTGGACCTCGACGGCTTAAAAAAGATCAACGACCAACATGGCCACATGGCGGGAGATCGCGCCCTCTTTCGTTTGGGAAAGATTCTGCGAGAGTGCTGCAGGTCCATTGACACGGCGGCGCGTCACGGCGGAGACGAGTTTGCCGTGGTGCTGCCCGAGACGGGTATCGCAGCCGCGACACTGGTAGCTCGCCGAATCTGTGAACTCCTTGAAAAAGATACGGAAGAGCCGGCGCTTCTGGTGAGTTTGGGGATTGCCGGCTACCCGCGGGAAGCAGACAGTATCGGAACGCTGTTCTATGCGGCGGATAGGGGGCTGTACGCCATGAAATCCAGGAAGCCGCGCTTGTTTGGGGCCGATGACGAAGCAGATTTGTGCTTTGGGGCTTCAGCCGAAATGCAAAGTGATTCTCGGGAGCCATTAGAGAAGTTGTTGGTAAAAAGGAAGCACGCATGAATCGATACCGTTCCCTGACCCGTGATTTTCTGCAAGGCCATACGCCACCATTTCATCTGGATGGCCGCAGCGGGTATTTGTTGAGAGAGGAAGAACAGATCCTGCATTCCATTTCCATGCGGGCTCCGCTTCAGGATGTCTTGAATGGCATTTGCGGCGCCCTTGATGGACACATTGGCAGTGTGATTTCGTTCATTTCCTTTCCCTGGGAAGACGAACGCGAACTTTCAGCGGTTGCCCTGAAAGCCGCGCAATTCGGAATGTCAAATTACTGCACGCAAGGTGTTTTTTCCGAGGCCAACGAACCACTTGGGTATCTGGAAATGTACAGTTTCGATCGGCGAAGTCCCTCTGCCAGCGAGTTTCAATTGATTGAGCGGGCCCTGTGCCTGGCGGCGATTGCCATTCAGCTCGCCTATGAAACGAATCGTCAACCTGGCAGCGACGAGCAGAAATCATTGACGTTGCCCGAAAGCTTTTACCCGCACTCGGACTACGAGAACTGAGTTCGAATCACCTCCCACTCACTTTTTTGTGCGCGTGCGTTCCCCTCCTCGTACAAGCCTCGACCTCAAATCTAATCCTTCAGGCCGGCAGTTCTCGGGATGATGTATCATCTGTTCGCGGACAGGCTCAAAAAACATTTTGCCCGGCGAGCGCCGCAACGGTGACCCATGAAACGATTTTCTTTTTTCCTTTCCCTGCTCTTGCTTACGGTGGTTTCCCCGGCACAAACGCCAACCCCGCCGCTCATTTCTCCGGAAGTGCATTCTGACAATCGCGTTACGTTTCGTTTTCACGGACCTAACAACAAAGAGGTTTCCATCGCATTGGAAGGCACTGCCAAGCCGATGCCCATGCAGAAAGTGGATCAGGGCGTTTGGAGCCTGACCACCGATCCGCTCCCGCCTGACTATTATGGCTACTCCATGGTCGTTGACGGCGTGAATATGTTCGATCCTTCCAATTACGCCATAAAGCCGAATTTTCTCTCTCGAGCCAGCGAGCTGCATGTCCCTGGCCCGCCGTCGCTTTCCTGGGAACTTGCTAACGTGACCCATGGAGAGATCCATCATCATTTCTACAAGTCGGGAGTGGTGGGCGACAATCGCGATTTCTACGTATACACGCCGCCCGGTTTTGATCCCCGCGGCAAAGAGAAATATCCTGTTTTTTATCTATTGCATGGCTACAGCGATGACGCTAGCGGCTGGACCGCGGTTGGCCGTGCCAATGTGATTCTGGACAATCTGATTGCGCAAGGAAAGGCAAAACCGATGTTGGTGGTCATGCCCCTTGGTTACGGCGCACCGGAAGTTCTCCAGCCAAACTCCGGTGTGTTTCGCGATCCTGCACTCACGCAGCGCAACTTCGATAAATTTCGAGAAGCGCTGCTGACCGAGGTGATCCCCCGTGTCGAAGCCGCCTATCCCGTCAAGAAAGATCGCGATTCCCGGGCCATCGCAGGCCTTTCCATGGGTGGCGCGGAATCTCTGCTGACCGGGTTGAATACGCTGAACCAGTTCGCCTGGGTCGGCGCCTTCAGCTTCGGAGGCCTTAACACGGAGTTCGATAAGGAATTCCCTGGCTTGGATTCCAGGGCAAATCAACAATTGCGATTGCTTTGGATTGCCTGCGGAACCGACGATCGCTTAATCGAGATCAATCGAAACTTGCGAAGTTGGCTTGCGACGAAAGGCATCACGCATGTCGACATTGAGACTCCCGGTGCACACACCTGGATGGTGTGGCGCCGCAATCTGACCGAATTTGCACCCCTGCTGTTTCGTTGATGACTAGGGACAAGGGGCGGTGCCCGGAGATTTGCGGCTCGCTAGTTTCGTACTAGCGGCGATTGCCATCCAGAACCGGCTTGTCCCGTCCCACCAGGCTACGCGGTGAATTTCCATTCAAGTCGAACACTACGACTTCGTTTTCTCCCTTGTGCAGCCACGGGCCCGGAACGTATAGCGTTTTCTGCGGGCCAATGTTCCAGACACGTCCCAGCGCTTGGCCGTTCAACCAAACTTGGCCCTTGGTAAATGCGCTGGTATCGAGAAAGGTGTCTGCGGGCGCATCAACCTGAAACGTTGCGCGGTAAAAACACGGCCCTTCGCACGTGGCGTGCGAAAACGGCAGTTTTGAAGGCTGTTCCATTAGAAGTGGATAGATCTCCCAGCCGGAAAGTGGTTTCCCTGCCAGGCTGATTCCCCCGACTATTCCCTTTCGCTCGTGGCGCAGCACTATGTTGAAATTAATGCGCCCAGTATTTTCCACCAGAACGTCAAGTCGTGCGCCGGCCGCCGCAACAGCCAGCCGAAGTTTTTTCTGGCCCAGCCGTCGATCCAACGTGCCCACTTGCTTTCCATCGAGGTAAATCTGCGCATAGTCGTGCAATCCATCAAGAACCAGATCGCCTTTGACCGCATCCTTTATCTGCGTACGGTAAAGAATGTAGCCATATGCCTGCCCCAAATCTTCCATGGCCTGCACTTTCTCAGAACGCGTGGCCGCAGGAAGCACTTTCCATAGCGAGACCGTATCCTCCAGCTTGAACTCGGCAATCTTCATTGTCGGAGCCACTGCAGGAATCGCCGGGGAAGTCGTGCCAGTATCCTTCGCGATCATTTCGCGGAAGGCATTAAATTTTGAAGTGGGTCGTCCGCTTTCGTCCAGCGGCGCATCGTAATCGTAGCTGGTCACATCCGGCTCGTAGTTCTTTCCGTTGCTGTTCGCGCCATTCATCCAGCCGAAACTGGTACCGCCGTGAAACATATAGATGCTCACAGAGTATCCCTGCTTCAGCATCCAATCCATGTTGGCAACTTCATTCGCGGCATTTGTGCTGGCATGTTTGCCGCCCCAATGATCGAACCACCCAGTCCAATATTCACTGTTGAAATATGGCCCGCTTAGCCTGAACTTTTTCAGCGTGGCAAACTCCCGCTTTGCTGCCCCGGAATTTGCGCCACCAAAATTAATTCCCACAGGCAGATCAGGCAGTGAACCATTAGCCAGTTCTCCAGCGCCGTCCGCGGTGTAAAGCTGCGATTTCGTAAATCCTGCGTCGACAAGCATTCCGCGAACCTGCTCCATGTACGCATGGTCTTTTCCAAAAGACCCGTACTCGTTTTCCACCTGCACCATAATGATTGGCCCGCCGTTGCCGATCTGCAGCGGTGCCAACTCTTCCCCCAGCCTCTTGATCCAGCGCGCGGTTGGTTGCGCATATTTCGGATCGCTCCCGCGCACTACAGTAGTGGGATCCTTCAGCAGCCAGGCCGGGTATCCGCCGAATTCCCACTCCGCACAAACGTACGGGCCGGGCCGCAGAATTACATAGAGGCCTTCCTGTTGCGCCTCGCGAATGAATTCCGCCACATCGTTATTTCCCGAAAAATCGTAGGTGCCCGGCTGGAGTTCATGCGCATTCCAGAATAGGTACGTGGTGATGGTGTTCAACCCCATGGCCTTCGCCATGCGGAAGCGCTCGCGCCAGTACGCCCGCGGAATTCTCGCATAGTGCATCTCTCCAGAAATAATCTGGAACACCTTGCCGTCCAACTCGAAATGGCCGTCCTTCACCATAAAACGGTGTGACGAACTTGCTTGGCCTGAGGCAACAGCGTTCGCACCTGCTGCGTTGGGCGCAGTACTCCGGGACCGGCCCGCAACGCTTACGACTGCAGCAACGGTCAAGATTATGAAGAATGCAAAAAAAGGAAGCTGGCGCTTCATGGGCACACCCTTTCCGATTACCGACAAAGTATAAGCCAGGATAATCAACGAATCCCGAGTTGTCTGTGATGCGCCGAAAAGAGTGTCAAATAAAAGCGGACGGGTTCACAAGCATTAGCCGCTTCCAAGTCTTCCCAGCCGAGGTCGGCCTGCGCACGAGAAGAACGCTCAGCCTTCGTCACTTGCCGCTGGGCCTTTCCAGCAGGATCCAGCACCCTTGTCAGGCAGTCCCGCAAAGAGGATGAGTGAGAAGAGCTATGGTTTCATCACTTTTTGCTTCTATGTACTTTCGCTCGAGCACCCGCAGGCGCTTTCTTCTTCAATTTGATCTGATTGTAATCGACCCCGGCCCGGATAAGATTTTTTAGAGCACGCTCATTAATCTTATCTCCCTCGAACAAATCGATCGCTCGCCACTCGTTGCCTCCGAGGCCCGCGTTGAACAGCTTGTCAGGATCTGGGAGGTGCGCCCCATGGGAAAAGGTAACCTTCACCTTATCTTTGTGCGCGTTGGCGACCGCGATTATTCCGTTGTGAGACCACACTGGGCTTCCCATCCACTTCCACTCCTCGATTATCTCCCGGTCGGCCTCAAGGATGCTCTTGCGGAGGCTGGCGAACGTCTTGCCGCGCCAGTCTGTGAGTTCTGCGATCAGTTGGTCAATACGTTCCGATGGATTCATTGGATCTTATCCCTCTATCAGCAAAAACAGGCTCTATTCTATCCAGCTTTGGATTAACGTGTTTCCTATTGCCACTATCCGCAAATGCCTACGCGATGCAACTCCGTAAACAGGGTCTGCCGTTGAAGTTTAGCCAGCCGCTTTAGCGGGCCAGCTTGAATAACTTGTTAGGCCGGTCTCTTCGAAATAAGTCGTCGAAGGACATGGCCTTTCCACATCCACAATCCCGAAAGGACCATTACAGGAAGGAAGACAAACCGAGTTGCGGGGGCGTAGTCTGGAAGTCTTTCAAACGGACTATAAATATAACCGAGTATAGGAATTGCAAAGACGATGTGAATCCAGCGAACAATCGAGCGTTTGGTGGCATCTTTCATGACGAGTGCGTTCCCTTTCGATTTATTACTCTTGAGCCGCCTTAGGCGGCCAGTTGTTCAGCCGCTGCCAGCCGCCATATTTGATAGCGTCGGGGCCGACCATGCGGTCGATGGGAGTTCCGCTCAGCAGGCGATCCAGAACATCGAAACAAATGTGCCACCCGGCAGCGCCCATTGAAACGTAGCGGCGGCCGATGTTGGTCCACAGCGTCAGGCGCGTGCCGGCACTCAGGGCTTCGAGCTCCCATCGCATATCGTGATCACCCCAGTTGTACACAAGCACATTAGGAGCATCGGCTCGCGTCACCGTTGCTTCCGTAACGTGAGGTGTGGGTGCTGCCACCGTGGTGAGCTTTACCATTCCAACCGTGCCGAGACTGCCGTCCGCTTCAAAGGGAGCCCACTCGCGTAGATGCGCTGGGTCGGTAAGCGCCTGCCAGACTCTTTCCGGCGAGTGGCGCAATTCTCTGACGAGAACGAGCGTCCACTTCTCCCCGTCCTTTTGTATCTGCGCCCCGAAGGCCGGGCCCGTTGTGTACTGTTCGCGTTCGCTCACCTTCTCCTCCTTACCGTGAATAATGTGTCAGTTGGGTGAGCTGAATGAGGTTGCCGCAGGTGTCGTTCAGCATCGCAATGGTCGAGCCGGTCACGTCGCTGGGCGGCATCGTGAGCTCGGTGCCGCGAGCTTTGATCCGCTCGTAGTCGCCCTTAATGTTGTCGGTGAAAAACATGGCGGCGGGCTGGCTCTGTTGAAACATAGCCTGCTGATATGTTTTGGCTGCGGGGTTGCTATTCAGCGCCAGTTGGAGTTCCGTTCCGTTGGGATCCTCGAGCGAGGCCGGTCAGCCAGCGAAATGGGCCCTGACTGAAATCGGCCTTCTTGGTAAAGCCCAGCACTTCCGTGTAGAAGAGTAGGGCCGTGTCCTGGTCGTCCACGTATACGCTGGTCATCTTGATTTTCATTTCTTCCCTCCTTTGTCACGCCCGCGGTTTGAGCCGGGTCGTCTTCTCTCAGTCTTGGTTTTCGTTGGTGCTGATTGATCCATGCGGTCGAAGTGGCGTTCGAGAGCATCTACGTGAGCGGACCAGAAACGACGGAACTGAGCCAGCCAGACGTCTACCTGCTGAAATGGTTCAGGTTTCAGCCGGTAGAGACGGCGCTGTGCGTCCACCGTGGATTCTACGAACCCCGCCTCTCGGAGCACTCGCAGGTGCTTTGATACGGTCGGTTGCGGCATACGAAGTTGCCGCTCGATCTCTCCAACCGACTGTTGTGACGAAACCAGCAGGCTCAATATCGCGCGGCGGTTGGGCTCCGCAATGATTTCGAACACAGATTCCATTCCTTTCATATACGCTACAGAGCATATACGTGTCAAGGTATATTCGGTGGTGCCCGCAGATTCTTGGGCCCTGGGAAATGATGACGATGCACTACGCCAGGGGATTATGGAAGCTCCGTCCACTTGTTCTTGTGCCACGGCGACATTTCAAAACAGATTATGCGGGTAGCTCTCTTTTTCCAGTTGTCCGGCACCGCTGGTTAGATTAGGATGCTGCTCCCAGGTTTCGCAGTTTGACGGAGTAATACGTCAAGGAGGTACCTTGCCTTGACGCTCCGTTGGTTTGAGAACTCCTCTCTCGCGGACGAGTCCAGGTTTCTCTTGCGGCAGCAGGCGTCGATCTTTCGCGCCTGCTCTGGATTCGGTGCGGAGAAACTGGGAACCGAAGCCCGGACCTTAACGCATCTTTGTACTTTGAGACTGACGAAGAAAACGGTTCTGTTTGAATGAGCCGGGTTCGCTTAGGTAATTGAAATTACGGAAGTGGTCGGGCACTCTTGTCGATTTTGAACCGCATTGCCCAGCTTCGCATTTGTCTAAGATCGCTTCAGCACAAGGCGGCTCATGATTGAACCCATTATTAGGCTTGACGAACTCGTCGGTACGTGCCGCCATAAAGGGCGGTAGGGATCGATTCTCATGTGTGTGTGCTCTGTCTGTGGCCCGGCCTTTAGGCCAACTACTTCAGTGGTATCTTGGAGTTCTTCACCGCGTAGTGGATGTGCAGACCACTCTGTATCAGGCCACCAACCATAATGAGGCAGCCCAGCGATGACCGCAGGTGAGCCAGTAGGAACGCGGCTGCAATCTCTGCCGCAGTGATGCCCATGCCTTCACCGAACACGCGCAGTGTTGACGGGTGCGACCCAAGCAGCGGGTTCATCTCCATATACTCTGTGTTCTTCAGGAAGTGAACTGTGCTGAACCCATCGGCCAGCGCAGCCCCAACCAGAACCACAGAGACAATCAATAGAAGGGTCAGCAGCATCTTTATACCGTGCAGGTCACCACTGTGACTGACTTCTCCGCGTACAGGTTCAACGAATCCTTCACCGCTGTCACCTGTAGGATCTAGTCACCGGGTGGTGAGATGAAGTCTTCAGAGACTACTGCGCTGTAGCTGCCTGCGACTAGGAGGGGTGGGGCTCGCCCAAAATGCACCGCACTGTGTCGCGCGCGATTAACAACTCCTCATCCGTGGGAATCACAAACGCATGCAGCTTCGCATCATCCGTAGAAATCTGTCCTTCCCGCCCAATCGCTTTCTCGTTCTTCTCGGCATCCAGCTTCAATCCGAACCACTCCAGACCTTCGCAGATCCGCTTTCGAATATCCGCCGAGTTCTCCCCAATTCCGCCCGTGAATACCACCGCATCCGCCCCGCCCATGCACGCCAGGTATGCCCCGATATATTTCTTCGCACGGTAGGCAAAAATCTCAATCGCCAGCCGCACTCTACGATCATTGTGCTCCTCCAATTCCTGCTGCAACATGCGCATGTCATTCGTCAGCCCGGAAAGCCCCAGCAGCCCCGATTGGGTATTTAACAGCGATTCTACTTCGGCCGTTGATAAACCTTCTTTCGTCGCGATCAGGTTCACCACCGCCGCATCCACATCCCCCGAGCGCGTTCCCATCACCAATCCTTCCAGCGGCGTCATCCCCATCGACGTATCTACCGGGTATCCATTTCTGATCGCTGCCGCAGAGCAGCCATTTCCTAAATGCAGCGTAATGATATGGGTGCCTTCTCGCGTATTCTTCGTCAAGACACGATAGCGATATGCCACAAATCTGTGCGAAGTCCCGTGAAATCCATATCGCCGGATATGATGCCGCCGATACAAGTGATAGGGCACAGCATATAGATAAGCCTTCTCCGGGAGTCGATGGTGAAATGCAGTATCAAATACCGCCACCTGCGGCAACTTAGCACCCAAAATCTTCTTCACTGCCTGGATGCACTTCACATTATTCGGATTGTGCAGTGGAGCCAGGTCAATGCATCCCTCGATATCCCGCAACACTTGGTCATTGATCACTACCGATTCCGAGAACTTCTCCCCGCCATGCACCACACGATGCCCGGCGGCATGGATATCCGCCGCGTTCCCCACTTCCGAAATTCCGGACTCTTCCGACACCACCCACTTCACAATGAAGTCCACCGCCGCCTGCAGATTCGCAATTGGTTCAGTAAAAACACACCGCGTTTGGTCACCGATATTCACGGTGACAATAGCTTCGCCGCCGATCCGCTCCACCACGCCACGGCATAAACGCTTATCCTGATTTTTTTGGATGTGTTCTAAATCCGTCGCGATCAATTGGAACTTCAGGCTGGAACTTCCCGAATTCAGTACCAAAACGTTCATCATTATTTGTCGCGCACCCATTTAATACGGCCACGTCCACGACGCCACGTCCGGCTTATCTAGCCCGTTCTCATGCGCGTAATTCACACACTGGATCTGCAGGTTCCGAAATCTTTCCTTCGCATGTCCGCCAATCCTCTGCAATTTCGGTACGCGGTTAATTGCATCGATCGCCAGGCTGAACCGGTCGATCTCATTCTCAATCGCCAATTCCATCGGAGTGTTGATGTTCCCCTTTTCCTTGTATCCGCGCACGTGAATGTTCTCGTGATTCGTCCGCCGGTACGCCAATCGATGAATCAGCCAGGGATATCCGTGAAAATTGAAAATCACCGGTTTATCCACTGTAAACAGGGAATCGAAATCCCGGTCCGACAGGCCGTGCGGATGATCCTGGCTCGGCTGCAATTTAAACAGATCCACCACATTGATGTACCGGATCTTCAGGTCTGGGAATTCATTTCGTAATAGCACGATTGCTGCCAGCGCTTCCTGCGTCGGAATATCTCCCGCCGAAGCCATCACCAGGTCCGGCTCGCTACCCTGGTCGTTGCAGGCCTTGTCCCACATCCCTATGCCCTTCGTGCAATGAATAATCGCCTCGTCCATGTTCATGTACTGCAAGTGCATCTGCTTATCGCACACGATCACGTTGACGTAGTTCTCGCTGCGCAAGCAGTGATTCGCCACCGATAAAAGAGAATTGACGTCCGGCGGTAAATAGATCCGCGTCACTTCCGCGCTTTTGTTTACCACCACGTCCAGAAATCCCGGATCCTGATGCGTAAACCCGTTGTGATCCTGGCGCCAAACCGTCGAAGTAATCAGCAAGTTTAGTGACGCCACATTCTCCCGCCACGGCAGCCGGTTGCAGATCGAAAGCCACTTGGCATGCTGATTGAACATGGAGTCGATCACATGCACAAACGATTCGTACGACGAAATAAAGCCATGCCGTCCCGTCAGCAAGTACCCCTCAAGCATTCCCTCCATCGTGTGCTCACTGAGCATTTCCACCACACGCCCATCCGGCGCCAGTTCGCCGCCATCTGCGTCTTCCGGAAAGTATTGCTCGATCCAGAATTTCTTGCTGGCATCGTAGATCGCGTCCAATTTGTTCGAGGTCGTCTCATCCGGCCCGAACACCCGGAAGTTGTGCATGTTCAGCTTCATCACTTCCCGCAAGAACGCGCCCAGAGGCTTGGTGTTTTCAGCGGACACCACGCCAGGTTTCTCCAGTTTCACCCCGAACTCACGGAAATCCGGAAGCCGCAAATTCCGTTTCAGTTGCCCGCCATTCGCATGCGGATTCGATCCCATCCGCCGCGCTCCCGCCGGCGCAATCTCCTTGAATTCTGCGCGCAGCGTTCCCTTCTGGTCGAACAACTCCTCCGGTTTATACCCGTGCATCCAAGTCTCCAATTCGCGCAGCCGGTCCGGATTCTTCTTCACATCGGTCAACGGTACCTGGTGCGCACGCCAAAACCCCTCCAACTTGTGCTGGTCCACTGCTCCCGGTGCAGTCCACCCTTTCGGCGAACGCAGCACGATCATCGGCCATCGCGGCCGCTCGAAATTCCTGGACTCCCGGGCCTCCAGCCGGATTTTCCGGATATCCAGCACACATTGCTCTGTCGTCGCGGCCATGGCCTGGTGCATGCTCTCGTGATCCGAGCCTTCCACGAAATACGGCGTCCACCCATATCCGCGCAACAAGTTCTCCAGTTCCTGATGGGTGATCCGCGCCAGCAGCGTGGGATTGTTAATCTTGTATCCATTCAAATGCAGGATAGGCAGCACCGCTCCGTCACGCACCGGATTCAAAAACTTGTTAACGTGCCACGAAGTTGCCAGCGGCCCGGTCTCCGATTCCCCATCCCCCACCACCGCCGACACAATCAATTCCGGATTATCAAATGCCGCCCCACAGGCGTGTGACAGCACATACCCCAACTCGCCGCCTTCATGAATCGAACCCGGCGTCTCTGGCGTGCAATGGCTGCCGATCCCTCCTGGAAACGAGAACTGCTTGAAAAACTCACGCAGCCCTTCTTCATCCCCGCCCTTCTCCGGATAAATCTCCGAATAACTCCCCTCCAGATACACCGGAGCGAGCACTCCCGGCGCTCCATGTCCGGGCCCAGCCAGGAAAATCATGTCCAGATCGTACTTCTTGATCTGACGCATCAAGTGAATGTAAATGAACGCCAGACCCGGACTCGATCCCCAATGCCCAAGCAGCCGATTCTTGATGTGCTCGGCTCGCAGCGGCTCCCGCAGCAGCGGATTCTCCTGCAAATACAGCATCCCCAGAATCAAATAATTGCAGGCCCGCCAGAATGCATCGGTCTTTCGCAGTTCCTCCGCATTCAGTGGCGCTCCCTGCACCGTCGCTCGTGCTTTACCAAATGCGCTCAAATCCTGCGGTGGATGCGCTTCGGCCATTGCTGGACTTGTCATTTTGAGTCTCCTGATCGAATCAATCAGAATAGCTATACTCGCTGAGGTCTGCTTTAGCGAATCTTCGCGTTGACCGGAGCGGCGGGTCAAACGAAATTCAGGTCAAACGCAGTTCGAGTGTAACTCCATTCTGGTTTCCAGAATATGAACGATTTTTCATGCCGCTACCCGCTTCCTCCTACACGATCTTCCCTCCATTTCCGCTGTAACGGTCTTGTTGACGGCTCTTTCTGTTTTGGCGGTGAAGAGAGCGCTGGCGCCAGCTTCCTTCGATAAGTTCACCGCCGCCCCAGGCAATGGCGCCTCCATCGGTGGCCTCAAAGTGGTTTCTAAAACCGGCTGGTTCGCTGCTCGACCCTCAGGTACCTCGAAAGCTCCAGCAGAAGTCCCTAATTTGGATAGATAGACACCAGGCGATTCGACCGTTCAAATTTCTTCTGGTTTGTGAACATTTAGCCTCGCGCCATGCGAAGCCAGTCGTCCGCGGGGTGGTAAGCGACTTAACTACGAGCTACTAAATAAGGTCTGCTTCTTCTATAAATTATGGTTCCCTGCCCTGAGCGATCGGAACATGAAGAACAAGGCCGACGTTTCCTCCACGTCCAAAGCTTGGGAAGCTCTAAATAAAACTCTGAAAGCGATTGATCTGGGGGCACATACCGTTTCGAAAGAATGCTCCAATTGGAAACTAGATGGAACTTGAAAGCAGTTACAGATTGCGGCTCGTGACTTCTCTGAAAGAGCGTCTGCCTTCTAACGCAACGAATGCAGAAATTCCAAATGCGTTGCAGAGCGTCAGAAACTCTAATGATGCGCCCTCAAGCGCCCGCGAATTCTATACCCGGAGTTGCCCCACATGAAAGCCCACCGTAGACAGATGATCCAGTCTTTCTCACGCTCCGGGAGTTGGTCTCCTACCTCAGTAGGATTAGGCAATAATTCGAGAGGATTCTTATACGTCATCGGGACCGGCGGCGCGTATACTAAGCGTACGAAGTCACTTGCCACAGCAAGTTGCCGTAGAAGGCAGCTCGTTCGCTCTCCTGTGGGCCTGAGGAATTGCCCACGATGCTTCGCAATCTCTCACTCCTTTCGATTCTAGTGCTCACCAGTGTCGGTGTTTTTGCCGCCGAGCGAACCGCTGAGCCCGAAGCGATTCGTCAGGAGATGTTGAAGCTCATCGCAGAGCCGCTACCAGTTGATGCAGTTGCAGAACACTCCGCAAGTTTCTACGGGCCGGACAATCTCTACGAGTACATGGATGGAGCCGCGGACATCTTTGTCCTCTACGGTGTCCACCAGTTGCTGCACGTGGACTTGCGCGCCAAGGCAGCGGGCATATCAGTGGATATCTTCGATATGGGATCGGCTGACACTGCGTTTGGTATGTACGCGGCCGAGCGGTCTCCCGATTTTCATTTCATCGCGATCGGTGCGGAAGGTTATCAGTACGAAGGCATGCTGAATTTTCTGCAGGACCGCTACTACGTGAAACTCCTTGGTTTTGGCGGCAGCGCGGATGCGGTTCTGGAGACATTTGCCCGGGCGCTTTCGGCAAGAATCGGGACGAACCCGGTACTTCCTTTGTTGTTGTCCAAGCTTCCCGCGGAGAATCGCAAGCCTCATTCCGAGCAGTATATGCCGGCAGATCCCCTGGGCCATTCGTTCCTTGGCCCTGCGTACATGGTCGCTTACTCGTCAGGAGATCAAGAAAGTAAGTTGTTCGTTACGGTCGCTCGAAACGCGGCTGACGCCCAACAGAGACTCAAGCAGCTCGAGCAGCATTTCCTCAAAACAGGGCAATGTGAACATGCACCAGAACTGGGTGAGGGCATAATCCGCGCGAGCAATAGTTTTGAGGGCAGTGTGATCGCGCAGACAAAGGGACGTTATCTCCTTTTGCTGGTAACTCCGGCGAACGGGAGCGAGCAGTTGCTGAAGAACGCTGCAGCGGGTTTGTCATAAACTCGGCTTGGCACTTTCGTTATAGCGGCTACTGAGTCGAACACTGGATTTTGGATGTTAAGGAGATCGCGATGAAGAATTTTTATTCGTGGAATCGCAGAGACTTCCTGGCAAGAGTGACGAGTGCGCTGGCGGCCTCTCCGTTGTTCGGCAGTTCCAACCTTCTGTTTGGCCAATTCGTAAAGAGCGCACCCGCTGCTCCTCAAACGGAAGGAAGCGTCAAACCCATCTATCGCAGGCTGGGGAAAACGGGCATCTCTCTACCCATCGTTAGTATGGGGGTGATGAACGCCGATGTCCCCGGTCTCATTCCTCGCAGTTACGAACTGGGCATACGTCACTTCGATACGGCAGCGCACTACCAGCAAGGACGGAACGAAGAAATGGTCGGGCGCATGATCAAACAGTTGGGTGTCCGCGACAAGGTCGTTATCTCCACCAAGGTGCTGCCGCCTGGATGGAGCCGTGATCGCGGCCAGACTGAGCCCCACACGTACAGCACTGCGGAAGTCAAAACTCATTTCAACGATGTTTTCGAAGGCAGCTTGAAGCGATTGCAGATGGACTATGTGGATATCCTTTATAACCATGCAGCCGACTCGGAGAGGGAGATCCATTCGGAAGGCACGCTCGAAGCAATGACAGCACTGAAGAAGGAAGGCAAAGTCCGCTTCCTTGCGGTCTCTTCTCACCAGCCTGAAATGGCCTTGAAAGAAGCCATGAAGCTCGGCGTATACGACGTTGTGTTGATCCCGATCAACTACACAATGGCGCATGACGAGGTATTAATGAAGACCATCGACGAAGCCGCGAAGGCAGGGATCGGCCTTGTAGCCATGAAAACGCAGGCGGGAGGCGCCAAGCGGCCTGACCCGAAGTTGGGCAAGCCACTCATACCTGCAAGTCAGACAGCTCTACTCAAGTGGGTGTTGAACCACGACACGATCACCACTGCCATACCTGGCTACACGACGTATGAACAACTCGAGCAGAATTTCTCAGTCGCATCGAATCTGAGCTACTCGGCAGAGGAAAGCGAGTTCCTTTCCGACAAGAACGTCGCCGCCAACGCGCAGTTTTGTGTTCAGTGCGGCAAATGCCGTCCGGACTGCCCGCTTGGCGTCGACATCCCTCAACTGATGCGGTCACACATGTACGCTGTTCAGTATTCCAATCATTCGCTAGCAGCGGAAACGATGGCCGCCATCGCGAGTGGCAAAGGCTTGGCCGCCTGCGGCCGTTGCGAATCTTGCCGTGTGACATGCCGCACTTCGGTAAACATTGCCACAAAGATCGAGCACCTGAAGGCGCTTGCGTCGACCGGATTCCTGAAAGCCTAGCCTCGGCGCCAAACCTGGTGCGAATGAGCGCCACCCTTTCTGGGCGTTATTCCCTTCTTTTCGGAAAATTTGTGTCTGTGCCAACCTCGTATGGTAAAAAAACTCGTCGTCCTCCATGCCCAAGCACGAACCTCACTTCAAGCGCCGGTTTATGATAAATCAGGCTCGGTAGCCCCTTTGCTTGAGCCAGTCTGCACGCATCCTTAACTGGCGAAGGCCAACGCGCACAAACGCATTGAAGACGCAGAGCAGAGGTAGCGTCACCTTGCAACGCAACTCTCAGAGAAGAAGGCACTGCGCAACTCGCTGATCGAATCCAAGCTTCGCGGTGAACTCAAGCAGGAAGAGTTTAGAGAAATGGCTGACATGATTGCCCATGACATTGAGGGCATTGAGGCCGCACAGCGTGCGTTCGTTGCAGAGGCGGAGGCCGCTCTGCAACTGACGACCGATACTTCACGCACCACGATACCTGCCAAAGCTCACTGGGCAAGCGCCCATCTGACTGACAAGTTGACGGTTCAAAGTGCCCTGTTTCCTGAAGGAATTTTGTACCGCACGGATATTCGCTTCTTTGAACCGCCAGACAATGAACTGCAAGCCATGGTATTCAGGATACTTCTTGCAAATGTGCATCTCTCTGCTAGTTCAAGGGTGGGCACAAAACTAGGCACAATTAAATGGATTGAACCCTTAACTTGAGACACTCGGATAAGGCACACTTTGCAGGGGCCCCAAGAGGCTCCCCGGCAGGAACACCCCCTCCCCCTAGCACAAGCACGTGCAAAGCCTCAGCGCAGACTCAGAAAAAATTAAAACTCGCGGGTCCAGTACCGGTAAGGGGCTGCATTTCTTTGCTAATCTCGCTGCTCGGCCAATGACCAGCCCGAGGTTTTAGTGCGAGTGATGTAAGAGAGCTTTTATAATAGATCGCATTGGTTAGGGTTTTGCTTGAATTGCTGAATTGCATTTGAATAGAGGGAAGGACCTATCGTTATGGAAACTTCTGACGCGTCTGAAGTTCAGATTGCTGCTGAGCAAGGCCTTCAGAGATTGATCGCCGGCAACCAGAGATTCATGCGGGGCCAGGCTAATTTCCCGACCGTGTGCAAGGAAACCCTTGCTGACCTGGCCAGGGCGCAGAAGCCTTTTGCGACGATCCTGGGATGCAGCGATTCACGGGTACCTCCGGAATTAATCTTTGATGCGAATTTCGGTGAGTTGTTCATTGTGCGCGTCGCCGGGAATGTGATCTCGCCGGAAGTGATGGGGAGTCTGCAATATGCAGGGGCGCATCTCCTAACGCCCCTATTTGCCGTACTTGGCCATGCCGGATGCGGTGCCGTAAAGGCTGCGCTGGAATACAAGCTGAATGGCGTTCAACTTCGCTCTCGGATTCAAATCCTGGTCAACAATATTCTGCCGGGGCTACCCGAGTTTGATGTACAGTCGTCGCAAGAGGAGAAGCTGGCCAGTGCCATCGAAGCGAATGTCCGATGGTCGATGCACCAGCTCCTGGAGACCCCCGAAGGGCAGAATGGCCTTAAGATGGGCGTCAAGTTAGTGGGAGCGGTCTACGACATCACCACTGGGCAGGTCCGGTTCTTAGCCTGAGATGCAGTTTTGGCCTATCGCACGCGTTCGTCCCGGTACCAACTTCGTCGGTTACCGCCAACTGATCTGCGTGCGGCGTGTTTTCCTACACACAGAAATGGGGAACAGCCGTTGTCATCGATTCGCATTCTCCTGGTTGACGATTTCGAGGATTGGCTACGCCAAGTCCGTTTGCTGCTTCAAGCGCGCCCAGAATGGCAGGTCATCGCTGAAGCGTCGGATGGATTAGAAGCCGTTCAGAGGGCGGCGGAAGACCTGAAGCCGGACTTAATTCTGTTGGACATCGGCCTCCCCAAATTAGATGGAATCGAAGCCGCCCGGCGGATACGACAATGCTCCCCCAGCTCAAAAATTATCTTCTTAAGTCAGAACCGTGATCTCGACGTCGTCCGGGCAGCTTTGAGCACGGGCGCGTTGGGCTACGTTCTTAAGACAGATGCCGGACGCGAACTCCTGTCTGGCGTGGACGCAGTTCTTGGGGGTAAGCAATTTTTCAGTAGCAGCGTAAAAGGCCACCAGTTCACCGACACCTCAGCGGAGAAAGCCGCTCACCGCCATGAGGTTCAATTCTATTCCGACGACGCACTTCTTCTTAACACCTTTGCTCGCTTTATCGCTGTTGCCCTCGAGTCCGGGCGTGCGGCTATCGTTGTCATTACCGAGTCGCACCGCGACGGTCTCGTTTCGAGATTGAAGGCACAAGGTGTAGATGTTAATTCCGCGACCCAAGAGGGGACTTACATTCAGTTGGATGTTAACAAAACGCTCGCCACATTTATGGTCAATGATATGCCTGACTCGGCTCGATTTTTCCAGGTTGTAGGTGGTCTCATTGAGGCAGCAGCCAAAGCGACGAGGCAAGAGCATTATGGCGTTGTGGCTTGCGGAGAATGTTCACCTGTCTTGTGGGTAGAAGGCAAGGTCGACGCCGCGATTCGGCTTGAACAACTCTGGGACGAGGTAGGCAAAACCGTTGGTGTGGATATCCTCTGTGGGTACGCCTTGAGCAGCTTTCACGGCGAGAAAGACGAGCACGTTTTCCAGAGCATCTGTGCGGAACACTCGGCCGTTTATTCTCAGTGAGAAGTAAGACTCAATTCTAGATTAATCTGCGGCAGCGGCGTCTCCCTTTGCGAGTTGGCGCAGGTCATCATTCGGCACAGAGAACTCCGCCATGCCGCAATCCAAGCAGACAATGACCTCGGGGAACACTCACACCGTGGGCTTATCAATATTTTTCAGTCCTTAGAAAATGGATACCCATCTCTGCCCTGAATTTCTTCTGGTTGACTGACCCACACGACTTGCAGAGCACACCGCCTCCTATCGGCTAACACACGCTGCCTAGAGGAGGGCACGCTAGGGCTGCGACCCAGTTCGGCTTGAGTAAAGTGTACAGCACACAGCAGAAGGCAACCAGTCCCGTGAGTGAGTCCTGATTTGTCGTGCTAATCGGAAACTGACCCAGTTCCGAAATTCGAGTAGTGGTACAGTTTCAAAGAAGAGCATCTGAGGCAGCATGAAGGGAACTAATTGGCACTGATAGAGCTATTTGGATGGCTAAGGTATTTTCGCGAGAAAGGACAAAGGGAAAACCTCAGTCAACGCGAATTGCTCGAGCAAGAATTTATCCAGATCGCTTGGGCAGTCGTCGCAATCATCCTCATCATGGGGTCCTTAGTCGCTCTAGCCATATGGATTCTTAGATAATCCAAAACTGACCGACCTCCGAAATTCGGGTCATGTACGATGACAGGAAGCTAACTCCTGTATAGTCGGACAAGTTGCTACTCGTACCTATGTGGCGAGTAACCATATTGATCAAACACTGACCGGATCGTTCAGTTGTCACATCCAATTTCCTCGCCGTTCCGCTGGAATCGCGGCACTGCTCCTCGAAGCCCATCACAACCGGAGAATACCGTGCCGCAAACTCCTCACATCGAAAAACACTTCACAGGTGGTGAACTTGTCCGCGACATCGTCATCGGCATGTCCGACGGTCTTACCGTTCCGTTCGCCCTGGCTGCCGGACTTTCAGGTGCTGTCTCATCCTCTCACGTGGTTGTTATTGCTGGCCTGGCTGAAATCGCTGCCGGTTCCATCGCTATGGGCCTAGGAGGCTTTCTTGCTGCTCGCAGCGATGCCGAGCACTACGAGCAGGAACTCCTGCGCGAAAAAAGGGAAGTCGAGACTATCCCAGAGGCCGAGGGCAAGGAAGTTGCCGACATCTTCCAGTCCTACGGGCTAACCCTGGAGGAATGTCAGCCCGTCGTCAACGCACTTCGCAGTAAGCCCAAGGCTTGGGTGGATTTCATGATGCGTTTTGAACTTGGGCTAGAAGAGCCGGATCCTGGCCGCGCCTTGCGCAGTGCTCTTACTATCGCCCTTGCCTACATCGTCGGCGGCCTAGTTCCACTTTCCCCATACATATTTTCCTCGGATGTCCACTCCGCTTTCCTGCTCTCCGTTGTAGTCACTCTGATCGCGCTCTTCCTCTTTGGTTTGGTCAAAGCCCGTTACACGGGAGCCCCTACGCTTCGCGGTGCCCTCCAAACGCTCATCATCGGCGCTCTCGCCGCTGGCGCCGCCTACCTCATCGCCCGATGGATCTCCTAGAGTTGCGATCCATAGACAAATGACACGGTGTCGTTCGCGATTAGACCAAATATCGGTACGAACCTCCACTTGCACGGTACGGGCGGCTTAACGGACATTGAGAACAATAGAGACCCCTTGGCCGGTTGCGAGTTAATCAGAACGGCGGTCAGACCTGGTCGGACGTACAGGTGTCAACGTTAAATCTCCGTGCTAATCTCGCGGTGTATCCAGAGTGCGCAAGCACGCCAACCGTAACACCCAGCCAGTGCAAACGGTGGCAGCCGCAAGGCGATACGTCCGAGAGGAAAACATGAATGAACTCGATAAAATTGCCGCCAGATACTTGTCCCAAGAAATAAAGAATAGACGCGATGACCGGGTTGTGATTTCTAGACCGAGGGCCCCTTCGTTCCTCGCTGGATTCACGCCAAGTGGTAGAGCTGCATGGACGCATTCGATTCATCTAGCGCAACAGTTTGATATCGAGACGGCTGACCTTTCGGAAGCGATGACGAGGGTGTATGGGATGGACCAAGAAGTGGTCATCACGCCGATTCTGCCAAAATCCAAGGCGGCGGGTGCCTAGCCTTGGCCGGAACGTGACTGTTTTCTACGGTACGTGGTGATTTGTGGGGAATCTCTAACAAGGTCGGCCGGCGTCAAGAGTTTTCTTCATCTTTTTTTAGTCTTCTCATCTTTTTTCTTCTCGATCAGGCACACCCCTCCGCGTGCGTGGGACCATCCCTTCGCTGGACGGATATTTTGCCGTCGTCGATCTCTGCTTTGTGTCCACCCTACGCGCTCAGCCCCGTCACTTCATCACTTGGGTGCTGCCCACCAAACATCTCTTCGATCCTGACGGACCATGATGAGCTATCCGAACTCCCTAGCTATCCAGGGAGGGCGGGTCGCCTAATCAACCGGTCGGTGACTGTTCGCACCATACCCGACTTCAAGCATCCCCGCACAGGCTGCACCACTTTGGTGCTTCTGTCCGCGACGACAGAACTCTTGATAATCAATCTCATCCCGCAACATGATCCACAGTCGGATCCCGAGCTTGCGGGCTACCGCCACGCGCGCTCTCCCCAGACCTTTCTGAACCAATTTGCGGCGATAGAAACGCTGCAACTCCGGATCTTTGCGTACCGCATGAGCACCGGCTTCACACCAAAGAAACCGCAACAGCGGACTGCCTTGTTTCGTAATTCCACCGAGCCGCTGGTTTCCTCCACTGGAGTACTCCCTCGGGATGATCCCTACGTAACTGGCCAGCGCTTTGCCATCCACGAACCGCCCCGGGTCGCCCAGGAAGACGTCGGTCGCCAGTGCAGTGACGGGCCCCACTCCCGGATGCGTCATGAGCCCGTGCTCGGGTACGTTGGTCCGCTTGCTCGGCGACTTGCTTCGTCAGGTTTTCGATTTCCTCTTCCATCTTCCGGTACATGGCCTGCAACGCGCTTCGCCGACTATCTGCCCTTGTATTCACACTACTTATCGAGCTTTCAGAGCATGGGGAAGGTTATCAAGAGGAAGAAATCTTAAGTGGTCGGGGCGCCCGGATTTGAACCGGGGGCCTCCTGCGCCCAAGACATAAAGCATGCTCCGGCTAAGTCTCTTCGGTTGAATGCCACTCTTGTGAAATCAGCAGCTTCGCACAATTCGTGGCTGTGGCTGGCTGTGGCTGGATTCGGCTATTTGTTCGCAGGGTCACTACAAAAGTCACTACACGAATATGTGCATCTGAAGGGACGATTCGGAGAGCGAGCACCCGACGCCACGACAGGCTGCACTTACAGAAAACCATTTGGATGGCAAGAAATCTAAGTTCAAAAAGGAGCGAGCCATTCCCCCTAGGAAACAACCTGCCAAGCCAATCGGAGATCGTTTGCTGACCCTCCCCGAAGTAGCGGAGATACTAAGGCTAAATTCGCGGACAGTGCGCAAGTATGTTCGGCGCGGGAAGATCGAAGCAAGAATAATTGGTGGGCGATGGAGATTCAGACGTGCAGATCTTGACGCTTTCTTTGAAAGTGCATCCCGTTGTTGGGATTTCGATGGCAACTAAGGCCATTTACATTAGATGGTAAGCAAGACTCCAGAGCTCTGTAAAAGACGAGATGACGGCCGATTCGATGGGTATCGAGTGAACTGCGAAGTCGTGCCATGTCTCCCTGCACCCATTGTTAGCGAATGCCTCTCTGACCCGCGTCGCGTTCCATACTTGTTGATCTGGCAACACCGTTGGTCAAAAGTCCTAAAGGAAGTGGTAAGGCTCGCGTCCGCTAATACCGCAGCTGATTGGTTAGAGATCGGCCGAGCAGAGGTGAAGCGCGGGGATGGAAGCACAGTGAGCATTCGCCTGAGTCAAATAGCCAACAAACCTATGCTCATATGCAACTCCTGCCAGAAACCCCGCGTTGCTCTTTATGGGTGGCAAACGAATGATGGACCTCGCAATGTTAGTCCGGCTCCCTGGCCCTGCAGAGTATGTGCTGGGCTGAGCTATGCATCGGAGGGTCAAGCGTTACATATTCGACGGTTGTTGCCGGACCTTAGACAGTGCTCACGGCTGTTAAGAAAACCGCGCCCCGGGTCCTGGGAGCCGCTTGTTTTTACTTCACCGTGGGCCGCGGTGGATGCTGGCCTTTGCGAATCCTCATCGACAACAACAAAATCGGACGAATGGAACGGCCACCTCCCTGGATCCCAGGTATGAAATTGTTAGATTGCGATGAGCCTGCCCAAAAACCTCATTTTTCCTGACTCCGCAAGTTGCTGATTCCACGCATTCACTTTTCGTCAGTTTGGCTTGCCCAAAATCAGGTGTATTTGGGCCACTAACGGAGTAGTGGAGATCGCGAAAATACCGAGGAGAGCATTTTCGAGATCTTACGAGAAAGCAAGAGGTACGTTAACAAATCAATTTCTGCTTGTTCCCATTTTCAATTCGTGCAGTAACGGCTTCCAATCCAGATGTAGCCCGAGAAAGTAATTGACGAGGACCGGCAATCTCGTTTACGAATCTACCGGCTTTCCACCAAGTGCTAGCGATTCCCTAGTCGCGCCAAACACTGGTCAAGCGTAGTGTTGTTTTCACAGTGGTGTGCCAAGGACATCGGGCTACATTTCAGAGCAAGATTACGTATGTGGGTGGGGTTCGCTTACAAAGAACAATGTCAGTGCAGCCGCTTGGGTGACTGCGACTTAAAATATAGGTCAACGGTATGTCGGCTTACTGCTTCAATGCAGGAAACTCGCTTGTCGTTCCGTGGAGTTTGTCGATGACGGCAATGGTCATGCTTTTGCCGTCAGGAGTCACGGTAATTTTGGAGACGCTGATCACTTTGCCATCGCGTTTATCGGTTTCTTCTAAAGAGTTCTTTCCGATGCGCTTGACCGAAACGCTCGTGATGCCGGGATCGCCCTTGTAGGGCGCATCGGTGCCGTCGAGTTTCGCGCTATAGGACGCCCCAGTAGGAGTATTCATGCTGAAGGTATCGCCTTCCAGCTTTAACATCACGAGAACAGCATTGTCCGACAGATTCTCCACTTTTGACGCCCGCCAGGAGCCGGAAATCGCGTGCGAATTGACAGGACCTTTGGCAACTCGAGTAGCTTCACTCTTGCCCGAGACGGGGGCGGCATTGGTGTCACTACTGTTGGAAAATTCGACGATCAACGTGTTGCCATCGGGTGAGACGGTCCATTTGGAAGTAGCGACGGTCTTGGCATCTATCTTGATGGTCTGCTCGATGGAATGATCGTCGACTATCTTGATGCTCATGGAGTCATAGTAAGGATGTCCGGTGACGTTTTGGTCTTGGCCGTCGGCTTTGACCTCAACTGTCGGAACACAAGTCTTGCAGAGGAACATGCCGGCTTGCAGCAGGTAGACGTCCGGCTTCTTGGGCAGTTGGGCTTTGCTCATGTCCACTTTCCACGTACCGTCGAAGGCACTCTGCGCCATCGCCGAAACGGGCATTAGGAAAGACGCCAGCAAACGAATATATAGGAGCTTTTTAATTGTTCATCCCTCCATCGGATCAGTTTCCGATTAAGATTTTACCTAGGGCGACATGCGGGAATATAGCACTTTAACGAGTTCTACGATTCAAGTCTTTCTGTGAGCACAAGTGCTCGCAGGAAAGTCAGAACGCATCATCGCGCTGCCGCGTACATGTTGGATGGATTGCTAATTGGGTCGGCCCTGCCAGGAATACTGCCACCCCAGCGAAACGTTCTGGTAGTTCCCGCCAAACCGGATATATGTACCATTGTTGTAGCTGAACTTCAGAGCTTGGCGCTTGGTGATGGGGACCGCAAGCGTAGCTCCAATTCGGGAGTTCGTCTGTTGGGTAAGGGGATTCGACACTCCGTCCACACTTGTTTTCCCACCGAACCAAAAATTACCGTCGATAGAAACCCAGAGCCGTGGCTTGAAGTCGTAGCTCAAGTGTCCTTCCAGGGCTCCAATCGGACTTTGCGATTGAGACCTTGTGCCCGGAAAGTAGCTGTTGCGCGACCAGAAGTCCTGATTCGTGGTGAAGAACCAAGCCCCAAAATATCCATCGAGCACCCAATGGCCCCACCGCTGCGAATAGCCAAATTCAGGTTTAAAGCTCCAGCGGTTAGTTCCCCAATTGATTAATTTCGTGGGATCGTACTGACCGGTGGGCGCGATTACCTTTAGACTTGCGCCAAGCAAAATCTTCTGTTTCCATTTCACGAATTCTGGCATTGTCATCGCCGGGCCACCCTTCAGGTTCACGGAAAAGCGGTAGACCGAATCCAGGAGACCGGAGCGGTAAAGGTGCTGCTCCGCGCCGAACGCTGTTCCCTGGAAGCTCCCTACTCCGTACGGCAACGCGGCGACGATGTTGGCCGAGCGGCCAAAGAAGCTGAATGAGTGGTAGTAGCTGAAGATTGGCACGCTGTACGTCCCTGTCGCGCCGCTCACGGGGAGCGCGCCATTGTAGTTAATGCTGCCGTCGTAGTAGGACCAGGTCAGGTTGATTACATTGAAATGCAGAGGAGTAATGACGTAGGCCCGCGGAGAAAGGTCCTGGCCATGAATCGTCTGCAGGGGACACGCTGCAAACACCGCCGACAAGACAAGTTTGGAAAAAGTTCGCATCCTTCGATCACAACCTCAATCGTCAAAAGCTTAAGTGCTGCCAGTAGAACCTTAGCAGGATACACCAACCCCTACCCGGTCTTCCTGCGAGGCCTCCATTCCGATCTTCCCCATGTTCGAAGGAACGCGCGAATCGCAGCTTTCAATCGCACGTACCAGCATTTAATCAGACTTGAGGTCACACGTTTGCAGTTCGGTCTCAGTAAGATTGCGCAGCCCGCTGTGATTCCTATCCTTGTTGCTCATTTCCCGACAGCCTATACTAGGGAAAGAAATTAGCCATGTGCGCTGAACTCTTACAGCGGTTTTCACCGATGGAGACCATACGCACACATATCCGATCGCGTATGGACCCAGGGAATACCTAAGAAATTAAACTGCGGGGCAAAGTCTCGGCGCGGAGGAAGATCATGCTTACGGCGGAACTGCAACGGTTAGATGATGCGCGACAGGAAAAACTCCCTTGGAAGAAGTGGGGCCCCTACCTCAGTGAACGGCAGTGGGGCACGGTTCGCGAGGACTACAGCGAGAATGGTGATGCTTGGAATTTTTTCACCCACGATCATGCCCGCTCGCGCGCCTACCGCTGGGGTGAGGACGGCCTCGCTGGCATTTCCGATGATAAACAGCACCTCTGCTTCGCGCTGGCCTTGTGGAATGGCAAGGATCCGATTCTCAAGGAGCGGCTGTTCGGATTGACCAACAGCGAAGGCAACCACGGTGAGGATGTGAAGGAGTACTACTTCTACCTTGACAGCACGCCGACGCATTCCTACATGAAGTATCTCTACAAGTACCCGCAGGCGGCTTACCCTTACGCCGATCTAGTCGAGACGAACCGGCGTCGTTCCAAGGACGAAACGGAATATGAGCTCCTCGACACCGGTGTATTCAACGACGACCGCTACTTCGACGTCTTCGTGGAATATGCCAAGGACGGCCCGGAAGACATCCTGGTCCGGATCACCGCAGCCAACCGCGGACCAGAGGCGGCAGAACTGCATCTGTTGCCGACACTATGGTTCCGGAACAACTGGGCTTCGTGGATTGCCGAAACAAATAGGACCCCTAAGAAACCAAACCTCAAGCAGACTCTGGCACCGGCGGGCACGAGCGTGGTTGCGGCGACGCATCCGCTGCTGGGTGAATTCATTCTTTCCTGCGAAGGCGAAGTGCCGCTGCTGTTCACCGAGAACGACACGAACCACGAGCGGCTTTTCCCCGGGCAGAAGAACGAGAGCCCCTACGTCAAAGACGGCATCAACGACTGCGTGGTGCAGGGCAAGCAGGGAGCGGTGAACCCCGCCAAGCAAGGCACCAAAGTCGCGGCAAACTACCAGGTCAAGATCGATGCTGGTCAATCGGAAGTGATTCGCCTGCGGCTCTCAAAGAGTTCTCGAGACCATCAGCGCGAAACCTTCGGAAAGCAATTTGATGAAATCTTCGCCGACCGGCTTCGTGAAGCCGATGAGTTCTATAAGTCCGTTACACCTCCAACCCTGAGTGAAGACCAGGCCAGAGTGATGCGCCAGGCTCTCGCCGGGATGCTCTGGAGCAAGCAGTTCTTCTTCTTCGACGGGGACAACTGGCTGGACGAGCACCACTCCAACCCGCTCCATACCGGATTTCGAAATTCCCGGAACTCGGAGTGGTTCCACATGCTGAACCACGACATCATCTCCATGCCCGACAAGTGGGAATACCCCTGGTACGCCGCCTGGGATCTGGCCTTCCACACGCTCCCGCTTGCTATCGTGGACCCCGATTTCGCCAAGGAGCAAATGGAGTTGATGCTCAACGCCCTCTACCTGCACCCGAACGGCCAGATGCCTGCCTACGAGTGGAACTTCAGCGACGTGAATCCCCCGGTCCATGCTTGGGCGACATACTTTCTGCACAGGACTGAGCAGGCCCTGCACGGCAAGGCAGACCTCGATTTCCTTAGGACGACGTTCCGAAAGCTCTTGCTGAACTACACCTGGTGGGTTAACCGCAAGGACCGTTTCGGCAAGAACGTGTTCGAGGGGGGCTTTCTCGGCCTCGACAATATCGGCGTGTTCGACCGCAGCGCGCCGCTACCCACCGGCGGCCACCTGGAGCAGGCGGACGGCACGGCATGGATGGCCCTCTTCAGTCAGAACATGCTGGAGCTAGCATTCGAACTCGCCCTCCACGACCCCAACTACGAGGACATGATCGTGAAGTTCGCCGAGCACTTCTACTACATCGCCTCGGCGATGAACAAGCCAGGATCGGACGGGATGTGGGACGAGGAGGATGGTTTCTACTACGACCTGCTGCGGCTCCCGGATGGCAGCGCGACACGGCTCAAGGTTCGCTCGATGGTGGGACTCCTTCCCCTGTGCGCGACAATTGACGTCGAGGCTAGTATGCGGGAGCGCATTCCGAGAGTAATGGCGCACATAAACGAACGCCTACGCCGGATGCCCGAACTCAGCAAGACCATGCACCCCACTGGCCCGGGACACTTCGGCGTGGCCGAGCGGGGGATTATGGCTCTGGTCACCCCGGAGCGGCTCCGCCGGATCCTGACGAAGATGCTCGACGAAAACGAGTTCCTTGGCCCTTACGGCATCCGCTCGCTTTCCAAGTTCCACGAGCAGCATCCGTACATCCTCCATGTCGGTGGACAGGAATACCGAGTGGACTACCTGCCGGCGGAGTCGAACACTGGCATGTTCGGCGGGAACTCCAACTGGCGGGGACCGGTCTGGATGCCCGTGAATGTGCTCATTATCCGGGCACTGCTGAACTTCTATTTGTACTATGGCGACAACTTCAAAATCGAATGCCCCACGGGATCCGGCAAGCTGATGAACCTCTTCGAGGTCAGCAAGGAGATCTCGGGCCGGCTCACCCGGATCTTCTTGCGCGACGCGCAAGGCCGACGACCCGTCTACGGCGGCACGGAAAAGTTCCAGAGCGATCCATTCTGGCGCGACAACATTCTCTTCTATGAATACTTCCATGGCGACAATGGCGCCGGGCTGGGCGCCAGTCATCAGACCGGTTGGACGCGGACTCGTTGCCAAACTCATCGAGCTTTACGGCTTCCTTGATGCCAAGCGAATCCTGGAATTGGGCAGAGCGTCCGCGTTCACGGAGAAAGCCCGCGCCGGTGGGTAAAGAGATCGGTAGGTTGCAGCCGAACGGCGAAAGCACGATGCGTGTCCTGAGGCCAAGAACTTGACGCTGCGACGCGAAACTATCGCCGCCTCGCAGAATTGCACGCGAATGATGGTCCACTCGGGGAGAAGCCTTCACAGCAGGCCACTGCTGGCAGAACTGTTCCTGCAAACTGCTCTGAGTGTGATAATCCAATTTCACTTGCCTGATAAGCGGGCCCGCCGTAGTTAGTTCGAGGAGACTTTTTTCGGTAGCAGCCCGTCTTTCTCCATCTGCTTTGGAACTTCTTTGACAAGGCCATCGGCGATTTTCTTCGCTGACTTCGGATTGAACGACTTGCTGACGCCGTTCCACACCAGGTCACCGTCTGGCTTGCTTGTGGCGTAAACGTTGGTCTCGACGCTGACGGTCGTATCTTCCCGCGTATATCCCGGATCGTAAACCATGGGATACACAGCGCCCAGGTAACCGTAGAAAGAGTAGTAGTAGGGGTACGGGGCAATGTAGGTCGAACTCGGGACGACGGTCACCTTCTTATCGACGTTCAGCAGACGCGAGACGACTACAGCGTCAATGTGATTGTCGCGGATCTGCCCACGCAAGTAGTTGAGGTCAAGTTTCACGTTGGGGTCCGGGCGCAACAGGATGTGGTTGCCAGGAATGACTTCGATGCCGGGACGCGCAATCTGGGCGGCCATTCCATCTTCGAAGTCGGCGCGCACCTCCGGGTTCTGAGCGACGCCGATGACCAGAATTTTGTGGAACGTCTGTCCGTCGTAATTGGGGTTGAACCAACTGGTGATCATCTTGACGGACTTGCCGCTGCTGGTAGTGAGAACAGCCAACAAATAGAAGAAAAGAAGCGCGGAGCGAAAGACCTGACGACTCGTGAAATATGGAAATGTCATGGATTCATCTTGCTGAACTGAAACGCGCTTAGCAAGTGATTCCGCGCCGCGATACAGAGGGCGCCGATTTGATTGGAAAGCATCAAGACAAAAAGCGGACGCGGCCCGAAGCGATCTCGTAGATCGCGCCGACCAAGCGGACGCCCTTTCTTACTCCATTCCTGCCCTCGGGGTCTCCATCAGTTGATGCATAGACCAACGCACGTTCGCCTCGACCGCGTCTGCCAAAAGTTTATCCTTCGGCAGTCGCCGGTCAGAGCTGGACAAGCCGGGTAGAATATTCCTTGTCGGAATGTGAATGCGGGAACGCTGCTTCACGCGATGATGTTTGAATTCCAGCGCAGCTTGCACTGCACCACATCCCTCGTGACCGAGTACAACGAAAAGGGAAGTGTGGAGAAGTGCGCCCGCATATTGCAGACTGCCCCACACCTCGGGCGAGATTACGTTTCCAGCGACGCGAACGATAAATAACTCGCCAAAATCCGCATCAAATATTATTTCCGGTGGGACGCGGGAGTCACTGCAGCCGAGGATCGTTGCATAAGGTTGCTGTCCTTTTGCCAAGTCAGAAGCGTCTCCTTGCATACGGTTGGAAAATGTGTGCGGCCTCGCATGAATCGCTCGTTTCACTCGATCAATCTACGCAGCCCCGCTTTGGCGGATCGAATTGGCTTTTTTGTGTGGGGAAAGGTCATCGCACCGTCTCTCGTAATGAACTGTACCCAAGAGGCCAGGTTCTCAACGACCTCGGGCGTAAGTCCTTTTTTGTGTGCTGAAGCAGCAGGTATTGTAAACCGCTTGGGAACTATCGAATATTGCTCTGGTAGACGTGGGGGACTCAGGGCAATTGCAACCGATCGCCTTCCTTAACTACCACTTGTCTACGCTGTCCCCGATATGTGTAACAACTTTCAAGGTCTTGTCCGCGCCTTTGTTCGGGTCTCCTCCCAGAATGGCATTGGAGACCTTTACATCAAGCGTGTTGTTCTTAATCAATTTCTGAAGGCGGTTGGTTACGTCGTTCCCCAATCCCTCTTTGCCGTAGACCGCTTTAATGATTTCGAGCTTTCCAGTCTGTGCGTGTACAAGTGTGGTCGAAACGAGTGCCGTCACGAGCAATAAGGCAAATGCAGGGAAAACCAAACGAACTATTCGCATCTTTATGTTCCATTCAAACGAAATCTGAAATCCGCTTGCCCTCGAATCCATCTTTGATGCAAGCGATAGCGTCAGAAAACTCAGCCACCGGACAGCACTTCCGTTTGGTAGTGGACAACATGCAGACTATATTGCCTTTCGTGAACAAGATCAAATGTATGAGCAACTCCTGGCACCAGCGCCATGCTACGCTCGAGCAGCTTTACACCGAAAACAGAAGGACATGAGCCGGACGCGCCCTTGCGGCGTATTTCCTGAGGTTCAAGAGCTTGAAGCTGCGACGCGACACTTTTGTGACTGTGCTAGCGATTCTTGTGATCGCCATTACACTACCGTTTGCGATTGTAGACACGATCGAAACGGGTCGCGTGCACTTATTCTCGAGGCAGTTCCTCGAGGAATTGCCTCAGCGGTTCACCGGGCCTGGACGCTTACGCTTCATCCTGCAACCGATGTTCGCCATCGTCCTTGGGATTCGCGGAGGCCTTGCCGACGTCAAGGCGGGAAATCCGGACTACCTGTTCGGGCTGCTCTTCGGTGGTCGACGTCGTAGGGAATTGCTACGAAGCGGCCTGGCGGCCATTCGCAACCTGGTCGCTATGGCGATCATCATGGACATTGTATTTCAACTAATCCTCTACCGCTCGGTGCATCCGGGTGCCGCCGTGGTAATTGGGCCGATCCTCATTTGTTCCCCGTACGCACTCTCCCGAGCATTAACGACACGCTTGTCCGGGTGGCGGCGTGCCGCTCCGCATGGCCCCGGCTAACTCGCGGTAGGTCGGCTAATCCACCAGCTGCGTACTACTGTGCTGTCCCGTAAATAACCGACATGGGTAACAGATGCGATTGCACTGATGTTGCACAACTTGAGGCGTGCAACTTATCGAACCTATTTTCGGGGCACGGACACTACACTGGTAGCCGCGTTAATTAGAGCTGACCTGGAGACCAATTGACAATGGAGTTGGAAAGATCCACACTCCATGGCATGAGATTAATCATTCTTTTCCTCTTAGCATCCGTCGTGTTTCCGTCAGTAAGCCATGCGCAGGCTCCTGTTTTCGAGGTGACGAAGGGAGAAAGCACGATAAAGTTTGACGTGAAGGCGTCCGTGGCTATCGTCGGCAAGTTCGACAAGTGGGACGCGAGTGTAACGATGACCTCGCCTGAACTCTCGACAGCAGTTTTGGACATCAAGATTCAGGCTGCCACGGTGAACACCGGGAGTGGTATGAAGGACGGTAAGCTGAAAAGCAAAGACTTCTTCGATGTCGAGAACGATCCTTTGATCACGTTTCACTCAACTAAGGTTGAACAGACTGGTCCCGATACGATCGTATTCGACGGCGACTTTACCATACGCGGCGTAACGAAACAGGAGAAGCTGACGTTTGCGATCGAAGGTAAGGGGACGGGCGCAGGAACGGTCAAAGGGACAATGGCCTTCGACCGTAAGGACTACGGGATGAACAAAGGAATTCCGCTTGTCAAAATTGCCGACCGCGTCGAGGTGACTGTCGACCTCAAGGCGAAACGAGTCAGCGGACCTCCCATAGTCTTCCAGCAATAGCCATCTCGCTGAGACTCAGCGCTTCCGTTGACTTGCCTTCCCATACAACCTAATATGACCGCCAAATGCCCAACTCCGCTTCGCTTATCGGACAGACCGTCTCCCACTATCGCATCCTCGCAAAGCTCGGTGCTGGAGGTATGGGTGTGGTGTACGAGGCCGAGGACATAAGCCTTGGGCGTCATGTCGCCCTAAAATTCCTTCCTGAAGAATTAGCAAAAGATCCACAGATGCTCGAGCGGTTTCGTCGGGAAGCGCGAGCGGCTTCGGCCCTCAACCATCCCAACATCTGCACGATCTACGAAATTGGCGAAGCGGGAGGTCAGACCTTCATTGTGATGGAATTGCTGGAGGGCCTCACACTCAAGCAATTGATCGGTGGGAAACCGCTGAAGGCGGACCTTCTGCTGGACATCGGTTGCCAGATTACCGACGCGCTCCGGGCAGCGCACGCCAAGGGCATCATTCATCGCGATATCAAACCCGCGAACATCTTTGTCACCGGGGACGCACAAGCCAAGCTACTTGATTTCGGATTAGCGAAAGTCTCCCGACCGGCAGAGGAGGTGAATTCGGATGAGACGATGGACCCATCGCTGACCATTGTCGGCTCCACGGTTGGAACCATTGCGTACATGTCTCCGGAACAAGCACGTGGCAAGCCATTGGACGCGCGCACAGATATATTCAGTTTTGGTGCGGTGCTGTATGAGATGGGTACCGGACTTCAACCATTTCGCGGAGATTCCACCGTAGACATTTTCGATGGATTGCTGAACCGTGCCCCAGAAGCCCCCGTAAAGCTGAATCCGTCGCTTCCACCGCAGCTAGAACACATCGTGAATAAGGCCCTACAGAAGGATCCGGGTCTGCGATACCAAAACGCCGCGGAATTGCGAACTGATCTGCAGCGACTGAAGCGCGACATGGAATCGCCGGACTGGGACGAGACGTTGATAACGGCGAGGTTCGCGGCTGCGCCCGCAGTTGCTGCTCCTTCCGAGGCTAATGCGCAATCCGCTCAACCAAGCAAGGGCCGTCGGACCGTCTGGATCGCGTTGGCTGGGGTTGCGGCATTCTGCGTCGCGATTGGCGGATGGTTGTTTTTGGGGCATCGCAGCGCGCATGCGCTGAACGAAAAAGACAGCGTTGTTCTCGCCGACTTCGCAAATTCCACAGGAGATGCGGTGTTCGACGACGCCTTGAAACAAGCCCTGGCAGTGGACCTGGGTCAATCGCCATTTCTGAACATCGTTTCGGATAACAAAGTTCGCGCAACGCTGAAAGAGATGACTCGTCCGCCAGGCGAGCGGCTCACAGATGAAATCGCCCGTGAAGTGTGCCAGCGTACCGGAAGCAAAGCGTTCATCAGTGGATCGATCGCGGGTCTGGGGAATCAGTACGTCATCGGCTTGAACGCCGTCAATTGCGCCACTGGCGACCCCATTGCTCGAGAACAGGCGCAAGCTCCAAGTAAGGAGAAAGTGCTGGACGCGCTGAGCACGGGCTCAGCGAAATTGCGCGGTGAGTTGGGCGAATCACTCCACTCGGTACAACAGTTTGATGTGCCGCTCGATCAAGCGATGACGCCATCGCTTGAAGCTCTAAAGGCTTTCAGTCTGGGCAGAAAACAAAACAGTGCCGCAGCAATTCCTTTTTACCAGCATGCGATCGAGCTGGACCCGAACTTCGCGGCGGCCTACGCGCGTTTGGGCATCATGTACCGCAATATTAGGTCAGCCGGTAAGGGCAAGCGAGTATGTCACCAAAGCCTTCGAGCTCCGCGAGCATGCGGGCGAGCGAGACAAACTTCGCATCACGGCGTCTTATTACGAATTTGTGACCGGAGAGCAAGAGAAAGCCATCCAAACCTACCAATTGTGGGAGCAATCTTATCCCCGCGACTGGCTTCCTTTCTTTAACGCCGGCGTGGCCTACGGAAGTCTTGGGCAGTACGAAAAAGCAGTTGAGACAACTCGCAAGTCACTAGAGCTCTATCCCGAGAATGTGACAGCCTACGAAAATCTCGGGACATTTTACCTCCCGCTGAACCGTCTGACCGAAGCGAAGGATATAACGAACCAGGCACTCGCCCGGAAATTAGACGAAGAAATGCTGCACACGAATCTCTATAGCTTGGCTTTCCTGCAGGGCGATTCCGCGGAAATGATTAAACAGGCGGCCTGGTTTGAAGGAAAGCCGACGTCGAGAACGAGATCTTCGGACAAGAATCAAGCACAGAAGCCTATTACGGGCGACTCAAGAAAGCTCGAGAACTGACACAGCAGGCGGTCGCGTCCGCCGAACGAGCGCAAAACAAGGAAGTGGCGGCTTTTTGGACCGCGGATGGCGCGCTCCGGGAAGCATTGTTGGGCAATTTCGGGGCGGCGCGGGAGAAAGTGGACGAAGCTCTGAAACTAGCTCCGGGAAGTCGTGACGCGGCGAGCGAGGCGGGATTAGCATTGGCGCTGACCGGCGACGTGAGCCGTGCGCAAGCGACGGCGGATGAACTAAACAAAAAGTTTCCGCTCAATACGATAATGCAATCCATTTGGTTGCCCACGATACGTGGACAAGTCGCAGTCAATCGCAACACTCCCCCTGCCGCCGTCAAACTTCTGCAACCAGCAATTCCGTTCGAGCTGAGTACAGGAGTTGAACCGCTCGGCTATTCATGTATCTATCCTGCTTACATTCGCGGCCAAGCGTATCTGGCTGAAGGCCAAGGCGTGCCCGCAGCGGCGGAGTTCCAGAAAATCCTCGATCATCGCGGCTTAGTTCAGAACTGTACTACGGGTGCACTAGCTCATCTCGGACTGGCGCGCGCTTTTGCTTTGCAAGGCGATACGGCCAGAGCTAAGGCCGCCTATCATGATTTCCTGACGCTCTGGAAAGATGCCGACACTGACATTCCAATTCTCATTGCTGCCAAAGCAGAATACGCGAAGCTGCAGTAATTCTTGGTGACATTGTGATCGAAGGGATATTTGGTGGGCGGCACTGAGTTGAGGAACGCAAACGGACTGAGCCGTTAGGGTGACACAGATGATCAGAAGCGGCAGAAAGACACGCATCGCGTCCGATAGCATCGACTAGCGTGACTGCGGCTCACAAATTTGTCGAGCCACTCTACTAGCTGCTTTTGTTTGAGGCTCATTGCTAGATTCCTCGGCTATTCTGGCGGGGTACGCCAAGCCCCTGCCGATCTTCCTTTGAAGCTTCCGATCTTTCTTCACTCCCCGCGAACGAACGCCCAATTGTGTCTCTCAGTCTCGCACTCCAGTATTGAGTGTCGGACGGCGTTCTTCTGGGATAGCCTGAGTCAGATCGGTCACGAGGGCGTTCATGCGTCGCATTACCTGCACGCTGGAAGCACCATAGGCGCAGATCTCATCAAAGGCCAGCCGAATAATATCGTCCCATGTGGGAAACGGAACTACCAGGCGCAATTGTCCATCACTGTCGGCATACGTTCCTATTTCTAGGTGCCGTTGACCCAAACGAAGCAGGAGGTCCTCGATCTGGTCAAGCGCCTGTACCGCAGTTGTGGGATCGTTAATCGCCGGCGATAACGCCTTGATGGCTATGTCAACCAACAGCCGGATTGCGTATTTCGGATCTTGCTCAAATGTGCGACCTTCCCCTATAACCATCGCATCGTACAACTTTCGTTCTTCAATGCGTTCCTTTCCGCCGTAGACGTACAACAAAGGCATCGTTCCACAAGCGTGTCGCCAACCGCCGCAACCATTTCGATAACTCCCCCGGATGCTCTCGCCAGATTCACCAAAGCCGCGATGTCGAGCGCCTGTATCGAGCGAGGTCGCCCCTGGTGAAGAAGAGTCTGGGTACAGGGCAATGCACGAAAACCATCCGATCCAACGGCTGAAATCGTGGGTTTCGATTTCGCATAAAGTTTCGTGATCACCGTTCGACCCTGCTCGCCTGTGAAAACCAGCATTCGGTTGACCTGAAGCATGCCGATCCGCTGGATCAAGGCGATGAACATGCCCACGCTCCCAATGAGAAGAGCAACCACCACCCAAGTGCTGACAAATGGAACTTTCCCCGAAGCGCTCCGGTCGACTCCTCCGAGCGCTGCGATAGCATAGAGAAAAGTGGCAGTAAACATTCCAAGCGAATGCGACATTACAGGATCACGAGCAATCCACGACACAAGTCGCGGCGAGTAGGCAGTAGCACTGAACTGTACCATTACAAATGTCAAAGAAAATACGATTCCTGTAAGGGCTATCATGCCCGAGGCGATTGCTGAGTAGATCGCCGTGGCAGTGGAGACGCTAAGTGGAGAGGCAAGACCAGGAAAGAGGCGAGTCTCCATTCGAGGAAATGTCAGCGCGGCCACAACTCCGACTACTGCATAAATTGCGGGTATTCCCCAAGTACTCAGCGGACCAGTGTAAGTCTTGTGAGACATAAGCTCTCCTATCTTGGAAGGCTCCGGCTAAGCGAGGTTAATTCAAATCGAAGAGCTAATTACCCATTTGCGTAAGTGCGACACGGAAGGGTGTGCTCAATACCCTAATCATCCCTCCGTACGGCGCATAAAGCTCCAGGATCAAGAGAACGGCGCCAGATACCGACAGCGCGGAAACCAGCAAAGCAGTGAATGCGGTCCTGTTGGCAGGTGCAAAGAGCCCAAAACTAATAAACAGAGTGACGAGCCAGGAAACCAGGATAATCAGCATTGGCATGGAAATCGACGTGGCCTCGTGCTCAAAAATCACCCATTTAATTTCTTGGATCGAACCCAGAATGTCCAATGCGCGGCCTTGAATTGAACGCTGTTTGTCGTCATTCGGAGAGAGCCCCTGAATCTTTTTGTACACTTCGTCGATCTCTCGGTTTGATGCGCTCACTTGCGACGGTTTTGCAGATTTTTTCATCTCCATGCGCTCGATCATACCCTCAACGCCACCGTGGAGCTGATCGCGCACTTCCTTCGCTTCCGGACCATAGAGCGCCAACGTTCGGTCCAGCAAAATGACCTTAGCGGCGACTCTGGTCCATTCGCCGTTCAATGCGTCATACGAATTTTTTGCCGATGAGACCAGCAAGCCGAGAACAAGCGCAGACATCGTGGCCACCAATCCCATTCCCATCTTCACGAGATCTTTCGTGTCATCATTCAGACTGTGCTGAGGCAAAACAGCGCGAAGAAACATCCCAACCAGCGCACCTCCAAACACAACCCCGAACACAATCGAACTTATTGCAAAGGAACTCATAGTAGATCCCTCTCTTCCCTCAAGCGAGTTTAGGTTTGCCTCGACGTGGACACCACTCGCAAACTCCTTAGGAACGTCCAAGCGACGGATTCCGCAGTTCCCTAATTTGAATTGACGCCTTGCCGCTACCATCAGCATTACAGCGCTAAGCTGCTCAGCCAGCTGTCCCTAGCCACTGTCATGTGCGACGCCTAGAAGACTCGGCCAAGTTGAAAGAACCACTTGTAGTGGCCGGTATCACCTGCGCTGGCACCAATGAAAACCGGACCAAGGGCGGTCAACGCGACCACGCCGACCGCTCCGTCACCCGATAGTTTTGGAGCACCGAATGGGTCGCCATACATTTTTCCGATTTCACCAAAGCCCGTAAAATACACATTGCTTCCAACGAACGTGGGTAACGTGAAGATCTTTCGCCTGTAACCGATGCGGCCAACAAAGTATTGGTTCCCCATCAATTCATTGAGCCCATAGGCGCTCAGTCTGCCCACGCCTCCCAGGAAGAACTGCGGCGTCCCGGTTTTCTGATAACCGAGAGTCGAACCGCCTGTCGCGACTATGAATACGGAGTCGTTACGCCGAACCGGCTGGAAATACTGCAAGGACGCTTCCAGAGTTGGGAAGCCCTGTGGAGCATTTGGGAAGCTGTCATAAAAATTGAAGTTCGTAAGCACGATGTAGCCGGCGGTTGGGAGAATCGGATCGTTGGCATGGTCCACGACGTATCGCGCGTGCGTGCTTCCTATCCGCCCACTGTAAGAGGGAAAGTCCGGGGTCCCGAGCCGCAGATCCGCGTTGCCATAGCCCAGTCCATATCCAACGCGCACTTCACTGAATCGGCTAATGGCATATCCAACGTCGATACCACCCGATGTCCGGTCCAGGCGGTAAATCGCCTCGGGATCCTGCTTGTGGTAAATCTGAAAAGTTGTCTGGCTCGCATTTACGAACGGATCGAAGAACCACTTTCCCATCGGATGGAATGGACGATAAAGATCAGAAGCGATGCCGTAGGTTTCACCGAACTCGAAATCCGTGCGCCACTCCGAGCGAAAACCGGCGATATCCATAAAGGTCAGCCGTGCGCCGATCGTGAAGGTCACATCTTGAGTCTGAGTGCCGTTTACCTCAAACGATGGTCGGAGCGTGGGTGGGGCATAACTCTTTTCGTGAGCCGTGATAAGTAGTCCGGTCTGACCATTCTCTTGAATGATTTCGTAGGTAACGCTGTCAAGTCGCCCTACACCCGCCAGACGCGTAAGGTCCTGTTCAAGAGTGGTCTGGTCAATCGGTTTCCCCGCTAGGGGAGAAAGGAACTTCTGAACGTTGGTTAGTGACTCGCCCTCGATACCTACCACTTTTACGAATTGCGGTACGCCGATAGTTGTCCGCAGACGGGAATTCTTGCCGTGGAGATACTCCGCCCAGGCTATATCATCCAGCGAGTACACCTTAAGAAGCGTGGCCTTCTGCTCGGCAGCCTCGTATCCAATCTTGACCAATTCGTCGGACTTTTCGTAATCCATTGTCGTATATTTCTGGACGTCGGCCTTGACGATTACATCTGCTCCCTCCATCCCGCGGATTTCTGTCTCTGCGATCACTAATTCCACCGACCGACCCAGAACGCTGAACGCCGACTGGATGTCCTTTGCCGATGCGGGAGAGATTTGCAGGTGCACGGCGATGACAATGTCCGCGCCCATATTGCGAACTACATCCGTGGGCAGGTTGTCCACCAGACCGCCATCGACAAAGATTTGGTTACCGCGTCGCACTGGCGCAAAAACGCCGGGAATCGACATGGTTGCCCGCATGGCTTCAGACAGTGAGCCATTCTGAAAGACGTAGGCCTTGCCGGAGATGAGTTCGGTTGAAACGCAGCGGAATGGAATCGGTAGATCATCGAACGAACGAATATCGGAATACGGAAGTGTTTCCCGGTCGATAAGGAGGTTCACTTGTTGACCAGAATTCAATCCGGGTGGCAGAGCGGGACCGTGCTTCAACCCGATCACGATCGCGTTCGGAAATTGCCGTGCATCTTCCTTGCGCCGGAACGATAGATCATCGAATGGAGTTTGGCCACCCAGTACCAGCGGCCAATCCATCTTTTTCACAACCTCATGCATCTGGTCGGCCGATTTTCCTGTCGCATAAAGGCCGCCCATCAAGCCGCCCATACTCGTCCCCGCGATGTAGTCCACGGGGATGTGATGATCTTCAAACCATTTCAAAACGCCGATATGTGCTTCGCCGAGCGCTCCTCCACCTTCCAGCGCCACGCCGATCTTGGGACGGCCCTTGTCCGGTGCCTGGATGGTTCGGACTGATTGTTCCTCACTCGGAGTGGCACTTGGTTTTTCCTGAGCGAAGCAGTAAAGCGGTACAATGCAAAAGAGAACTAAAGTACATACATACACACGCATCACGGATTACCTCAACTATTCCCGGGGAGATTGGAGGCCCCGTTTATTAAGTGCCACCTGTGGTAACCGCATATGGCGTAACAGAATCATTAGCGACCGGCGGGACGAACTAACTCGGCACAGGTGGGCTTGTTTTTGCTCTGTCGATAAGCCTGCGCAGACCCAAAGTCAGCGGAACCGAGAGGACAGCTCCCGCTGGACCAAGGAGAAAGCCCCACCCCACGAGCGAGAGCGTGACCTCGATCAACCCAACATCGAGCCCTTTCTTTAATAGCGCCGGTTTCAGGATATTCTCTCCTAGCATCTCCGTCAGAAACAGGCCACCGAGCACGAGCAGCGCTCTCTTCCAGCCCAACATGAGGAGTGCAAGCAAGGTCGGTGGCACGAGCGCGATCATGAATCCAATGCTCGGGATGAAGTGGAGGAAGAAGTACAGTAAGCACCAGATCACCGCGAAGTCCACGCCTAGCAGAGTTAAGAGAAGCAGATTCGCGAGAGCAATGATGGCTCCTGTCTCCGCGGTTGTAGCAATAAAGCGCTGAATGTCTTTGCCAAAATTCGCTAGTCTCCTGGCGATAGGACTATGGCCACGTTCAGGATCCAACAGCTCCACCAGGAACAACAGTGTTAGGAACCAAATCAGTAAGCGGTCAGAAAGGAGTTCAATGGTGCTGGGCAGTATGTCGCGCATGAACTGCATAAGCCGCCCTGAGCTGAGGAAACTCTTTACAGAAAGGTCGGTCGATTCAATTCCGTGTCGCGTCAGAAAGCCAGCGATTTGTTCGTGCAGATCTTCTATCCGCAGTTCGTAGACCGGAAGCTTGGCGCTCATTTGCAAGCCCGTCTTGACTAAAGCGAATGTAAGTACGCAACCAAACGCGACAACAAGGAGCACAGTGAAGCTGAGAGCTGCACTCTTGGGAACATGGAATCGGCGCACGAGCCACAGCGGGAATGGAAGGATTGCGTAAGCAAGTAGGAGAGATAACAGTACGATGGAGAGGACGTGGGAAGTGGTTCGTATGCCCCAAGCCACAATAACCACGCAGGCGGCTATTTTTAGAGCTTGGATCGCGCTGTGATCATCGGTTCCCATTCAACACTCTCTGGATACGTATCTCACTCTCAGATGTAAGGCATAGTCTTCATCCAGCTGCCACGCAAATGGATTCCAAGCAGTGTTTTTCATCACTTGTGTGTTAAGGCTCTCTGAATGACTTCGAGCACTTCTGCACCGGAATCTGTCTTTCGGAAGAAAGCCGCGCATCCCACAGCCTCGGCCGCCATCCGTGCTTTGGAATCTTCGTAAGCGGTGATGAAGATGACGGGCGTGTTGTTGCCTACAGCCGCGAGCCGCTGAGCGAGTTCGATACCAGATATGCCACCGAGCTGGATGTCGAGAACAAGGCAGCCGAACTGAGGATGCTTCGCGTCAGCGAGAAACGCTTCCGCTGAGGCATAGGTGATCGGCTGAATACCCGCTGACCGCAGTAGCCGACCGAATGACCGGCAAATGCTTTCGTCGTCATCAACGATGGCGACGTAGCTGGTTGTTGTGCTGCTCATTGTGAACCGATAAGCACTATAAGCATCTACAGTAAAGCCGACTACTGCCCTTTGGGGAAGGTTCGCGCGAGCGACGGGAAGATGCCCACCTCCGGTGTTAACCGCGTGAGTTCCGCCACGGACTGGACGTTCAGTTTCGTAGTGTTCGCAGTGCATACTGCGGGAGACCTGCCTGGCAGACAAGCCTTCGTTTATAGAGAGGACGCGGCGCTTGATCCGCAAGGCGGTCGAGGCGAATTTGGTGGAGAAGGAAGGCGTAGGTACACGACAGGTTGCAATCAATATGTATAGTGAATGACGCCGGTCCCGTTGAGCTTCATCGCGGACCGCCGAACCTTAGGTAAGTCCGACGGACCAGAACCCATATCGTCGGCAAGAACTTGAGCTTGGTCTTTCGGTTTCACACCTCAACTCATGCATTGTGACCCTTATCACAAACTATCTATCCGTTATATGTCAGCCTTGGAGCTTAAACGACTGCCTCCTTTCAGCGCTCTGAAACCCATCGGGTGGAGAAGCGACTTGTCAATGGATCGTAAAAACCCCCGCAGTCTGCCGATCGCCGATTGGTTGTTTAACTACCAGATGGAGTGGCTCCGTCCAGATTTAACCGCTGGATTAACGACCGCTGCAGTAGTCATTCCAATGGCGATGGCATACGCCACGATTGCGGGATTACCCATCCAGGTCGGGCTTTACACTGCATTTGTCCCCATGCTCATTTACGCAGTATTGGGGACTTCGCGTCCGCTCAGCGTGAGCAGCACCTCAACGATCGCCATATTGACCGCAACGGGACTCAGTGAAGTTGTTCCTAATGCTAATTCGGTGGCTCTTTTTCGAGCTACGGCGATGCTCACTCTTTTGGTGGGCGCAATTCTTATTTTGGCTTCGGTCCTCAGGCTTGGATTTGTCGCCAACTACATATCCGAGCCCGTATTGGTGGGCTTCAAGGCGGGGATAGGACTCGTCATCGTTCTGGGCCAAGTTCCAAAGATATTCGGCCTCCATTTCGCCAAGGGTTCTTTCCTCCACAACCTCTTTGCCATCGCCAAAGGAATCCCCGAAACATCACTGCCAACGGCGGTCGTCGGGATAACCATGATTTTCGTGTTGATCGGATTCAAACGATTTCTGCCCCGAGCGCCGGCACCATTGATTGCCATTGCCGCGGGGATAATAGGCGCGCGTCTTTTGGGGTTACAGTCACATGGCGTAGAGCTAGTCGGCCGGATTCCGCAGGGCCTGCCCTCTCTAACATTTCCCGAATTCTCCCTTGCACGAGAACTATGGCCAGGGGCTTTGGGCATAGCTCTGATGAGTTTTACCGAGACAATCGCGGCTGGTCGAGCATTTATCACGGCTGGAGAGCCACCCCCTAAAGCAAACCGGGAATTGCTGGCTACAGGACTCGCCAATGCAGGCGGTGCTTTCCTGAGAGTCATGCCCGTCGGTGGTGGCACCAGCCAGACCGCGGTGAACCGCCTTGCGGGAGCACGGACCCAGGTGGCGGAATTGGTTACTGCGCTGGCCGCCCTGGCCACGATGCTTCTGCTTGCTCCGCTCCTTGCCTTCATGCCTCAAGCCACGCTCGCAGCTGTGGTGATCTTCTACGCCATCAACTTAATTAAGCCCAGAGAGTTTCGGGCAATCCTCAAAATCAGGCGAACGGAGTTCACTTGGGCCTTGGCGGCACTTGCTGGCGTTGTAGCTCTTGGGACACTTAAAGGTATCCTCGTTGCCATTGCAATTTCGCTCGTAGGACTTGCCCATCAAGTCTCGGACCCGCCGGTCTACGTGTTAGGGCGCAAGCCGGGCACCAACGTGTTCCGGCCAGGTTCGAAGGAACATCCAGACGACGAGACTTTTCCTGGGCTCTTGCTGTTGCGACTCGAAGGGCGGATTTTCTTCGCCAACGCTGGACACATTGCGGCGAAGATCCGAGACTTGGTGGATGAGGCGCAGCCAAAAGTCGTGGCTATTGACCTTAGTGCTGTACCCGATCTCGAATACACTGCACTTAAAGCCCTGACCGAAGGCGAGAAGAGACTGCGTAATCAGGGAGTATTCCTGTGGTGTTCAGGGCTGAATCCGGGAGTCCTGCAGGTGGTTCAGAAATCGGCATTAAGCGACGCTTTGGGTCGAGAAGCGATGCATTTCAACCTCGAAGCCGCCGTCACAAAATATTTGGCGATGAATGTCACAAGGAACGACACTGATGCCATGAAAGTGTAAAAAGAGATCCTTTTGCGCGAACGCCATCTCGATCTCACAATACTGCGGCTTGGCGAGTGCCGCTTCCCTTCTCCCATCGTCCGCTTTGGCCGTAACGACGAACGTTGCTCTATCATGCGCGACTCGAAGACCGAAAGGCACGGATCGCCGAGGCCGCAAATTCTCCAACATTAGAGGCCTCGGAGTAACCTGCGACGGGCTCTACCCCGGACTCAACGATGTAATTCGCTCTATCGTGCTGAGCTTGTACCACGACTACGGTGTGGATAAAGTCTATGGATTCCGCTTCGGCTACGAAGGTTTTGTTCGCCTGATCGGACACGAACCCAAGTTCGACACCGCAGTTGCCGAGCCAACTTAATCTTCAATCCCTCAATCGTTTAGGCTGCTTTCTTCACTTTCATTTTCTTACCGCTTGGTAGCCCAAGTAGCCCAACTGAACTTTCTATGGTCGGCAACTTGAACCCCAATCCCGCTCTTTCTGCTTCCTGCTTGCGCCACTCCACGTCTTCTTTCAACTGCTCCGCATAACGGTCTGTGACATCTTTGTTAGCGTGACCAAGCCACAGCTTTTGCAAGTCCTACGGCGTACGGTTCTTTCGCAGGTGTGCGGTTCGGAATCGACGAAATGAATGGAACGCCTTACCGTCTTCCAGCTTCATGTCCCTGCGAATCTTGCCGAGACCGTCTCGCAGAACGTTGCGCTGTGTCAGCGGTCTGTCCGACTCCGTCTGAAAGAGAAACCCTGATGTCCTCCCGCCTACAGTGGCTTTCAAGAAAGCAGCCAGTGAGGATGGAATGTCGATCTCTCAGACAGCGTTGTCAGTTTTTGGTGCCCTGCTCGCGAACGAGTTTTTCGAGTCGAGAGACGTACTCACCGGGATCGCCCTGAGCGACGCCGATGGTCGGGAGCGGAGCGCCATCGGTTTGACTGACATCGAAGACGTACACGGCGCGGAAGCCGAAGATTCGGGATTCTTTCTCGGTCGAGCACGCGTCCGCAGACTCAACTTTCCGAACGAGTGGGGCGAGAATCATCAGGCCCTTTTCGCCCTTCTTGACGAAGCGGTCCAGTGAGCGCCAGGTGTGGAACCCAGCTACACGCGTAGCCTGCGGGTATTGCCCATCGATGAGCAGAATGTTCTGGAAGCTGTAGCGGTGGAACTTCGCCACGGCGGCCAGGTAGTTCGTGAGCGCTTCACTCTTTCCAGCCTTCAGCGCCTCGATGAGCTGCTCGATAGCTTGATTTGTAACGTTCCTGATGTTTTCTGAATTCATTTTCTTTGTCCTTTTCTGTGAGTTGAGAGTTGGTTCTCTCACCCAGAAAGGAGAACCAAGTCGCAACGGACTCACGGTAAGGACGTAGCGAAGCGGAAGGAATTTGCGGCTGGAACGAATGGCAACGGGCGTGACAGATCGGTTTTATCTGGCACGGCTGTGTGCTAGCGCAAGCCGCGATTGTTTTGTTTTGACGAGGAGAGCCTAGATGTGGGGAGTTGTCGGGGACCAGGGCCCAGTGTTGCGCCACACCATCGGAAACTTTTGGGATGTGCCAATTGCTTTCAGTGGGAGCAAGAGGAATTCCGCCAGGTCGGCGACAACGGTGTGGAGTGTAACTCCGTCGTCATTGAGATTGCTCTTTCTGACGAAGGCTAGCCATTGTTTGGCCTTTTGCGCGTCGCGCGAGAATTCTTCCGTCAGCGCAAGAGGTGTGTCCGTCGGTACTTCCGTTCGTCTGCGCTCGAATGTGGCCTTGATCGCGTCGCAAAGGACATCGCCATTAAAATCGAAATGTCGGGCGAGTTTCCAGAGATCGTAGAAGTCCTTCATCCGAGTGTTGACCATTCCCAACTTCACCATAGCTTCAAGCTTCTCCGCGACAACCGTTTCTCTTGGATAGGCCATAAGGCGGGCACTTGGGAAATCGAGCATTCGTGGATATTCAATTTCCTCAGCGGCGGGCACGATGATGTCGCCGAAGCCCACATCCACCTGCATGTGAATCTTGGCGCGCTCCAAGCGAGCAATGAAATTGATGCGAAGTCCTTCGTACTCTTGTTCTTCTTTGATCCGTGCGACACGCAGGGACTTGGGGTCAAAAATCAAACCATCATCTTCGACTGGTTGGCCGATGATCTCGGCAAACACTTGTTTGATTCGAGTGATGCTGTTGTCTCCTTGGCCTTCGAGGTCCAAGTCACGAGTTGGACGATATGGGTGATGCGTCCAAAGTTCGAAGAGCAGAGCGCCTTTCAGAACAAACTGGTCCCGATATTGTGAGTGAGCCAAACGATAAAGAAATCTTTCCAATCCGTACTTGGTTAGAACTAGTCCGAAGTCCTCGTGCCTTTCCTGCGCGCGGTTGAAGAGCCTCTGTCGAACAGAAGCGGCAAGATTCCGTGGCGTTTCTCTGCTCACGATAGAGCCTCCAGATAAGGACGCATGACGTTTGCCACTCGACATGCTTTGGCGGCTCTCCAGATTTCATCCGCGGTCGCCCGGCGCTTTCGTTTGCATTCGCGGAGGGCTTCAAGCGCAACATCAAGCCCAATCTTGTTCCTATATCTGAAGCAATCTGCAACCGTCTTCGCGGGCGAAAAGACTCGAACGGCGACTCCTTCGATGGAGTGCTCTTGAATTCCGTAGGCGAGTGTTTTGCGTGAAAACCGAACTATATGCAGTGGCGGATTGTCGAGCTTAGGCACGCGTGCTTTTTCACCAATTGCAAGCCATACCTCGAACGGCGATTGAGTTGTCAGGTCGTGGAAACGAAGAGCTGATAGAAGACAAACCACTCCCTTGGGCACGCGCTTCGAAGCTTGTGCAAGGCTGTGATGTTCGGTTGGCTGGGCACCGCGGGCGACGTAGAGTCCACGACCGAGTTGCATGATCGAGCCTTGGTCAACTGCCATGCGAAGATAGGCCCGTGGGATGCCGTGGGCCCGAAGGTCTCGCGGACGTAGTATCCCAGCCTCTTTCACGAGTTTCGTGAGGTCGGCTATGCGGTGATTCGGCATGGAATGCTCTTTACCAAACGTAGGTAAGTATATATAACTCCCGACGTATTGTAAAGTCGAAGGCTACGTACTCAAACGAGTACGAGAGCGGAAGAACTGCTAGCCGCAAGGGTGGTTCGAGCGCCCTGGGTTCGGTTCACGTCCCTTATCATTCGGTCTGTGACCGAATGCTCTAGGAAACGTTACGTTCTTGTCCTCGGTCAAAACCTAGCGAGGGTAGTGTTCCGGCTGATCTAATCCCAGCCAGAGCAATCACTTCCCTGTCAATCGCGGACACGCTCTGTTAATCTTGCCAACATCCGCAATTGGCATTGAACGCTGCATTGACACACGAGTGCAACAGGCACAGGTCAGCTGATCGAATAAGAAAACAAAAAGTAAACCCGATTAAGAAGGGGAGAATAACATGGTGGCAACACAATCCCAGGACAAAGGCAAACCAACCGTCATTCCAACAGACAAGGGCAAGGTACAATGCTCGCAGTTTGATACGCACCTGCAAGGCCTTGGTATCCCCTACGCTACGCCGCCAGGCGTTCATGCTGGCTTGTCCATGATGATCCCTAAGGCGAGCAGGTTGCGGATGGCCGCCACACCGCTTCGCAGCAATTCTCCTCAACGTTCAGCACCGTAGAGCTGCCCGAACAGGTAGGGCGGATTTCCCGCCTTTGCATCGGCGAGGCCTCAGCGAATCCCCAGGACGATGGCAACCATAGGCTGCAGGATGAACCGGAACCGTCCGGGTCCAGTAACAGATTCTGCAAATGAGAGCGGAAGGCCAGAGCCTGGAACAGATCGCCGAAAATCTAGGGGTCGGTTAAGGAACGGTGCGCGCAAGGCTCCTCGCCTCGCAGAATACTCAATCGCGGGGTTAGCGACTCCGGTTCTCGCTTCCCACAACGCCGTTTGGACGCGCATCCGGTAAACCTCTAACGTTTTTTCTGGCCAGTGACCGGACTTCTCCGAGTGCGCGACACGGGACTTAGCGAAAGTTTCTTCCAACCGATTTCAGACTCAGAGCAAGTACGTTTTCCATGACGCCTCATCGACCTCGCCTGAACTCAGCGGCGTCGCGCACCACCTCCGCCACTAGCGCTCCGAGTGCGGCCGCTGCTGCTCGCGGCCGATCGCTGATAGTTACTGGCCTGTGCCGATCCTCTCTGCCGATTCTGCATATCCGAGTTAAGACTTTGGGTTGACGTGGTGCTGGATGGGCGCGACTGACTTGTATTTTGCGGACGCTGCTGTGTGCTTGCCGAGGAAGGCTGCGGGCTTGAGGGAAGCTGCTGCTGGTTCGTCTGCCTTTGTTGCTGAGCCTGTTGCGCGTTGGCCTGGCTGTTGGGATTCTGTTGCTGATACGATTGCTTCTGTTGCTGAGCCTGCTGTTGTGCTTGCTGCTTATTCTCTGGCGTATTCACCGTGTTCCAGGAGCCGGAACTGTTGTCGTATTTTTGCCAACCGCTGCCGGTATTCTTGTATACGTTCCCATCCTTACCGGCGTACATGTCTCCACTTGAAGTCTTGGCGACCGCAGTGTTGCCGTAGGCGGTGGAAGCCCCGGCGGCCTTGCCGCCCTGCGACCCTTGCACGGATCCAACAGTTCCCTGCGCGGTCGAGTAGTGCTGAGCGTAGGCAGATTTATTTCCATTCGACACGTAGGATTGCCCCCACTGCGCGGTAGGACTGGATCCCTGGCGAGTGGCCGCATAGGTTCCGGTATAGGGGTTATAGGCTTGCCCGGCGCTCCGACTGCCGTAAGGAGTCGAGACATTAGCGCCCTGCTTGTATGTGCCCGTGTAGGGATTGTAGGAAGCCGCCCTGGTTGCGGAGCCGTATGGACCGTAGGCGGTGGCATAACGACCATAGGAACCATTCGCCGAGTTGTAATAACCGCCGTAAGCGTAGCCTCCGTACGGCATCGGGTACGGGTGATAGACGGGATAGCCATAGGGCGGGTAATACATGTAGGGTGGATAGTAGTAGCCCGTGCCGCTGCAGACGACGGCACCGACCGTAACCCCCACAACGAAAGCGCCCATATATCCAGCCGTGTAACTGGATTCGACAGTTCCGCTGGGGGTCGTCGTCTGCGTCACGTAGGTCACGTTATAGACCGGCGAGCTTGGCGGGATCGTGTAAATCTCCTTTGGAATGGAGCTTGCCGTTGTCCATGGCCCCTGGGCGTTTGGCGACATGAACCAGACACCTTGCAGGCACAGATAGTAGACATCCCCAACCTTGATCACTTTGTCGGCAGTGTTTGTCGCGTAGTAGAGAGATGTTCCTTCGACGGGCGCGAACTTCGGTTCACCACTATAGCTCACCTTGGCCTGCGCGGCAGCGGACTTGGGATCAATCTCCATGACGGTAGGAATCTGTGCAATCAATACCGCGTCCTTGGCCTCCTCCGTTCCCGGCACCGAGGACAGCACGGCACTTGCCGGACTGGAAGCTGGAATCTTGGCGAAGTCTGTCGGCAAGTCCGCAGAAGCGAACGTCCATTTGCCCTGCAGGTCTTTGGATCGGAACCAGCGGCCCGCCGCCAGATAGTAGTATTCGTTTGTGGGTGAGTAGAGAAAGAACGCCTCATCCGTGTTGGTCGCGTAGAGAAGCTGCGTCCCGGGAATTTTCACGTACACCGGCTTTCCGTCAAACAGAATGACTTCGGCCGGTACGGTGCTGTAGAAAACCTTCGGAATCGGCGCGCTCGATTGCGCAGGCAACGGAATTACCTTCTTCAACTCGGCCCACTGGGGATCCTTCGGAAGCTTTTCCATGTCCTTCGGTAGCTTCGTAGCAGCGGACCACGGGCCATGCAGATCGGTAGCGGTGAGCCAACGCGGCCCGGCGAGCATGTAGTACTCCGAATTGCCGGTGTCAAAGAAAACGGCCCACTGGGTATTGACGATAAACTTAAGTTTTGTGTCCTTGATTGCTGCGAGAACAGGTTCGCCATCCACCGCCAGAAGAACGGCAGGGCTATAGTTCACGAAAATAAAAGGTGCATCGTTCTTAAGGCTCACCGCCTGGACGGATTGGGGCTTGGGCATGTAGGCCACCAATCGCTCGAGGGATATGTTGACCACTTCCGGAACGAAGGTTTTGAAGAGTCGTTCCATTTTCGCGGATGTGGGTTCATCGAGTGACGGAAAGTAAGTGTCGGTAACCTGAATCCCATCGATGACGACCGTGTGCTTGTCGTTGTCGACGTTTGTGGTTCCCGTCATGGTTGCGGCACCTATCACCTGCTTTGCGCCAGTGGGTGTCAGTTGAATCGCTGCGCGAAAGGTGATCTTGCTGTAATCCTTCCATTCATCTACCTGTGGCTGATGAACGATGAGCGTACCGCCGGACCTCTCAAGCTTACGCGGCCATCCGGGATCCTGCGCAAAGACGGACATGCTGCTCGTCAGCAGCAGTACGAGGAATCCAATTAAAATCTTTACGCACCTCATAATGATCTCCTTCTGCATCGACATCAGAGCGCTCCGCATCGTGATACCGTACGTGTCTCGAAGCCTCACTACCCGCCGAGCTTTTGATAATTGGAATTTGTCGTTGTTACGACCAACTTCTTAGCAGTGGCATCGAGAACTGTTTGCTGCTCATAGTTGGTCCCATCTGGAAGACTGCCCATCTGCACCTTCAGCGTTACGGCATCCTTCTCTTCTCCCATATACGTATCAATGTTCAAGCCCGTTATTTTTTTTGTGGCAGTGTCAAACGTGAGGGTCATCTTGTCGCCGGGCTGTGCATAATCCGCGAAGACCAAGTTCACCTTACCGGGAACAGGATTCAAGGAAACCTTGCCTGCCTGGTAGGCCGCCTGCATTTTCTGAGGGTCTGGTGGCACATACATGCTGAGGACCGCCTTTACGTCCTGCATGTAGTCTTTCATTTCCGCTTTCTTCTTCGCGATGACTTTTTGTTTCATCCTGCCGCCGCTGGGTT
>CAVVJG010000002.1:0-66413 GCA_963748365.1 Candidatus Acidiferrales bacterium
ACCCGTTCATGTAGTGGATGTGGCTTTGTATTCGCCTTCAGAAGACTTGCGCTACTCGGCTTCCGTTCTGCCGTTCGCGGAAGCGGTTCTATCATTCAAGTCCGCAGGATATGTGACCGAAATTAAACAGGTCGCGGGTGCTGACGGCCGGCGTCGCAACATAGGTTCGGGAGACTATGTTTCGAGAGGCACCGTTCTCGCACAGATTCGCCATCAGGACTTGAAGAATCAACTTGATCAGGCCACGGCAACAATGAGTGCCGCCCAAGCTCAGCATGTCGAGGCGACGAAGGATTACGAGCGCGCGAAGACACTTTATGCCTCAGAAAGTCTGACCAAGCCCGATTTCGACCGAGCGCAGTCGAAATTCGATTCGACCCTAGCGGGTGTGGATCAGGCCAAGGCAAATGTGCACCAAGCGCATTTGGCCCTCCAGGACGCGGACCTGACGGCGCCCTTCTCGGGGTATATCCTCGCCCGGAACATTGAACTAGGGAACCTCGCAGCACCGGGGACTCCGGCCTTTACTATCGCGGACACGAGTGCGGTCAAAATCAGTTTTGGCGTTCCCGACTATGCCGTAAGACGCCTGCGCTTGGGGCAACAATTCAGCATTCATTTGCAGGACGATCCGAAAGAGTACAGCGGACAAGTCACGAGTATTGCCGCGAGTGCCGATGAGAAAAATCGCGTTTTCGCCATCGAGGTGACCGTCGCCAACCCGAAAGCGTCATTGAAGCCCGGAATGATTGCTTCATTAAGTTTGACAGGCGTTCACAAAGCTCCGGTTGCCTCCGTCCCTCTTAGCGCCGTTGTTGCCAACCCCGGTTCGGCCGGACACTACGCGGTTTTCGTCGCCAGCGAACAGGGCGGGAAATGGGTGGCGCATTTGCGCGAGGTGACACTTGGCGAGACCCACGAGAGTGATGTGGCAGTTGAAGGTGTAAATCCAGCAGAGAAAGTTGTCGTCGTTGGAGCCGCTGGTCTGAAGGACGGCGATTTCATCCAGGTTATTCCATAAAGGTATAAAACAAATGGCACTCGAACACGAACAAGAGATCACTAATCGCCGCAATGTCCCGAGGTTTTTTGTCGAGCACCCGCATATCTCCTGGATATTTCTCCTCGGAGTGCTCATTTGGGGGTGGTTCGGCTATACATCCATGCCGCAGCGCAAGGACCCGGACATTCCCGTGCGGCTTGGCGTCGCGGCTTGTCCATGGCCCGGAGCCACAGCGCAACAAGTGGAACAGTACATTACCCGTCGAATTGAGGACGTTGCCGCCGAGAATAAGACCATCCATCCGGGAACGGATGCAGACTACGGAATTAAGTCTATATCTATGCCTGGCTATTCGTTTGTCACCATTCAACTGGATGAGGGCATCACCGATACCAAGCGGCAATTCAGCGATATCAACCTCAAGCTGAATGCTCTAAATTCTCAGTTGCCTCAGGGCGCCGGCCCCATCAGTTTCCAAAGCGATTTCGGAGACACTGCCGCTCTCATGCTGACCGTCGCGAGCCCGAAGGCGGACGACATCGAAATTGCAGCTCGTGCCAATTCCGTTGAAGTAGCGATTCGCAAAGCTCGTGACGCCAAACATCAGAATCGCAGCGGCCAACTCGTAACAGTAACTGTAGTGAACTCTTTTCCTCAATCGATTTCGGCGCGTGAGGCCCTTGACAGCGCCTACTTGTTTCAAGAGGAAGCGCAGCGGGCCGGAATCATTCGAGATTCGCAAATCATTCAGGGAAGTGGATTTATCGGCGTCGATGGTGTTTCCGAAGCAGATGACAGTTCCATTCAAGCGTTTATTCAGCGATTTATCTCCGAGCGCCTAAAACGGTCCGAGTTGCATCCCGATTCGTGGGACCCAGCGATCATCCGCGACCTGAAGGAAACACGAACGAAGCTGGCCAGCGTTGCCGGCGACAAATACAGTTATGCCGAACTCGACAATTTTTCTGACTTGATTGGCCGAACGTTGCAGGGAGCTCCCGAAGTTTCCAAAGTGGAACGGCGTGGCGTATTGTCGCAGACCATCTATCTGGATTACTCGCAGGATCGCCTCGCAGCCTACGGCCTGCGTCCTGCTGATCTCTCCAAAGTGCTATCGGCTCGGAACATCATCGCGCCGGGCGGAACTGTTGAAAGCGGCGAGCGCAGGATCACTCTCATTCCCTCGGGACAATTCGATACCGCAAAAAGCATCGGCGATGTGGCGGTATCGGCCACGTCAGAGGGTACCCCCGTATATTTGCGGGATCTCGTCCAAATCAGCCGAAGCTATCAGGCTCCAGCCCAGTATCTCAACTACTACACTTGGCGGGACACAAATAGCCACTGGCAGCGCAGCCGCGCGATCACCTTAGCAGTGTACATGCGTGATAGAAAGCAAATCGCGCGCTTCGGACAGTCCGTGAATTCAAAGCTTTCTGAGCTTCGCCAAATCGTTCCCACCGACCTGATTCTCGCGCACACGTCCGATCAACCGCTACAAGTCAAGGAGAACATCAACCTCTTCATGCGGGCGCTTTTGGAAGCCATTATTCTCGTCGTCTTGGTGTCGCTGATTGGGTTTTGGGAGTGGCGGCTGGCGCTGATCATGGCGCTGGCCATACCGATCACACTCGCGATGACCTTTGGCATCGCGTATATGTTGGGAATCGATCTCCAACAAGTCTCCATTGCCTCGCTGATCATCGCGCTGGGCCTTCTCGTGGACGTGCCGGTGGTCTCAGGAGACGGCATCAAACGTCACTTGGCGGAAGCGTTTCCGCGCAACATTGCCTGCTGGCTTGGGCCGACGAAGCTCGCCACAGCCATCTTTTACGCGACAATCACGAATGTTATCGCCTACCTGCCATTTTTGATGCTCACTGGCAATACCGGTGAGTTCTTGAAGAGCCTCCCGGTGGTGATGACGGTTTCCCTGCTGTGCGCGTACTTTGTCGCGATGACCCTTGTTCCGTTCCTGGGCTACTACATCTTGCGTGCTCCGGCAAAGCGAGAACCGACCATCGAGGAGATGCGGCATCGGGGATTTTACGGTTTTTACAACAGACTCGTCGGCAAGGCCATAAAACACCGTTGGGCGGCCCTCGGCGCGTCCTTGGTTTTTCTGATCGGAGGCGGGTTGTTCGGTTCTCGGCTTAAGACCCAATTCTTCCCCGAAGACGTTCAGTATTGGTTTTATTTGGATATCTGGTTGCCGAATGACACACCCTTGGGCGTCACCAACGATGCTGCCGTGCAGGCCGAAAGAGTCGTCCGACAAGTGATTGACAATTCGCCCGACGTCACTACGAAAGAGAACCGCGGGCATCTTCTCAAGTCACTAACGACGTTTGCCGGTGGCGGGGGACCTCGCTTCTGGTTTTCCGTCTCGCCCGAAATGCCGCAGACCAATTACGCGCAGATGATTGTTGAGGTCACGGACAAAGAGGCTTCGCCAAAGTTGGCTCGTCCCATCCAGGACGCACTGGACAAGGAAGTACCGGGCGCGTGGGTTACGGTTCGCCAGCTTCAAACCAATCCTGTGGACAACCCCGTCGAGTTGTTGATCTCTGGGCAGGCCGACGTTGACGCGAGAAATGAAGCTAGCGATATTCGCACCCTTCGGCAGATTGCCGCGCAGGCTCAGGACATCGTCAGGCAAGCTCAGGGCATCGCCGTCCTTCGTGATGATTGGTTCCCTGATAATGTTCAGCAGAGGATTCAGATTGATCCGGACCGCGCCAACGTGGCAGCCATTACCAACGCCGATGTGGCAGAGGCATCAGCGACAGCTATGAGCGGCGCCCCAGTGGGCATTTTCAAGGAAGGCGACAAGAACATTCCCATTGTGGCGCGCCTCCGCATGCAGGACCGTGCTCAACTCGCCGACATCAAGAACCTCTATATTTATTCCTCACAGACCAACAACCGCGTGCCGCTGCTGTCGATCGCAACGGTCGGAAATTCTTTGGAAACGAGTCGCGTCAGGCGCCGCGAGCATTTTCGCACTATCTCCATCCTGTGCTATCCCCAGCCTGGAGTTCTCGCCTCTGAGGTGCTTAACCAGATCCTTCCAAAAATACAGGAATTTCAGAAAAATCTTCCGCCGGGTTACCAGCTCCGCATTGGTGGTGAACGGGCCAAACAAATCGACGGATTCGAGAATCTCAAACTTGTTCTGGTGATTTCTTTACTCGGAATTTACCTCGCGCTATTGGTTCAATTCAATAACGCCGTAAAACCTCTTCTGGTTTTCGCCGCTGCTCCCTATGGGGTGGTTGGCTCTCTGGTCGCACTCTCGGTAATGCATACGCCGTTTGGATTTATGGCTTTTCTGGGCATCGCCAGCTTAATCGGAGTGATCGTAAGCCACGTCATAGTGCTCTTCGATTTCATCGAGGAAATGCATGAGAAAGGGGAGCCTCTGGAGCAGGCCCTTCCGGACGCAGGCATCCAGCGTATCCGGCCCGTGATGATCACTGTACTAGCGACCATCTTGGCCCTCTTCCCGCTGGCGCTTGAAGGAGGGCCCCTATGGCAGCCTCTTTGTTATGCACAGATAGGCGGGCTTGCCGTGGCAACATTTATCACGTTGCTTCTGGTGCCGGTCCTTTACAGCATCTTCGTACTCGACCTGAAAATCATTCGCTGGGAGGCGAAGCGCCCTGCGGCTGAGACTGAAGCTCGCCCGGCACATGAAATGGTGTCACACACCAGTTGATGACAAAGGTCAGTTGGATTGTCACAGCCTTGCTCGCCCGACTGGGGCATCACGGCGATGGGAAAGGCGCTCAAACGAAGCAGTAAGCATGTTTAGTTCTTTGAAGGCTTTTGCGATGATTCTTTTTAATCAAATTGCCGCGGCTTTTGTTCTGGTAAGTCTCACGCTCAGCTTGCAGGTTGTCGGCGTAGCTGGGCTGATCGAGTGGCTCAAACGCGTCTTAACCCGCGACACTCACAATTTTCGACCGATCCACGCTGCTGCGCTGGTCGTGCAATCATCCGTCGCAGTGATCGTTCTTCACGGCCTCGTAATTCTTCTTTGGGCTGGTTGGTACCGAGTGCGTTGCTTCCCGACCTGGGAACGTGCCTTTTACTTCTCCGCGAGCAACTACACCACAGTCGGATGTGCGGATGTCCTGCTTCCGTCTAACTGGCGACTCCTAGGACCCCTGGAGAGCATGACCGGCGTGCTAATGTGCGGCATATCCATCGCTGTTCTGTTTGCCATAGTTACCCGATCGATCGCGATACACGAACGGCGCAGAAACATCAAGGGTCTAGCGACGCAGTCCAGGGAACACAGTCATGGCTAACGCCAACATCCAAACTCCGGATTGGCTTCGCCAGATGGAGAGTATCCTTGAAGAGCTCAACGAGGGAGTGGTCATTGTCGATGATCAGCTTCGTATTGTTTTCGCCAACGAAGCGCTGCTCCGGCTGGGAATGTATAGCCGTGAAGAAATCTGCGGCCTAACGCCCGACGCGATTTTCCCAGCCAAAGATATTCCGTATCTCCTGCGGCAACATGAATCAGGCCAGCTCTACGGACGCAGCCGAAGTGAGTTCTATTTGCCTCGCAAAAATGGCGAAAGGATCCCGGCGATCTTCAGCGCGCGATATATTCAAGGACCGGACGGACAGAAATGCGTGCTGCTCATCGTGACCGACATCAGCGCACAGAAGCGCGTCGAGGACCAACTTCGCGAATCCAATGCCCAACTCGAAAAGCGGCAGATGGAAATTGAAGCCGAACTCTCACTCGCTGCTCGTGTTCAACAATCGCTGGCACCGCAAAGCATGGTTTGGAACGATGTCTCGGTGGAGGCCTACTACAGCCCGGCGCGCACTATTGGCGGGGATTTTGGCGTTGTGTTTCCGCACAATAACGAAGCTCTAACTATCCTCATGTGCGACGTATCCGGTCATGGTATTAGTTCGGCGCTTATGGCCAACCGCATTTACTCCGAAACACTCCATACACTCGAACGCAAAGCGGGGCCGGGTATCATGCTGCGGCGCGTGCACGATTTTGTGCACGGACGTCTTGAGACGGACGGCTTCTACTTCACCATGGCCGCAATGCGTTTCAGTAGGTGTGGCCGCCGTGCCACCTTTGCTGCCGCAGGCCATCCCCCGGCGATCCTGGTCTCAAATGGTTGCATACGCCTGCTTCAGTCGCAAAACGGGATCCTCGGCTGTCTCGCTGAAACCGCGCCAACCGAGTCCGTGGACGAAATTGAGCTCAAATCTGGTGATCGCTTTATTCTCTACACGGACGGGCTCGTCGAGGTTTTTAATCGTGAGGAAGAGATGCTCGGGGTCGAAGGGTTTTCGCAGTTAGTTCTCGATTCGGCAAAACATAAATTGCCGGAAATGCGTCAAGCGATCCTCGACGGTGTCGCCGCGTGGAGTCACGGCCCTCTTACGGATGACGTTTCGCTAGTCATTGTCGAAATTCACTAGCCCGGGCGTCACCATGAGGGTCCACGTGGTTGGTCAGCGCTTTCCGTTCCCGTGAGGATCTCGTCCTTGAGAACATGGCTCTTCATCAACAATTGTTGGTTCTGCACGCCCAACGACCTCGCCGTCGATTGACACGCTTCCGTCCTCCGATCTGGCTGACGCTGGAGACCCACGTCCAATACAAACGAAACCCCGCGCATTACCTCTGCGGACAACCGCGGCGCAAGAGCTCCGTGCTAGTCCGCGATTCATCACCCTCGGAAATTACCGCTAGTATTGAGCAAAGGAGAAAGAACCATGAAAAAGCTCAGAGTATCAGTAGCAATGTTAGCGCTGCTCGGTGTCGAGATTTTAGCCGGATGTTCCACGACGCCCACGAAGGCCCCGGATGTTTCCGACAGCATCCGTAAATCACTCGATCAGGCGGGCTTCAAAGGCGTCTCGGTCAGTCAGGATCGCGACAAGGGCATCGTGATTCTTACTGGAAATGTCACCAGTGAGAACGACAAGTCACAAGCCGAGTCTATTGCAAACTCCATCGCGGGCACTCAGGTTGTCGCGGATCAAATTGCCGTGATTCCCGTGGGCATAGAAAAAGAAGCAAAGGCCGTTAACTCCGATCTAGACGCCGGTATCGAGAAGAATCTGGATGCTGCGCTGATCCAAAACAAGATGCACGACAGCGTAAAATACGAAGTGAAGAATGGTGTGGTCACTCTGACGGGGGAAGTGAATTCGCAGCAAAAGCGCGACAATGCCGAGAAGGTTGCCATGAGAGTGCCGAACGTGAAGCAGGTCGTGAATGATTTGCAGGTCAAGAATCAGAAAGCCAGTTCATCGCAGTAGGGATTGCGGAGTCCTGCTCCAGCCAACTGGCTGCATAGAGTTAAGAACGTGGCAAGAACATTGCACATTGAAGTGGTCCGGTGCACGCGCATCCGGTTGCCGGTATTGAGCGCGGATGAAAATATTGCTCCACGCGAACGCTAACCTAATCGTACAGGACAGCGCCCGATCAGCGTTTTAATTGGTGAAGTCATCCGCCTAGATAATCCCCGTCCAGCGAATGAGTCTAATTAGTTCATTGATGTATAATTTCCAGAAGTTATGCGGCGGGTATTTGGCATGATATCTCTAAAATTGTCCAAAGAACCTCAGTGTTAAACGAACGGCCTCACAAATGACAGCTGCGGTGCCGCTGATTACGATTGTACGCTCAACCTTGGACGATGGCATGATCACCGTCCGCCAAAATACTGGGTGCGGCTTGAGGGCTACGAGCCGGATTTTGCTTCTGTGTTTTGTTCACGCTTTGTATGCCGTAGCAGCTGAGCCTCCCCCAGCCCAAGTCGCAATTGGCCGAGCCAAGTACACACGCTTCGCCCATCTGACGACGAAGGCGGTCTCCCGCGGGGACCGCGAAGCAAGAGCTGATGCGAGCCCCGGGAACAAGAATTCTCAAGCTCAGGGCGGCGATGCTCGGGTGCGGGATCTCAAATTCACCCACCTCACGACGAACGATGGCCTCTCTCAAGGCTATGTTGTTGCCATTTTGCAGGATCGCCGGGGCTTCATGTGGTTTGCCACACGAGATGGCCTCAATCGCTATGACGGTTACACTTTCGTCGTCTACAAGAACGACCCGAACGACCCTGGCAGCCTGAGCTCCAACTTCCTCCAGGATCTTATGGAGGACGATGAAGGATATCTGTGGGTTGCCACCAGCACCGGGGTGAATCGATTCGATCCCAGGACCGAGCGCTGTACCCGTTACCTGCATGACCCGGATAACCGTGACACGCTCGGAGGCGCTTCGGTCAAGAGCGTGGTCCAGGACGGTCACGGCTATCTCTGGTTCGGTACCGAGGACAGCGGCCTCGACAAGCTGGATCCCCGGCGAGGAACGTTCACGCATTACCGGGACGACAGCGAGGGGCGGTTCGTCGGGAGGATCACCCAGGTCATCGAGGACGGCCACGGGGACATCTGGTTCACCGGCGAGCGCGGTCTGTTCCACGTGGACCAGCAGAACGGACGAGTCACGCGCCGTCCGCCCGCCAGCAACGCCCTCAGCGCAGACAGCTTGTACGAAGACGCAGCCGGCGATCTGTGGCTGCTGGCGAATTCGCCGGTCGCGGGGCTCGTGAGATTTGACCGGCGGGCAGAGCGGTTGACGAGCTACCCGCTCGCCCAGCGTGCGAGCGACGCCCTCGCTTCGACCACGAGCGGCGGCTCGCTCAACGGGATTCTTGCTGCCGACGGGGAAGATGGACTATGGGTGCCGTCGAGCGAGGGCCTCTTCTACTTCGACCGCCGCGCCCGCCGCTTCACGCACAGGTTCCGACACGACGAGGTCAACCCGCACAGCCTCGACAGCAACGCCATCTTCTCCGTCTATCAGGACCGCGGCGGCGTGCTGTGGGTGGGGACCGAGAATGCGGGGCTCAACATCCTCAATTTCCGGCAGTGGCAGTTCGTCCATCACATGCACCACCCAGCCGATCCCAGCTCTCTCTCGCCCGGCAGGGTGAAGGCGATCCTGCAGGATCCCGATGGCGTGGTGTGGGTCGGCTTGTTCCCTCGCGCCCTGGACAGATTGGATCGGAAGACGGGGCAAATCATCCATTACCTTCCGCGCGAGGGGAACGAAAAGACGCTCGGTCCAGGAACCAACGTCAACAGCATCTACAGGGATCCTGCAGGCCATCTCTGGGTCGGCGGGGGTGGCAGCGGTCTGGTCCGTTTCGACGAGCGCACCGGACGTTTCAAGCATTACCGGCACGACGCAGGCGATCCCAACAGCGTGATTTCGAACAACGTCTATACGATCTACGGAGACCGCAGCGGCCAGATGTGGCTGGGCCTGGAGGGCGGCATCAGCCGTTTCGATCCCGCGACGGACGGCTTCGTCAACTACCCGGTTCCAGACAATCCAGCCAGCCTGGCGAGCACCGTGTGGGTCATCCATCAGGATCGTTCAGGCGCGCTGTGGGCCGGCACGTGGGGCGGTGTGCTGATCCGCTTCGACGAACAGGCCAAATCGTTCGTGAGATATGCCCCCGACTCGCGGGACCCGGGAAAACTCAACGGCGGTGGCATCAACACGATCCACGAAGACCGCAGTGGAACACTGTGGGTGGGAGCTTTTGACGGACTGTACCGATACAACAGGCAGAACGAAACGTTCACCCGCTACACGGAAAGCCAGGGATTGCCGAGCAGCACGATTCGCTGCATTCTAGAAGACGGAGTTGGCAGGCTTTGGCTCAGCACTCAGAAGGGCATATCCCGGTTTGATCCTCGGATGGAAACCTTTAGAAACTACGATGTGTCCGACGGTTTGCAGAGCAATGAGTTCAGTACCGGTTGTTATCAAGGCCTAGATGGGGAGATGTTCTTGGGCGGCAGCAATGGGTTCAATGAATTTTTCCCGGAAAATGTCCGCGACAATTCCTACGTGCCGCCGGTAGTGATCACTAATTTCAAAATCTTCAACAAAGCGGTGCCCATCGGCGCTCAGTCGGGGCTCAAGAAAGCGATCCCATACGTCGATTCGGTAACTCTTTCCTACCGGGACAACATCTTTTCCTTTGAATTCGCGGCATTGAGTTACGCAAACTCCCAGAAGAATCGTTATCGATATAAGCTCGAGGGTCTAGAACCTGGCTGGAACGAGGTGGGCAGCAAGCAACGCTTGGCTACTTACACCAATCTAGACCCCGGTAAATATGTTTTTCGCGTGCAGGGATCAAACAGCGACGGCGTATGGAATGAAGAAGGGGTGTCGCTGCCCATTCTCATCACGCCCCCCTGGTGGAGGACCAACTGGTTCCGCTCTCTCTGCGCAGCCGTTTTCTTGGCAGTGCTATGGGCGGCTTACCAGCTACGTGTCCGGCAATTGCGTCAGCAGTTCGAGTTGACACTCGATGCGCGCGTCGGCGAGCGCACACGGATTGCCCGGGAACTTCACGACACGCTGCTTCAAAGTTTTCAAGGAATTTTGCTGCATCTACAGAGGCTCTCGAACCGGCTGCAACAAGGCGAGATAAGACGAGAACTCGATAGCGCGATCGATCAGGCCGCACACGCAATCGTCGAAGGCCGAGATGCGGTGCAGGACTTGCGCGCGTCGACGGTCGAGAGCAATGATTTGGGTTTGGCGATTAGAACGCTTGGCGAAGAACTCGCCGCGGCTGACAACCTCTCTCGCCGTCCGGAGTTCAGTGTGCGCTTGGAGGGTACGCCGCAGAGTTTGCACCCGATTCTGCGCGACGAACTGTACCGGGTGACAGGCGAGGCGATGCGCAATGCGTTCCGCCACGCAAAGGCGCAACGCATCGAAGTAGAAATTCGGTATGATGAGCGACAGCTACGGGTGCGGGTGCGCGATGACGGCAAGGGCATTGACCCGAAACGAATTAGCGGTGATGAGTGCGAAGGACACTTCGGTTTGCATGGCATGCGTGAAAGGGCGAAACTGATCGGCGGCGATTTTACGCTGTGGAGCGAACTGGACTCCGGCACGGAAGTCGAGCTGAGTATTCCGGCTGCTCGCGCATACACGGCAGCCAGTAAAGGACATGGATCGTTGCTAGAGAAGTTCCTTGCGAAGTTGTGGAACCGAGGCACGGGGAAGGAATCATGAGCGAGGAAACAACCGCGATTCGGATTCTCGTGGTCGACGATCATCCGGTTGTGCGCGCAGGCGTCGTAGGGCTGGTCGGGGATCAGCCTGACATGAAGATCGTTGGCCAGGCGTCCAATGGACGGGAAGCGATTCAGCGCTTCCGCGACCTTCATCCCGACGTTGTGCTGATGGACCTGCAGATGCCGGACATGAACGGGCTGGACGCGATGATCGCGATTCGAGATGAAGCTCCCGAAGCGCGAGTTATCGTGCTAACTACCTACCTTGGCGACGCACAGGTACTGCGCGCAATCAAGGCTGGCGCCCGGGGATACCTGTTGAAAAGTGCGCTGCATAAGGAACTGCTGGAGACCATCCGGGCGGTCCATGCGGGAAGAAAGACGATTTCCGCCGATGTCTCTTTCGAAGTTGCTGAGCATGCAACCGATGAAGCTCTGACTCCAGCAGAAGTTCGTGTGCTGCGGCTGATTGCGGAAGGGAACGCAAATAAGGAGATTGCCAATCAACTATCGGTAAGCGAAGAGACGGTGAAAGGCCAGGTCCGAAACATTCTGTCCAAATTGGGGGCGAACGACCGCACCCACGCCGCGATGATCGGGCTGAAACGGGGAATTATCGCATTCTAGCTAAGCTAGGCCGCTCGTAAGAGTCCCCCGTTCGCGCCTTTTGAAGCTCACGCGTGTTTCGCGGAGTTCGTAATCTTGATTCTGCCATGCGTCGCCTTTTCTCAACCTTTGCCCTCGGTGCGTCGGGGGTGGGACTGCTTTTGCTGCGAGTCGTTACGGGCATCGCCTTGGTGTCTCACCTGGAATTGCTGCGCCGGGGTGTCGTACGAGGCCGGAGAAGCTAGTGTAAGTAGCCTGGACAAAAAACGAGGGCGCCGCTCTTCACTCGTCAAATTGCGTACGGCCTTAAGCCCGTCTGCTTAGTCGTAATATTCCTGACCCAGGTGAGTAATCAGGTCCTCGCCCACCATCCAACGCAACGTGTTCTTCAGCTTCATCATTTGAATAAACAGGTCGTGCTCTGGATAGAGTTCCTTCGCGGTCATTGGCGACTTAAAGTAGAAGCTGAGCCACTCTTGAATTCCGCGCATCCCGGCTCGTTGCGCCAGGTCGAGGAACAATACCAGGTCGAGTACAATTGGCGCCGCGAGAATCGAATCGCGGCACAGGAAGTCGACCTTAATTTGCATCGGATAGCCCAGCCACCCAAAAATGTCGATATTGTCCCAGCCTTCCTTGTTATCACCCCTCGGCGGGTAATAGTTGATGCGAACCTTATGATGAATCTTCTTATAAAGCTCGGGATATAGGTGCGGCTGCAGAATAAATTCCAGCGCCCCGAGTTTTGACTCTTCTTTGGTTTTGAATGAGCCCGGATCTTCGAGCACTTCCCCATCGCGATTGCCGAGAATATTTGTTGAGAACCACCCGTTCAGGCCAAGCATTCGTGCCTTGAATGCCGGGGCGAGAACGGTCTTAATGAGCGTCTGGCCGGTTTTGAAGTCTTTGCCTGCGATAGCCACATTGTGTTTCTGCGCCAGTTCTTCGATCGCTGGAATGTCAACCGTAAGGTTCGGCGCTCCATTTCCAAACGGAATACCGCTTGTCACGGCAGCCCACGCATATAGCATGGACGGGGCAATAGCCGGATGATTCTTCTTCATGGCTGCTTCAAATTTTTGAGCCGTCGTGTGCACGTCATGCTGTTTCATGAATACTTCAGTGGAGCCGCACCACAGCATGACCAGCCGCGAGCACTTGTTCTTCTTCTTAAAATTGGCGATGTCCTTCTTAATTTGCAGGGCGATATCGTACTTGTTTTTGCCCTTCTTCACATGCGTGCCATTCAGCAATTTCACATATTCATGATCGAATGCCGCACGCATCGGCTTGATCTTGGAAAGAAATCCCTTCACTGCGGCGAGGTGGTGAGGATCGAGCACCCCTGCCTCAGCGGCAGCATCATAGGAGCTCTCTGGAAAAATGTCCCATCCACCAAAAACGAGATCCTCCAGTCGCGCCAAGGGAATCAAGTCCTTAATTTTTGGCGACCGGCCTTCGGTGCGCTTGCCGAGGCGGATGGTGGCCATTTGCGTCAGCGAGCCAACCGGCTGCGCTTTCTTTTTGCGAACAAGCTCGACGCCGGCCATAAACGTCGTTGCCACGGCGCCCATTCCCGGGAGTAGAATTCCCAATTTTCCCTTTGGCGCAGCAATACTCTTTGGCTTATCCATGAAAGTCCCTCAGCTTTTCGTAGGTGGTCAACACTGGTCACAGCAGTTTGGAGCGAATGTTGTGGCCCAAACATGCAATCTTGGAGGATGGCGTCAGGATATGCAAATGAAAAACAGCGCCGGATCGATATCAAACTACGGAGGACCGTCCGCGGTCGCAAGTCTACTTCGGATTCTTCAGCGTGCCCGTCATTTCTATTTTATTTTACAACCGGGTGCACTTTTAGCAAAGATTACTGGGATTCTTCAACCCCCATTGAATGTTACTTCGCGACCCTTTTGCTTGGTTTTCATGCTAACCTTCCCACGCTGAATTCAACTTGGCTCGGCCCGGTCGGCGAAACTCTCACAGTCTCCCCAGCGGGGTCGGGCCTTTCCTTTTTCAAGGAATGCCCGCCACCATCTATCCAATCGCCAACACCGGAGCCATGCTTGACATCGGGCAGGAACGCTCCAAAGAGAATGCGGCTTTAGCTGTCGAGCCACGTTGTGCCGCAGATTCTGACTGCGCCAGCACGACTCACAGGCACGATCGAGCTCTCTAGGAAAGTTTCTGGTTCATACAACCACCCGTCGGGCTTAACGGGTGGTCCGTGCTTGACAAGGACCTATCATGGAAGCCGGGTTCGGAAATGTTCGTACTAAAACCCTCTGGTAGCGCCTATCAGTTTAGAGCCGTGCGAAATAACTCCGCCATGACTGGGTGGGGCGTTCCGCCCTCGCGCCCTGGCCAAACTGAAAGCTCACACTGAGCCCAAAGAGATGGGCCGAACGTGGGTTCTGAACTTGAAGTGCCTTCTGAAGGTGAAGCGTGTTCTGAAAGGCATCAAGATGCAGCCGTCCGCTCCAGAGTTGGGTGAGGGGTAGACTCGACTGCGTGAAAAACAAAGTCCTAACTTTTTCTATCCGGGGAAGCCCCTCCAGAGTATGGTAGCTTTCATAGGTTCCCGCGAACTGCCAAGTGAAATGGGTAGGGGATTTTCCGGGGTTCTGGGGAAGGAGGAAGGAAGCCGTCGGCAGAGGGGCCGATATCGTCGGGATTATCGTCATAATTGTAGAGACGCGTTCTTCCACTAGAACGGTCCGTGGAACGGGTGTTTGCGCAACCCCCGGTGCGTGGCCACCCAGGAACATTCCGAGCAGCAGTGCGAACTGTTTATACATCAGATTTCTCTGCGCTTAAATCCCTGGCCTTCCCCATTGAAGCGAAGGAAAGATTCCCACCGCCTCCAGATTGCTCTTCGGTGTCCGAACTGTCAATAATTAGAGTTGTCCGCAAAGGCCATCCAAATTCATAGCACTCGGTTCGATTCAAAACTCCGACCGAAAAGAGGCGATCATGGGAAAAGCATGCCATGGCCCACAATCGTGGCGAGACCGACCTGGAGTGATTCAGGAATCTCAGCTTGGCCTTTCGCCCCGGTAAGGTCTGAAGGCTGCCACCCGAGAAACTTGACGCAGAACTCGAAAGCGATTGAATATTTTCAAGAAACGATCAACAAAGATCCACAGAACGCCCGTGCCTACGCCGGTCTGGCCGATTCGTACGCCTTGATGAGTGGCTACGCGGGGAATCCGTCGAAGGAACTGATGCCGAAAGCTCATGGGGCGGCGCGGCGGGCCCTTGAGCTAAACGATAAACTTCCAGAAGCGCACACATCGATGGCATTTGTCGCGCAGAATTTCGATTGGGATTGGGTAACGGCGGAAAAGGAGTATCGTCGCGCGATCGAGCTGGATCCCAACTATGCCACGGCTCATCACTGGTACGCGGAGTTTCTTGCGTTGATGGGGCGTTTCGATGAAGCATTCATGGAGATCGAACGGGCGCGCAAATTGGATCCCCTCTCATTGATCGTTGCCGCTGATCACGGTGTAATCCTGTACTACTCGCGTTAGTATGACCGGGCGATCGAACAGTTTCGCGCCGTGCTGGAAATGGATCCTCATTTCCCACGGGCTGCTCTGTTGTACGTTACCTACGCGCGAAAGGGAATGTACGCGGAATCACTAGCAGGTCTGAAAGAATGGCCTGGGAGCAGTCCGTGGATTTGGGCGAACCTTGCAGATGTCTATAACCGTTCCGGTCGTCCGAAAGAGGCACAATACGCATTCAGACAGTTACAGAAAATGGACCGAATCCAACAAATGGATCCGCTGGTGTTTGTCGTGGCGAGCATTGGAATGAATCAAGAGGACCAAGCCATCCGATACTTGGAAAAAGCGTACGAGGAACATTCCCAAGCGTTGAACGCACTCAAAGTGGATCCACTCTATGACCCGTTGCGAGGCGACTCTCGCTTCAAGGAGATTATTCGGGAAATGCGATTTCCGGAATGAAATTGAGGGCGGAATGTATTCGGCTCAGAAGGCATCACAGAGCTAAAGAGTTGCCGGAGCTTTTGGGAAAATGGTCGTGGTTCTCCTCCCGAAATACGATGGATATCTTGGAAAAATTGGGGCTGAAGCGGTCGAAAGAAGAGAAAATCTCAGGAAAAACGCAACGGGCTCTGGCCTACTCGAACTACTTCCGGGTCTGGAAAAAATCCAAGAAGATCGACGTTGCACTACTGTGTAACGAATTCCCCCTTATAAAGGGGTTTCGTTGCAGCGCATAGTTGGTTGATTGCTGACGGGCAGCTTGCTATAATATGTATCAAAACCCTCTTATACAGGGGGTGTCGTTACATTAAATGCCATGGAACATCTAACCCGATCTCTATCAACGCAGGAAAGCAGGGTCGTGCTAGCGCTCGCCGAACAACGGCGACGCGAGGCGACGCGGGCGGAGATTATCGAACTGCTCGGCGGGAGCGCCAAGGCCGCCGACAATGTTATCGAGTCCCTGCGCCGTAAAGGCTGGCTGGCGCGGGCGACGTGGGGAAAGTATCTGCTAGTTCCACCGGAGCAGGGGCCCGACGCCCTGGGCGAAAGCAATCTTCTCGCACTCGCCAGCCGCATCGCCGATCCGTATTACATCGGATTCGGCACCGCAGCCGCCCATTACGGGCTGACGACGCAGCACCGCAACGTGATCTTTGTCGTGACGCCGGTGCGGTTGCGCGCGCGCGAAGTCGGGGAATCGCGCGTCCGGATCGTCAATTTGTCCGACAACAAGTTCTTCGGCTTCGAATCGGTCGATGTCCTCGGCTACAAGGTCATGATCTCCGATCGCGAGAAAACCGCCATTGACTGCATCGACCACATGGCACTGGCCGGCGGGGTAGGGGAAGCTGCCGCTATCCTCGCGACCGCCAGCCGCCGGTTTGACTGGAATAGGGCCGGCCGTTATCTCGAAAGGATCGGTTCTGGGGTCCTCGCGCGACGTTTTGGCTGGCTCGTCGATTACGTCAAAGCCGATATTCCGCCAGAGATGCGGAACCGCCTCCTCCGACTGGCTGGGCGAAGCCGCAAGACCTGGCTCGGGCCCGATCCGGCACGAGCGCGCGTGGTGCAGGGTGCCATCGGCTACGACAATACGTGGCGTCTGTTCGTCAACGTGAGACCGGGCGAGCTGCACGGCAGCGCCGGCCTTGGTCGGCGCAAGGCCGTCAGAAAGGGCAGCTAGGAATGCTGACACAACCGCAGGTGCAGCGTTACGCCATTGAATCCGGCCTGCGCGATATCATGATTGCCGAGAGGGAGGCGGTGCTGACGTTTCTGCTGCAACTGCTGTCCGAGCGCAGCATTCTGGACCGGCTGGCCTTCAAGGGCGGCACCTGCCTGCGGAAAATCTTCGTTGGCAGCCAGGGACGATTTTCAACCGATTTGGATTTCACGGGAATCGGGGAGCACGATCACGAGGAAGTCATCCTCGACATGATGCAGGCCTTCGAGCAGCCGTTTCACGGGATCCGGTTCGTCATTCCCGACGAAAGCTACTACGAGACGCAGGACGGCCTGTCCTGGGGCGTTAATCCCACGTATTCGCATGACTGGAACGCGAGCGGCGTCAACGAAATCAAACTGCAGATCAGCCGGCGTGAAACGCCGACGCTGCCGGTAGAGCCGCGGAGACAGATCGAACAGAGTTATTTCAAGCTCCTGCCTTTCGTGCCTGCAGAAATCGGCTGCCTTGCACTGCCAGAAATACTGGCCGAGAAAATCCGCGCCTGTTATCAGCGGAACAAGGCGCGCGACATCTACGATCTCGCCATGTTCGCTACGCGGCCAATCAACCGGGCACTGGTCCGTCGTCTTTTGATACTCAAGCTATGGCAAGCGCGTGACACGTTCGATCCGGCGCGTTTGATGCAGAAGTTTAAAGAGGGCCGAGAGTTCGACTGGGACGACCTGCGCGAATTGCTGCGCCGCGATACAAAGATCGACCGCGAGCGAATCTGCGCCGATTGTACGATCGGTTTCCGGTTTCTTGCGGACCTGACCCCTGAAGAGCGGTCACTGGCGAGTGACCCGCATCAGCAGGAGCGCGCTCTCTGGGAGAGAGTAAGCGCTTCTACCCCCTAGCAATCATTGCCGCAGCCGCGTCACTAACTGAAAATCGTTTGCAGCCTGACTGAGGTTGTTCATCTGAAACGCCATTTCCTCACATACACGCGCTTTCTTGAGAGGATGGGAAGATCCTTGATGGCTTCAGGTCCGGTCCCCACTGCTCCTACCTTCTATCTTCCTGATAGATGGATAGAGTGCCGGGTGCGGATGTCATGTTCCAAAAGGATTCGCGCGGACGATTCCTCGGAAATGAAACTGAATTTCTCTACAAGCAATGGGCTTCAGGTGCACTCAGCAATGACAAACTCTCCGCCATCTGGAACAGCAGAGTCTCTTCTCCCACTGTGGAATTCCGAACGCGGTTTTTGGGCGTTCGCTGTCCGTTTTTTCAAAGGATCTGTCCGAAAAGCTGGAACCAGAAACGGAAATCTGCTGCAATGGGTGTTCCGCAACCAGTTCCGGAATGAGTTCCGGAAGGTAAGCATGCATTTCGATAATTCGAAGACAGATAAGGACCGCAGGAACGGCGATGGAGTACGGAGGAAAGGAACGCGCTGGGGCGGTAGCGACCCCACTCTGTGCGGCAATCCAACCGCCCAGACCCCTCCTGGGGTACGGGGGTCGCTACCGCCCGCGCGTTTTCAGATTTTGAACTCCGTCGCCGGTATTCCCAGATGCAGAATCTGAAGCAGATTTGAGTTAGACATTGAAGAAGAATCGCTCATGCCACTCATCCCAAAAAAATAGAAATGAAGCAAGCAAAGAAGATCGTATGTGCGGGGCTCGACGAGGAGACCGACTTCATGCTTCAGCGCCATGCCATATTTCTCGACGTGGGGACCCACGGTCACATCATTTCGGAATCCTTAATTCTCCTCTTCCGGCGTGACCGCGAATCTAAGGAATGGCTCAATAAGGCGAATTCGGGATTCCCTGCAGAACGGGATCGAAGCAGCAAGAAGACATAGGAATCAAGACCACGGCAAATGTTGCATGATCCAACGGGTGCTCAATTCGAAGCATTCTCTGGCCATTGTATTGGCAATATCCACAGGTACGTTGCTGTACCTCAAGATGCCATGGCCCACGACAGACTCGCTTCAACCTTTGACATGGAACGAATACTTCTCGCGATTGATTGCGCTATACGATCCGTAGAGATACGCGAGCACTCAAGCCGGGCTATCGTGTCATGCTGTTCAGGACACCCTGTAGAGGATACTCATTCCTCTTCTCGGTTTTCTACATTTTCAGCCTTCGGCCTCGCAGGGAGGGTACCCCGCAAGCATAGCCTCCAGTAATTCTGCGGGTACCGAGAGTCCTTGAACCGCCGGTAACTGACGAGGTTGGTCCTCTCACCAAGACAGGGCAGCCCTGGCCTATAGACGCTGAGTATTAGTCCAAGACGACAAAGTATTAGACCTGGAAGGGCTGTCAAAGTAGGTTTGGTCGCGCGCACAACCTCCCGGAGTTCACAGACCGGAATCCAAATGGTCATCGATGCATTACTCGACCGCGTTATAAAAGAGAGCCCACTTTCTGTCATGCCAGCTCAAGGCTACCCTCAAGCTTCAGTTGAGCCAGATTGGAGTATTGGGATAACATCGCACTGCCGCCAGTTTTCAGCGACTCGAAAGAGAGGAAAATGCATGAGTCGCCGGGCTGGGCAGAATCCCTCTGTCCGAATTCGATTAAATCGGACAAAGGGAGTCGAAGAGTATTTCTTCCAATACTGGATTGATGTTCCAGGGCAGGAAGAGCGTCGAAGGGAAACAGAAGTAATCGGGCCGATCAAAACAATGACGAAGAGCGAAGCGGAAAGGAAGAAATTGGAATTCATATTGAATTTGAGGATCAATTCAAATGAATACAAAATTCCTTCGTCTCTTACTTTCGCTCATGCAGTTAAACACTACCGGGAAATCTTTGCTCCCAGAATGCTTCGGCAATCCACGTTTTCAGTGGCAGATGGACATCTGAAGGTTCATCTCGAGCCGGATTGGAACGAGATTCCGGTGGAGCACATTGATATAGATGCAGTGAACGAGTGGATCTGGAAGAAACGTCAGGCGGATTTGTCTTGGGTGACGATTAAGAACATTCTGCGAACGATGCAGCGAGTTCTTTCTTGTTGCTCGAATGACAAGAAACCGCCGTTCTCCCAGGAGGGCCTCGCAATTCCCGAACGTGACAAGTTGCAGATGAAGATTGAAAGCCGTGGTGCAGTGTCATTCTCATGGTTGCAGGCGAAGAAGATCGCCGACGAAGTCTACAAGCTGAATGTAGACGACGTGCTAAAGGAACGATACGCCACGTTGTTCATTCTCGCATCAGCAAGCGGTCTACGTTGCGCCGAGTTGTTCGCTTTGAGAATCAATGATCTCGATTTCAAGGCCGGAACGATTCGCGTGGACGAATCAGCCGATCAAAGGACGTACATTATTGGCCCGTGTAAGAACGTAGCGGCCTATCGGACAGTTCTCCTCGCGGATACGGAAGGTCGGGAGGCGTTGGTGATGCTCAAACACTTCCTGAAGGGTCCTCAAACTCAAACCTCGTTTGTATTCCGTTCGAAACGGGGAACTGCGCTGCGCGAAACAAGTGTGCTGCATTCATTCTTGCATCCTGTGTTGAGAACCCTTGGGTTTCCTCAAGCTGGGATGCATGCGTTTCGTCACGGCTGCAATCGCAGGTGGGAATTGTCCGGGATGAATCCTGCCGTACTCCGCCAGCAAATGGGTCACAGCTCTGCTGTGATGACGGCAAGATATACTGGAGAAATTCCACTCGATAAGGTGCAAGAGGCGTTCTCCAAGATGGAATTGGAAAATATGGAAGTTATTGGAAAACGGCCGCGCTGTACCGGCAGTCGCTTAGTTGTGTATAATCAACAAACTAGAGGAATGAGCGGGCGTCGTACAATGGCAGTATAGAAGCTTCCCAAGCTTCGGACGTGGGTTCGATTCCCATCGCCCGCTCCAACAAAATAAACTACTTACAGACGCATCACGCCGCTTTGGCTGCTCCATTTGAATCCAATTGAAGGAAATTCTTTACCACTTCAACCGGAATTTCACCTGTGTAGTGAGCAGTCATGCTTGCCGATGCGTGTCCCATTTGCTGGCGAATCACCGCTGCTGAGACTCGTGCAAGTTCCCATCGACGGTTGCAACCACGACGGAAGGCGTGCATGCCAGACTTCGGGAGACCAAGCTTCTTGAGTGCTGGATGAAGTCCTTGCACTAGAATCGAGTTCTCCACGAGTGGCCCACCGCGCTTCGAACGGAAGATCAGGCCGTCTTGCTTGATGAACTGTTTCAGCTTCTGCATGGCGTGCTGGCCTTCCACATCAGCCAAAACCACCGTGCGATACGCTGAAACGTTCTTGCATGGTCCGATCTGCCTGAGTTTGTCCACCGACTCATCGACTCGGATGGTGCTGCTGTCGAAGTCGATGTCGTCACGGCGCAACGCGAGCAGTTCACCGATGCGAAGACCAGCCGCAGCAGCGAGCAGGAACAGAGTCGAGTATTGTTCCTGTCGTGCTTCCCCCAAGGTCTCCAACTGTTGAACTTGCTCCACAATTCGCAAAGTCTGCTCCCATGAGTAGGAAACATGCTTACGCGAATTGATCTTCATTTGCAGCTTGTCGCGTTCGGGAATCGCCAACCCATCTTGTGAAAAGGGAACCGTCTTGGACTTCGAAGACGCAGACAGAACACGCTGCATGGTGCGCAGCACGTTCTTGATCGTCACCCACGAAAGCCCTTCACGTTTCTTCTTCCACGCCCAATCGTTAATTGTGTCGATAGTGATGTGGTCAATCGGCACGTCCTTCCAATCGGGTTCGAGATGGTTCTTCAAGTGGCTGTCTGCCGTTGAGAACGTCGAATCGCGAAGCATTCGAGGCGCGAATACCTCTCGATAGTGCTTCACGGCGTCAGCAAAGGTCTTCGATGAAGGCAGCGCGAGAAAGCGGTTATTCAAATCCGCCAGAAACTTCATTTTCTTCGCCTCCGCCTCCGTCTTCGTCAATCCGCCCGTTTTTGTCTTCACCGGGCCGATTATTTCTCTGCGACGTTTTCGTTCGTCTTCACCGGGAACATCCAGCCAGTACTGAAAGTAGAAATATTCAGAACCATCGCTGCGGGTACCGATGAGCAGCTTCGGGTTCTGGCCTTTTCGACGACTCATGCTTTTTCCTCGCTTTCTTTGAGTCGTTCGAATTGGCGGCGCAGTGAGGATATCACGCGGAGCCTGCTGCTCAGCGGTACCTTCGAAACGGTACTCGGCTTTGATGGATTCGAGGGTAGGGCTAGTGCCGCTGGTCTGCGCGGCGTCAAGCTGAAATGATGTTTCAGAGGATTTTGGCATGGAGCCATCCAAGTATCACGGCGGATGAATCCGCCTACGATGGATGGCCCACTACCTGATTAGGAGGGGTTGCCGGGTTCTAACGGTCTGCACTGCTTCCCGGCCCGTGTGCCGTCCCGCTGCCTGCATCCCTGGCGACGAGTTCTCCGAACGATGCCCGGAGCACGACTTTTCATAGGCCTAATTAAGATCGTAAATACTGACGCCCCGCGCACTAGGGCCTTACCGAACGGGGCGAAAATCCCGTAACTATTTGTAGTCGACGAGTTCGAGGCATCGTCGAAAGTACAACGGATTCGAGATAAACTCGGTTCCTCATTCTCACGCCTTGGAGTTGGCAATGTTAGAACTAGGGTTCTGGGCCGAGGTGATTATTGGCCAGGAACATCTGCGACTATTTTCAGAGCGGAGTCCGCTTGGGGTGCAGGCCTCTGTTTACAATGTAAATGCGAAAACTTGGATTGCTCCGTCCGAGTCAGTTGATGACATCGACCAGGGAAAAGAACGCGCGGAAGCATACGCTGCCGATTATTTACGGCGCGCAGCCAACTCTGAGCTCCCTCCGCTGAACTGGAAAAAGTCTCGCTCCGTATAGCTTACCTGTCTTGACCTGCTCCCCGTAAAACAAGACATCTTAAGTACTAGCCTCCACTCTGTCGAGCGACTTGACCACAAATCTCTGCCCCTGGGCCAGCTCAGACCCATTCCCGCGCGCTGACAAGGGCAATCACCCAGTGGTATAAGTAATTTCCAACGCTCCTGGCCTACCAGGTTCGTCCGTCGAAAGTGATTAGAGCCGCCATGAGTGAATCATCCTCCTCCGAAGCTACAGAGCCTGGCCGCATCATTACCCCAGTAAATCGAACCGGCTGGATCCGCTGGTTTCCAGGGTTGGACACTCTGCGTCATTACAAGTCGTCTTGGCTGCGGCACGATCTTGGCGCGGGCCTGGTAATGACCACGATGCTCGTTCCTGTCGGCATCGCGTATGCTCAGGCATCCGGTGTGCCAGGTATCAACGGCCTTTACGCGACCATCGTCCCGTTGCTCGCGTACGCTCTGTTTGGTCCAAGTCGCATTCTTGTCCTGGGCCCCGACTCTGCGCTTGCGCCAGTGATCCTGGCTGTCGTGCTGCCCCTTTCGGCTGGAGAGCCACAACGTGCGGTGGCACTAGCGGGAATGTTGGCAATCGTCTCAGGCGTCGTGTGTATTGCTGCGGGACTGGGGCGTTTGGGTTTCGTCACAGAGCTGCTTTCAAAGCCGATCCGCTACGGCTATATGAACGGCATTGCACTGACAGTACTGCTGAGCCAAGTCCCAAAGCTCTTCGGCTTCTCTGTAACTGCAAAGGGACCGTTTCGCCAAGTATGGGGAATCGTCGACAAGGTCCTCACAGGGAACACAAACATTGCAGCACTCGCGATAGGAGCCAGCGTGCTCGCGCTGATACTGTTGCTGAAGGGCAAACCGCGCGTTCCGGGTATTCTGATCGCGGTCGTCGCGGCCACGGTCGCGGTCGCGACCTTCGACCTCGCTACTCGTGCCGGCGTGTCCGTGCTTGGTCCCCTGCCGCGCGGATTGCCCTCGCTAACGCTTCCCTTTGTCCACGTCGAAGACTGGGTATCGATCCTCATGGGCGGCATTGCCGTCGCGCTCGTTTCATTTGCCGACACGAGCGTGCTTTCTCGAACCTACGCTGCGCGTCTGCGAACGCAGGTTGACCCGAACCAAGAGATGGTGGGCCTCGGCGTCGCTAATCTTGCCTCGGCTTTCTTTCAGGGCTTCCCGATCAGTAGCAGCTCATCGCGGACACCAGTGGCCGAGGCAGCAGGTGCTAAGACACAGTTGACTGGAGTCGTGGGCGCACTTGCCATCGCACTTCTGCTGGTCTTCGCGCCTGAGATTCTACAGGATCTGCCGCACCCCGCCCTCGCAGCCGTCGTCATCGCTGCGGCCATCGGTCTATTCGAAGTGTCCGACTTGCGCCGCATCTATCGTATCCAGCGCTGGGAGTTCTGGCTTTCGATGACCTGCTTCGCAGGTGTGGCAGTGTTCGGTGCCATTCCGGGCATTACCATCGCGATCGTGATTGCAGTGATTGAGTTCCTTTGGGATGGTTGGCGTCCGCATTCGGCAGTGCTTGGCCGCGTCGAACGTGTGAAGGGCTATCACGACATAACCCGTTATTCCGAGGCACGGCAGATTCCTGGCCTCGTGCTGTTCCGGTGGGATGCGCCCCTCTTTTTCGCGAACGCCGAGCTGTTTCACGAACGCGTCCTGGATGCTGTTGCTAAATCACCCACGCCCGTGCGCTGGGTGGTGATCGCGGCGGAACCGGTCACGAGTGTCGATGTCACTGCGGCTGATGCCGTCTCCGAGCTAGATGACACCTTGCACGCCGCCAGCATCGAATTGTGCTTTGCAGAGATGAAGGATCCGGTCAAGGACAAGCTGAGGCGCTTCGGACTCTTCACACGCTTTGGCGAACAAACCTTCTTTGCGACTCTCGGCGAAGGGGTGAATGCCTACCTTGCAACGCATCCCGTAGACTGGGTCGACTGGGAGGATCGCGCCAAGTCCGATTAACGCCAATCGGAAAATTGGGTACTAACCTCCCAACCCGTTAACGACAAAAAACCTGGGCCTGCCGCCGACACTCGCGAAAGATCGGAAGCAGGCCCAAACCCTGCGCCGAGGGAACGGCGAGGAGAAATTAAGTGTCGCACACTGCCGCTTCGGGCCGCGCATACGCGGACTTTCGCATGTCTCAATTGTGATCACGGCGCAGGTGCCAATGCGAGGAAAATTGCCGTACCCCGCCCCCATCGCTTGGGATTACACTCCGCTGTGTGCGATGGCATCCATCCCGCTGTCGCAGGGTGGAATCTTAAAAGCGAGTTGCGAAGTGTCCTTGCTGTTTGCCGCGTGCAGCACGCTCGCGCTGGTCGAGATCGCGGAGTTGGGCGATGGTGTGGCTGCGATTCGGAGTAGTGCCTAGCGGCAGTTGTCTCGAACCGTCCAACAATATCGCCAACGATTCTGGCGGCGCGGGGTGGCGGTGTGGCTGGCTTCGGGTCAACCCAATCCAAATTGCCAAGTCGTTTGAGTTCGACAACTGCGTACTCCACCGAAGGTTTGCAGTAAATCCCGCTGTTCTTCTGGATGTGTTCCAGTATTCGTTCCTTGTTACCTCCGGGTGAACACGGGATTTAATAACGGCATTTCTCTGCCCGGAAGATGGAAAGGGGTTGAACAAATGCGCACTATCACCTATGGAGGCGCCGTCAGCTTGAATGGATTTCTCGCAGGCCTGGACGGTTCGATTGATTGGCTGCACTTTAGCAAGGACGTGCAGCAAGTGATGACCGACTATTGGAAGAATGTCGACACCATCCTGATGGGGCGAAAAACCTACGCCTTCGCAGTCGCAAACACTCCAAAGAAGAGCGAACCCCGCAAGAGTAAGATCCCGGGCACACGCACCTATGTCTTCTCCCGCACACTTAAAACCATCGACGACCCCAACATCGAACTCGTGAAGGATGACGCCGTCGACTTTGTTCGGGCGCTCAAGCAAGCGCCGGGGAAAGACATCTGTCTCATGGGCGGTGGCGAACTGGCCCAGTCGCTTTTAGCTGAAGGTTTGGTGGATCGCATCGGCCTGAACATTCATCCCGTTCTTCTGGGCGCAGGGATACCCACGTTTCGTGATCCCGGACATCGAGTGAAACTGACGCTTACGGAGTGCCGATCGCTCGAAGGAGGCTGCATTCTCGCACAATATGAGGTCTCGACAAAAAGTATCACGGCCCCCAGCAAAGTCCCGATTCGGCAATCCGGAAAAGTTCCTCATAGCACTGACCCGCTGTGACGAAAAGACGAAAGTCGGGTACTGATACGTACTTGTACGATTTCGGCGTTTGAACGTAGCCTCCCGGCGGCGGACGCTTCGCGTGGGATAAGGATCGCTGGTTGCTCGATGCTCACAGCCCTCCTGTCGTCGCGTAACCGGAAAAGTGTCGGCCACTGGCAAGAAACGGCGTTCTGAGCAAGCCCGTAACGGGTTTTCGCCTATGTCCCTCTGACGCGTCACTGATTCTTTTCTTTCTCGACCTCAGGGAGAAAGCGCCGCCTACCCCTCCGCAGATAAACGAAATATTGAAGGACTGCTCCCAGATGTCGTCAGGACTACTGTTCACGAGGCTGACCTTGTTCAAGAAGCGACTCAAGGAATGAAGGATCAGCGGAAAAGCGCTAAAAATAGGGTGAAGAGTCACCTTCTCGAAGAAGCAGAGGAAAGTACTTCGTCAAGGCCAGAATATTATAGAGAATTTTATCCATTGGCTAAAATAATTAACAGGACATCGAATTAGACCCGCGCTCGCTTTTCGGATGTCAACTCTAACCGCAGGAGACAGGCAAAGCATCATACGGATTGAAGGATTTCGATGTCACCGCGTTTGCGCAGGACTTCGACGGTCACGCCTGATCCGCCCCTCCGGATAAGAAAATCAGCGGACGCATCTCCCAGCCGCAAATTGTCGATGTGAACTTCATCCAGATTCAAAGGCAAACAGGGATTTGCGAAGTGAATTTGTCGTTCTCGATCCCGCACCTCAAGTCCGAGACAGGCCCGTAAGAGCAAAAATACTGATCCCGCAGACCACGCCTGGGGGGCACAGGCAACCGGATAGAGAGTTGGGCCGCTCGCTTCGGGTCTTTTGTGAAAGCCGCAAAAGAGTTCGGGCAGGCGTTGTGATTCAACATAGCGGCTGGCCTCGTACAGCCCATGCAGGATTTTGCACGCTTGCTCCTGCATGCCATAGAGCGAGAAACCCAGGCCGATCAGGGCATTGTCGTGAGGCCAGACGGAACCATTGTGGTAGGACATCGGATTGTAGCGAGATTCAGACGCACCGACCGTCCGAACACCCCATCCTGAAAAGCACGGTTCACTCATCAGCGACGCAGTTACGGCCTCGGCCCGCTCTTGACTCGCAATCCTACAGAAAAGAGCATGCCCCGCGTTGGAAGTACGGACGCGGCACTGCTGCTTCTGCCCATCCAGAGCAAGCGCGTAGGTTCCCAGATCATCGCACCAAAATGCTTCTTCGAACTTCGCTCGTAGCGCTTCTGCTTCTAAATCCAACTCCTCGGCGAGATCCGGCTCCTCCAACGCGCGTGCGATAAGCGCGGCGGACCGCTTGGCCGCGTACACATAGCCTTGCACTTCACACAAAGCAATCGGTGGCTCGGCCATGCGCCCGCCGGCATGGAAGACGGAGTCATGGGAATCTTTCCAACCTTGTTGCACCAGACCCTTGGGAGAGCGCTGTTCATACTCGACGAAACCGTCTCCATCGCAATCGCCGTATTGGTCCATCCAACGCAAGGCGCACTTGATGTTCGGCCAAATTTGTTTCAGAAACGTTAGGTTTCCCGTTCGCAGAAAATAGCCGCCGGCAAGGACGACGAAAAGAGGCGTGGAGTCGACGCTGCCGTAGTACCGGGCAAACGGAACTTCCTTCGTCACCGCCATTTCGCCGCGGCGCATTTCATGCAGGATTCTCCCAGGTTCTGCATCCTGCTCCGGTATCTCCTCAGTTGCCTGAGTCTCCGCCAGATACTTCAGGACGCCTTCCGCGATGCGCGGCGCCATCCACAAACACTCGAGCGCGGTAATGATTCCATCGCGGCCAAAAACGGTGGCGAACCACGGCACCCCGGCGTACGGATACGGACCTTCCGGATTGCCTTCAATCAGCATCCGCAGATCCGCGGCAGAGCGCGTCAGCCATGCATTAAAGCCTTCGCTGGTCGTCGTGATTCGGCACTCATCGATGCCGGTACGGTCAAAATCGCGTTGCAGTTCCCGGTAAGCTGTGTGGAAGGGATCAAACTGTTTGCCGTCAGGATTCCGTTCGCAGGAAACTGTGCTGAGTATGGACTTCTCTTCTTTCGGCTCCAATGTAATCTGGAAGCAAGCCTCGCGCGTCGTAAGGGATGCAGGCCGCGTCGAAAACTCCAGGCGAGTGCGGCGGACCACGCCATCCAAACCTTTGTACGCCAGGATCGCAGCGTCTCCCTCGACCTGATCAGGCAGACGTTCGCCCTTTCGCGCGCGCTTTGTGCCCCGCACTTCAAAGATATCGGCGAAATCCGCATCGAATTGAAGGAGGAGTGAAACGCGAACACGCTGGAGGCCGTAATTGAGCAGGCGAATATGCTGGTAACAGCTTGCCTCTCTGAGAAATTGTAAGCGGAAAATGTGGACGGTTCCTCGCGGCAGGGTGTCGTCGCTTTTCACCGGGCTGTCAAGGTTGGTGAGATCGACCGACAATAAGGCGTTGTCTTCGCGGATCGTCGAGCTCAGAAGTAACGGCTGCTGCTGATTGACGCGCATCGTGAAGCGGGAAAGATGCCGGCTCTCGACGTGGAAAAGCCCGAATTGTGAGGGCCCAAAGGCTTCAATGTCCCCGTAGCGGTTGAAAACAGCAAAAGTGTCGCCGTACTTGAGCACACGGGTGCGATCGTCAGCCAGCGCGGAAGAAGCTCGAACATAATACTCATCTTCGACGCGGACAATGTCCGTCAAAACGAAACCGTCCTAGAGAGTGAGCAACGAATCGATCCCCGCATCTCCGAGGAAAGAGACTTGGTGCTCAACATCAACTTATATAGCTTAACGTAATCCTGGGCCATTCTCGACGCTGTAAATCGCTTCTCAAATTCCTGGCGGCACAATGCACGACTCAGAGTGGATGCTTCTGCGATCGCACTCATCGCTTCCGGCATGTTGTTCACAATCAACCCGCTCACGCCGTGAGTGATCACCTCCGGCACGGAGCCGCAATTGAACGCAATTGTTGGCGTCCCACACGCCATCGCCTCGATCATAGTCAGACCAAACGGTTCCGGCCAGTCGATCGGGAAAAGATGGGCGTACGCATTGCCAAGAAACTCGGCCTTTTGGTGTTCTGTGATCTCTCCGATGTACTCAACATTCGGATTCGCCAGGAGCGGCTTGATCTTGCATTCATAATACTCGCGATCCACGCGGTCCACCTTGGCGGCGATTTTTAGCGGCATGCCCACTTTCAGCGCGATTTGGATGGCGCGATCGACCCGCTTCTCGGGGCAAATTCGCCCCAGAAACGCAAGATACTTTCCACTCCCATCGCCGGGCGAAAGACGCTCGGGCAAACCGTGATAGACATTGCCAACCCAGTTTGCCCAGCACAGCGGTTTGCGCTGGGCGTGACAGATGGAGACCACGGGCATCTCTCGATACTTTCGATACAGAGGAACCAAGTCCGGAAGATCCAGGCGTCCGTGAAGGGTGGTGACATGCGGGAAGCCGGTAATCCTCGAAAGCGGAAAGTGCAGGTAGTCCACGTGGAAATGGATGATGTCGAATTCTTCGGCGCGCTCCATTACATCTTCGAGCATTACGTAATGATGAGCGAGTTGGTCGATGCAGCTTTTGTCCAAGCGCAGAGAATTTGGGCAAGCGGGTATGAGGCGCGCGGCCGTCTGAGAGTCACCGCTGGCGAACAGCGTCACTTCGTGTCCCATCTCGACTAGTTCCTCGGTCAAATACGACACCACCCTCTCGGTACCTCCGTATAGCTTAGGAGGGACACTTTCGTAGAGTGGCGCTACTTGGGCGATCTTCATTCCGCTCTCACTGTACCGTCGAAACGCTAATTATGGCGCACCATCGCATTGCATACAACCGATTGGCCGCACCGGCAATTCGGACGAAGTCGCGGCAGCAGTGTGCTTCCGAATCTGGAGAAGTGCAAGAGACTCGCAATCGTCTCTCCTTCAAGGACCACGCTGCGGCCAATCATCAAAGCATACTCGCGTAGATGTGGTCCGCCGTGTCACATGGTCACTTGTGCCCGAGTGACGCTACTCGGAGGGCGCCGGGATAAACCGGCATGTTGTAGGGGATGCAAGAGCCCTACAGGAAACGAATTAGCGAATCCATCCTGGCCTCGAATCTTGCTGGGGACATCGCGAGGTGTTTCTTGAAGCGTAGATAGAGGCACCGGTGGGAGGGGCTATTGAGCTGCGAAAAGCCCGTAGATCAGGATGCCGACTTCATTCCGAGTAGGAGGAAGGCAACACGTCAGCCACGCTAAACGCGAGTGGATTGTCGGGTCCTGCGTAGTCTGAGAACCCGCGCACGCTGATACGTTTCTACCGCGAGGGCTATTCCGGGCCAGAAGTCCCGTTCGAGGACATCGTCAGTGCTCTCCTCAAACGCCGTTTGGACGTGGCCGCCCGGCGGCGGACGCTACGCATCAGCGAGCGGAGCAGTGATTGCCAAGCGGTTTTGATATAAGTGTGGGTCACGATTGGGAGGAGGTGCTCCAGTGACCCCGCCGGCGCTCGAGATTGCCGATCTCATCCGCACTGCTGGAGCTGCCTTCGTCGAGCGAAACCGCCAGTGGATCCGTTGGAAGCATGTCAAAGTGCTGCTGGCCATTGCGCGGTGTGGTACGGCTGCGCTCGGCGGGCATCTCGATGAGTGCACCCGCTGCGCACATCGTGCTCCGATCTCGTATAACAGCTGCCGTGATCGCCATTGCCCAAAGTGTCAGACCGCTGCTCGCGAACGGTGGATTGCTGCACGTCGACGCGAACTGCTCCCCACGCGCTACCTGCACGTGGTCTTCACACTCCCCCGCCACTTGGCCCCAGTGGTGCTGCAGAACAAAAAGGTAATTTACGATCTCTTGTTTCGTGCCAGCGCGGAAACTCTTCTCGAAGTCGCTCGCGATCCCAGACACCTCGGTGCAGAGATTGGTTTCTTCAGTGTGCTGCACACCTGGAACCAAAAGGTCAGGCTTCATCCCCATGTCCATTAGTTGTCCGGCGAGTGGACCCAGCGGGTGTGATCGAGCGAGAGACCTCCGGCGGGCACCACACGCCACGGAAGACCTTACGCAGTACCGCTTTGGGCAGGAAGTAGCGGTGAGGCGGTTCCGCATTGACGAGCGGGGTACGAGATTTGTATCGATGTGGGTCTGAGCCATTGTAAATATTACGTAACTTGATATATTGCGTCAGTTCCCTAAATTCTTGGGCATTACAGGGAGATCGAAGTCATGGTTGATTTGTCGGATCCTCCGCAAGGGCAACGCCCCAGGTTCACACACCAAGAACAGACGACTGGGCAACGACAGCAAGTCGCTCGGATGCTCACCAAGCTCACGGGCTATCAACTCAAGATAATACGTGGTCCAAGCGCCACCATCCAGAGGCGCCTCGTTCGAGAGCGCCGTCCGCTTTGGCGCAATCGGACGGACCAAGGCTTCGAGATCGAAGGCCGCTGGTACAGGCTTGTGGCCCCAGACGAGCCTGCTCTCGCGGGAATCGAAGTGACACCCGCGGCTGTTCGCCGTCTCGTGGCACACTGCAGCGCGCAGTTACGGGAAGCAACCAACCCCGATGTCGTACTCGAAAAGTGGTTAGAGAGAGGTGAAACGTTTTGGTCTGGCGTTGTGCAGAAAGCCAGAAAGCGCCAGCGGGTAAAGAGTCCGCTCGGAGACGAAGTTATCAGGATCGAGGCACAGGACGTGACTCTTAAAATCCGGGACTGCCCGGATTTTATTTGAGGTCAAAGTTGACAGAATCGACTGATCAGGGCGGTACCAAGAAACTCTCTAGCACGCTAATGCCCGCCTTAGGCGAGGATAAGATGACTCAAGATAACGCAGCGACGAATTCCGTACAACTTCCGGTCACTCTCGATTGGTATCGTGACAGCGTGAAATGGATGGTGGGGTTTGCCGCTCTCGGGCTGGCGGGTGCTGCGCAAGCCTACGTGAAAGTGCAGGGGATGTCCGACGAAGTCAAATTCTGCTTTGTCATTCTGGTGTTTTCATACACGTTGGCACTGATCTTTGGGACCGTGTACTACAGAAAACTCACTTATTTTGGCAACCAGTACGAATATTTTCACAAGATCTGGGAGGCCTATGCGAGCCAGGATGAGTACGCAGGTCTGCGCGGCGTCGAACCGTCGTACCCGGAAGAAGCGCCTGATTTTCTGAAGCCACACGACCCGCTTCCCGGTATCAAAGAAGTATTTTTTCAAAGTGCTAAGAAACGATTCGAAGACGCCCGCAAGGGTTACAAACCTTGGGGCTATCTTGCCGTAATATTCCTAGGAATAGCGACGCTCATGACAGCGGTCGCCCTAAGCGTAGGCGTTTACGGCAAGACTTCTGATCCGAACCCGCCGCAAGCCGCGGTTGTCCCGCATTTCGTGATGGTGGCCAGCAGTTTACATCGCGGAAGTGACGGCCACCCCACTACGCACGACTTCCTGCTGTCCGAGACCACCGGCGAGATATGGCAGATGGTCTGCAAGAAAGGCAACATTGTCGAGTTTGTGAAAATCTCGGTGGAAGGACTCCCCAAGGCAGAAAGTAAATAGTTCTGTTAGCCCATCCGCCGAAACAATTACCGCCGCGGAAGTTGCATCGCTGGCTCACGCGCTCCTCGCAGACATATTGAAGATTCATGAGCGAACTGCAGAAGACCTGTTCACTTCTTGAAGTACTGGATGACGTCGATCAATGCTCGTCCTAGTTCAAAAACACCCACAACAACTCCGCTGACGCCTGCCATGATGATGTACTTTGCAAGCGGACTATCTTCAAACATCTTCTTGAAACGCGTTCAACCTGGCTGAAGAAGAAGTTCTGCAAGCCTTGGTACTGCTCGACCGACATTTGCTGTTGGGGTGCAGGGTTAGAGGAGTTTGCAGGGTCAGGTCTACGTCCGGATACGGGCCAGATCCTTGTTTAATTGGGAATGGGTGCTAGACTAGCGGCCGTTGAGGCAAAAATCGGTGGAAGAAACCGTCCGCTTACCTCGATTAATCCGGTTCGGGACCTTCGAACTCGATCCGCAATCGGGTGAATTGCGCAAAAGCGGGGTGAAGCTGAAACTCACTGGCCAGCCGTTTCAGGTCTCTGGCCATCCTGCTGGAGCACCCCGGCGAAGTGGTGACGCGGGAGGAATTGCAGAAGCGCCTGTGGCCGGACACTTTCGTCGACGTCGATCACAGCCTGAACACAGCCATTAACAAGATTCGCGAAGTGCTGGGCGACTCGGCGGAAAGCCCGCGCTTTGTCGAGACGCTGCCGCGGCGGGGGTATCGGTTCATCGGTGAGCTGGAACGACCGGTTCAGCCCGTAGTAGAAGCGGCAGTAGAGCCGATTACTACAGTCGAACCGGATCGCGGCTCAGACTCTCGCAAATTGTGGTGGAAGGTCGCGGCAGTCTCGTAACCGTCTCGATCATTGTCGTTGGAGCCGGAGTCATCTATCGACGGTCCAAGCCGCAGCGTCCGCAGGAGCAGGCGGTCTTGACCGCTGTTCCGTTTACGGCTCTGCCCGGACAGGAGACTGCCCCGGCTTTCTCTCCCGATGGCTCCAGAATCGCTTTCGCGTGGAACGGTGATCCCGCACCCGGGACCAAAGGCTTCGACTTATATGTGAAGGCCATCGGGAGCGAAACTCTGCTCCGCCTGACGCGGCATCCTTCGGAATGGATCAGTCCGACATGGTCTCCCGACGGCACGCAGATCGCGTTTCACCGCATGGCTGGCGCTGACACGGGAATCTATGTTGTCCCCGCGCTTGGCGGCCCTGAAAGAAAATTACACTCCACCCGAATGCCTGGGACTTGGGAGACTTGGAGTCCGATGTCCATTATCAGTTGGTCGCCGGACGGCAGGTGGATCGCCTTCAACGAATGTTGCCAGGAGATGAACATGCGATGATGTATCTCCTCTCCACGGAAACATTGGAGACCGACGCGGATTCCAAACGACGCAAAGTGCCTTGATCAAGGTCAGCCAGCGTTCTCCCACAACGGCGAGTATCTCGCATACTGGTGTTTTCGAACCGAGGGCGGGAGCGAGGCCGGGCTGTATTCCTTACCACTTCCGGATGGAAAGCCGAAGATGATTTACCATTCCGGGCTTTCCAAATGGGTTGACGTGGTCGGCTGACGACGAGAAACTGATTTATTCCCATTGGAATCGAGCTCTACGAACTCATTCGAGCTCGGCGAAGTTACTGTCGCGAATGGTTCGATGAAACAGCTTGCCTTCGCAGGAAGTGCACTGCTGCCCACTGTTTCGTCCCAAGGGCGACAAGCTCGCTTATAGCTCTGTTTCCGCTGAGCTCGAACATCTGGCGTAGAGACCTGCTTCACCCGGAATCTCCAGCCGTAGAACTCTATCCCTTCCTCGCGGGGACAGTGCGACGCTCAATACTCTCCGGACGGAAAGCGCATTGTCTTCTGCGTCTATACGATCTGGCCTGCAGGGAGTCTGGATCAGCAGTGACGATGGCAGCAACCTGGTGCAGATCTCAAATCCCAATTATGCGAGTGGCAGCCCGCAATGGTCGCCGGACGGAAACAAGATAGCGTTTGACTCGCATCCCCAGGGACCGCTGGGAAATATATGTGGCGGACGTGGCCGAACGGAAGCCCAGAAAACTGGTCACAAATATCTCCAGCGTAATTCGACCTCACTGGTCCCGCGATGGAAAGTGGATTTATTTCAGATCCAACGAACCTGGCAGGATGGGAGTCTATCGTTGTCCCGCCTCCGGCGGAGACGCCGTTTTACTCTCCAAAGATGTCGATGGGTTCAGTCCGCAGGAGTCTTTCGATGGAAAGACAGTATATTTTGCAAGCCACGAACGACAATTCGACGCTGAAGAAAGTGGCTCTGCCGGGGCAGCCCGGTACGGAATCAGAAGTGGATGGATTGCCTCGCCTGCAGAGACTCCGAGCTCTTGGACCCTCTCTCCAGGCGGTATCTATTTTGTTCCTGCCGAGGCGCCCAGATCTCTTCGATACTTTGATTTCGCCAGTAAGCAGATACGGCCAATCTTTGAAGTGGACAAGGATTTCGATAGCGGCCTGTCAGTCTCTCCCGATGGCCGCTGGATCCTCTATTCACAAGTAACGATGTAAACAGCGACATCATGCTCGTCGATCACTTTCGGTAGCATCACCGGGACAATCAGCGATGGAGAAACAGAGCGCCAGCTTCAAACGGTTCGGGGATTTCGAGGCTGATCTGCGCTCTGGCGAGCTGCGCAAGGCCGGGCTGAAACTCAAACTCACCGGACAGCCGTTTCAGGTTCTGGCCATTCTGCTGGAGCAGCCCGGCCTAGTCGTGACGCGGGAAGAAGTTCTCAAGGCCCATTTAAATGCCACCGACTGATCAGCAAAACAAGCGCTGAAAAGTATAGGAGCGGTGACTTCAAGGCGGCTAAGCAATTTCACAAACTAAATCTCACATTCGACAAGTGGAGATTCGGTCTGCTCGATCCCAATAAACTGAAATTCAAAACTGACTGCGCTCCGCTGTCTGACTTTCTACCAGCTTGCGACGATAACGTGTTAAGTCACGGAGTTCGCGGAGGGGCTTCGGCGGAACAAAGCTGGAGCGTAGCAGGCCATGACAGAGCAAGTCTGCAATCCATTCCGCGTCCTTCACGTCGGTCTTGCGCCCCGGGACTTTCTTGACGTGCTGCGCGTTGGCCACCACAATCTCGAAGGCTCCTTCGAGGATGGTGTAGATCGGCTTCCAATACACTCCCGTGCTCTCCATGGCTACATGCGTACAGCCTTCCGAGAGCAACCATTCGCGCAAGCTCACCAGCTCTCGTGTGGTGGTGCCGAACGTTCGTATCTGCTTCTGGGTTTTCCCGTTCTGCAAAACGATCAACAAGCAGGCCACGACCGTGGCCTGATGCACATCGAGTCCACAACCATGTTCCACCAAGGTTTGCATAGCACCTCCTTTGCGGAGGCGATTGCTGCGCCGCAGGTCTGTTACAGACACTGCTCTGCGTCCTTCCCGTTTTCCAGGTGCGACAAAAAGTGGTACCTTTACCGGCGCGGGTCAGTCTGCTATGCGGGATTTCTGTCACCACAGCGAATTCCGACCTCCAAGCAATCGCCTTCCAACGATGCTTGTACCACAGGCTGACCCTTCTTCGTCAGCGCTGACTGAACCTTATTTTCATGCCACGTGGTGCGCCCACGGCGCATGAGGTCTGCTATGAGATCGATCCCGCAGTCAGCCAAGATGACTTGAGTTTTCTTGAGGCCACCCGGTCGAAAACACCGTCCAAGTTCCAGTCAAGGTAGTTTCACATCCAAAGGGGCAACGTCTCAACAAAGCGCGGACTTTCCGCCGAATCGCCCAGCACTTCTCGAATCTTGTTTATGGATGTGTTCAGACTGTGATCGACATCAACAAATGTGTCCGGCCATAACCGCCTCTGCAATTCTTCACGAGTGACGACTGTGCCGGGGTGCTCCAGCAGGATGGCCAGGACCTGAAACGGCAGGCCAGTGAGTTTCAGCTTCAGCCCGCCTTTGCGCAAATCTCCCGATTGAAGGTCGAGTTCAAAGGTCCCGAACCGGATTAATCGAGGGGAGTGGACGGTTTCTTCCACTGATTATTGCCTCATGGCCCGCAAGTCTAGCATCCATCTCCAATTAAACAAGTACCTGGCCTATACCCCGCGATAGAGCTAAGCCTTCAACCAATTCAATTCAAGAGAGTTGTTCACTGATTTTCTTTTTACCTGTCGCCGAGCCTCCGTAGACCTCCCATGCATTGAGGTAGCTATAGCCGGAACCCAATGTCGGCCTCACCGCGCAACCCGCGGAGGAGGACGACATGAAAGTAAGCATTAGGCAGCAGCATGCGGTACTAAACGAAAGTATCAGGAGTAAACGGCTTCGCGGGCTTCGGCTAAGGCTTCGGATCGCAGCAGTGTTGCTTGGTGTTATGGGGTTCGTTTTTTCAGATACCGCTTTCGCCAGCCCGGCAGAACCAAATCCAACGATGAGGGTGCGGGTTCTAAACTACACGCAAGCCACACCGGCGACAGTGGCTCAGGCCGAACGTGAAGCTGCCCGAATCCTCGGCGAAGCCGGCTTGCAAACTGTCTGGCTAGACTGCCCGCTGGTGGAAGCCAAGGTTGTCCCGCAAGATCCATGTCAGCAACCGTTCGAAGCTAACGAGATTATGGTCCGAGTGCTCTCCGACAAGACGCGACGTGGGTATCAAGACAACGCCTTTGGTTTTGCAGTTGCCCCACTGCTTGCCAGTGTCTACTACGAACATGCAGAGAGACTCGCCAGGATTCACGATGCCAAGTTCGAGGTGCCCATTATTCTGGGATGCGTCATGGTGCACGAGATCGGCCACCTGCTGCTTGGCTACAACAGCCACTCGGACTCCGGAATAATGCAGCCGCGATGGGAACGCAAGCAGGTGCGTCAATTGATGATGGGCGGACTGACTTTCAACACTCAACAGTCGAAACGCATTCAAGCAGAGGTGCAGACACGAATGAACCAGCAGACGGCCCAAGTTCACGAGTCGCGTCAAAAATAAATATTTGCCTGTAAAGAGCGCATCGACAGCGATTCGGAAGCTCTACCAAGGGACAGGTGTCTCAACTTGTCGTCACTTGGGCGTATAGTCGGCTCACCGAACAATGTGAAGCAGAACTTCCCAAAATGACAGACCCAGATCTAAGCGCCGGTTGTTACTGTTTTGGAACTAAATGACCGAACTGTTCGGCCAGTGTTTGATTACCCGTAGCGGCTCGTACAGCTTCTTCGATGTGAAACTTCACTAAAGCTCCTACGTTGGATTCTTCACTGAGGATTTGAAACTCCTGAAGAACGCAGATGATCTGTTCTTTCAGGAAATCCCCAGTAGCCAGACTGTCTTCGATGACTTTCAGTCGAGATTGGACGTTGTTTGCCCGCAGCGGCTTGAATCGATAAACGAAATGGGCCACTTCTGAGGCCGACACGTTTACGTGATTTCGATGAAACAAAATGGAAAATGTGACCGTGGTCACCGCTTTTGTCGAAGTAACTGAGTTATAACTCTGCGTCTTGTCTCCCCGAGGAGCAACTCCTACCGCAGGACGCAACACCCCCCGAGACAAGTAATTGGACCCCGCAATCATTCGGCTCGTCAGGCCACATGTCAGACCAGGCAAAGACAGCCTGGCAATCGGAGGTCATTCATGAAGCGTATCGCTTTGTTTTTTCTGTTATTCACGTTCTGTCTAGTCTCGGCAGCCTCGGCCCAACAACAAGCTCTTTCTCACCCTTCCAACACCTACTACGTGAGAGTGCCGAATGGCACAGACGACACTGCTAATATTCAAGCCGCTCTCGACGCCTGCGTCATTCGTGGCAAGGGCTGCACCGTGCAACTTGCTGCGGGGAGATACCTCACTCGTCAACTCGTCGCTTACAATTTCCGCGGCACCTTTAAGGGAATGGGGGAAGGCAAGACAGTGCTAGAAGCCTTAGCCGAACTGGAAGTCACCGGATTTCCACAAAGACCTAACAGTGAATTTTTCGAGTGTAAACCAAACACTACCAACTGCACATACCCGAGCCTAATCGTTTTTGTGGATGGAGATATCCGCATTTCGGACATGGCGATCAAGATCACGGCCGTCCCAGCCACAAAATCCTGGTTCATCTTTGACTCAGAGCTTACGTTTCTTCTCGACGTCGTGCGGATTATGGGTCAGTACCGAACGATTGCTCACTTGAATCGGGTTTCCATCTCGGGTATGCCAGACCCCAATTTTGGGTACAATCTCGGTAATGGAGTGATATTCGCGGGAGAATTTCCCAGAAGCGAAACGGATCTTGATTACTACTTCTTGAGCGGCACCTTTTCTGTGACCAACAGCTCCTTCAACACCATGTCTGACGGAGTCACTGCAGACGGCTTCTTCACGGATAGCCGTCTCACCGTCGGAGGTTCCTCATCTTCGGGCAATGACTTCGGAGATCTCTTTATTGGTATCGACTTGGAGAGCCTCGGAAATTCGATTGTGGAACTTTCTTATAACACTGTGGCCGCTGGTATCTATGAGAGTGTAGGGATTATGCCGTGGTGTTGCTGGATACCGACCAAGCCATCTCTCTTTCTCATCCATGACAATATTTTCAAGCCGACCGGACCCTACGCCGACGGGGCCTACCTCCAAGATGATCCAGCGAACAAATGGATTAACGCACTCTTTTACGGCAACTCCATCGAGGCACAAGACATTGGCTATGGCGGAATCAGCGCCTATTCCACACGTGGCACGGTGATTCTGAATAACAAGCTTTCAGGCAACGGTTCCGATGGAATTGGAATTTGGGATGGCAGCAATGCCACAGTGCTGGGAAACGATGTATCAGGTTTCACGGTCGTTCCTGATCTGGCACAGATTGTGCTTGGAGGGACGACAACGCACAGCACCGTCGTTTGCGAAAATCACAATGATACTGTGCTGGATCAAGGCACCATGAACAAGATCATCGGCTGTCAGCAACTTGCAGCCGTTGCCGGAATTTCCACCTTGAGCGCAGCTCCCGCTGCTTCCGTGGCCCGGCCTGATCGTCCGAGACGGAAGCAATCGTTCCGGTAGCGAACACCAATTCAGACCTACAGAGAGGTCGCCACGCGACCGGCGTCTCCCCCCACGCCGGTCGTCTCGATCCCACCCGCGTGCGCCCCAAAGGATGTGCAAGAACCCCAGAATGTTTACTTATGACTGGATGAAACGGGGGGCAGGTCAATGGGAGGCGCCGCGCCGTCACACTATGGGAAGGTTGAGCGATCAATCAAGGCCGTCGTCGAAACGACAGAGGGCGTGCGCTTGTAGGTATCATTCGGGAACGAAACGGCGCTGATCTATCCGCGGCAGATCGCTCCATCAGATGCTCAAGGCTTGCCCTGAAATATAAATAGCCCCAAATAAAAGAGGGAACGTTTGGAGACGTTTCCTCGTTCCGGCTGAGCACCGCGGCGGAGTGCCTTGGGGTTAATGGGAGATGTTTGCGGCGACGATCACGAGTTCCGGCTTGCTGTTGTTCTTGGCGAGCTGGACCTGCGCCTTGCTCATCGGGAACTCGCGGCCAAGGGAATTGCGCTCCGTCCAAACCTGATAGAGGAAGTAATTGTCGCCCAAACGCTGGAACACAAGGGTTGTTTGCGTAGCCGGTTGGGCCTTCTGGCATGCGTTAGAGAGAGTCATACCTTTCTCGGACTCATCGGCACTGTCGATGCGAATTGCGGCGCTGCTTTGCGAGAGGGATTTAACGGTGTATTCACCAGCAGAGTAGGCATGGTCACCGACGACAAAGTCGAAGGGGATGCTAGCCTTTACGTTGGTCGTCTGAGCCTGAGCAGCCGTAGCCAGCAACAGGACAGTCAAAGCGAGAAGGATAGAGCGTAGGTTTTTCATAAAATCTCCTTTGTGTCGGAAGCGAAGAGAGGCGGAAAGGGAAAATGTAAAAGTTGTTGCCAACCGCCAAGGTGCCCTTTTCTGCTCGCCTAACTCCTCTTTGACTTTCCTTACTGCCGACGTGGATAGAGATAGCAGTTGGAGTGCCAGACACATTGGAACAGAGAAACGGAAAGCGAGGAAGGCGAAGCAGCAGATTCATTGGGGATTAGCAGCGAGGCCAAAAAATGGGGAGGGAACGAGAGGAAGTAATTACACGCCTGGGCTAACCGAACGGTTAGTGCGCACTCCCCTTTTGGTTAGTGCGGGGGCGTTTTCTGACGGTAGGCAGGCAGAGTGGCTTCATCTTGAGGACAGTTGCGAATCGCTGTTGACTGTATTTTCTGGATGATCGTCAGCGCCGCCCCGGCCGTCGAAGTACGGCGCGTTCGACGGCCGGTGGGAGATGGCCCAGATCACGGCGCCAAACGGGTGGGCATACGGAACCGTTATGATTCTCACACTGGATCAGATATCGACAGTAATTATACGGATGATATAGCACACGAAGTTGGTAACAGTTGGCACAGTCTTTTTCGGAGATGCTTGCTATCAATCTTGGTTGACGGGGGATTCACGACTCAGAATGAGGTAGGGGTTGAGGACAAAAATCGCAGAAGCGTGGGAATCTTGCGGTGCGTTCGAGTGGTTGGCGCTAGCGTATCTGGGCACCACAAGCCTGTTGATCGCGGTATTCGCCGAGAATCTGGCGCATCCACTTTGGCTTCTTGCCACGCAGGCAATCATTGCGACGATTGTGATGACTCTCTGCTGGGTGCAAGCGCGTTCAGCATCGTGTGTGGAGAAGGAAGGTATGCAGTTCTCTACCCGGTGGTGGCACTTCTGGCGACATTGGTATCCACATCTATTCTTTCTCTTCTGCTTTGAAGAGTTGGCGCATCTCATGACCCTGTTCACGCCTCATTGGCAGGATGCCAAACTGATTGCCTTCGATTATTGGTTGACTGGAGTTCATCCCTCCATTTGGCTAGAACAGTTTGCGACGATTCCTCGGAATGAGATCATGCAACTGGTTTATCTGTCGTACTTCACGTATCTGCTGATCTTAGGCGGCATTCTGTATGTGCGACAGGAGTGGCACGCGTACTGGTCAACGATGACCTATTCGATGATGGCTTACATCATCGGATATTTCATCGCCATGTTTTTTCCGGTAGAAAGCCCATGGTTCGCGATGCAGGGAGTGTGGCACGCCCCCTTAGCGGGGGGACCGGTTACCGCCACTGTGAATTTCATCGAGCACTTTGGCCGCGTGCGAGGCGCCGCCTTTCCTTCCGAGCATGTGGCTGGTGCCACTGCGGCACTCTGGGGCGCATGGAAGTTCCGGCGAACACTGTTCTGTTGGTTGCTTCCGGTGTTCTTGTTCATGTGTTTCAGCACGATCTGGGGACGCTATCACTACGTGGCGGACGTCTTCGCGGGGTTGACCACCGGAACCCTAGGGTACTTAATCGGGAGTTCGATCATGAAGTTGCCTGGTGCCGTGAAAACAATCGCCGATGGCAAAACCCTCGGTCCTTAAGCAAGGGGCAGGACGGCAAAGTATTTCGACTTGGCAAAAATACCGCTCCGAAATCGCCACGGTCTGTTCTGTAGAACGCGGCTCCCATCTGACCCTAGAAGTGGTTTCCACAGCGCAGCCATTTCTACCGTTATTTTTCCATCGGAGTTCTCCGTAAGTATTTGCGGCAAAGGAAGGGAACTACAGTCTACTACTTCTTCTCCCACATATCCCAAAACAGCTTGACTGTCGCTGGCCCGTGCCCGGCGTAGTGGTTGTTGGCGTAAGTGTTGTTGAGCATGCTCTGAAAAGGCAAGCTGAAGAACAGCCTCTACGCAGTGGAACAGTAGAAGATTGGGCGCGGTGGGCGCGTGTCGCGTTGACTTGGGTGGAGGGCGACCTTAAGATGAGCGCGCATGAGCGAGTCGGACCTTCTAACCGGAAAAATCGTATCGCATTACCGCATTGTGGAACGGCTGGGCGGCGGCGGAATGGGTGTGGTCTATAAGGCCGAAGATACGCGGCTGGAACGCTCGGTAGCGTTGAAATTCCTCCCGGAAGACCTGGCGCACGATGCGCAGGCGCTGGAACGGTTCAAGCGAGAAGCAAAAGCGGCCTCGGGACTGAATCATCCAAACATTTGCACGGTATACGACATAGGAGAGGAAGGCGGACGCGAGTTCATTGCGATGGAATGCTTGGAGGGGCAGACATTGCGGGGACGCATCGCACAGGGGACGGTGCCGGTCGAGCAGTTGGTGCAATGTGGGATTGAAATTGCGGACGCGTTGGATGCGGCGCACACCAAAGGAATCGTGCACCGGGATATCAAGCCCGCGAATATCTTCGTGACGAAGCGGGGGCACGCGAAGATTCTGGATTTCGGGCTGGCGAAGCAATGGCCGGGAGGAGCAGGCGTTGGCGTGTCGTCGATGCCGACGGTGACGACGGAGGCGTTACTGACGAGCCCAGGCGTAGTGTTGGGAACAATGGCGTACATGTCGCCGGAACAGGCGCGCGGAGAAGAATTGGATTGGCGCAGCGATTTGTTTTCGTTCGGGATGGTGCTGTACGAGATGGCGACGGGAAGGCCGGCGTTTCGCGGACAAACGACTGCGCTGCTGCACGATGCGATTTTGAATCGCGAGCCGAAACCGATGCACGAAATCAATCCGGACGTGCCGCTGGAGCTGGAACGGATCGTGGGGAAAGCGCTGGAGAAGGATCGCCAGCTGCGCTACCAGAGCGCAACCGAGATACGCGCGGACCTGCAACGACTTCGCCGCGACACGGAGACGGGAATAACCGCGCCGACAACGGTGAACGGAGGAGGAAGGCAAGACAAGAAATTGGGTTGGGCGGCGGGGATAGGAGCCGTGGCGCTGGCGGCGATTGCGGGCTTGCTGTATTGGCGCGCAGCAGAAACGCCACCGAGAAATGGCGGGAAATGGGAGCAGATCACGTTTTTCACGGACTCGGCGGTGTACCCGGAGATTTCGCCGGACGGGAGGCTGCTCGCATTCATCCGGGGAAGCAATACTTTATTCGGACCGGGCGATGTGTATGTGAAGTTGTTGCCGTCGGGAGAACCGGTGCAATTGACGCGGGACAAAAGGAATAAATTGTCGCCGACGTTTTCGCTGGACGGGACGCGCATTGTGTACAGCGTGGTGGGCCCATGGGATGAGTGGGAAGTACCGGTGCTGGGAGGAGAGCCGCGATTGATGCTGAGAAACGCGTCGTCGTTGACCTGGGTGGAAAACGGGAAGCGGTTGATGTTCTCGGAAATCAAGAGTGGGCTGCACATGGGGGTGGTGACCACGGACGAAGCGCGCGGCCAGCAGCGGGAAGTGTATCTTCCGGAAGGGGAACGGAGCATGGCGCACCACTCCTATTTGTCGCCGGATGGGAAATGGGTGTTGGTGGTGCAGATGAATTCCCAGGGAAAGATGACCCCGTGCCGGTTGGTGCCGTTTGACGGGAAAGACCAGGGGCGCGAAGTGGGACCAGCGGAAGCCGAGTGCACTACGGGGACATGGTCCCCGGACGGGAAATGGATGTACATGAGCACGAACAAGGGAGGGAGATTTCATATCTGGAGAGAGCGGTTCCCGAATGGCGAGCCGGAGCAGATAACGAGCGGACCAACGGAAGAAGAGGGAATCGCCGTGGAGAAGGATGGAAGATCGTTACTGACGTCGGTGGGAACGACGGACATGTCGGTGTGGATCCGCGACGGAAAGGAAGAGCGGCAAATCTCATCGGAAGGGACGACGTACAGTCCCACGTTTGCGGCGGACGGTAAGACTCTGTTTTACCTGAAAAACGTGGAAGGAAAGAACAAAGCGGAAATGTGGAGTGTGGAACTGGCGAGCGGCAAGAGTGAAGCGGTACTGCCGGGATATGCGGTGGAAACCGGCGGAGATAACCGGAATTACGCGGTGAGCGCGGATGGCCAGCGCGTGGCGTTCGCAAAGAAGGATGAGAAGGGAATGTTGCATTTGTGGGTTGCGAGCACGGATCGACGGAGCGCGCCGGTGGAGTTGCAGGCGACGATTAACGAGGACGCGCCGAAATTCTTGCCCGATGGAAGACTGATTTATCGTGCGACGGAAGGCGGGAAGAATTATCTAAACACCCAGAAGGCGGACGGAACGGAGAAGCGGCGGGTGAGCGAGGAGCCCATCCTGGAATTGCAGTCAGTATCGCCCGACGGGCGCTGGGCGATGGTGACACAGAAAGATAACCAGAACCCCGAGACACCGTACCGGACGGTAGCGTATCCGATCGCCGGGGGAGAGCCGACAGTGATCTGTGCGACGGTCTGCCTGGGCAGGTGGAGTGAGGACGAAAAACACATGGAAATAACGCTGCTCGAAGTGAGCCAGACCTACATCTTGCCGGTACGGAAGGGGACGGATCTTCCGGAAATCCCAACCGGGGGATTCACCCGCGAGCGCGGACAAAAGGAACTGGCGAAAGGGACCATGATCGAGGTGAGGCCGGATTCGGTTTTTCGCGTGGATATGTTTGCGTATACGAAAGTGAGCATACGGAGGAATATCTTTCGGGTGCCGATTTCATAGCGGGATAGGGGAAAGTTCAAAGACAAGAGGGATTCGTCACTGCGCGGACTCCGTTCGGAATGACGAGTTCTTTCTGGTTGCGGCAGTTCTTAAGCTCCAGGTACGGTTGTAGGAATTGCCGATACCCAGAGCACTGGCCATCCCCCTTCCCGCGTTCATCCCATCATCCTTCCGCTGCTCCAATTGGAATCCATTTGAGAACGTCGAAAAACGACAAAATGCCGCCAATTTGTGCGTTTTTTGCCATCTACAACAAGCTTCCCAAGCTTCGGACGTGGGTTCGATTCCCATCGCCCGCTCCATAAACCCTGTTGATGCAGTTGGCTTTACTGGCTTCCCACCCTCAATTTAGCCCATAACACGCCGCGTTTTGGACGCAGTTGGACGCGATTTCGCGCTTCTTTTTTCAATTGGACGCGAAAAGGAAGCGTGCCTGAGAGGGGCAGCATGAAATCATCGGCAAGGCAGAAATACGACCATAGGGACCTAGATAGAGGAGAAGCGCAACTCATACGGGTTGGACATGCCCTTTGGCGAGATCGTCGAAATTTAGGCGATACGGCATCCGAAAGAGAGGGCATTAACGCGGCACTTGAGAGCGATTGGAAGGCAAAGAGGGAATATCGGGCGGAACTGGCTAAGAAGAGAACCTCGCGATTCTCAGAGTTTCGGGCCTCTCGGGTTATCAGTGGAAGCAGTCGGAAGGGTGAAAACTCGGCGGGACTGCACGCGGAAACATGCAGTTGACGGATCAGCCGCTGGCAGATCCGGAAGATCCGTGCATGAAATCTGGCTTCGGAGAGGAGGTTCATGCCTTCTAGGAAATCTGCTAAGCCGATCGGAGATCGTCGTTCAGCGCGGCAAGATCGAAGCGCGAATCATCGGCGGACCGCGAGTACCTGTCTCAAAGTCGTTGACACGCCCCGTTCCGGACTCATCGAGCTTCAGCCTTAATCGTCGCACTACGCGGGAATTTCCACTATCATCGGTACACGCTCCAACCGGGTCACAGTCTTGCAACTGAGTACGAAGTACCAACGGAGTGAACTCCATGTCTCTGTCCGGATCCGGCAACACAACCTCTGAGGTAGAATCGGTCCGCATCCCACGGACTGAGGAATTTTATCGCAAAATATACCGACAAGTTGCCACGGGAATTGCGATCACGGATTGGCAGGGCGTTTTTCAGGAGTGCAATCCCGCCTACTGCGCCTTGCTCGGTTACACCGAAAAGGAACTACGGACCATCGACTTTGTGTCACTCATTCATCCCGAGGACCGGGAAGCCAATCTGGTGCATGTTCGCCGCCTGCAAGTCGGAGAAATTCCCTCTTTTGAGATCGAAAATCGATACATTCACAAGAACGGTGAGCCGGTGTGGGTTCACAAGTTTGTCTCTGTTCTACATGGCAAACTGGGGGAGCCAACACATTTGATCGCGCTGGTGACAAACATCACGGAGCGCAAACGGGCCGACGAAGTCCGCTTGAGACACTCCGCCATTGTCGAATCGTCTGATGATGCGATCATTGGCGCCGACATGAATGGAACTGTTACGGATTGGAACAAAGGCGCAGAGAGACTTTTTGGCTATTCCGCCAAAGAAGCAATCGGCAGGAATATTTCCTTTCTGTCGCCAGTGGATCGTTCTGAGGAAGGGCGAGACGTCCTGAGGAAGGTAATAATGGGCGAGGCAGTTAAGCGCTACGAGACTATGCATCAAAGGAAGGACGGCAGCCACGTCGAAATATCGCTGACCGTTTCCCCAATAGTTGATGCCGAGGGCTGGATCATCGGAGTGTCAGGAATCGTCCGTGATATCACTGAGCGCAAGCGAGCGGAGGACGCAATTAGTGAAAGCGAGGTGCGGTATCGCAGGATCGTCGAGACCACAAACGAAGGAGTATGGCTCCTCGATTCCAAACTTCACAGTTCCTATGTGAATCGACAGTTGGCGAAGATGCTGGGATACGAACCGGAGGAAATGGTTGGACGGAGCGTATTCGATTTTTACTTTCCCGAGGATGTTGAGCATAAAAAGCAACTCTTAAGCAGGCGACAGCAAGGGCTGCGTGAGCTACTTGAGGAACGGCTCCAGCGCAGGGACGGTTCGGAATTATGGGTACGAATGGCAGCATCCCCAGTGTTCAAAGACAACGGACAGTTCGACGGGGCACTGGCAATGGTATGCGACATCACCGAACGAAAGATTGTGGAAGAGGCACTACGCGAAAGTGAAGCGCGCTTTCGACTGGTTGCCAATGCTGCACCTGTGTTGATCTGGATGTCCGGCACGGACAAACTCTGCGATTACTTCAATGATCCATGGCTTCAATTCACTGGGCGTTCCCTCGATCAGGAGTTGGGCAATGGCTGGGCGGAAGCCGTCCACCCAGAGGACTTGCAGCAATGCCTGGAAACGTACATGGCAGCATTCGACAGGCGCGAATCGTTTGAGATGGAATATCGCATTCGTCGGCACGATGGACAGTATCGTTGGTTGTATGACAAGGGTGTGCCGCGATTCAACAGAGATGGAACTTTTGCAGGGTACATCGGCGCTTGCACCGATATCACCGAACACAAGATCGCTGAAGAAGCCCTTTCCTCGATGAGCCGCCGATTGATCGAAGCGCAAGATCAGGAACGCGCCGGAATTGCTAGGGAGCTTCACGATGATATCAGCCAGCGACTTGCGCTGGTGGCCATGGATCTGGATTGTCAGAACCACAATCTTCATGCCGCTGCGGAAGAATTACGACTAGGCATCGGGGAAACATACAAGCAGGTCTCGGACCTTGTCAGCGATATTCACGCAATGTCGCACAAATTGCACTCGGCCAAGCTCGATTCGGTGGGTCTCGCAGCGGCAGCCAAAGGTTTTTGTACAGAGCTTTCCGAACGCCAGAAAGTACTGATCGACTTTTCCTCCGAGGGAATCCCCAAGAAAGTACCTGAGACGATCTCGCTTTGTCTTTTTCGCGTTTTGCAGGAAGCCCTGCAGAATGGGCTGAAGCACAGCGGTGCAAAACAATTCCGGGTGTCGCTTATAGGTTCTATGAACGAGATCCAGTTGACCATCTGCGATGAGGGACGTGGTTTTGATGCTGAACAGGTCCTAAAGAGCACTGGGCTTGGACTCACCAGCATGAAAGAACGCCTGAAACTGGTTGGCGGAGAACTGTCCCTTGACACGCAACTCCAGCGGGGAACGACCATTCACGCTCGTGTACCTCTCCGTCTCCGCAACAAAGCTGCATCGGCGACTACACAAATGTCTCAGTCCTCCTGGAGAACAACCCTTCCGTAACGGGAGGAGTCGATTGTAGAAGGGCCGGCCCTATCCATTTGACCGGCCCTGTGCCGGGCGGAGTAACTGCATTCCCTGCATTCCCCGCTCATGAGGCGAGGAAGCTGTCCTCCCAGCGACGGACGACCGATTGAGAAGATTATGGCCGCTGTGGAGGCGTATGTCGTTGCTCTGGAGCATTGCTCTGGAGCAATGAGGGATCGGCAGTCGGCCGGGATGACACTCTTTGCTTCATTTGCAATGAGCTACGATTTTAAAGTGCATGAAGGTACTCGCATCGCGATCGGCGTCAGCAAGAACGCAGGCGCGACATGGTCGTGGAAGGTTCTGTCGGAAGTTCGCTTTGATGACCGACCGACCCTGGGTTGCAGTTGCGCCTGACGGAACAGTCCATGCAACTTGGAACGATGGAAACGGCGTCCGCTATGCCGTAAGCCAGGATGCCGGCGCCGCTTGGAATACGCGACCCCTGGTTAATGAGCAAGGAGGCTCAAGCCGTCCTGTCTAACTTATCTGAGGAAATTGAGCGTTGTATCAAAGGATTTGGTTTGGTACGACGATGGCTACCCGAGAAGATCTACTCGATAGTCATTACTCTACGATCGGGAGAGAAGAGCCGAACATGATGATTATAGGGGTAGATTATCACCCGGGCTTTCAGGCGATTGCATTTTTTGTGGAAGAGACCGGTGAGTGTGGTGAACAGGAACTGAACCACAAGGACTTAGTCTTCTTGCGCGAGGGTTTTCAGGAACATTCCAAATTCGTGCACAATTTGACCGGGCAATTCACTGGCGGCCTTTTTGGAAAGAATCTCGTGGCCGACGCCGTGCACTTCAAAGAGGACGCGGCTGGCGGGGATCAGTTCCAGTGCAGATCTCATTTCCGCAGTCGTGCCGAAAGAATCTCGAGTGCCGTGAACGAAAAATGTGGGCGTGGACAGCTTTGGGAAGTGTCCAGTTCGAAGTTCATTATGCTTTCTGGGAGGATGAAGTGGGTACGAGAGCAGGAGCAAGCCATCCACTAGCTGCGGCTCTTCTGACGCGAGCATGCTTGCCTGTCGTCCACCATAGGAATGGCCACCCATAAATAGCCGCCCACTTGTTCTGTTTCTCATGACTGCAACAGCGTGGCGGAGACCGTCTCGATCCCGAATCGCGCTGCCCGGAGAAGGTGGTCCATCAGGCCGAGCGAGGCGGAATGGCAGGTCGAACCGCAATACGGTGAATCCCGACTCGGCGAGCGCAATGGACATCTCAATCAAGAGTTTAGACTGGCAGTCTGTACCAGCGCCGTGCGTGAGCACAATCGCGTTCCCCGTCGACTGCGAAGGCACGTGCAGGAAACCATGAATGGGGGGCTCAGTCTTAAGATCAATAACCGAGATAGACATAGAATCGTAAATCTTGGGCGTCCGAGAAGTCAGTCTATGCACCAGGCGGCTCTGCCGCAAGTCAGTTAACAACAAATAAGGCCAGTCCCGCTAGATCGCCTTGCGGGATTTCTCTCTGCATGGACGATTAGCGCGTTAGGAGTGTGGCTGCTGCTTGTTCAACTGAATGCCCTATACAAATCGTGGTACTCACCAGCTTCGGAATCTGCCGTCTAAACTGACACAGTTTCCACCAAAAGAGATGATCACGATGAAGCGAACTATGGCCCAGCTCTTTGTATTCACGTTTTTCATTGCATTCAGTTGGGGAGTCGCCAAGGCACAGACGACTTCTCCTCATCCGGACGCTGCGCCAGCGAACGCTTCGTACGTGGCGAAAGATTGGACAAAGGCCGCCGAGCTTTACGGTCACATCACCACAGCCGAACCGAAAAATGGCAGGGCATGGTACCGGCTTGGTGTGTCGCTGCACGGCAAGGGTGAGCACGAGCAGGCAATCGAGGCACTGGAAAAAGCAATCGAGAACGGGGCCGCTAATTTTCTGGCCGAATACCATCTCAATCCTCGCGGCCCGGGAAGGCAAGCAGCGCAGTGGGTGCCAAGAATTATCTCCTCAGTACATAGCCTAGAGCCGCCAAAACAGCCTTGCTGAAACACACGCATTCCTCTTTTCCCAATCTGCACTACATGAAGTCGCGACCAGTCAAACTGCACCCAGTCGCACCGCGAACTGTTGGTTAACTTTGACATTCAGCTAGTACGGTTAATGGAGATAATCAATCTGGATTCTCGCAACAACTAATGGCGACGAGCGTAAATTATTGTGACGGTTAGAAGTTCTTAGGTTGTGTGGCAGGATCGTCGGGCCCCGGGGAGGAGCCGCCGGCAGCGTCGCGTGCACGCGGCAAGCTGCCGGGATCAGTTGCGAGTCCCGCGAGCGTGGTTTGTGCATGTTGATCGACCGCGCCAACAGCAGCCACAAGACACGAGTAGAGGAATGCTTTAATGCCAGAGCGAAATTCCAGGGCAGCTAGCTCGGCGGCCCGGGCGACATCGGTTTCCAGAGTGCGACGGCGTGACTCGATAGCAGTGCGGCTTTCGGCTTCGAGTGCAGCGATGGAGGAAGTAACCCGTTCATTGGCTTCTTCGAGCATGAGATCGATTTGTAGCTCAACGCGGCGCTGAAACTCCTCAAGGGATGTGTTGGTTGACTTTTGCAGGAGAGACCGCGCCTCGCTTGTGCGTGCCTCAAGTTCTAGGGAGGCTTCCCTAGCCATGGCCTGTTTTTGTTCCATTAAACGGATGAGCTCACGGTCGGAAACACGAGCGGCCGCAGTTTCAAATTCCTTCGTCGCGTGATCCAGGGAGTCATCGATGGTGGAAAGACCCGGTGGACGAAGCTCGCGGAGGGTTCGATCGGCCAGCCCTTTGACTTCTGCCAAATGGTCGCGTGTCTCGCTGGAGAGTCGTTCGATCTGCTGGGCGAAATTATCGGCGCGATTGCGGATCTCCCCGAGAAGTCGTTCGAAGTGACCGGAAACCTCACCGAGACGCCACTCGAGGTGGCTCAGAATCTTCTCGCGCGAAGAGTTCAGAAGCGAATCGAGGCTCTCTTGAGTCACACCGGTATTCGCGTTGACCAGGAGAGAGCGGACTCCTGAGAGGTCTTGTTGGTGTTCCGAGCGTGCCTGCTTGATCTCGGCGGACAGACACTCGAGTTGACTGGCAATCTCGTCGATTCGACGATGAGTGAGATTGTTCTGCTGCTCGAAGGCAGCGCAATGCTCACCAAGTCGTTCCTCCAGGCGGCCCAGGGTCTGTTCCCTTGAGGAAAGGACAAGCGAATCGACGTATTGCTGGGAAACGCTGCCGCCGATAGAAGACAAAAGGGAATGTGCCTCAGCAAAACTCTCGTTGAGTTGTGAACGAGCCTCGCGCGCACTGAGTTGCGTGACCTCGTCGAGACGAATCAAATGCTGCGCGAAGACCTTGGTGGCCTTAACTTCAAATTCACTGTTGGCACGCTCAAAGGACTCAATCAGGCGAGCATGCAGCTGAGGCGATATTTCGTTGGCGAGGCGTTCGGCAAATCTTTGTGCGTCAGCAAGAGTCTGCTTGGAATTACGGTCAAGAGCCTGGAGGCGGCCGGAAAGCTCTTCGGCGTGAGCGCGATAGGCGACAAACTGCTTTTCCGATAGTTTTTGCATTCCTGCCATGCGGTTGGCAGAGAAATTCTCGACTTGGTGGACGTTGGCTCGCCAGCTTTCCTCAATTTTGTCTAGAGCAAGCTTCACAGCTTGATCGAGTTGCCATGTGAGTGAAGCTTGCACGGCTCTGTTCGCGGCAACCTGAATCTGACTCTTCAGCGCCTGGAGGATCTGCTCCGAGGTAATGACAATTCGCTCGGTCTTGGCAGGAGCGGGTGCCTTCGCTGGCGCAACTTCTGCATCGGGGGCAGCAGCAATCGGAGGGCTAGGAAACACCGTGACTTCGGATCTCCGCTCCGTAGACGTTGACGGCTTTCCATCAAAGGAAGTGAGCGGGCCTGAGGTTGCTGGTGCGGGAGCCACACCAGTCGCTGTTCCCACAAAGGAATTGCTCCCACCGAGAAGTCGCTGCCAATCCTCGGGTGGCGCGGGGATTCCCCAAATGTTTCCCGGGGTATCCAATTCGACGCCAACCTGGCAAAGTTCGCGCGCGTTCTGGCCAGAAAGGACAGAACGAACACGCGCGCGGATGACCGGTGAATAGGTGCCATCGGTTCCAGTAACCTGCATATTGACCCACCCATCGTGAACATAGTCATGACGGGAACGATAGCGGCAGCCGTGAAGACTCACGGCAACTGCGGAGGTTATCTCTTGAAAATTTTCACCGCGACGATCAGTGCCGCGGATCAGGAGCGGAACCCGTTGCTCGATACGACTACTGCGTCGGAGATCGACGCCGTGTATAGAACGCGAAGGTGGCGTTGTTGTGGGTGTGCTCATCTCTTCACCTGGGGATTCGGGCGAATTGGGGACTTTAGGGGGGCGTCAGAATCAATGAGTTTATCCAAGCCTTGTATCTCTCTCAATCCGAGTCTGCGTAACAGGCCAAGGAGCAGAGCTGCTCCAGAACTTCGCACAGCAAGCCAAAAAGAGAGCGGCATACAGATGGCATGGGGCAACCCACAGTAATCCACTGAGAGGGTTGGTTACATCAAGAGCCCCGCCTATGCGGGGATTTTCCTTAATCCAAGCCCCGGGTTCAAGAGAATTGTGTCGGGTCGCTTAAAGTTTGGTGCGAAAAGCGGCCCGAGTGCTACGTGGCGCTCAGAGAAAAACTTCTCGTCTCAGAGACTAAATCATGATTCCGTATGCAAAGGATTGAGGGCGAAACTCCTAGATGTTATACGCCTGCGGAGAGATGCTGGAATGGAAGCTGGCAAATCTACCACTTACACCCCAGACGATACGCGAAAATCTTCAATCAAAAGGCCCAGTTCGCACCGGGCCTTAGTGTGCTAGGGGTAAGGAGGTCTTAAATTACGACAAGGATGACAAACCATTTCAGGCAGTACTAGTAGCCACATTGTCGAGTAGCCGGGCGTCATTGCTGGCGCCCAGCCCTCTAAGAACGAAAGTCACGCAACCCTGTCTGATAGCACACGAGATGGAACATCATCAAGCAAGTTACTCTCCTGAGCACACCTGTACCTTCGGGCTATTCAAGGTTTGCTGAAAGAACCCCAGACTTAAGAACATTGAGCCTTCGGCCTCGACGAGCACTTTGTGGGGGAGACAAGAATGAACAAGGTCTTTTTATTGATGTCCACGGGCATCCTGTTCACCACTTTAGGTTGCTCAGGAAATTCCCAGGAAGCCTTCTCGGAGAGTGCACCGGCAGTGGTGCAGGCATCGGTTGCGCCAGCCAGCACATCTCCCGTTGTAGACCCAGCGGCTGCGCTTCCTGTACCGTCGGTCGGAAAGGCGAATCAGCAGGCCTGGCGCTCTGAAAATGTCAAAGACCCCCTTGGCAAAACCGTTGCACTGGAGGGGACTTCGTTAGACGGCAAATTTGATTTAGTCATCCTCCAGAAAGGAACGTCTTCGTTTTTGTCTTTCGTGAGGCACGCGCGCTGGGGGTCCGTCTATAACCAGCCAGCCAAAGGCAAGTTAATATATCTCCGCGTAAAATTTGAAGACGGACAGGAGGAACGCATCGAGTGGGACGAACTGGGGTCCGCCACGGAGAACCTATACAGCGTCTTATGGTCATACCCGGCCAAGACAGACGCTCCCATCGGTCCAGTGCTGGAAGGCCCCACAGGTGATTCTGTTGGGGGTGACCAACTCCTTATTCAAGATATGTTGAAGCACAAGACTATGCTTTTGGAAGTCGAACCAGGGGTCACCACACAGTTCGACATGACTGGACTCGCGCACGAAATGGAAAAAGTTTGTACTCCCAAAACGCAGCCAGTCCTTGAATCTAGGCAAACCCCGCCAAGTAGGTCAACTCAATCAGTGGTAAGACGGAGTCACCCATGAAGTTCACAAATCGAGCCGCATATGGCGTGGTCGCAGTGGTGCTTGTGACGCTGGGCATCACGATGCTGAGCGCGGGAGCACGAGCGCAAGGCGAGGGATGGTGGATTGTCCGCGCGGAGTACGGGACACGGAGTCAGCGCAACGATGTCACGGATATTCTGAAAGATCTGATCGCCCGCGGGGGCGTGAATGGCCGCGTGGCTGTCAATAATCAGATTATGGGCGGAGATCCAGCGGTTGGCGCAGACAAGACGCTGTACATTTTGGCCAGAAACGCGCGGAATGATAAGCGCGAATTCGAATACCGAGAGGGTGGGTTTGTGCCGGTTGAGATGTTCAACGTGCGCCGGGACGATCGCCGTGACGATTGGAGAGACCGTGCGCCGAATTACCCAGCCTCGGAGAGGCGGGATTTCGAGGGCTTGCGCATCCTCAGCGCGTACTATGGCGTGCGGGGCAGAACGGCAGACGTGACGGAATTCGTGCGCAGACAAGTGCGCGGGGACTCGGTCAGTCTGACGGTGACAAATCGAACGTTCGGCGGGGATCCGGCGATCGGGGCGGACAAAGTGCTCATTGTGGTCTACCGCTACCAGGGAATGGAGAGCGCCACGGCGGTGCGCGAAGGAAATATGCTGACGCTGCCATAGGCAAAAGCGGCCGCCATCCTTGCTTGGCTCAGTAGATTCTGTCTGAGAATTAAGCCACCTTGTCCCCATTTCAAAAGTCGAACTTCGCAGGCTCGCTAGCAAGCAGCCCGAGAATTGCTTCAGGCAGACAGACGCCAAACTAAGCATCAGCGAAGAATTTCGTGGACAGATGTTGTCTATGGCAAAACAAATTCGGCCGCAACTTTCAGATTGCCTTCCTGCTCCTCGAATCTCCATTAACCGCCCACTTCAATTCGAACAAACTCGCCTCGGAACTATTGAAGCTTCGCGTACTCCCCCTGGCAGCGATAAGGACGGGAATGTCAGGGTCGGCGTCCTTCCAGAGCGTGAGGAAATCCTGATAGGCCGCCTTGGCTTTGGCGGTGTCACCTTGCATTGCGTACGCTCTGGCGATTTGGAGCCGGGCCAGTGCGCCGATGGGCGAGTCCAGCCGACATAATTCCCTACAATTTACTTGCTCGGGGATATCTGTGGCACTATATTACGCTTGTTCGTAGGGAGGCGGAGCTTGGGGACGCCGATCCCGACCTGCGGGGCTTGCAGGAGGCGCGCGTGAACCAATTGGTCCCGATGATCGGGGTAAGCAAAGCCCAAGAGAAATCTGTTCCCAGCATGAGGGTAAATAGCCATTGATTGGAGGCCAACATGTCAGAGGCATTAGGCACTTCCAGGGGTCGAAAAACACTCACCCCGGAAGAATGGGAATTGTTGAAAGACCATCTCACAGTTATTCTTGACCGCGACAAGCACAGAGTCGAGATCGGTTGGGTGAACGATTGTGGTTGTGAGGAGAAATCGTGTACAGTTCCCCACACCACGGTTATTTTTTACTCTTGCCCGAAGAAACCGTGCCCCCCACCCGGTACCTGAAGGCAGCTAGGAATTGGATGGAGGTGTTTGGTGAGCCTGGAGCGACACTATTGACGCATTGCTTTGGTTCGCCAAAACTTCCGCCGGGACCAAAACGGGACCGCTATTGCTAGAGAGGACCTGAATCCGGTCCTCCCTTCGAAACAGCACCAAGCACGAGCCAAGCCGTTGGAGTGGTTATGCGACCCTGAAACTCTGTCAGAGCTCGATGGCGTGGGGCAGGCGCGGACTTGGTGCAGTTAGAATCTCAGTCACAACCTGGCTCGGCAGCTAAGACCACAAATTCTTTGGAGCGTTTCTGCCCGACCCTGAGCATGTCCGTCATTGGCGATTGTGTAGATGGTGGCGGGAGATCATCCTAGAACCAACAAAGAAGTCGCGATTGGCGGCAACGACGGGACGAGTTCGGGAGGATGCGCCACTATTTTTTTAGGACGTGTGAACGTGCCCGGCCATGCGAGTCATCGTCCACTGGCAGCCGGAGGGATTCCCCGGGACGCGGAGTTATTGCAGCTTCGCGTACTCCGCCCTGGCCAGCTTGGGGATGGGAATGTCCGGGTCGGCGTCTTTCCAGAGCGTGAGGGAATCCTGATACGCCGCCTTGGCCTTGGCGGTGTGGCCCTGCGCGTAGGCGCGAGCGACTGGCCTTTGAGGACGCGACGAGAACCCAGCGGCATTCTGTTTCGCGACTAGAATTTATTTCCGGCTTAGAAGATATAGGTCCGCGTGACCGCCGGGATGCGCATAGACGATGATGGAAAGGTCCCTGGAAAAATCGTAGGCGTTACCGAAGTAATTTAGAGGAAATGCAAAGGGGACCTTCAACGCGACCTTGGGCGCCCCGATGGTTTTACCGTCTTTCCAAGGCTGACGGTAAATTGTGACCTCACCGCGAGAAACAACCGCATACAAGAACGACTTGCCGTCGCGAGAAAAAATAACACTAATCGTTACTGCACCGGGAAGCAATGAGATGCATTTCCTATCGGATATGGAGACCTCGTATATTCCAGTCTTTTCTCCAGACAATACGGCGCCAAGCAGGTACTGCCCGCCGGGATTAGCATCGGTAACAAAGCCGCAGTTGTCCACGACCTTCTCCAGATTCGAACTGTCCACGCTCCATTTCCAAACTTTGAATGTCGACTCCGCCTTCTCCTGGACACTCACGTATAAGGATTTCTGGTCAGGGCTCCATACCATCGAGCCGATATATTCCGTCCGTGGGAGCTGACGAAGACCGCTGCCATCAGCCCCGACGATGTAGGCTTTGTCTCCTGCGCTGGTTTCATTCCGGAAAAAAGACAGGTGAAAATTGTCTGGTGCCCAAGTCCCCGTGTTCAGGGACCCTCCCGTTGCGAGTTTCAGTTTGTTGCCTCCGGCGATGTCCGACACCCAGAGTTCGGCCCCCTGGGGTGCGGGGAGTCTTATGTACATCACGTGCTTTCCATCCGGCGAGATGTTGGGCTGAGTTGCGTCCTCCGACACAATGTCCGTCGATTCCTTTGAATGAACATGGTAAGCCGTCAGGAACCCGGAGGATTTGCCATTCACAAAGTAAATCCCTTTTCCTCCCGGGTCAGGCATGGGCGAGTAGTCAGGTCCCGTCCCGAAAGTAATCTGCGTCAGACTCCGGTCCTTCAAGCTGTAATTCCAGATGTTTGTCAGCCCGTTTACTCTCCGGCTGAATAGCACGGTATTCCCTGGTTCGCCCCATACGACGTCAAAGGCATTCCCGGATATCTCTCCTAAATCAACTGCTTCATGAGTGGTAACGTCTATTCTGTAAAAATGGAAACTGGGTCCATAGTCCAATGGAACACGAGCAGCAAGCAGGTCGTTGCCGCCGGGAAAAAGCAGAAGCGGGATGAAGAACAGGCCAGTGCCTTGGGAGCTGTACACCAATTCTTCGCCTACTCCGGAGTTCCCCGCACGAAGAATTCCCGCGCTATCAGACTTCGCATAATAAATGAATGCGCCGTCCGGTGAGGGAACCGCATGATAGCCAGACACCACACGACGGGGAGCCCCACCGAGCGTAGGCACCGCCCAGACCTCGTTCCGGCCTAGAGTCCTCTCGTAATAGATTTCTTTCCCGTCGGGCGAAAAATTGTCGACAGACTTGTCTCCTGCGTCATTCGTAAGTTGAAGAGGCTCCCCACCAGAAGTGAGCATCAGGAACACTTGCGCGACGCCGTCTACCGGTGAGTCAAACGCTACGGCGTGGCCGTCGGGAGAAAGTCTCTCCCAGTTCATCGGTTTGTTCCACTGGCTGATTTGCTTAATCCTTGTGGGGCCGCTCGGAGTGTTCGCGCGGGGCCAAAAGCGATACACCGCAAAGGATGCTGCCAGTAGTGCGACGCTAACCGCCAGAACAACATATCGCTTCTTTGCAGGCTCTACAAACGGCTGTACCGCTGCGGCCGAGCGAGTTGCAGGCTCTGCAGCGACTTCCTGAAACGCCCCGCTACCCGATGGGGAAATTCGCCCCGAATCCGTATCCCGGCGCAGGCGCTTCAGGTCAGACCGTATGTCCGAGGCGTGTTGGTATCGCAAGTCGCGGTCTTTCTCCAGCGCCTTCTTGATGATGCGCTCTAGGTCCGGGGGCACATTGGGATTGAGGCGCACAGGGGATGCTGGTTCTCGGTCCAGGATGGATTTGAAAATCAGTCCCGTGCTTTCCCCATGAAAGGGATGCACTCCCGTCGCCATTTCGTACAAGACGACTCCGAAGGAAAACAAATCAGTGCGTGTGTCCAGTTCCTTGGCCTTCACCTGCTCTGGCGACATATACGAGACTGTACCTATCGTCACGCCGAAACTCGTCAGTAATTCCTCCGCCGCGATGGTTGGCAGTTGCGAATCCGGAGCGCTCAAACCAGCAGGGATTACTTTCGCCAAACCAAAATCAAGAATCTTGGCGTATCCGCGCTTCGTGACAAAGATGTTGGCTGGCTTAATGTCTCGGTGAACGATTCCTTTGCAGTGAGCCGCATCCAGCGCATCAGCGATTTCGATTCCGAGATTTAGGAGTGTCTCCATCTCCATGGGGCGGCCCAAAATGCGGTGCTTCAGCGTGGCGCCCTCCAGATGCTCCATGACAATGAACGCCATCCCCTCCGCTTCACCAATGTCATGAATGGTGCAGATATTGGGATGATTCAGTGCCGATGCGGCTTGCGCCTCTCTCTGAAAACGCACTAATGCGTGTGGGTCTTTCGCTAAATTGTCGGGGAGGAATTTCAGTGCAACATTACGGTGCAGGCGGGTGTCTTCGGCCTGGTAAACGACACCCATGCCGCCGCCACCTAGTTTCTCGATGATGCGGTAGTGCGAGACGGTCTGGCCGATGAGTGATGAGGAGTCCGCCATTTTGCGCTCATCTTAGGTTGCGATAGGAGACAAGTCAACGAACACAAACTCCTCATCGGGACTCAACTGAAGCAGCAATCATTTTGCCCTCTGGTAGCCCAAGTAGCCCAAGTAGCCCAACTGAGGGACTGAGAACCGTCATCTTTCCCGGTAAGCGACACCAAACAAGGCATTTAGATTTTGCATTCTTCGGCTGTTAACCGAAGGGTTGTATCAGGCTGCTCCAGTTGGAATCCATTTGAGAACGTCGAAAAACGACAAAATGCCGCCAATTTGTGCGTTTTTAGCCTTCTGCAACAAGCTTCCTTAGCTTCGGACGTGGGTTCGATTCCCATCGCCCGCTCCATAAATCCTGATGACTCTATTGTCCTTACGCCGCTAGGCATACTGAATCCGATCATAAAAGCGGGGGTTTTGGTCCCAAGATGGTACCAACGAATGAATTGGTCCCAATGCACCTCGGCTCAAACCAAGATAGAGATCGACGCAATTTCGAGAATCTTTTTCGAATCGAGCGTGAATTGCCGAACGCACCACGGTGGTGCGAACTCGCACTGCTCGCGACTCGACAGCCGATGGAGCGAGACTAGGTCAATTCGACTCCGGGGGGCCCGGCTCGCATGTAACAGCCACAAGATTCCGTTCCGGTTTGAATTGGCCGCGGACCGAAACGACACAGGAATCTATCCTTGACACTTCATAACTTGCAACTCGCCTTCACTCTGAGCGCCCGACTTTCATTTCAGTCGCTGGAGGTGTGTTCGTACCTCTGGACAGTGATGACTTCGACCGTGGATGATTTGTTTTGGCTCATCAACGTCCATCCTAAATCAGAATTTTCCGGGGTATCCTACCTCCCAGGTGGTGCTTCTCGTTTTTCCCTAACCAAAAAAACACCATTGAAAACGCATAAATAGTTGCCCACCCACCGCGCCAGGGGCTTCCTCCAACGGGTCTATCGAATGCGCGCAGAACACCGCGCCCCCCTTTAATCTTTTCTGAAAACGCGCCTCCGATAGAGTGCTAACGTTTACCAGGCACTTACATCACAGACACGGCCCGACTGTCCGCTTTAGTTTGTGTAGAGGCTAACTTGAACAACATTGCAAGATTCATCGTCCTAGTTGTCTTGTGCTCACCTTCCTCTGTCTTTAGTTTCCCCCAAGGTGAAAACTCCTCGGAACCGATATCGCTGCCGTTGAAGCCAAGGCATCGAACAGACTTTGAAAAGGTGAAACCAGCTCTTTCACAGACTCAACCGGGGAAATATGGCATTCGCAAAGTCACTCAGGCTTCCGACTATTTGCATTTGATAGCGCAGTGATGCGTCAACTCCTGGAGTGTATTTCATGGCCCGTTTCCGCAAACCCCGATTGCACTTGCCTGCACTGTTGCTCCTGCTCTCAGTCGTGGAATGCGCCTATGGCCAGGAAGGATATCTGATGGGGCTGGAAGTTGACGCTCATTGTTTGCCCATGGACGTTTCTGCACCCCAGCTTCCCGCATCTCCGCACGATTTTGTGGCGGCCTCTCCGCGCTTACATGCTGCTAATTTCTCGCTAGTTTACTGGCAAGTTGGCGTCCCATTCCCCAATAAATTTCCCAAAACGCCAAACGCCTTTGAAGACCCGCCACAGCGCAGCTTGCCCACTATTGCAATCCTGGCCCCGGCAGTGAAGCCACACGAAGAGCGATTTCACTGGTGGCCCGCGTTGGGCGAATCCTTTCTCTTTCTCGTGATTGAAAACGGTACGCGGATGGCCTTTGATCCCCCAAGCAGAGATGCTGCGACCGGAAAGTTCTGGGACGATTATGTAGCTTCCGTGGAATCCATAAAGTCTTGGGGCGACGGGAATCCATTCTTTATCAATTACATTGGACATCCCATGCAGGGAGCCATCACAGGGTTTATCCAGGTTCAAAACGATCCGAGAGGCCGCGCTCTTCAGTTCGCCTGGTCTAAGCCGTATTGGACAAGTCGCGTGAAAGCGATGGCCTGGTCTGCCGTCTACAGCACTTATTTTGAGATTGGATTCCCCTTGAGCGAGGCTGCTTTGGGCAACCTGGGCGTGGACAAATCACGCGGGGCGCAGAACGGATATGTGGATCTGATTATCACCCCGATCTTGGGAACCGCCTGGCTGATTGGCGAGGATCTTGTCGATCGATATTGGATTGTTCCGTACGAGAGGAAGCACAGTGGTAAAACCGACCGGGCGATCATGCGCTCCGTGTTGAATCCTACACGCTCGTTCGCCAACGTGCTTAGGTCTAAAACTCCCTGGTATCGCGATGGCCGCGGTGGGGTCATGGAATTCGATTTGCCCCAACCCGCCGCGTCAACTTCTTCGGCTCATTCCTCCCAGCAATAGTGGGAATCTCTAACAATGTCGGCCAAACCAGGACCTAGTCAGTTTCTTTCAATCCCTGAACGTGGTATATCGAGTTCGACTACGATCAAGTGCGCCAGAAATTGGAGGGCCTTAGCGTATGCGCTGTGGGAGAAGATCCATTACTGGATATCCCTCTGAAAAACAGTACAAATCCCGTAGCATTACCCACACATTATAAAAGGGCGCCCCTTTGGAGTAGGTTGTGAGTGCGTTGCTCAAACCCCTCCAGAAAGGAACACCCTTTATGACGAGCACTAAATATATCGGCATGGATGTGAATAAAGAAAGCATTTCGATCGCGGTGATGAACTCCGTCGGCAAGATAGTGATGGAATGCGTGATCGAGACCAAGGCAAGTACCATCGTGCAATTCATCGACGGGCTGCGCGGAGATTTGCGCGTCACCTTTGAAGAAGGAACCTGTGCGGCCTGCTTGTGGATTAGGTACGTACATGGCTCCACCCGTCACGTAACGCCCTTGGCTCGCGGCCCGACATTTCTTGCTAATACCCACATGGCATTTATCCGGACTCACAGGGAGGCGTCCCCAGGTTTTTGAGCAAGAAGGCAGACGCAGAGTCACGCCCAATAAACGGCTGAGTGTTCCGCGCAGATAGTCTTGAACGCATGTTCATCTTCTTGGATGAGAAGACTGAACGGATACGCGCAAAGGATATCCACGTTGTAGGTTGACACAAGAATATTGCCGAGCTGTTCGAGGCGAATCGCCGCCTCTCTTTTACCTTCCGCGCATAAGAGAGCAACACCTTCGCCCAAAATGGCAACCCGAGGATGTTCTGCCTTCGCTGCATTCGACGCTGACTGTATGAGATTCCTGAAGCCCTCAAAAAATCGATTCGCGTCAGGCCAGCCCTTTACCATGAATGTGCAAAGTGTGTCAGCGGCATCCAACGAAACGTACGCTCCCTGTTGAATAGCCGCATCAACATCCACGCCTTGCGCCTTCAAACCCTGAAGAAGGCTCTCCCGGTGTGGTTTCGTAGCGAATACAATCGCCGCATTCCCTGTCTTCAGAGCAGACTCGATAAAGTGAGTAATGCTCTCAATATAAACTGCATCATGCGAATAGAACTGCGCCTCGTGACACCGAGTGATCCGCGTTTTTCGTAGTAGATCCGGTGTCGAAGGCCATGCGAGACCTTCCCTGCAGCCGAAGCGGTCGGGGCCATTCTCGGGGTCAGCAGAAATGTATCCCGTTAGTTTGCTACTGATGTACCGCTTGCCCCGGAAGACGGCTTCCACGGCCTTCGCCAATTCCTTCCCAGCATCCCCTTTGATGACGTAACCGCTCGCACCAGTGTCCAAAGCCCCTTCCGCGATCTCCCAAGAGGCATACGTGCTCACGAAAAGAATTCTGGACTCCGGAGCAACCTTGCGGATTTGTCTAGCAGCTTCGATACCATTGAGCTTTGGAAGGCTGATGTCCAACAGAATTAGGTCCGGCGCGAGTTCTTCCGCTTTCTGCACCGCTTCCAGGCCATCGGAGGCCTCGCCGATGACATGCCATCCGGTCTCTATCTGCGAAATCGTAGAAACGAAGTGACGCCAGGGTGCAAAATCGTCCACTACTAAAATGCGGACGATGGTCTGATTGGTGATGGCATTCTCCTGTTTGGAGTTCAAGACCAACCTGACGGGCTCAGGGTCTTGAACGAATTGCGACAGGGAAAGCATCCCACACGAGATTCATTCCATTGTTGCCTAAAGGCAGCATTAAGCTTGCTCAAACGCAATCACGGAGTGCAAACTGCAGAGAGAAAAGAGGATAGAAACTGAGCCGTGGTCACTTCACACGTAAGAACAGCCTTTCAGGCGATAGGAGCAGAACCTTGCCGCGACGCTTTACTAAGGCACGGTCACGTTGCCACTGGCTAATCAGCCGGCTTACGGCGAAAGGCGTGACGTTCGCGGCGTTAGCCAAATCCTCGTTTGTGAGATGGAGTGCGACGCCACCGTTGGTTTCCTGGCCGATAGTGCGGGCAAGAGTAACGAGCACTTGAGCAACTCGCTGCCGACTTGTGTAGCAAGCTAAACCTACGTGAGACATGAGATGCCAAGCCACGGAGTCTGATGCAGTCAACAACGCGTTCTCCAGCAACTTGGATACCGTTCGGTGAGGCCTCGGATTGTCGGGCGATCCCATATCAACACTGAACTGTCCATCACCGCTTCTGTGCTGGCGAGATAACAAGAATGTGGTGAGCGATACGTGAATTGCAGGTGCTATGGATTGGGAGGAGCCGGAATTCCCAGAACGGCGCATCGGGCGATATGAGCTTGCTTCCAACGGTCGGGAAGCCAAGCGTCGAGGTCACTGGCTGGCCAGGTCGGGAGATTCACCAGTAGTTGCATGAAATAGAGATGCGGGTCCATGTCGTGCCGGCGGCAACTGCTGGTCAAGCTGGCGAGGATCGCTGCAGTCCGCCCACCGCGAGGGTTGCCAACGAATAGGGAGTTTTTGCGATTGAGTATAATCCTCTTCATCTCCCGTTCGCTAACATTATTATCTATGGGCACGGCACCATCGGTCGTGAACACGGTCAGTGCGTCCCACTGGCTGAGCGTGTAGTTCACGGCGTCGGCCATGGGATGCTTTGGTAGCAACTGTTCTTTCCAGATCAGCAACTTGCGATGTAGTTGCGACAGGATCGAGACCGACTGTTTCTGCCGCAACTCGAGTCGATCGGCTACGGAAAGGTCTTTCGCTTGTCGTTCCAACGCAAACAGTGCGTTCATCAGAGTGACGGCCTCGCGTGCGATCTCCGGCGCCGATTTCTCTGCATCTACGCACTTGCGCCTGGCATGGCTCCAACATCCCGCGCGCGTGATGGCGTTGCCAGCCACCACCCCGTTGTAGCCACCGTAAGCGTCGGCCAGTAAGACCTGCGTGTAGTCTTTCAGAAATTCCTTCGGGCCTTCTCGACTACGGTTGAGGGTGAAGTCGAACACGTTGTACGGATTCGATTCGTCACCCACGTACACCCACATGCGTGCCAGCTGCGTTTGGCCCGGGCTCAACATCGGCAGGACGGTGTCGTCGGTGGCCACTACGTGCGATTTCCTCACCCGCTCAGCCATCCGCTGGTACAGCGGCTCGACCACATCCGCGACATCCCCGCACCACACCGACTGCGTGGCCCGGGAAATCTCGAACCCTTGTCGCTGGAAAATATCTTCCAGCCGATAGAGTGGTAGGTAATCTGCAAATTTGCTGGTTACGATAAAAGCCAGAAGCCCTGGCCCAGCAAAGCCTTTCTCGATGGCTGTGTCTGCTTTGGCGGCCACGGCGATCTGCGGATTTTCTCCCTGACCCTCACAACTGGCGCACGCATACTTCTTGCGTACATGCGCGAGCCGTTCGAAGTGTCCCGGAATGTATTCGATCTGCCAGCTCTTCTCGCTGCCGATCTCTTTGCGCTCTACGCCGCAACTGGGGCAGGGCCGCTCTGCTGCGCTCAGCTCGTATACGTGTGTCTGGACCGGAAGGTTCTCGAAGTTCGCCAAGGCCCGCCGCCCCTTGCGGCGCTTCACCCGCCGTAACTCTGGTTCCGGTTCTGCTTGCCGAAGATCTTCCAAGTGGATGGGCTTTTGTTCCAGGGTCTCGGCAAACTCCAGCAGCATCTGGGCCAGCTGGTTCATGCTCAAACGATCCGCTCGCGGGCCGTAGGTCGCTTTCTTGTAGCGCTCCAGCTCTTGTTGCAGTCGCAGGTTCTCCAAATACAGATCGTCGGCTCGTTGTTGCAACTGTCCGACGAGCATGGAGTTTTTTTCGGCGCGCCGCTTCTCGCGTTCCTGATCCGCGCTGACGCTCTCGAGCTTCGCCAGCACCTCACGCAGCATCGCTTTCAACGACGCGCTGTCTTCCGGTAAGTTGTTCACGGAAATTTCGTTGGCGGGCACGTTCGTTTAGACGTGTCTCCACCAACTTAGTTACACAATTCGCGATCTTTTTTGTAGTTTTTTCTTTTTCTCTTTTTCTCTTTTTTTGTTTTCGGCGAAGACTTTATCTACTGCTTCCTATCGCTCGCTGGTAGCGCGGCACACGCTTCAGTTTCGAAACATCGATCCCATCCAGAATCATCGCTAGCTCGCTGGCACGCAGCTCCACCGATCGCGCGCCCTGTTCGATTCGCGGAAGTTTGAAAACCCCAAGTTCCAACCGCTTGTACCACAGTACGAAGCCATCCCGGTCCCACACGAGAATCTTCAGCCGATCGCCGCGCCGCGAACGGAACACAAACAGATGGCCGCTTTGCGGGTTCTCTCCGATCACTGTCTTCACGCGTTCCGCCAGCCGATCGAATCCACAGCGCATATCCGTCGCTTCGCTGGTCATCCAGATCCGTGCCCCTTGTGCGCGATCCATCGCCTGCAAACTTGGCAGCCCGATCACCCCGCTGCCTCCACCACCGTCAGCAACGCCCGCACATGTTCAGCATCGAATCCGGGTCGCACCATTAGGCTTCGCCCATTCTGCAATCGGATTTCAACCGCGTCACCGGATGGCGCGCCCTTGGTTACCTGCACTTTCCAGAAACTTCGCTGGCGTATCTTCCTGCAACCGCTTCTTCCACGTGAAAAAATACGGCCGGCACAAACCACGCTCACGGCAAAACGCAATAACCGTCTGCCCGCTACGTGCCTGCTCGGAAATCAGCTTCTGCCACTTCGTCCACGCCTTCTTTGAGCG
>CAVVJG010000003.1:0-9689 GCA_963748365.1 Candidatus Acidiferrales bacterium
TTAGGTAGTGCGCGCCTGCACGTGGCGGAAACAAAAGGGTTAACGTGTTAGTGGCAAAGAAGTGGGTGTCTTTTTGCGCTAGCTCTCGTTCAATTCTGGAATCCTGTGCCGCATCTACGGCGCTGGTTTTTGTCATTGATAGTTTCCCGCGGCTTAGTGAGCGCTGGGTATGAAGAAATCAAAAGCGCCGTAGGTGCGACAGAATCACTCAAGCTTTAATACGAAGAATTACCCAGGCGAAGTCCCAGAGAAATGCTACTTAAAATTCGATTGTCGGTGGGACTTTATCTTGTACAATTTTGGAACTCTCTGTCGCACCTCCGGCGCTGTTTATTTTTCAAATTCTTTCTCACGGCTTACGCCGTTGAGCTACCTTGTGGCGCGCCGCCGGCCCTTTTGATTTTCTTGCGTCCGAAATAAAATACTGAGTGACAAGAGTACTAAAGGGTTATATTATTGTATATGTATTGTGGAAATGTGCTCGAACACCTGCCTCGCAATTCCTCTTACCGCGTTAGTTCTGCAAAAGACTCATTTCCTAAGCTCTTTATGCTCACAGACTTGCGCACGCTTGCGCTCACAACCTCTTTCGTTTGATAGAAATCTGCAAAATGGCCGGGGAGTGGGGTACCCCGTTATCATTCTAGTTATCGTTCTGCCAAAATTCGCTCGTTTGGCCCTCCTGTAAGTCCAATCATTGCCACTCTTACGAAAAAACAGGTGGGGTGGGTAGGCCTATCGGTTCTCTCCATCACAAATGCGTCTGCCTCACCAGGTAGCCGTTCCAAGGGCTAGGCGTGGTGAGGGCGGCCGTAAGAGATTGTCCCACCGAGGTTGCTCGTGCCGGCGTGTTGCCACGATCCCTCGGCTTCTCTCGGGATGACAGAGTGCGGAGTCCTCAGGGGCCGAAGCCACACGATGGGGCAGGATTTACGTCGGAGCTAAAGCTCCGACCCCCTGCAAGGCAACGGCTTCCTACACGACAAGATGGCCACTTGAAGGTGTCCGCCACACGGGCGCGGATGGAGAACGGCAGAGATTGTGCCATCGAGGTTGCTCGTGCCGGCGTGTTGCCACGATCCCTCGACTTCGCTCGGGATGACAGCGTGCGGAGTTCTCCGGGGCTAAAGCCCCACGAGGGAGGAGGATTATGGCCGCCTGAAGGTGGCCGCTACAGAGGCCCGCGTCCGGCGGGCGCGAATGACGACGATGCACCAACTACTTGGCGGCGGATTGGTGTTCGCGGCGCATTTGGGCCGCTTGTTCCTTGATTTCGGTGAGGTCGCGCTGCATCTCGCTCCAGCCATACCAGAGGGCGTAATCGGGACTGGCGTGGAAGGTGCCCTGGAACGTGCGCATGCGATGTTCGAGGAACATGACGAACAGTTTTTGTTCAACGACCGTGGGCGCGTCGTGGAAGGTCAACAAAAGCGGGAAGGCGTAAGGATAGTTCGAGGGCTTGGGCAGCACACCATCTCTATAGAGAGCGGCGACTTCGCGAATGCCCTGGGCCATCAGGTGATCAGCGTTTTTGATCATATCGTCGCCATGCTGGAGCTGGTCTTTGGCGAAATTGATGGAGTGGCACTGGTTGCAGGTCTTGACCATTTTGTCGCGCTCGGTTTGCCAGGAGGCTTGATCGAGGCGCGCGAGGTCGGCGGCTTTTACCACGTCGAGCAGCTTGGTGGGTTTGCCATCGGGATCGAGTACGCCGAGAGCTTGTAGTACGGTGGCGCGATCGGCGGTCCACTCCGGATCTTCGGGCATGGGCAGGCGGACGGCGAGGAATCCCCAGGCGGTGCGAACTTCATGATTGCCTTCCTGCATATGGCAGGTCTGGCAAGTAGGCGCGGCGGATTCCGCGTTCTGGATTTTGAGCTGCTTGAGATTTTCGCGCACGCCATGTTTCGAGGAGTCGTACATTTCCCATTGCGGATGATCGAAGCCCATGTGGCAGGTCTTGCAAGCTTGCGGAGCGCGCGCTTCTTCCAGAGAAAATGTGTGGCGCGTGTGGCAGGAATCGCAAGAAGCGTTGCCGAAGCGCACACCGTTTTTCACGAGCGTGGCGATCTGCTCGGGCGTTTTGAGGCCGATCTTGTGGCAGCCGCCGCAACCCTTCATGCCTTCGGTCATGGCCATGGGCTGGTAGTGAATGGTGGGCATGGCTTCCATGGCGGCCCAGGCCATGGCGTGCTTGCCCTTTTTGAATTGCTCGACGCGGGCGGCGTGACAATTGCCGCAAGTTTCGGGGGTGGGAACGAGCGCTCTGTTAGGGTCGTTGAAATTGGTATGGTCTGTGCCATGACATGCGTCGCAACCGATGCCGAGCGTGGAGTGCTTGCTGAGCTTCCAATCGCTGACGACGTTGGGAGTCACCCGGAGATGACATTCGACGCACTTGTCGACGGCAGGGGCAGGCTTCTTCGCAGGAGCGGTTTTCTGTTCAGCGGCAGCGGATGGGTAGGCGCAGAGTGCGAGCAGGAAAAAGCAGGACTGCAGTGCAGAAATTCTAGAAGAGAGTTTCACGGCAACCTCCCAGTGGTCTACGCAGGAAACGCTGGGCCACTTCTATGCTGCCCGGAGTATGGAACAGGAAGGCGGTTCCTGGATGTGACGTAGGTCCGTCAGGCAACGGTATTACAAGGATAGTAAGCCTTATTTGTGGAATTGGGGAGGAATAGATTGGTTGGTTGGGGAAGAGAGGAGATGTGCAAGTGAAGTTGCCCGTGGTGGTGGATTGCCACGATCCCCCCACTGCGAGCCGCAGAGGGCGCGGCTCTTCGGACGGGATGACAAGGCAACGCGACGGAACGGGTGTGGCCACCTGAAGGTGTCCGCTACAAGGAAAACCGCTGCTGCCGGCGGCGACTAAACGTCCTGGGCGCCGTGGGGGTCGGCGGAGACGGGGTCGGCAGATTGGGGAGATTCTACGGTACGTTTACGGGTGGCCCAGTCGGCTTCGGGGTCGGGCATGTCGAGGCGGCGGATGCCCCCTTCAAAGCGGGCTTGCAGGCGTTCGTACTCGGCCTTGTGCATGGGATTGGGATGGGTCCAATCGTGGAGGTAATAGACGGCGCGGACCCGGGCTTGCAGCATTTCTTTGGTGCAACTGAAGCAGGGGCGCATGGTGGTGTAAACGGTGCTGCCTTCGATGGCGATGCCGAAACGCGCGGCGGAGAGGATGGCGTTCTGCTCGGCGTGAACGCAAATACAAAGATCGTAGCCAGTACCGGAAGGATATTTTTCGCGGTTAGCGCAGCGATGACATCCGCCGTCAAGGCAGTTGGACATGTTTTCGGGCGTGCCGTTATAGCCGGTGGAGACGACGCGTCCATTGAGGGCGATAACTGCGCCGATGCGGCTGCCGAGGCAGTTGGCGCGTTTGCGGACGGCGATGGCGATGCCCATCAGATATTGATTCATGTCGGGACGAGGGTCGGAGGTCACAAAAGTCTCCCGTGATTATTAATTGTTACGCGGTGTAGTTATGAAACTGTAGGTATAACGAGATTGAGGGGGATTTGCAATATCGGTGGCCGCCACAACGCCCTCCAAACAATCATGTACCGCATTGCGTCCGGACACAGTCAAAAAAGAGTGGAGTAAATCTCGAGAGAGGAGACCGGTAATGGAGCCACGGATTGATTTGACAAAACATGTGAACGAAGTGGCGCGTGCATTGTATACGATCGAACGATATTTGAAGGCGTCGAGTTTGGGAGAGTCGCTGCTTCATTTGATCAAGATGCGGGCATCGCAGATTAATGGCTGCGCCTATTGCCTGGACATGCACTCGAAGGATGCGCGCGCGCATGGGGAGACCGAACAGCGGTTGTACGGACTGGATGCCTGGCGAGAAGCGCCGTACTACACGGCGAAAGAACGCGCGGCCTTGGAATGGACGGAAGCGTTGACGCTGGTGGCCCAGACCCACGTGCCGGACGAAGTATATGAATCGGTGAAGAAGGAATTCAGCGAAGCGGAACTGGTGGACCTGAGTTTTGCGGTAGTGAACATCAACACGTGGAATCGCTTGGCGATCGCCACGCGCTCTGTGCCGGGAACCTATCAGCCTGCGCAGAAGAAAGCGTCGGCGGCGACGTAAAGATTTGAAACAGTGATGCGCCAGAATGGAAACCGGCGAACGCGCTGTAAATTCTAATTCAATCCTCGACTGATCTAAATTTCTGCCGATAGTGCGGGTATGAGTGAAGTCACGCCCGAACCCCGAACCGCGGTAATGATCCTAGTTGAAGCGTCGTGGGAAGACCAAGTTGGAACGATGGTCACGGCGCGTGTGCGGATGGAGAACAAGTCTGCGACGGGTGCCTGCATACGTATTAAACGACGCATCGAGCCGGGAACAAAAGTGCACGTGCAGTGGCGATGGGGAGAATTTTCGGGAGTGGTGAAGTATTGCAAGTATGAAGCAGGGGATTACCGGGTGTGGATTCGACGCGATCCCGTGGCTCAGGAGACCGAGGAACAGTTGGAAGCGGTGCGAGTGACGAAAGAACCGGAAACGGCGCGGAGAGTGGATGCAGGCGTGCGGGAAGTAATGAGGGACCAAGAAGCATTAGCCTTCAAGGACCCGACTGCAGTGGAGTTGTCCGTGCGCGGGACCGCGCCTGGGACGAAAATCAAACCGAGCGAAGAGCGCGCAGCCGAAATGGAACAGCGTGGTGCTGAGGATGCGCCGAGGGAAGAAATAGGAATCCTGCGAGAGAAGCAAGTCCTTGCCAAAGAGCAGGGGAAGGAAGTTCGCAAGGAAAGGAAGAATATGGGAAGCAAGTTGATGCAACTGACCCGTTGGCGCAAAAAGGAAGAGGGGCCACACGGAAGCGGAAACGCCGGCAATGGTGCGAGTGGTGCCGGAGGCCAAAACGGCGCAGCGAAGCACGGTGCGCAACTGGGAGTGGCGAGTGCGCTGGCGGAGAAAAGCGAGGCAGAAAAGGTGAACGCGGGGGTGGAAAATATCCACGTGGAGTTGCTGCCGATGGAAGATATTTATCGGGCGGCTGGAATTGTGAATCCGCGACGGGGATATAGCGTGACGAAAGTTGTGAGATGCTGAAGAGTGAACATTTGCGCGGGTTGACGAAAGAGATGAAGAGGGCGTCGGTGCTGATGGCGCTGGATGCGGCTGGAGTGGTGGAGGAAGTGCTGCGCGACGCGAAAGTACGGCAGGAGGCGATCGATTCGTACGAGGCGGAGCAGCGGAAACAGTTTGAGGCGTGGTGGGCGCAGAAGGCCGAAGAGAATATGCAGATCAACGCGGAGTTGGAGCGTGTGAAGGCGAGTTACGCGGAGAAGATCAAACGTAACCAGGACGGCGTGGCGCGGGAGAAGGCGACGTTGGCTGACGACGAAACAGCAGGAAGCGCAAGGGATGAATGAAGCGGTGGAATTGTGCGCGAAACCGGTGGCGGTCGCGGAATCGGTGAGCGGGACGTTGCCAGCGGGTGGCGTGGTGGGGGTGAACGCTAAGGTGGTATAGGGTCGAGTTTGCACGGCGAGTGGTTAGGCGATTGACACATTGATTCGGGTGCGGAGGAGTGTTGCCGCGATCCTTCGACTGCGCGGCCCGACGCGCAAGAGTGCAGCGCGAAAAAATGTCGGGCCGCTTCGCTCAGGATGACAGTTCTAGTATGTAGGAGCGGGCGAGCAGATCTTGAGTTGGCGGAGCGCTTCAGAAGCGATATTTACAAGCGCCAACCACTAGCGGGACTTCCTAGTAAAGCTAGAGCGCAGTGACGAGGGAGAATTCCACGCGGTGGCGCATGGGGTCGATGCGTTCGGCGCGGACGCGGATGCGATCGCCTAGTTTCCAGGTGAGCGGAGTGGATTTTTTGCGGCGGCCGCCGCGGCCTTCGCTGCCGGGGACGGAGACGAAGGAGTGTTCGCGTTCGCGGTGCATGACGCGGGTGCCAGCGGCTTCTTCCAGGGCGCTGATGGGTAACAAACCTTCCACGAAAATTTCCAAGAGTTCGACGAAACAGCCATATTTCTGGACGGAGATGATGAGGGCTTCGTATTCGTCGCCGAGATGATCTTCCATGAATTGAGCGGTCTTCCAATCTTTTAGTTCGCGTTCGGCGGTGGCGGCGCGGCGTTCGGTCTCGGAAGTTTCCTGCGCGATTTCCTCGAGGTGCTTCGGAGAATATAGGGCCGCTTCGGTGCCAATGGCCGGCTTGAAATAGGTGGGTGCAGTTTCGTCAGGATGCGCGAGGGCCCACTTGAGGACACGATGGACGATGAGGTCGGGATAGCGGCGAATAGGTGAAGTGAAATGTGTGTATTCGTCGAAACCGAGAGCGAAATGGCCGAGTGAATCTGCGGCGTAGCGGGCTTGCTTGAGGGAACGCAACATTAAATAGGAGACAATGCGCTCTTCGGTTTTACCGGCAAGTTTTTTGAGCAGGCGCTGGTAGTGATGGGGAGTGATGCGCACTTCGGCGGCGGGAAGAGCGACCTTCATGCCGCGTTCGCGGCCTTTACCGTAAGAATCGGGGCGTCCTGCCTTTGCGGGAGAAGGGACTTTGCCGTGACGCACGGCGACTTCTTTCTGGTAGAGATCTTCGACACCCAGGGTGTAACCGAAGGCGCGAGCCAATTCTTCAAATTCCAAGATTTTGCGGGCATCGGGTTTTTCGTGGACGCGATGAATACATTTGATGGCGCGATTCAGAAGGTGGTGAGCGACGGCACGATTAGCGGCGAGCATGAACTCTTCAATGATGCGGTGAGCGATGTTGCGTTCGCTGCGAGAGATGTTGGTCATGCGCTGCTCGTCGTCGAATTCGATGACAGCTTCAGGAAGATCGAAATCAATAGAACCGTTCTCATTGCGGCGGGCATTGAGGAGAAGGGCAAGGCCTTTCATGGCGCGGAAATGGTGATTGAGATGAGAATAGCGCGCGGTCATCTCGGGGTCGCCTTCGAGGACCTTATTGACGTTGGTGTAAGTCATGCGCTCGGAGGACCGAATGACGCCCTGAACCATCCAGGAGTTGAGCATGCGACCGGCAGCATCAAAATGCATGATGGCGCTTTGAACGAGGCGCTCTTCGCGGGGCTTGAGAGAGCACATGCCGTTGGAGAGCGATTCGGGAAGCATGGGAACGGCGCGATCGATGAAGTAAACAGAATTGCCACGGAGACGCGCTTCGCGATCGAGGGGAGATTCGGGATGGACGTAGTGGGCGACGTCGGCGATGTGAACCTGCAGGAGCCAGCCGCCATCGTCGCGACGGTTGAGGTAAACGGCATCATCGAAATCGCGCGCGGTCTCGCCGTCGATGGTGACAATGGGAAGTTCGCGAAAGTCCTCGCGACCCAAGCGTTCGGCTTCGGAGACTGGCAGAGCGAGGCGTTCGGCTTCTTTGAGAACTTCGTTGGAAAAAGAATGGGGAAGGTGATGTTTGCGGATAATGATTTCCGTATCGACGCCGAGATCGCCGGGGCGGCCAAGGATTTCTACAACGCGACCGGAGGGTGCGGCGCCTCCGCGGGGGTAGCGAAGTAGTTCGACATTAACGACGGCGCCGTCGAGCTTAATGATGTGGGGCAAGCGGCGGCCACGGGAAGCAGAATCTTTTGAGCCCGGGAGGAGTTGCTCGCGGAGCGCGGTGGAGAGTTCTTCACCAGGCGTAAGTTCAATTTCATGCTGAACGCGTGGATCGTAAGGGAGCACGACACAACCGCGAGAGGTGTAGCGGAACTGGCCGACGACGGAAGGATGAGCGCGGCCGACGATGCGAACAATGCGGCCCTCGGCACGACGAGCTCCGGTCATGCCGCTGAGGCGAGTGATTTTGGCGACGACGGTGTCGCCATGCATGGCGTCTTCGATCTGATCGCGAGGAATGAAAATATCGCCGTCAACATTGGGTAGAGCAATTTCCGGAACGACGAAACCATAACCGTCCTGATGATGGACGAGTCGACCGCGAATTTCGTCCCGAGAGGCGGCTTTGTGCTGAGGAAATATTTCGATAGGGGGGGCGGCAGGGGGTGGTGCGGCGTCGCGTTCTTTGCGGCGAAAAAGATAGCGGCTGTGAGAAAGTTCTTCGACGAAGCCACGTTTTTTGAGTCGAGCAAGCATTTGCTGGAGTACGTTACGTTTGCTCTTTTTGACCTGAAGGGAGCGGGAGATTTCTTCGATGGCGACGGGGTCGTTCCTAAGTTGCAGAAAACGGAGGATGTTATCTGAGCTCAACTGAGACGGGCGTGACATTGGACCCTTTCAAAGGGCACGGAAGAATACACAAAAGAGTGTAGTCTTTTTTTTTGGTTTGACTGTAACTTTTTTTGATTGAGGGGAGTTTAATAGACAGGCCAACACACGACCGGTCAAGCCGCCCTCCGTCAGGCTTGCCGGTTTCCCCGAAAGGGGAATATGGGGAGGCGGGAAGACCTGGCCCGCCTCTCTTCTTTTTCGTCTACCTTTGCTAGTTCGTTTACAAAGACAAATGAAGATTTGTGCGTAGTTCGACAGGCCGTTGATCGTTGGAATCCTGCTTGATTAAAAGTTGAGATCCTTGGACTGCTCGGCCCGACGCGCCAAAAGGCGGCGCGAGGAAAAATCGGGCCGCTTCGCTCAGAGGCTGTGACTTTTTATGTTTGACATCGATTTCACGACATGAAAAAGTCACAGACTCTCAGGATGACAAGGTGGGACGGGCCGGGGTGAGATGACAAAACAGCGCACAGCCAGGAATGGCTGTGCCACGGAAGCCGGAGTTTTGATTTGTTATGGTTACATTGATTAGTGGTGGGCATGGTTGGTAGCTGAGATCCTTCGACTGCGCGGCCCGACGCGCCAAACTACGGCGCGGAAGAAAAGGCCGGGCTGCGCCGCTCAGGATGACAGTTTGGACGCTGAAGCGTGCGGGTTACGCGTGGTCGCGCTCTGATTCCCTTACGCAAGAAAATTCGCAATTGTCAGTGGTGAGGGTTTTCGATATTGTGCAGGGACGATTTCGGGAGCGCGCTACGTGAAATCATTTCTGGTTTGTTTGCTTTTGATTTTGTTGTTGGTGATTGCGCCAGTGTTGCGAGCCCAAGCTGGGCCTGAGGGGGCTAGCAGCGAATGGCAAGTGTGGACGGGGGGTGGGCACGGAATTAATGGGAGCACTTCGGGGACGGGGGTGTGGAACCTGGGATTGCGCTACGGGATTGTGATCACGTCGCCGAAGGGGCCGGGATTTCTGAAGGGACAATTGGAGTATGCGCTGGATGCGGTTCCGGTGTGGGTGATTACGCAGCGAACGAATACGGCGTATGGAGCGGGGATCAACCCGTTTGCGTTTAAGTGGATTATGACGAAGCCGAGAAAAGTAAAACCGTATGTTGAGATTGAGGGAGGGACGCTGTTTACGAATACGAAGGTGCCGGAAGGGACTTCGCAGATAAATTTCACGACGTCGGGTGGATTTGGGGCACATTTTCTGGGCGAGAAACATAATTTCACCGCGGAAGTGCGGTTTATGCATATATCAAATGCGGGGATGACGAATCCGAATCCGGGGATTAATACGATACAGGTGAGGATAGGGTTTGGTGGATTTCGTAGGTAGTACGAAGAGGAAAGACGAAGAGGAAGATTTAACACAGAGGACACGGAGGACGGCGACAGAGGTCACAGAGATGTTTGGAGAAGGATTAGAAGTTGAGGTCCTTCGCTTCGC
>CAVVJG010000004.1:0-20147 GCA_963748365.1 Candidatus Acidiferrales bacterium
CGTAATCGAGGCAGGCTCCCTAAAGGTGACAAGCAACAAAGAGATCGCTCTACGCTTGCCCGCGATCCTGGCTTTTCCTTGCACATTGGTATGCGTGTTTGCGCTGATAAGGAAGTGCAGCGGCAACCTGATTGCTTGTTGCTGTGCGTTCGTAATGTTGTCAACCAGTCTGTTCAGCACCCTGCAGACCGATGCTCGATCCTACAGCATGGTTATGGCTTGTGTGGCATTCGCGTTAGTCTGTTACCAGCGCCTGCCCTCTCGACCATGGGTGGTTCTGTTCGCCGCGAGCCTCGTTATAGCGGAGTCGCTTCATTACTTTGCTGTTTTCGCAATGATTCCGTTCTGGATCGCTGAAGGGTTGCGAGCGGTGCGCAAACGGGAGGTTCGTCTGGGTGCGTGGTTGGGCTTAGTAGCGGGCGTGTTGCCGTTGGCAGTGTTCTGGCCGCTTCTCTCGAACTATAGAGCGTATTACGGAAGCCGCGTTGTTCTGTCGAATCCTGCTCTGGCGCAGGTTCCTGACTTTTACGGGGCATATTTTTTGACAGATCGCTTCTTTGGAGTTGGGCTGGCGATGGCTTGTTTGGCGGCAATTGTGTGGTCGCGATTTGTGGAGCGTGAAGCGTTGTTCGAAGAGAACAGCGGACCTGTCGCGAAGATGGATGTAGTGGTAGTTGTTGTGCTGACGGTTTTGCCAGTGATCGCGTTCGCGCTGGTTCGTGTAATGCACGCAATTCTGATAAGCCGCTACGTTTTGGCGACCACGATTGGAATCGTGCTCGGAATCGCAAGTGGGTTGTCGCTTGTCCGACCGAAGGTGGTCGCATTATTTTTTCTATTTGTGCTCTCGAGTGTCGGGTTGCGCGAATACAGTTTCTGGCGCACAGGACACCACCCGGTCACGTCAGAATTCTCGGCCCAATCGCTAGACGAGTTGGGCCAAGTAAGGGAACTCATTCAGAGTGTTGGGCACCAGGATTTACCAGTGGTTTTCGACCAGGAAAGCTTGTATCCCCAGGCAGTGTACTATTTGCCTCCAGACTGGACGAGCAGACTTGTTTTTTTGATAGACGAAGAGAGGGAGTTTCAACATGACCGAAACGATACTGGCGTGAAGATTATGAACGCTCTTAGCCGTTATTATCGGATGCAATTAGTCGACTATACGGAGTTCACACGTTCGCATGCTGATTTTCTGCTGTACGCGGAACCTCAGGGGTGGATACTGACTGCGTTACACCATGAGGGGGCATCTGCGCAGGTTCTGAAGTTCGCCGGGTCACACTGGATTTATCGGGTGACGATGAATGGAGGTACCGGAACGCTCGGGAAGACCTCTCCCCCTCTGAGCGGGAACGAATGAAGCTGGATTCAGTCGAGACAGCCAACGAGCGGCCTTCCTTGGAAAGTGGCTGGGCAACAGGCCGCGGCGAGTACGGGCGCCCGGCGAAGATTTTCATCGCGGCGCTTTGCGCATATGCGGTCCTTCGAGGACTACGGGGAGCGATATCCAGACCGTTCTGGTTTGACGAACTGTTCACCGTTGCGATAGCGGGCCAGAAAACTCTAGGGGACATGTGGATGGCCATGCGGCGGGGGTTCGACAGCGCGCCGCCGTTGTTTTACTTAATAGAGCGTTTCGCACTAGCTGTGCCGATAAAAAAAGAGGTAGCGCTGCGCTTGCCCTCCATCCTGGCATTTCCCTGCACATTGGTAAGCCTGTACACGTATGCGAAGAGACGCCATGGGGAGATGATCGCCTGCGTGTGCGCATTCCTCGTGCTGTCGACAATCCTGTTTCATACCTACCTAATCGAAGCTCGCCCGTACAGTATGATGATTGCGTGCATTGTCTCCGCGATGGTGTGTTACCAGCGCTTGCCGTCGCGGCGTTGGACGGTGGCGTTTGGGCTCAGTTTGGTCGTGGCTGAGTCACTGCATTACTACGCGGTCCTTGCAATGGTTCCGTTCTGGTTTGCGGAGGTTTTTTTGGTGCTACGAACGCGTAGTATACGCTGGCCAGTGTGGGCTGCTTTGGTTTGTGGGGTTCTGCCGCTCATTGTTTTTTGGCGATTGATCATGGCCTTCAAGATGTTCTATGGGCCGAACATTTTCGCCCGTCCGTCTTTCGAAGCGGTACACGGTTATTACGCATCGTTTTTTCTGTTGAATGAGAATGCTATTGGCCGCGCGTTGCTAGTGGTTGCAGTCGTTTCGCTTATTTGGTGGGCTAGCTCCGCATTCAAAGAAGGCGACCAGATAGCAGTTGAGGCCATTCTTCTCTTGTCGATGGCTGCGTTGGGGTACATCGTTTATCCGCTGGTGAAGGCACTGCACGGGCTGCTATTGATCCGCTATGTGATGGTTGCAAGCGTTGGGATCATCTTGGGATTCGCGTGCACGCTGTCCCTTGCAGGACGAAGGGCCGCGCTGATATTCGCTTTATTCGCTTTGTGCGTAGTGGGGATGCGGGAGTCGAGATTTTGGCGAACCCCAACGAACGACCCGTTCATGCAATGGTTTTCGGCGACGTCGAAACAGAAGATACGCGACGTGGAGCAGATAGTGCGGGCTGGTGGGCACGACGATCTGCCGGTGGTCATTAGTGACTGTCTTCTTTACAGTCAGCTCGCATATTACTTGCCGCCGAATTTTACGACCAGGCTCGTATACCTCACAGACGAAAAACGGGAGCTACGGTACACGAAGGCTGATACGAGCAGTAGGAGCGTCTTAGGTGCTCGCGACTTTCTGCCCTTTCACCTTGCCGATTATTCTGAGTTCCTGGCGGATCGTGGAGAGTTCTTATTGTACTCTGAGGGTCTGGACTGGTACTCGCCAGCGCTTAAGGATGAGGGCGCCTCTATGGACCCCTTGGGACGGGGCCTCTATCTCGTCAGACTGAGGTCTTCGCCCTGATCGTTCTGCCTTTGAAGTAGATCATCTTCCAGAGGCAAACGTTGGCTCGTGAAAGGTCGTAGGGTGCACAGATTACGCGGTTCGAAAAATTCCAGGAACATCTGACGCCAATGCTCGAGCGGGCGCGGGAAATTGCCGCGATCGGCGCGCGCGAGAAATCGGGGAATGGAGGCGCTTCGCGGGAGGATCAATTCCATGATGTGGACGTGGCCGTCGTCGGTGAGGAGCCGGCTGAGATTCGCGAGGATGCTGCGGGCGGTTGAGTCGTCCACGTGATGAAGGAAGCTGTTGACCAGGACGAAATCGAATCGTTCGGCCGGGAGGAGCGACGAAGGTGGCAGCATCCTGGGCTTGGAAACGCAGGCGTCCGTTGCGAAGCCGCCGTAGCGACGTTCGGCATCGCGAATGTACTGCGGGATTCAGGTCGATACCCAGATAGTCGGAAGCCGCGAAGTGGTAGCATTTGTGCCGGGACCGCAGCCGACGTCGAGAACGCGGCGAATCCGCTGCATGTCGTTGTGGGCGGCAATGGGAGCGAATTTTCTTTCTGCAAAAGGCGCCATCCAGAGGCGGTAAATCAAGGGTTGGCGCATGATCAAATCCAGGGCACTCATGTCCCTCACCTCAAATTGGTTGCGACGCTAGAGGAGCAGAGGGATATGTTACACCTGCCCGGCGGGAAAGCGCAGGGGTCAAAATTTGACTAGCGGAAATGGCCAGCAAAAATGTAGACTTTTAGCGATTCCCAGATTAGATTCGGATGACCGTCGGAGTCGATGGCTCAGCATCTCCCGACCGGCACCTGAAAGAGTTGGGACTATGTGCGCACTGTCTCTACTTTCTGTGATCATTCCCGCCGGGATGAGGAAGGGTGTATCGGCCCGACGGTGGAGCACCTGTATGTTGAGCTCCGACTGAAGAATATCCCCCACGAAATCGTCGTCGTTGATGACGGAAGCACAGACGATACCTGGAAGGCCCTCAAAGAAACCCAGGAGAGAATCCCAACACTGGTCCCCTTGAAGAATCCAGGGCCGAATGGATTCGGTCGAGCCGTCGTGCACGGACTGGATCATTCCACTGGGGACGCTGTCGTCATCATGATGGCCGACGAATCTGATGACTGTCGAGACGTGGTCACGTACTGGAAAGTGCTAAATGAAGGATACGACTGTGTCTTTGGCAGTCGCTTCGTGAAGGGCGGCGGCACCATTGATTATCCGTGGCTGAAGCTGAAAATCAATCGTCTGGCGAATTTTTTCCTTCGCATACTGTTCCGAATTAGCTTGAATGATACTACGAACGCTTTCAAGGCTTATCGTCGCACCGTAATTGATGGTTGTCGCCCTTTTCTTTCCCCGCACTTTAACCTCACCGTGGAGATCCCTCTTAAGGCAATCGTTCGCGGCTATACCTGGAAGGTTGTTCCAATCACCTGGCGGAATCGGCGGGCGGGCGAGCCAAAGCTGAAGATCAAGGAAATGGGTAGCCGATACCTGTTCATTTGCCTTTATGTATGGCTGGAGAAGTACTTTAGCCGTGGAGATTATAAACGCTCTGCCGAAAGCGCGCCCTCGGCTGTAATGGCGACTACAAATCCATCAGCACCCAAGGAACGGGCGGCTCATTTGTGACACGGATATTCCTCACAACATTGTGTTGATCTCGATCTCGGTACTCGGTGTCACGTGGGCCAGAACCGCAATCGAAGAGAGCATCTTTCGTATGTGATCGAAGGCCGAGAGCACAGATAACGTATTCGCTCGGGAGCGGTACTCGGCTCGTCGGCTTAGATGAGCGCTCATCAACCGTGGTTAAAGAAATTAAATAGGGGTTCGAAGGGACGAGAATGGAACGGGAACCACAATTCGTGGCGCAGTCGCCGGTAGAAGAACTGGCATTGAGGGCAAAGGAGATCTTGCCAAGAGGCTTGGTGACATGGCTTTTGGGATCGATGCTGCTGTATGTAGTTATCCGTGGAATTGTCGCTGCAGCAACGAATCCATTGTTTTTCGATGAGATTCTTACGTTGGCGGTGTCGTCACAGTCGACCGTGAGCGGGATATGGACAGCGCTCAGCCGGTCAGTGGATGGACAGCCGCCGATCTTCTACCTCATTGAACGAGCCTTCACCGGCATTCTAGGAAATACACAAGTTGCGTTGCGGTTGCCATCGGTCCTCTCCATGGCCGGCACTATGGTTTGCATTTTTCTGTATATCCGGCGACGGCATCACGAATGGATCGCCTTTCTGTGCACCATGCTCTTGATGGTGACAAGCCTTTTTCTCAATTATGCGGCGAACGCAAGGCCTTATAGCATACTCATGGCTTGCATCGCATTCGCTCTGGTTTGTTACGACAGATTACCCTCGTTTCGATGGGCAATTCTGTTTGGGCTCAGTTTGGCACTGGCGCAAGGAGTGTATTACTTCGCGATATTTGCAGTCCTGCCATTTGCCTTAGCCGAAGTCGTCGTGTTGATTGAGACGAAACGGATTCGATGGCAGGCATGGCTCGCATTTGTGTTCTGCGGCTTACCTTTAATCATCTTCTGGCCGCTGTTGTCGCACATGAGAACGTACTATGGTTCGCGATACTGGGTTCCTACGGCTAGTGTTACGTCCCTGCCAAAATTCTATGGGTCGTACTTGTTCCTAGGTGCCGCTTACGCTGGCGCCTTGATCGCGGTCTTATCTGCCGGAGTTATTGGCAGTCACTTTCTCAGACGGCAAGAGCAAAGCAAATCGAAGACAATCCGGGTCGACGGTGCGTTGATACTGACTTTCTTGGCATTACCGATTATTGCGTTGGTCGTAACCAGGATCATGCGGGCCGGCATGCTAGACCGATATGTACTAGCGACTATTTTTGGAGTCTGCCTGGCGACTGCGTGCTTGCTTGCAAGGGCAACGCTGTCTACCGTTCTGCTGTTCGCATTGTTCCTTGGGTCTAGTGTCGGCCTTCATGAAATCTCCTTTTGGCGAGGGATCCACGGAATACATCCACAGTCTGATACTACGAGCGTGGAACAATTCATTGAAACAGCTGGTCATTCGGAGCTTCCCGTTGTCGTGTCAGACGGCCTCTCCTACTTGTCTCTCAACTACTACGCGTCTCCAGAATGGTCAAAACGGTTCGTTTTTGTGGGAGATGCGGATTTGGCAGCGAAATATCTGGGCACCGACAGCGTTGACAAGAACGTACTGGATCTTCGCCCCTATCTACCGATTCATGCGAGCGAGTTTTCTGAGTTTATGTCAACGCATTCAGAGTTTCTTCTTTACTCCGAGGATCCCGGATATGGTTTTGGTTGGCTGCCTTATCATTTAAGCCGTGGCCCGTGGTCTTTGCGCGTCTATCTAAAGGCGCCGAACCGAACTCTATACCTTGTAACGCGAACCGAGGGCACGCTCCGCTGAGCGACTCGCTCTGGTCCAATGAAGCTGGGCCGATCAGTCAATACGGATCAGGCATAAACTGTGTAGGGTATCATCCAATTTACTTCGACCCCATCGGGGAGAGGAAATGGCGAACAGTCGCGGAACCAAGAATACGAACTACGAAGAACCAGATAACGACAAGCATAATCCACAGGTTGACTGCCCAAGGAATCAGTGACTCTGTCGCCCTCGCGGAAAAGTCTTTAAGTTTGCCTTTATAGACCATGCCACCTCGCCGCACAACGAAGAGTTCATTTCTTAGGAATAGCAATCAGATGTTATGGAATCGTTCTTCACAATAATCAGCGTAATCACGGACCCTAAACCGCGTGAAGGCGTTGAGTGTGATCAGCAATGATCTCGCGGAAGATCTCATCGAGGCTCACACTGATGTTCCAATTCGGATAATGCGATTTGAATTTAGATAGGTCAGAAATGTAACAGATGTGGTCACCTTTGCGGTTCTGATCGACGTACTTCCAATTCAGTTTCTTTCCGGACATTTCTTCCACTTTGGCAATAGCCTCGAGCATGGAGATACTGTTTTCCCGGCCACCTCCCATGTTGTATACCTCGCCGGGGCGCGGGTCGGCGGCGAATTCTTCTATGGCGCGGACCACATCGTGGCTATGAATATTATCGCGAACCTGTTTCGCTTTGTAGCCGAAGACGGAATAGGTGCCTCCGGCGATCGCCACCTTCACGAGATAGGAGAGGAAACCGTGAAGTTCCACGCCGGAGTGTGAGGGCCCGGTTAAGCAACCTCCTCGAAAGATACAAACCTTCATGCCGAAGTATCGGCCGTATTCCTGCGCCATCAGGTCCGCAGATGCTTTGGACGCACCAAAAAGCGAATGCAGGGTGCGGTCAATTCGGCAATTCTCGGTGATGCCGTTGTAATCTTCTGGGCGCGCATATTCCCAACGGCTTTCCAATTCCTTAAGAGGCACTTCATTCGGCGCGTCGCCGTAAACCTTATTCGTACTGAGCAGGATGAAAACTGCCTCGGGACAATGAAGGCGTGTGGCCTCGAGAAGATTGACGGTTCCGAGCGCGTTGACTTCGAAATCGAGAATAGGGATATCGCGCGCCTTGTCATGAGAGGGTTGCGCAGCGCAATGGACAATCAAATCGAAGCGATGCGCCCGAAAAAGTTCCTCGAGGCCGATGCGGTCGCGAATGTCCAAGATTGTGATGCGTAAAATTCTTGGTGACGCTCCGCAGACGGTCCAGATTCCAGGAAGTGTCGCCCAAATCGCCAAAAAACACCTGGCGCATATTATTGTCGACACCGTGGACCTGGTGCCCTTGGCGGTCGAAATGTTCCACAGCCTCCGAGCCGATAAGCCCGCTTGAGCCAGTCACTAATATTGTCTTCGTTTTCATCGAAAGACTCGCTAGTTCCCTTCGATAGTCGGGGTGGACCGACTCTTTTATTATGCGTCAAAATGGGTCAGTTTTGGCTGGCCCGCCTAACGGCAGTCTTATGTCTTGTAGCGCGTGCAAAGTTCACTTTCATTCTCGCGGATCCAGTCGAAAATTTGCTTGAAACCAGCTCGCAAATCTGTGCGCGGCTGCCAGCCCAATTTGTTCAGAGCTTTACGGTTATCGGTCCAATACAAAACAATATCACCTTTACGCGCCTGATCGGAGTGATTGACAGAAGTGGCTCGAGAGGACATCTCCTCCATTGCCTGCGTGGCCTCGCAGAGGGAGATAGAATTCGCCTGGCCTCCGCCCAGATTAAACACATCCCCACGAAACTCGCCGATCCGGGCAATCTCGATGTCCAGAAGTTCCAGCATGTCTTCGACAAACAAAATGTCGCGCACCTGCTTGCCGTGCCAACCGAGATACTTCAAGGGCAGTTTAAACCAGTGCGCAACCGCCCACCAGACTACCCATCCTTGATCTGTATGGCCAAATTGGCCAGCGCCGGACAAAACCCCGAAGCGATTCACCACGATGGGTAGATCATAAGCCTGCGCGTATTCCTGGCAGGCAGCATCAGCAATGAGTTTGCTTAGCCCGTAGATACTGCGTTGGCCGCCATCGATGGAAAACTCCTCGGATACCCCATGAATCGGATCGAAACCCGTGGGGCGTTGCTCTACGGGAATGCGATTCCATGCTTCCGGGTCGTATTCGTAGCGTGTTGCAGTTTCTCGTCGCGGAAGAGCGTTCAGCCGATCGGCACCGTAGACTCGGTTGGTACTCCAGAAAATGAGCGGAGTCTTGCGCAAGCGAGCGTACTCGAGAATGTGAATCGCGCCGAGTCCATTGTTGGTGATATCAAAGCGGGGATTCGCGTAACCTGTGACAACCGAAGGCTGGGCACTAGTATCGCAAATCAGGTCGATGCCAGCAGGTAAATTCTCCAGATCTTCTGGATTTCGCACGTCGCCATGGAAGAACGTGGCGCCATGATGAGAAAGAATCGAGATGTTCCGTTCGCTGCCACGACGCACCAGATTATCCATTACCGAAACCGAGTGGCCCTTCGCGCGTAAGTGCAGCGCGACATGCGAACCGACGAACCCACAACCTCCGGTTACAAGTACGTGCAAGGAATGCGCTCCCTTCCGAAGCGGTGCGAAACAGACGGTAGAAGAGTCATATCGACGAGCTCCCTTTCTGGCGCAAGCCGAGGCGACGGCGCACGGGGCGGGTCAGATTCAGGAAGCGAAACCAGGTGGGAGACAGGTAGTCGTAGGAATTGCGTTTCATCTGAATCAGCCAGTGACGATAGTTGCGGTGAAGGCCATCCGCCTGGAGAAGATGCGTGGCGTTTTCCAGCGTACGAAATTTCCGGTGGCGCTCCAGCAATTGGTAATTCTGCTGGGCTTCCTCGCCCTCCCAAACACCCTTTTCGCCGTCTGGGTGATAGCCATAATCATGATTCTGGTGAACAGCGCAAACAACCGGAGAGGCATCAATCAGGGCAGCGCCGGAATAGCGCGAGAACCAAAGTAGCCAGTTATCCCAGCCGGGCCGGCCGATAACAAATTCGGGGATTTGCCGATAGAACAGGCCTTTGCGAAACACGAAGTAATCGATCCATTGAGGAGGCCGTTGGCGATTGGTACGTAGAGCGAGATCGCGGACTTGAGCTCTCCAATCCGGCGAATCAAAAGAAAGCGGAACCTGGATATCCACGTCCCACCGTCTGCCGGCCATAAGAAACATTCCCAGCTGGCTGGCAACTTGTTCTACAGCGCGAGAGAAATCCTCGAGCAGAAGAATGTCGCAATTTAAGTGACAAAGAATGTCGTGACGGGCTAGCTCCTGGGCCTGGTCGTAGATGCTGGCCACATACTTTGTGCCGTGAGGATTCCGGCGCACATCCGGCAAATGGCGAATGCCAAGTTCGTGGCAGACTTCGGCTGCGCCCGCATCGTCGCCAAGCAGCAGAATCTCTACATCGGGATGGATGCTTTGCCAACTGCGGAGGGCGTTGCGCTGGATCACATCGATGTGACCGTGAAAGGGCTTCGCTGTCGTGAACAACGTAAGCATAAGTATTTCCACCCGGCTTGGCGATACGACTTCAAAATCATATCGAGAACGGACCGAATGCGCCAATTCTCGACTGCCGTTTAGGCCGAAACCCGCTGCAGGAACGGCTGGATTTGCTCCATTCTCTCCTCGGGAACGGCGACAAGGTTATGGTCGTAAAAATCAAGCGTGCGATCCGCCTTGACCAGTTCTCCCTTGCCTATCGGCGCGAACCAGCGAAAGCCCTTTTGCTCGAGAAGGGAGAGAATCTCACGAGCGTGGTAGCCCCAGGCTTTTGTGCGCAGATCCGAAATCTCCGCCAGAATCACGGGACGCGGAGAGAAATGCAGCAAGCCCAGGGCACCCTGAAGGACCGACAATTCCGCCCCTTCGATGTCCATTTTGATGAAGTCAATTTTCGGTAGACCGTGCTCCTTCAAGAATTGATCGAGCGGTATCAACATCCACTTCGACGGGAACCGCGCCGGGGACACCGTCCGGTGGCCGCAGGCTGTTGCAGCCATCTTGACTCCCTTGCACGAGAAACAAAGTGGCCGTGCCGGGTTGCGCACCCAGAGCGTTCGAATGAATCGTTACATTTCCACAGCGGTTCAATCGCAAGCTCCGTTGTAATTGCGAACGCTCCCGCGGAGAAGGCTCAAAGGAGTGAACAGCCCCGTTGGGATGAACAGCCCGCGAGGCTGCGAGTGAATAGAATCCGTGATGAGCTCCGATATCCAGGACCGTCATTCCCGGCTGAAGATACCGTTGAAAAAATAGTGCTTCGGCATCTTCAAATCCGCCGTAAAGAATACGTTGGTCCACTTCACTGTCTCCGACCAGGTACCAGGCGCCGCAAGGCAAACGGATGGGAATCGGGAGTATCCGGAATCTAGAGCGCAAACGCGTCATTAAGGAGAGATATTGTTGCTTTCTGGACTTTCGGGAGAATCTGAATAGCCGGCGCCAACCGGAGAGGGAGCGTGCGTCGTCCTCATCCGCGACAGGGGGCAAATGGGCGCCGCCGCTCATGCTTCACTCGAAGGGGAAGCGGGAGAAATATCCAGCTTCGAAGGGATATTCAAGAATCCGGCGGCGTCATCGCGGTAATGGGTCACCGGGCGAGTGACAACCTGCATTTGCGGCACGCACTCCCAGTCGTCAATTCGGACTCCCGCATCGTAGAGAGCCACCCGCCAGGAATAAACACCCGGGCGCAACGGAAGACACGGCAACGTGTAGCGGAATTCGTGGAGACCGGGCTCCAGGGTCACTCCATCCAAGGCATTTCCCCACAGCAGATGCCGATCCTGGTCATAGAGGGCGATCCCATGATGAACACCGCGCAAAGGTTGCCCCACGCGCAGCAAAAAACTAACCGAGGTTTCACCGTCAGAAGGCAAGATGTGCTCAGAGGTTCGGTTTTCGCCGATGAGGTTCCAGCGCAGAAACTGGGCGGCGCCCTCTGCCGGGCGAACATCCTCTACACCGCTCGAAGTCATGTTCTCTTCATAAGCACTGACCACTTCCGCCGTGGGGCCAGTGCGGCGCAATTCTCCACCATCCAGCCACACCACTGTGTGACACAGGCGCCGAATCTGATTGAGCTGATGGGTAACCAGGATGACCGTGCGACCGGCACGCGCAACATCCTCCATCTTGCCCAAGCATTTTTTCTGGAAACGGATGTCGCCGACAGCCAATACTTCGTCCACTAGCAGAATCTCCGGCTCAAGATGGGCCGCCACGGCAAAGGCCAGCCGGACGTACATGCCGCTCGAATAGTGCTTCACGGGCGTATCAATGAATTTTTCCAGCTCGGCAAAACCGATAATCTCGTCGAACTTGCGCGCGATTTCCTGTTTGCCCATTCCGAGAATCGCGCCGCTCAGAAAGGTATTTTCACGCCCGGTGAGCTCCGGATGGAACCCCGTGCCAACTTCCAGCAGGCTTCCGACGCGGCCGTGAATTTCCGCCCATCCTTCGGTTGGACGCGTGATACGCGAGAGAATCTTCAGGAGGGTAGTCTTGCCGGAACCATTCCGCCCGATGAGGCCCAGCACCTCGCCCTCTTTGACTTCCAGTGACACATTGCGGAGTGCCCAGAACTTCTCTGCGCGTTGCCGGCGAAAGAGCGAGGCAGGTGAGCGCATGGCCTTGGCAAGTGTGTCTCGAAGCAGGCCGCTTGGACCGCCAAGACCCCGGCGGTACTCTTTTCCCAAGGTATCCGTTTGTATAACCGTACTCGTCATACGCGATCAGCAACCGTGCTTTCCATACGATTAAAGAAAATTAGGCCGCCGAAGACCGCGACGCAGACCATGGCCACGGAGGCATAAAGAATGGCTGCAGGGGGATGGCCGTTGCCCGTAAGTGCCCATCGGAAGCCGTCAATGACACCGGCCATCGGATTCAGGCCATACAGCCAGCGGTAACGCTCCGGAACCATAGAACTGGAATAGTAGACGGGCGAAGCAAGGGTCCAGAACTGGATGAGGAACGGGATGAGATAACGGACATCCCGATAGAGAGCATTCAAGGCCGAAAGCCACAGGCCGACGCCGAGGACCGTGAGAATTACGAGTACTAAGAAGAACGGAATGAAAAGAATTGTCCAGCCAGGGCGAAAACCATACGAGAGAACAAAAATCAGTAGGACGATGAAGCCAATGGAAAAATCAACGAGTCCAGACAACGTAGCGGAAATGGGCAGAATCAAGCGGGGAAAATAAACTTTTGTGATGACGCGCTGATTTTCAACGACGACATTGGTTGTGTTCAGAATCGCCGTCGAAAAATACGACCAGGGAACCACAGCGGCGAAGGAAAAAACGGGGTAGGGGAGCCCCTGGGAAGGGAGCTTAGCAAGTTTTCCGAAGAAAAGAGTGGCAACGAGCATGGTAAGGAGCGGCTGAAGAATGACCCAAACGACGCCAATCGCCGTTTGCTTGTAGCGTACCTTTACGTCTCTCCAGACGAAGAAATAAAGGAGTTCGCGATAGGCCCAGAGTTCGCCCAGCCGCAGATTGAACAAGCCGCGAGGAGGCTCAATGCGCATGGTCACCGTGCCTGCGGAGAGCTTGGCAGGCGGCACTACGACCGGGGGATTAGACGTCAAAGAAGCCATAAAGACCAATCGCTGTCAGTGTCCGTGAAGACTAATCAAGAATATCAGAAAGCTGGCGGGCGGCGGAATGTGCTTGGGACTGGAATTAATTAAGTATATCCAAGAAGCTAGGGCTCTGCATTCTGTTTCAACTGTTCTATGTCCTTCTGCTCGATCTGTTGCATGAGCTGTTTGCGGTGAAACAGGTAGGTATGCAGATGCCCCGTCAGCTTCTCCGGAACAACAAAAAACTGGTTGTAGGCGACTTCGCGGAAGGAAATAGACCCACGCGCGGGGATCAGATGTGCTCCCCATTGATAAACAAAACCGAGATTCCAGACGATGAAACACGCCAGCACCGTCGAAGAAATTAACAGCGCCAAACGTTGTGAAGAAAACCATGATGCGCAACGCTGAAGGAGAGCGGCGAGGCCAAAGATATATATGGGCGTGAGCGAAATCATGAAACGGTTGCCAAACGATGCCATCCCGTCCCAGTAGGGATAACTGGAAATCAGGTAGTAGAAACCGGCGGCGGCCAAAGCTAAATACAAACTGAGAATCTTCGACGAGCGTGGCACGAACACCAATCCAAGAAGGGCCAGGGCGAGAAGCGGTGTCCAGCTAAAGACTCCGTGATCGGAAGAAAAGAGAACCTGGCTCCAGTGAGGCGCAGACCAGTCCCAGGAAAGATGAGAATAGGAGCCGAAGCGAAAATAACCACCAAAAATAATGCGGCGCGTCACAATCGTTGGCAGAAACGCGATTAGGGCGCTAGCAACGAAGAACAGGTTCCGGATGAAGTGCGTTCCCGTCGCGGCGGGCTCCGATTTTAGAGCTCGAAAGTAGGCCTGGAGCGATTCAACCAATGGCAGCAGGAGAAATATACCATTGGGAAAGTAGATATCGACCATAAGGCCGGCAATCAGGCCCAGAAGTAACCATTGAAGCGCGGTTCGCCCGCCGCGCGTAAGGTCCCAATACCAAAGGAAGAGTGCAACAGCAAACGCCGAATGAGCATGCGACCAGGCGGGATTGAAATACATGTAGACGGGAAGAGAGCTAGCCCACCAGATAGCGATCGTCGCCAGCAGCGCCCAGCGCTCGTCGACATACTTTTTTCCGAGAGTGAACGAGAACAACAGGCCAAGAAAGCCATAGAAAGCGGTGCCAAATGCCATGGCAAAAAGATACGGAAAGGAAAAACCATCGGCGGGGATGTGAGCTCCAAACAGATTCAGAAAATGAACCAACCCGTGTGCAAAAAGAAGGAAGGGACACCAGAGGAGCGCTGGACCGATGGTAAACAGGTTACTAACGTAACCGGTCTCCGTGTACTCCTCAGGTAAAAGCTGTCCGTCGGCACGAATACGGGTTTGAGAAAAATTCAGATTAGCGTGGCGCCAGTCTTCTTCAAAATGAAAAGAGTGCTGGATGAGAGGCGCTCGTGCGTAGGCGTAGTAGCCAACGCCATCGCCGTGAACAATCGGGTTCACCAGCGGCAGGGAAAAGACAAAAATTGCCACAAGAACCCTGTGAAGCCTGCTGGGAGCGAGAAAAGTTGAGAGCAAGGGAGAAACTTTCCGCCTTTGTGGACGGCTGAATCTATTTTGGTTGCCGCCCCAGATCGGTCGAACCCAGGACTAGACCCGAACCCAAGTGTAGAGAGCTTACAGCAGAAGACCGAATTCGTCGTGTGCATAGTTTAGAAAGCAGTCAAGTAGCTCTCAGGCACTGGAACTCTTGGCCACTGAAGGTATGGCCAGGGCTCCTTCTTTCTGGCGAAAATAAGCAGCCACACGGTCGATGATTTCCGCAAGATTTGTCTGCGGGCGAAAATTCGTTAGGCTGTGCAGTTTGTCGATGTTGGGTACTCGACGCATCATGTCTTCGAACCCGGGTTCATAAGCCTTGTCATAGGGAACATAATGAATGGCCGACGAACTCCCCAAACGCTGCTTCACGATTTTGGCCAGGTCACCGATGGAGACTTCCTCGGTATTTCCGATGTTGACGACCTCGCCGATGGCTTTGTCCAGCGGCATCAATCGCAGCAACGCCTCAACCGTGTCACGCACATCGCAGAAGCACCGGGACTGCTTGCCGTCACCGTAAACTTCGATCGGGGCGTTGTCGATGGCGCGACTTCACAAAATTGGGAACCACCATGCCATAGCGGCCGGTTTGCCGCGGTCCCACGGTATTGAAGAAGCGCGCCACGATGACTGGTAGATGCTTTTCCTTCCAATAGGAAAGCGCCAAAAATTCATCGAGGGCCTTGGAAGCGGCATAGCTCCAGCGGCCCTTGGTCGTCGGTCCCAGCACCAGGTCGGCATTTTCGTGAAACGGGACGTTGGTATTTTTTCCGTATACTTCGGAGGTGGAGGCAATCAAAACAAGTTTCTTTTTCTTACACGCAGCTTCCAGGACGCGTTGCGTACCATTCACGTTGGTTTCAATCGTGCGGACAGGACTTTCGACGATCAGCTTCACACCCACGGCCGCGGCGAAATGAACGATCACGTCGGCATCATCCACCAGTTCGGCCAGCAGTTGCCGGTTTTCAATGCCGTCGAGGTGATATTCCAGGTGAGGGGAACTTTTCAGGTGGCGAATGTTTTCCATGCTGCCGGTGGAAAGATTGTCCAGAAGAACGACTCGATCACCCTGTTCCAGTAGACGCTCGGACAGATGTGAGCCGATGAAGCCAGCACCGCCTGTGATGAGGTAACGCAAACTGCCTCCTTATAGCTTTTCGGAATCGTCCACATCCGAAGAGTGTGTGGATGTGAGGACGGGCGAATCCTCTTTGTGACCCAATTCCAAAGCTTCTTGGGGACCATAGCCGTAAGAATAGGGATAATAGCGATAGGAATAATAATAGTCGGGTGCACCGGCGTCGACAGCATTCAGCACCACACCCAATAGATTGCTCTTTACGCTGACCAGCAAATCGCGCGAGCGCGTGAACGCTGCTTTCGGAGTCTCGCCACTGCGGACGACCAGTAATACGCCGTCTACCTGAACGGACAAAATCACAGCGTCGGTCGCAGCCATAATCGGAGGCGAATCGATGACCACGAATTTGTACTTCTTGCGCAGTTCGACGATGGCGTCGGCGAGCCGGTGCGAGGACAAAAGATCGGCGGGGTTCGGAGGCAGCGGACCCGTGGGAATGGCCGCGAGATTCGGGATGGACGGATGCGTAACGATCACAAGATCGAGAGAAGAAGCTCCAGCGAGATAGGAACTAAGCCCCGCATACTTGCCCGTACCCAGGTTCAACAAGCGCCCAATACCCGGCTTGCGCAGGTCGGCATCGACCAGCACGGTCTTGTCACCCAGCTGTGCGAGCGTGACAGCTAGATTGGCCGCCGCCGTGGTCTTGCCTTCGCGCGGCAAAGCGCTGGTAACCAGAATCACTTGGGGAGCACGATCCGGTTGCGACAGGAGCAATGCTGTACGCAAAGCGCGGAACGCTTCGGCCATCTGCGATTTTGGTAGATGTTGGGCCACAAGTTCGATGCGCGTGCCGTGTCCATTTTTGGAGGCGCTCTTTAGTAAACGTCTCCGCCCGTTCGATGTCCCCGTATCTTCGAAGGCGGGAACGACTGCCAGAGAAGGCAAGCGCGACAATGTTTCGACATCGTCGGGAGTCTTTACCGTGTTGTCCAAATATTCGCGTAAGAGAGCCAGACCCACGCCGCCCACAAGCCCCACCAGAAACGCCAGCGAGATATTTCGGGTTTTCGCTGGCCGCGCGGGGGTAGTCGGGATCATCGCAGGATCAACGATGCGGATGTTGGAAGACTTCAAGCCAGCGGAGATGCCCGCCTCCTTAAGCTTGGTCAGCAGACCTTCGTACAGCGCTTTGTTGGCTTCCGCTTCGCGCTTCAGAATGTTGTACTGAATCATTTTTTCAGACATGGCATTCGTCTCGGCCTTCTGCTGGTCGAGACGCTGGCTGATAAGCTCCTGGCGTGCCCGGGCCTCGTTGTAGTCGCTCTTGAGTTGAAGGACGATAGCCTTGCGCTCTTTGGTCATCTGTTCTTCGACGTCTTTTATCTGCGCCTGCATGCGCTGCACTTTGGGGAAATTGGGGCCGTACTGGTTGAGCGCGTCGGTGTACTGCACGGAAAGCTCTGCGCGTCTGCGCTGCATCTCTTGTAAAACAGAACTTTCGCGCAGCTGGGGGACGACATCGAGGTCACCGGATTCGGCGTATTCATACAAAGCGCGCCTTTTCAGCGTTTCGCTCTCGGCTTGGGTCAGATCTTTGTTCAGATCAGAGAGCCGCTGGGTGGTCATGTTGTTCTTGTCGTTGTCAACGCTCCAGATCTGATTCTGGCGCTCATAGTTGATGCGGTCGTTCTCTGATTTTTCGACCTTGAGTTTCAGATCGCTCAATTGAGTGCCCAGCCACCTAGAGGCCTCCGTCGTGGCATCGTAACGGCTCTGAATGTTCTGAGCCTTGAAATTATCAAGATGCGCATTCAGGATGCGAGCAGCCAGAATCGGATCTGTGGATTCAAAATAGACTTCCATCAGGCGGCTATTCGGAATACGCCTCGCGCTGAGGCTACCGAGAAACGCCGCGACTTCCGGCGGGCGTTTCTGGTTGGCCAGGCTGCCGGTGGCAATCGCATCGGAAACATCGCCGTCACCCGACAATTCCGGATGATTCGCGAGGCCGCTGCTGCGGATGGTCTGCAGCGCCATGGTTTCACTGGTGAGAATTTTCGACTGCGTTTCGATGTAATTCTCCATGTCCATCACGTAATCGTAGGAATCCATCCCTTGAAAAGGAAGGATATTGCCGTTTTCCTTGTCAATTTCAATCTTTGCCGAGGCGACATATACGGGACGCATGCGGAAGGTGCTAATGCTAACGATCGTGACTACCGTCAGCATGAAAGTAAGAATCAGCCACAGGTGCTTACGCAGAATCAGCAGATAGTCGTAGAGGTGCGGTTCGCGCGGCGATAGATCGAATGCCGGTGTAGGCGAACTGCGCAAAACATCAATGACTCCCGGACCCCCAGGGATGCGCGGCGTGATCCTTGTTTCGTCAGTCATAGCAACTTTCTTTAGTGCCAAGTCAACCGGTACATTGCCACCCCGGTTGCAACGGCAATCGCAATTTCAGCCGTGCGGAGAAGTGCTCTTTTGGTAGCGTCATCCGGAATGTAGAGAATGTCGCTCGGATGCATCTGCACGTCTTCCGATTCACGCGCCAGAATCTTTTTCAGATCGACCTCTGTGTACGACTGTTTTCCCTTGTCATCCACACGGATGATATACGCCTGCTTGAGCTTGGCAATGCGCGTGATCCCGCCGGCAAGTGACAGCACTTTCATCGAGGTGAGCGTAGTACGGTCATTTGCCATAACAAAACCACCAGGGCGATTCACAGCCCCCAGGACGTAAACGATACCGGCATGTGGAACGGTGACCACGTCGCCCGCTTGCAGAGTGATGTTGTTGCGCATGTCTCCGGTTTCCAAGAGCTCGTTTAAATTGATCGTGAATGTGTTTGCAACGTGGGGGGGAGTAGAATCGGCGGCAGAGGGGTTTTTCGATGAGGAAGCAACCGCGTTCTGGGGCATTTCCGCACCAGATGGAAATACTTCCTTTGGTGCGGTTCCTGCGCTCTCTGGATTCACCGTTACGGCTGGTGGTTCACCAGCCCCGGGAGCAGTTGCAGTCGCGCTTGGCTTCGAATCTGGCACCTCAACAAGATTTGTTGTCGGGATTCGCGAAATAATTACCGTATCGCCAGCATCATTGGAAATGCCACCTGCTCCTGCGAGAACTTCGAGCAAAGTGACGGTGCGGTCAGACTCGTAAACCATGGGATGCGCCACCGCGCCCACGACCGTAATTGGATTGCTCTTGTGTTCTTTCACCGTCACGCCAACTTCGGGATGGCTGACCAAGCCATTTGCTTCCAGAACTTCCGCAATTTTTTGTTCGGCTTGGAGTTCGGTGAGACCTGTAACACCCAGTCGCACGGGAACCAGTGGAATACTAATTGTTCCAGTCTGGCTGACCCGTACGTCGCGGTTCAATTCCGGCACATCGAACACCGTTACGCTGAGAAGATCACCCGTTCCAATGGTGTAATCATGCGTAGCGTGGTGCACCCCCATGGTCAGGGTTTTGATTCGCTCGTTGGTTTCTTGCGGAGTGCCCGCAATTGTGACATCTTGTGCCTTAAGCGCAGACGAGAGAGGAAAAATCGCGGCCCAGGCGGCACACCATATCACTAGAAAACGACCACTGTTTTTATTCGTCACTGGCAATTTAACTCTTTCCCCCTCAGTGCATTATACAGGCTGTTCGACGCCACTCGCGGAACGTTTTCTGGATCTCCGACGATGGGAGTGCTCCTTGGGCGGGGACGCAGCGTCTGATTGGATTCTTGCCGTGGCCAGGTGGGCCGCTACAAAAAACAACAAGGCGTTTGCGGGTATGTGCAAATTAAAATCCACAAGACTGTGCACAAGGATCCCACAACAGCCCATGAGACCTGCTAAGTTTAGCGCAGAATTGAATGAACTCTGCAAATTCTCAAGGCCTTTTAACGACTCAAGTAATAGTACCCCCAAAAAGCCCGCTCCACATAATGCCCCCAGAATCCCCGCTTCTGCAAGCAACTCCAAATAGTCATTGTGGGCGTGGTTGACGATCTTGTTGTCATAGAGAGTGTCGTAAGACGGAAAAACCATCTGTATGGTTCCGAGGCCCGTACCTATGATGGGATGGTCAAGGAAAATATGCCATGTGTCCAGACGCATGGCCGCACGCTTGCCAGTCGTGACGTCGAGCGTCTGGTAGTTTGCAAACCGATCCAGAACCTGTTGGACGCCGATCCAGGAAACGGCCAGGACCGAACAGAGCACTACCATTCCGCCCACCAGCATGTGCTTTGTTCGAATCCGTCGAAGCAAAAGTAGCAGGAACAGGATCACCAACTCGACGGCGAAACTTATGATTCCGCCGCGCGAGGCAGAGAGGAACAGCGCCACCGTGGGCACTAACGCCAGAAGCGCCACGAAAAAGAGCCGTTCGCGACGTACCCTGCCAAGCACAAGTGGTACAAGGGCCAACGGGATAAGCAATTCCGCGAATCCCGCAAAATGATTGCGATTTACGTAAGGCCCGAAAGGATAGCCTCCATAACGC
>CAVVJG010000005.1:0-71502 GCA_963748365.1 Candidatus Acidiferrales bacterium
AATCAGGCTTGCCCCGAATGGAGTTTACGCCGCCCTTCCGTTGAAAAAATTGTTGCTTGTCGAATGAGGCATCTACCGCCACATCGAAGAACCCAACCATCATCTCATCCGTAGTTTGTTCTCCCCAGGTCACTTCCGCGTCCGGATCGGGGTTGTGCATGTTCTGACGCGAATTGTCGAACCTGGCAACAGCCTGCAGTTCCGTCCCGGCCTTCAACTCCATAGGCTCGGCCAATCGATAGGTCATTTGCCAGTGAAAGTGATATTTCACTCGTAACAGCGGCTCTATCGACTTGTCCTTGTGAATGATGTTGTATTCAAACTCTTTTCCCCGCAGGTGCATGTGCGGGAAAAAACTGAGTAATAGCGCATCGTTCGGCAGCGTCCCCCGCGCTTCCACTCTGAAACTTGGCGCTCCCGGCGGAATCACAAAATGATCGTTCGTCAGTTGCAGCGTCAGCACTCTTTTCGCGGGCATCTCCTTCGCGAAGATAAGACCAATCCGCGTTTCATCCGCGCCCGCTTTCCCATTGCTCGTGTAATGCATCTGGAATACCAGGTCGGAGCCTGCTGGTATGTACTTGGCCATTCCAACGGGCCAGTCATCCGGCGTGCTTCCGGGGGCATGCACCAACAAAATGTCACTGTCGGTCCACATCGCTTCCGCGCGATCCTGTTCCGTGCTCAACATGGAAGCAGTGAAAGGCTCTTCCATCGGCGCGTGCCTCAGCCACTTGGAATCCGGCGGCCTGATATACACGACCGCGTGGTGAACATTCTGCGGCAAGCCAGGCAGAATTTCCGACCGCTGGACCCAGCGCCCTTTAGCAAAATGAGTGGGTACAATCTGGTAGGTGTACTCGATTTCTCCATCGGCGGGAATCTTTACAGGCTGCGGCATCTTTATTTCTGCGTCCGGTGCAGGAATCGTCCATCGTCCAGTCCATTTTCGGAGCACGGGCGCATCGGATAAATTCCCTTCCGGTGCGCCTGCCTTTACCCACCCGGCCAAACGCGCGATTTCTTCACCGGTCAGAGAAGGGTCATTGGAAAAGGTGCCTACGCCTTTTTCCACGAACCACGGCGGCATCGAGCGTTTCTGCGTCGCGTTTTCAATCGCTGCAGCGTACGCCCGCGTTTCCTTGTACGTTTCAAACGCCATCGGCGCAATTCCGCCCGCGCGGTGGCACACCTGACAGTGCTGCTGGAGCAGGGGCAGAACGTCGCGATAATAAGTTGGAGCTTTTTCCGCTGTTTTTTCCTGCATGGGATGGGTCGCAGCGAAGTAGATCAAGAAAACACCTAGAGACATCAGCGTTCGGTTCACACTTCCTATCCTACGCCTGCCCTACTCCGGGAACGAAGCGACGACTTGGCGATTACTTCACAAATTCCGGTTGCTGACCCTTCGACCACGGATCGTAACTCAGGCAAAACTTTATCCGGTCTGGAATCGCCGGATGGTCGTAGAATAAGAATATCCGTAACGGGCTAGGATCCGGATCCGACAGGCCCACATCTCCCAATATATTGAACGCTTGTGCTGCCACCTGCCCCGAGTCTGGCGTCAGCCCGTGCGTCACTTCCAGTCCGTATTGATCCGCTTGATGTTCCTGGTACCTGGAGAACGTGCTGCCAATCGGCCCAACCAACGTGGCAAGAACAGAGAGGAGCAACAACAACGCGGGGTAAGATGCCCAATCGTCCAAAGCGCGAATTCCCCATCGCGATCCCCACTTCGCCAACACCCACCCAATCGTTCGATATCCGATATAGAGCACCATCAGCAATAGTCCCTCAATAAACGCAAAGCCCTTCGCAATGTGATTCAAAACGTAATGTCCCATCTCGTGGCCAGCCACATAGACAATTTGTGGTGTATTCATCTTTGCAATCGTTGTGTCCCACACCACGACGCGTTTTGAAGCCCCGAAGCCGGTCACATACGCATTCAGCGTCGTGGTCTTCTCACTCGCTCCCATCCAGAACATCCGATCCGGCGAAATATCTTCTCCCGCGCGCTTCACCATCTTTTCCAGTTCGGCGGTCAGTGCGGGATCTTTCTTCTGGAGCGGTTCAAACTTATGAAACAGCGGATCGACAACCAGTGGCTGTATAAAAATCAGGACCAAGGTGATGGGAATGGAAGCCACCCAAAAGTAAAACCACCACATTTTTGGCCACCTGCGTATTACCGCGTACAGAATCCAGACCAACAAGAAAGCCAGCAGCATTGATAGAATTTCGCCTTTCGTCCAATCCCAGCACCACGATTTCCACCCTTGCACAGACAATCCGTATATTCGCTGGACCCAGTGCCCATACACTCCCGTCGGCAACGACAACACATCAATCGTCAGCGTCACCAATGGCGCGAAAATCAACGCCTGCACCACCCGCCGCGAACTCGCCCGTTCAGCCATATCCCTGAACTTCGTTGCCCACTTCCAGCGCAGCACCAGCAGCAACACGACCAACCCATACACCAGGTCCACGATCAGCAGGCGGAGGCGCACCTTGCTGATTGCGCGTGCTTTCTTGTCGCGATCTGGCGGGAGCTTATAGGAGGTGATGCGAGGCTGCGTTGCGGATCGTGCGCCACCTTCTTGCACTACAGAGCCAGCAGTGTTTGTGGTGGGAGCTTGCTCCACCTGTACTGAGGGAGCCGGAGGGGATTGCGCATGCGTAATCGCGGGGTGCATCCAGCAGAACAAAAATAAAACCACCAGCACTAGCAGGGCGCGGGTTCTCACCAGTTCCTCCTGATCATTCGCATTATCCCCACGGCCATCCGCATTCTGCCGCGGAGTATGTCCCGAGCGCGATCGTCTCGGCATTAGTTCGTCCTTTCGAATCATTTGGGCCTTTCGCCTCCGTTCCTCTATAATCTTTAGTTTGGCTACACACTAGGGAGAGACCTGTAATGGCTGGCGGATTCGAAAACCAGAAAGTCGGCGTCCGGATACTGTTCGGCGTCATCATTGGCATTCTCGCACTAAGCATGTTGCTCTATCTTGTGCCACAGGGCAGCGATACCGCGCAAAGCTCTACGGACGTTGTGGCGAAGGTTGGCGATCAATCGATCACGTTGGCCGAAATCCACGATCGCCTGAACCAGATACGGCGGGGCAATCAGATTCCCACCCAACTGGAAGGGCTCTATGCCCGGCAGATCCTGAATCAACTCGTATTCCAGAAGGAAGTGGAATACGAAGCCAAGCGGCTTGGCATCACGATCAGTGACAAGGAACGGGCAGACCGCATTCGCCAATATCTCCCGACGGTTTACAACGGCGACACTTTCGTTGGCATGGATACCTATGCGCGGGAAGTTCAAACGCGTTTTCAAATGACCGTTCCCGCATTTGAACAGGCTGTTCGCGACGGCCTCGTCGAGGAAAAGTTCCGCAAATTGCTCACGGATGGCATCAGTGTGAGCCCGGCAGAGATCCAGGAAGAGTTCAAAGTCCAGAACGAAAAAATCAAACTCGACTATGTTGTGATCAAACCTGACGACCTGGCGGCAAAGCTTACGCTGAGTGAGGATCAGATTAAGGCGTACTTCGATCAGAATCGTTCCAAGTATCAGATCCCTGAAAAGCGCTCCGTCCGTTACGCACTGGTCGATATCAACCAGATCCGCCAGAATACCACGATCACCGAAGACGAACTAAAGGTCATTTACCAACAGAACATTCAGCAATATCAGGTGAAGAATCGCGTCCATGCCGAGCACATTCTGCTGATGACCGTGGGCAAGACCGATGCCGAAGTCGTTGAAATCAAGAAAAAAGCCGATGACATTCTCGCCCAGGCCAAGAAGAAGGGTGCCAATTTCGAAGAGTTGGCCAAGAAATATTCCGAAGATCCCGGTTCCAAGACCAAAAACGGCGATCTTGGCTGGATCGAGCAGGGCCAAACCGTCCCTGAATTTGAAAAGGCCGCCTTCAGCTTGAATAAGGGAGAGGTTTCTGACCTGATCAAGACTCAATACGGCTTCCACATCATCAAGGTCCTCGACAAGGAAACGGCTCACACCAAAACCTTTGACGAGGTGAAAGACAGCCTCCGCACCTCACCTGCCGCGTTGAACAAGGCCGAACTGGCCGCCGGCAGCCTGGCCGACAAGCTTTCTGCCGACATTCGCCAGTCCAACAAACTCGGACTCGACGAACTTGCCGCGAAATACCACCTGCCCGTCTCAGAAACCCGCCCTGTCTCGGCCACAGAGCCGGTATTCGAACTGGGTACCTCAAGGGACATCCACGAACAGATCCTGCAACTGCGCAAAGGCGAGCTGAGTTTGCCGATCCATACCGATCGTGGCTATGTCGTCCTCCAGTTGAAAGAAGTGTTTCCCGCACATCCAGGCACGCTTGAAGAGGTTCGCGATAAGGTCATTGGCGACCTGAAGGACCAAAAAGGCTCCGAGTTGGCCAAGGCCAAGGCCGAGGAACTGCAAGCACGTGTTCAAAAGGGTGAAAAATTCGCCACCGCAGCGAAAGCCTTGGGACTCGATCCCAAATCCTCGGATGAATTTGCCCGGAGCGGCTCAATTGCTAACGTTGGAAGCGGTAAACAGCTCGCGGGGGCATTCAAACTGAAGATTGGAGAGGTCGGAGCGCCGGTGACGGTCGGCCAAAACTGGGTGGTTTATGATCTTGTGTCCAAAACCGAAGCCAACCCCGCCGATTTTGACAAACAGCGGCGCACAATCACTGATAATTTGCTACAAGCGAAGCGGACGCTGGCGTTTGAAGCCTTCCGTGCGGCCCTCGAGGAGCGCATGAAAGCGGAAGGAAAGTTGAAACTGATGCTGGACAAGATGCGCGGCTTTGGCGATTTCTCTACGCCTATTTCATAGTAAATAAAGCATTTAAATAATTTATTGGGCCCTCTTGCCCTCTGGGGCCCCACCCGCTAGCCTATTCCTGACTGGGTTGGGCTATGCGCACAGCGCTTATTGGGAAGTTCTCACCACTAAGGGTAGGTCAGCCGCATTCCCGCCGGTCATCCATCGTAGACAAATTTATTCGGCTTAAGTCCAAGGGGATTTCCATGTCAGGGCGTTCGTCGAACGTGAGAAACGATTATCGCTGCAGTATCGAAAAAAATCAGACCGGCAAATACTGTGTCCGCGTTCGTGTCCAGTATCCCCGTCACGCGTGGAACCTCGGCGTCTTTTTTCTGGCTTCTTCCTTTGACCGCGCCATGAAAAAGCTCGAGGAGTCACTTCACTTCCTCCAGCGCAATGAAGAAAAACTGTGGTTTTGGGGTGTCGACCGGGGCGAGGATATGGGCTTCTCCACCGAATTTCTGAAAGAGGCTGGTCTGCAGCTCGACCGCCGCAATGAGTTCCCGCGTAAAGCCGCAAATCTATCCGTAGCCCCGGAACGGGACGTTCCAGCCTTTATCCTCGGTCCTGTCCGTCGCGGCCTTGCCGAAGCCGTCGAGTTCGCCCGAGTCCAACCTTCCGGCGACTAGTCCAGCTATTCTTACTGGCCAGTCACCCCAGCCCGACTGGCCTTATTCTACCTTGACTTACCCAAAGTAATCTTTCATCATGCGCGAAATTCCACGGGTATAACCTGAGGCGATACGAAGTCGTCTGTGGATGCCTTTTTTGCGCCCCCGCTCTGCGCAGCCACATGATCCGGAGTGTTCAATGTTCGAAGTGAAAGGAACGGCAGAAGGTGAATCGTAATTGGAAGTTTTTGTCTTTAGCTTTGAATGCAGCGCTGCTGCTGGTGTGCAGCAATCTGGTTGTCGGCGTCGCTTGCGGGAACCAGACCCAGAGCACAACGACTGATCAAGCTGACACCACCACCAAGGCGAAGAAGAAATCGATTACCGACGCTGCCGATCAGGCCCCCAAGAGTGCTCCGGCTTCCACACCAGCAGCGTCCACGACTCCTGCCGCGAAGCCGGCCGCTTCGCCAGCAGCAAGCCAGTCTCCGCCCCAGCCGCAGCACAACAGGCCCCGCCGGGGAATAGCAACGGCATGGTCTGGGTCAATACGGACACGAAGATCTACCACAAGCCTGGATCGCGCTACTACGGCAAGACTAAAGCAGGGCAAGTAAATGACCGAAGCCGATGCACAAAAGGCTGGTTATCGCGCTGCCGCAAACGAAAAGTAATTAGGGTTACAGCAGTGACTAAATCTAAGGAGGATGTCTAAATGAACAAGAATCTCAAACGGATGTTGCTTCCTGTACTCGTTGTGCTCCTGGGTGTGAGCGTGGCCGTATCGCAGCCCCCACAGACTGCGAACCCTGCCACCAAGCCCGCAGCCACGGCAGCTGCCACCGACTTGCTGGACATCAATTCTGCCACGAAAGAACAACTTGACGCACTGCCGGGCATCGGGGCCGCATACTCCCAGAAGATTATCGACGGCCGTCCGTACGCCAAGAAGACCGACCTGGTGAGAAAGAAGATTGTGCCGCAGGCCACTTACAACAAGATCAAGGACATGATTATCGCGAAACAAAAGTAATCAAATCGATTGTTCCGAATTAGGGGAGCGGCTCCACGCCGCCCTGTCGCTCCCTATCTTTACGTAAAGGAGAACTACTATGGGTTTATTGGATGACGTTCTGGCAATGGCATCGGGAAACCTGAGCAGCGGCGGAGTACCTCCAACGCAGCACGCAACCGGACTCGCCGCCATTCTCGAATATGTGAATAGCCCGCAGGTCGGTGGCATCGCGGGTTTGCAGCAGATGTTTCAACAAGGCGGATTGGGCAATGTGATCAGTTCGTGGATTGGGACTGGCCAGAATATGCCTGTTTCTGGAGATCAATTGCAGAACGTGCTTCACGGTGGAGCTTTGCAACAGGTCGCGCAGAAGGCCGGGATGGATCCCTCGCAACTAACGGGAATGATGGCCAGTCTGTTGCCACATCTGGTCGATAAGATGACCCCCAACGGCGAAGTGCCCAACGCCAGTGCCTTGGAGCAAATGCTAAAAGGACTAAGCGGCTCGGCGAGCGCTTGACGAGCTGTAGAAATGCGGCGCACGCGAAGTCCGGAACCTTGAATGGGCTGCAGCTCTCGAGATAATTTGATACGAAACATAATGGTGTGCCTATATTCATGCCCCACGACTCCGCTCAAATCTGAACAGCTGGCTGGTGAAGTTGATCGCTCCTGCATAAGAAAAGGCCACTGAGGTGATGCGCCTGCCTCTACTTTCTTGGAACATGCAGGTGGTGTGCGCGTTGACGCTTAGGGAAGGGTCTTAAAGAATAGGGGCATGGCGAACCCAGCGATTGAAATAGAAGACCTGACAAAGGAATATCCATACGGATTTTTGCACTTGAAGAGGCGACTGTCCCTGGAAGGGTTGTCGCTGCAGGTGGAAACAGGTGAGGTGTTTGGATTCTTAGGGCCAAATGGCGCCGGAAAATCGACGACGATTAAATGCCTGATGCGGCTGATATTCCCCACAAGAGGCACCGCGCGAATTCTCGGGAAGTCGATCGAGGATGTTTCGATGCACAGGGATATTGGCTACCTGCCGGAGCAGCCATATTTCTACGATTATCTGACAGCGGCAGAAGTGCTGGATTATTTTGCGCGGTTTCACAGGTTAACGGCGAACGACCGCAAAGAACGCGTGCAGAAGATGCTGAAGAAAGTGGGGCTCGAGAGCGCAAAAAAAATTCAGCTGCGCAAATACTCCAAGGGAATGCTGCAACGGGTGGGCTTGGCGCAGGCCATTTTGCACGACCCCCAGGTGCTGGTGCTGGACGAACCAATGTCGGGGCTGGATCCACTTGGCCGCCGAGAGGTGCGAGATATTATTCTGGAATTGAAGCGTGAGGGCCGTACGGTGTTGTTCTCGACGCATATTTTGCCGGATGCGGAGATGCTATGCGACCGCGTAGGAGTGATCGTGGGCGGCAAATTGCGCGGAGTGGGCTCTCCTGACGAGTTGGTGGGAATCCAGGCGCAGGGCATGGAGATTTTGTTTGAGTTGGGGGCAGAAGGAAAGAAACCGGGGTTGTTGTCGCGAGCGACACAGACAGGTGATCGATACCGAGTGCAGCTGAAAGAGGAGGAATTGTACGCGGCGATTGAGGAATTGAAACTGGCGGGTGCGCGGATCCTGACGGTGACGCAGATCAAAGCCACGTTGGAAGAATTCTTCATGGGACTAGTCGAAGCGGACCGGGCGCAGGCAGCGGCGGTTGAGGTACACGGGAAATGAAAAATATGTTGACGGTGGCGGCAAATACGTTCCGGGAGGCGGTGCGGGACCATGTCCTCTACAACCTGGTGTTTTTCGCGTTGTTGATGATGGTGGCGGCCATTCTGGTGGGACAAATTTCGATCGGTATTGAGAAGAGTGTGATTATCAGCTTGGGGCTGACGGCGATTTCGGTGATCGGAATATTTATCGCGATATTCATCGGAGTAGGGTTGGTATCCAAGGAGATGGACAAGCGTACACTCTACGCGCTGTTGGCCAAACCGTTGAGCCGGTGGGAGTTTTTGCTTGGGAAATTCGCCGGACTGCTGATGACATTGACGGTAAATACTGCGGCGATGGCCCTGGGATTGTACGCTGCGCTATGGACGGTAAAGCATCCGTTGGAAAGGGCTGATGGGTATGTACTGGTAGCGGTGTACCTGATTCTATTAAAGCTAGCGTTGATTGTGGCATTCGCACTGCTGTTCTCGTGCTTTACAACGCCTTTCCTGGCGATATTGTTCACCGCTGGAATCTATGTCGCAGGAGTATTCGCCGCCGACTTGCGCGCCGCGCAAATTGTGGAAATGGATCCGGTAACCACAAAACTGCTGCACGTAATTTCCTACGTGTTGCCTAATTTTGAGAATTTCAACGTAATGGGAGCAGTGGCACACAACCGTGGAGTTCCGGCATCGCTGGTGGGAAACACGACGCTATACGCAGTTCTATATGGGGCGATTGTGTTGGCTCTGGCCGCAGTGGTATTTTCCAGACGGAACCTAAAATGAAGCACAAGGTTGCTGTTGGGCTCACGCTGTTCATTCTCGGCTCCCTGGGAATGGCCGGGGTATGGAAACTACAGAGAAAAATTGATACGGAAAAGGATTACCTGCACCTGGAAAGTGAAGATCTGACGCTGCATTCCGGCAGCATGGTGAAGCGTTTGAGTCTGGAATATGCACCGTTGATGGCTGCAATCTACTGGACGCGCGCGGTGCAATATTTTGGAGAGAAGCATCACCTGCACAATCAGAACCTGGAATTGTTATGGCCTTTGCTGGATATTACGACGACATTAGATCCGGAATTGATGCCAGCCTACCGCTCCGGTTCGATCTTCCTGAGTGATTTGCCGCCACGTGGCGCAGGGCGGCCGGACCTGGCAGTAGAACTGCTGGAACGTGGGATCAAAGCAAATCCAGATCAATGGAGGTTGTATCAAGATTTGGGAAACGTGTATTACTTTGACAAGAAAGACTTCGCAAAGGCGTCGGAAGCCTTCGCCACGGGAGGTACTCTTCCCGGAGCGATGATCTGGATGAAATCGATGGCGGCGAAAATTGCGAGCGAAGGGGAATCTCTGGAAACATCCTTTTTCTTGTGGAAGCAGGTGTATGACGCCGCGAAGGAGCCTCAGACAAAAGACAATGCCGCGCTACATTTGAGGCTGTTGCGTGCGCAAATGGATTGCCGCGAGATTGATCGTATTGCGGCCGAGTTTGAGAAACGAATGGGAAGTCCTGCCAGGAAAATAACGGATTTGGTGCAGCCGGGGTTGCTACCGGGCGTGCCGCGAGATCCGAATGGATTTCCGTATCTGTTGGATGAAGATGGCAAAGCGGAGTTGAATCCGAAGAGCCCTCTTATGGATCCCTGGGATACGAAAAAGAAGTAGTGGAGTGCCTATGGAATCGGCGGTGAGGGATCGGCTGAGATCCTTCGGGCCGATCAGAGTCGACCCTCAGGATGACAAACGCCCTAATTTTGCAAATGAACAAGAGATTTTAGGATTAGCTTGAATTGGCGGACCGCTTTGGAAGGCGGTCCCTACAAGGTCAAATGACTACATCAAGTGACTACTCGGGAACGCAGAGGAGGGTCATGTGCGGATCGATGAGGACTTTGCGGGGATCGGTGGGCGTAGTGAAGGAAAAATGAGTCTCTTCGCCAGTGGCGACAACTGTTCCAAGAAAGACACTCTTTCCCAGACCGGGGCTGACGTAAAGAGGTACGGGCGCGATAAATGATCGCGGTACCCCCGATTGGTGAAGCGTGCCGCGCACCTGAAAACCTTTTTCAGTGCGACGGGCAGAAAAGTCGACTTTGTAACGCGGAATACCTGTGCCGCGCACGTATTGTTCAAAAAACCAATCCATGGAGTGACCGCCCTCGAGATCCATCCTCGTCGTCATGACAGCTTCCACTTCACGCTGAAACTGTTCGGTGCTCAGCGGAGCTTGCGCGTATTTTGTACTTATTGTGCGGAGCAGCGCAGAGAAGCGCTCATCGGGGTTGCCGGTATTAGGCTGCCGCAACATTTCGCGGAGCATATGAATGACCCACGCGCCCTTGGAATACACAATAACCTCGTAAGCATCAGGAGATTTGGAAGAAGTAAGGCGTGAACCCATGGTGAGTGGGCCCACATCTGCCGGAGCGAGATCTTCTTCCGGCCCCTTGGTCGTAAGGCGTTTGCGGTAACGTTCCAGCCAGGCACGGAGGGCGCGATCCGAAGTTTTCTGCGACTCAGCAAATAAAAGGGAAAGATAGGCAGACACGGCTTCGTCGAGCCACTGGTCGCGATAACTGGACCACCCGACGACATTTCCCCACCACTGATGAGCGACTTCGTGAAAGGGAACGATGTCCGAGAATTGCTCCTGGCCCGAGGGATTGAGCCCTGCCCGCTGCTGTATTTCATGGGGAAGAAACGAAAAAGTGGAAAGATAAAGCAGGCCGGGCCAACCCTGGCCGAAAGTGCCGGGAATCTGGGAAACGCTGAGCCGACGAAACGGGAATGGACCGCTGTACTGTTCATAGAAATGGATGGAGGAATCGATATCGCGGGCGATTTGCTTCAAAGCGTCGGCAGGACTCGGGGCGACTCCAATCATGCCAGGGTGGGCCGGAAGGCGGCCAGCTTCGCCTGCCGAGAGCCGAATGCCGCTTTCAATTTCGGAAGCCTCGGGCGAAAGACGACTAAGAATGGACTGCTCTAGTTGACGATTGGCGTAGACATCGATGGAACGATTGTCAGAGGAAACTGAAGCGACGGCATACTCACCAAGATTGAAGCCCGCTTCGGACACCGGTTGAGAGGTAGTCCAGTGAGCCACACGGAAATCGCCGTCTTCCCGCTCGCCGGACTTGTCGCCCGTGGCAACGAGGTGAAGGCGCTTTGGCCAACGGATGTTGAGGTCATAGAGGGTAAAGTCGGCAGCATCGCCAAAATGGGGATACCAGCTTTCCCTTGCACCGACAAAGAGGACGCCATTACCGGCATTGCTGATGACGTTCCCGCGGTAGCGGAAGTTAACAGTGAAGTTCTGACCGGGCGCGGGGGCCTTGGGAAGAAAAACGCAGAGAATATCATCTCCGCGACTGCGAAGTTGCTGCTCTGTAAGACCTTCATTCTGGAAAAAGGGAAGAGCCTCGCCCCCTTCGAGGGAGACGCTATCAATTTTGAGTGCGCGGGCAAGGGCCACAAATAGGATTTGCTCGTTGCCCGTGCTAGCACGAAAATCCACGCTGCTGTGGCCTTCTAGGGAATAGTCGGGATTGATAGTGGTATCGATGCGATAGTGAAGCGCATGAAATGCAGGCGGTGGAGACTTTGTGCCGGTGACGGTGTAAGAGGACCAGATGTCGTAGTAAGTGAAATTTCCTACGCGACGAGGCTGACCCAACAGAAGATTCTCGTAACGCGAGTAGTCAATGAGTATGTCAAATGGACCGGTGGCCGCGCCATCGAGCCCTGCATGAAAAAAATGGCGCTGAGAGCCATAGTACTTTTCGAAGAGTATGCGGAGGGAATGATTAGGATTGAGACGCTCGAGCGGAGCTTGCCAGGCGGCGAGGAAGGCAGTGTCAGAAGAGGGAGTGATGTCCGCGCGTTGGAATTGGGAAAGCAAATCCTGCGCGGTGTCGTCGGTGAAGCGAAAATATCCCGAGAAGAATTGCTGATCCAGGATGGGAGCGCCCAGAAAGCGGGCAAGTTGTTGTTTTTCCGTGGGATCGCGCGGAAGCGCGAGTGCATGCCCCAGCCCCGAAAAAACGAAACCGGTAATGCGACCTTCGTAGGGCTGAAAGAGGACAAGCTTTCCCTCGGTGAAGTACAAGGTAACGTCGGGCTGATGTATCTCGATGCGATCCTTGGAGGAAATAACGTAGACCGCTTGCGAATCGAGGCGAAGGGCGTTGAGGGTTGCCAAAGTATCGCGCGGAGAGTCAGCGGCCCGCGCCGACAGCGGAAGAAGAAGGAGAAGTACGAAGATGGAGCGAAGCCGCATGAGGAAGTGTAGTCATATTCGGCATAAGGGAACAAGGGCGAGGGGAAACCCGCAAGTTGCGGAAGTAAGATAGAAGCATGCGGTGGAAGAAAAATTTGCGAAGAATTGCATGTCTGCTGTCGCTGGCCATGCTGACGGCGGACGTGACGCTCGCCGACAAGATTGTCTTGAAGAATGGGCGAATAATTATAGCGTACAACGCGGTAGAAGTCGGTGACAGGGTGCAATATGAGACATCCGCAGGGCAGATGTCGCTGCCCAAATCGATTGTTGACCACATTGAAAAAGGGCTGATGCCGATGGTGGAATCGCCGGCTGCGATCGCCGCAAAAATTAACATAGTTCCCCCAGAGATGGAGCCAACAGCGAACACAGCGGAGATCGACAAGGCAGCGGTCCATGATGGGGCCATCGACCGGGAGTACATTGCAAAGGTAGAGAGTGAGGCACGCGGCGGCGGGGCAAACGCAAACGAACGGGCGGCCTTGGCCCATCACGCTGCGGCGCAATTCGAGCTGATTCACGGGGACTTTAAACACGCCATAGCCGATGAGCTGACCGCGCTAACCTATACTCCGGAACAACCCGTTCTGTTGATGGACGTGGCCTACCTGCATTTGCGGCAAAGTGAATTTAAGGAATCGCTGGCTTATCTGGAGCGAGCGAAACGCGTGGCGCCGAAGAACGCTGATGTATACAAACTCACAGGCTGGGCGTATTCGGGCATGAATAAATTAGACCTCGCAGTCGTGGAATGGAAAAAGGCAGTGAACATTCGGCCAGACACGGATGTTGTAGCAGCACTGGCAAAGGCGGAAAAGGACAAGAGAGAAGAAGAGAATTATAAGGAAAATGAGAGCGCTCATTTTCAATTGCGATACAACGGAGCGGCAGAGCCTGCTCTGGCGCGGGAAGTGCTCCACACACTGGAAGGACAATACGCGCAAATCGAATCGGAATTGAGTTATTCGCCGCCGGATCCCATCGGAGTGATCTTGTATACGCAGGAGGGTTTTGCTGACATTACTCGGGCACCCGGATGGGTAGGCGCGCTGAACGACGGAAGGATACGAGTACCCGTGCAAGGATTAACAGGAGTCGACCGGGAATTGTCTCGCGTATTGCGTCATGAATTGACGCATAGTTTTGTGCAACAGAAGACGCATGGGCGGGCGCCGACATGGATTCAAGAAGGACTGGCGCAGTGGATGGAAGGGAAGCGGAGCGACGAGAACGCCGCGGTGCTGATACAGGTTTATCGAGAAGGACACGCAGCGCCCTTGGGAAGACTGGAAGGCTCGTGGATGGGTTTGCCGGAAGAGGTGGCTCGTTATGCCTATGCGTGGGCGTTGGCGAATGTGGAATACATCATTCAAACGCAAGGGATGGGAGATATTGACCGGGTACTGGATCGATTAGCATCGGGGGCCACGACAGAAGAGGCGGTACGGGACGTGTTGCATAACGATTATGGGGATTTGATGCAAGCGACGGCGAAGTATTTGGGCAAGAGTTACGGTCGATAGAGCGAGTTAACAACGCCATGCTTATATGGTAGACAAATTAGGAAGTGGCCAAGAGTGCGGCCAAGAGAGCGGCGCGTTCGGGCATCGTTTTGAGGAGGACGTGCTCGTGAGTGGAGTGGGCGCCATCTCCAACAGCGCCGAGGCCATCGAGGGTGGGAATGCCGAGGGCCGCGGTGAGATTGCCATCGGAGCCGCCACCGGCAGCAGCCTCACCAAGTGCGAGACCCATTTGTTCCGCGAGAGATTTGGCACGAGCGAATAGTACCGAGCTAAACCTGCGTTCAAGTGGAGGGCGGTCGAAGCCGCCGTGCAGTTCGAGCCTCGCGCCGCGGTGTACTGGTTTGAGAGAGTTAAGATTTTTTTCAAGCAAGTGCATGTCTGAAAGTTTCCAGGCGCGAAGATCAAGCGTTGCTTTGGCGCGATCGGCAATTACGTTGGTGCGAGAGCCGCCTTCGATAATATCGGCATTGATGGTGACTCCGCGACGCGGATCGTTCCACTTCTCGATGCGCGAAATCTGCGCCGCAAGTTCGTGAATGGCGTTTACACCCTTTTCAGGGGCAAGTCCGGCGTGAGACGCGCGGCCGAGAACAGTAAGCTGTGCTTCGCCAACGCCTTTGCGGGATGTCTTGAGCAAACCGCGAGGGCCGAGAGAGGGCTCAAGAACAAAAACAGCATCGCTGCGACTTGCTTCCATCTCGATAAGCTTGCGAGAGGCATCGCTGCCAATTTCCTCATCTGAGGTCCACAGAAAAACGATGCGCTTGGAGATGGGAAGCTGAGATTCCTGAAGGGCATCAAGTGCAAAGAGGGCCTGAACGATTCCGGCCTTCATGTCGAAGGTACCGGGGCCGTAAGCCTTGCCGTTCTTAATGCGAAAGGGCATATGTGCAAGGGCACCGGTGGGATAAACAGTATCGAAGTGGCCGAGAACCAAAAGTTGCGATTTCGGGCGCGGAGTGGTCGCCGGCCAGAGGATGCGGAGCTGATCGCCGCGATGCTTCTGCTTGATGATGTTGGTCAACGTTTTGCGATGGAGCCAAAGATCGGCTAGGAAAAGGCAGCAACGGTCGGTCGGCTCTTTTTCGACGCTGGGTGACTCAAGCAGAGTGAGTTCGCAAAGAGTGTCGAGCATCTGCGGAAGGCGTGGGCGGAGGAGTTGCAGAAAGCTTTTGGAGAGCGAGATTTGAGTGGCCATGAAAGGTTGATGGTAGCAATGGAATGGAACCGCGGCAACTTTCGGCATGCGATCGCTGCGGCGAGGTAGGAGCGTTCATGGCCAGCGTTTCCCCCCAAATTCGAACTGCAGGGCTATGGTTGTGGCGGATCGAATCCGTATTGGAGTTGACGTTTGTAGGCAGCTTCATCGAAATGGCCTTCCGATTCAGCAATCAGGCCGTTGGTGCCGAAATCCCATACTTCAAAACCACTGATGCGCACGAGATGTCCCGTTCCGCCTGGGCCATTGTTTGTGCCTTCGAGAGTCCAATGATAAACGAAATGATCTTCCTGGATGAGAAGGTTGTCCATTGTGAGATGCAGATCCGGGAAGGCAGACATGAAACTTTGCGCGACCTCAGCGATGGCAATGTGCCCTACGGCTGGCGCGGAGTCGTTGACGCGGAGCGAGCCATTTGGGGAGAAGAATGCGGCGACTTGTCCCGGTTGGTGGCTGCACCAGGCCGCGGTGTAGCGCTGGGCAAAGTCGTGGAGTTGGGGTGAGGCCATATTCATTACTGAATTCCTAAACGTACTCGGCGAGGTGCAAAGAGAGATTCGGCTGACTCAATGAGGTGGGTTGGGGCCGGAGAGGAATCCACCGTCGAGGACGATGGATTGGCCTGTCATGAATGAAGCCCGGTCGGAGCACATCCACAGGACGGCTTCGGCGACTTCCATGGCCTTTCCAAAACGGCCAAGGGGCTGGAGGCTGAGTGCCCACTTGTTGACTTCCGGCGCGCCAAAGATACGATCGGCCATGGCCGTTTCGATAATTCCAGGACTGATCGCATTTACGCGAATGCGATTGCGCGCTGCTTCCAACGCGGCGGATTTGGTCAGGCCGATCACAGCATGCTTGCTGGCGCAGTAGGTAGCGGCTCCGACTGCACCGATAAAGCCGGCGACAGAAGCCATGTTTACGATGGCGCCGCCACCACCCTGCTTAAGCATCTGCTGAATTTCGTATTTGAGGCAGAGCCACACACCCTTTACGTTGATGTCGATAGTGCGGTCCCAATCTTCTTCGGACTGTTCGACGATGGGAATCCAGTTACCCTCGATACCTGCGTTATTGAAGGCGATATCGAGTCGTCCAAATTTTTCGACAGTTTTTTGAACCAGGGCGCGAACTTCATTTGATCGCGAAACGTCGGTCTTGATGAAGAAGGCTTCACCGCCATCGGCCCGGATCAAGTTGATAGTTTCTTGTCCTTCGATCTCACGACGGCCCGCTACCACGACTTTGGCGCCGGACTTGGCGAAGAGAATGGCGGAGTCACGGCCGATGCCGGAAGTCCCGCCGGTGATTAACGCGACTTTGTCGTGCAATTCAGCAGTCATGAATGCTCCATGTAGATCAGATTTTTCCCGGGGGAGTGGCAGAGTGTAGTCGTGCTGAGGGCTGAGGTCAAATCAGAAATTAGTAGCCTGGGCGATTTTCTTCACTGCAACAGCAAAAGCCAGGGTACTTCACGTTGTTTGGGTGCCGGCAGGGCGCGCCGCGCTCGAAGTGTCTGACGCTGGATAGAGTTTCTCGAATTCGGGCTCATCGCGGAGAAGCGCCAGGTCTGGATCGCGGCGCACCCACGTGGAATCCTTGAAGCCGGCATCCCATGCCTTGCGGAGAGTATCCATGGCTTCTGGCTTCTTCTTGAGAAGCGCATAGGTGCATGCGGCGTTATAGAGAATGGAAGCCTCGTTGGCCCGGAGAGTGACGGCCATGTTCAATTCACGAAGAGAGTCCTCAACACGATCCAGTTCGGCGTAATCAGCGGCGAGCAGAATTCGCGCGCGCGCGTCCTCGGGAACTTGCTTGAGATGATTTTCCAGCGCGCCGATTCTGCGCAGGAGCAAATTGCGGTAATCGTCTTTCTTACCGAGCGCTCCCAAAGAGTTCGCGATGGGGACATAAACGTTGTAGTCTTCGCCACTCACCTCAAGGGCCTGCTCCATGACGTCAACAACTTCCTGATAGCGCCCTGCGGAGAATAGCGCGCGGCAGAGCAGGTAGTACGCGCCTTCACAATCTTTCTTTCGTTCGATGGCTTTAAGCACCATGCGGACGGCTTCGTCGTGCAGTTCCGTGGCGTAAAGTACCCAGGCCTGGCTGACTTGAACTTCCGGCAAGTCCCAGCGGAGCGCCACAGCCTTGCCAGACGCGTTGCGGGCGCGTTCCACCCAGATGGCATCGCGGCTATAATTGCAATAGAACATGGCACAAGCATTGGCGCAGGCAGCGTAGGCAAGTGCGAAACTGGGGTCCATCGCTACGGCGTTCTCAAACATCTGCAGGGCAAATTCAAGATCCTGGCGGGTCTGGCGTCGTGCGTAACGTTTTCCACGCAGGTACAAATCATACGCTTGCAGATTTTCCGTCGGCTTGACGGCAAGGGCTTCGAGTTCCTGCGGCGAAAGCGTCACGCGCAAGGCTTCCGCAATTTTTCTGGCGATTTCGTCCTGCACCTCGAAGACGTCCTTCATCTCGCGATCATATCGTTCGGACCAGACTGGAAAATCGGTGGCAGCATCAACCAGTTGTGTGGTGATGCGCAAACGATTGCCAGATCGGCGCAGGCTGCCGGTCAGTACGTATGCGGCCTTCAACTGCTGGCCGACTTGCACGGGAGTAACCTGTTTGTCGCGAAATGCGAGAATCGTCGGGCGCGAATAAGTGTTCAGGCCGCGGATTTTGGAAAGCTCTGTAATGATGTCTTCCGTGATTCCGTCACGCAGGTACTCGTCCTCTTTTACGCCGCTGAGATTTTCGAAATAGAGGACGGCAACGGATTTGGTGCTTGGTTTCACAACACCCGACTTCGTGTCGATAAGATCGGCAGCGCGTTTGTTACCCGAGTCGAGGTCGCGCTTCAGGCGGTTCAGATCGGTTTTGAGTTCGGTGGCGGTTTGACAACGCATGGTGCGGTCTTTCTCCAGAAGCTTGGAGAGAATGCGGCCAAAATCCGCAGGGACCGAGGGATTCACCTCAGCAACAGGGGTGGGATCGCGATTCAAAATGGCGTCAAAAACCATGGCCGAAGTCTCGCCCTTGAAGGGAAGGACGCCAGTGGCAAGTTGGTAGAGAACTGTGCCCAAAGAAAATAGATCGGTGCGTGCGTCGACGAGTTGGCCGCGGGCTTGTTCGGGCGACATGTAAGAGACTGTGCCCATGGCGGTGCCCGGCGAGGTAAGTTCCGCATGGACGCCAAGCATGGTGTCCATGTTCGATGGCGTGGAGCCGGACGGGGGGATTTCGGATCGCTCAATTTTGGCGAGACCGAAGTCAAGGATCTTGACTTGGCCGCGGTCACTAACGAAAAGATTGGCGGGCTTGATGTCTCGATGAATGATGCCTTTCGAGTGGGCCGACTCGAGCGCATCCGCAATCTGGATAGCCATGGGCAGTAGTTTGTCCATGGGGAATGGCTGGCGATTCATCAATTGTCCGAGGGTTTGGCCCTCGAGAAGCTCCATGACGAGGAAGTGCTGGCGTTCGTGCTGCTCAATCGCATGAATGGTGCAGATGTTGGGATGATTGAGTGCGGAAGATGCGCGAGCTTCACGCTGAAAGCGTTCGATGAGCTGAGAATCCTGGGCCATTTCGGGAGGCAGGAATTTTACAGCGACGCGACGACCGAGCCGGGAATCTTCGGCTTCATAGACGATGCCCATACCGCCACTGCCAATTTCACGGGTGATCTTGTAGTGGGATAAGACTTGTCCAACAAGCGAACGGTTTTCAGGCATGAGCAAGTGATGGTATTCCAGACGGGATTGAGGGTCAAGCAAGACAGGCGCCCCGTATATAAATCCCTGCTGACCGGAGCAGAGCAGCAGCCATTCGGAGATAGAAGAATGCTTTGCGGAAGCCCCAGATTGCTTATAATAGAGAGTTTGCAAGGACCGGAGGGGCGCCGCAGTTAAGATGGGGCGGCGCGGGAGCACGAATGCAACTCGACATAAATGAAATACAGAAGTTTTTGCCGCACCGTTACCCATTTTTGTTGGTGGACCGCGTGCTGGAAATGGAACGGTTAAAGCGGATCGTGGCGATCAAAAACCTGACAATTAACGAAGCATTTTTTCAAGGACACTTTCCCGGCCAGCCGGTTATGCCGGGAGTTTTGATTTTGGAGTCGATGGCGCAAGCCGGCGGAATTCTGCTGCTGCAAGAGATACCGAATCGCGACAGCAAGTTGATGTATCTGGCTTCGATGAACAATGTGAAATTCCGGCGGCCGATTGTGCCGGGAGACCAGATGCGCGTGGAAGTGAACATTGCGGCGTGGAAGGGCGATCTCTGCAAAATTGAAGGTAAAGCTTTCGTGGATGGAAAGCTGTGCACGGAAGCGAACATGATGTGCGTCATGGTGGACCGCGTCGCCGCCGAAATTCCGGAAGAATGAGCGAAGTACAGCAGATACACGCACAAGCGATGGTTTCGCCAGCAGCGAAACTCGGCGCGGGTGTCCAGGTAGGCGCTTTCGCGGTGGTTGGAGCGGGCGTGGAGCTTGGCGATGGGTGTGTACTCCATCCGCACGCGGTGGTGCAGGGGCCTGCGAAATTCGGGCCGGGCAACATATTCCACAGTTTTTGCGTGATTGGAGGCGATCCGCAAGATTACACGTTTGTGGACGAGAACGTTGAACTGGAAGTGGGCGAAGGAAATATATTTCGTGAGCACGTGACAGTAAGCCGGGGAACGAAAAAGGGCGGCGGCACCACTCTCATTGGCTCGAAGAATTTCTTTCTGGCGTACTCGCATGTGGGACACGACTGCCAGGTGGGAAGCAATACGCTGTTCGTGAATGGAGCGACATTGGCGGGGCACGTCACGGTGCAGGACTTTGTAACCGTTGGAGCGTTTTCACCGGTGCACCAGTTCTGTCGGCTGGGGAGGTACGCGTACATTGGAGCATGCACAGTAATCACGCAAGATGTATTGCCATTCTCGCTGATTGTGACTCAGCGGGAAACGCGGTGTTTCGGGCCGAACGCGATTGGGCTTGAGCGCAAGGGATTCTCCGCGGAACGGGTGAAGAAGCTGCAGCAGGCGTTCCGTTTGTTGGTACGGTCTAAGAAAAATACGTCACAGGCACTGCAAGAGATGCGTGCAACCATGGCGGATTCCGCGGACGTGCGAGAGTTAATTGAATTCACGGAGAAGGCGGAACGCGGAATCGTGAAGTAGTGCAAGTGATAGTCATGCCAGAAAGTTCAATATCCAAAACGGGATGGGGATTGATCGCGGGCAACGGTAGATTTCCGTTTCTCGTGTTGGAGGGCGCGCGCAACCAGGGAATTGAGATGGCGGTGATTGCGTTGAAGGAAGAAGCTTCGCCGGAGCTTGAGAAGGTAGCGAAGCGGCTGCACTGGGTAAGCCTGGGTGAGCTGAGTAAAGCGATTGAGCTGCTGCAACGTGAAGGCGTACAACAGGCAGTGATGGCGGGCCAAGTGAAGCACAACAAGATATTCAGCGCGATACGTCCGGATTGGAAATTGGCAAAACTGCTTTTCTCGTTGCCGCGCAAGAATACAGATTCTTTGATTGGGGCGGTGGCCAAAGTTTTGCAGGATGAAGGAATCCTGCTGGTGGATTCGACGATGTTCCTGAAGCCACTGATACCGGATGCGGGAGTGCTCACGCGGCGAGCTCCCAGCGAGGAAGAAGCGGCGGATATGGATTACGGGTTGCAGGTGGCGCGCCAAATTGCCGGAATGGACATCGGACAGACGGTAGTAATCGCCGATCGTGCCTGCGTGGCAGTAGAAGCGATGGAAGGAACGGACGAAACTATCGCGCGGGCTGCACGGTTTGCGCAGGGGGAAAAACTGGTGGTGGTAAAGGTGAGCAAGCCGGGGCAGGACATGCGCTTCGATGTACCTGTAATAGGGCTGCCCACCGTCGAAAGTATGAAGCAGGCTGGGGCGACCGCCCTGGCCGTAGATGCCACACGCACCTTATTGTTCGACCGTGAAAAACTGGTTGAGTTGGCCGACGCTGCGGGTATAGCGATACAGGCCTTTCCACCGGCTGCAGGTGTGGAACTAAAAAGCGATTCCAAGGGAATGTGCAAGACATGAGTGCCGGCCAGGAACGCGCAGCAGCGGCGAGAAAAATTCGCGTGGCCGTGGTTGGGGCAGGGGAATTTGGCCGAAACCACGTGCGAGTGTATGGTGAGCTGGCCGGCGTGGAGTTGGTGGGAATCGTCGACCATGATCATGAACGAGCCGAAAAGACTGCGCAAGAATTTCACACGAGGGCGTTCCAAGGAATAGAGGAGTTGCACGGCAAAGTGGATTCCGCCACCGTGTCAGTGCCCACGGTGGCACATGCCGAAATGGGCTGCCGCCTGATGGAGATGGGAATTGATGTGCTGGTGGAAAAGCCGATTGCCAGCACGCTTGCGGAAGCGGACTTATTGCTGAAGTCGGCAGAAAGACACAATCGGATTTTGCAGGTGGGGCATGTGGAGCGATTCAATCCCGCGGTGCTGGCAGTAGAGCCAATTGTGAAACGGCCTTTGTTTTTCGAAGTGCATCGCTTGGGCGTGTTTACGTCGCGCAGCCTTGATGTTGACGTGATTTTCGATCTGATGATCCACGATTTGGATATTCTGCTGGCGCTGGTGCAGGAACCGGTAACGGAAGTGAAAGCGGTAGGCATACCTGTGCTGACAAATAAAGTCGACATCGCGCATGCCCGGTTAGAGTTTGCAGGCGGCGCTGTGGCAAACGTCACCGCCAGCCGTGTCTCCACCGAGCGCGTAAGGAAAATGCGGTTTTTTCAAGAGCACGAATATATCTCCCTGGATTATGCACGTCGCGATGCATTGCGCGTTGCCGTTAAGAAACCGGGACCTTCGCCGGAGTTTGGGTTTGAGAACCTGCCGGCACCAACTACGGAGCCCCTGCATGCGGAGTTGGAAGCGTTTGTACATGCAGTTCGGACAAGAATTGCACCGAAAACGGATGGAGCCGCCGGAAAAGCGGCCCTTGAGCTCGCAAGTAGGGTAATGGAAAGCATCCGGGAGCACGAGGCGCGCGTCCAACCAATAGCGCAGGCAGAATCAGAAAAAACGACATGATGATCCCACGGATTTTGGTGCCCAACGGCGCCCGTTTATCAGATGAAGATGTAGCTGCGTCCACGCGAAGGCGCCCGTCGACCCTTGACGAGCGCACCCTGGTGCCGTCGACCTTGCCGATGTTTAAGTTGGATGGCAGATCAAACATCCCAACAAACTTGCCTCTGGATTCGATTGCTACCCGTGTGGTGGTGCCGCGCGACGTAAATGTGGATCTGGTGCAGCGCGAAAATGAATCAAACTTGCCCGCGCAACCTACCGAAATGGATGAGCGGGTAACGATTCCGCAGGGAGCTGCGCTTCCGGAAGAAATGCCCGCGCATTTCGAGGTTCCGGAAGACCTGGTGGCCCCCGACATCATGTCGACGGGCGAAGTTAGCCTGCTGCCGCCACCGAAGGCCGGCAAGTCATTTGAAGACAGAGCCAAAACAGGTTTTGGTGTATTAGGTTACATTCTATTTTTGTTGTTGCTGATTTTTGAGCCGCAAATATTTGGGCCGCACGTGCGAACAAAGGAGCAGGAGGAAATTGGGCGGCGCCAGATGACCGTGTTATTGCCGCCGGGAGCTTTGGACGCATTGAAACCATCGCCGCCACCCGCGCCGCACGAAGCGGTACGAGTCGATCCAAAGGTTTTGAAGCGAGTCGCTCCGCCGATCGAGAACCCAATTCCTGCGCCGGAGCCAGTTGCGCCTCCGGCGCAGCCGAAAAAGGAATTGCCAAACGCGCCTGTCCCACAGCAGAACACGCAACAACCACAGCCAACCATGAGCATGCCTGCGCCGAAGACCGACGTGCCGGCCCAGCCGAAACTGGAAGTGCCGCAGGCGCCGACGCCTACAACTGGCCTTATTCTGCCAAAACAATCGGCTTCCCCAGGTGGATTGATCCGCGATGCGGAACGGGCAGGAAGGGCGAACTCGCCAGCGCCAATTGGAGGCGGACAATTGCCCTCGGGAGTCGGCGGCGGGGGCGGTGGACATGGACGTGGCACAGCCGCTGCGGGGATTGAGATGCTTACGGATACCGAAGGCATCGACTTCAACGATTACCTGCGCCGCGTGTATCTGACGGTACAACGAAACTGGTATTCAGTGATGCCCGCGTCTGTCAGCTTGGGCGATCAGGGAGTCGTGTCGCTGCAATTCAAGATCATGAGAGACGGTTCCGTACCGGACGGCGATCCGGCACAAATATTCAGTTCCGGGAAAGAGCCCTTAGATCGCGCTGCGTTTTCATCGATTCGGGCGTCGAATCCATTCCAGCCATTGCCACCTGGATTCAGAGCGCCGTACATAGAATTGCGCTTCACGTACTACTACAATTTGCAGCCACCGCGGAACTAATCCCTTCCCAAAAATGAAAATTGCGTTTCGCGGGAATTCACGGCTAGGATTAAGTATGAAATTGGCACGACCTCAGATTCTTGGGAGCTTGTTGCTGGGATTGATTGTGTTGGTGGCGTTGATCATCCGGGTCTGGCCCCTGCTTTTCCCTAAATGACAAACCAAAAAATCTCGCCGCTTGTGGCCATCCTGGGACCGACGGCTTCTGGAAAATCTGCGTTGGGGGTGTGGCTGGCCCAAAAATTAGGCGGGGAATTGGTGGCTTGTGATTCCACTCAACTCTATCGTGGATTTGATATTGGCACCGCCAAGCTATCAGTAACGGAGCGGCAGGGTGTTCCGCATCATTTGCTTGATGTGCTAGAGCCAACGGAGGACGCAACAGCAGGCGGATACCGAGAGCGTGCGATCGAAGTGTTGAATAATTTAAACCTGCGCGCGCGTTTGCCGATCTTTACCGTTGGCACTGGGCTGTACCTACGCGTGTTGCTGGAAGGATTGGCTGAAGTACCGCTGAGATCAGAACCACTGCGTGATCGCCTGCGCACTCGAGCCAATCGGAGCAACGCGGGATATCTGCATCGCCTACTAAATCGCCTAGACCCCGAAACAGCAAGAAGAATTGCTCCTGCCGACGAGCAGAAATTATTGCGCGCATTGGAAGTGTGTCTATTGACCAAGAAAACTTTGTCGGAAGTTTATCAGGGCGGGCGGAAGCCGTTGGAAGGCTGGCGAGCGATCAAAGTGGGATTGCAGCCGAATCGAGAGCAGTTGTACCAGCGGATACACGCACGCACAGATGCCATGCTTGAACAGGACTGGCTAGGCGAAGTGCGCGGCTTGATGGAAAGCGGGACGTCCCCGAAGGCGAAATCGTTTGATTTCATAGGCTACAAAGAATTGCGCGCGGTGCTTGCCAAGGAAATGGGACTGGAAAAAGCACGCGCGGCGATCCAGCAGGCCACACGTAGATACGCGAAGCGGCAAATGACCTGGTTCCGCAGAGAACAAGGTGTGCATTGGCTGGCGGGATTCGGCACCGATCCAGAGGTACAAGGGCAAGCGCTAGCTTGGATTCAGGGACAGGTTTCAGCAGATAGTCAAGTTCCCGAGTAATGCCTAGCAGCCTGCTGGCGTTGCTCAAGCCCTCGTATAGCCGTGCTTCGCGAGGGGTAGGGAACGAATTCGATGGTCCGTCGTGGCAAATATTGCGTTGCAGACTGCTGGAAGAATCGGTAGGAGTGACGGCTCACCCAGTCCGGTAGGCGGATTATCCGTGCTCCGGAAGTGTATTTCAATTTCTGCGTGGAATTGATTCAGGCGCAGCGGAGTGTATTTTGTTAAAATTGGTTTGAAAGGCAACGACCCTTCTCGATGTTGATTTCATAGTTCATCACTGAGCTTAGGCCTTTCAGGATTGCGCCACGAACTTGATTGTCCGCGTTGCTGGGATTTATCATCTGGCTCCCAATATCTCTGGCAACCCACACTGACAATGACATTGTAGTTCTTCGGATCTTTCAGAGTGGGTTGGGAGACATTTATTATGCTCCGGTGCCAAGGCTGTTTAGCGAACCTTAACCGTGAAGTATAGAATCGGCTGTTGGATCTCCTTGAACCAGTGAGTAACTTTCGCAGGAATGATGAGGACGTCTCCTTTGGATACCTGGCGAGACAGCCCTCCATTCATTGAGGGTCCTCTGATCTCATCAGGAGCGGTTTCCTTGCCATTCACCATCGTGCCTCCGGTAGCAAAAGTGGCGGCGCCCTCGACGATGTAGAACAAATCTGTGTCTTTGGTGTGGACTTCAACCTCGCCCGGCTTATCCCGACGCAAGATCATCGCGCGATAGCTCCGTTCCGGGTTCCCGTTATAGAGCATGCCGCCTTTGAGGGCAGTTTCCGAAACCTGGTCTTTGCCAAAATAAATGACCCCAGAGGCGTCCGTGGTGACACCGGGTTTTGGAACTGTTGTGCTTGATTTCGTTTGAGCGGTTTGTTGTGCCGAATTGCTAGACGCCGCACTCCTGCTGGCCTGTGAAGTGCCCAGTGCCACTGCAATCACGAGCAGCACCAGCTGAAGAAAATATTTCGCCAGTTTGTGCACGATTTCTCCTTGCTCTCATTCTTAAGAGTGTGAGGTTGCGAGTGATGAAAGCGATAGCATTGTACGCCCAATCGCGCTGCGAGTTTGGCGAAAGATCGCGCAACGGGGTGCAGTGTGCTCCGTTAGGTCACGTTTGAGAGGTTTCCGGCGGCAGCGGAAGGACGTATAATCCATCTGATGAAGCGAGATTTCCTCCCTGCGACCTCGATCCCCGCGAAGAAATCTACCGATTATTGCGAATGAAAAATAGACACACACACGATACATCGTTTGCGGAACGCGTCCTGCTGGTCGGAGTAGGTTGGAAACGCGCCGCGCGCTTCCCCGGAATGCCGACGGGAGAGGCTGGCCGCGAATCTCTTTTGGAGTTGGAGGAACTGGCGAAAAGCGCGGGGGCGGACATCGCCGGCTCCATCTTTCAAATCCGAGATGCCGCTGACCCCGCGACGCTTGTCGGAAAAGGAAAACTCGACGAAATTCGTGCCGAAGCAAATGCGCGCAACACCCCGCTGATTATTTTTGACAGCGAGCTCACGCCGATGCAGCAGCGCAACATCGAGAAAGCCACTGAGCGCCGAGTGGTAGATCGAACACAACTAATTTTAGATATCTTTGCCAAACACGCGCGCAGCCGCGAGGGGCAGCTACAGGTGGAACTGGCGCAACTGAATTACCTACTCCCGCGCCTGACCGGAAAAGGTACCGAGATGTCTCGGTTAGGTGGCAAAAGCGGTGGAGGTGGTTCAGGCGGCGCGGGTGGCGGGGCGGGACGTATCGGTGTACGCGGACCAGGTGAAAAGAAATTGGAAACGGACCGGCGGCGAATTCGCGACCGGGTAAGCCGAATCAAGGAAAGTATCGAAGAAGTGCGGCAGCAAAGAGCGCTCCGACGAGAAGCACGTAACGCAGTGCCGCTGGGCACAGTGACCCTAGTGGGATATACGAACGCTGGAAAGTCCACTCTGTTTAACGCGTTGAGTCAAGCTGAAGTGCTGGTGTCATCCCGAATGTTCGCGACGCTCGATCCGACGGTGCGCGCCGTGCGTTTGCCCTCGAACCGCCGCATCCTGGTTTCCGATACGGTCGGATTTATCCGAGCGTTGCCAAAGGGGCTGATCACCGCATTTCGCGCGACGCTGGAAGAGGTGCAGGAAGCGGCGTTGCTTCTGCAAGTAAGTGACATTTCCAGTTTGCACCACGACGAATTGGACCGCGAGGTGGAAAAGATTCTTGATGAATTGGGAGTCTTGGGGCGGCCACGTTTGCACGTATTCAATAAAGTGGACCAACTCTCTCAAGAACAGCGGGAGGCGTTTGCCGGGGCGTGGAATAGGGCGGGTGCGAAAGAAGATCCGCCGGTATTCGTGTCGGCGCTAACCGGTGAAGGTATCGATGAATTGTTGGGGCGGATTGAGAGAGCCATTCCGATCGATCCGATTGTGAAGCTTTTTCTGCAAATGCCGCTGAGTGAAGGGCGAACTCTTGCGTTGATTCATGCCCTTGGGCGAGTGATGCATTCGGAGGCGAGCGACACTCACATTAGTCTGGAAGTGGAAGTTCCAGAGAATGTGGCGCGACGGTTGAAATTGAGCGACTACGCATTCAAGGAAACCTCTAGGATCTCTTCTTCGTATAGAGAAGTAAGGGAGAACTGAGATGGCTGCCTTTCTGCTGTGGTGCTTATTGCTGGTGGTATGCTGGCCGCTTGCGTTGTTGGCGTTGATTGCCTATCCGTTTGTGTGGCTGATACTACTGCCTTTTCGGATTGTCGGAATTGCTGTGAATGGAGTTTTCGAGCTATTGCGCGGAATTCTCTTGTTGCCAGCGAGAGTCTTGCGAGGGCCTCACGCCATTTGAACTGCAGTCAAATGACTCGGGTAACTTTCCGGTTACACCCCCGAATCACTACAAATATGAATGAAATGTAAAGGAAAAACGGTGGAACGCCCGCCGGCGACAGAGCAGTTTTGCTGTGGAAAACACTGTGGAAAGGTGCAGTGCGTAGAATGGCCCCGAATCGGGCATGGGCGGGGAAGCTCGGTCCAAAAGCCTTTGGTGCCATGATAAGTAATTGAAAATAAGCAACATATTGTGCCGGCTCGCATGTTCCGTGACCAAGTATCACTTTGAATGTTCGCAGATCACTGCACCGGTTTTGCACAGCTTTGCAGCAGCGATGTTACGAAATAGTATCCCTCCCTTTTTTGCCCGTAACTTCTGACAGTAACCCGGTAGTACCGAGGAGTTCGTGAAAACGGCTACTTCTTCCCACGTTGACGGGTACGGGGGCGGAGTCTATAGTGAGCCGAGCCCTCTAGAAAAGTGCTCAAAAGCTGGTGCGACCTATTTTTCTATGAACCTGGCAAACTCATTGACACTGTTACGGATCTTCTTCGTTCCGGTGCTGATCGTGGTGCTCCTGACACGGAGCCCGAACGTTGAATTGCTGGGCTTTACCATGCACTTCGAATTCTGGGGAGTACTTATCCTGCTGGCCGCGGCAGCAACCGATTGGGCCGATGGGTACGTGGCACGGCGGAATTCCCAGGTGACCACTCTGGGGATATTGCTCGATCCGATTGCAGACAAGTTGTTGATTTCTGCCGCGTTCATCTCACTGGTGGACATGCACCTTGTGGCGGCATGGATGGTGGTGATTATCGTCGGCCGAGAATTTACGATTCTGGGCCTGCGCAACATCGCCTCGGCAGAAGGATTCATTATTTCCGCGTCGGCCCTGGGAAAAACGAAAATGGTGCTGCAGGTTTGCGCCGTTGCGGTTCTTATCGCCGGGGTCCGGCATCCTTCACTAAAGCCCGTGGGACTGGTTCTATTGTGGCTGGTGGTGGTTAGCGCGCTGGTTTCCGCCGGCCAATACTTTCTCCGTTTCTGGAGTCAGCTGGACGATCGAATCAAGCAACGCCGCAAGTTGAGTATGTTGGAAACTCCGAAAAAGTCGCAGGATGCCGTCCCTCTCTCAAGACGAACGAACTAAAATACTGGAGCTGGCGCGCCAGAGTTTACGGGAAGCAGTCTGTCCGCATCATGTGCCTGCCCCGATTCCAACGGCAGGAATATTCGGATTGACCTGCGGCGTATTTGTGTCTGTACACGTTGCAGGGAAACTTCGTGGTTGCATCGGTATGGTGGAACCATGTGAACCTCTGGGGAAATGCATTGCGCAATGCGCCTCTAGTGCTGCGATACGCGACCCGAGGTTTGTCCCAATGCGCGAAGCGGAAGTGGAGTGCGCTGAAATAGAGGTCTCAATACTTTCGCCGCCTCGATCGATCCATGCGGAGGAAATCGAAATTGGCAAGCATGGCTTGCTGATTGCGCAAGGCATACGGCGCGGGTTGTTGCTGCCGCAAGTGGCTACGGAGCATGGGTTGGACCGGGAAAGATTCCTTGAAGAAACGTGCAGAAAAGCAGGATTGCCACGAGATTCATGGAAGAAAAAGGAAACGGAAATCTTCGGATTTACCTGCGAGATCGTGGCGCGCCCGGCCTAAAGCATTCCCTCAAAAAGAAAGCCCGCGCAGGATGCAGCGCGGGCCAGAAAATGTTTGGAAGACAACGTTGGAATTATTCGATCTCGACGTAGTCTCCTGCGTAGGCTTCGATGCGGCTATAGGTGATAAAAAGTGAAGACGAATTCTTACTAGAATTAATCACGATTCCTTCACCCAGCACCTCACGAGGCAAATCGTTCCATTCATATCTTGTGGGGGTGCTGCCAAAGCCATAGAGCTTGTACTGATAGCCCTTGGTATTTGGAGCCGTCTCTGCCAGCGAACCCTGGTAGCGGAAAATGCGCAGATAGTCGCCAACCTTTACCCCTTGGGCATTTCCAATATTGACGTAGGCGATGTTGTTCTTGCCGTAGAGTTGCGAGAATTCCTGGCCGACCACTAACATCCCTACTGGCTTGCCGCTCACCGGTGCAAATTGATTAAATTTTTCGCCGCTTCGGTAAGGAGGAGAAGGCCGCTCTTGGTATGGACGGAGAATATCGCCACGCTGCATATAATCGCAGGAGAAGGTAACCTGTGCGATGGAGACGTTTGGTTGCACGGTGGTGATCTGCAATTGTCCTGCGTCTTTATACACCGTGCCCATGGCCTTCATTAACTTGTCTTGCCACTTGAACCACTGAACCTTTACGTCGTCGGTAACGGGACGCACCACGGAAAATCGGTCACCAACGTGAATGCCTTGTGCGGATCCCTTGTTGATGTACACATAGTCGCCGCGGGCGAAGACGACTTTGACATTGGATTCCTCACCGGAAACTAACAGCGTATCGGCAGGAATTTTTTCGTCCTGAACAAAACTTGAGCAGTACACGGCGGTGTAGTCTGGCGAAGTTGCTTCTGCCACCCGCTGCGTGGAGGAGACTACCGGGGCCTGCGAGCTATTTTGTGCTGCAGCACCGGAGGCTGCTACCAAAATTCCTAGAGACAATGCTGCTACATATGCGCGCATAATCGTACTCCTTGAAATCACGCCAGTAAGGGCCGTGCGGGGACTTGCACCATCGAAACTAACAACTGCGCTGGGTGGCGTCAACAAAATGGACGGGAGCCCTTTACACATTTGCAAAGGCATGCTACAAGCTTTATTTTCAATAGGTTAGGAGGCATTTTTCGAGGATGGACCCGTTTGGTAGAGGACTGAACCGGATTTGCGGCGTTGCGGCGGCTCCCACGGCACGGGAACTGGCGCATCTGGTGCGTCTTGCGGTCCGGGAAACTTCCACTATTGAGTTGCGCTTGGACTGGCTGAGAACCGATTCCGAGCGCGAAAAGTTCCTTGCCTGGCTAAAGCACCACAAATGGACAGGAATCACTTTTGTCGCAACCTGTCGACGCCGCATCGGTGGCGGCGAACTTGCCGGAGATTTCGACGCGGAATTGTACTGGTTGATGAAGGCGCGAGATGCTGGATGCCAGTGGTGCGACCTGGCAGTGGAAACGCTGCGCGAACTGCCCGAACAATCGGTGCGTGGATTCGCGGTGCCAGAGAAAGTGCTGCTGTCGATCCACGATTTTCGCCGGACGCCGCCGACGCCTAAATTGGTACGCCTACCCGAGCGTGGAGGCGCCGACGCAATCAAGATCGCCGCTGTGGCGCAGACAATTGCGGACAGCGCACGCTTGCTGAGGGTGGCGCGAACCTCGAAGCAGGCAGTTGTGGTGCCGATGGGGGAGATCGGACTTCCCGCGAGAATCCTGGCACTGCGTGAAGGAAGCGCGTTGGCGTACGCGTCTGTTGCGGCGGAAACGGCACCCGGACAAGTCGGTTTACGCGAGATGAAGTATTTGTATCGAGCGCACCTGCTTACCCGAAAAACCGAAGTGTACGGCGTGATTGGTAATCCCATAGGGCATTCGCTCTCTCCCCTCATGCATAACACCGGATACGTGGTGGCCAAGCGGGACGCGGTGTTCTTACCCTTCCTGGTAGAGCGATTGGATGATTTCTTAAAAGCGATACCGGATTTTGGCCTGCGTGGATTCAGTGTGACGATTCCGCATAAAGAATCCGTATTTCGTAGACTGGATGGTTGCGAGCCGCTGGCGGAAAAGATTGGCGCGGTGAACACAGTAACAGTGCAGCGCGACGGCTCACTTTACGGGAGAAACACCGATTATCTGGGTGTGCTTCACACCCTTGAGAAGAAAACTGTCTTGCGGGGCAGCCGCGTGCTGATTTTTGGCGCTGGTGGGGCGGCCCGGGCCGCCGCACTCGCCGTGGCGAAAGCCGGAGCGGAGGTTTTCGTTTGCGCACGAAGAAAGAGCGCCGCAGGAGCTTTAGCCCGGGCGGTCGAGGGCGAAACGCTAAAGCGTTCCGCTTTGCGGAAGTTGAAATTTGATGTGCTGGTGAACGCTACTTCCGTGGGCATGTACCCGCAGGAGGGAATTTCGCCACTTGCGCCCTCCGAGTTAAACTGTTCGCTGGTGTTCGATCTGATCTACCGTCCGTTGCAGACAAAGCTTTTGCGGATTGCAGCGAAAAAAGGGCTGCAGACCGTTTCAGGTGTAGAAATGTTCATTGCGCAGGGAATCGCGCAATGGGAATTGTGGATGAAGCAGAGCGCGCCGGCAGCAGAGATGAGGAAGGCGATATTAAGGGTGTTAAAAACGAGAGAGAAAGAGAAGGCGAGCTACTGAACCGCAAAGATAGATCGGGCCCAGGGCTGAAGACGACTTCATGATTCAACCTACATTCCAGGAATTTCAAAAGCTGGCGAAACAGGGCAACCTTATTCCCGTCTATGACGTATTCTCGGCGGATTTGCTGACCCCGGTGAGCGCCTATCTCCGGGTGGCGCAGGGCGCGCGGTATTCCTTCCTGCTGGAAAGCGTGGAAGGTGGCGAAAAAATTGCTCGCTACACCTTCGCCGGGGCAAACCCCGAAGAAATATTCCGTTATGCGGGTGGAGCGTGCGTGCTGGAAAGCCGCGATCGGCTGATCTGGGAAGAGCGCGACCCGATTACGTTTCTGCGCACACATATGGAGAAATTTCGCCCGGTGCGACTGCCGGGGTTACCCCCGTTAGTGGCCGGCGCCATTGGCTATTTCAGCTATGACATGGTGAGGTTGATCGAAAGATTGCCAAGGCGGTTGCGCGACGAGATTGGGTTGTACGATGCAATGCTGATGTTCTATCACGGTATCCTTGCCTTCGATCATGTGCAGCACCAGCTATGGATTGTGCGCAATGTCTATTCCGATGGCAAAGGAAGTCTGCGGGCGAAATACAACGCGGCAGTGAAAGAGATTCAACGAACACGGAAACTGTTGGACGGGCCTTCGGCAAGTGAGCAACCACGCAAGGCTGTGAAGAGCAAGGCTGCGGCGCCGAAAGTGGCATCGAATTTCAAGCGCAAGGAATATTTGGAAGTCGTCGAGAAGGCTAAGAAATACATCCGTGCGGGCGATATCTTTCAGGTCGTCGTGAGCCAAAGATTTTCTGTGAAAGCAAACTCATCGCCATTTGGCGTATATCGCGAATTGCGAGCCCTGAATCCATCTCCGTACCTCTTCTACCTGCAATTGAACGATGTACACGTAGTCGGCAGCTCGCCGGAAATGCTGGTAAAGGTGCAGGGGCGTGACGTTTTCTATAGGCCAATTGCCGGAACCAGGTGGCGCGGACAGAACGAAACGGAAGATCAGCGACTGGAGCAAGAAATGCTCGCGAGTGAAAAGGAACGCGCCGAGCACATCATGCTGGTCGATTTGGGAAGGAACGATCTTGGGCGCGTGTGCAATTACGGCAGCATAAAAGTAGAAAAGCTGATGACCGTGGAGCGCTATTCCCACGTGATGCATCTGGTTTCCAGCTTAAGTGGAAAATTGAGAGAGGACGTCGATTGTTTTGATGCGTTGATGTCCTGTTTTCCGGCCGGAACGGTTTCCGGAGCGCCAAAAGTTCGCGCTATGGAGATCATTGAGGAGCTGGAGAAAACCCGCCGCGGAATTTACGCCGGCGGTATCTTGTACCTGGATTTCGCTGGCAATCTGGATTCGTGCATCGCCCTGCGTACTATGGTCATCAAGAATGGCATGGCGTATGTGCAGGCAGGCGGCGGCATCGTTGCGGATTCTACAGGCGCTGGAGAGTTCCATGAGTCTGAGAACAAGGCGCGGGCATTGCTGAGGGCTCTGGAAGCGGCCCACGCAAACGGAAGCGCCGCAAAAGGGAAGCGGGCAAAGTGATTCTGCTGCTGGATAACTACGATTCGTTTACTTACAACCTGGCCCAGTATCTCGGCGAGTTGGGTTGCCAGCTGGAGGTGCATCGCAACGATCGGATTACCGTTGAAGAGATTGCACGTCGAAAGCCGGAAGCCATCGTGATTTCACCGGGACCGTGCACGCCGCTGGAAGCAGGCATCTCAGTCGAACTAATTGAAAAGCTTGCTGGAAAATTTCCGATATTGGGAGTTTGCCTGGGACACCAGGCCGTGGGCGTGGCGTTTGGCGGAAAGATAATTCGCGCGCCGAGACTCTTCCACGGGAAGACCAGCGAAGTGACGCACGACGGCAAAGGCATTTTTTACAGACTGCCAAATCCGTTTGTCGCCACGCGATACCATTCGCTGATTGTAGAGCGCAAGTCGCTGCCCAAGGATTTGGTCATCACCGCCGAGACCGACGAAGGCATCATCATGGGACTGCGCCACAAACGATTCAAAGTAGAGGGCGTGCAATTTCATCCGGAGTCGGTGTTGACGGAGTCTGGTAAGAAGCTGCTGAAGAACTTTCTCGCGCTCTAGGTCCCCGGAGTCCCCGGAGAGCAACTGTTATCTGTTGAGTAACTAAACGCAGAATATTTATTATCTTATACTAATAATATATAATATATATATTAAAATAATAGTTAATTATAATATAGTTGCCCTCAGTGGGTTTGTCGCTCCTTTCCAGCCCTCTGGAGGTCTTGCATGGATTCCTTGCGTGACGTGTCGGCCATCGTCATCTGTCATTTGCTTTTTAGTTACCCAGTAGCTCTTCCTGCCGCTGCTGGTCCTCCCTTGGGAATTCTGACTCGTGCATATGAGGCGCGCTTGAACTTCTCCCAGGCTTTCCCCGGTTTATCAGTGTTCGAAGGGGAGCAACTTTCCACCACCGCGGACGGGAAACTCGGGTTGCGCGTCGGTGCCGCTACACTTTCTCTATCGCAGGGTGCAAGCGCTACTCTGCGTAAGGTGGAGAAAGGAACGCACGTGGACCTGGTGGCTGGATCCCTTTACTTTGCGTCGCCGGAGCATCCGATGGTCGAGGTACACGTTGCCGACGCGCTCCTTCGTCCGGCGAGCGACAATCTGACGCAAGCGGAGGTGCGCATGCTGGGGCCAAAAGTGTTACAGGTTTTTGCGATGAGGGGCAATCTTGAATTTTATTACCGCGATGAATTTCAGGTTATTCCCGCAGGCGAGACTTACCGCATCTACCTGGAGGCTCCGGCGGAGTCTCAACGGCCGGCCGGTGCAGGCGTACCTGCAGTCGGAATCAGTCGCAGAGTCGTGATCTATATAATGGCCGGAGCTATGGCCGCGGGCGGTGCGGCGTGGGGCATTCACGAACTCCTTGAATCGACAAATGGACCGGAGAACCCGGATAAACCTTGAGGGCCTCTATAACGGAAGTGATTGATGCGGCTCCTTTTGCGAAAATGCTCTGAGTTGCTCGAGTTTCTGCAGCGCGGCACCAACACGGATGGCGTTCGAAGCCATCTCTGCGGCTGAGTGAAAATCAGCGGCAAGGTTTGTCACCACAAGTGCCGCAGCGGCGTTGGCAACGACGATGTCACGGCGCGCACCTGACTCGCCCTTGAAGATTCGCAGAATTAGAGCGGCGTTTTCAGAGGGACTACCACCTCTCAGGGCTTCCAGCGGTGCGCGGCCCACTCCAAAATCTTCCGGAGTGACGGTGAAGCGGCGAACGCTGCCATTTTGTACCTCAGCAATTTGGGTTTCACCTGCGAGTGAGACTTCATCAAGTCCTCCAGTCCCGTGAAGAACGAAAGCGCGCTCGACACCCAACTCCGAGAGCGCAGCGGCAACCAGATCGACGACATCCGCGGAGAAGACCCCCAGCACCTGTGCATGGGCGCCGGCGGGATTGGTAAGCGGACCAAGCAGATTGAAGATTGTGCGCTTGCCGATCAGCTTTCGCGCAGAACCGGCATGACGAGCCGCGCTATGAGCGGCGGGAGCAAACAGAAAACCAATTCCGATTTCACGGATCGAGTGGCCGGAATGCGCAAGAGGCCGATCGATGCACACGCCGAGGGCTTCGAGGACGTCGGCTGAACCACTGCTCGAGCTTGCGGCGCGGTTTCCGTGTTTGGCAACACGTGCGCCGGCGGCAGCGGCAACAATCGCAGCGGCCGTCGAAATATTAAATGTACCGCTGGCGTCGCCTCCCGTGCCGCAGGTATCCACCATATTTTCAGGAGGTGGCTCAGGAGGCAAAAAAACGGGACCGGCATGCCGCCTCATCACCCTGGCAAAACCTGAAAGTTCGTGGGCGGTGATAGCCCGCTGATTCAGGGCTTCGAGCAATCGAACGATTTCCGGCGTCTCGATCCGCCCCGACAATAGTTCTTCCATCAGAAATTCCGCGTCGTTACGCGTCAATACGACGAATGAGGCAGCTTTGTCTATCAATGCGCGTGCTGTAATCATCGGCTTCGTTAAATTTCAACGTTAAATTTAACCAACTCGTATTGCGCTGCCTTGCTCGAACTTGTCGTCTCAAGTAAACTTTATGGTTCTACGCTCCTCAAATTCTAACACCTGTGCGCTGCTCCATCGTGACACAGGCGCGACGGACCTGATCGAATCAGGGCCGCACCAGAAGGCAGAACCCGAAATGAAGATTCATGAATATCAAGCTAAGGCCATCCTTGCCCGCTACGGTGTCACGACTCCCCGAGGCGAAGTGGTATTCACCAAAGAGGAAGCGCGAGAATCGGCGCAACGGCTGAAATCTCACGTAGTGGTGGTGAAAGCGCAAATTCACGCGGGTGGGCGCGGCAAAGGCGGGGGGGTAAAGTTAGCACGCTCGGCTGACGAAGCAGCGGAAATCGCTTCCCACATTCTGGGAATGAATCTGATCACCGTACAGACTGGGCCGCAAGGACGCATCGTGAAGCGCCTGCTTATCGAAGAAGGGTTAGACATCAAGCGCGAATTGTATCTCGGATTACTGATCGACCGCGAAACGGAGCGCCCGGTTTTTATCGCCAGCGGATCCGGAGGTATGGAAATCGAACACGTGGCCAAAGAAAATCCGGACGCAATCTTGCGCGAACATATTCATCCAGCAGTTGGTCTGCAGCCCTACCAGGCCCGGAAGATTGCGTTTGGCCTGGGCATGACGGGAGATCAAGTCGCTACGGCAACCCCGTTCTTCATGGCGCTCTACCGCGCATTCATCGATACAGACGCGTCGATGGTCGAGATTAATCCTTGCGTGATCACGGGCGATGGAAAGTTAGTGGCGTTGGACGCAAAGATGTCGTTTGACGACAACGCGCTGTTCCGGCATAAGGATTTGCGCGAACTGCGCGATCTCGACGAGGAAGACCCACTGGAAGTGGAAGCGTCCAAATACGGATTGAACTACATCAAGCTCGACGGAACCGTGGCTTGTATGGTGAACGGGGCAGGACTGGCTATGGCCACCATGGACATCATTAAGTACGCGGGCGGTTCGCCGGCAAACTTTTTGGACGTGGGCGGTGGCGCTTCCGCGGATCAGGTGAAGAACGCTTTTGGAATATTGTTGAGCGATCCAGCGGTCAAGGCCGTGTTTATCAATATTTTTGGCGGAATCCTGCGCTGCGACGTCCTGGCAAAAGGAGTGGTCGCTGCCGCGAATGATTTGCACGTCAAAGTGCCGGTTGTGGTGCGAATGGAAGGTACCAACGTGGAGCAAGGACAGCAGATTTTGCGGGAGAGCGGGTTGAACTTTACGATTGCGGACGGCATGAAGGACGGCGCGCAGAAGGTCGTTGCCTTGGCTGGAGGTGCGCGATGAGCGTCTTGGTCAATGAAAAAACGCGGCTTCTGGTGCAGGGATTTACGGGACGCGAAGGCACCTTTCACTCGCAGCAGATGATTGAATACGGTACGAACGTGGTAGGCGGGGTCACCCCGGGCAAAGGTGGCACTAAACATCTCGAGCGCCCGGTGTTTAATACCGTTGCTGAAGGGGTAAGGGCCACCGGCGCCGATGCTTCCGTGATCTTCGTTCCGCCACCCTATTCGGCGGACGCGATTCTGGAAGCGGCAGATGCGCAAGTCGCGCTCGTGGTTTGTATCACGGAAGGCATTCCGGCGATGGACATGGTGCGCGTGGCTGAAGTTCTGCGACGGACCAAGACGCGGCTGATCGGACCGAATTGCCCGGGAATCATTTCTCCTGGAAAATGTAAAATCGGAATCATGCCGGGGCGTATTCACAAACAGGGAAATGTGGGTGTGGTGAGCCGTAGCGGAACCTTAACATACGAAGCGGTACATCAATTGACCCAATTGGGGATCGGCCAGTCCACCTGCATCGGCATTGGCGGCGATCCGATCATCGGTACCACATTTCTGGATTCGATCAAGCTGTTCAACGATGATCCTGAGACGCACGCGATTGTCCTGATCGGAGAAATTGGCGGAAACGCTGAGGAGCGCGCCTCTGAATGGATCAAGGTCAATGTAAAGAAGCCAGTAGTCGGTTTCATTGCAGGGCAGACCGCGCCACCAGGACGCCGTATGGGCCATGCAGGTGCCATCATTAGCGGCGGACAGGGCACTGCCAAGAACAAATACGCGGCCATGAATGCGGCTGGAATTCGCACTGTGGAGACGCCTGCGGATTTGGGCTCAACCGTTGCGTCTGCTTTGAAGGTATAGGAAACCGTCACATTTTGCGGTTCACGCTAACAAGAACCGGACAAGCCGAAATTCTGCTTTCCGAATAACTTTACGGAGGAACTCGTCGTGGCGCTGGAACGTACATTTGCAATTATCAAGCCGGATGCAGTATTAGCCGGTCAGCAGGGAGAAATTCTCTCGCGTATCCACAAGGCCGGGTTCAAAATCGTCGCTATCAAGAGCATGCGATTGACGAAGAAGGAAGCCGGTGGATTTTACGCAGTGCATAAGGCCCGGCCCTTTTTCGGCGAACTAACCGATTTCATGAGCTCTGGCAAGATCTTCGCCATGGTACTGGAAGCGGATGGAGCGATTGCCAAGTGGCGCGACACCATGGGGGCGACCGATCCAAAGAAAGCGGCGCCGGGCACGATTCGCCACGACCTTGGCACTAGTATCGGATCCAATTGTACCCATGGTTCCGATGCACCGGAAACAGCGTCATTTGAAATTGGCTATTTCTTTTCGGGTTTGGAGCTGATTTAGCCGCAGGATAGCTCGCAATCTACCCGCAGGGTACTCAGGAGCCGGACAATAGTTCGGCTTCTTTTTTTTGCACACATGGGTGCATACTATTGGCTCCACGATAGCCCACCCTTGGAGGACCCGATGTTCCGCACTACACGCCGTGAATTCATTCATCGCACCGGTCTTGCCGCTGGAGCTATTTTATTCGGTGGCAAAGCCATGGCCGCGCGGCTCGCCGCGCTGGCGCCGCTTTCGAAGAAGTATCTGGCAACGGATACTGTCTCTCTGGGAAAGACCGGAATACAAACTTCGCGACTAGCCATGGGAACGGGAACCGTTGGCTCCGGCGGACACTCCCACCAGACATCGCTGGGAGTAGATGGATTGTCGCGTCTGTTGCTGAACGGCTACGATAACGGGCTGCGATTTTTTGATGCAGCCGATTCCTATGGCAGCCACCCGCACGTTGCGGAGACGCTAAAGCACGTGGACCGCAGCAAGGTCACCGTCCTGACAAAATCGTGGCAGAGAGATGCGGCGGGCGTGCGCGCGGACCTTGACCGATTTCGGCACGAACTTGGCACCGACTACATCGATATTGTGTTGATGCATTGCGTAACCGAAGCGGATTGGACCACACGGTACCGCGGCGCGATGGACGTACTCTCCGACGCGAAGCAGAAGGGCATTATTCGCGCGCACGGATGTTCCTGTCACTCGATTGAAGCGTTGCGCGCAGCGGCAAACTCTCCCTGGGTGGAAGTAGACCTTGCACGCATGAATCCGGTGGGCGCGCACATGGATGCGGATCCTGAGACCGTAGCGGGTGTCCTGCGACAGATGCGTGCTTCGGGCAAAGCCGTTGTGGGCATGAAAATTCTTGGCCAGGGAGCACTGCGGACGAAACAGGATGAAGCGATTCGCTACGCGCTTGGCATGGACCTGCTCGACGCATTTACAATTGGTGCGGAATCGATCGACGAGCAAAAAGACCTGATGCGGCGGATTGCGGCGGCTGCCTGACGTTTGATTGAAGGCAACGTGGATTCTTTTCGCGAACTCGGCCGCACGCTCATGCTACTGGGTGGAGTGCTCGTCTTGGTGGGGGCTTTCTTTTTCGCAGGTGGCAAATTGCCATATCGGTTGGGCAGGCTGCCCGGCGACATTGTTCACAAAGGGGAAAATACCACGGTGTATTTCCCGATCGTAACTTGCCTCTTGCTCAGCGTCGGCCTTTCACTTCTTTTCTGGATTATCAATCGATTTCGGCGCTAGTCTCATGAGTCATAAATAGCTTGCATAAATAGAGTATTGGGTTTATCGTGGATCATGTCGAATCCACGAGGGCGTCCGAAGAAGCAGGATCTGGTAGTCAGTCCAGAGCAGAAGCTAACCTTGCGACAACTGTTACAGCAACCGCGCAGTTCGCGATCCCTGGCCTTTCGCGCACGCATCATTTTGGAGTGTGCCGGTGGACAGAATAACGCTGCCGTTGCCGCCAAGCTGCATACCACTGGCTTTACCGTGGGGTTGTGGCGGAATCGGTTTATCACCGGTGGAATTGCGGCTTTAGGGGATGAAGTACGACCGGGAGCGCCACGACAGATCGGCGCTGACCGCGTCGAACGGGCCGTACGGCTCACCTTGGAAGAGGCCCCCAAAGGAGCAACGCATTGGAGTAGTCGCGCGTTGGCAGCAAGGACCGGACTGAGTCAATCGACGGTCAGCCGCATCTGGCGGGCGTTCGGATTGCGTCCTCACCGCAGCGAAACGTTCCAACTGTCCAACGATCCGCTGTTGGTCGACAAGGTGCGGGACATCGTAGGCTTGTATCTGAACCCTCCGCATCACGCTCTGGTGCTGTGTGTGGATGAGAAGAGCCAGATTCAGGCGCTGAGCCGCAGCCAACCGATCCTCCCGATGCTGCCCGGCCAAGCCGAGCGTCGAACCCACGATTACAAACGCCATGGCACCACCAGCCTTTTCGCGGCCTTGGACATCGCCACCGGATCGGTGATCGGCAAGTGCTGGCCACGCCATCGGGCCATCGAGTTCCGCAAATTCTTGAATCAGATCGATCGCGCCGTTCCTGCCGATCTTACCGTCCATCTGGTGTTGGACAACTATGCCACCCACAAGACCAAGGAAATTCGGGCGTGGTTTCTGCGGCATCCCCGCTATCAACTGCACTTCACACCCACGCACAGTTCGTGGCTGAACCAGGTGGAGCGCTGGTTCGCCTTACTGTCACAACGACAGATCAAACGAGGTTCGCACTACAGCGTGCGTGAATTGGAATCCGCCATCTTGGAGTTCATCACCATTCACAACGAGCGGCCCAAGCCTTTTGTGTGGACGAAAAGTGCCGAGGCAATCCTCAACAGCATTGGCCGGTTCGCTTCCCGCACGCTTGCCGTACATGGCACAAACAATATGCAAGAAATCAATGACTCAGGAGACTAGCACCAACGCCAATTAAGTCCGCACTTCGCAATGTCACTGTCGCTACACGGCTATCTGCGCTACACTCACTCTCTCCAAAGGAGGGTGTTTGAACATGAAGGGCTCAGCTAAGGTCATAGAAGAACTCAACAAGGCACTGCGAGAAGAACTCACAGCGATTAATCAGTATTTCTTGCACGCAGAAATGTATGAAAACTGGGGCTACGACAAGTTGGCGGATTTCATCAAGAAACAGTCCATCGGCGAAATGAAGCACGCAGAAGTGCTCATGGAGCGCATTCTGTTTCTGGATGGCTCGCCCACTATGAAGCCACTGGAACTGACAGTAGGCAAGAACATAAAAGAAATGCTGCAGAGTGATCTCGATCTTGAGCTCGGAGCCGTGAAGGATTACAACGCAGCAATCCAGGTTGCCGTTGCGGAAAAGGACAATGGGTCGCGCGACCTCTTTGTCACCCTGCTGAAAGATGAAGAAGGGCACGTGGATTGGCTCGAAGCGCAAATGCACATGATTTCGGAACTTGGATACGAGCGCTATCTCACGATGCAAATGGGCGAGGACGAAGAGTAGTTGCTGTGCCGGGATAAGATGGCGTTTGACCTGGCTCTTCAGGGACATGGACACAACACAACTGCAATTCAATTTGCAGCCGGAACGGCGAATCTATAGCGTCAGCGACCTGACCGCGCGCATTCGCGATCTTCTGGCCAAAAATTTTACCGACACCACGGTGCAAGGCGAAATTTCCAATTGCCGTCCGGCTGCCTCTGGACACATTTATTTCACGCTGAAAGATGAGCGGGCGCAGATTCGCTGTGTGTTTTTTAAAAACCAGCAGCGCGGGATGAAGTTTCGCCCTGAAGACGGACTCAAAGTAACCGTGCGCGGATCAATCAGCGTCTACGAAGCGCGCGGAGAATATCAGATCTACGTGGAGTCGCTGGAGCCGCTAGGTCGCGGCGCTCTGCAACTGGCGTTTGAGCAATTAAAGAAACGATTGGAAGACGAAGGCCTGTTCGATGCCGCGCGCAAAAAGCCGCTGCCCATGTTGCCCAGCCGGGTTGGACTGATCACTTCCCCAACGGGTGCCGCAGTTCGCGATGTTGTGCGCATTCTTACCCGTAGATTTCCAAACATTCAACTCACACTCTATCCCGTGCGGGTGCAGGGAGAAGGATCAGCGGCGGAGATTGTTGAGGCGCTGCGATACTTCCATAAAAAGCAGGCGGCGGATGTTGTTCTACTAGTGCGTGGCGGCGGTTCAATGGAAGATTTGTGGTCGTTTAATGAGGAGACTGTGGCGAGAGCGATTATCGAATGCAACATACCGGTAATCTCCGGTGTGGGGCACGAAACCGATTTTACGATTGCTGATTTTGTGGCCGATGTGCGTGCCTCGACTCCGTCGGCCGCAGCCGAATTGGTCGTGAATACTCGCCGCGAATTTGATAATCATGTGTCGGATCTTCAAGCGGACCTGGCCACCTTGATGCGCTACCGCATTATGGAATTGACTGGACGCGTGCATGCTCTGCTGGGACGCCCGGGTTTTCGCAGGCCGCACGATCTGCTACGGCAACGTCGCCAACGCGCGGACGATTTGACCTCGCGCGTTGCGCAGGGTCTCCGTGCCAGGCTCGACCAATCTCGCAGAAGATTTACAGCGGCCCACTTGAAGATTGCTTCGTTCGACTTTCGTGTGAGGATTGCGGGGTTGCGTTTGCGGCTACAGGCCCGCAGCACCGATCTGGGCACGCGCGCAGACCGATTCCTCCGGTTGAAGCGCGAGCACTGGGAGCGACTGACGCTGCAATTGCACGAGCGCAGCCCACTGAAGGTCCTGGAGCGCGGTTACGCCATCGCCACTGACACCGCGGGGAATGTTTTGCGTGAAACGGATCAAGTGAGAGTCGGCGACGCGGTGGCCATTCAGTTGCATCACGGTCGCTTGATCTTGGAAGTGAAGCAGAAAGAATAAAATAATTCAGACTATTAGTCTTCTTCGTCGCCAGAAACTTTGAGGACAGCCAGGAAGGCTTCCTGCGGAATGTCGACCTGGCCGACGCGCTTCATGCGCTTCTTGCCTTCTTTTTGTTTCTCAAGGAGCTTGCGCTTACGGGAAATGTCTCCGCCGTAGCACTTGGCAAGCACGTTCTTCCGAATGGCAGCCACTGTTTCACGAGCGATGACGCGGCTGCCGATGGCTGCCTGGATAGGTACCTCAAACATTTGGCGCGGAATCAACTTCCTCAAGCGCGTGACGAGATCGCGGCCGCGTTCCACCGAGAATTCGCGGTGAATGATCAGCGCCAGCGCGTCGACCGGTTCACCACCCACAAGAATGTCCAACTTGATCAAATCCGCTTCCACGTAGCCTGCCAGATGATAGTCCAGCGAAGCGTAGCCGCGCGAAACGCTCTTTAGCCGGTCGTAGAAATCCAGCACGATTTCGTTCAGAGGCAACTCGTAGGTAAGCATAACGCGGGTGGGCGAGAGATATTCGAAGTTTTTCTGCGTACCGCGTTTGTCCTGGCAGAGCTGCAGAATTCCACCAACCGAATCGTCGTTGGTGATGATCATGGCCGTGATGATGGGTTCTTCAATCTTTTCAATGTCGCTGGGATTCGGAAACCTTGCGGGGCTGTCGACTTCAATGACGTCGCCTCCAACTCGCGTGATCCTGTACCGCACGCTGGGTGCAGTGGTAATCAAGTTCAGGCCGAACTCGCGCTCCAGTCGCTCCTGAACGATTTCCAGATGCAGTAAGCCCAGGAACCCGCAACGGAAACCGAAACCCAGTGCCACGGAATTTTCCGGTTCGTAAAAGAAGGCAGCGTCGTTCAACTGTAATTTGCCCAGCGCATCGCGCAGCGGTTCGTATTCATCCGCCAGTACAGGGAAAATTCCCGCAAATACCATCGGCTTAATGGCTTCAAAGCCGGGCAGCGCCGGAGCAGGTCGGGCCGCTTCGGTCACCGTGTCGCCCATCCGCGCATCGGCCACTCGCTTGATGTTGGCAACGATGAAGCCAACATCGCCGGCTTCCAGTTCTTCAAGCGCAATCGGCTTCGGGGTCAGCGTGCCGAGTTGTTCTACTTCGTATACTTCGTTGGTGGCCACCAGTCGTATTTTCATGTGTCGCGTGATGCGGCCTTCCATCACGCGCACAAGAACCACTGCCCCTCGATAAATGTCGAACCAGGAATCGAACACCAACGCCTGAAAGGGATTTGCCGCGCTGCCCTTGGGCGGAGGAACGCGTTGCACGATGGCTTCCAAGACATCTTCCACGCCGATTCCGCTTTTGGCGCTGATCATCAGCGCGTCGCCGGCGGGAATGGCCAGCACGCTTTCAATCTGTTCTTTCACAAAATCAGGTTGCGCGGCAGGCAAATCAATCTTGTTGATCACCGGAAGAATGGTGAGGTTGTGTGAAGCGGCAAGAAACGTATTGGCCACGGTTTGCGCTTCAACGCCCTGGCTGGCATCGACCACCAGAAGCGCGCCTTCGCAGGCGGATAGTGCGCGCGAAACTTCGTAGGAGAAATCCACGTGGCCGGGCGTGTCGATCAGGTTCAAGCGATAGGTGTTGCCGTCTTTGGCTTTATAGTGCAGCCGGATGCTCTTGGCCTTGATGGTTATGCCGCGCTCGCGCTCCAGGTCCATGGAGTCCAGCACCTGTTCGTGCATCTCGCGCTGCGTGAGCGCTCCAGTCATTTCGAGCAGCCGGTCCGCCAACGTGGACTTGCCGTGATCGATATGCGCGATAATACAGAAATTCCGTATGAACTTTGGGTCCATTATCTTCCAATACCGCCAGGATTGACCTGAGGGTGCGCTTTGCAGTTCGACAGCGGGCACCAAATCCGGGCAGAGCAAGTCTGTCCAGCCGAAACCATGCCGTGCAAACCTCTAGTTTGCCATAAGTCGCACGAGGCCGTCAGCTTGGTTGAGATCGGCAATTTGGATATCGGAGAAGTGAACTCGTTCATATGAGCTTGCGAAGTTGCTCTGCGTTGCCAGTGGGTTGATCGGGCCCAGCGCATTCAACGGGGGCCTGGCGACCGCACTGCTCGGTCTGCTTTGCCATTTTGTCATCGCCTTTGGCGCGGCAGCCGTCTACCTTTTGGCAAGCCGGTCGTTTAGTTTCTTAACCCAACAGGCAGTCCTCTCAGGAGTTCTGTATGGCGTGGCTGTCTATTTCTTTATGAATCGGATTGTTGTGCCTCTGTCTGCTGCCGCCAAACGGCCGTTCTCATTGCAGATGATGATTATTGGGGTAGTTATACATATCTTCTGTGTAGGCCTTCCGATAGCACTCAGCGTTCGACGTTTTTCGAGATGAGCGAACTCAGTGCTCCACGAAAACAGGCGTTCGTTGCCTGTACAGGCCTTACCGCACGTAGCAGATTCCCATCCTCTCGCGACTCCCGATTTGCCCCGCTGCAAGGCGGCGGTATAGTGGATGATGGGTTTGAGCCGCCCGAGAACCCGTTGCTTCCAACAATTAACTCGTAACCGAAGGCATATCGAATAGATGGCCGCAGACGTTAACAAGCAACTGGAGCGCGCGAAGAAATTCCTCGAGAAGAATCGTGTCGAGGATGCTATCGAAGCGTACCAGTCTGTCCTGCAGGAGGCGCCGCAGCATCAGGAGGCGACCCAGGCACTCGGCGACCTTTACACTCGCGTGGACCTGCCGGACCGTGCCGCGGTTTATTATGGCTACCTTTTCGATTTGCTTATCGAACCAAAGGACGAAACGAAAGCACTGGCCATTTTCAACCGGTTCCTGCGCAATTCCGCAACGATTCAACCGCCGGAACGCATCGCTCGCTATGCCTTCCTGCAACAAAAGCAAAATCACCCCGACGAAGCTATCGAGCAGTACACCAAAGCCGCGGAAATGTTCAGCGAAGCAGGCCGCGGCGAAGACGCGCTGTTTTGCTGGGAACGCACGGCACAGCTTGACCCAGACAATATGTCTCGACAAATGAAGGTGGCAGAAGCTGCGGCGCAGATCGGAAAGAGTGCGTTGGCCGCGCGATCGTTTTTGCGTGCTGGTTCCATTGCCACTGCAGGTGGTGCTCCTCAAGAGGCGCTGAAGCTTTTTGGACGCGCATACGGCCTGGCTCCCAAAGAACGAAGCGTGGCGTTGTTGTATGCAGAGGCGAAACTCCGCAATAACGAATCCGCGGAAGCAGCCGCGCTGCTGGAACCGTTCGCGCCGAACGAGAGTGATCTTGCCTTTCTTGAAACCTTCGCGGATGCGCTGCAGCAAGCTGGGCAGTTGGACCGCACCAGAGGAATCCTGGAGCGTTTGCTGCGCGAAAGAAATGAAGGGGTCACACGGTTATTTGACCTGGCCGATGCATATTCAGATGCCGGGCAAGACAACAAGTCCGTCGAAATCCTGCTGACCTTGAAGCGCCGCATGTTTGCCGACAAAAAGCTTGGCGAATTCACCAGCCAGGTGGAAACGCTGGGGGCCAAGCATCCGGAATCCTTGCCCATCCTCGAATTCTGGGCCGCGCTTTACAGCGAACTCAACCGCGAATCACAGTATTTTGAAGTTTTGATCAAACTGTTCGACGCGAACTTTAATTCTGGAAGTTTTCAGAAGGCCTGCGAAGTCCTCGAACGGCTGGTCGATATCGATGCGTATGACTATCGCAATCAGGAGCGCGTCGAAAAACTTCGAGGGCATGCTGATAATGCTTTTCTCGGCCGGATTGCCGCGCGGATGGCTAAGACCGCAACGGTGACCACGGGCTCAGCACCCCCAAAGGTAGTAGCCAGTCAGGAAGTTGTCGAGGCTGGCCCCGTAAACGAGGAGGGCCGCAAGATGCAGGCCCTGGACGACCTCATCGTGCAAACTGAGATTTTTCTGCAGTACTCTCTGCTGAGCAAGGCCGTGGAACGTTTGCAAAAAATCGCCGCCATGTTCCCCGGGGAAGAAGACCGCAATGCGCGTCTGCAAAACCTCTATCAAATGGCGAATTGGTGGCCAAAGAACCAGGCGAAACCTGAGTCCGCAGCCAAGCATGTCGCCGCGGTTCCGGTGGAAGAGCCGAAGCATCAAGGACCCACCGGGCGCACGGGAACATACACCGCAGAGACTCTGCGCGACCTGACCAAGATCTCAGAGATTAACCAGAAAATTTTCCGGCAACAGACTCCGCGCGCCATGCTGAATACCACTGTCAGCGAGGTGGGTGCTTATCTGAAGGCGGCGCGTACACTCGCAGTAATCGGAGTGCCAGGGAGGCCACCGGAAATCGCGGCGGAATTTACCGTGCAAAATCTGAAGCCGGCACCGGGCGCACAAGTTGTTTTTCTGCTGGCGCAAATGGAAAAGGCAATTCCCGACGAACTTGGCGGGCTGGTTGTCGATGTTAGCGAAGGCTCGATCCTCTCTGAACTGGGACTGCAGACTGCCCTGGGCGTCACCATCGTAGATAAGGAGACGCAATCTCCAGCCGGAATGCTCATTACCGGCCACAACGTGCAACACACTTGGAGGCCGAACGAAACTTACTTCCTGCAAGCTATTGGCGACCAGATGCTGATGAGCGTCAGCCACACCCGATTGCGCTCGTTGGTACGCCGCATGGGCGTATCCGACGATCGCACTGGATTGCTCAGCCGTACCTCTTACGTCGGCTGCCTCCTGAATGAGGCTGATCGCGCACGCACGCAAGGCACTGCGCTCTCGCTGGCCGTGCTGCAGATCGATCGTGGGGCGGAAATGTTGCGGCAGCAGGGAGAAGGTCCACTGGAAAAATTTCTGGAACAACTGGCCAGGTCGCTTCAGCCCATGGTTCGTCAAAACGACATGGCTGTAAAATATACTTCATGGGCGCTGGCGTTCATTCTGCCGGATACATCTCTTTCCGGTGCATCCAATTTAGTCGACAAGTTGCGGCGCGCAGCTGCCGGCGTGCGGCCTCCGTGGGATTCCACGCAGGTAACGTTGAGCGCAGGCATCGTGGAAGCGGTGGCTAAAGCAGAATACGATAGCGAAGATATTGTCACCGACCTGATCAATCGCGCCGAATTCAGCATGGAAGAAGCGAGGAAACGCGGCGGTGATACAGTGGTTGCGGAAGAGCGGCGGGCTCATTCGTAGGACGAACTGGCCACGGGAATTCCGCGAGGGCGCGACATCCAGACCGGCCGAAGCATCTCATTTAGGTAATCCACCAAGCGAGGAAAAATGTTTCCAACTGACATCGTGATCGTAGCGGGAGCGCGCACGCCAATGGCTCGCTATACCGGAAGTTTTTCAGACGTCTCGGCCATCGACCTCGGCGCACATGCATCGAAAGGTGCGATTCAGCGCTCAGGTGTGGATCCCGAGGAAATCGACCACGCCATATTTGGAAATGTTCTGCAGACGAGTTCGGACGCCATTTATGGCGCGCGGCATGTGGCGTTGAAGACCGGACTAAGAATGGAAACGCCGGCAGTAACGGTGAATCGTTTGTGCGGCTCCGGAATTGAAGCAGTTGCGCAGGCGGCGCAGCGAATTCTGCTTGGCGAAGCGAATGTCGTGCTGGCTGGCGGAATGGAAAACATGACGCAAGCTCCGTTTGTGATTCGTGGCGCGCGTACGGGACTGAAACTTGGCGGTGGCACGCTGGAAGATTTTCTATTTGTAGGGTTGACGGACACGTATTGTGGCTTGCCGATGGCGCTGACGGCGGAAAAGCTTGCGGAACAATCCGGAATCACCAGAAGGGATTCGGATGCTTATGCACTCCGCAGTCAACAGGCTGCGGAGGCTGCTCACAAAGCAGGATACTTCCAAGAAGAAATTGTCCCCGTTGAAGTGAAACAGGGACGAAAAACAATTCTCGTCACTGAAGATGATCACCGGCGTCCGGAGACGACCATGGAGACCCTCGAGAAGCTTTCACCATCATTTAAGAAAGATGGAATGGTGACGGCTGGAAATGCCAGCGGGATCGTGGATGGCGCGGCTGCCGTGGTGGTGACGAGCGAAAAGATTGCGCGCGAGCGCGGCTTGAAAACATTGGGTCGCATTGTTTCATGGGCCGTGATGGGTGTCGATCCGAGCATTATGGGAATCGGGCCGGTACCTTCCACTCGAAAGGCATTGCAGCTCGCAGGACTCAAACTGGAGGATATCGACCGAGTCGAAGTGAATGAAGCCTTTGCCTCGCAGTATCTTGCCGTGGAAAAAGAACTTCGCCTGCATCGGGATAAAACTAACGTAAACGGAGGAGCAATCGCCCTCGGTCATCCGCTCGGCGCTTCCGGAACCCGGCTGCTGATCACAGTTCTGAACGAACTTCGCCGGAAAAATTTGCGATACGGCCTTGCGACTGCTTGCATCGGCGGCGGCCAGGGAATCGCCACGATTGTGGAAGCGACTGCAAACTAACTCCTTCGGTCTTTGATACACTCTCTCAGGTGGTCTTTCCCGCTATTTTGAAATGAATTCGTGGTTTTGAGGAACGAGCATGGCGATACAGAAGGTTGGCGTTGTGGGGTGTGGGTTGATGGGTGCCGGGATTGCGCAAGTGAGCGCTCAGGCCGGTTTGGCAACCGTGGTGCGCGAAGTTAGCGCGGAATTGCTTGAGAAGGGGCTGAAGGGAATCGAAAAGAATCTGACGCGACTGGTCGAGAAGGGCACAATCACTGAGGCAGCGAAAGGCGAAATTCGCAGCCGCCTCCTTGGAACGACTTCGCTCCAGGATTTGAAGGATTGCGATGTCGTGGTGGAAGCGATTATCGAAAAGCTTCCGGCCAAGCGCGAACTGTTCTCTGAATTGGATGTGCTCTGCCCACCGCATACGATTTTTGCCAGTAACACCTCCTCGCTGACAATCATGGAGATTGCCGCTTCCACGAAAAGACCACAAAGATTTGTGGGGCTCCATTTTTTCAACCCTGTGCCGGTCATGAAGCTGGTCGAAGTTGTGCGCACGATTGCCACTGAGCCAGCCATCTATGAAGAGATGGTCGCGTTCGGCGCCAAGCTCGGTAAGACACCGGTGCGTGCAAACGATAGCGGCGGCTTCATCGTGAACCGGCTGTTGGTGCCATATCTCCTCGACGCCATCCGCGCTCTGGAAGAGCGCGCCGGCTCCGTCGTCGACATCGACAATTCCATGAAGCTTGGTTGTGGCTATCCGATGGGTCCTTTCACATTGTTGGATTTTGTTGGGCTCGATACCACCTACTACATTTCGCAGATTATGTTTGATGAGTTCAAGGAAAAGCGATTCGCGGCGCCTCCACTATTGAAGCGCATGGTGCTGGCCGGTTGGCACGGAAAGAAAACTGGCCGCGGCTTTTACGACTATGCGGATCCGGCGAATCCAAAGCCGATGGCCCTCTGAGGAAAACTATGGCATACGAAAATCTCTTGTACGAGAAGAAAGATGGCATTGCCTACATCACTTTCAACCGGCCGAAGGTGTTGAACGCATTGAACCGCAAGACCATTGAGGAGCTGCAATCAATTCTGCTCGATGCGCGTGATGACTCCTCCGTTCGCGTCTTGATCATCACGGGCGCGGGCGAAAAAGCTTTCGTTGCGGGCGCCGATATCAACGAACTGGCCCAGCAAACCCCGGTAAACGGTAAGGAGTTTTCTTTGTTCGGCCAAAGTGTGTTTCACCTGCTCGAAACGATGGGCAAGCCATCGATTTGCGCTATCAACGGATTTGCTTTAGGCGGTGGCTGTGAATTTGCTCTTTCATGCTCCATTCGCTTGGCAAGCAAGACCGCGAAACTTGGGCAACCAGAAGTGAGGCTTGGAATTCTTCCCGGCTATGGTGGATCGCAGCGCCTGGTCCGTCTTTGCGGCAAAGGCGCAGCCCATGAACTATGCTTGACGGGTGAAATGATCACGGCTGAAGAAGCACACCGCATCGGACTTGTGAATCATGTGTATGATTCGGCGGATCTGATACCGGCGGCCGAAGCCATGGCCAAAAGAATTATCGAGAAAGCGCCGCTGGCCGTGAAATACTGCATGGAAGCGATTGAGCGAGGCAGTGAGATGCCACAGGAAGAAGGGCTCTTTCTGGAGGCAACACTTTTTGGCGTGTGCTGCGCCACCGAAGACATGCGCGAAGGCACCAAAGCATTCTTAGAGAAGCGCCCTGCGAATTTCCACGGCAAATGACTATGGCTACGCAAGCAAAGCTAAATTCGAAATCGATTCAGGGCGGACTCTGCGCCGAAGGATTGCGATTCGGCATTGTCGTAAGCAGATTCAACAGCTTTATCACGGAAAGACTCTTGCAGGGCGCGGTGGATGCCCTGGCTCGTGCCGGTGCCGGCAGCAAAGATGTGGATACGGTTCATGTGCCAGGTTCTTTTGAACTTCCCCTTGCCGCAAAGAAGTTGGCTGCCGGTGGACATTATGATGCGTTGATCGCGATCGGCTGCGTCATTCGCGGCGAGACGACGCATTACGATTATGTCTGCTCGGAAACTGCACGCGGTTTGCAGCTTGCCCAGATGGATACGGGAGTGCCCATTCTTTTTTGCGTCTTGACTTGCGATACCTTGGAGCAGGCCATCGACCGAGCGGGACTAAAGAGCGGAAACAAGGGTTTTGAGGCAGGACTCGGGGCAGTGGAGATGGCGCAACTTTCAAAAAAGCTGCAGGTGGCGGCAGGTCCAGTCACCACAAAAAGGCGGCGCAAATAAATTGTCCCTAAGATCTAAATCACGCGAATTCGCGATGCAGATGCTTTTCCAGTGGGACATGAGCCAGCAGGATGCACGCAAACTTGAACTAAAATTCTGGAAAGGCGCCAAAGCGGCCGAACAAACCCGCATTTTTGCGAATCAATTGTTCGAGGGTGCCTCGCACGATGCTCCCGCTCTGGACGAATTGATCACCAAGTTTGCCGAAAACTGGCGCCTGGAGCGCCTTGCAGCAATAGACCGCTCGATTTTGCGTCTGGCTATCCACGAAATGCGCGCGACAGACACACCCGCAAAAGTTGTAATTAATGAAGCCGTGGATCTTGCGAAGAAATATTCCTCGGATGACGCCAGCGCTTTTGTTAACGGAATACTCGACGCCTATCGCAAATCAACAATCCAAAAATGAATTGATCCGTACCTGCTGAGAAGCCGCGCCACACTTCTTCAGAAGCGAATGCCACCTTCAAAAACCTTTACTGCGGCCCCACTGACCCGCGGAGTGAGTTTCTTGCCAGCCTGAATTACTTCCACCTCGATTTGGCTCGGCCGCCCCATTTCAACGCCTTGTGAGACGTTCAGCGTTTGTCCGGCGACAAGTCTGCCATGTTTCACCAGATAAGCGCCCAGCGAGCCTGCGGCGGAACCTGTGGCGGCGTCTTCGTACATGTCCCATGGCATCATGCCTCGCGCGAACACGCTGGTTCCATTTCCCAGAGCAAAACAGTAGGCCAACGCACCTTGCTTACCAAAGAGCCGTGCCAACTCCGCCATATTCAGCTGGATTTTCGCTAGCGAAGAGCGATTGCGCAAAGGCACCATTAGATTGAAAATTCCTGTCGAAACAAATTCCGGCTCGAGACCTGCCGCAAAATCCTTTGGGCCTAATCCAAGCGCTGCCGCAAGTTGCTTCTTGTTAATTTTGGAAGGTTTGAACGAAGCTTCTTTTTGCGTCATTGTAACGCGCTGTGGCCGGCCATCCTTGAAGTGTATTTCCACCGGCAGTATGCCAGCGCCAGTTTGTTGCATGATGTGGACGCCGCCTTCCTGCGCCGGAACTACGCCTAGCTCCGCGAGCAGGAACCACGTTCCGATTACCGGATGTCCAGCGAGCTTTAATTCTTTCCTGGTAGTGAAAATGCGCAAGCGGGCCAATGCACGGTCATCCGTCGGTTTCTGCACGAACACTGTTTCTGAGAGATTCATTTCCCGGGCGATGGCCAGCATCTGATCGTTTGACAGCCCATCTCCATCGGTTATAACTGCCAGGGGATTGCCCTGAAATCGCGTGGTGGTGAAAACATCCAGAGTGTGGAAGCGATGGTTCATAAGATTTCTCGTCAGTGCCTGGCAGCGGGCAGTTCAAAGCCGCTCAAGTTCGCTGACCGTCCTTTCGTTCACAACATTTCCCGTATTCAAGGTTGATCTTGGTTCCAGCAGGATAATATGCGCTTCTTCGTCCGCCACGGGCTGGTGCTCCACTCCCCTTGGGACAATGACGAATTCTCCCTCGTGCACGATGGCTTCATGATCGCGAAACTTCATTCGTAACGTGCCTTTCACCACCAAAAACAATTCGTCTTCTTTGTCGTGGTGATGCCAGATAAATTCGCCCTTCAGTTTAACGGCTTTCACCGCGCAATCATTTACTTCCCCGATAATCCGCGGGTTGCAGTAATCACTGAATTTGGCAAATTTATCTTTCAGGTTCACTGTTTCCATGAGTGCCCTCTACAGAGTATGTACGGTCTCTGTTACAGCCTGTAAAACACTGCGCGTGACTGCCGGATCGTTAGTCTCTGAGTACACACGGAGCAGGTTTTCCGTTCCCGACGCGCGGACCATTACCCAACCAATTTCATCCAGATAGAGTTTGATACCGTCCATGTTTTCGCGCCGTGTGATGGCCCAGTGGAGAAACGTGGCGACTTTCCCATTCGCGAAATGTGCGATGGCCTTCTCTTTCTGCCCTGGCTTTACGTCAAGGTCCACTCGCCCGTAGTGATATGCGCCAAATTTTGCGTGAAGTCCCCCCAATAATTCTCCCAGAGATTTTCCATGCCACGCCATCAATTCGGCGAGAAACAGTGCCGACACCGTGGCGTCACGTTCTGGCAGGTACAGACTTGTGCCAATGCCTCCGCTCTCTTCTCCACCGATTAAGATATTTTGCTCCAACATCAATTCACAGATGTATTTGAAACCGATAGGCACTTCGTGGAGTTTACGGTTAAACTTTGCGGCGATCTTGTCGATCAGTTTTGTAACTGAGAATGTCTTGGCAATTTCACCGGGAAGTCCGCGTGTGCCAATCAGGTGCCATGCCATTAACGCGAAAATCTGGTGTGGGTTGACGAATGAGCCATCGCGGTCGATTGCGCCGATGCGATCGCCATCCCCATCCGCTGCAAATCCGGCGTCGAACTTACCCGCGAGGACGGTATCACGCAGTGCGTCGATATGTGGCTCGATTGGTTCGGGATTAACTCCGCCGAAACGTGGATCTCGGTTGCCACGAATTTCTTCGCAACTAACGCCATTGCGCGCGAACAGTTCCAGGAGTAGTCCCGCGGCAGATCCATGCATCGAATCAACCGCGAAACGGAACTTTGCGTCACGCAATCGCTGCCAATCAACTAATTTCTCGACGGTGTCAAGGTACGGCCTGCGGGGCTCAATCGAGTGCACCAAATCTTTTCGTGGCGGCAGGTGAGCCGCGGTTGATTCCAGCACCAGGGCAAGTTCAGTTTCGATCTGCGCTACAATCGCAGGTAGCGCACTGCTGCCATAACTCGCTTTGTACTTGATTCCGTTCCAGTGATAAGGATTGTGGCTGGCGGTGATCATAATGCCGCCTGCCGCTTTCCGCTGGCGAACCAGCAGTGAAATCGCCGGCGTCGGGCACGGCTTATCCGTCAGCCAAACAGGAGTTCCGCTGGAACTGATCACTTCAGCAACTGCGGTAGCGATCCGATCTGCGCCGAAGCGGTGATCGTAGCCGATCAAGACTCCCTTTCGAGGATCCTCATTGCGTACCACGTAGCGAGCAAGCGCCTGTGCCACGATGCGCGCATTCTCAAATGTAAAATCGTCGGCGATAATCCCCCGCCAACCGTCTGTCCCAAACTTGATGCTGTTCATTGTTTAAAAGTATACGCGAAGCTCAGCGTCAGCTGAATAAAAACGGCCGCGATCTACGGAAGAGTGGCAGCCATCCAAAGTGGCCTATAGCAAATTCTTGAGTTTGCGCGCTTCCAGCACCTTGGTAATTTTGCCAACGTCTTGGGCGCGATCTCGCGGGCAAATTAAAAGTGCATCCGGAGTATCGACTACGACAAGGTCGTGTACACCTATGGCAGCAACAAACTTGTTTGGACTCCACAACAGATTTCCCTCAGCGTCCAGCGCTTCGCCCTGCCCGCCAAAGATATTCTCGCCTGAGTGCTTTGCCAAAAGTTCATATACGGCAGCCCATGAGCCGATATCGCTCCAGCCAATTTCTGCGGGGACCTCGAATACTCGATGTTCCCCGGCCTGTGCGGTCGCCCGCTCGAGGATGGCGTAATCCACGGAAATATTTTCCAGCTTTGGATATATTTTCTTCAATACCCGGCCATAACTCCGCTTTCCGATGTGCCCGGCCAATTTCTCAATCGCGTTGTGCGTCTTTGGCAGGTAGTCTCTTACCGCCTCCAGGAAAGTAGAAACGCGCCAAAAAAACATTCCGGCATTCCAGTGATAGTTTCCGGAAGCGAGATACTCTTTGGCGACTTCAAGTTTTGGTTTTTCCGTGAATCTTCTCACTGCATAGACGGGGAATTGCGCGGTGAAAAACGTGCTGCCTTCACGCTCAATATAGCCGAATCCTGTGTCGGGACGTGTGGGCGGAATACCAAGTACCACCATCCGTCTCGGCTCCTTTGCTACATCAAGGGCTGCACGAAGAATTTGCTGGTAAGTCTTCGGCTGCGCAATGTAGTGGTCCGCGGGCAGCACAGCCAACAATGCATCTCCTTCTGCTGCGTGACGCACATGAATGGCCGCAAGCGCAATCGCCGCCGTGGTATTTCTTCCGACGGGTTCCGTCAAGACCCGCTTTCGCGATGCCGCAGGAAGTTGCTTGCGCAATGCGCCGCTCTGTTCTTCGTTCGTGACGGTCCAAATCCGATCCATAGCGATAACAGGTCGTAACCGCTCGACTGTTTGTTCCAGCATGGTGCTCTTGCCGACAATGCTTAGCAGTTGTTTGGGCGTACGTATCCGGCTGCGTGGCCAGAAACGCGTTCCTCGGCCGCCCGCGAGAATCGCCGCGTGAATGTCGAGCTTTTCTTTTGCCATACTCCTATCCGACTAGAACCCGAGATATCGATCCCTCGTCAAAGCCTTGGTTCTTCAATTGGCGCCGGTACAATTCCAGCGATGGGACAAATATACGCAACAAGCTGGTGCGCTTTTCTGGCTGGAGTAACGTGATTGGCAAAGACGCCGGAAGAAACCATGCTTCCCCCATCCGGTAATCGAAAACGGTATCGGTGTCATAAAATTTTCCGCAGCCTTCCAGAATTATGAGCAACTGGAAGTGGTCTGGATCGCTTTCCAGAAAAGTGGTCTTGCAGCAATCCCAACGTTCGGTCGCAAAATATGGGCAAGCGGCCAGCAGATATTTTTTCGCATCCGGTGAATGCAGGGCCATGGGCTCAAGTTTGCCGGGGGAAGGGCCGTCAAATCGCGTGACCTCCAGCGCCTTTTCTATGTGGAGTTCACGCGGCTTGCCTGAGGAATCCACCCTACCGAAATCGTAAACGCGATACGTCAGATCGGAATATTCCTGAACCTCGCAAACGACTATTCCTGAACCAAGAGCATGTTGCGTCCCTGGCGCAACGAAAAATGTGTCGCCCGCGTGCACGGGTTGATGGGCAAGCAGATCTTCCAAGGTGCCTCGCGCTATTCCGGCAAGAAAATCCTCTCGCGTGACTCCGGGTTTCAACCCGAATAGTATCTCTGCTCCCGGCTGCGACGAAACTATGTGCCACATTTCTGTTTTGCCTCGGCCGCCACCTTCCTTTTCATGCTTTTCTGCGTAGCTATCGTCCGGATGCACCTGAATGGAAAGCTTGTCGTTCGGGAAAAGAAACTTGACCAGGATCGGAAATTCGGGAACATCGCTCAGGCCATTCCCGCGCCATGCGTTCGGCATGCCCTGCCAACTCTCGCGGAGCGATTTCCCGGCAAAAGGCCCGTTGTTGATTCGCGAATCCGCACTCGTCAGCCACGCTTCCCCCAATGGCTCAGTCAAATTTGTCTTTTCCGGAAAGTATGGTGCTAACGAACGCGCTCCCCACAGCCGCGGGCTGAAGATCGGCTCAATCCGGGATAGGACGGGCGTCGGCACGGTCAAGCGGCAGCTTCAGCGCGTGAAAAAAACTTTTCCAGCCGGCGCAATCCCTCATCGATACGCTCGATGGACGTGGCATAGGACAGTCGCAAGAATCCTGGGGCTCCAAATGCTTCGCCCGGCACCAGCGCGACGTGCGCTTTTTCCAGCAACAGCTTTGACAACTCCGTGCAGCTCTTGGCCAACGCGTTTTTCCCTTCGCCAAGATGTGCCGAAATATTCGGGAAGGCGTAAAACGCTCCACCGGGCCACTCGCACGTAATCCCCGGAATCGCCCGCAATCCCTCGACGATGCGCTTCCGCCGCTTTGTGTATTCCGCCAGCATCGGCGGAACGGTCTCCATCGTGCCGCGCATGGCCTCCAGCGCCGCGTATTGTGCAATCGACGTCGGATTCGATGTGGACTGGCTCTGAATCTTGATAATCGCCTGAATCAACGGTTCAGGTGCCAGCGTGTAGCCAAGGCGCCACCCAGTCATCGCAAATGTTTTCGATACCGATCCGATGATGATGACGTTCTCTTTCGACTCTTTTGCGCTCGCAATCGAAAACGGTTTGTGCGGCTCATAAACGAAATGCGAATAGCATTCGTCGCCCATCAACCATATATTGTGCTTCTTGCACACCTCCAGGATTCGCCGAAACTCCTCGGCATCCACAACTCCGCCGCTGGGATTGCTCGGCGAATTGATAATCACCATTTTCGTCTTCGGCGTGATGGCCTTCTCGATTTCCGATGCTTTGGCGGCGAAGCCGTCTTCGGGTGTGGTCTTGACGATAACAGGCGTCCCACCTGCGTATTTGATGATGTCTGGAAAACTGACCCAGTAGGGCGAAGCCAGGATCACCTCATCGCCATTCTGAATCAACACGCACATGGTGTTGAAGATCGAGTGTTTTCCGCCTACGTTGACCACGCACTCTTTCGCCGTGTACTGCGAACCCAACTCTCGTTTGTGCCACGCCACGATGGCCTCGCGCAGCGGCATGATTCCCGCCGTGGCCGTGTACTTCGTGCGATTCTCTTCGATTGCCTTGATGGCGGCTTTCTTGATGTGGTCGGGTGTTGGGAAGTCCGGCTCTCCCGGACCGAAGTCGGCTACGTCGACGCCTTGCGCCTTCAGTTGATCGGCGGCGTTGATGACTGCGGCTGTGGGTGAGATTTGTATGCGGTTGATGCGATTGGTCAGTTGCACGAGCTCTCCTCGAAACCGAGTGGAGTTGGTAACTGAATAGTCTTCAGGAAATCTCGGAGAAATACAATGGGCACGCTTGGATCAGGACAGTTTCTTACGGAGTCGTTGCTCGACGCTTGCGGGTACGAGACCTGTTAACGGCCCGTGTAGCTGCGCAATCTCTCGGACCAGTTTGGCGCTCAGATAGCTATAAGCCTCGCTCGGAAGCATGAAAACCGTTTCCAATCGTGGCTCAAGCTTGCGATTCATCAACGCCATCTGCAACTCAAACTCATAATCGGAGATGGCCCGAATGCCGCGAAGAATCACGGCCGCGCCACGTTTCCGGGCATAATCGACCAGCAATCCTTCAAATACGTCGATTTCCACGCTTTCCCATTGCCTGGTTACCTCGCGGAGCATCTCCACGCGCTCTGCCACTGTAAAGAGCGGTTCCTTTTCAACATTCTTCAGCACCGCGACGATCAGCTTGTCGAACATTTTCTCGCCACGCTCTATCAAGTCCAGATGGCCGTTGGTTACGGGGTCGAATGATCCGGGATAAATGGCAACTGAGGTTTTCATGCGCGTCGTTGAGTGTCCGGGGCACATTCTACTCCAATCAAACTGCAAAGCGAGAAGGAAGTTGCCACAATAAACAAAGCTCTTCCCACGTTGATGAGCATCTTTCGTTCAGCGAAACCGCTTAGTGTCTCCCTTTCTTCGTGTTATAACGATTTAATACAGCTATATTGTGGAGTGCGGATTCAGCGAGGACCTCATGAGCCGGAGTTTGTTCAAAGGGAAGCATATTTTTGTAGCAATGATTCTATGTATTGTAGGTAGCATGCGGGTGCACGCACAATCTCAGTCGGCTGTAAGCCTGATGCCACTCCCGGCAAAACTGCAACTGGGTTCCGGCTCTCTGAAAATTGATACACAGTTCACAATAGGCTTCGCCGGATATCATGAGGCCCGGCTCAATCGTGCTGCAGAACGGTTTCTCACTCAACTCCGTCACCAGACTGGCATTGTTGTTGCCAACGGCGCCGCCGTCGATCCCTCCAAAGCCACGCTTGTTGTCACCACCGATCGCGAAAGCAAACCCGTCCAGAAATTGAGCGAAGATGAATCTTACACTCTGGAAATTGTCACCTCCGGTGCGAAGCTTCATGCTGCAAATCCTCTCGGCGCGCTGCGCGGCCTGCAAACGTTTCTTCAACTTGTAAACATCACTCCCGAGGGATTCGCTGCGCCTGCCGTTACCATCCAGGATCAGCCTCGCTTTCCCTGGCGCGGGCTCATGATCGATTCCGGCCGCCACTTCATTCCTCTCGATGTAATCCGGAGAAATCTGGACGGCATGGAAGCCGTGAAGATGAACGTCTTTCACTGGCACCTTTCTGACGATCAGGGATTCCGGGTTGAGAGCCACAAAGATCCCAAGCTGCACGAACAAGGATCTGACGGCTTCTTTTACACACAGGCGGAGATTCGCGACGTGATCGCGTACGCGCGCGACCGTGGCATCCGCGTCGTACCGGAGTTCGATATGCCCGGCCACAGCGCCGCCTGGTTTGTAGCGCATCCGGAAATCGCCAGCGGTTCTGGACCCTATCAGATTCAACGCAAGTGGGGTGTCTTCGATTGCGCCATGGACCCCACCAACGAGAAGACCTATAAATTATTAAATGAAGTGATCGGCGAAATGAGCAGACTCTTTGCCGACCAGTTTTTCCATATCGGTGGCGACGAGGTGAACGGAAAAGAGTGGGACGCCAATCCCAAAATCCAGGAATTCAAGAAGTCACACAATCTGAAAGACAACGCTGCACTACAGGCGTATTTCAGCAGTCGCTTGCAGGAGTTGGTCGTGAAACAAGGGAAGACACCCGTCGGCTGGGATGAAATCCTCGTGCCCGGCGTCCCGAAATCCATCGTCATTCAATCCTGGCGAGGCGCCGATTCGCTAACGACCGCTGCAAAACAGGGCTATCGAGGCATTCTCTCCAACGGTTATTACTTGGACCTGGGTTGGACCGCTGCTCGCCACTATGCCAACGATCCGCTCGGTGGTGCCGCCGCAAGCTTGAGCCCTGCCGAGCAGCAGAACATCCTTGGGGGCGAATCCTGCATGTGGTCGGAGTACGTAAATGCGGAAAATATCGACTCACGCATCTGGCCGCGCAACGCTGCAATAGCCGAACGGTTTTGGTCCCCAGCCGACGTTCGCGATCCCGCTTCAATGTATGCGCGTATGGAAGTAGAGAGCCAGCGGCTTGAATGGCTTGGGCTAACGCATCGCAGTGCTCAACAAAAAATGCTGCAACGCATGGCTGGCCCTGCGTCGCCGGGAGAATTCGCTGCCCTCAACCTGCTGACGCAATCGCTCGAGCCTATGAAGGATTACACGCGGGAAGATACTGCAACCGTTGAACCAACCAGCCAGACCCCGTTGAATCGCGTGGTTGACGCTGGCCATCTGGAAAGCGAAACGTCACGCCAGTTTTCCGTCGCGGTCGATGCGTTCCTTACTTCCACTTGCAAAGATGCTGCCCGCGCGGCACAACTTCGCAGCCAATTGACGCAATGGGCGAGCGTCAATGCGCAATTGCTGCCTCTAGAGCAACGGTCAGCCATTGTGAAAGAGGCTGGTCCTGCGTCGACAGCCCTGTCGCTGGCCGCGCAGCTTGCACTCGATGCCCTGGATCGAATCACGCAAGGTCAAACGCTAAATGAGAACGAGAAGAAACAAGCCGTGGACTCGCTAAACGCAGCGGAACTTCTGGCGCACAAATCGCAGCTCATTATTCCGGCCCTCCCTTCCTTCCAAAAGTTAATTGAAGCCAGCAGTGTCGGTGGCTCCTGTGCCTCAATCAAGTAAGTTCTATTGACCAAACTTTATGATTCCTATTTGTCTGTCTTAGCCCGGTTATGACACATTCTTTCGCCGGAATCCGTAAACGTCATGCCCGCCTGTGGGACAAACTCCCATTTGTAGCTTTTCTCGGAGAGTGTCAGTTTCAGAACTCCAAAAGTGTCTGAATTCCTGACTTCGCTGTTAGGTGTCGCGAATCCCAGCGGCGTATGGCTCTTCCCTCCCGTGCCAACAACAAATTGCCTGATCCCATTTTCCTCGTCCAGTTGCCCATCAGGATTTTGTGGAGCAAACCGCTCGTAGGAATGTTCATGTCCGGCCAAAATCAGATCCGCGTGCGCCCGGTAGAGATCTTTCCAAAACGCCCGCAATTCCGTGTGCATCGCATGTGTCGCCAGAATCCCGCTGCTGAAAAGAGAATGATGCCCGTAAGCAACGATGCAACTGTCTCCGTGCGCCGCCAAATCCTCCCTCAGCCAAACTTCTTCAGGCGATCCCTCACCGCAGCCGCCCAACGCGCTCACCGCGCAATTGGTGTTCAAAACCACCACGTGCCACGCTCCCAGATCGTAGCTGTAGTAACCCTTTTTAGGGTCACCTGCCAGGTCGCCCCAATACCGAAAATAGCCCGAAGCGCCTGAGCCGTTATACTCGTGGTTCCCCGCAGCCGGCTTGGTGCGATCCTTGAACTTTCCCCAAGTCGGTTCAAAACAGTTTTGAAATTCCTCCCACGTGCCTCCGTTGTAGGCTAAATCTCCCGCCGCAAATACCGTTCCGGGAATTTGCTCGATAATCTTCGCCGTCGCTTCCGCGCCAAGAAGATTTCCGCACCAGGCGATGTCCCCGGCACCGACAAGGGTGAATTCCTTCGCTTCGTCAACCACTTTCTTCTTGGCCGTTCTTGCGGGTTGTCTGGACTTCTGGGTCGCAATCTTCTGCTGGCAGGGAACCATCGGTGCGCACACCAGCGACAGTACCCCTACCAGCAGCATGCCCCGCCTATAGCGTCGTCGTCCGGTAGAAGTCATCTCATGCGCTCCAATCCAAATAGGAATAGTACCGCAGTCTCCAAAGCCGACTCCCATTAAGAGATCACTAAAGCGCAAAATCCGACCACTAAACGAAAAACTCTGCAATCTAAGACTAATTCAGTCTTATTTTAAGTCCTACGAAATGAAACATTTGCCTGTTGCAAAAGTGATGTTCCGCCTTGACAATTCCATTCCGAAAGGGTTACAGTTGATCTGCGACTATTACAGTCGTATATGCATCTAACCTCTCAGAGGAGTGGTGTGAAGGCTCGTGTTCAAACTGTCCAAGAAAGCCGATTACGGTTTAATTGCGATGAAGCATCTCGCCAACCACCGCGATCAGCATGCTTGCAGCGCAAACGAGATTGCCGAGGAATATGGGATATCCGCCACTCTGATGGCTAAGGTGCTGCAGAAGTTGGCGAAGAACACTTTAGTGGCCGCGAAGCATGGTTCAACGGGTGGCTACCAGTTGGCGAAAGACCCAGACAGAATCAGCGCGCTGGAAGTAATTACGGCGATCGATGGCCCGGTGCTGATTACCTCTTGCGTTACAAGCCACGGGGCTTGCGATGCCACGGATCGCTGCTCGGTGAAAGAACCGCTGCGGCGTGTGAATGAAAGCATCATGGAAGTTTTGCAGACCGTCACCGTTGCGCAGTTGAGTGAAGACACGCAACCGGAGCCGGCACTGGTGGAATTGAAAGGTATGGCCGGTTTGGCGCTTTCGCGCTAGCCGGGATTTGCGGAGTCGATAGGAGAACAGGGATATGGCCGTTAAGCTGCCAATTTACATGGATAATCACGCTACCACCCCGGTAGACCCCCGGGTGCTGGAAGCTATGCTTCCTTATTTCATGGAAAAGTTTGGTAATGCCGCCAGCCGCAATCACTCATTTGGCTGGGCTGGCGAAGAAGCAGTGGAAACCGCGCGTCAGCAGATCGCTTCGCTGATTGGCGCCACGGCGAAAGAAATCATCTTCACGAGCGGTGCGACGGAGTCTGACAACCTGATGATCAAGGGCGTCGCGGAGATGTACCGCGAAAAGGGAAACCACATCATCACGCAGGCCATTGAGCACAAGGCTGTTCTTGATACCTGCAAGCGCCTGGAGAAGGAGGGTTACGAAGTCACCTATCTGCCGGTACACAAAGATGGCCGCGTGGATCCCGAAGATGTGCGCAAGGCCATTAAGCCTACGACGATTTTGATTACGATCATGTATGCCAATAACGAAATCGGCGTCATCAACCCGATCGCAGAGATCGGTAAAATTGCCAAGGAGCACGGTATTATCTTCGCGACTGACGCTGTGCAGGCAGCGGGCAAAATTCCCGTGAACGTGCAAAAGGACAACGTGGATTTACTGGCCATTTCGGGCCATAAACTCTACGGTCCGAAGGGCGTTGGCGCACTCTACGTTCGCCGCCGCAATCCCCGCGTGCAGCTATCCGCGATTATCGACGGCGGGGGCCATGAACGCGGAATGCGTTCCGGCACGTTGAACGTGCCCGGCATCGTGGGACTTGGGAAGGCTTGTGAACTCGCACAACAGGAAATGGCGGAAGAATCGAAGCGCCTAAGTGGGCTCCGCGACCGTCTAAAGACCAAGCTCGAAGCGAAACTCGACGAGGTATTCATTAACGGCTCGATCGAGCACCGCCTCCCGCACAATCTCAATATGAGCTTCGCTTACGTGGAAGGCGAGTCGCTTTTAATGGGAATCAATGATATTGCTGTATCCAGCGGTTCCGCCTGTACCTCGGCAACCCTTGAACCCAGTTACGTACTCAAAGCCTTAGGCGTTGGTGAGGATTTGGCTCACACGTCGATCCGCTTCGGACTGGGGCGTTTTACCACCGAGGAAGAAGTCGATTACGTGGTCGACAAGATGGTGCAGGTTGTGACCAAGCTTCGCGAGCTTTCGCCCCTATATGAAATGGCCAAGGAAGGCATCGATATTTCTAAGGTCAAGTGGCAAACCGCCTAATTCAGAAATCGAGGAAGGAATAAGTACATGGCAAGCGCTATTGCAAGTGAAGGAACACTCAGGATTCACCGGTCCATTGCCGGAACAGCCGCTCCGTTTCGCGTGACGTTTCAGCCCTATCACGACAACGATGAGCCTGCTCCCGCTGCGGAACGCGCCTTTTATCATCTTCAGGACGTTCGGGAATTTCTCCACGTTCTGGGTTTGGGTGCGGAATATGTTCGTGAAGCCCTGCGGGAATTGACCGCAGGACGTTCCGCGTTTTTGACCAACGTTGGATTGACAGAAAAGGCCATCAAGAGCGCCGGATTTAGCGCCGCCCTTGCTGCGGCCCGCGGTTAAGTGGTTTTTAGAGTTTCAGCAGCGAATTCGAATATCGGTAAGGAGCAACAGATCTATGGCATATAGCGAAAAGGTAGTCGATCACTACAACAATCCCCGCAACGTTGGGAGCCTCTCCAAGGAAGATCCAAACGTTGGGACTGGCCTGGTCGGCGCTCCGGAATGCGGCGACGTCATGAAGTTGCAGATGAAGATCAATCCGGAAACGAACGTAATTGAAGAAGCCAAGTTCAAGACTTTCGGATGCGGCTCTGCGATTGCCAGCTCTTCCCTTGCTACCGAGTGGGTCAAGGGCAAAACCGTTGAAGAAGCGCTCTCCATCAAGAACACGGACATTGTCCGTGAACTCGCTCTTCCCCCGGTCAAGATTCATTGTTCTGTACTCGCCGAGGACGCGATCAAGGCGGCCATCGGTGATTGGAAAAAGAAGCACGGTATTGAGGTTCCCGCGCACGAGAAATCATCGCACTAAGTGCGATTGGTGTTGCGCGGTGTTAGTGGCGTCTTCCGGCGGTGCAGGTACGATCCCGTCGGAGGATGCTGTCGAATTTAGGTTTACGTAACCGTTTAGGATTGGATTTATGTCCACGCAAACCACAACGCAAACGGCGCCCGGCGTCCCGGTAATTCACATCAGTGAGCTTGCGGCTAAGAAGATTGTCGCCCTGCTTGCCAAAGAAGGTGTGTCTCCGGATGTAGGAGGTTTGCGCGTTGGCGTGCAAGGCGGCGGCTGTTCTGGCCTGTCCTACGCGATGCGTTTGGACACGCAAGCACGCGATCGTGACAAAGTTTTTGAAGAGTTTGGTGCGCGCATTTTTGTGGACCCGAAGAGTCTGCTCTACCTGAACGGCACGATTTTGGAGTACGAAGACACGCTCATGCGCCAGGGTTTTGTATTTCAAAACCCGAACGCGGCGCGGAGTTGTGGCTGCGGCAGTAGTTTTACGGCGTAGCGGCAGCACACGCTTTAGCCTGGTTGCTGATAAATAAAGCTGCTCAGGTTAAGCAAACCAGTGGTTGGCCACCGCAATCGCCAGCCACTTTTTTTGTGTTCAAGGCAGGCTAAAAAGTTTATGGCTTCTCCCTTTCCCATCACCAACGCACCACTGGTCTGCTGGAGTTGTCACGAGCGGACCATAGGCACGCATTTCTGTTCCAGTTGTGGCAAGATGCTGCAACTGCCCCAGCAGAGTGATTACTTCGCCATGTTTGAACTCCCGCGAAAACTTTGGTTGGAGATGGGTGCCCTTGAGCAGAAATTTCTTCAGCTCAGTTGGAAACTCCACCCTGACAATTTCGTAAACGCCACGCCGGAAGAACGTGAAATTTCACTGAAACGAAGCTCCGAATTGAATGATGCGTACCGAACGCTGCGCGACCCAGTCGCTCGTGTTGAATATTTGCTCTCCATTGAGGGCATGCGCAAGGAAGGCGAAACCAAGCAGCAGGCTCCAGCTAACTTACTGGAAGAGGTCTTCGAGTTGAACGAGTCACTCGACGAATTGCGCGAAGCCCGTGCCGCTGGCGGTGATACTGCTGCCTTGAAAGTTCGCCTGGAGGCCGCGGAGAAGCACTTCGAAGAAAAGTTGCACGAAGTAGATTCCCAATTGCGTGACAGCGCTCGCGAGTGGGACAAATCCCTGGAAGCAGAAGGCGGCGCCTCCCGTCAACAGGTTATGAACCAACTGAACGATCTGCTCAACCGTCGCTCATACATTCGCAATCTCGTCATTAACGTTCAGAAGGAACTCTTGTAACGCCATGGCAAGAATTGTTGGCATCGATCTTGGAACCACCAACAGTCTCGTCGCCTACGCCGACCCGCGGACCGGCGAGCCAAAATGTATTCCTGGGCCGAGTGGCAGCACACTTTGTCCGTCCGTTGTCAGCCTCGACCCGGATGGCAGCATTATCGTGGGTGCGCCCGCGCAACGCCGTCTGCTCACGCAGCCTGAGCGGACGATTTATTCCGTTAAGCGTCTGATGGGCCGCGGCCCTACCGATGTACAGAGCGAATTGAAGCTCTTTCCTTTTCGTATTGACCCCTCCAGCAAGAACGTCATTCGTGTACAGCTTGGCGACAAAGTCTTCACGCCACCCGAGATTTCTTCGTTTATTCTGCGCGAACTTAAGAATTGGGCTGAATCCTATTTCGGTGACTCTGTTGATCGTGCCGTCGTCACTGTTCCCGCTTATTTTAACGATGCGCAGCGCCAGGCTACCAAAGACGCCGGTAAACTTGCCGGCCTGGAAGTTCTTCGCCTGGTCAACGAGCCAACCGCTGCCGCGCTTGCCTACGGTTTGCACGAAAAACAGCGAGGCAAAGTTGCAGTCTATGATCTTGGTGGCGGAACATTCGATATTTCCGTTTTAAAGTTGATCTCCACTGCAGACGGCGACATCTATCATGTGCTTGCCACCAACGGCGACACCCATCTCGGTGGCGATGACATCGACAATCTTCTTCAATCCTTTGTCCACGAGCAGATTCTCCAGCAGGATCAAATTGATTTTTCACCGCACGGCGAACTCGCTCAGGAACTTCGTAAGGAATTGATCGCTTTAAAACACAAACTTTCCCAGGTTGACTCCGCAACTTTCCGCTTTCCGTTGCCGAACGGCAAAATGTACGAACGAGTCTTTACTCGTGGCGCCCTCGAGGCTCTAATCCGCCCGGTCGTCGACCGCACCATGGTCCCCGTGAAGAAAGCACTTGCCGATGCACAACTGAAGCCCAGAGAAGTCGAAGAAGTTGTCCTTGTCGGTGGTACCACGCGCACGCCGCTCATCCGCCGCACTGTTCGGGAATATTTCGATCGCACGCCGCACACGGAGCTGAATCCCGACGAAGTTGTCGCACTGGGTGCAGCGGTGCAAGCAAACATTCTCGATCAAGGCGTTAAGACCATGCTTTTGCTTGACGTCACGCCGCTTTCCCTGGGTATTGAAACCTATGGCGGTGCTGTGGCGAAAGTCATTCCACGCAATTCCACGATCCCGGCCAGCGCGCAGGAACTCTACACTACCGGCGTCGATAATCAGACCGGCATTGACATTCATGTGTTGCAGGGCGAACGCGAACTGGCCAAGGATTGCCGCTCGCTGGCGCGGTTCATCTTGCGTGTGCCTCCTGCGCCTGCTGGGCTCCCACGCATCGAAGTAAAGTTTCTTATCGACGCCAACGGCATACTGCAAGTTGCTGCGAAAGACTTACGCAATGGGGAAGAACACTCCATCGAAGTCCAGCCGAGTTATGGGTTAAACGACGCCGACATCGAACACATGTTGGAAGAATCCATCGAGTATGCCGGGCAGGATTTCGCCGAGCGCCAGGTGATCGAGGCGCGTAACGAAGCCGAATCCATTTTGACCGCCACTGCGAAGGCCCTTGCCAATCCGCATTCCGCAAACCTGCCTGGTCCAGAGCGCACACAGATTGACGCCGGCGTTGCCGCCCTGAAAGAAGGGGTGCAGGGAACGGACTACAAAAAGATTCGCCAGCAGATCGACGACTTAAATCGTGCTACTGAGCACCTTGCGGAATTACTGATGAACACCGCGGTGCAGACTGCTCTGGCCGGTAAGAATTTGGCAGAGGTTTAGATCGCAGTTTTAAAATGCCATAAAGACAGTGGAGATAAATTATGGGCGGCAGCAATCCCTATATCGATGAAGTGAAATACAAGGTCGCGACCAGGAAGTTCAAGGTCACCTTCCTTCCTAGCGGCAAGACTGTTGAAGTTGATCCTGAGAAGTTCCCTTACGGCCACAACGGCTTGCCTGGTAGCATTCTCGACATTTCCGAAGGCTTCAAAATGGGCGTTGATCACGCTTGCGGTGGCGTGTGTGCCTGCTCAACGTGCCACGTAATGGTTAAAGAGGGCCTGCCGTCCTGCAACGAAGCCACCGACGCGGAACTCGATGAATTGGATGAAGCTCCTGGCATCACACCGAAGTCGCGTTTGGCTTGCCAGACCGTGCCCGATGGCACCACGGATATCGTTGTGGAAATTCCCGAGTGGAATAAAAATTATGCACGCGAATTGGATCACTGAGGAGTTGACATGCCGCCAAGTTTTGACTGGGACGATCTCGAAGATATCGCCATTGGTCTAGCCGACAAATTTCCTGACGTCGATCCCTACGCCGTGCGCTTCACCGACATGCATAAATGGATCACCGAATTGCCTGGCTTTTCCGGAGATCCCATGAAATCCAACGAAAGCAAACTTGAAGCTATCCAGTCCGCCTGGCATGAAGAGTGGGAGGATCGTAAAAGGTAATGGTACTCCGCACTAAACAAATCAATCTTCATATTTTAATCGCTTCACAGTCTCCCCACCCATCCATTCGCTTGACTTCTCATTCAACGCTGTCTACCATGCCGTCTGAAATTAGGTCATTTCTCCGCCCGAGATCCCGTTCGACGGTTTTCCCATTCTCTTGCACATAGAAATTCTGAAAGGAATTCTGACATGACCCTTGGCAAGAAGGCTGCAGCAGAATTTTTCGGCACATTTTGGCTCGTCTTTGGTGGGTGCGGCAGCGCTGTGCTAGCCGCGACATTTCCTAACACCGGAATCGGTTTCCTCGGAGTTGCCCTCGCTTTCGGCCTCACAGTCTTGACCATGGTTTATGCCATCGGCCATATTTCCGGTTGCCATCTGAATCCGGCGGTTTCGGTGGGACTGGCGTTGGCTAAGCGCTATCCGATGAGTGACCTTCTGCCCTATGTTGTTGCCCAAGTACTCGGCGGAGCGGCCGGTGCCGGAGTTCTGTACCTGATCGCCAGTGGCAAGGAAGGTTTCAGTCTTGCAGGAGGCTTCGCCTCAAACGGCTACGGTCTGCACTCACCTGGCGGCTATTCGCTTACCGCCTGTTTTATCGCGGAAGTGGTCCTCACCTTCTTTTTCCTCGTAGTTATTCTTGGCTCCACACATAACAATGCGCCAAAAGGCTTCGCGGGGATTTCCATCGGGCTCTGCCTCACGCTGATTCACCTCGTGGGTATCCCTATTACCAATTTGTCGGTGAACCCCGCGCGTAGCACTGGCCCCGCACTTTTCGTCGGTGGCTGGGCTCTGTCACAACTCTGGCTTTTCTGGCTTGCACCGATTTTGGGAGCGGCCATCGCCGGCATTATCTATCCACTTATCGCTGAAGAGTAATGTTCGCCTTACGCAATTGCATCCTGGCAGCTCCGCAAGTGATTGGAACCCGATCGCCAAACCTGGGTGACACCTCAATCACTTGCGCGATGCTGGTTTTTCTCTGAAAAGTTGAATGTTGTCAAACAACGTGGTGCAGATTGAGTGAAAGTTTTCCCTGACCTCAGTGTGAGCTACCTTGTCCCCGGGCACCGCTAGGAGCGAGGCGGCACCGTGCGTTAGAAGAAACAGCGCATAAAACGCCCGCCCATATTCTTCCGCTTTACCTCCAAAGCGTGCTGCCAATTGTGACATCAGCAATGCCCGGGCAGGCCGCGGCATCTCCGGATGGAATATGTCCGTCCACGTCGAGCAGAGCAGCTGGTATTCGTGCGGGTTCTCTTCTGCGAACTTCAGGTAAGTCCGGTTCAAATCATCCACTGTAGGCGTGGCAAAAAGCGCTTCATCCAGTTGCGCCTGAAAACGTTTGGCCAGTGCTATCTGCAAATCCTGCTTATTCCGAAATCGCTTGTACACGGTTGGCGTGGTGGTTCCCGCCTCGCGCGCTACTGCCCGGAGTGTCAGTCCGTGTTCCCCGCGGGTCCGCCATAACCGCTGTGCTGCCTTTAATATTTTCTCGTGCAATTGCTGATTAACATGTGGCGGCATGAAACCCTCTTTTTATTGACATACAAAGTATAAGTAATAGCAGGAAGACAAACTCAAGCCTACGTCCATCCTGGCTCCGAATTGGCCTATATATACAACAAAAAGAACACAATAGGAAAGGAAATCTCAGCTAGGTCCGTATTCGAAGGTACCTATTTTTGTATAGACATTGTAAAGCTAACGATGTATAAATGATGGGTTTGGCCATCTTTGTTTAGCCTCCCTGTAGGGCTGTTAAGGAGCAGCAGTTATGATCCACGCCGAGAACCCCAACGGCTTTCGCGCCCCGGGTATATCCAGTTCGGAACCCCGGAATGAATCCGTCCCTGGCGTCGAAGGCCTGGAGAATCCCGGGGAAACCTTGACAGAGCAGCAGATCCTCCGCGTCGTAGACGCCCTCGTGCATTTCCTCCGCCAACAACGCTCGCGCTACTATCCTCTCGGAGAACCCTTGAGCCCCAAAACAAAGGGTTTCCTGGCAAGGTTCTTCGATCCTTCGCTTCTCGGCCAGGTGAAGATTCTGAAGATGTCTGGCGATCGCGTTCCCAACCCTCCCTTCTTTGAGATGGCTAAACGGATAGGTCTCAAGAATCTTCCCGACCTGAAGCACCAAGCCACGGTCACTTTTCTGGATGTTGTCGTGTTCAACGAACCCGACACGGAACGTGCCCTGTTTCACGGGTTGGTTCATGCCACCCAGGTCCAAATTTTGGGAATCGAGCGTTTCGCGGAGTTATTGCTTCGGGGGTTCCTGCGCACGAAATCCTATTTCATGATTCCTCTTAAGGCCCACGCATTTGCTTTAGATTGTCAATTTGCAGAGCATCGCGAACGCGGTTTCTCGGTCGAAACCGAAGTTACCCACTGGATGGAGCAAGGCCGCTACTAGTTTTAATGCCGTGAGTCCTGTTCGTCTGGCTTCTGAGTCTTTCGAGACCGTTGGCCACCGCAGCCAAAGCTCGCAGTGTTTATGTTAAACTTAAAGGTGTATGGCGCTATGGTGCAACGGTTAGCACGTAGCCCTTTCAA
>CAVVJG010000006.1:0-458518 GCA_963748365.1 Candidatus Acidiferrales bacterium
TTTTTGCTCACCCCAGAACCGGAAACGGATCCAGTTGATCACCTATCCGCAGTCTCGACATTTCATCTCGGTAAAGGCTCTCGATCCGCGCCAGTGGGCCAGGGCCTATCTGGCATTTACCGCGTATCCTTATCTCTCGACTGGCATCCTGGGAATTTTTGGAGGCGACCGCCCTATCTAACGGCGCTTTGCTGTGGGCTTCGGGCGTCGTAATCAGGCCCTTTCCGTTTTTCGTATTCTTGAGTCATTGCTGGAACTCTTCGCCTTGCACGATTTACGGTTTCCCATATAACTCATCCTTTGAACCTTACGACGATAACTTCCTGTGGTTTACATTAACGGTTATCGTCGTCAGTCTGGTCGCGAGTTGGGCCGCCTTCGCATTGAAGAGAAACAACTTGCTCGCCAAATTGGTTTGGATTGCGCTTTGGTTTGTGTCCATTGTGGCCGCCTTGGGCAATGTCGCAGCGGACTTGACGAGTTGGGGCATCTACCCTTATTGGGACAAGGTTTCGACTCAATCCTACTTTTACATATTCCTTTCACTCTCGTATCTGGTTGCGTATCTCGTAGCGTTATTCTGGCCCAAGCGGAGTAACTAGAACGCAACTTTTTTGGCATTGATGTTAGTACATTGAGTACGCCCGCCTAGGAGACTTCTCCTCCCTGCAAATCGCTGTGCTAAATTGCAAAATTGGAGGAGTGACGCCCCAAACTTCAGTGACCACGCAAACTCCAATCGAACCTCGTAGGCCTACAGCCCCACCGGCACCGCAGCAGGCACCTAAGATTCATCATGTCGAGGTGTACTGGCACGCTGTGACGTACAAGACCGTGGCGGTCTACCTGCTCCTGCTTTTCGTGATCATTATTGCCGGGCTGTATGTGGCTATGCCGGATTGGAGAGAAATACTGACCAAAAAGGTCAACAATGCGCTTGGCAATACGGAAAACGAAAATCTGACCATTTCACAAACTCAAGCGAAGTTCGTGAATCTCGACGGGCGCGTTCAAGTCAAGAAGGTGAATTCTGTGACTTGGGTCGATGCGGATTATCACACCGCTCTGGACAAAGGCGATCTTATCCAAACGGGCAGCGACGGTGCGGCGCGCATGACCTTCGCCGACGGAACCGAGTACACGGTGAAAGCGGAATCGATGGTCACCGTGGAGGAAAACAACGTTACGCGAGAACAATCCAACACTGCCGTGCGCATCAACACTGGGCAGGTGGACTTGGCTACGCCGAACTGGAGTTCACCAAATTCGAAGGCCGCGGTGAGCGTGGAAGATGCCACCGCCATGGTCCAACAGAACAGTCGTGCGTCGGTAAAAAACGATCCCAAGAATAACGAGCATGAAATCGTAGTTTCGGCTGGTGCCGCGGAAGTACGCCGTGGCCCGGAAAAGATTGAATTGACGAAATGGGAGAGAGTCAGCTTCCCTTCCGGCGGGCCCACGCTAAAATCGAATGTGCTTGCTCCACCGGGACTGGTTGCGCCACTAAATCTGGCGCCTGTGATTTCCGAAAATCCCAAGACGGCGCAGATCCGATTTGAGTGGCAGCCCGTGAATGAAGCGATTTCCTATACTCTGAGGATCAGTTCCACGACGATGTTCACCAAGCTGCTGAAAGAAGTAAAAGTTTCTGGTGTGTCGGCGGAGATTAGCGGACTGGATGCGGGAGATTATTTCTGGAACGTTACGGCTTCCGACGCCAAGAAACAGACCAGCGAATACAGTGAAACCTTCAAGTTTTCTCTCGTCTCTCAGGCTAAATCGCAAGACATGGCCCTGGAAATTGAGAGCACCCAGATCCACGGGCGTGTTGCGGAAATTATCGGGCGCGCTGAGCCCGGTGCTGCATTGATCGTTAACGGACAACCGGTTGCATATATCTCTCCTGACGGTGGGTTTCGGCATTTCACAGAACCACTGGAGCCGGGGCAACACACGATTGTGGTGATTGGTTCAAATCGCCGTGGCGGCACGGCAAAACAACAAGTTTCCATCGTGGTGCCGAAGTAGTCTGGGGGGAACCGAAGGCAGCTTTTTGCTTGCTGCGACGTTTCCAGCGACAATGGAAGATCGCACGGGTATTAATCCGTGCCCGGAACTCCAGTTACAGCAGGAGTCCGTCCGCGGGGGGAAGTGGTAATGAACAAGAACGCGTATAACCTCAGGTCGGTATTCAGTCTATTCTCCTCCGACCTGGCCATTGATCTTGGAACGGCAAACACTCTGGTGTTTTCGCACGGCAAAGGGATTGTCGTAAACGAGCCTTCAATCGTGGCCATAAATAAATCCAACGGTGAAGTGGTGGCGGTGGGGCGCGAAGCAAAGGAAATGCTGGGACGCACACCGGGAAACGTCGTCGCGATCAAGCCGATGAAAGACGGAGTAATCGCCGACTTCAAAGTCACGGAAAAGATGCTGACGTATTTTATTCAGAAGGCGCACAACCGCCGCGTGCTGGTCCATCCGCGCATCGTTATCGGAGTCCCCAGCGAAATTACGCCGGTGGAAAAACGCGCCGTGCAAGACTCCGCCTATCGCGCGCGCGCCAGCGAAGTCTATCTGGTGGAACAGGCCATGGCTGCCGCGATCGGCGCAGGACTGCCGATCGAAGAGCCCTCCGGCAACATGGTGGTCGATATTGGTGGTGGCACGACGGACATCGCGGTCATCTCCATGAGTGGCATCGTGTACTCGCGTTCCGTCAGAGTGGCCGGCAACGAGATGGACGAAGCCGTCATGCAATACCTCAAGCGCAAGTACAACCTATTGGTTGGCGAACGTACGGCCGAACAAATCAAGATGGAAATCGGTTCGGCTTACCCGCTGGAGAAGCCGCTTACCATGGAAGTGAAGGGCCGCAATCTGATCGAGGGAGTGCCGCGGACTGTAACGATTGATGACAGTGAAATCCGTGAGGCGTTAAGCGAATGCGTCGCTACAATCTTGAATGCGGTTCGCGTGGCGCTCGAGCGCACACCACCTGAGCTTTCTGCAGACATTAGCGATCGCGGCATTGTGCTGACCGGTGGCGGGGCTTTGCTCAAGAATCTGGACAAGCGAATCCGTGAAGAGACTGGGTTGCCGGTTTCGATCGCAGATGATCCGCTGGCATCGGTTGTGCTCGGCACGGGGAAAATGCTCAGCGATTTCAAACTGCTGCGGCAAGTTTGCATCGACTGAGGAAGTCTTGAGTTGGCAGTTTTAGGTAAACAGTCTTTTGTAATTGGGTTAACTCGTAAGTTTTTTCTTAATGGGCCCGAAGCTCGTAATTCTCGCCCAGCCATGAGCTCGGGACCGCAATTTCCACTGTTCTAGTTTTTTGTTGGTTTACTTAAAACTTAGAACTTATTACTGAGAACGGCTCTCTATGGTGGCGATACCTTCAAGACACAAATCGATTGCCCTGCTGACCGCGGTGTTGATCGGGCAACTGCTGCTGCTGGCTGTGCAGATCAAGCGCGATTCGCGCGGGCGACTGATCCGCGTGTGGGCCGTTGGCGCGGTGTCTCCGTTTGAGCGCAGCGGTGCGTGGGGGTTCGGGAAGATTCGTGGAGTTTGGAACCACTATTTCGCCCTGCAATCCACCTCGCGGGAAAATGAAGCGTTGCGCGTTGAGAATGATGCACTGAAGCTGGCTATCTCTCAATTGCAGAGTAAGGCGGCCGACGCCGAGCGGCTCTCCGCGCTTCTCAATTTCCGCGAATCGCATCCGAAAGTGCCGATGATCAACGCGCGGGTGATTGGTGCCAGCGCTGGAACGGCCAGTCGGATGGTGGAGATCGATCGCGGTGAACGTGATGGAGTTCGGCGCAATCTTGCGGTCATCACTCCGGACGGTGCGGTCGGAAAAGTAATCGAGGTCTATCGAGATACGTCTCAAGTGCTGCTGTTAACCGATAAAGATGGCGGGGTAGGCGCGATGCTGGTGGAATCGCGCATCCAGGGCCCTGTAGGCGGGACGGGAGAACCCCTCCTGACCATGAAGTATGTGGCTACCGATGACAAAGTGAGCATCGGCGAAAAAGTAGTCACCAGCGGTATGGACAAAATATTTCCGCGGGATATTCCCGTTGGCATCGTGCATGAAGTGAAACCTGGAAATCCATTTAAGCAAATCTGGCTGCAACCGGCGGCAAAGCTGCAACGACTGGAAGAAGTCATTATCCTGCTGAGCCAGGAACCTGTGGAATTCCCGAAAGCACCGGAAGGACAAAATTCTACCGGAGCAATGACGCCAGGTACTTCCCCGGCACCCGTTCCGCCAAAGACCAGCCCGGAGAAGCCATGAACGAGGCCTACGAACTCCGCAGTGGCGAAACCCACATTGAAGTGCACAAGTTCTATCCCGGTGCGCTGGTGGTGGTGGTGGCCATCGCGCTGATTTTGCAATCTATGGTGCCCGTGTATTTTCCGGGCTTCCGCATATTGGATCTGCCGCTGCTGATCACCATTTATTTTGGGCTAAGCCGGCGGAATCCTTCGACGGGACTGCTACTAGGCATGGTGATCGGCCTCTTGCAAGACAGCCTGAGCGGTCCAACAGTTCCACTGGGATTTTACGGAATTGGCAAAACATGTATTGGGTATTTGGCTTCCTCGATTGGGGCGCGGCTCGACACGGAACATCCGGCCGCACGTTTTGCTTTGATCATGGGCTTCTTCGTTACGCACCAGGCGATTGTAGTGCTGGTGGGGCGGTTGCTCTTGGCGCAGCCGGAGCCGTGGTTCAACACGCATCTCGCGATAGCGGCAGCGGTGAATGCGGTGCTGGGGACGGTATTGTTTTTGCTCCTGGATCGGCTGCGGAGAAGCTCGTAACACCGATTCCTTTCCTTGCTCCCACCATTCGCTCCGGGAACCAATGTTGGTGTTTTGGAGTCAAAACAGGTAAGGCATGCCATTCAAAGACGACTTTCCGGGCACCACCTGGTTGGGAAAGTTATTCTTGCAATCACGCGGAGCTTGTCTAACAGGATCAAGTCAACATAAAAGCCGCGAAAGTGGCGAGACTTCATAGCCAATATCCGTGCCCACCGAGGATTGTGCGCAATCTTGCCAGCATTGCGACTCACATTTACAAGCTAAAGGTTCTGGAATAAGCAAGTCTGGCGACATTGATGACAGAGACTCATCGAACGAAGCGACATTCGGTCTGATAGAGGTTTTGAAAGAAGAGGTTGACCAGCGCTCGAATACTCAGGAATCGATTGAAAGACCCAATTTTCGGAGTCTGCCGATTCCTGACACTACGAATTCATGGATGAGCAAAGGGCAAATCGTGATTCTGTTTTATGAGAATGACCAATATTGGAATTCTAGCCGTAGTATCGTCTCTGCAGGGCCTGAAAATGTCAGCGCAGTTATGGATAGCATCGCGCGCAATTCGCCATCTTCATCCGCCCCCCAACTCAAATCGAGAAACATTAGGCTCAATGCGAAAGTAAGAATTGCTTGAAGTCGTCGTACGCACTGCTCATGGGCCTTGATAACTTAGGGCGATGCAAATATTCGGCGAGGCGAGAGGGCAGCGGCGGAGCTAGGCCGATTCCCTTTTGCACGATTTCGGCGAATTTAGCGGGATGCGCGGTGGAGAGTACGAGACCTTGCGCGGGTTCAGGATGCTCTTTGCGGTAGGCTTCCCAGGCAAGCATGCCTACGGCGGTGTGTGGATCGGCGATGTAGCGATAGCGCTCCCAGACTTCTTTCATCTGCTGCAGAGTTTCTTCGTTGGTGGCGCCGTGTCCCCAGATTTCCTTGCGAACAATTTCCAGGCGTCCGCGGCATAAATCGAGAAGCCGCGGAAAATTGTTGGGATTGCCGACGTCCATGGCGTTGGAATAGGTGGCCTGCGCGGGGCGGGGATGATATTCACCGCTGCGCAAATATTCCGGCACAACATCATTGGCATTGGTGGCAGCGATAAAACGCGCCACAGGCAAACCCATGCGCTTTGCGAAGAGTCCCGCGGTGAGGTTGCCGAAATTTCCACTGGGAACAGCGACGATGAGCGGAACCGAGGCCACTGGCAACTGTCGGTACGCGGCGACATGGTAGAACATCTGCGGCAAAAGGCGCCCCACGTTAATGGAATTCGCAGACGTAAGAAAAACGCGTTGATTGAGCGCTTCATCGGAAAACGCTTGTTTCACCAGGCGCTGGCAATCGTCGAAGGTACCGGAAACTTCCAGTGACGTAATATTTTCGCCGAGCGTGGTGAACTGCTTTTCCTGAGCTTCGCTGATGCGTTTGGATGGATACAAAATCACGACGCGAATGCCGGGTACGCTGAGAAATCCATGCGCGACGGCGCTTCCGGTGTCGCCGGAAGTAGCTACTAACACCGTGAGCGTGCGGGATTCACCGCGCACGAAATAGCCCATCAGTCGAGCCATGAAGCGCGCACCAAAATCCTTGAAGGCCAGCGTAGGACCGTGGAACAACTCCAAAACATGGAGAGCAGGAGACAGTGAAACGAGTTTCACCGGAAAATTGATCGCTTCGGCGACTACTTGCCAAAGTACTTCCTCAGGGACATCCGGCGTGGCAAACGGCCGCACCACTCGAAAACATACTTCCGTGAACGGCAGCCGGCGAAACTCTTCCAACTCCTCGGCACTGTGCCGGGCAATCTCAACAGGCAAATATAGCCCGCCATCGGGTGCAAGACCGCGCAGCACCGCGCCTCGTAAAGACGTCAGTGGAGCTTTGCCGCCTGTACTGCGGTATCTCATGGAGAAATCTTTCTGTTTTGCTGGCCTGGCACGTCGCTCATCCGATTATCGCTGAATTCGTTTCAGAAATGCTTCGCCTGGAGATTCTCCGCGAGCTTCGGCGGTGGCAGCAAGTTCGCGCAATTCGGCAACTGGTATGGTGCAATGTGCCAGAGCTTCATAGCTCTGGCGCCGGGCCGCAAGCAACGCAGGATAGCAGCGGGCTACCGTCTGGTTGGGCGATTCACCGGGCCGCGCTTGAAACGCCCCACGCCACAATACCGGCTTTGGATTTTCAAGATAGCGACGGATCAGGAGTTCCTGCTCTACCGTAGAAGCAGCGAGATAGACAACGGTCATTAGTTTGCGCAGGCGAAACAGCAAATTGTTGCCAGTGTGGATGACGCTTCCCGTGGTATCCAGAGCCAAAACGCTGGACGGATTTTTTTCCATGCCTGACAGAATTTCATCCAGCGAAGCGATCTCTTCCGAGAGGTATTGCGATTCGCGCTCAGCGTAAGTGGGGCTATCAGGCCAACCCATCCACGCGGCAACTCCATTGATTCCGCGGAATCCCCCGGCCTGCAGAATGGGCGCAAGGCGAGCCTCAATCAGATCATCGCAGGAAATTGTCGGATAGTTTGCGGAGGCGAGGTGTTTTGTCCAATACGTTTTGCCGGCACCTGACATGCCGATAAAAGCGAGTCGAAGAGGCTGATCGGAAGTTCGCATCATGCAGAACCATTAATGTTAAATGATTCCTCGTGTCGGTGGAGAAGAAAGGCATGGAGCGAGTCGGTAAGGTAACGCAGCGCTTTAAACGGCCTGCAAATTAGGTGGAATTGCGCGACTCGAGCGGGATAGTCGCGATAATTCAGCATGTGATGGGAGGCACAAAATAAGAGCAAAAAATGCGTTTCCTGCGCATCGTAATTTTGCAGGATGGCTGTGCAAATCACTGCGGACATGACCATTTATCAGCGCGAAACCTGTCCCACGGTACGGGTTGCACGCCCATGCCCTAAATGCTAGTTTGGTAAAGACTTCTGGAATAGACGGATTTCGGGAGTTTCGCGGCGAATTTGTTGTCTCATGGTGTAGAGAGTAGCCGCAATCAGGGCGGCCGGCTGCAACAAAGATTTTGAAGGGCTCGCTGCTGGGAAGAGAAGTTGCGCGAGCGAAAACCGCTCAGTTACTCGTAAGAATGGTCTCGCGCGCAGGGTCTGCGTGTCGTACTGGTTTCGCAACGATAATCGTCTGCCGCAAGAACGGTTGGCTGCCGCCTCCTACGTGATCGTGGGAATAATTACATTGCTCCTCTTCGGGTTTTGGAAACTCCAAATTATCGATTCCGATAAATACGGTCAACTGGCGGAGCGTAACCGCGTTCGTTCAATCCCCATCATCGCGCCGCGCGGACGCATGTTGGACCGCGACGGACGAGTGCTGGTGGATAACTATCCATCATTCAGCGTGATTCTGTTGCGCGATGACATGGCCGCCGTGCTGAAGAGTCTGCCTGCGATCGCAGATGGGTTGGGTTTGTCGCTGGACGACCTGCAAGAACAGCTCAGCAACACCGAAAAGCTACCGAAATTTCAGCCCATTGTGATCAAGCCGGAAGCAACGCCCGCTGATGTGGCCTTCATTGAATCACATCGCGCTGACATTCCCCTGTTGGAAATGTTGATGGTACATCGTCGGCGATATTTGCCGGGCGGATTCATGTCGCATGCCACGGGATACGTAGGTGAGGTAAGCGAACAACAGATTGAAGCGAGCAACGGCAAGTTGCGCCCCGGCGATTTTGGCGGGAAATCGGGGTTGGAGCGGCAATACAACGATTTGTTGGTAGGCACCGACGGCTTACGCCGGGTGATTGTAAACAGTGTGGGAAAAGAAGTCGATCACATGCCGCAACAGGAACCGATCCCCGGCAAACAGATCCAGCTGACCATCGACTACGACTTGCAGCAAATTGCGGAACAAGCGATGGCGGGGAAAAAAGGTGCGGTGATAGCCATGGACCCACGTACAGGGGAAATCCTGGCTTTCGTGAGCCGCCCAGCGCCCGACCCTAATGATTTTGCGATACGGGTCTCTAAGGAAGAATGGCAGCGACTGAATGAAGATCCGGATCATCCGTTGATGAATCGCGTGATTCAAGCACAATTGGCACCGGGTTCGGTGTTCAAGATCGTTATGGCCACGGCGATGTTGCAGGAAAAAACACCGGCGCAGAGTTTCACGGCTTTTTGCCCTGGATATGCGATGTTTTATGGACGACAGTTCAAGTGCCACATTTTTGGCAAGGGCGGCCATGGAGTAGTTAATTTACACTCCGCGATCATTCACTCTTGCGACGTATTTTTCTACAACATTGGAATGCGGATGGGAATTGATCGCATTTCGAAATACGCGAAGATGTTGGGCCTGGGCTCGAAGACCGGCATTGATCTGCCTTCGGAAGAGAGCGGGCTTGTACCTTCTGAGCAGTGGGTGCAGCGCGTGTTCCACCGGAAATGGTATCCGGGCGAAACGATTTCCGTTTCCATCGGGCAGGGGGCAGTGACGGCTACTCCACTGCAGCTGGCGGCGATGATTGGTGGGGTTGCATCCGGTGGAGAGTTTAAGCAGCCTCACTTGCTGAAAGATGCGCAGACAATTGGCGACAAGCGTGTGGATCTGCAAGAAGACACCGTGGAGCAAGTGACGCAGGGAATGTATGGCGTTGTGAATGAAGGCGGGACGGGCGGGGCGGTGAAACTGCAAGGCATCGAATTCTGCGGAAAGTCCGGAACGGCACAGGTAATTGGCTACGATGCCAGAACAAAGTATGGAAAAGGCGAGAAGAAATTCAAAGACAACGCATGGTTCGTTGGCTATGCCCCGCGGCGCAATCCGGAGATTGTCGTTAGCGTTTTAGTCGAGGAAGGCGGACACGGAGCGCTGGTTTCGGGCCCCGTGGCACGCGACATCATCAAGGCCTATTACGAAAAGAAAGACAAAAAGACGCACGGACAAACCACTGTGGAATATCAACAGCCATACAACTTTGGAGATGGTTCCGAGAAGAAACAGAATCCGGTACCGAAGTCAGTTTCGAAACCAGAAGTAACGGCCGCTGTGGTAGCTACACCGGCAGCAAAAAAGGCTGCAGAGAACTAATGAATTTAGTTTTACGGGGAAACAAAATTGATTAAAGACGCACCAGGCGCACGCGATTACGATTGGTGGCTGCTAGCTATCGTTGCTGCCATTTGTACCTTGGGCGTAATCGAAATATATTCCGCGACCCACGGAAGTGCCCTCGCCGGCATGCACACCAGGCAGATTCGGTGGCTGATTATTGGCATCGTGCTGATGTTTGTGTTCTCTCGAGTGGATTACCACTTAATTCTAGACCAAGCACCAATCTTGTATATTATTGGAATTGCAGCACTTACGGCTGTCTTGCTGGTGGGGCGCACCCGTTTTGGGGCTAAGCGCTGGATCCCCGTGCTCGGCGAATTTCTTCAGGTGTCGGAACTCGTCAAATTGATTATAATCATTGTGTTGGCGCGCTTCTTTGCAGAAGTGCGCACGGATGAGCTTTCCCTGCAGGATCTGATCAAAGCAGGATTGTTAGTAGGAGTACCGCTCGTTCTCATCTTAAAGCAGCCCGATCTTGGCACTGCATTGGTGCTGATGCCCATGCTAATCGTTGGCGCCTTCCTCGCCGGGTTGCAATGGAAACACGCAGCGGTAATTGTAATGATTGGCGTCTTGATGTTGCCGGTAGGTTGGCATTTCTTGAAGCCGTATCAGAAAGAAAGAGTTACTTCGTTTTTGCATCCCGAAGAAGACGCAAAAGGCTCGGGCTATCAAGTCCTGCAATCCAAGATAGCGGTGGGGTCTGGCGGATTCTGGGGGAGAGGCTTTGGGAACGGCAGCCAGAATCAACTGGGCTACATTCCGGTCAGGTACTCAGACTTCATTATGTCAGCCTGGGCGGAAGAACAGGGATTCAAGGGAGTGCTGCTTGCTCTCGGGCTGTATATGGCGTTATTGTTGCGTCTCGTACAGAACGCCCAGCGCGCCAAGGATCGCGCGGGAATGTTTCTGGTAATGGGCGTGGCAGCAGCGCTCGGGTTTCACGTTTTGGTGAATGTGGCCATGGTCATCGGGGCGATGCCGGTAACCGGTATTCCACTGCCTCTGATGAGCTACGGAGGATCGGCCACGCTGTTTGTATTCCTGGCCATTGGCCTGGTGATGAATGTCCGGCTTCGCCGGTTCGTCAATTAGCTGCTGGCCAGTTCCGTGCGCGCCTCAGTTCAGGGGGGATGCGCCGGGCACGGCGACTGTTTACAGCCGCCAGTAGTCATGAGTTAGGTAAGAAGGATTTAAGAGTGAGTAAAGCATCGTCCGCCGTTACCCCGGGAGATTCCCGGCAACGGCCTTGCCTCGATAGCATGAGGTTAAAGTTTTTTGAGAGCCGCAGTGCGGCTACTCCCTCCCGCTTCGAACGCCAAGCCACAACACTGTTGTCGCTAACGTGTTCCGGTTACCACCGGAACGGCGCCGTGCCTTGGACCGCCTCTTCCCACAAGGGCCCCGCGGCGATGCTCCACAAGGAGTTGTATGTCAAAAGAATTGGTAATATCCGCGAGCTCACACGAACGTAGAGTCGCGATTTTAGAAGAAGGTCAGCTAGTCGAAATTTACATCGAACGCGAAAAAGAATTCGCTCTCGTCGGCAGCATCTACAAAGGAAAAGTTACGCGAGTCCTTCCAGGCATGCAGTCGGCTTTCGTCGACATTGGCCTGGATGGCGACGCTTTTCTGTACGTGAGCGACGTCTTCGAAAACCTCGAAGATTACGACCATGGACACGGGTCGCACGACATGCCCGCTCTTACCATAGTCAATGGTCATGCCAACGCACCGCGAGATGTGCTGCCGGGAGAGTCGCTTGCCGGCGCAGCAGTTCACGAGGAAATTGTGCACCTCGATGAACCTGGGATAGAACATGTTCCCTCCGAAGATCTTGCCATCGAAGGGTTGCCCGGGGAAGTTCGTCAGAGCCGCGCCATCAGCGAAGAGGGCGCGCAGCCAGCGTTCAACCACGAAGCAGCCGAACCCGAGGAGCGTCAGCCGGAATCGAACGCGTCGGCACCTCAGAATTTCGCCCCGAATTACAATCCAACTCGCAATTATCCTCCCCGTGGCGACGACCGTGGCCCAAGCCGTGATCGCGGCGACCGTGGCGGTGATCGCGGCGGGGATCGCGGACGCGGTGGACGTCGCGGACGCTTTGGACGCCGTCGTGGCGGAAATGACCGGCCACCCATGAATCAGGGTGGCGGCCGCAATTTGCCACCATCGAAATATGCCTCACCCCAAGGCGATCGCGATTCACGCGGCTACGAGAATCGTCGCCCGAACGATCGCGGACCCGAACGCGGTGGAGATCGCGGCCCGAGCGCGCCCATCCCAAGTGTTGAAGATGAGATCGTGCTACCCGGCGAATCGCTTGCCAAGTATCGCAGCCGTCCGGTAGCTGCCCCCGTAGCGCCAGTGGTTGAGCAAGAACCGGAAGAACGGCAACCAGATTTCAAAGAGACGCCTTCGCGTGCAGCCGTGGGATTGCCTTCGGGCGGAGGAGTTCCGCGTCGTTTCTCCGGAAGCCTGCCGCACTGGCTGTTGGCCGATAACGAGCCCGCTGGTGAAGCCCTGGCCGGAGAATCATCCACCGAACAGAACGTTTCCGAAGCAGTGGAAAATGCGACGAGCGTTACGGAGGCAGAAGCGGCAGATGAAACCGCTTCCGAACATGTACAAAACGGAACTGCTTCGCTAAGCGAAGAGCATTTGAAGGCGCTTTCCGCACAACTGGTAGAAGCAAAGCACGAAGAGACGCAAGCGCGTGCGGCAGCGGATGCTGTAGTTGAGGAAGTGGAGTTCGAAGAAGAGGAAGAAGAGGCGGAAGAAGTGGAAGAGGACGAAGAAGATTCCACGGAATCCGCTCAGGAAGAAGCCGAGGAACTTCACGAGGAAGCGGAGCACGGAACGGTCGAGCACGAAGGAGTGCATGCGGAGGCCTCAAGCCGGCGCGAAACCAAGGAAGAAGCCGAATTACGCCGCGACGCTGAGCATGAGGAAGCAGAAGCCTATCGCGCCGAAGAAGAAAAACAAGAAGAGCTGCAGGCGGCGGAAGCCGGCGATCTCCACGAAACGGTCGAGGCCGTTGAGCATTCGCAAGGCTTCGCTGCATCGGCGGAAGGCACTACGACCGAAGCAATCGTCGAAGACGATGTAATCCTGCTTCCCGGCGAAACACGCGCTCCTCGTAACCCTAGCGCCCCACGCGAAGAATTTGTTCGCCGCGATTCCGCGCGAATTGGCAGCAATCCTCGTTCGCGTTTCCAGCGCCCACAGCGCGGTGGACGCGATCGCGATCGTGGACGCGGTGGCGATCGGGGTGGGCGTCCAGATCGCGGACGCGGCGGCGACCGTGGTGGACGTGGACGTTTTGAGCCGCGCAGAAGCAGCGGCGGAAGCGCGCCAAGTCATGGCGGGCATCAACGTAGCCATCAAAGTGGTGGGCACAGCCATGGGCATGGGCACGCACCTTCGCGCCGGCCGCAACTGATTTCGGAAATGCTCAAGGCCGGTCAGGATGTGGTCATCCAGATCGCCAAAGAGCCACTGGGCAAGAAGGGCGCACGCATCACCAGCCACGTAGCCTTGCCAGGACGTTTCCTGGTGTACATGCCGACCATCGATCACATCGGCGTTTCGCGTAAGATCGCGAGCGCGGATAACCGTTCGCGTCTACGTCGCCTGGTTGGCGAAGCACGCGGCAGCTACCCCGGTGGCTTCATCGTCCGCACCGCGGCAGGCGAAGCGACCGATGAGGAAATTCGCACCGACATCGAATTCCTGGGCAAGACCTGGAACGAAATCAAGCAGAAGAGCGAAGAGCGCAAGTCTCCCGCGCTGCTGCACCGCGACCTGAACCTGGTGGAACGAATCCTTCGCGATTATGTGAGCGACGATTTCACCGCGATCTGGATCGACAACGAAGAGGAATACGGCAAAGTAGTGGAATTCGTGAGCCGCTTCCAGCCGAAACTGGTGAGTCGCGTCAAGCTGTACACCAAGGAACAGCCCATCTTTGAAGAGTTCGGCATTCAACACGAGCTCGACAAAGCGTTGCGCGCAAAAGTGTGGTTGAAGTCCGGCGGATACATCGTCATCAACCATACCGAGGCACTGGTGGCCATTGACGTGAACACCGGTAAATTCGTTGGCAAAGGCTCCACGCGCCTGGAAGACACCATCGTCAAAACCAACCTCGAAGCCGTGAAGGAAATCGTGCGGCAGATTCGTCTGCGCGATCTTGGCGGCATCATCGTGGTGGACTTCATCGACATGGAAGAACGTCGCAACCGCGAAAAAGTCCTGGCTGCGCTACAGTTTGCCCTGGATCAGGACAAGGCGCCGTCGAAGGCACTCTCCTTCAACGAATTCGGCCTGGTGTGCATCACCCGCAAACGCACCAAGCAGGCTTTGGAACGCGTGCTTTGCCAGCCATGCCCATCCTGTTCCGGCAGCGGCATGGTCAAGTCCGTGCCCACGCTCTGTTACGAAATCCAGGCAGAAGCGCGCAAGATGGCCGCGGCAAGCCACGAAGGACCAAACCTGACTCTTCGCGTTCACCCGGAAATCGCCAAGGCCCTGAAGACCCGCGAGTCTCTCCTCATCGACGAACTCGAGCAAAACTCGCACAAGCACATCATCATCCAGTCGGACCCCACGCTGCACTGGGAGCAGTACGACATCTACTAGCGTAGGGGCGGCTTTACGCCGCCCGAAACGCTCGGGCACAACGGCTCGGGCGTTTTGTTCTGAAGCCGTGCCTTAAGGCGGGCGTGTCAACTAATTCGCGAGTTTGATCTGGGCCAGTCTTCGGATCGCTGGCAAGTCGCTTGGGCGTTTCACCGTCAGCCGGACTCCTGTTCCTTCGGTATACCGGGGAGCATTCTTTATCGCCTTAGCCACCCTCTTTGGGAGATCGCTTTGCAGAGCTGCCTTCACTGCGCGATCGCCAAAAATAAAAACTACCAGGAAGGAGTCGCGGCAGGGAGATAGATAAACGATGTTCCGCTTTTTGAGCTTCAATCGCAGCGACCATCCATACTTTGGTGAATAAGATTTCCATTCCTGAACTGCCACTCCCTGCTCCTTCGCAAGCCAGTCCACGAATTGATCCCAAATTTTTGAACTGGTGCCCAAAGCCGAAGAGAGTTCCGCTTGTGTGGGCTTTTCACTTTTACCTACAAACGCGTTCAGGATTTCCATGTTGTTCCTTGCTGCGATTCCTCTCCGCGCTCTACTTCGAAACGAAGGGGATTCTACAGGTATCAGGGGGGGCGCGATGTGACCGGGAGATGATTCCGACTGAACCCCATCACATCCGTCGACAAATAGGTGCAGTCGCCCAGCGACATTGCCAAAACCCCAGGTTTTCAAGTAACTTCTCTGACCATCCGAATCTCCCTCGGCCGCGTTCCTTTCGGATAGTCCAAAATCAGTTGGAGAATCTTATGGCCAACTCTCCTTCCGTTCTGACCCAACCCGCTGAAAGCGAAATCTGTTCCACTCAGCAAACTTCCTGCTGCATTGTTGGAGGAGGTCCAGGCGGCATGATGCTGGCCCTACTCTTGGCTCGTCGTGGCGTACCAGTGACCCTGCTCGAGATGCACCGTGATTTTGACCGTGAATTCCGTGGCGACACCATTCATCCCTCGGTGATGGAAATACTGGACCAGATTGGGCTCGCGGAAAAGCTGCATGAAATCCCGCACACGAAAGTGTCTGGACCAACTCTCCAGTTCGCGAATAGATCGATTAGACCCTTCGACCTGGGGCGCCTGAAGACTCGTTTTCCTTACATCCTTATGGTTCCGCAAGCGAAATTCTTGGAATTTATTGCCAGTGAAGCCGCGAAATATCGCAATTTCAAACTGGTGATGCATGCAAACGTAAACCGGCTTGTCGAGAAAGACGGTGCGGTTCGCGGGGTTCGCTACGCCGACGATGACACCGTGCATGAAGTCCGCGCGCAACTAGTTGTTGGGGCAGACGGGAGGTTTTCGCTGGTCCGACGGCTGGCAGGATTCGAGCCCATGAAAACTTCAGCACCCATGGATGTATTGTGGTTCCGGCTTCCAAAATTACCCGGCGAACCGGAGATTACCGGCGGCGCGTTCGGCGGAATCGGGCGCGGCCGGATTTTTGTGTTGCTGGAGCGCAACGATTATTGGCAGTCAGGATTGGTGTTTCCCAAAGGTCAGTATCAGGAATTGCATGCCAAGGGAATTGGAGCTGTGCGCGAGCAAATCTGCGAGATCGATCCGCGATTCGCCAAACATGCAGAAACACTCACAGATTGGCACCAGTTGTCACTCTTGTCGGTGGAATCGAGCCGGTGCCCGTTGTGGCACAAACCCGGGGTGCTCCTCATTGGAGATGCAGCCCACGTAATGTCTCCCGTGGGCGGAGTTGGAATCAACTACGCGATCCAGGACGCGGTGGTCGCTGCTAACCTCCTAAGTGCTCCGCTCAAATCGGGGCGTGTCACGAATGAGCACCTCGCCGAAGTCCAGCGGCAGCGGGAATGGCCAACGAAAGCAATACAAAACTTTCAATCGTTTCTTCAGAACAGGTTGATCGCCAGCGCCTTGCTCTCACAGCAGGTTGGAAACATTCCGTGGCAGTTGCGATTGCTGACCCATATTCCTGTGCTCCGCGATTTGCCGCCTCGAATGATCGCGTTCGGTCCGAAGCGGGTGCGCTTGAACGTAGTTTAAGTCTTGGCGATGTACTTGCGACGCGCGAATCAGTCGCGATCGCGCTCTTCACGACCTGGCTTAGCTGAGTTCGCAGGCTTCGGTGGAAACACCGTGAATTTTGGCGCCGGCATTGGCGCGGAACCCATGCGCTCTTCCCACAAATATTTGTTCAGGACTGCTGTGTCCACCGCGTCGGCATGGCTGAAGTCTAAGCTATTTCCTTCCTTCCACTCCTTCGTGTTGGCCTGATACAGCAAACCGCTATCGCGGTTTCGATAGTCCGCGTTGAAAGGCGGTTGATTGCCTGCCCCGCTGAAGAGTGGCGCCATCACAGCGGCACGCGAATCGTTGGAGTTCATCGGGGGAGCTCCCAGCAACGACTCAATCGTGTGAACCATATTTATCGTGGTGTAGAAGTGATGATCGACGAATGGTTCGGTCCTACCAGCCTTTGATTCCGGAAGCGGCGCATATTTGCTGACCACCAGCGCAATACTTCGATGAGAATCCACGTGGTCAGGCCCGTCCTGCGCGTCATCCTCCAACACTAAGATTGCGGTGTCATCCCAATAGGGACTGTGCGAAATTGCGTCGACCACACGCCCCACAGCCAGATCGTTGTCAGCCACAGAAGCGGATGGCGTCGGCTTGCCCTTCCGGCCACCTTCCGTGTGGTCATTTCCCAGGCGCACCAGCGCGAACTGCGGCATAGTTTCTTTTCCCGACATGCGAGCCGTCAGAAACCCATTGAACTCGTTCAGGAATTCATCCACGCGAAGCTGATCGGGGTAAGCAACTTCAAAGTCCGGGAACAAGGGATCGAAGTGGCTCCGCAATTCAACTTCTGCCGCGATGTTTTTGGCCAATAGCGGTATTTCCCACGCGTATGGACTCGGCCCGCCTCGTGGATCGCCGACATTTTTTTCCAGCGGCTCACCTTTCTTGATGACCGTGCGCTCGCAGGTCACTCCCGCTACTTTCGGCGGCCCGGCGTTGGGTAGATTCTTGCCTTGTGGCTCGTTGCACCACTTCGACACAATATATTCGCCGTAGTGCCGATACGAAATCCCATGCTTGGCGAAGTTCTTCCAGAGATATCCGCCGGTAGGTTCGCTCGCATCCGGTAGGCCTTCCGCGGCGGCTATGCCGCCCAGAAACTGACCTTCGGAATCGTACGTATGTTCACCTCCGCGATAGGCAATCGGCCAGGTCTTCGCAACATAGTCGGAAATCGAGCCCGAGGTGGACCACACGTGGCCATCTCCGGAAACATCGCCACTGTCATAAAAATTGTCGAGTATGCCAAATTGTCGCGCAAGTTGGTGCTGGTTGGGAGTAATGTCTTCGCCATACATCGTGAGCGAAGGGTCTCCGTTACCTGCCGCAAGATCGCCAAACACCTGGTCATACGTCCGGTTTTCTTTGATGATGTAGATGACGTGCTTGATTTTGTTTTCCCCGGCCGCAAACGGAATCTTGTCGGTGTTGCCTTGCGCTGCGTTGCTCGCAACCGATTGTGACGTCCACTCCCCTAGCTTCGCTGGAATTTCCGAAAGTGCAATGCGTGCAAGCGAACCTTGCGTGGTCGCCGCAACATACGGATATTCAGGTTGCCCACTTTCATCCTTCTTCAACGCCTTCGGATTGGCGCTGGCGCCGCGCCCTTTCGCAGTGCCAATCAGTAGATCGCTTGAGGTCGCTGCAACCACGGTTGGATACCATTCCGTGGGGATGAATCCTCGTGCTTGAATTTGCGAACCCGCCGCAGGATGACTCACATCAAATACCGCCACCGAATCGGATATCGCGTTCGCGGAATAGAGTGTTTTTTCGTCGGCAGACAACGCCAGATATTCCGGATCGCTTCCTCCATATTTCTGACCGGGCAATTTCGTAGAAAACGAATAGAGCAATTTGGCAGAGCGCGTATCCAACACAACAATCTCGTCGCGATTGGTCAGGGCAACAAAAAGCTGCGAACTATCCCCATTTAAAAGTAAAGCTGTGGGATGTGATCCACCCGCTTGCGGTGTGGTAGGCCTCCGCAACGGAATCAGCCGTACCACGCGTCCGCTAAAAAGATCCAATTCTGCAACGGTCGAAGCATTCCAAAGCGAAACAAAACCGCGCTTCCCATCTTTGGTGATCACCGTGGTGTAGGGCAGAGCACCCGGGATTTGCCGAAAAGTGGAGAGATCGAACCGGTGGATGATTCGCCCGTCCGAAACATTCAGCAAAATAGCCTCATCCGATTGGTTGCTGGCTACCAGAATTCGCTCTTCACCGCCATTGTGGCCGACGCTCAAGCCAGCCGGGTAGGTGACATCCTTTAATTCGTCGTGGCGCACCTTTCCGGGGGGAAGCTTCGTTCGCGCCATAAGTGGCAGAAACCTCTCAGGTGCCACTTTTCCGTTTTCGAAGCCGTATACCGCGATTCCATTTCCCGTACTTCCCTTCTGTTTGCCCAACGGATCGGTATAAGACGCCATGGATGCAAAGAGGTGACGTCCATCGCCGCTGAATGCCAGGCCAAGAAAATAACTTTGCTTTGCAGATGAACCTAGGCGCTCGTCCGGAAAGTCCCTGAGTGTGTTTGTCTCCAGATTGAGCACGGAGAGAGACTGTTTCTCGCCGGAGCTGTAGGCGCCATAGCCGCTGTGGAGCAACACCGCAAAGCGTCCGTCCGGAGAAAGCGCAATCGCAGTGGGAAAATTATTGGTCCGTTGCGGACGGCCAGGTACTTCCCCGAGCAATTTTGAGTTGGGCATCTGCTTCAGTGCCGGTGGCACCGATGTTCCCTGCGCAAGAAGCGCCGACGGGGCAATGGACAGAATCAGGGACGCCAAGGCTTTGCATGCTCGATGAAAGGTGCGCATCGCCGCATTATATTGGATTTCTTGTGTCATGACTGTGAACAACGGTTGAGCCACTGCCTCGCCCGCCTCACATAATTCAGTCAGAAAAATCATGTAACCTCGAAGCATTTGAGACAGTAAGGTAAATAGAGGGCGCCATATGGAACTGTTGGAGCGATTCGCAGAGGGCGACCTCGATGCCTTCGAAACGCTTTTCCGGCAGTACCAGGGCGACGTTTATCGCTGGATTATGCGTATCGTGCGCAATTCAGCGACAGCGGAGGATTTGACCGTTGAAACATTCTGGCGCATGTACCGGGCTCACTGGCACTTTGACCCTGCCAAAGGAGACTGTGGAGCTTGGCTCCGGCGCATTGCTACGAATGCTGCCATCGATCATCTCCACCATTCGCGCAACGAGGTTGCGTTATTCGACGAACCAGCGGCTCCGGCAAGCCAGCCGCGCGCCGAGCGACTCGAGCTTCGTCGCGAAATCCTCCGGGCCATAAGCAAGCTTTCGCCCCGCCTTCGCGTCGTGATCTTGCTCGCGCTGGTGGAAGAGGAACCTTACGAAAGCATCGCTCACGCTCTTGGAATTTCAGAGGGTGCCGTTAAGGCTCGCGTGTTTCGAGGTGTCCGCATTCTCAGAAAGTCACTCTCAAAGGCTGGAGTCCATCCATGAAGGAATCTGAAATTGATCAACTGAAGAATCTGTTGAAGGATTCCTTACCTCCCGCTCCGGCCGCCGAGCCGCAACGCGATCTCTGGCCAGAGGTGTTGCATCGGCTCGATCGCAGGAAGTTTCACATGCCCTGGTGGGATTGGGCCTTGTTGGCGGCCGTCGCTGTTTTGCTTTGTGTTTTCCCCGGAGCGCTTCCTGCACTTTTATACCACTTGTGATGAAGGAGAAATCATGAACAGGCATCCTTATCTGCGCGCTTATCTAGCGGGGATCGCCGTCCCCACCGTGTTTCTGCTGGTAGCAATGACCGTCTACACCATTGTTCGCTATGGGTGCGGCATGCCCATTCCCATCGAGCGGCTGATCGTTTTTCCAATGGCCCTGGTTCCCAATGCCTGGGGATTGTGGAACGTGCTCTACCGCGCATCCGGTGCACGCCGACACATTTCACTCGGAATTTTCGGCGGTGGGCTTCCCTTGCTGTTGGCGCCGGGTGGCTACTTCATGGCACGGCTTCTCGACTTCCCCGTTCCTCATGTAGTTTTTTCTCTGGCTCCGTTGGCGCTTCCTATCGGCCTCATCATTTACTATCTGCTTTGGAAGCACATTGTCGGATTCTTGAATACAGAATTGGAGATTGCTTAGTCTACTCGTCTGCTAGCTTTCAGAGTAGCGCTGTTCTTTCCACGGGTCCCCGTAGGCGTGATAGCCATTGCGCTCCCAGAATCCCAGTTGGTCGTGATCCAGAAGTGTGAAGCCGCGAACCCATTTCACGCTCTTCCATGCATACAAATGCGGAACAACCAATCGAACGGGTCCGCCATGCTCTGCCGTCAACGGCGTATTGTCATGCTCAAATGCAAATAACACGTCGGGCCGTTGCAGGTCTTTCAGCGGAATATTGGCTGTGTAGCCTTCCTCCGCGAGCACCAAGACATATTCCGCAGTTGGTTTCGCTTTGGTGCGCTGCAGCACTTCAGTGAAAAGCACGCCTTTCCAATGGTTGTTCAATCTGCTCCATCGCGTCACACAATGAAAATCTGAATCGACTTCGCTTTGCGGCAACGCACGAAACTCCTGCCAGGTGAAACGTGCCGGCTCGTCCACCAGTCCATCGATCTTGAAGTCCCATCGCGCGGCGTCAAAGCGTGGAACGCTTCCGGAATATAGCACCGGCCATTTTATGGTCAGCGACTGCCCAGGCGGCAGGCGGCCCTCCGCTCGGGCCTGCTTCTCCATTTCCCTCCGACCGCCGTCATCTCCGAACAGTGGCATCGTTGATTCTCCCCGCCAAGTTAGAGTCGTCTGCCGGGAATAAGTTTCCCGCCGTTCACCGGATGTCCACTTCCAAACCGCCGACCCAACCCGCAACGATGTTGTAAACAACGGCGCCAACCGCGAAAGCAATTCCGCCGATAATTCCATAGAGAATCGGCATGATTATGATCGCCCCGACGCCCCCGGCGAATCCCATCGCCCCGGAGAGCCCCGTTGGCGCATTCGGCCCCAAGTGCGTCGCAATACTCCCTGCCAGCAACGAGAACACCGCCAGCAGCGCCCCAACGATCAATCCCAGAGCCGCATACAGCGCCAGGCCAATCTTGAAAGCGGAGCCTGGTGAAACCCGCGCAATGATCGCCATGATGTTCCTCCTTGGCGGGAAATGGTAACAGATGTGTCGGCCCGTCTACGCAAAGAAATCTCGCATCCTGCATGCTATTCTTTTCCCATGACAGCTCGAATCCTGGATGGCCTGAAAATTCGCGATGAAATCTTTGCGGAATTGAAAACCGAAGTCGCTTCTCTGACCGCACATGGCGTACGCCCCGGACTGGCGGCGGTGCTGGTCGGCCAAAACCCTGCCTCGCAGATCTACGTTAAAAGCAAAATCACGGCGTGTGAGCAGTTGGGTATGGCGCACTGGCTGCACACTCCGCCTGCCTCCATCAGCACGGAGGGCCTGCTGCGATTGGTGCAGGATTTGAACGAGGATGACAACGTCGATGGAATTCTGGTACAGCTCCCCTTGCCATCGCAGGTGGATTCGAAGCGAATCCTGGAAGCGGTCGACCCGGCCAAGGACGTCGACGGTTTCCATCCCGCAAGCGTGGGCCGTCTGGTCAGCAATCGTCCGGGCCTCGTCGCCTGCACTCCTGCTGGTTGCATGGAAATGCTCCACCGCTACAAAATTCCCGTCGAAGGATCAAACGCGGTGGTCCTGGGGAGAAGTGACATCGTAGGCAAACCGATGGCTCTGCTGCTGCTCCACGGCAACGCCACTGTTACAATCTGCCATTCCAAAACGCGTGAGCTTCCCGATGTCGTCCGCCGCGCCGATATTCTGGTCGCCGCTATCGGCAAAGCTGGATTCGTACAATCCGACTGGATTCGACCAGGCGCCACGGTTATAGATGTCGGGACCAATAAAGTTACCGACCCCGCCGAAGCCGGGAAGTTACTTCGTAATTTTCCGGAGCGGCTGGAAAAATTCCGCGCAAAAGGCAATGTGCTGGTGGGAGACGTCCATCCCGACGCGGTGCAGATCGCTGGCGACCTCTCGCCGGTTCCCGGTGGGGTCGGTCCAATGACCATCACCATGCTGATGAGCAATACGGTAAAAGCGGCGAGATTGCGGCGGATCAGCAGTGGCAAGGTTGCTGCGCAGTAGATCGTTTTAGTTAAGGAGAGTTGTGCCGAAATGCGTCGTCTCGGACTCACGGGTGGGATTGCCAGCGGAAAAAGTGCCGTCGCCGCGATGCTGCGTGATCTGGGGTTTTCCGTGCTCTCCGCCGATGCCGTTGCGCACCAACTCATGGATCCCGGCCAACCTGCGCATGACGAAATTTTACAGGAATTCGGACCAGCGGTTCTCACCTCTGATGGACACATTGATCGCCCCAAATTGGCCTCGATTGTTTTCTCCGACCCCGCAAAACTGGCGCGCCTGAACAATATAATTCATCCCCGCGTGGAAAAAATGATGCTGCAGCAATTTGATGATTGGGAGCGCGGCGGAATACGTGATGCCGTCTTCGTGGAAGCGGCGCTACTGATTGAATCCGGATTCGACAAAAAACTGGATGGTCTGGTGGTTGCGTGGTGTCAGCCAGAGCAACAAATCGAACGGCTGCTGGCACGAGGTATGAGTGAGTTGGAAGCCAGGCAGCGGGTGGGCGCACAACTCCCCGTGGAAGAAAAAAAGAAGCGCGCTACTTACGCTATCGACTGCTCCGGCACGGTTTCAGAAACTCTTGCGCAAGTGCGCGAATTGGCCGCTAGGCTGCGACAACACACCTGAGTGCCCCCGAGCTTTTGAACACAAGCTATCGAAAATGAGGGTTCAGAGCGCCGATTTGCGCAAACGAAGCGCGTTGGTGATTACGGAGACGGAACTGAAACTCATGGCGGCGCTGGCAATCATCGGGCTCAGTATCCAGCCGAAAATCGGGAAGAAAACGCCTGCGGCAATTGGAATTCCCAATGCATTGTAGAGAAAAGCAAATCCGAGGTTCTGCTTTATATTGCGCACTGTGGCCCGCGACAACCGTCGCGCCCGCGCAATCCCGCGGAGGTCGCCTTTTACCAGCGTAATTCCAGCGCTCTCCATGGCAATGTCTGTACCGGTTCCCATTGCGATTCCGACGTCCGCAGCAGCAAGTGCAGGCGCATCGTTGATGCCATCTCCTGCCATGGCCACGACGCGTCCTTGTCTGCGCAATTCTTCGATCACTTCTGCTTTGCGCTGCGGCAGGACTTCCGCTTCGAATTCGGCGATACCCAATTGTGTGGCGATGCTTGCTGCGGCGGGTTGGCGATCGCCTGTCAACATGACCACGCGCAAGCCATCCTCGCGCAGCAGGCGAAGCGCCTCAGCGGTGCTCGACTTTACACGGTCGGTCAGGAGTAGCATTCCTTCCATGCGGCCATCCACAGCGCAGAAGACACTTGTAGCTACCGATGCGCCCGCTGTCGAATCTGGTGGCACAAGGTTTACATCAATGGAAATATTTTGGGACCGTAAAAATTTTTCGGACCCCGCCACAATCTTCTTTCCCAGAACGCGCCCTTCTACCCCTCCGCCCGGCAAAGCTCTAAATTCCGTGACAGGAGCAAGTGGCAGTTTCTTCAGCTCGGCAGCGCGTATGATCGCACGGGCCAATGGATGTTCGCTGGATCGCTCCAAGCTGGCAAAAAGGGAGAGAAAAGAGTCTTGTGAGTATTTGCCGCCCGAAATCAGAAAGATTTTCGCAACCGCGGGCTTCCCTTCCGTCAAGGTGCCAGTTTTGTCGACAACCAGCGTATCAACACGCGCCAATATTTCGAGAGCTTCCGCATTCTTCACCAGCACGCCGACTGAGGCTCCGCGACCCACCGCTACCAGAATCGACATGGGCGTGGCCAACCCCAATGCACAGGGACACGCGATGATAAGCACCGCCACTGCCGCTAACAGGGCATGCGCGAAACGTGGCTCCGGCCCCCAGAACACCCAGGCTGCAAAAGCCCCGATCGCCGCCAGAACCACGCCCGGCACAAAATAACTGGCCACTTTGTCGGCCAAGCGTTGCATCGGCGCGCGGCTACGCTGCGCTTCGCTGACCAATTTCACAATCTGCGAAAGCAGCATGTCGCTGCCTACCCGTTCTGCTACCATCACAAAACTTCCGCCAGAGTTTAGTGTCCCGCCGGTGACAGGATCTCCAGCTTTCTTCTCGATAGGCAGCGGCTCGCCGGTAACCATGGATTCGTCCACAGTACTTTCTCCATCGCGGATTTTCCCGTCGACGGGTACACGCTCGCCTGGCCTTACCCGCACGTGATCGCCAGGCTTCAGTTGCGATAATGGGACATCGTGCTCCGTTTCCCCTTCCACCAGATGTGCAATCTGCGGCGCCAGATGCAGCAGTTCGCGAATCGCACCGCTGGTGCGTCGCCGCGCTCGCAGTTCCAACACCTGGCCCAGCAGCACCAGAGTAACGATCGTCGCCGCCGCTTCAAAATAGACCTCCACACCTCCCTGGTTGTCGCGAAACGAAGCTGGGAAATATTGCGGAAAGAGCGTTGCCGCTACGCTGTAGAAGTACGCTGCACCAGTGCCCAGGCCAATGAGTGTGAACATGTTAGGACTTTGATGGATCAACGAAGACCAGAAGCGCTGAAAAAACGGCCACCCGCACCACAGCACAACGGGAGTTGCCAGGAGAAGCTCGATTCCATTCTCGAGTGTCGAGGGGAAGTGAAGGCCAAGCATCTCGCCGAACATAGCCAGGACCAAAATTGGCACCGCAAGAGCGGCGCTGATCCAGAAACGCCTCCTCATCACATCGTATTCAGGGTCCGCTTGCTCCTCAGCCACAATGTCCATTGGCTCAAGCGCCATGCCACATTTGGGGCACGTACCCGGCCCGATCTGCACAATTTCCGGATCCATCGGGCAGGTGTAGCGAACGCCTTTTCGCACCGGCTTGTCGATGGAAGTGCGAACGCCAGGTTCCATCCCCGCCGTTCCTGGTGCTGCCAAGAACTTCTCCGGCTCTTTGGCAAAACGTTCGGCACATCGTGTCGAACAAAAATAATATGTCTTCCCCTTGTGCTCGAACTTCCCCGCTGCTCTTCCTCTAGACACCATCATTCCGCAAACGGGATCTTTTTCTAGTCCCTCGTTGCCTAGTATCGCGATGGCCGGTTTTCCGCCACCGGCCATCGACAAGACCGCAAGTGCGCCCTTCGTGGCTGCCTCCTGCGCCTGCAGGGCCGCTGCATATCTTCCGGGCTGTTGTGTAAATTTTTGCGCGCATTCCGACGAGCAAAAATAAAAAGTTTTCCCTCCATGTTCCACCTTAACTTTTGCCGTCTCTGGATTCACGTCCATCCCGCAAACAGGGTCGCGTGCTAATGTCGTCGCCACAAGCCCTCACCTTCCTCAACGCAACTGCCTATTCGCTCAAACCACGCCATCACCCGCGCACGCTTAACGAAGATGCGCGTAGATCAATTCCAGCAATTCGTCGTACATGGCTGCGGATTCCTCGGGTTTCCCAGTTGAAATGGCATGATCGGCACAATGGAGAAGATGGTTCTTCATGAGGTTTCGAGCTACCCCGCGCAGCGCTTCCTGCACTGAGGCAACCTGCACGATAATGTCCGCGCAATAGCGGTCCTCAGCAACCATCTTCTGCAATCCGCGTATCTGGCCTTCGATTCTTCGGAGCCGCTTGGTGTTGGTTTCCTTCAGTTTGACATCAACACCGAAAGCCTTTCGCGGATGTAAATGTGAGCCTGCGCCACGTGTCGTGGTTTGTATAGCAGGAGTCTGCTTGTTCACCGGCATTTCCGATACCCTCCACCCCTATATATACCCCTACCCCCTATATCGCGTCAAGCGGCTTTCCTTCAGGTTCCCTGACTGCCCCATCGTGGTCAGGTGTTTTTCACGATAGCAGCATGTAATATCCGAATTGCACCATAGAAACGTCCCTTTTGGGGATTTCAGGTGGTCCTTCACCCTCTCGAACCACCCGAATCACTGAAAGCCTACGGAAACGTTGCAAGCTGCGGCAGTCAGAAGTACAGTATCGGTCTGCCGGGGGATGGACACGGAAGTTCCGGCTAAAGCGCGTAAATCGGTTCTCTCGCCCTCGTAAACCGAACGCTCACTCCCAAGGCAGTAGTTCTGCAACTCAACATTGTAGAACCGGACACGGGACTGATATGGCTGTGAACTTGTGTGTCCGGGGAATGGAGGTCATGCCCATGTTTCTCGATTTCTTTCACTTGCGCGAACAGCCGTTTGGCGTTACGCCCGACCCGGCGTATCTATTTCCTAGTCAGACCCATTGCGAAGCGCTCGACTCGCTGACCGAGGCAATCCTTGGCGACCGAGGCTTTTTGGCTCTGATCGCCGAACCGGGTATGGGCAAGACTACTCTCCTCTACCAGGTATTAGAAGGACTGCGCGATAGCGCCCGCGCTGTATTTCTCTTCCAGACACAATGCAACTCGCGCGAATTCTTTCAATACCTCATGAGCGAACTGGGAGTCGATTGCACCGCTATGGGTATCGTCGCGATGCACAACAAGTTGAATGAGCTGTTGTTCGCGGAAATGCTCGCCGGCAGGCGATTTGTGCTGATCGTGGATGAAGCGCAGAATCTTGACGATGCCGTGCTGGAAACCATCCGCATGCTTTCTAATTTCGAAACCCCACACGCCAAACTATTGCAGATTGTGCTGGCGGGACAGCCGCAACTGGGCGAAAAGCTGAGGCAACCGCAACTGTCGCAACTCCTGCAACGCATAACGACAGTGAAGTATCTTGAGGCGTTTTCGCCGGAAGAAACGGCTGGTTACATCGAGCATCGGCTGAGGGTCGCGGGATACCGAGACAAGGCGCTGTTCGAGCCGGAGGCTTTGGCCCTGATTGCCGAGCGGAGTGGCGGCATTCCCAGACTCATTAATAAGCTTTGCTTCCGGGCGATGTTGGAAGCCTATGCCAGAGGGCGGCAGACGGTGACTTGCGATCTTGTGGAGAAAGCGGATCGTCAATTGGAAGGGACAATTGCTGGTCGATCGAGCACAACACCAATCACTCTGCCGTTGACTGCGCCAGAGCCCCAGCCATTGCCTGTGCCTGTCCAGACTCACCCGGTGGTTGAATCGCGTATTCCTGAACCCCACTTGCAACTTTCCTATAAACCACGCGCAGAATTCCGCAAACCGGGCTGGGGGCTTTGGGCTGTCGCGCTGGCTGCCGTGCTTTTGTCCGCAGGACTGGCATTGCCGCGCAATATGTTGAAAGAAACGATGCAGAAGATGCGCGAGCAGGTGGCGGCCACCAGAAACTTCGTGCAGCATGAAACAGCGACTGGTGAACGGCAAACGTTGGTTTCTGGAGAATCGTCGGCCGGAAGGGTGCCAAGCACTTCGAGGCCGGGTGGACTGGCCATGCCCAGTGTGACCGCGATCCAGGTGTCGAGCGCCGAGAACGATGCGCGGATCATTGTTCTCCTCGACGAGCCCGTGCAGTACGACTCGGCGCGATTAGATTCTCCAGACCGCATCTATTTTGATTTGCGCAATACGCGTCTCGCTTCCTCCGTGGGGCAGAAGACTGTTCCGGCGGAACTCGGGCTGCTGAAGTACGTCCGCGCGGCACAGAACAGTGACGGCGTCGTGCGGCTGGTCTTGGAAGCGGATAGAGCCAGGGACTATTCCGCTCAACTCCTTTCTGATCCGTACCGGCTGGTGATCGACGTGCATGCCGATCCATCGGCTGCTGCCAGGCAAAATGTGTTGTCGGATCCGGCGACCATGACTTCTGGCGTGTCCACGGCCGACGCAAATGCCAGCCACGGCAATCAACTTTCTCTCACACGGGAATTGGGGCTGAAGATTAGCCGCATTGTGATTGATCCCGGCCATGGGGGTTACGATACGGGAACCATGGGGCCGCGCGGACTGTTGGAAAAAAACCTTTGCCTGGATGTTGCCTTGCGTCTCGGTCAATTAATTGAAGAGAACATTCCGGGGGCAGAAGTGGTGTTTACCCGTAAAGACGATCACCACGTTCCATTGGAAGAGCGCACGACCATGGCCAACGACGTCAACGCGGATTTATTTATCTCGATTCACGCAAATTCCAGCGCCAGCCGCGAGATACGCGGTGTTGAAACCTATTATATGAGCATGTCCACTTCGCGAGAGGCTGGGGAGTTGGCGGCCCGTGAGAACGCATTCGGGCAATCTTCTCTGCACGATCTCCCTGAACTGGTCAAAAAAATCACCAACAGCGAGAAAGTGACGGAGTCAAAGCAACTGGCTGGCGAAATTCAAAACGCACTTTCGCATAGACTCCAACTTGTGAGCCGCCAGGAAATGAATCGCGGTGTAAAGCGGGCGCCCTTCCTCGTGTTGACCGGTGCCAACATGCCTGCCGTACTCTCCGAAATATCTTTCGTCAGCAACGCAAGTGATGAGAACCTGTTGCTCGAGGCTACCCAACGTCAGCACGTGGCTGAGGGCTTATATCGCGGCATTGCTGCCTATCTCGATAGCTTGCACAGCCTGCCCCCAAAGAAGCAGAAGATTCTTAGCGACAATCGCACCAGCGCAACCAGTGGACCGGGTTTTTGATCGCAGTGCGTGCGAAACTCTCTCAGCGCAGGCGCCCGACTCAATGGCTAAATGTGCAGGAGATTCAAGAATGGTCCGGGAGACTGGTATAATTCAACTATGACACTCGTGGAAATTACCTACAATCTGCACTCTTCGCTGAACAACGAGCAACTGACTCGTCTCGGCGAATTCTCCAACACCTATGGTCTCCGCAAGATTCGCGTCGACGAACACAAGAACCAGATCTCCCTGGAGTACGACGCATCGCGTCTGCGCGAAACGCAGGTCGCGCACGTTCTAGGGCAGGCTGGAATATCCGTTAGCCGCCAGGCCAGCGATTCGCTCGCGCCTACCTGGAAAGAAAGCCCCCTCAGCCAGGTTTAACTACGTCTTTCTCACACAGTGAATTTTCGGGATTTACTGGCCTAGCTGGAATGGGCGTGTTCTTTTGCTTCTCAAAAAATTGGGGCCCCCGCTTGGGACCGGGAGCCCCTGAAGGCGCGTCACAGATGCCGGTGTCGTTTTCACACCGGCGCAAGGGGTCATCCATCCTAGAATTTTCAGTGGATTTGCACGTAGTGGTAGTTGTTGGTAAGTAGTAGCAAACAATGGTGGACGACTGCGGCTCAACAAATGTATGCGACTCCTTGCAAACGCATACCGGTGTGAAAGTCCCTACAGTGAAATTGCATCGCACGTAGTCTGTCATCAACAATTTTCGCGTGCGGACATAGCCGGAAGTAGAGAAAGTCATTCACGGGCCTCCCGGATGTGATGGCAGCTGCATTTAAGAAGCATCGGGGAATGTTTGTACGCGTCCCTATTGCACTATCTCGGTTTCAGCTTCAGACATCAGGTGGGAGTTTTGGCGCGAGCGGATTGAGACGCAACAGTGCCGCTTCAAAATGGTGCTTTACTGATCTGGATGCGTTGGCAGCGGCGAGTTCTTGATCTTCCACTCCAGCATCTCGGCGCACGCAAACAGCATCTGATTGACCATCTCCGACCGACTGCCATTCTTACTTTTCTGAATCATCTCAAGCGCAGTTCGTTTCCACTCTGCAGCCATTGTCAGCAATTCTTTTTCCATTGGAGTCTCCACAAGGATTTGTGGGAGAGGAAGGGAATTCAGGCTACATCTCTTCGGGGTGTGACACAAACGTGATATATGGAGACCTGAGTTTAGGCAATGACGCAAGACATTAAGCCTGACCACGAATCGGCGCAGGGGCCAAGTAGATGGCAAAAACAGCAACAAGAACAACCGAGATGGGTCGGCTAATTGGCATCGCAATTGATACCGGAAGTCTCTTCTACTGAATATCCACTGTCAAATGTTTGATGCACTTTCCTCACAAAGTTCACACTCCAATTTCCCGCTTTACGACCCCCGCTTTACGACCTTGGACAGCACGCCCACTTCAGCGTAGTATCGTGCCTCCGTAGTCTCCGGGGGGATATAGCTCATGGTTTCTCGCTCAACTTGCAAAGCCTTCGTTTTTTCCCTGAGCTTTGCGTTGTTGCCCGCTCTTTCACACGCCCAATCTTCCACGCCTCCGCATTGGAGCTACGAAGGAAAGGAAGATCCCAAGCACTGGGGCAAACTCGATCCCGCTTACGCCGCTTGCTCCAGCGGCCATATCCAATCTCCGATTAATATTGCCAACGCCAGGCAAGTCGATCTTCCTCCGCTGCAATTTAGTTACAGCGCCGTGCCGCTCAGCATCGTCGATAATGGTCACACCATCATGGTGAATTATGCTCCAGGCAGCACATTGACCATCGGCGACAAGATCTACACTCTCAAACAGTTCCATTTCCATCATCCGAGTGAAGAGCACGTCAACGGAAAAAAATACGATCTAGTCGCCCACCTCGTCCACGCGGACGCAGATGGCCACCTTGCGGTCGTTGCCATACTTTTCAAAAGGGATTCGACTCCTGCCCCGCTCCTCGATACTCTCTGGAAGAATCTTTCCGCGGAAAAAGGGAAAGTCGTCGAAGTCTCTTCCGTTTCCATCAACGCCAAGGATCTCCTCCCGCCCACTGCCGGTTACTATACGTTCGCCGGTTCTCTCACCACTCCTCCCTGTACCGAGGGAGTCACCTGGTATGTACTCAAAACTCCGGTCGCTATCTCCGAACCCCAGCTGGATACTTTCGCCAAAATATACAAGCACGATAATCGCCCCATTCAGCCAACGAACCAGCGGGATGTTCTGGAATCTAGATGGTGAAGTAACAGACGTGCGCGAGACAGAAGCTCTTGAGATTCAGGCCAAAGCGGTCGACATGGGATTCCTGTTGCATGGGAGCTACGCTCGATTGCTTTGGCCACCATCAGTTGATAAAGATAGTAGTAAATGAGTGAAAACATCCTCGAGGAACCACTCGCTTTAGCTCGGCATCGATTGGCGCCACTGGTTAAGGAGCGAGAACAATTTCTCTCTCTTCTGCTTGACCAAGGGACGAGTCGGCGTCGATTGCGATTCGATTGCGGCTCATAATGGTGCGATTTGTGATAAAAGGTGATGCTATCCAACGGAACGGGACCGCCCGGCGAGTATAGGAAGCATGAACAACAATCCAAAGCGCCCGATACTTGCACTACTCACTGCTAATTGGATTAGCATGTTGGGCGTCGCATTAGTGACCACTGCCGGCTTTTCTTGGCTCTTCGTTCTGCCGACCCAGGTTCGAGGACACGCCAGCAATCCTTACGTCGGCATTCTCGTCTTTATCGTCATCCCAGCTGTCTTCATAGCCGGGTTGCTGTTGATCGCGCTGGGTGTTTTCCTTAGCCGGCGGCGGATCAAGGAAGGACTCCCCGTCGGCGAGGACCGGCGCGCCTATCGTCGGAAACTTGCGATCTTCTTCGCCGCAACCACTGCCGCGAACATCATCATCGGCACACAGGGAACCTACAGGGCCGTGGAGCATATGGAGACAGTCCAGTTCTGCGGGCAAAGCTGCCATGTTATGAAACCCGAATTTGCAGCTCATCAGAATTCACCCCACGCGAATGTGGAATGCGTGGATTGCCATGTTGTTCCGGGTGTCAGCGGGTGGGTGCAGAGTAAAATGGCCGGCACCCGGCAATTACTGGATGTTGTATTCAGCCGCGTTCACTATCCGATTCAATCAGCACTGGAGACCAACCGCTTGGTCCCCGCCAGCGCCACTTGCGAGCAGTGCCATTGGCCCCAAAAATTCGACGCCGTCAAGCTTCGTGTGAATTTCCACTTCCAGGACGACGCCACAAACACTCAAACGCAAACGGTTTTGATGATGCTGATAGGTGGCGGAGATACTAGCCGGCATTCATGGAAAACACTTTGGCACCGGAGTGGAAATCCATTATGCGGCCGCCGATTCCAAGCGTCAGACGATACCGTGGGTCGAATATCGAAATCAGAAGACCGGCGAGAACTCAACATTTCTCGCAGATGGCTCAACCGCTGAATCCGTTGCGAGCTTGCCGCATTATCAGATGCAGTGCGTGGATTGCCACAATCGCCCAACCCACACGTTTGAGCTCCCGGAAAGAGCTGTGGACAGGGCTATGGGGCTGGGACGCATTTCTCCAACGCTGCCTTTCGTCAAGAAAACGGCGGTCGAACTGCTTAAGGCAAACTATTCCAGCAACGATGAGGCCTCGCGGATGATCCCGGTAGGGTTAGCGCATTTCTATGCGCAGAACAATCCGCGTGTCTCATTCGAGCGCTCCAAGGACATCGCCGCTGCCGGCTCTGAGATAGCCGCAATCTACAACCGGAATGTGTTTCCAGAGCTAAAGGTTACATGGGGAACGTATCCCAACAATCTCGGGCACACCGACTTCCCGGGGTGTTTTCGATGCCATGACGGCTCGCACTCCACGTCCGACAAAAATGTGACGATCATGCAGGACTGCAGCGCCTGTCATGAACTTCTGGCGACGGACGAGGCGAGTCCTGGGGTGTTGAAGGCGCTTGGACTTGCCGAGCGCATCGCCAATATCCAAAAAAGGTAAGGCCAACCTGCGCACCCACGAATTCGCCAATCGCGGCAAATCCTACGAGGAGTGTCGCGCTCGCGCCGGCGATCGGTATCCCGCCGCCCATGAGCGTGAAACCTTCAGGCGCGGTTACCAACGCGGTCGCGCTTCAACAAATGTGCGAAAAACCCTGGACACTACCCATTTGAATTTCGCGGCCCAACCGCGAGCTTTAATTTTTTCTAGTCAGCGCTGAGGCTTTGCACGTGCTTGTGCTAGGGGGAGGGGGTGTTCCTGCCGGGGAGCCTCTTGGGGCCCCTCAATAGCAGACCACGCGACCGCACCAGCGGAAGACTTACGACATAAGGAACTTGATCGATCTAGGTGGAGACGGCATAGTTGTTAAGGGCCAATGGGTTTGCTCAATTTCTGCCCTGGTTTGGTGAGGAAGTCCCTACAGTCGACAGGCTCCAAATATACTGACAACGGATTCGCGCCTGGAACTAATTTATGAAGAAGCATTTACGCTCGTCTCAGCGGCGGTTAGCTTCGGCGTGGGTCATCCATCCTAGCTTCCCTCTCAGAGGCAGGTGGGAACAGTTCGTGAAAATCAGCAAGCAAGCCCCTTGCCCCTCGCTTGCAATTCCCGCGGGCCGTCTACTGCGACGCGTCCACGCTGGCTGTAATTGCAAGAGTGCAGCCACTACAGTTGCGGATCTTAATCACATGGCTGTTGATTCTAAATGATTTATGTTCGCAGTCACTCCCGTCCTTGACCCAAAAGTGACCTCCATACCGAAATGGAATCCTCTCCCGGCACCTGGTACCGGGACCCTAGTCCCATTTTATTTTTAGCTTCCCGGCCTATCGGTTTTTTTTTGTTCCAAGCTGAAACTGGCCTCGTCATGGTTCCTCCAACTATCCATCGCATTCTTCGGCTCGCCGGATGGTTGCTCCTTGAATTCTCCGTCCTCGTCCTTGCGGTGACCGTCTCCGTTTGGGCAGACACCTCAAGCAGTGTGCGCAAAGTTTCTGCTGGTGGTTGTTATTGCGGGTGCGCACACTCGAAGACAGCCGCGGGCTGCGGGAAAATGTGCGAATTACCCAAGTACGCCTCGCGGTGGTGGGCCGTCACCTGCGCGAAACCAAGAACCAAGACACCTGTGGAAACTCCTGGCGCTGGCCCCCATTTCGCTCACCCGCCAAAGGCCGAACACGCTTCCAACTGAGCGAGTTCATCCCTCCCGCCATTTCAATCAGTCGAGGCGGATTCTCCAATAAGTTTTGAGAGGATTTCAGGAATTTCGAAGATGGCACGGTTGTCGAGCGCTGCGACATTTTGTTTGAATTCCTTTAGAGTCGCTGGCTCGAGCAATTGCTGCACTCCTCCCACGATCACTCTAAAGTTCTCCAGAACAATTCCTACTCGCTTCTCTTTCACCCACTCCGTATTGTAGCGTTCTTGCGGGAGCGTCCAGGAATTGCACTCCAGGATGACCGGCAGACGCCTCACCATCGCTTCCGCAATGCTCCCCGGCCCCGGCTTGCCAATCAGAAAATCGGCGGCAAGCATCAGTCGATGGACTTCCTTGGTAAACCCCACAACGTGCAACGGAAGACCCCATTTCCTAGTCAGGAATTCTTCTTTCAGCTTTTCGTTTCTTCCGCAAATCACGATCAGTTGGACTGCTGTACGCGCAACTTCCAGTCGTTCCACAATGTCAAACATCACCGTCGAACCAAATCCTCCAAACAGCAAAATCCCCGTCGGCAAATCCGCACGAAGTCCCAACTCTTTGCGCAACGCCGCGGAATCTATCTGCTCTGGCGCATAAAAATCCGGCCTGAGAATCATTCCGGAAGTCGCAAAGACGTGACTTTCGCCTTTGCCCAGGGCACGCGCCTGTTGCACGGCTTTTTCCGTTCCGCAAATTACGTACTGATCTCGGTCTGGCTCAATCCAGAAATGCGGTGGAAAATCCGCCAGGTCGGTGATCAACGTGACAAATGGCCGCCCCGGGTAAACTGCTGTCCACGCTTCGCAGATTTCCCGGTTAAAATGCGGAATAACAGAAACTAGCATATCTGCCTGATTCTGCTGGAAGTATTTGGTCAGCAGCTTTACCAGCGGTCCATGGAACAGTCGGATGGTGGCCTGCAGAACCCGCAGAATTTGCGTGGCCCCGAGTGTCCACCCATTCCGCAATAGTATGTTGTATTGCTCTTGAATCTGGATCCCGGTCAGTCTCCGCAACACATCTAATTTGTTGGTCAGGTCCTGAAACTGGATCAGGCTCATGTCCCAGTCGCGCTTCTGCCCTGCGACTACGGTCTGTAGTGCCAATGCGGCGTTCCGATGACCACCCCCGGCATCGTGAAATAAGACGTGAATTCTCTTCATTTGGGGCATTGTTACATAGGATGAATGGCCTGCAACAAGAGCATTCACCATGCCATGTGGAAATCTATTAAAGTCTTTTGTGTTCAATGAGTTCCGGACTGGCTTTTACGGACAATTCGCCCTCTCTTCACGCACTGTTCATATCTCCAGTTCAAGCTATATTCATGCGCTGCGACCTTCATGTCCACTCCACCGGTTCAGGCATGTGCAACACGCCTGGCCTCAGCCGCATTTGCAGGGAATCCTACAGCCAGCCTGCCGAGGTTTACTCGCGTTGCAAGCGTCTCGGCATGTCCATCGTGACCTTGACCGATCACGACTCCATTGATTCGGCGGAAGCCCTCCGCAAGTACCCTGACTTCTTTCTCAGCCAGGAGGCAACCGTTCAGATGCCTAGCGGAACGGAGGCGCACCTGGGCATCTATGGGATCAGCGAGAAAGATCACCTCGAGATTCAGCGCCGCCGCAATGATTTCATTTCTCTGGTCATGTACCTCACCGAACGCAAACTTTTCTTCAGCGTGAATCACATTTTCTCTGGCCTCACCGGCCACCGCGAGCACCACGATTTCAGCTGGTTTGCCTCCTACGTGCCAGCCTTTGAAGCGCGCAACGGGCAGATGTGGCCCGAAGCGAACCGGAGCGCGGATCGCTTGGCTAAAAAGCTCAGCAAGGTCCCTATCGCGGGGAGTGACTCTCATACCCTCGCTGGTTTGGCGCTCACGTACACGGAGGTCCCCGGCAGTCGTACCGTGGAGGAGTTCTTCGCGGGCTTGCGCGCCGGGCGTGGACTCATCCATGGTGAACATGGAGGCTACGGCAAACTGACCGCCGATATTTATCGTTTCGCCGCTGCCTGTCTTCAAGAGAGACCCTGGATTGCCCCCTTTCTTCCTCTCACTCTCCTGATTCCGGCAATCACGGCAACGCACTGGCTGAACGAAATTCGGTTCTGCAAAGAATGGACCGCGCGGCTCGAGCATTCGGAAGTGAAACCGCGCATGTTGTGGGATGTCGATTCACGATTCGAGGCTAACTGGGCGAGTTGAGGTGCTGCCATGACTATGGCGAGAACCGTCTGGAACTTTATCGAAAACCGCGATCACCGCATAATGCATCACTTGAACCAGTGGAAGGCGCCGCGTTGGATTCGCTTCTGGATGTTAGCTGCCACCCGAATGGGCGACGGTTGGATTTGGTACAGTTTGGCCGCCATTGTCCTGCTTATCGGCGGGCCCTCACGTTACGCCGCGGTGGGCGCCGCCATGTCAGCGGCCCTGGCTGGGGTTGTCGTGTTCAAACTCCTGAAAACTCTTAGCCACCGTCAACGGCCTTGCCAACTGGAACCTCACTGCTGGGCCAAGATTCTTCCTCCCGATCAATTTTCGTTTCCATCGGGCCACACCATGACCGCGTTCTCTATCGCCCTGGTGGTCAGCTTCTTTTATCCTTCGCTCGAAGGGCCGCTATATTTTCTGACCATCAGCATTGCCGTTTCCCGTGTCGTCCTGGGCATGCACTTTCTAAGTGATGTCCTCGCCGGCGCAGTCCTGGGATCCGCCTTGGGAGTAACCTCAATTGTCGTTTTCGCTTCTTACGGGCTTATCTAGCGCCTTACCTAATTCTCGACTCTCATGAGATTTGCCTTCGGCATGTCGCTTCGAATTGGCCGATTTCCGCTGTCGCACTACGCGTTCGCGGACTTGCTCCGAAATTCTTCTCTGAACTCTTCCAGGAACTGCTCAAGTCGAATGGGTGCACGCCCCAAAAGTCGCGGCAACACGTCCGTGACGTCGCCACCTTGTCCCGCCACGTAATACTCCTGCAAATCCAGAAGTGCATCCACCTGCCATTCCGGCATTCCCAAATCCAACATGCTCTTTCTTTGCGCAGATGCTGGAACGTCAACGTACTTCACTTCGCGCTTTGCAGCATGCGATATCCGTTGCGCAAGTTCCGGGTAAGAAACCGCCTCCGGCCCGTTCAACTCATATGTGTTCCCCGCGTGAGCTGCGGGCTCCGCCAGGGTCTTGGCTGCAACCGCCGCGATATCCCGCACGTCCAGATAGCTTGTGCGCGCACTTTTCATTGCCGCGTAGAACGCGCCTTGCTCACGGATACTGGGCGCAAGATAGCTCAGGATGTTCTGCATGAATCCATTCGGCCGCAGGATTGTGTATCCCAAATTGGATGCCTTCAGCTTCTCTTCCACTTTTTTGTGCCAACCCGGAAAAGACTTGGCGTAATCTCCTGCACCCAGCGCCGAATTCAGCACGACATGTTTCACCTCGCTATCGACGCACGCGTCAAGAACATTGGATTCCAACTCAACCAATGCCGGGATCGGCGAGCATACAAGAAAAATGATATCGACTCCTTGAAGCGCGCCTTTCATACTCGCCTTTGCGGAGAAGTCGCCACTAACCGCCTCCACTCCTGCAGGCGCCTTTCGCGCATCATCTTCGCTGCGATACAACGCCTTAAACGCTTTCCTAGTCTTGCGTACTTCTTCTAGCACTGCGCGTCCCACAGTTCCGGTTACACCGGTGATTAGAATCATGATTTCTTCTTTCCAGCCAGGACACTACTCGGGGCGGCAAAACGGAAGATTCGCGTGTCGGCCTGATATTTACCAGGTCATGGTATAACGGCGAGAAGAGTCGTGGAAGTACGCACAAGAAAGTAAGCTCCGCTCCTCCAGCTGTCAGGCACTCTCTTAGCGCCGAGGGCGAAAATCTCCTGCCCATCATGGACTCGCGATGCGATTGGGGCAGCGATCTCTCCACATGAAACAGAGTTTGGTGCGACCCACCGTCAGTTCCTAGTTCATTTTCGCAACCCATCAAACTTCCAGTGACACGTGCACTTGCCACTAGCCAGCTCGGGTGGTAAGAGTGGGTCGACAGCACTTTACCTCTTCGCTCCTTTGATCCCAATACGTTCTCGTCTTTTGGGATTTTCACCACTTGTCGCAAGGAGCCGTAATGAACTCGCCCAACAAAAATGATCGCGCGGCCTGGCTCCAGGGACCGATAGGCCAATGCGCTGAAGTGCCACCGAAAGCGCCACACCCTTGGCGCCTGATCCTTCTGGGAGCACCGGGCGTTGGCAAGGGTACCCAAGCCGAGCTCCTTAACCATCGTCTGGGCGCCTGCCATCTTTCAACCGGCGACGTTTTTCGGGCGGCTGCTGGGCGGGAAACATGCGAGTTATCCCCAGCCATGGCAGCATCCAAAGAATTCATGCGTCGCGGCGAATTGGTTCCAGACTCCGCGGTCTGGGAAATGGTGAAGGAACGTAGCGCATGCCTTCATTGCCATGGAGGTTTTATCCTGGACGGCTTCCCGCGCACCCTGGCGCAGGCCAATTCTTTGAAATTGCTCATGCAAGCGGAAAATCTGCCACTGACCGCAGTCGTAGATTACGAGTTGCCCCTTGCCGAAATTGTTGCTCGTCTCTCGGGACGCCGCACTTGCAAGAATTGCAAATCGGTCTTCCACGTTACGGAACAGCCGCCGAGAACCGATGGAATTTGCGATCATTGTATGGGTCCGCTATTCCAACGCGAGGATGATCGGCCCGAATCAGTCAAAGTTCGCATGCAGGTATACCAGCGAGAAACTGCTCCACTGATCGAGTTCTATCAGGATTTGGGGCTCTTGCTTTCGATTCCTGCGACTGGCTCCCCCGAAGAGATTTGCACGCGAACGATCGAGGCCTTGTCTGTAGGCGCCATCCGCTAGCGGACTCTGCCCATATTGACGTAGCCCCAAATCTCCGCTCTTCCAGGCTGATTCCGCTGCCCTTTCCCAAAAGCTGATAAACTGTCGTCTGCAAATCCTCAGTAAACTGGAGCTCATCGTGTCTATCGTCGCCGGAGTCGATCTTGGCGGAACGGCCGTAAATTACACCCTCGTCAACGAGAACGAACAATTCCTGATCGAAGGACTCTGCGAACATCCAGCCCTCGCCAAACAGGGACCAGAAATCTGCCTCAAGCAGATTGAAGACGGCCTGCGAATCGCCGCGCAAAAGGCCCACGTGACTTTTGACGAGATCGTCGCCGTGGGTCTCGACACTCCCGGCCCCGCCAGCGCCGCTGGGCAGCTCAGCTCCACAGGCTCGACCAATTTCGTACATGCGGATTGGGCTAGTTTCGATATTCGAGACAAATTGGCGCAGCGGCTCGGCAAACCGGTCAGCTATCTCAACGATGGAAACGCCGGCGCCCTATGGGGGCACTTCACTCTATTCGGTGCCAACAGCAAGGAGACTTCCATCTCCGTCGTCATCGGCACCGGCCTCGGTGGCGGTGTCATCATCGACGGAAATGTCGTAAAAGGTCGTAAAGGTTTCGGTGGAGAATTGGGCCACGTCTTGATTCCTTACCAGAGCATCAGTGGCACCGTGGGCTTGCGACCAGACTGCAACTGCGGCCGCACAGGCGATCTAGAATCTGTCTGCTCTCTGACCGCTATCGAAAAAACTTTCCTGCCGTATTTTCTTCCTCGCTTTCCGGGGCACGATTTGGAGAAACTAGGCGACCTTTCCAAAGCCGCAAAGCTGGTCCGCGGTCTTGCAGAAAAAGGCGATCCTCTCTCCCGCGACATTTTCCGCGTACAGGCCCACGCGCTAGGTCTGTTCTTTGACGAGATGATCAACACCTTCGATCCCGATGCGCTTATCGTGGGTGGTGGCGCTATCGAAACCGGCGAGAAGTTTCAACAATGGTTCATAAGCGAAATCCACAAGGGCATGCCGCCTCAACGCGATGAACAAGCTGACATCCCCGTCTACATAATGCCCAATGGCGACACCGCCGGAGCGCGGGGCGCGGCCATCGAAGCATTGAAGTTGGCGCGGACTTCCGGCCTTGCCTAGCCGTCACTACAGTCGAACACTGAAAATGTTTCGTCTGACAATTTCTGGTGACAATCTGTTGACATTCGAGCGCGGAATTTTTACCAGCCGCTCTCTCCAGGCCCACGTCCGCGCCGATTTTTCACCCATACTGTAATCTGTCTTTCTGTTTTTACTCCCTATTCATCCCGCCATAACAGTTTCGGCTAACACTCTACCTCCGGCCTCACGCCACATCGTGGTTAAACCTCTGCGCGGCGGTGTGTGTCGAAAGTAATTGATATCTACCCAAGTCTATGATTCTAAGGAGAGCAAATATGCACGATCGTGTTGTCAAGGCTGTGGCCATTATCGCCGCAGCTGCGCTTGTAAGTGTCCCGGCAGGTCCTGTCTTTGCAAAGGGCGGGGATGGCCGCTTCCGGTTCACGCCTGTTCCAAAAGCTAATCCCAAAATCGTCGGCGTTTCATCACCGAATATTCTTCCTCCGGAATTGGTCGAAGCTCCTGTGGCTCAAGGTTCCTTCGTCTTGGAAAACCCTTCTGATCTAGTCGGTTACTATGGCTATGATAGCGATGGTCCACTACTACCCGCGCCAGGTGACTTGCCGGCAAACGGCCACAAGGTGGAGGCGTCAAAGACCGAGCCCGACAAGAACACCTATTTGGTGCTCGATCACCAGCACGGTGCCGATGCCCTCTACGATTACGGCTCGCACTTTCTATATCAGGGCCACGAGCTTGGCGGTGCCGGCTACATTACGCGCATCAACCTGGATGCTGACGGCCCTCATCGCGTAACGCTGCTTGCAACAGAAGACGTGAATGGCAACTCACTGCCAACTATTGACGGCTCGACGTGGTACCCCTTCTCCCACAAGCTGTTGTTTACTTCGGAAAGCGCATCCAATGCCAGCATCGTTCAGGCAACACCGGATTATCCTTCGACGGTCGAGGACCTCTCCGGAATCATCGGCCGCGCCGGTTATGAAGGCGTTCAGGCAGACAGGTTCGGACGCCTCATTCTTGTTGAAGATGTCGGCGGAAAAGCTGGGTCCGTAAACTCACATGCGAAGCAGCCGAACAGTTTTGTCTATCGGTTCCTGCCGTACTCTCCTTCTGACTTGAAGGCGGGAGGCAAACTGCAGGTCCTCCAGGTAAAGTCGCAGGCCCACTCTGGCCCAATCGTTTTCGGCGCCGATCCAGACACCGATATTCTCTCCCAGGACGTTAAGGACTTGCACACCTACGGCAAGCATTTCCTCACAGGCTGGGTAACCATTCACGACACCGCCACGCAAGGCACCACTCCCTACGATGCAAACGCTCTAGCAAAAGCAGCCGGCGGCACGCCATTCAAGCGGCCCGAAAACGGGCAATTTCGTCCGGGCACCGATTTCTCGGAGTTCGTCTTTGCCACCACCGGCGACACCAATGCTCTGACCGAAGCCGGCAGTACCTTCGGTGGATTCGGTGCTGTGTTTCAGTTGCGTTTGTTCGGGGGATCCGGAATTCTATCTCTCGTCTACAACGGCGATGTAGTTCATGCTGGCTTCGACAATTGCGCATTCTGGGATGCCAATCGCATCGTGTTTGTGGAAGATGCGGGCGATGGTCTTCATGCTCAACGCAATGCCTTGGACTCCGCTTGGCTCGTCGATTTGAACGCGGACTACAGCAATCCAACCGTCCAACCGCTCCGCATCCTGGCAGAGGGCCGCGACGCTTCAGCCACCCTCGATTCCCAGTTCAGTGGCAAACCGGGTTTCCAGAACGAAGGCGACAATGAGCTCACCGGTTGGCTTCAATCCGACGGCGATCCCACCGTCGGCGGCCTCCTCGGCGCAAAAATTCCCACTCCCTTCCGCAACGGTTGGCGCCTTTTCTATACCCAACAGCACGGCGACAACTTTACCTGGGAAATCCTCCCCGCCAAGAACCAGCACGACGACGACTAACTTCGCAGCCAACGTTAACAATCCGTTTGTCGACTCGCTCTAAACTCCTTCCTGGGCCGCTTCTCATCCAAGCGGTCCAGGATCTTATGTTTTTGGCGAACCGGACTGAGGCCATATCGACCAACGGCAACGGTACGTGCCCTGCCTCAACACGTACCTGAACCCCGCAAAATAAGGACCCCTTGCACCTTCTGTCAGCCCCGCGTGGCCCGATTGTAAGCGTTACTGGCCGCGTCGATGGCCTCTTCTGCCTGATCCTTGGCCATACTGACCAGTTTCTGCCCGCGTCTCCCCAGATCCTTGCTCGCGCCGCGAAGCTGATCGATTCCGTCGCTCACTCCATCGGCAATATCGTTTCGCAATTCCTTACCGGCTTTTGGCGCTAACAGCAGCGCGGCCAGCGCGCCGATTCCCAATCCCCAGATAAATGCAATCACTGTTCCGGATGCATCATTTCTGCTCATCGCCGATCTCCCTTGGACAGTTGTCCACTCCCAAATGCCGAATTGCTCCGCACGAAAAAGGAGCAGGGCTGAGTAAGGCTTCCTCCTCGCTTTCTACAGGTTTCCCTGCGCAGCGCGGCTGGCCACATTCCCATCCGCCTTCATGGAATCGCTGGAAGACTCCCCAGTGGAAGAGACATCTTCGCCACCCGTGTTCTTCAACACTTCCTTCGCCCGCGAAATCTCTTCGGGAGTATCGCAATGCACGGAGAGAAGGATTCCGCCTTTCAGCAACCGCCCTTCATACCGCTTGGCCTCGTATTCTGGAATGCCCATTCCGATCAAGGCCCCGGTAAATCCTCCCACCGCCCCTCCGACTCCCAACCCAGCTAGTCCCGCCATGATCGGCCCAGCCGCGATAAAGGGCCCAAGTCCCGGAATAGCCAACAGACCTGCGCCAGCCAGAAGGCCGAGCGTGCCGCCGATCAAACCGCCAGTGGTAGCGCCCGCCGCCACCCCTTCCGGCGCTTTCGTTGCTTTTTCCGTTCCCAGATCCCGCTTGCCGCCCAGGCCTTGCGGCAACAGCACCGAAATATCCGTGATCGGAAATCCCGACCGCACCAAAGACTCAGTTGCATTCTCCACCGAGGGACGAGTGGAATAGATACCGAAGACCGCGACGTTTTTAGATGACATAAGCTTTCTCTCCTTAAAAACTCAAATATCGAGCTGGTGTCAACTCACTTTGCATTCGTCATTCAAATCCTTTGTGGAATTACTTCAAACTGATTGGTTACTATTTCTGCGATATCGTCGCCATACGTGGGTCAAGGTAGAACCAGTTACTCAAAACTTGTAGAGAGGCAGGTAGCACAGAACAACTGACTGGCGAGGACTCGACTGCCGCACTCCCTGGAATTTAGTTTTCAAAGGGTGCGAGTTTAAAGTCAACTACAGGAGGGTGGCCCTGAAACAAGATGCCGGGAAATCGTCACAGTGATATTCTCTCCACGTACACCATGTTAACTAAATCCCAAATCGATCCAGGGCCACCCGCCGAGACACGCTTCCAAGCTGAAAATCTGTCATCGCACTTCGCTCCCCGACTGGTAATATGGGGAACACACTTAGCCAAAGCACGGCGGAGTGCACGGATGAACGACGCGAGGCTGCCCACTGCGCTCTCAATTCACATGCCTTCCTGAGCGCATTCTGGCTTAGTCAAGCCTTGGCGTCATGTCTCATCGATCTCCAGAGGAGGAGCCACCTCTATTGTGGATCCTCTTTACGCTTTCTAGAAGTTCTAGTGCAACGTGTGAGGGAAACTCGAACCATGCTAACGAAAACTCTACAATCAAAACTTTTTCGGGAATTAACTCAAAGCGGTCTCGCCATTCTTTGTTCTCTTCTGCTCTTGCAGATGGACGTGCCGCTCCTTGCTCAAACGCAACAGAAACCCGACAGCCCAGTACCGAAAGAGGCTACCGTCAAAATGCCGGCAGACGAGGAAGTCGCTGCCAAAATACCGCCAGACCAGCTTGATTCCCTTGTCGCGCCTATCGCTCTTTACCCGGACCCCATGCTCGCGCAGGTTCTTGCGGCATCAACGTACCCATTGGAACTCATCCAGCTCCAACAGTGGTTGGCAAGAAATAAAGATTTGAAGGACAAGGCGCTAGCTGACGCTGTCGCGAAACAACCCTGGGACCCAAGCATTCAGGGCCTGGCGGCTCTTCCAGAGGTAGTCAAACGTCTGGCAGAAGACATTCAATGGACTACCGATCTTGGCAATGCATTCCTTGCCCAGCAAAGCGAAGTAATGGATGCTGTTCAGCGCATGAGGAAAAAGGCCACTGACGCAGGCAATTTAAAATCTACCGAGCAACAGAAGGTAGAGACCAAGGTCGTGGAAACCAAGCAAGTCATTGTCATCGAGCAATCCAATCCAGAAGTCGTCTACGTTCCGAGCTATAACCCCGTGGTCGTGTATGGTCCGCCAGTTTATCCTTATCCACCCATTTACTATCCACCGCCCGGATATTATGCAGCAGGCGTGGCAATTTCTTTCGGTGTGGGATTGGCTATGGGAGCGGCTTGGGGTGGCGGCTGGGGCTACGGATGTGGCTGGGGCGGAAATAATGACATCACCATCAACAACAACAATAATTTCAACCGCAACAGCAACATAAATGGCGGCAACCGCGTGAATAACAGCGGAAATCGTGGCGGTGGTGCTGGTGGCAACAACTGGCAACACAACTCGCAACACCGTGGAGGGGCTCCTTACTCGGACCGATCTACGGCCAACAAGTACGGCGGCACAACGCGAGGCGCTTCTGCCTCCGACCGCCAAGCCGGTGCACGACAGAGCCAGGCGAACCGAGGTCAATCCAGTGCACGCCCCAGTCAGGGACAGATGGGCGGTGGCAATCGTCCATCGTCCGGAGGCGGTGGAGATCGCGTTGGAAATCGCAGCGTTTCGCCAAGTTCAAATTCGAGGTCTAGCAGCAACGCCTTAGGCGGGGGATCCAGTGGAAGGAGCGGCAGTTCCGCGCAGGCCAGTAGTTCGCGCGGGAGTTCCAGCATGGGTTCTCGTGGTGGTGGTGGCTCTCGGGGCGGTGGCGGCGGAAGGCGGAGGTAGACAAGTCATGAATAAGGACAAACAAATGATCGCAAAGAAATCAATCGTGCTTTCGCAAAAAATTCTTCGCTGCTTGTCGGCCGTTGCGCTCTGTGCTGCGCTATTACTACTTTTTTCGGCAGGTGCAATCTCTCAGACGAAGCCTTCCGGTACTCCGGCACGGACCCAGAAAACGTTCGATAGCCCCAAAGCGGCAGCTGAGGCACTTATTCAAGCTGCGGAAACGGACGACGTGGCCGCCATGAAGGCAATCTTCGGCGCAGCCGGTGATGATCTTGTCGAATCGGAAGATGCTGTTCAAGACAAGAATATTTCGACCGGATTCGCTGAGGAAGCCCATCAGAAAAACTCCGTCAATGTCGATCCGAAAAACCCGAACCGCGCCGTACTTGTCGTTGGGAATAACAACTGGCCTATGCCGATCCCAATTGTGAAACGAAATGGAAAGTGGTTGTTCGACACAAAAGCTGGCCGTCAGGAGCTGCTCTTTCGGCGCATCGGCTCGAACGAACTCGATGCCATCCAGATTTGCCGCGGTTATGTGGAGGCCCAGCACCAATATGCGATGGAGAAGCATGACAACGCCGAGGTGAACCAATATGCCCAACGCGTTATCAGCACGCCTGGCAAGCATGACGGTCTGGTGTGGCGCAATCCCGATGGCAGCCTGGGCGGTCCTATTTCCGAGGGCATTGCCGACGCGATAGAGGAAGGCTACACAGACAAGGCCAAGCCTTATCATGGATATTACATCAAGATCCTGAAAGGGCAGGGGCCTGCCGCACCGCTCGGCAAGATGAATTTTCTTGTTGAGGGTGCCATGATCGGCGGCTTTGGTCTTGTGGCTGCCCCGGCTGATTATCGTGTTACTGGCGTGAAAACATTTATCGTCAGCTACGAGGGAATTGTCTACCAGAAGGACTTAGGTCCAGACACGCTAAAGATTTTCAAAGATATGGAACTGTATAACCCGGACAGCACATGGAAGCGCACAGACGACCAATGGCCTCCGGACGCATTCGGTGCGCCTGCAGTAGCGGCGAAAGACTGAACTGCGGCCCGTTGACCGCGCGGGCCAGAGTGTGCCCGGGCATAGACCTCTTTAAACGAAGGAGAAAATTCGATGGGCAAGAAAGACCATAAGCACGGCGAAGACTCGCTTAAGAAGAAAAAATACGAGAAAGAGCTTCGCCGGCTTCAAGCGGAACTCTGCAAGCTGCAGGACTGGGTAAAGTACAAAGGACTTCGCGTCATCGTTGTGTTTGAAGGCCGCGATGCCGCTGGAAAAGGTGGAACCATTCGCGCACTCACAGAACGTGTCAGCCCTCGTGTATTCCGCCTTGTGGCGCTTCCATCACCGTCCGACCGTGAAAAATCCCAAATGTACATCCAGCGGTATATGCAGCATTTTCCTGCTGCGGGTGAGATCGTAATCTTTGACCGTAGTTGGTACAACCGCGCTGGCGTCGAGCATGTGATGGGCTTTTGCAGCAAAGACCAATATAAAAAATTTCTCGAAATCTGTCCGGAGTTTGAGAAATATATCGTCGACGCGGGAATCATTTTGCTTAAATACTGGCTCGAGGTTGGCCAGAAGGAGCAGCAACGGCGTTTTGAAGCCCGTCTCAGCGATCCACTCCGGCAATGGAAACTCAGCCCCATGGACCTCGAATCCTTCCGCCGCTGGAACGAGTATTCACGCGCACGTGATGCCATGTTGGAGGCAACGGATTCCAAGCACGCTCCGTGGTACGTCATACGTTCCGATGATAAGCGCAAAGCTCGCCTCAATTGCATTTCACATTTCTTGAGCATGGTGCCGCACAAGAAAACGCCCCGCGAAAAGGTAAAATTGCCGAAGCGTTCAAACAAAGGTGCCTATGACGACACGAAGTCTTTGAAGGGCAGGAAATTCGTTCCCGAAGTCTACTGAGGTGAATGGCGTTGGCAGTCCCCCATAACGCTAAGAACCTTGATTGGCGCGCCAAATTATTCCGACTCGCGCCGGGCCTGCCCGCATTATGGCCCTACGACCGCTCCAATCTGTCGCATGACCTGATCGCCGGCCTCTCAGTCGCGGCTGTAGCGTTACCGGTTGGCGTCGCTTACGCCCAATTAGCCGGCTTCAATCCGGCAGTTGGCCTTTACTCCAGCATCCTGCCGCTCGTCGCCTATGCGTTCTTCGGCACCTCGCGGCAATTAATCATGGGGCCAGACGCGGCCACCTGCGCACTGATTGCTGCCGCCGTTGCGCCACTGGCCAACGGCAATCCGGGCGATTACGAATCTCTCTCCGTCACTTTGTGCTTCCTTGCCGGCATCTTGTGCATCGGCGCAAGTTTCTTGCGTCTCGGGGTAATGGCTGATTTTCTCTCGAAGCCGATACTGGTTGGTTTTTTAAATGGCATCGCGTTAAGCGTAATCCTCGGTCAGATCGGCAAGATTTTCGGCTTTGCCATCGAGAGGGGCAGGATTATTCCGCGGCTCATTGAGTTCATTTCCAAACTCGGTCAAACGCACTGGCCCACGCTCGCCATCGGACTTGGCACTTTTGTAGTGCTACTCGTTACGCCCAAAATCCTGAAACGCGTCCCGGCTGCACTAGTCGCTATCGTTTTAAGTGCGCTTGTTGTTCGCCTGTTTGGTCTCGATCAATTCGGCGTCAAAATTGTTGGCGATGTGCCGGCAGGCTTGCCACATCTGCATTTTCCCACCTTCTCACTGGATCTCCTTCCACCTTTACTCGGCGATGCGGCAGGCCTCGCGCTGGTGACGTTTTCCAGCATGATGCTGACTTCCCGAAGTTTTGCGGCACGCAATAGATATGATGTGGACGCCGATCGGGAATTTGCCGCGCTGGGAATGGCAAACATTGCGTCCGCATTCTCGCAAGGATTCGCAATCAGCGGAGCGGATTCACGCACGGCGATGAGCGATGCGAGTGGCGGAAGAACACAAGTTACTGGACTGGTTGCCGCTGGAACGATCGCCGTCGTCCTTTTGTTCTTTACCGGTCCGCTGCGTTTTGTGCCCGTTGCTGCGCTCGGTGCGGTCCTGGTAAAGGCGGGATTCTCTTTAATTGATTTGAAAGCACTCAAACTGATCTTCCGGATCGACCGCCGTGAATTCGCACTCTCGATTCTCGCGACCCTAGGCGTTGTTGCGATAGGCGCAATTCAGGCCATCCTGTTTGTAGTTGTCCTGGCGATTGTTCGCTTTGTGAGTCTTGTGGCGCGCCCTAAAATTGAGGTCCTGGGGAAAGTGGATGGCATGCCGGGTCATCACTCCCTCGATCGTCATCCCGAAGCCAAGACACTTCCTAACCTGCTCGTACTTCGTTTCAATGCACCAATCGTGTTTTTTAACGCCCCCTACTTCAAACGGGGAATACTTGAGGCGGTCAACCGCGCTGCGACTCTTCCTAAATGGGTTGTCTTGGATATGATCCCAATCACCATGATTGACGCCACTGGTTTGGAGACAGCACAAGGCCTCGCCGAGGAACTTCGATGCCAAGGCATTATCCTGACCGCAGGCGGTCGCAAATCAGAGTGGAATTTGTGGGCAGAATCACGAAGGTTTGGAGAGGAAGCGCGGAAGATCAAGATTTATCCGACCTTGAATTCGGCGATTCGGGCATGCCTGAGTGGTGAGCAGGTCATGAGCGATTCCTAAATCACGAATCCAGTGAGGTTGAAGCGCCACTTTAGCAAAGAGCGCGTTTACACTTCCTCGATGCATTTGTGTCTCTCCAGTCCACACTTTCTCTGTTCGAATTTGAATACTAATGGCCAATCTATCATAATCGTTATATCCTTCCACGTGTATTGCCAATCCATCTTTAAGCCGCCACCTCATCATTCCTCCCTCTCGCCAAATTCTCTAAATTTCCATTTCCCCCCCCTTGTTTTCACAGACTTGTGCATACTCGCTCCCGCAAACTCTTTCCTTTGACATACTTCCCCAAAACACCCGGGGGGGGTGCGGCTAGCTCCTTAGGTACTACTATTGCCTTCCAGTCTTCGAACCTCTGGCCCTGTTTTCCCTGCAAATTCGGAGCGCCACTGCCAAATTCGTTGTCATCCCGACCAGAGGGCCGTGCCGTTTGCGGCCCCTCCTGGAGGGATCGAGGCAAGACATAAGAAATAAGCGACCGCACAATACGAGCACGTCTCATCGATCCTGCGAACTTGGAGGCATAATCACGATCCTTCGACTGCGGCCCAGCAGGAAACTCAATAGCAAAAACCACTCCTGTAACTCCGTTAGATGCCACTCTTACGAAAAACAGTGGGGAGTGGGGGCTACCCTGCGGAAATCCAAATCGGCGTCAACGCGATTCAGCGTAAGATATGCATACTGTTCAGCGTATGTGCTCAAACCATGATTCCTGCCGAGGCTAATGAAAATGAATAAGTTGTGCAGATACTTTACAAACGGCACCTCACTTTTGACTCTGAGTGCACTCTTCTCGGTTAGCTTCACTCTATCTCAAGAAAACCCGGCGAAGCCGCCCGTAGTTCTGAAGATCGATGCAGGCAACGCAGTCGCGAAAGTCAGTCCTATTCTCTATGGGCTGATGACCGAGGAGATTAATTACTCCTATGATGGCGGCCTCTATCCTGAATTAATCCGCAACCGCACGTTCCGCCACAGCTGGATGGGCGCGGAACACTGGCAATTGGTGCAACGCGGCAACGCCGTTGCCTCGATCAACGAAGATAAAACAACGGGACCAAGCGCCGCGCTGAACTACAGCCTGAAGCTGAGTGTGGAAAAGGCAGACGCGCAAAACCGGGCTGGCTTGGAGAATGAAGGCTACTGGGGGATCGCGGTACGGCCGAGCACGGAATACAAATGCTACTTTTACGCAAAGGCTGGAAGCGCCGCCGTGGGTCCAGTCACCATACAACTGGTGAACGACGATAGTGGAAAAATTGCGGCGGAGGCCACGGCCGCGCCGCTGACCGACGGATGGAAAAAATATGAAGTGGTTCTGAAGACCGCGCAATCCATAAGGACCAGTTCGGCAAATCATTTTGTGATGAGCGTGGCACATCCGGGCGATGTGTGGTTCAGCCTGGTTTCCCTATTTCCGCCGACTTACAAAAACCGGCCCAACGGAAACCGCGCCGATATCATGGAAAAGCTTGCAGCGATGAAGCCGGCATTCTTGCGGCTTCCCGGTGGAAACTATTTGGAAGGCGATACCATCGCCGAACGATTTGACTGGAAAAAGACCATCGGTGATCCCGTCGACCGGCCGAGTCACCGCAGTCCTTGGAACTATCAATCGTCCGACGGAATGGGCCTGCTGGAATTCCTCGGCTGGTGCGAGGACCTGGGAATCCAACCGGTCCTGGCAGTCTATGCTGGGTTTTCGCTGAAAGGCGAGTACGTCAAACCCGGAGTGGACCTCGAGCCGTACGTACGAGACGCGCTTGATGAAATTGAATACGTTACCGGGGGATCAAACACGAAATGGGGCGCAGAACGGGCAAAGAACGGCCATCCCGCACCATTTGCATTGCGCTACGTCGAGATTGGGAATGAAGACCAGTTCGACAAATCGGGCTCGTACGACGGCCGCTACACGCAATTCTATAAGGCCATCAAGTCGAAATATCCCGAACTGCAAATCATCGCGACGTATGAAGTGACCAGCGTAAAGCCGGACGTAATCGACGACCATTATTACAAGCGCAAGGAAGAGTTTTTCGCCGACGTCGCGCACTATGACAAGACGGACAGAAATGGCCAGAAGATTTTTGTGGGCGAATGGGCAACCCTGGAAGGAGCGCCTACGCCCAATTTCGGCGCGGCTCTGGGCGATGCAGCCTGGATGACCGGCATGGAACGCAACAGCGACATCATCATTCTTTCCAGCTACGCGCCATTGCTGGTCAACGTAAATCCGGGCGGCCCACAGTGGGGCACGAACCTGATTGGCTACGACGCGCTGACGAGTTACGGCTCACCGAGTTACTACGCACAGGTTCTTTTCAGAGAGTATCTGGGTGATGAAATTGTCGCGTCTTCGATAACAGGCAACGGGCCGCGGCTGTTCTATTCGGTCACGCGGGATTCCAAGAACGGAAAGCTTTTCCTGAAGATCGTGAATGCTGATTCCGATGCGCATGAGATCGTAATCGAGCTGCAGGCCGCCGGCAAAGTGAAACGCGAGGCAACTTTGGTGACATTGCATGCCCATACGAATGAAGAAACCAACACGATCACCTATCCGAAGCGAATTGTTCCGGTGAAAACAAAGGTAACCAATGTAGCGGAAAATTTCCGCCATGTTGCCCCTGCCTATTCGATTCAGGTTCTGGAGATAGAAACGCGGTAGGCTGGCTTGTCAAACGCTGATTGGCTTACGAAAGCAAGAACAGCTAGCGGATAAAAAGAGCCCGCTGAGACTGGGTCGCAGCGGGCTTTTGAATTCTGATTGGAGAAGCAGTTTAGCTGGCTTTGGCTTCTTCGACCGGCTCTTCCTTCTTGGTCTTTTCTTTCTTTTCTTTTTTCTTGAACTCATAGGTTACGAGCTCGAGAATGGCGACCTTTGCGCCATCGCCCACGCGAATGCCTGCGTTAATTATGCGTGTGTAGCCCCCAGCGCGATCGGCAAATTTCGGCGCGATCTCACTAAACAGCTTTTGTGTCACCGCTGGTGTCATCAGGTAAGCAGCGGCCTGGCGACGAGACTGCAGGGTGTCGCGCTTGCCGAGCGTGATGATCTTTTCAGCTACGGGCCGTGCAGCCTTCGCGCGGGTTAGCGTGGTGGTGATTCGACCGTGCTCAAACAAGTTGGTCACGAGATTACGCAGAGTCGCCCGGCGGTGCCAGGGGTTGCGCCCAAGTTTAGAACCAGACTTCAAATGTCGCATCGTATATTCCCTTTACTTCTAAATTCGCTTCCGCGATCAAGGAGGAATCTTTCTCTTACTTTACGAAGAGCAGATTCCTCGCTTCGCTCGGAATGACAGGTTGAAAATAATAACTACAGGCCGATGGTTTCGTCCGAGCTCGATGTAGAGGTCTGGCTCGGAAGTGGCGGCCAGATGATCCGGCCGTGTTCGTCGAACTTCATGCCCAGCGCGAGGCCCATCTTCACTAGTATATCCTTGATCTCGTTGAGCGATTTGCGGCCGAAGTTTTTGGTCTTCAGCATTTCGTTCTCGCTCTTCTGCACGAGTTCGCGGATGGACTGGATGTTCGCGTTCTTAAGGCAATTGTAGCTGCGCACGGAAAGTTCCAGCTCTTCCACGGAACGATCGAGATGTTCCAGGCGCGGATCGTGCACGATGTCGGTCGGCATTTCGACGTTCTCGACGGGCTCTTCAAAGTTGATGAAGATGCTCATGTGATCCTTGACGAGCTTGGCAGCCAGTCCGATCGCATCTGAAGGCGTAATCGCGCCGTTGGTCCAGACTTCCAGCATCAACTTTTCGTAGTCAGTCATCTGTCCGAGACGGGCAGATTCGACGGCGTAGTTGACCTTACGGACCGGCGAATGAACGCTGTCCACAGGGATGTAGCCGATGGGCAGGTCTTCGTCGTAGTTACGGTCGGCGGATACATAGCCGCGGCCATTCTTGACGCGCATTTCGATCTGCAACTTTCCGCCTTCGCTGACGGTGGCGATATACACGCTCTTGTCGAGAATCGCGAAGTCCGCGTCTTCTTCAATTTGTGCGCTGGTCACCACGCCTGGCTGCTCGACGTTTACGTAGATCGTCTTGGGCAGGTCGCTGTTCAACTTGATGGGCACTTGCTTGAGGTTTAGGATGATGTCGGTCGCATCCTCAACCACACCGGGAATCGAGGAGAATTCGTGCAGCACGCCCTCGATTTTGACGGCGGTAATGGCCGCGCCTTCAATCGAGCTTAGCAGCGCGCGCCGCAACGCGTTCCCCACCGTGGTCCCCCAGCCGCGTTCAAAGGGCTGTGCCGAAAACCGCCCGTACTTTTCCGTCAGCGATTCAAACTCCGGCGCAAGACGCTTCGGTTTCTGAAATCCCTTCCACATCGTGTCCCTTCCTTCTGGCCAACCAGTGTCGGCCCCAAACCAGTTCTCCCGGAATTACGCCGCCTTCCCAGCGGCTTTCCTCAAGCGGCCTGCTACTTTTCAAGCAACAAGCCACAAGAGCGATGGCAATTACTTGCTGTAGAGTTCGACAATCAGTTGTTCGTTGATCGGCGGAGTCTGCACGTCTTCGCGCTTCGGCAGTGCGACAACCTTAGCCTTGAAGAGCTCGCGCTCCTGTTCGAGCCAGGGTACGGCGCTCTGGCTTTGCGCAACGTTGCGCGCTTCCAGGACCATCGCGTTCTGGTGCATCTTTTCCTTCATCGCGACTTCTTCGCCAACGTTCACCTGGTACGACGGGATGTTGACCTTCTTCCCGTTGATTCGCACGTGACCGTGCAGCACTAGTTGCCGCGCTTGGGACCGCGAGGACGCCAAGCCGGCGCGCCACACCACGTTGTCGAGGCGGCGCTCCAGCATGATGATAAGGTTTTCACCCGTTGGCCCCTTGGTGCGTTCCGCTTTTTCGAAGTAATTGCGGAATTGACGCTCCAACAAACCGTAGGTGCGCTTTACTTTTTGTTTTTCGCGTAATTGCAGGCCGTAGCCGGCAACCTTTGGACGCCTGGACTGTCCGTGCTGACCCGGAACAAAGTTGCGCTTTTCAATGGCGCACTTGTCGGTGAAGCAACGCAGCCCTTTTAAAAATAGTTTCTGCCCTTCCCGGCGGCACAGGCGGCAGACTGCATCTCGATGTCTTGCCAACTTCTATTCTCCCTTCCCAAATCTCTCTAGAACCAAACTCATCGAACCAAACTTATCGAGTCGATGAAGCAGGCCTGGCTGAAGCCAAGCACCTTCATCAAGCCTATACGCGGCGGCGCTTTGGCGGACGGCAGCCATTGTGCGGCATTGGCGTAATGTCGCGAATCGCCACGATATGCAATCCAGCGGCAGCCAGCGCGCGCACAGCAGATTCACGCCCGGAACCGGGCCCCTTCAGCCGAACTTCGACGCTCTTCATCCCGTATTGGTCGCGCGCTACGCCCGCGGCAGACAATGAAGCTTGCTGCGCAGCGTAGGGAGTGCCCTTGCGGGAACCTTTGAAGCCAATCGCTCCAGCGGAAGACCAGCAAATGGCACGGCCATCGGGATCGGTGATGGTGATCTGCGTGTTGTTAAATGACGCAGCGACGTGCACCAGTCCATGAGGCACAATGCGGCGCTCGCGCTTCTTCTTGAATTCTTTCTTCCGCTTTGCTGCTGCTGCCGGTTTACCCGCTACGGCGTCCGGCGCCGCATTCGCATTTTGCTCTTTTGCCACGATTAACTCCGTTATTCGCTTTCAGATTCTCGATTACCACCAAATTCAGTACGACTCTTGCGCAGGTGAGCATCCCGTCTTCAACAAGACGCTTGCCCGCACAAATTAACCCTTCTTGCCCTTGGTCTGCTTCTTGCCGGCAACGGCGCCACGGCGCGGCCCCTTACGGGTGCGTGCATTCGTGTGCGTGCGCTGCCCGCGAACCGGCAGATTGCGGCGATGGCGAATTCCGCGATAGGCTTGGACTTCAATCAGGCGGCGAATGTTCATCTGAATTTCCTTGCGGAGATCGCCTTCGACGCGGCCTTCCTGCTCGATGACGTTACGCAGGCGGTTGACTTCGTCTTCGGTCAGGTCGCGGATCTTTTTCGTGAAATCCACATTCGCCTTTTCAGAAATACTCTTCGCGCGCACTTGTCCGATCCCGTAGATCGACGTCAAGCCGACCCAGAGTCGCTTTTGCGGCGGAAGATCAATACCAGCGATACGTGCCATAATTCTTTGTTCCTTTCAAAACTCTTGCCTGGCAATTGAGTACTAAACCTAAAATCAGCGCCTTACTTGAAACTCCCCACTTAAAACCTACAACCAGCTATCCCTGACGCTGCTTGTGCTTCGGATTGGTGCAGATAACACGCACCACGCCGCGGCGATGAATCACCTTGCACTTGTCGCAAATCTTTTTGACGCTTGCCCGAACTTTCATACTTCTTTGCTCCTCTTATTTCTGCTGCTCACTTCTCAAAGGGTGCCCGTTTCAAAAGGTCGCCACTACAAATTTTTGTTCAACGCGTTCCGCTATTTATAGCGGTACACGATGCGACCGCGAGTCAAATCGTACGGTGAAAGCTCAACCGCGACTTTGTCTCCCGCCAGGATACGAATGAAATTCTTACGCATCTTGCCGGATACGTGCGCAAGCACCTTGTGCTTGTTCTCCAGTTCAACGCGGAACATCGCGTTGGGCAGCGGCTCGATTACAGTCGCCATTACTTCGATGGCGTCCTCTTTCGAGTTGCCCGAATCGTCTTTCTTCTTTTCTTCGTACGGCTTTGCCATATTCCTGAGTTCTCAGTTCTTAGTTGTAAGTTTTAAGTAAACCGCTTTTACTTAGAACTTAAACTCATCACTTATGACTTCTCTACCACGCTGGCCCGGTCATTTCCTTCGGCCGAGTCAATATCCAAGGTCCGTTGGCGGTGATTGCCACGGTGTGCTCGAAGTGGGCCGAAGGGCTGCCATCGGCGGTTTCCGCCACCCATTCTCCCCGCATCTGCACGTCGGGCCGGCCTGCATTGACCATCGGTTCAACCGCGATGACCATGCCTTCCTGCAAGCGCGCCCCACGCCCGGGTTCACCGTAGTTGGGAAGGTTGGGCTCGTCATGCATCCTGGTACCGATGCCGTGCCCGACAAATTCCCGAACCACTGAATAGCCGTGCTGCTCAACCCAACTCTGCACCGCGTGCCCGACATCGCCCAACCGGTTGCCCGGGCGCATCTTGTCGATGGCGCGATCGAGCGATTCGCGGGTCACATCAAGGAGTTTCTGCAACTCCGGTTTGATGTTTCCCACCGGCACGGTAACGGCTGAATCGCCAAAATACCCGTCCACTTCCATGCCGAAATCGATCGAAACAATGTCGCCTTCGCGCAATTTCCGCTGCGGCGACGGAATCCCGTGTACGATTTCGCTGTTCACCGAAGTGCACAGCACACAGGGATAACCGCGATAGCCTTTAAAAGCGGCCTTGCCCGGACCTTTGGCGATGAGCTCCTCGGCGAACTTCTCGAGGTCCATCGTGGTCATTCCCGGTTTCACGTGGGCACGAAGTTTGCTTAAGACTTCGTAAACCACCTGGCCCGAGCGATACATCTTTTCCAGTTCCGCGGCGCTGCGTAATTGAATCGCCATTGCTTTCTACCGCTCTCCGCGAATACTGGCCACGCTTTGAAGAATGTCCTGTTTCACTTCCTCGACACTCTTGCGTGCATCGATGTCGTGAAGAAAACCCAGCCGCCGGTAATATATCACCAGGGGCGCGGTCTGCTTCTCGTACGCATGCAACCTTGGCCCTACTACTTCTTCACGATCGTCCGGCCGGTGGATCAATTCACCGCCGTCTCTATCGCAAATCCCATCGACCTTTGGCGGGCGCTCGTAAATATTGTAAATCTCGCCGCACACCTTACAGATCCTTCGCCCGGTCATCCGCTTCATCAGCACCGAAGTGCCGATGATCATGTGAATCACGAACGGCTGCCGAAGACCACTTCTCTTCAGCAACTCGCCCAGGTATTTCGCCTGAGTTACCGTCCGCGGAAAACCGTCGAACACGAGACCGTGAGAACAGTCCGGCCGCTCAACCCGTTCAGCGACCATCCGCAAAATCACTGAGTCTGGCACCAACTCGCCATGTTCCATCAGCGGTTTGGCCTTCAACCCGAGCGGCGTACCCATGCTGACATGCTCGCGAAGCATGTCACCGGTCGAAAGGTGCGGAATCCCGTACTTTTCTGCCAGCGCTTTCGCTTGAGTGCCCTTTCCAGAACCCGGAGGTCCAAGAAAAATCACCGCACGGTCGAGTTTCTCGGCAAGACGCTCGTCCAGCGACACCATCGTCTCCCTTGCCTACCTACGACCGCGCAGTCTACCCTTTCGCGCGAAACCATCGTAGTTGCGCATGACGAGTTGTGCCTCTAACTGCTGCACCGTATCCATCGCCACACCAACCACGATCAGGAGCGAAGTACCGCCAAAGTAAAACGCCACACCCAGCCCGTTCAAAATCCATTGCGGGAAGTGCCGGTCAAACCAGTCACCACCCAGCCAAATCGGCAAGTGGTTCAGGTGAATACCCGCAATCATCCACTCCGGAAGCAAGCACACCAGAGCGAGGTAAACCGCGCCGATGAACGTAAGCCGCTTCAGAATCCCGCTAATATATTCGGAAGTGCTGCGTCCCGGACGAATTCCAGGAACGAAACCACCGTTCTTCCGCATATTGTCCGCGACCTCCGTGGGATTGAAGACGATTCCCACGTAGAAAAAGGCGAACAGAATAATCATCGAAATATAAATCAAGGTATAGAGTGGCTCGCCCCACTTCAACTTATCGGCCACACCCTTCAAGAAGGGCCAACGGCTGCCCAGTGCGAGAGCTGCCGTCGCCGGAAACGCCAGCAACGAACTGGCGAAAATCGGCGGAATCACACCGCCGGAATTCACACGCAAAGGCAAGTACGTTGATTGTCCGCCCATCATGCGACGGCCTACAACCCGCTTGGCGTATTGCACGGGAATGCGGCGCTGTGCTCCTTCCACGAAGACGATGAACGCGACTACCGCAATCATCAAAGCGACAAGCAGTATGAGGGCAAGCGGTGTAAATGCGCCCCAGGCCTGCGTCTTGGCCTTTTCGTATAAGTCGTAGATGGCGTGCGGAAGACCAACCACAATACCGACGAAAATAATGAGCGACATTCCGTTACCGATGCCACGCTCACTGATCTGCTCGCCCAGCCACATGATGAAGGCGCAACCAGTGGTCAGGGTGAGGATGGTCATGAAAGTAAAACGCCAGCCCGGATGATAGACCAGCGACTGACCGCCGATTGCCTGTGACTGCAGGGTGCTGGCAATCGTGGTGGACTGAATTACGCCCAAAACGATAGTCAAGTATCGCGTGTACTGCGTAATTTTGCGGCGGCCAAGTTCGCCCTCTTTGGAAAGGCGCTCAAGGTACGGAAACACTACCGTCATCAACTGCAGGATAATGGACGAAGTGATGTACGGCATGATGCCGAGAGCGAAAATTGTTAGACGGCGGAAGTTGCCACCGCTGAAGAGATCGAATATCCCAAGGACGGAACCCGCCGACTGCTTGAAGAGCTCTTCCAACACCGCAGTATTAATCCCGGGCGTGGGAATGTGCGCACCAAGGCGGTACACGGCCAGGAGGCCCAGCGTAAAGAACAGCCGGTTCCGCAAGTCCTGGATGCGGAAGAGGTTCGAAAATGCTGTCAAAAAGCGATTCATGCCGGTTCCTCGGAAAATCCGATTACGCTACCACCTCAACCGAGCCGCCCGCCGCGGTAATCTTTTCCTTTGCGGAGGCGCTGAAGGCGTGAGCGTGAACAGTAATCTTGTTCTTAAGTTCACCATCGCCGAGAACTTTGATGGGATCCTTGGCGCGGCGAACGAAGCCATGGGCGCGCAATAGTTCCGGCGTGACCGTTTCACCCGCTGGGAACACGTTCAATTCCTCGATGTTCACCACGGAATAGTTCACTTCAAACGGGTTGTGAAAGCCGCGCTTCGGAATGCGGCGATGCAATGGCATCTGTCCGCCTTCAAAACCACGACGGCGCGAATAACCACGACGGGACTTCTGCCCCTTGTTTCCGGAACCTGCAGTCTTCCCGAGCTTCGAGCCCATTCCGCGGCCAACGCGAACGTGCTTCTTACGCGAGCCCTTGGCGGGACTCAGATTGGAAAGACTATACGTGCGAGAAGTCTTCTTCGTTTTGTCGGACTTCGTTTTGCCGGACTTCGGTTTGTCAGCCATGAATTATTCCACCACTTTCACGAGATGGCGCACCTTGTGGATCATGCCGCGAACCGCCGGAGTATCCTCGCGCTCCACGGTTTGCTGCATACGTCGAAACCCGAGACCGCGAATCGTCGCGCGCATATCGTCAGTGCAACTGATGAAACTCACTACCCATTTTACTTTTATGGTTCCAGCGCTCTTTGCGCCTTTTTTCTCGGCTGCCATGGATTATTCTCCTGCCGCCCTTTCCGTTTTCTCGCCCTTTGGCGGCCTGCCACTCATCTGTTCCACGGTCATGGAGCGGGTTTCCGCAACCTGAGCCGCATCCTTGAGACTGAGCAACGCAGCGAAAGTAGCCTTCACCACGTTGTGCGGATTCGAAGTACCCAGGGACTTCGTGAGCACGTTCTGAATCCCCGCCACCTGCATAACCTTGCGAACCGGACCACCGGCGATCACACCGGTACCTTCGGACGCGGGCTTCAGAAGCACATTGGCAGAACCATAGCGCCCGGTAACCTGGTGCGGAATGGAGGTGCCCTTCATATTCAACTTGATCAAATTCTTTTTGGCCTGCTCGATTCCCTTTTTGATGGCCATGGGAACTTCGCGGGCTTTTCCCATGCCGAAACCAGCGTGGCCGTGCTGATCGCCAACAACTACCAGCGCGGAGAAGCTCAAGTTCTTGCCGCCCTTGACGACTTTCGTGACGCGGTTAATGGCGATGACGTCATCCTTCAGATCCGAAGGATTCACATCGATCAGCCGCCGTACCGACAAACTATCGCGCAAAATTTGCTTCGACATAAGTTAGAACTGTAACCCCGCTTCCCGCGCCGCATCCGCGAGCGCCTTGACGCGGCCATGATATTTATAACCGCCGCGGTCGAACACCACTTTGCTGACTCCCGCTGCCTTGGCGCGATCGGCAATGATTTTGCCGACGGACTTGGCAGCCGCGATGTTTCCACCGCCCTTCAAACCCTTCTTTACTTCCTTGTCGACCGAACTGGCCGAAACGAGCGTGCGGCCAGTGCCGTCGTCAATGATCTGCGTGTAGATGTGCCCGACAGAGCGATACACGCTCAAGCGGGGACGTTCCGGAGTTCCGGAAACCTTCATGCGCACGCGAGCGTGAACCCGCTTGCGCTGGCCATCCCGAGACAATTTGCGAACTTGTGACGATGCCACTGTTGTTTCTCCTCTAATCCACTTGCCCGCGTCACGCCACTTCTTTTTGATAGAAGTGGACAGCGCTGGCGAAAATTATACCCCGGCCTTGGCTCCCGCTTTTCCAGCTTTCTTCTTCAAACGCTCGCCGGTAATACGAACACCCTTCTGCTTGTAAGGGTCTGGCGGGCGCAACGAACGAAGGTCCGCAGCAACTTGCCCTACCTGGGCTTTGTCCGCGCCACTGACCACCAGATGGGTCTGCTTGTCGACGGAGATCTGAATGCCCTCGGGGATATCGAAAGAGATCGGATGCGACTTGCCAAGAGCGAAGGCTACAGCCTTGCCTTTTAGTTCGGCGCGGTAACCAACGCCGACGATATCGAGCTCTTTCTTAAAGCCAACGGTAACGCCTGTAACAGCGTTGGCCAAAAGGGCACGAGCCAGACCGTGAAGCGCGCGATGTTCCTCGTTATCGCGGATGGCCGTGAGAACGCCATCTTTTTGCTCCAACCTGATCTGTGAAGGCACCAGCACCGAGAGTTTCCCCTTGGGGCCCTGCACTTCAACCTTGCCGCCGGTGGTGTTGATCTTCACGCCAGCGGGCACTGGAATCGGTTTGCGACCAATACGTGACATCTGTTCAGTCCTCTTCTCTCAAACTCTTGCACTTACTTTTGCCGCTTGAAGGCGACCGTTACACAATTCTGCGGCTACCAGATCTCGCAGAGGATCTCGCCGCCAACTCTGTTCTTGCGGGCGGAGCGTCCGGTCATTAGGCCCCGCGGGGTCGTCAAGATGCTGATGCCGAGCCCGCCAACAACGGGCTTAATTTCCGTGGTGCCCAGGTAGCAACGCTGTCCTGGGCGCGAAATGCGCTTCATGCCGGTGATGACGCTGCGGCGATCCGGAGTGTACTTCAGGAAAACGCGGAGGGTTTTGCGCGCCTTGTTTTCATCAACCATTTTATAGGTCGAAATGTACCCCTCTTCTTTGAGAATGCGTGCGATCTCGGTCTTCAGCTTCGAAACCGGAACATCGACACGCTGATGCTTCGCGGCCGCCGCGTTGCGGAGGCGGGTCAAGAAATCGGCTATGGGATCCGTCTGCATAATTCTCCTACCAACTCGCTTTCACAACACCAGGGATTTCGCCCTTGAGGGCCATGCCGCGGAAACAGATACGGCACATTTGAAACTTGCGGATGTACGCGCGAGCGCGGCCGCAGCAGCGGCAACGATTGCGCACACGAACCTTAAACTTGGGCTTCTTCAGAGATTTGGCGATCTTAGCGGTGCGTGCCATTTATTGTGCTGCTCCTTTTTCGCGCAGAGGAAATCCGAGACCCTTGAGGAGTTCGCGGCCTTCCTCGTCGTTCTTCGCGGATGTGGTCAACGTAATGTTCATGCCCTTGATCTTGTCGACGCGGGTGTAATCGATTTCCGGAAACACCAACTGATCCTTCAAGCCAAGAGTGTAGTTGCCGCGGCCATCGAAAGCGTTCGAGGGCAATCCGCGGAAGTCGCGAACGCGGGGCAGAACCACGTTGCAGAGCCGGTCTAGAAATTCGTACATCCGGTCTCCACGAAGCGTCACGGCGCAGCCAATGGGCATGCCCTTGCGGATCTTGAAATTGGCGATGGACTTCTTCGCACGGGTAATCATGGCTTTCTGGCCGGTGATCTGTCCGAGCTCAACCGCCGCGGTATCCAGCAACTTGGCGTTCTGGCTGGCTTCGCCAAGGCCAATGTTCACGGTAATTTTCTTAATCCGTGGCACGGCCATGACGTTTTTCAAGCCAAAGCGCTTCATCAGCGCGGGCACCGTTTCTTGTCTGTACTTTTCCTGCATTCGACTCTTCATACCAGTTTCATTCCTTCCAAAATCTCACTTATCCAGCGTGGTACCGCAACGCTTGCACGCGCGCACTTTCGTGCCGTCGGGAAGCGTATGACGGCCGATGCGGGCATGCTTGCCGCAGCTGCTGCAAACGATCATGACCTTGGAGACATTCATCGCTGCTTCTTTCTCCACGATGCCGCCCTTGATATTCTTCGCGGGGTTCGGCCGCGTGTGCCGCTTGATGAGATTGGCATGTTCGACGATAACGGTGTTCTTCCGGGGATTTACGGAGAGCACGCGACCGCTTTTGCCGGCATCCTTGCCAGCCATTACGCGGACGTTATCGCCCTTGCGGATACTGATGGTGTAACGCTTTACGGTTTGCTGTTTCTGAGCCATTGCCTACCAAACCTCCGGAGCAAGCGAAACGATCTTGGCGAACTTCTTTTCGCGGAGCTCTCTTGCCACGGGCCCGAAAACGCGGGTGCCCACTGGTTCGCCGGTGTCATTGATGAGTACAGCGGCATTGTCATCGAAGCGGATGTAGGTGCCGTCTTTACGGCGATGTTCCTTGCGCATCCGCACGATCACACACTTCACGACCTTTCCTTCTTTGACCTGACTTTCTGGTGTCGCTTCCTTCACCGAAGCGGTAACGATATCGCCCAGTCCAGCCTTCAATCCCGCATCGCCACCGATGGGGAGAATGCACATGAGCTTGCGCGCTCCGGAATTATCCGCAACCGTCAGCCAAGTTCGCATCTGAATCATAATTCGGCTCCCTTACTTGGCCGACGCTTTACGCGTCAGCACTTCCTTCAACCGCCAGCGCTTGAGGCGCGAAAGCGGGCGCGAGGACGAAATGCAAACGGTATCGCCCTGCTTGGCTTCGCGCTTTTCATCGTGCGCGTAGAACTTTTTCGAAATGCGCAGCACGCGACGGTACTTGGGGTGCTGCACCAACCGCTGCACTTCGACCACAATCGTCTTTTCCATCTTGGCGCTGGTTACCTTGCCGATGAGTTCCGTCCGATCACCGCGCTTGGAGTCCACCGCCGCTGCTTGTGTTTCCGTAGTCATTACGCCTTACCTACCTTCGCCGGCTTTGCTCCGGCGGTCAATTCCTGCGCGCGCAAAAGTGTTTTCACCCGCGCGAGATCCTTTTTCGCATCGCGGAGACGCTTGAGCGCTTCCGCCTGGCCCGTGCTCAACTGGAAGCGCAAACGAAAGATCTGTTCCGTAAGGTCCTTTTCACGCGCCATTAATTCCGTTCCGCCCTCTTCGCGGATTTTTTCAATTCGCCGCGGCATCTTAGAGCCCTCCTGTACGGGAGACGAACTTCGTCGGGATTGGCAACTTGTGCGCCGCGAGACCCATGGCTTCGCGCGCCGTGGCTTCATCCACGCCGGCCATTTCAAACATGATGCGTCCGGGTTTCACCACCGAAACCCACTTTTCCGGAGCGCCCTTACCTTTGCCCATGCGGGTTTCCGCGGGCTTCTTGGTATAGGGTTTGTCCGGAAAGATCCGGATCCACAATTTTCCGCCACGCTTGATGAAACGCGTGATGGCCACGCGCGAAGCTTCGATCTGGCGGTCAGTGATCCAGGCGTTTTCCATGGCCTTTAGACCGAATTCCCCAAATGCCAGACTGCCTCCGCGCCAGGCCTTGCCCTTGCGGCGGCCGCGCTGCTGCTTTCTGTACTTAACCTTCTTCGGCATCAACATCGTTTTGTTCTCGCTTCCCTGATCCCTGTATTTCGCGTGGTTCGCCTTAGACGGCAACCACGGCGGCAGGCTTCGTTTCGTCCTGTTTCTTGCGATTCGGAACGTTTTCGCCCTGATAAATCCAGCACTTCACGCCAATCACTCCGTAAGTGGTGTTCGCCTCGGCCGTGCCGAAATCGATATCTGCACGGAGAGTTTGCAGCGGCAAACGGCCCTGCAGGTACCATTCTTTACGTGCGATTTCCGCGCCGTTCAAACGCCCTGCCACGCGTACTTTGATGCCCTTGCAGCCAAAACGCAGCGCCGAATCCACCGCTTTACGCATGGCGCGGCGGAAGGCCACGCGCTTTTCCAGTTGCAGCGCGATCGATTCCGCAACCAATTGCGCGTCGAGTTCCGGGCGGTGCACTTCAACGATATCGATGTGCACTTCGCGCTTGGTGCGCTTGGAAACTTCCTGCTTGAGCTTGTCGATTTCCGCTCCCTTGCGGCCGATGATGATTCCCGGGCGCGCGGTGGCGATGCGCACCACGAGCTTGTTCGCGGCGCGTTCGATATCGATGGAGCTGATGCCCGCGCTCTTCAGGCGGCTCTTCAATTCCTTGCGAAGCTTCACGTCTTCATGAAGCAGTTCGGCGTAGTCACGGTCGGCATACCAGCGCGACTTCCACGGCTTGTTGTAGCCCAGGCGAAATCCGTACGGGTGAGTTTTCTGTCCCATTACTTCTTTCCCTTCTTCCCCGGTGTCTGTTTTCCGGTCAATGCCTTGCGAACCCGGCGAGCGGTTCCGCGCACGCCCTTCTGTGCTTCGGCCTCAGCGGTGATGGCTGCAACGCGTTCGGCAGCGGCTACGTGATGTTCTGCCACGCCAACCCAGATATGCGCGGTACGCTTCTGGTAGCGGAACGCCCGGCCCATCGGGGCGGGACGCAAACGCTTCCAACGCGCGCCTTCGTTCACGAAGCACTTGGAAACAAACAACTGATCCACGTCGAGCGGTGCACCAGCATCTTCCGCCTTGCGCTCCGCGTTCGCGATGGCGCTGCGCAGCACTTTTTCAATGTGCTTGGCGGCGCGCTTTGGCGTGAAGCGCAGCGAATGCAACGCGTCCTGCGCCTTCTGTCCGCGAATCAGATCGATCACCAGACGCGCTTTTTGCGGAGACATCCGCACGTGCCGCGCGATGGCGTGAGCCTCGATAGAACCCAGATTAGTCGATACGTCTGCCATAAATTATGCCTTCGGCGCTGCCGTTGCTGCTGGTGCCGCGCCGCCTCCTGCAGGAGCCGCGCCCGCGGCCTTCTCCAATGCCACCTTTACGGAGTGGCCCTTGAAGGAACGTGTTGGCGCAAACTCGCCAAGTTTGTGGCCGATCATCTGTTCGGTCACATACACCGGGATAAATTTCTTTCCGTTGTGCACGGCGATCGTGTGCCCGATCATATCGGGCACGATCGTGGAGCGCCGCGACCACGTCTTGACAACTTTCTTTTCGTTGCGCGAGTTCAGTAGATCTACTTTGTCGCGCAGGTGGCCATCTACAAACGGCCCCTTTTTCGTTGAACGTGCCATCGCTTGCTTATTCCTCCACGCGGCGCAATCGGCCCCACTGGGCGTGCCGCATCTTTTTAAATCCCCGCACCGGACCAGGTACTCGATGCGACTTCGGACAGAACGGGCAGACAAAACGTGTACCCATGGCATTCGGCGTACGATCTACGATTACCGCCCAGCCCGGCTTGCAAAGCTTATACAACACCGGTTCGAGTGGTACGGCCAGTTTGGCCGCGGGTTTCACGGCAGGTTTGACTGCCGCAGGCTTCACCGTTCGCTTCACAGTTCGTTTGCTCGTCCGCTTCACTGAACGCGTTCTGCGTCCGGCACTGCGTGTTGTCCTTGTCGCTCGCATCGTTCCGCTCTCCCCAACCAGTTCTAGATTCGCCAGCCGGGAACTGCGATTGCTCTTCGTCGTACCCTGGGCACTTTCGGTTTCGACTGCGCCCCGTCTGATTCTAACTTCGTGCTTGCCATCCGCTTCTTCGAAAAGACAGAAGCCGACAGCGGAAAATTGCCGTTACTTGCGCCGCTGCGAGATCATGCGATCTGTACGCTTGTTGTGGCGCGTCTTCTTGCCAAGAGTCGGGAAAGCCCATGGAGTAACCGGGTGATTCCCCTTCACTTTGCCTTCACCACCGCCATGCGGGTGGTCCACTGGGTTCATCGCCACACCACGAACGGTGGGCTTTTTGCCCATCCAACGCGTGCGCCCTGCCTTACCGTAGGTCTGATTCTCATGGTCGAGGTTGCCGACCTGGCCAATCGTGGCACGACAATCGAGCGAGAACTTGCGAACTTCGCCGGAAGGCATCTTGATCAGCGCGAGATCGCCTTCTTTGCTCAAGAGCTGTGCAGACGCACCGGCGGTACGTACGGCCTGGCCACCACGGCCCGGATAAAGTTCAAGATTGTGCAACATGGTGCCGGGAGGAATGTTGCGGATCTTGAGGGCGTTCCCCGGAAGAATGTCCGCGTTCTCGCCGGTTGAAACGGTTGCGCCGACTTCCAGTCCTACGGGATGGAGGATGTAGCGCTTGTCGCCATCCGCATAATGCAAAAGAGCGATGTTGGCGCTGCGATTCGGGTCGTACTCGATCGCCTCGACCTTGGCGGGCACGCCTTCTTTATCGCGGCGGAAATCGACCACGCGGTACTGCTTCTTGTGGCCGCCACCGCGGTGCCATACCACGATTTCACCGTGGTTGTTGCGTCCACCGGTGCGCTTTTTCGGCTCGAGTAGACTTTTTTCAGGCGTCTGCTTGGTGATCTCGCTCTTATCGAGCACGGTCATAAAGCGTCTAGACGCCGTATATGGATTAAAACTCTTCAGTGCCATCTCTTGCCTCTACCTTTTAAATCTATCCGCCAACTTGGCGGCTCTACCTTCACCGAAATTCCTTACAAATTCTCCGAATACTCGATCATCTTCTCGCCTTCGGCGAGCTTCACGTACGCCTTTTTCCAATCGCGCCGGTAGCCTTCGTTCTGACCACGGCGGCGCATCTTGCCGAAGAAATTTGCAGTGCGCACATCGGAAACCTTGACCTTGAAGATCTGTTGCACAGCTTCCTTGATTTCCGTCTTGGTTGCCCCGGCGGCGACTTCAAATACCACGGTATGCTGCGTTTCCTTCACGCCCAATCCTTTTTCCGTGATGATCGGGCGGCGAATAATCTGATAGTGAGGGGCTGCCATGACTTATTCCTTCCCCTTTTTAGTAGCCGGCTTTTTTGCAGCCGCCGGTTTCTTTGCTGCTTTTTCCGCCTTAGCCTTTGACGCCGCTTCTTTCTTCGGCGCTGCGGCTGGGGCCGGAGCAATGGATTCAACGTGGGGCGCGGCAACCGACTCGTGATTGGGGTCGAGCGTGCGCACCAAACGGGCCACAGCATCTTTGGAAAGCAGCAAACGATCGTGACGAAGCACGTCGTAAGCCTGCAAAGTGTTCGTAGCAGAAAGCTTCACGCCTTCCATGTTGCGGCTGGCCAATTCGAGATTGCGGTTTTCATTTCCCGCAACCAGCAGAGCCGTCTTCGGGGCATTCAGTTTGCCCAAGGCAAGTCGCAACGTCTTGGTCTTGTGCGTGTCGAGAGCCCACGCCTCAATCACGGTCAGCTTCTGCTCCGCGAGTTTCGCCGAGAGTGCCGAGCGCAATGCGCCAAGCTGCATCTTCTTCGGCAAAGCATATTCATACGAGCGCGGCTTAGGGCCGTGAACCGTGCCTCCATGGCGCCACAGCGGCGAACGAATCGAACCAATTCGCGCGCGACCCGTGCCCTTCTGCTTCCAGAGCTTGCGGCCTGCGCCGCTGACTTCGCTCTTGTCCTTGGTCTTGGCGGTGCCGCGACGAAGTCCGTTGAGGTACCAACGGGAGGCCTCGTGCAGCAGATGTTCGTTGATCTCTGCGCCAAATACGGTGTCCGCCAGTTCTACCTGGCCGACCTTCTTGCCATCCAGATTAATTACATCCACGACCGGCATAATTTCGTTTCCTTCTCTCGTACCTGAAACTCTTACTGCAACTCTGTTCCACCAGTGGCGGAATTCCTACCAAACTACTTTGCTGCCTTCTCCGCCTTCTTGTTCTTTGCCTTGCGGATGAAAATGTACTGCCCGCTTGGACCGGGAACCGAACCGCGAACCAACAGCAGGTTTTCGTCGGTATCCACCTTGATGACCTTCAAGTTCTTCGCGGTAACCTGCGCATTCCCCATATGACCCGGAAAATGCTGGTTCTTCCACACGCGCGAGGGGAACGAACTGCCACCGATGCCGCCTGGTGCGCGATGGAACATCGAACCGTGAGTCGCGTCACCGCCAGCATAGTGCCAGCGCTTCACGCCACCGGCAAAACCGCGGCCCTTGCTCACTCCGGTGATGTCGACCAATTCGCCCGCCGCAAAATTCTCGACCAGCACGCGATCGCCAACCTTTGTTTCGTCCTTCGATTCCGCGATGCGGACTTCCTGCAGAACTTTCATGGGTGCTACGTTGGCCTTCTTGAAATGGCCGGTCATGGCTTTGTTCACGCGCTGCGGCTTGACGAATTCCACCAAACCGAGTTGCGCTGCGTCGTAGCCGTCTTTTTCTTTCGTGCGGCGCTGAACCACAACGCACGGACCCGCTTGCAGAACGGTGCAACCAACCAGGTTGCCGTCCGCCGCAAAGATCTGCGTCATGCCGAGCTTGATTCCGATAATGCCTTCGACTGCCATTTTCCTTTTCTCTCTCTCGCAGCATGCCTTTCTGGTATTGGCTGCGTGTTGCTTAAGATGTTTGACCCAAAACTGCTACTGCATCCTGAGATCCTTATCGGGTCGTCACTTGGCCGCGTGGCCGAAAGCCTTGATCTCCACGTCCACCCCGGGAGGCAGATCGAGCTTCATCAGCGCGTCCACGGTGTCCGGTGTGGGTTCGAGGATATCGATCAAACGCTTGTGGGTGCGCATTTCAAACTGTTCGCGCGACTTCTTGTCCACGTGCGGCGACCGCAATACCGTCCAGCGGTTGATCGTTGTGGGCAGAGGAATCGGACCGGCAACATCGGCGCCGGTACGCTTCGCGGTTTCCACAATTTCCCGCGTAGATTGGTCTAGAATTCTGTGATCGTACGCCTTAAGGCGGATGCGAATTTTGTCACCTTGTCTCATAGGGTTACTCGATGATCTCCGTGACCGCGCCGGCGCCAACGGTGTGGCCGCCTTCGCGAATCGCAAACCGCAAGCCCTTTTCCAGTGCCACCGGCGTGATCAGCGTTACTTCGCAGCTCACGTTATCGCCAGGCATGACCATCTCCACGCCCTGCGGCAATTTCATGTCGCCCGTCACGTCCGTGGTGCGGAAGTAGAATTGCGGACGATAGCCCGAGAAAAACGGCGTGTGCCGTCCGCCTTCTTCCTTCGTCAACACATACGCTTCGGACTTGAACTTCGTGTGCGGCGTGATCGACCCCGGCTTGCAAATCACCTGCCCGCGCTCCACGTCTTCTTTTTCCGTGCCGCGCAGCAACAGTCCAACGTTGTCCCCGGCCAGACCTTCATCCAGCAACTTCTTGAACATTTCGATGCCGGTGACTACTTTCTTCTGCGTCGCGCGAAAGCCCACGATTTCCACTTCTTCGCCAACCTTCACCTTGCCGCGCTCGACTCTTCCGGTCACCACCGTGCCACGGCCGGAAATCGAGAAAATGTCTTCAATCGGCATGGCGAACGGTTTATCAACGTCGCGCACCGGGAGAGGAATGTTGGCATCCACCGCAGCCATCAGTTCATCAATCTTCTTTTCCCATGCGGCATCGCCGTTCAGCGCTTGCAGTGCCGAACCGCGCACCACGGCAATCGTGTCGCCCGGGAATTGATAGGTCTTCAGGAGTTCGCGAACTTCCAGTTCCACCAGTTCGAGCAACTCTGCGTCTTCCACCATGTCGCACTTGTTCAGAAACACGACGATGGCGGGCACGCCAACCTGACGAGCCAGCAGAATGTGTTCGCGGGTTTGCGGCATCGGTCCATCGGTGGCGGCCACCACCAGAATCGCGCCGTCCATCTGCGCCGCGCCGGTGATCATGTTCTTGATGTAGTCCGCGTGACCCGGGCAGTCCATGTGCGCGTAGTGGCGATTCGGCGTTTCGTACTCCACGTGCGAAACCGCAATCGTAATCCCGCGCTCGCGCTCTTCCGGTGCGTTGTCGATCGAATCAAACGCGCGGAACGCCACCTTCGGATTGTGCTTCGACAGCACCTTGGTGATCGCCGCCGTCAGCGTGGTCTTGCCATGGTCAATGTGGCCAATCGTCCCAATGTTGACGTGTGGCTTTGTTCGCTCAAATTTTTCCTTCGCCATTGCCTCTTTTGCTCCTATTCGAATTCTTAAAAAACTCTTACTAAACCTGTAAAACCCGAAACCGTGTCTACTTTTCCCCGCGATGCTTCTTAATCACTTCTTCGGCAAGCGCCGTGGGCAATTCCGCATAATGCGAGAAGTGCATGGTGAAGGTGGCGCGCCCCTGTGTGCGGCTGCGCAAATCCGTGGCATAGCCAAACATCTGAGCGAGGGGCACTTCCACGCGAATCACGTTGCTGCCAGCGCGATTTTCGGTTCCCTGAATCGCGGAACGGCGAGAGTTCAAGTCGCCAAAAACCTGCGGCATATATTCTTCTGGAACGACAACTTCCACCTTCATGATGGGTTCGAGCAAAACCGGCTTGGCCCTGGCGCAAGCTTCTTTGTAGGCCATCGAGCCTGCGATCTTGAAGGCCATCTCGTTACTGTCGACATCGTGGTAGCTGCCATCAATGAGCACCACCGCGACATCCACCATCGTGAATCCCGCAACAATACCGTTGTCGAGCGCTTCGCGTATGCCAGCTTCAATTGGGGCGATAAATTCACGGGGAATCGATCCGCCGACAATCTTGTCGATGAACAGGAAGCGATGTTCTTTGTCGAACTTCCACTTGCCGGGTGTGCTGCCGGTGATGGACTTGGCGAGTTCGTCGATATCGTCCGTGGAAAGCTCTTTCATATTCTCGTGATCGGAGCTTGGCAGCGGATGCAGTTCGATCTTGCAGTGGCCGTACTGTCCCTTACCACCGGTCTGTTTGATGTATTTGCCTTCGGCAATTGCTTTTTTGCGAATCGTTTCGCGATAAGCGACTTGAGGACGGCCGACGTTGGCCTGCACGTTATATTCGCGCAGCATGCGGTCGACAATAATTTCCAGATGCAGCTCACCCATGCCGGAGATCAAAGTCTGGCCGGTATCAGGTTCAGTAGAGACGCGGAAGGTAGGATCTTCCTGCGCCAAGCGCTGCATGGCCACGCCGAGCTTGTCCTGGTCGGCCTTAGTTTTTGGTTCGATGGCCACGGAAATAACAGGTGTGGGGAAGTCAATCGATTCGAGAATGATCTGTTTCTCTTCGTCGCAAAGAGTGTCGCCGGTATTGACGTTTTTCAAGCCGACACAGGCGCAGATGTCGCCCGCATAGATTTCTTGAATTTCTTCGCGCTTATTGGCGTGCATCTGGAGCAGACGGCTGATGCGCTCGCGTGAACCCTTGGCGGAATTCATCACGTAGCTGCCAGACTTGAGAACGCCTGCGTAGACGCGAATATAAGTGACGTGGCCGACGAAGGGGTCGGACATAATCTTGAATGCCAGCGCGGCAAATGGCTGATCGTCGGCCGGACGGCGAAGAATCGTTTCGTCGTTTTCCGGATTGATACCTTCGACGGGGAGAACATCCACCGGCGATGGCAAATAATCAACAACAGCGTCCAGTAGCGGCTGAATGCCCTTGTTCTTAAAAGCGGAACCAGCAAGAACCGGAACGATTTTCAGATTCAGCGTGGACTTGCGAATCGACTTGCGCATGTCCTCCACGGATAGCGTTCCTTCGGTCAGATACTTGTCGAGAACGGCGTCGTCGTGTTCGGCGATATATTCAACGGTCTTGTTGCGATGTTCGTCGTAAAACGCCTTGTCAATCGCAGAACCCTTAAGAGCGGCGGCGATGTCAGGGCGGCTGGCCACAAAGTCTGCGTCCCAGAGTTTGGCAACGTCGAGAATTTCAAATTTTGCGCCAAGTGTTTCTTCCAGCCAAACAATTACTTTCTGCTCGATAAAGTCGATGATGCCGATGAAATTGTCTTCGCGGCCGAGAGGAAATTGGAGAGGTACGGGGTGAGCACCGAGGCGGGCACGAATAGTGCGGATGACGTGATCAAAATCCGCTCCCATGCGATCCATCTTGTTGACGAAACAGATTCGCGGGACGCGGTACTTGTCGGCCTGACGCCAAACGGTTTCGGATTGCGGTTGCACGCCGGCAACGGAGTCGAACACACATACTGCGCCGTCGAGAACCCGAAGCGAGCGCTCAACTTCTACTGTGAAATCCACGTGGCCCGGGGTGTCAATGATGTTAACGCGATACTTCTTGCCAAAGCGATCCCAACTGGCGGTGGTAGCCGCACTGGTGATGGTGATGCCGCGCTCGCGCTCCTGCTCCATCCAGTCCATGGTGGCGGTGCCTTCATCCACGGAACCGATTTTGTAGGTCACGCCGGTATAGAACAGGATGCGTTCCGTCGACGTGGTTTTGCCCGCGTCAATGTGCGCCATGATCCCAATGTTGCGCGTGTCTTCGAGTTTGAATAACCGAGTCATGATCCCTTGGAAACCTTTTCTCCCTAACGACTACTTGCTCATTACCCTGTGTTTACCGATCTAAAGATCGGCCACTATATAATTCGATTACCAGCGATAGTGCGCGAAGGCTTTGTTCGCTTCGGCCATGCGGTGCACATCTTCCTTTTTCTTAATGGCGCCACCGCGTGAATTCGCGGCATCAATCACTTCGTCGGCAAGCTTGTCGATCATGGTCTTGCCTGCGCGTTCGCGCGAATACTGCAAGAGCCAGCGAATGGCCAGCGACTGCCGGCGGAATGGGCTGACTTCCACGGGCACCTGATAGTTCGCGCCGCCAACACGCCGCGTTTTCACTTCCAGCAGCGGCTTCACGTTCTCGAGCGCCTTCTTGAAAACTTTCAAGGCATCGTCATTGGTCTTCTTGGCAACCTGGTCCATTGCTCCGTAGAACACGCGCTGTGCCGTGCTCTTCTTGCCTTCCCACATCATCGAGCAGATGAACTTCTCAACGATATCGCTGGCGTAAACGGGGTCGGTCGCTTGGACTCGACGATTCACTATTCCTTTACGAGACATGCTTGCTCCTAAAGTCCTAAGTCTTAAGTTCTAAGTAACCCCACTCAAGTGCTTTTCGACTCTTAGAACCATTTCTAAAATCGGCACTGCAATTACGTTTTAAGCATCGCGCTCCAGCGCTTTACTAAATACTTAAAACTAAAAACTACGACTCCTACTTTGCTGCTGCGCCGGCCTTGGGGCGCTTGGCGCCGTACTTCGAACGGCCCTGCTTGCGATTCTCAACGCCAGCGGCGTCGAGCGTTCCGCGAACAATGTGATAGCGCACCCCGGGTAGATCTTTCACACGGCCGCCGCGCACCAGCACGATGGAGTGTTCCTGGAGGTTGTGGCCGATGCCGGGAATGTAGGTGGTAACTTCGACGGCATTGGTCAGGCGCACGCGAGCAACCTTGCGCAATGCAGAGTTGGGCTTCTTCGGCGTCTGTGTGTATACGCGAATGCAGACACCGCGCTTTTCCGGGCAGCCCATCAACGCAGGCGACTTGGTCTTCGAGATAATTCCTTCTCTACCCATCCGTACAAGCTGTGAAAACGTCGGCACAGTAATCCTCTTTTTCCTTCGGCGTGTCGCGATGATTCTCGATTCGCGATTCACCGTGCTTCGCGCGCAAACGCATGGCGAGGCTCTCAGCGCGCGCGCAGAAAAATACGCGAGAGCACACAACAATGCTGAAAGGTGCACTGCGAATCCGGAGAAACAAGCAAGAGACTCCGTAGGCGTGCCAAGAGAGCTGAACTTAACTCCCGGTTCCGATTCGGAGAGGCTTACTCGGCTTTTCGGGGCTGGCGCCCCATTCCGGCCGCTCTTCTGTCCCATTCCGTCGAACTTGTTCCGGGACCGAAGAATTCCCTTCCAACTACCCATCCCAAAAGGCAGGACGGCACTACAGCAAGGGGAAAATACCCCTGCCAAAACATTGAGTATAGAGATGATTAGGCGGTCTGTCAAACAACTTTCGAAACGGAGCTATTGAAAAAACTGTGGAAAAGTGAAGAATGGCAATCTGGCTGCTCTAAGTTTCTTTTCACCGGTCGAATTGCCGACCATCCGGATGCCAATCCTCGAAGTCGTGCCTTTGGCCAACTAACTGATTAAACGCTACTTATCGAGAGACTTCGCGTCTGCACCCAGCTCGCCGAATGTCCACAAATTGAAAGCTTTCAGCATGTCGTAATCGCCCTTCTCTCGGAGCATCTTGGCCGTTTTTTCCGCAGGCCAGGGAGTCGCAAAACGCTCGGGGCGGTCCGCCAGCCAATAGGCAGTCAAAGCCATAATGGTGGCGTTTTGAGCCAAAACGTCAGGTTTTACCGCTTCCAAGGCGTCGGCAGCGGAATGATGCGTGTATTTATAGTCCGGCGAATCCTGATCCAAGTTGATCCCCGGCAAGCCGACGAGCGTGAAGGGCCCGGTATCCGTGCCGAATTCCGTCTTGTCGTTCACTTTGATTTCGCGAATATTTCCGAGCGACTTCGCGAAGGGTTCGAATGCGGCGACTAGATCAGTGCGGCCACCGAGTTGAAATTCCTTCACGGGCCCCTGGCCGATATCGAGCACAATGTTTCCGATATGGTTCTTCATTTCGGATTCGTGTTGTTTCACATAAGCGAGCGAGCCGAGCAGACCTTGTTCTTCTCCGGTGAAAAGTACAAAACGAATCGTGCGGCGGGGAGTTACTCCACTTTTGAGAATGGCTTCTGCCGCGCCCAAAACACTGGTGGTGCCGGTGCCGTTGTCGGTAGTTCCCTCGCTCAGATCCCAGGAATCAAGATGCGCCCCCACGACAACAATTTCTTCGGGATGCTCGCGGCCAACGATTTCTCCAACCACGTTCGCACTTTCGACAGGGCCGTTGGTGAAAGTGTTTTGCACGTTGATGCGCATGCGGACGGCTTTTCCGGCAGCAAGAAAGCGCTCAATCTGCCCTTGATCCTCGCGGGCCATGTCAACCACCGGAACTGCAAAATCGACTGCAAATCCGAGGATTCCAGTATGGGTCAAGTGCATGCCTTCCGCGGGGAATCCACCCTGTCCGCCAATTACGGCGATGGCTCCTGCCTTTTGCAGAGCATTCAGAAAATCGCCATATTGCGCGAAGATCAGCATGAAATTTTTCTTGGGCGAACCTTCCGGTTTCATCATCACGATTTTTCCGTTGAATCGGGACATATCCTTCAGCTCGCCATCGAGATCGAAAAGATTGGCAGTTACCACATCTCCTTCCGCACCGCTCGCAGGAGTGGAGCCCGTCCAACCCATAGAGTCGACGGAGAGTGTGTGGTGCAACGGCGTAACCAGTTCGGCGTGGGCCGTTCCGCGCGTCCAGCCCTTCCACACCGGATACTTTTCAGCGCGGACATTCTTTAGTCCGATCGCTTTCATTTTCTCGACGCCCCAATGAATTGCTTTTTGGTCCTCGGGACTGCCCGTGAGACGGGCGCCAATCTCGTCGCTAAGCTCGGTGAGGTATTGGAAGGCGTGAGAATCCATGGTGCCTTCGCCGGCGATCTTAACGAGGGCCGGCTTGGTGCCATCCTCCTCCGGGCCTTTCGGTTGGACGTTATCCTTCGCGCTTGAAGACAGGCAGACCATCGTGAAGCCAGCGAACAGCAACACTATCCCAACGAATCGATTCTTCATTACCAAGTTTCTCCTTCGGTGGTGGGCGAAAGCGCAAGCATCACTTTATCATGTGCTTAGACGCGCGACAGAGCTGGAGGTTTCGTGGTCAGGGTCATCCGTTTACTACGGCTCGTTTGTTGTGGCCTTGCCTTCTGAGCAACGCCCGATAATCCACGGCTTTACGCTGGCAGAGAGTGCTCCTAAACTTTCAGCGTGACTCCTTATAGGAATATACTTCGTGTTACGACGGCCTGGTTTGTTCTGGTTACAATCGGCGCTGTCGTTTCCGCCCAAGCACCAGGCAGCCAACCAACTGAGAAGTCGGCCGAAAAGCCTGCAAGCACCGAGAAGACTGCCGACAAGGCCACAATTCCCTTCCAGATTCAATTGCTGGAGACACATATTCGCTTTGAATCAAATGGCGATTCACGCAAAGAAGTGCACACCATCATCAAGCTGAACAATGCCGTTGGCGCGCAACAATTTTCGCGCCTGGGTTTCGACTACAATCGCGCGTTTCAGCAGGTGGAAATCCCGTTGGTGCGCGTCACCCACGCGAATGGGGGCACGTCGGATGTGCTTCCAAGCGCCGTGACCGACGCGCCGAATCCCGCCGTCGAGAAATATCCTGCGTATCACGACGTGCGGGTGAAATCGGTGCGGATTCTCGGATTGCAGGAAGGCGACACGGTCGAATACCGCGTTATCACCACAACAACTCATCATCCGCTTGCCCCAGATTTCTGGCTCGAACACACATTCGACCATTCCGGCCAGGTTCTCGCAGAACTTTACGAACTCGATCTACCAACTTCGCGGGATGTGAGGGTCTGGACGTCGCAAGCCTCGTCCACATTTGAAAAAAAGGAATCCGGTAGGGGCACGGATTCGCGTACATCTTATTCGTGGAAATGCCCAGCATCGGCTGGCTCTTCAGGCGGCTCTAATACTTCCGAAAACAACAAGACTCTACCAACCAATCTTCCCGCTTACTTGAATGATGCCGACGTAGCGCTGACCACATATGGGGATTGGTCAAAGTTTGTGATCGCCGTGCAGCAATTCATGCCCTCGATGACTTCGCCGGCAACGGAAATCAAAAATAAGTCAGCCGAGGTAACAGGTACGGCAAACTCTACTGAAGAGCGATTGCGCGCCTTGTACGATTTTGTTGCCCAGAAAATTGTCACTGTTGATCTGCCCCTAAACGCCACGGGTTTTTCCACTCACACGCCGGAGGAAATTCTGGCGGCGGGCTATGCGTCCCCCGAAGACAAGTCCGTCCTGCTAATCGCACTGGCTAGCGGTGTTGCAATTGACGCGAAGCCAGCTCTAACAGGACTGCACGTGCAATCAAGTAACCGCGTGCCGGTTCTGCCTTCTGTTTTTACAAACGTGCTGGTTCTGGCGATTAATGCAAAGAACCAGATCTGGCTTGATCCGGCACAACCGGTAGCCCCTTTCGGGATGATTGCCGTGAATCTGCGAGGCCAGCCAGCGCTGCTGCCCTATCCGCAAAGCGACATTCGCTTTTTCGAGACTATTTCTCACACGCTTCCTTTCGCAGCGTTTCAAAAAGTCGGCGTGAGCGCCACTCTGGGAGAGGATGGGAAACTCACGGCGAAAGTGAAGTACACGCTGCGAGGCGACAACGAACTGCTCCTTCGCGTAGCGTTTCATCAGACACCGACAGAAAAATGGAAGGAAGTGGCTGGCTTGCTGGCGTTGTCGGATGGATTTCGGGGCGTTATTACCAACGCGACTGCTTCGGACCCGATGGAAACGAAGAATCCATTCACGGTTGAATACGAACTGGCGCAGGAGAAGTTTGTGGACTGGGCCAAGAAGCCGGTGCGCATTCCCGCGCTGTTGCCCCAAATCGGATTGCCAGAAGCCTCGGGAAAGAATTCGGCCGGGAATATTGAGTTGGGGACGCCGCTCGACGTCGAAACCCAGGAGACGCTGCATTTGCCGGAGGGGACTAATGTGCAGGCTCCAGCGGGGACGGCTGTTCAGCGCGATTACGCTACGTATTCTTCAAAATATGGATTCACAGCCGGCACGCTAACTGCACTTCGTCACATTCATTTTATTCAGCGCGAGGTTGCCGCAGACCGGGCCATCGATTACGGCGCGTTTGTGCAGGCGGTGCAGAACGATCAATCGCAATATTTTGTGCTGGACCGTGGTGCGGGCGTCAAGAGCGCGGCGCTGCAATAGTTTGAGACGTCGCGAAGGCAAATGCACCCGCCTCCCCCACCGGGGCAAGCAGAAGGCGGCCACTACAGTAGATTCGGAATGTTGGCCGGGCTGAAGCCCGGCACCTACACAAGAGAAGAACAACTACCTGAATTCCATCACTTCTCTTTGTTTGGCTGCTGCCAGGTCTTCGATTTTCTTTGTTTCGGAGTGAGAGATTTTCTCCAGTTCATCTAGCGAACGCTTCTGCTCGTCTTGGCTGATCTTCTTATCTTTTTCCAGCTTGTCGATGGCTTCCTTAATATCTCGACGGATGTTGCGGACGGCGGTGCGATGATTCTCCAGCATTTTGTGCATTTGCTTGACGAGGTCCTTGCGGCGCTCTTCCGTAGGCGCCGGTATGGGGATACGCACGACCTTGCCGTCTGTCGTAGGGTTCAAACCGAGATCGGAAGAGCGAATCGCTTTGTCGATGAGCGCGGCGGCGCCGGGATCCCAGGGCGTGATCATCAGCATGTTGGCATCCGGGATAGTGACGTTGCCGAGTTGATTCACGGGCATGGGAGTGCCGTGATAATCGACGCGCACCTGATCCAGAATGGCGGCGTTGGCGCGGCCGGTGCGTACGCTGGCAAGTTCCTTGCGGAAATCCTCGACGGCTTTGTCCATGCGGGTTTTGGCCGCAACCATGGCATCTTTCGTTGTCGCTATCGTGGTCATTTTTCTACCCTCAGTTAAGCGCCTTACAACAGAATGATTAGTCGTAAGTTGTAAGTAATAAGTTTTAAGCAAAACAAAATATACCTTGGTGATGCGATCGGAACTCTGTACGCCCGCTGCCTTACTTACAACGTAGAACTAATAACTTAATACTGCCTTAGGCCGGTGAAACGGTTGAACCAACGCGTTCCCCAAGAACGGCGCGGCGAATATTTCCGGCCTTATGCATATTAAATATAACGATGGGCATGCCATTGTCCATGCACAGCGAAATAGCGGTGGAATCCATTACTTTCAGGTTCTGGTGCAGCACGTCGCGATAGGTAATCTCCGCAAAGAACTTCGCGTCGCTGACTTTTTCCGGATCCGCGTCGTAGATCCCATCCACGCGAGTTGCTTTCAGAATAACGTCGGCTTTGATTTCCATCGCACGGAGCGCAGCGGCGGTGTCAGTGGAGAAATACGGATTGCCGGTTCCCGCGGCGAAGATAACCACGCGTCCCTTTTCCAGATGGCGCATGGCGCGCCGGCGAATAAACGGTTCGCAGACCTGATGCATTTCAATGGCGCTCTGCACGCGGGTGTGCACGCCGACTTTTTCGAGAGCATCCTGCAAAGCCAGCGCGTTCAAGACAGTCGCAAGCATACCCATGTAGTCGCCGGTGGCGCGATCGATCTCAAATCCTTTTTGCCGAGCACCGCGAAAAATGTTCCCGCCGCCGACCATGATGGCGATCTGCACGCCGAGTTTGTGAACGTCGCGCAGTTCCTTGGCAATATCGTAGATGGTTTGCCCATCGATGCCGATGCCTTGCGCGCCCTGCATGGATTCTCCGGAGAGTTTGAGGAGGATTCGGTGGTAGGCGGGCTTCTTGAAATTTCTCTTTGGAACTTTTGCTGAACTTGCCATGGGTCTCCGATGCGCGAACGGAAAAGCAGAAGGATTGTAACAAAAAATAGCAATGGCGGCGTAGGACTGCCGGGAAAAACGGCGAAGTATGTCACTCGCGAACGCGCCTGCGTGAGTTGCGTAAGACGCAAAGAAAAACGCCCCGTTCTACCGGGGCGTCTTCGCGACTGATTCGGATTTCAGGTTTACGCTTTGCTGGTTTCCGGAACTTCAGGCGCTGGGGCCGATGCTGATTCCGTCGTTCCGCCAGAAGCCGCTCCGCTGACTTCGCCGACCTTAAAACGCGCAAATCGGCGAATCGTAATGTTCTCCCCAAGCTTGGCGATGGCCTGCGTAATCATTTCACCGATAGTCAGAGTCTCGTCCTTGATGAAGTGCTGTTCGTACAAGCAGCTCTCTTCGTAGAACTTTTCCATTTTGCCGGTGACGATTTTCTGTATGACCTGATCCGGCTTGCCGGTGGCGCGCGCCTGGGCACCATAAATTTCCCGCTCACGCTCGAGCATTTCGGGAGTCACGTCTTCACGGCGAACGTAGCGCGGATCGACAGCGGCGATATGCATAGCGACATCGTGGCAAAGCTGCTGGAACGCATCGGTACGCGCAACGAAATCGCTTTCGCAATTAATTTCCACAATCACGCCGATTTTCCCCCCGGCATGAATGTAGTGGCCGATCAGACCTTCGGTAGCTTCACGAGTGGCCTTCTTCGCAGCGGAAGCCTGACCCTTCTTGCGCAGAACGTCGACGGCCTTCTCAATATCTCCGTTTGTTTCCACAAGCGCGGCCCGGCAATCGCTGAATCCCGCGTTGGTCTTTTCTCTCAGTTCCTTTACGAGCTTGGCTGGAATTTCCATGACTGGCTTAGATGTACTCATCCTTTTTTCTCTCTTTGTGCTACCCGAATCTTTAAATTTCAACTTTTCAGTAAAATGGCCCGTCGCCGGTCATGCACACAGCGCCGGGCCACTTAGAATTTAGAACAGTCGCGCAGTTACTTGGCGGCTTCGGCTTCGTGAGGAACCTCGGTGGCGGCTGCCGGGGATTCGGCAGGCTCCGCTGGTTCGACAACCGGTTCCACGACGGCATCGGCGCCTTCGACGAAATCGCCTTCCTGCTTCTCATACTGCTCGTAGGCACTGGTGTCGACGTACTCCACACCTTCCTGAGCCTGGTCCGCGACCGCCTTTTGATGGGCGACCTGAGACTGTTCGTATGCCGCGCGGCCCTCTGCAACAGAGTCAGCAATTTTCGTGGTGAACAAGCGGATGGCGCGCAAAGCGTCATCGTTCCCCGGGATAATCCAATCGACCATGTCCGGGTCACAATTCGTGTCCACAACGCTGACGACCGGAATCCCCATACGGCGCGCTTCCTTCACGCCAATTTCTTCCGCGTTGGAATCCACGACGAACATGGCGTCCGGCAATTGCGTCATATTTACAATGCCTTCCAGGTTCTGGAAGAGGTGTTTCATTTCGCGATCCAGGCGAGCGCGCTCTTTCTTGGAGAGCTGCTCCATGCGTCCGTCTTCAGTCATCGCCTGCAATAGTTTCAGGCGCTTAATGGACTTCTGCAGCGTGGACCAGTTGGTCAGCGTACCGCCCAACCAGCGGTGATTCACGAAGAAGGCGCCGCAGCGCTTGGCTTCTTCGGCGATAGCATCCTGCGCCTGGCGCTTGGTGCCAACGAACAAAACGGTTCTTCCATGTGAAGAGATTTCACTGACGAAGCGGCTGGCTTCTCGGAACATCTTCAACGTTTTCTGCAAATCAATAATATGAATGCCGTTGCGTTCCCCGAAAATGTATTCCTTCATTTTGGGATTCCAACGACGCGTCTGGTGACCGAAATGAACACCGGCCTCCAGCAGTTCCTTCATGGTGATTTCTACTGCCACTATTCCTCCTAAGTAGATAGCTGCTTTTCGAGAATCCAATGTGCTTGCCGGGTTTTTGGCCCCGCCGCCATTTGAAAACTTCGCAGCAGCCTCTTGCCGGCTTCTTGCCGGCCGTGATCTTGGAGTTCCAGCTTTTGACTGGAACTCCAGAGCTCATAGATTCTTTGCCAAGTACTTGCGGCTGAGATCCTTCGCCCGCCAATAGCGCGTTCTCAGGATGACAACCACGATACGTCCCTGCCCAACAAGCGATTAGCGCTTGGTGAACTGGAAGCGCTTGCGTGCGCCCTTCTGGCCGTACTTCTTGCGTTCCTTCATTCGGGAATCGCGTGTCAAAAATCCATTCTTACGAAGCGGAGGACGCAGTTCCGGGTTGAACTTGATAATCGCGCGCGAAAGACCCATGCGCACCGCTCCAGACTGCCCACCTACGCCGCCACCCTTGGCGGTCGCCACAACGTCCACCTGGTCGGTGAGGCTCGTGAACTTCAGTGGCTCGACGGCATCATGCTCCCAAGCATGATTGGGAAAGTAAGACTTCACTTCACGGCCATTGACCGTGAATTTTCCCGTGCCGGCCCTCAAGAACACACGTGCCACTGATTCTTTGCGGCGGCCTGTGCCGTGAAACCACGTCTTTGTGCCCGTTACGGGCGTTTCGACAGTACTCAATGCTCCTCCTCAAATACCTGATAAAGAGAGTAATCCGCGCTCTCTCGTGAACTTCACGATCGGATGGCTCCCCGCTAAGGCACTGCCTAGAAAGGAACTACACCTACGTGGCAACTACCAGAAGACGCCCTGAAGCTTCAGGGCGCTTCAACAAAACGGTTACAGCGAGACGGATTGCGGCTTTTGGCCAGCGTGACGCGCCAGACCAGCAGCATCGCGATAAACGCGCAACTTTTTGGCACGGCGAGCGCGCAGCTTGTTCTTCGGCAACATGCCGAGAACCGCTTCGCGAATCATCCAGTCGGGCTTGTTCTCGCGCACGCGCTTGGCCGGCACTTCTTTCAATCCACCGGGATAACCGCTGTGCGAGTAATAAACTTTTTGTTCGATTTTGTTGCCGGTCAGCTTGATCTTGTCGGCATTGATGACCACGACGTGGTCACCGGAATCCAGGTAAGGCGTAAAAGCGGCCTTATCTTTCCCGATCAGCATACGGGCGACTTTGGTCGCCAGGCGTCCCAATACTTGATTGGTCGCGTCCACAACAAACCAGTTTGCGCCCACTTTCAGCGCTTCTGCTTCTGCACCCTTTGCTACGTACGTCCTCATTGCAATCAGCCACACCTTTCCCTCAAAAGACAAAGTATTAGTTTAGGAGTGGGGCCTGGTTTTGTCAACGCAACTTTGGGGTAGGGGAACCCGAACTATCGTGTGCAGGCCTAGAAGTTGCGCCACGGCCTCCAAAACGGAACGCTCGTGTAGTGCACATCCGTGGGTCTGTTGAAAAACTCTTTGATTCTAACGAGAAAAGGTCTCCAAAACCTGAGTGTAAGAATATCGGCATTCATTGCCGGAAGGTAACGCCGAGCGTTTCCCCTGTCAACGGGAGGTTTGGTGAGTCGCTCGACCGACGCCCTCGCGCCTTTTACCACGACTTGCCGGAGACTGGACAAGGCATCTCCTCAAATTATCTCGATAGATGCCGGTTCACGATGAAGTGCAATCTCACCGAGCCAGAGCTTTGCGGATGTGTGCAAGATGATGCCAGCTGTGTCGCAGCGCATGATCTTCAATCACAAACTGCGCGGTGACCGGTGCGCCATTGCTCAGCGAGAAAGGGGCCGCCTGATCGAGTTCTTCATTCGTGAAGCCGCGTACGGCAGCAGCCGCCTGCCGACTGTTTTGGCGCAAGAGTTCGAGGGCGTCAGCTTTGGTTACTTTGGCGTTATCCAGAGCATGCTTGGCGTTCAAATCGGCAACAACCCCCCAGGTAACATCCGCAACGGCTTTACCGGCGGCAATTGCACGCGCAAGATCAATCTCAATGGGGTAAACGCTGGCGACGTGGTGCACGATGACGCCGATGGAACGGACATCGCTTCCGTTTTGTGTGAGTGGCGTATTCCATTCAGTTTCCGAGAGGCCTTCCACGAGGGTGGCCAAGGCGGCAGCACCTTCCTCAATGCGCGCAGCCAGCAATTCGGCGCGACGGCGATCTGAAGGTGTGCCTGAGGGCTGATCGGAGGCTTTGCTCGCGTGTATTTCCTTCGTAACGGCTTTCATTCTGGGGATCTCCTTAGCTTTCAGCTGTTGAAGTCCGCAGATTTCGCGGACCAATTTTATTATGAGGCTTGCAGGATATCGAAACTTGATTGATCGGCCCACATTCTTGCCACAAACGCCCATTTCGGTGATGCTATTGGCCATGGACGTACTTTCCGAGGTCTTAAGTACCGTCAGCCTCGAGGGGGCGTTGTTTTTCAACGCCGAGTTTTCTGCTCCTTGGTGTCTAAGCTCGTCCGGGCCAACGGGCATTGCTCCTTATGTCTCTCCTAACCCAGGGCACCTGATCATTTTCCACTTCCTGAGGGAGGGGCGTGCCTATGCGAAGCTGCCGGATGGCAGCCGGGAGGAATTAATCGCTGGCGATATCGTGATTTTCCCTCACGGCCATCCTCACTTTTTGGGCAACGGCGCACCTGCAAAACCGGTGGACTCGGTGCGTACGTTTGAAAAAAATCTTGCGCAAGGACTCAAGATCGTCCGCTTCGGCGGCGGTGGCGAACTCACCAGATTCGTCTGCGGGTACATGGCCTGCAAGCCACAACTCAGTGAAGTCTTCCTTGCCGGATTGCCGAAGATGTTAAAAGTGCATGTCGCAAACGAACTCTCCGGCGCATGGCTAGAAAACTCCATCCGGCTTTCCGTTGGAGAAATGAGCGGCTCGAATGCTGGCAGTGGACTGGTGCTCGCGAGGCTTGCTGAGTTGCTGTTTGTGGAGACATTGCGGCGCTACATCAACACTTTGCCTCATAACCAAATCGGGTGGCTTGCCGGCTCTCGTGACGCCATCACCGGAAAAGCTCTTGCTCTTATGCACAAGGAGCCCGCACACCCATGGACCGTCTCAGTTCTTGCGAGGCGAGTGGGTCTCTCTCGAACACGTCTGGCAGATCGCTTCCGACATTTTCTAGGAGAGTCGCCCATGGCGTACTTGACGAAATGGCGGCTAAAACTGGGAGCAGAGATGCTGAAGTCCACTGAGGATAGTGTTGCGGAGGTCGCGGTGGCCGTGGGCTACAACTCGGAAGCGGCATTCAACCGTGCGTTCAAGCGGGTGTATGATTATCCGCCAGCGCAATTCCGTCGCAACCGTAAATCTGCACCCACCCAGCTTCCTCGTGCCGTGCACCGGGGGAAGTGATCGTTTTCTTTTTGGCAGGATTATCTACGCCACCAGGCAGATTGGCATTCATGACACAGGCCAGTTTGCAGTCCCTTTGCCCGTGTTATCTTCTTCGGAGGAATGCCCGCGGAGATTTACGCCCAGTCCGGAGAGGCCTCATGGATCGAGAAAAGCGCCGCACGCCCAGGTACATGTTTTTCGCTGCCGCGGAGTTGTTGGAAGAAAAATCAGACGTGCGTGTCGCTTCCCGCGTAAGTGAGTTGAGTCTCCACGGATGTTACCTGGATATGATGAATCCGTTCCCTGCGGAAACTGGGATTCAGCTAAAGATTTGGACAGAAGAAAGCACCGTCTTCCACACCAAAGGTAGCATCATTTATTCACAGCCAAACGTGGGCGCGGGTGTGAGGTTCGTTGACGTGGACGCCAAAAATCTAGCGGTGCTGCAGCATTGGCTGGAGGAAGCAGCGAAAAAATGTTAGTCAGTCTGCCAGTTATTTTTCACAAAGTGTCGAGCGATTGTTCCATGTCTGCCAGCAGGTCTCGCCAGTGCTCTGTGCCGACTGATACGCGGACAAGGCCGTCGGTAACGCCAGCCTGCAGGCACTCTTCTTCCGTGTAACCCGAATGTGTGGTGGTCTTCGGATGGCATGCAAGCGATTCCACACCACCGAGGGAAACGGCGTTCCGGGCAATGTGGATGTTGCGCAAGAACTCAAACGCCGCGGCCTTGCCACCTTTCAATTCCAGGGAAAACATTGCACCGGGAAAGTCGCATTGCGCGTGGAAAATCAGCTTCTGGTCGGGATCCGTAAACAAAGTTGGATACAAAACCCGCGACACTTTCGGATGGCCTGCCAGATGTTCTGCAATGCGTTGAGCGTTTTTGCTGGCACGGTTCATTCGCAAGGTCACGGTGGGAAGCCGGCTGTCGAGCATCCAGCATTCATCCGGCTGAAGAATATTGCCGAATAGGTGTCGCTGCAGACGCACCTGTTGCAGCAGCCCCGCATCTTTCGCCAGCGCCATTCCGGCCAGCAAATCGCTGAACCCCGAGAGGTATTTCGTTGCCGAATATAAGACCAAATCTGCGCCCAGCGTCAATGGATGCTGAAAAGCGGGTCCCATCATGGTGTTGTCCACCATCACCAGCGGTCGAGTGCCCGTTGCAGAGCCGCCAAGCGACGCGACCGTCTCGCACACCCGTCGTATGTCCGTCATTGCCAGCGTGGGATTGGCAGGAGTTTCAACCAGAACCACTCCGAGATTATTCGCGGAACGAATAGCTTCTTCCAACTGGCTGCCGTGCCCCGCGGGTACCGCTAGGCCTTGGACGCCCCAGCCCGGAAGGAAATCTCGCACGAAATGTTGCGTCCCACCATAAAGCGGAACGGTGTAAATCACGGTCTGGCGTGGGCGCAAGAACCTCAACAGCGAGGTCATGATCGCAGCCATGCCAGAGTTAAAGGCAAGGGCGGCTTCGGCGCCGGGTTCCAGTGGAATCGTCTGTGCCTCAAGGATCTCCGCGTTTGGATGATTCAGTCGCGCGTAGATCAGCTCCACTTGTTCGCCAGGTTCAGCGCTACTCCGGCCAATAGCAATATCAAATGCGCGCTCGGCCGCTTCGGGGCTGGAAAATACGTAGGTGAAGCTTCGAAAGACCGCAGGACGCGCCGAGCCAACCGATAGGCGAGGATCAAAACCTCCGGTCAGAACCCTGGTGGTTGCTTGTAAACCGTGCGGATGACGATCATTGTTTTCTGACACTCGTTTTTTGGAAAAGTATAAAGACCACAAGTGGACTTTGGGCTGTGGAATAGGGGTACTAGAGGTTTGGGAGAGGCCGGTGGGATTTCCGAAATGGAACGGGTCACTTGCAGACGAGTATAGGGCAGGAAAGAGTGAACCGCGGTAATCTGTGGGAAAGGCGTGCGAAAGTCCAAGGTGCTGAAAATGAAACTGTTTGTTAACTCACATCGAGTGGGCAAATCCACGTTGCTACGGCCTATGGCGTTCGCTACCCTCACTATATTGGCGCGAAGCTGAGTGCGTTGCTCGCGGTTTTCGGATTGGATCAATTCCGATCCGTGAATATCAACATTTAAGGTTAGAAATTCTGGTTCCCTATGCCTCCTCTTTCCGAAGCCCTGAAACTTGGCTGGCGTCTCGCCGCGGAAGAGTCCGTCCACGCCGGGCAAAAACAAATTGTGCCTGCGTATCTGCTCCTGGGCATCTGCCGAATTGAGCGCATGCTTCGGGAAGACTCCTGGGATCGCTACGCGGTCGACCCGAATTTTCAGGAAGCCATCCAAAAAGAATGGGCTGTAACGGCAGGCGCGTTCTCCGCGGCCGGCATTGATCCCGTGAATTTGCGCCGCGAGATTCGCTCCGCCCTGATTCAGGATTCGCACGTGCTGCCACCGAACCATGTAGCCAAGCGCTCGGAGGCCACTCGTCGCGTTTTTGAGCGTGCTGAAGAACAGGCGCAGCGCAGTGGCCGGCCGCAAACTTCACTCAACGACACTCTTGCCTCGCTCATCCCTGCTCTGAACACGGATGGGGCTTCCCTTCCGCCACAAATCATGACGCCGTTACGGAAACTGGAATCCCTGCTGGCCCCTCTGCCCGTAGCCGGGGTGACGCTCTGCCTCGACGCCGCGCTGGAAGATTCCGCGGAGAGCCTGCGAACCTCCGGACGCGACGCACTGTTCTACGATTTGCCCCTGCTCATGGCTTCGCAGCCAAATTTTCAGGCGTTGTTGGAATGCGTGCTCTCTGCAGTGTTGAAATTCTTTCCGGCTGCCGAACGGGCTGCCATGCTGGTTCGAGATCGATCCACAAATCGCTTGGTTTTACAGGCGCATCTGCCTCCGGGCAAACCATCCGCCAGCATGGAACTAGCCGACCATGTGCTAAAACAAAATACCGCGTTGATCTGGCATCCGGCAGCGGCGGCCTCTTCAGACGATGTCGGTGCCCGGAGCATGGCACAATTTCAAAGCGCGTGCGCCATGTATGCGCCGCTCCATTGGCAACAGGAATTGCTTGGTGTTTTGTGTGTGGACACAAAGAACGCAGCCTCCAGTTTTTCTCCGGACGATTTGCGGCTGTTCATCGCCATCGCTCATCACGTAGCCCTTTCCATTTACTCGCAGCGCCTGACATTGGACCTGCAATCGCAAAATCAGTTGCTCCAGAGGCTGCTCACTCACTTTTCGCCAAAGCTGCGCCAGCGTCTTGTTGAGCGTGCATCCAAGGGCCGCTTGACGCTCGGTGGAGAACGTTCTGAAGTCAGCATTCTCTTTTCAGACATTCGAGGATTCACCACAATGAGCGCGGGGATGGAACCCGACGATGTGGTTAACATGTTGAACGATTATTTTGGCGCGTTGGTGGAAGCCATCTTCAAACACGAAGGCACTGTCGATAAATTTATTGGCGATGCCATCCTCGCCGTGTTCGGTAGCCCGGATCCCGATCCAAAACATCACGAACAAGCGCTTCACGCCGCCCTCGCCATGCAGGCGGCGATGCAAAAGGTGAACGACGCCCGAAAAACACGCGGCTTGCCGGCCTGTGAAATTGGAATTGGGCTGCACTCTGGTGAGGTACTCCACGGCTTTGTCGGCACTCAGGACCGTCTGGAATTTACCGTTGTGGGTGACGCGGTGAATCGTGCTTCACGCTACTGTTCCGCCGCAGCTGCAGGAGAAATCTTGTTGAGCCAGGAATTTCATCGCCATGTATGGCGAGAGATTGAGGTAGAAACTCGCGAAGTTCCCACCAAGCACGAAGGCACCTGGTCCGCGTTTCGAGTAGTCAAAACTAAAGCCACACGTTGAGTTTCGGCAGGCTAGCCTAGCTAAGCTAGCGCTCGACCACCCAGGCATTGGAAGTCCGCGTTCCCTGCAATATTGCCAGGCGCTTGCCGTCGGGCGACGGAATCACCCAGCCCAGCTCAGGTTTTTCGGCCTCGAAGGCGGGTCTGATCTTTCCCTTCAGATCCAAATTCACCAACGATCTCTTTTCGCCTGAAGCCGCGCTTACCCAAATGCTTCTGCTATCGGCGGCCCAGTCAATAAATTGGGCGCTTACTCCCGGTGGAAGCGGAATTGTCTGCTCGTGCTGATTGGAAATCTCCAGGATACGGATCGAAGAAGGGACCGACCGGGCATTTATCTTCGCGATGGCAAGCTTGGTCCCATCTGGGGACAAGGTCCAGTTGTAATCAAATGACTCGGAATCCGTTATTCGCGTCACTTCTTTCCTGTCTCCGCTCTGTTCATCGAATTGATAGATGATCAAGGCGCTTCGGTCAACTTCGTCGCTCATGAGGCAAACTCTCGAGGGGAGGAACGCGCATTGAAAATTGTTGAGGGCGGGGGATTCCAGGATTTTTCGTGGCGACCCGCCGGAAAGTGGCAGTCCCATGAGCCGATTTGGCGCTTCTCTTTGGCCGGGTCGCGCGCTTGCCAGATACAGAACTCCAGATTGTTCGGGATTCATTCGCACCATCGAGATCGAATCGGCTCCCCCCATGAACAGTTCCGCTGTGCTCTGGTCAATGGCCTGGCGGAACACATGCGATGCTCCATCTCGATTGGAGACGAAAAGCACCGACTGGCTATCCGCCGTCCAGGCAAATGGTAGGTCCTTTCCCTCATCCATAGTCAAACGCTTTAGGCCGTTCAGGCGGCCGGTCCGTGCGTCAAGTTCTCCAACGAACACGTCGGGATCTTCCACCATACGCAGATACAGCAGTTTCTTTCCGTCCCCGGAGGCAGAGAGCGCCACCTTGTTATCGGGCCCGCTGGTAATCCGCACAGGGGGTCCATTTGACTCCATAGTCCTGGGATTAAGCGGAAGTTCCCACAGATTCGAATCGAATTGAGCGGGTGGGAGTTCCGCTCGGGCAAACTGCAGCCTGTCTTGTGAAGACCAAGCGACGCCTCCTGACAGCCAATTATCGGAGAGCAAGACGATACTTTTCCCCGTGCTGATTTCGAACGCGACTAATGCTCCAGTCATGTTGAAATGACCAGAGGTGTAGCGGCCCCTATCAAAGGCGAGCCAACGGTCATCAGGAGACCAGGCAATTGCTCCAATCACGGACATCTTATCAGCAAGAACTACTCTTGCTTTTTCCCCGGTTTTATCCGCGACCCAAAGTGATTGATAGCCTTTTTCGCCGCGCACAAAGGCAACTTGTTGGCCGTCGTGCGAGAGCACTCCCCATTCAACATCGTCAAGAATCTTGCGCGGCTCCGCGCCCAGCACAGAAACGCTCCAGAGCCCCGGTGTGTTGTTTTGCGGATCGATTGCCCGTGCGAGGAGATGCGTGCCATCCGGGAACCAGCCAGTCGCATGCGGTCGAAAACCTGGCGGCAATTTTATGGGACGTGTCTCGTTGGTTTCCAAAACACGAAGGAAAAGACCCTGGGCGTCCGAATACGCCACATATTTACCATCTCGCGAAATGACTGCGCTCTCCAAGGGCAACTCGGATGGATTGGCGGTTATGCGTCTCTCCGTATATTTAGCCGGGGCGGCAATCGTGGTACGCCTCCCGAGCGCCCACCCGGAGACAAGTGCTGCTGCCAGAAGCGCACCCATGGTTATCATCAAACCTCGGTGCGTTTTGCCTTTGGCCTCCGGCAAGTTTGCAACTTCGGAAGCCGGAACCCCGTCGTTTAGACTAACGGGCGCAATAAAACGGTAACCGCGCCGCGCAAGAGTTTCCACGAATCGCGGATTGTCCGCGGAATCTCCCAGGGCGTCCCGCAATCGCTTGATAGCGGTATTCAGGCTGTGATCGAAATCGACGAACGTATCCGCAGGCCAAAGTCGGGCACGTAACTCTTCGCGGGTCACCGTCTCGCCGGGTTTTTCCAGGAGCAGACTGAGTATCTGTAACGGTTGGTCTTGCAACTTGATTCGTAGACCGCTGCGGCGCAGTTCCCCTTTACGAAAATCAGCCTCAAATTGGCCGAACCGGGTGACGCCGGGAGGAGGTTCCTGTCCGAATTGCGAGCCCGTGGCCAAGCCCATCCTCCAAATCACGACCGCAGTTGATTGTACGGATTCTTTACGGAATCTGTTTCAAGTTACCCGCGGCTGTATCTATTGGACGGCACAGGGCTTACATGGTTACGTGCGTTTAGCAGCGCGGTAAGACCCAGTGCATTGAGGTACTTAGGCAACGCAGTCAAGGTGAACGCTGAAGGAGGCTTCACCTTGAGAATCCTACGCACCCTTTTCGTTCTGGGTTCTATCTCGTTCCTGTCCAATTACTCGGCGATGGCGCGTCCGGTCTCCGCCACAAGCGTCCCGCTTACCATCTGTCTGACGAATGAGGCCGGTGTGCCTTTAAAAGCGGTCATCGAAGTGGAGGCTCGCGTGGCGGCTATCTTCAAAGATTCCGCGATCGAACTCCGGTGGATAAACGCAGGTTCTCATTCGGAAAGTTCCCTCTCGCCTATTTCGTGTGGGAGCCTTTCTTATCCTAGCCAATTGATGATTCACTGGATTCCCAAGGCCCGTACCGCTCCACCATCTGTTCTAGGAGAAACATTCCTCGACGAGAACGACGCGGGCGTGATCGCCGATTTGTTCCTGGATCATGTTCGCGCAGTGGAAGCAGAGACGAAGGTCGGATTTGTAAATCTACTCTCCTTTGCCACTGCGCATGAAATCGGTCACTTGCTGCTAGGTGCAAACTCACATTCACGGCGCGGCATCATGCAAGGCCATTTTTATGGGCAAAATCTGGCGGCCATCCGGCAGGGCACTCTTGCGTTTGATACCAGCGCGGAAGAACGAATGCACTTCAAGGTCCAAGGAACGCCTAGCCGCTCGGGGCTGGCGGCCGCAAGATAGCCTGCGTTTTCTTCTAACACAATGGGCAAAGTGTGGCGTGGTCCCGAACAAGAGAGCGGTCGATGGCATGCCTTCTCTTGCGAAATGCTAATCATTGCCTCAGGAGTTCCCCTCTCGCGCCCCCGTATACACTTCGCCATTGCCTGCCGCCAAATCCTTCATTAAGATAGCGGCAGTTTTTTGGCGGGCCGTCCCCTCGTTTTTCCGAAGTCATAATTGGTACGCCCCGCTTCAAGGAGTTATCTCATGTCGCTCTCCCGGCTATTCCGTGTGCTCTCTTGTTCAATCGCTTTGGCGGTTTGCGGTGGCCCTTTGCTAGCCCAGGATACCCCGCCTCCTGCTGCCGCAGCAGGCCCCAAGAAGCGCGTTGCAGTTATGAATTTTGATTACGGCACTGTTCGTACTTATGTCGCCCAGATTTTTGGATCAGACCAGGACGTGGGCAAAGGCATTACGGACCTGTTGGTCCAGAAACTGGTCCAGGACGGCAAGTATTCGGTGATCGAACGCAGCGCGCTCGACAAGATTCTCGCGGAGCAGAACTTCTCCAACAGTGATCGTGCAGATTCCAACACGGCTGCGAAAATTGGAAAGATTCTAGGTGTCGACTGCATCATCATCGGCTCCATCACTCAGTTCGGCCGCGATGACCAGCACACCAAAGTGGGCGGCGGTGGCTATGGATTGGGAAAGTACGGTTTGGGCGGAATTGGCACAAGTAAGGCGAAGGCCGTCGTGGGAGTCAGCGCTCGCATGGTTAACACCTCAACGGGCGAAATCCTCGTGGCAGTCACCGGCACGGGCGAGTCAACGCGTTCCAGCACCTCTCTTGTCGGCGCGGGCGGTAGCGGGTGGTCGGGAGGAGGTGGCGGCCTCGACATGGGCAGCAGCAATTTCTCCAACACCATTCTCGGCGAAGCGGTGCACAAAGCCGTCGATGATACTGGCGCGCAATTGGACGCTTCCGTCGACAAAATCCCCACCGTAAAGATGGAATTCAGCGGCCTGGTCGCCGATGTCTCTGGCAGCACCATTATCATAAACATCGGAAAGAAATCCGGTGTAAAAGTAGGCGACAAACTTTTCGTGACTCGCGCAGTCCGGACCATTAAGGACCCAGCTACGGGCAAAGTCATCAAGTCGGTTGAGGACAAGATCGGCGAAGCCACGGTTACAGAAGCGGATAGCGATTCGGCCACTGCAAGTTTCAGCGGCGCTGGTGCAGTGAAGGTCGGAGATACCGTCAAGAACCCCTAGCTTTATGCCATCAAGACAGATGCTACGAGCCCGCTCTGCCCACGGGGTTGCGGGCTCGTTTTCTTTTTTGGAGGATGGAGTTCGGACTTCGTCGATACTCGGATTGCGCGGGACTTCAGCACCTTAAGAGCCCACTTTGGTGTATTGTTTCTGGGTCAGAATCAGGTTACCGGAGGAGCTATGACAGCGGAATTCTCAATCGGTCAACACATCGGCGATTATGAAATTCTTTCCGTGCTGGGCCTCGGCGGCATGGGCAAAGTCTACAAAGTTCGCAACGTCATTTCTGACCGTGTAGAAGCCATGAAGATTCTCTTGCCCGACCTGACTTCCCATCAGAGTCTGGCCGATCGCTTTTTGCGAGAGATCCGTTTGCTAGCCTCTCTAAATCATCCCAATATCGCTTCCCTGCGCACCGCGTTAAATCACGACAACCAGTTGGTGATGATTATGGAGTTTGTGGAGGGGGAAACGCTGGCCAACCGATTGTCGCGCGCCCCCATTTCTACCGCGGAAGCAGTCGATTATTCCGACCAGATTCTCTCTGCACTCAGCTACGCGCACAAGCAAAACATCATCCATCGAGACATCAAGCCCGCCAACATGATGTTGACTCCGGTGGGCGTGGTCAAACTTATGGATTTCGGCATTGCGCGGTCTTCCACGGACGGCACTCTTACCTCCACCGGCACCACACTCGGTTCTCTGAACTACATGCCGCCAGAGCAGGTGCGCGGCGAAAGCGCGGACGCCCGCTCGGATATTTATTCCTTTGGGGTATCTCTTTACGAATTGCTTACTGCGAAATTGCCTTTCCAGGGTGATTCACAGTATTCCCTGATGACCGCACACCTGAATCAGGTACCCGCGGCTCCCATCACCATGCGTTCGGATCTTCCACCTGCTCTGAATGAAATCATCTTGATGGCAATGGCAAAAGATCCGGCGCAACGGTTTCAGTCTGCGGATGCCTTTCGCGCGGCATTGAAGAGCGTTCCAGTTAGTGCGCTTCCGCGCTCCGGAACCACGGTCACTCCTTCGCCAAGGACTCCTTCTTCCTCGCAGACCACTCTGGTGGAGACTCCGCCGCCGAGTGTTTCCACAGCGGCCATGCCAGCCTATACTCCGGCTCCAGCGACGAAACCGCCGAAGCCCGCGACCGTTCCCCCGGCATACACCCCCACTATGGTGGTTCCTCAAGCCCCTCCCACACCTGCGCCACCGTCCCCGGCGGCGCCGCGTTCGTCCTCCAGCCGAGGCTTGTGGGTGGGGATCGGCGCACTGGTCGGCGCGGGCGCGTTAATTGCCGCCGGAATTTACATTCCGCGAAAAGTGTTTACGCATGCCGACCCGAGCAAATCAGCATTTTCGCCGGCTGCGCCCGCAACAAACCCCGTTCCGCCCTCTGCCGCGCCCAATACGCCGATATCGGTGCAGGGCGACAAGGGCAGCGTGACCGTGGATCCTCAGGGAAATGTGGCCATTCAAACTCCGAATGGCAGCGTCAACACATCCGCGACAACGGGTGGTGTAAAGATCTCGGGTAAACAGCACTCTAAGAATGCTGCCGATGCCTCAAATGCTGCCCAGGATGCTCAGTCCGCCGCTCCGCCGGTTCCTGCCGGGCCCTCGCCGGAAGAAGTTGCCAAGGTGGAAGATGAGGCGGACAAACTGAACATTCGCGGCTCAACGGTTTCACAAAGCGTGGAAACCTTACGCCATCAACAGCAAGCTTCCGGATTTAACCTGCGCGGCGATATCGCTTCTTCCAACGAACGCATGCAGTTATACCTGTCTAAAGGGAACGCCGCACTGAAGGCCCAAGACCTGACAAACGCAAAGAAATACTTTGATTTGGCAGAAACGGAAATCACCAAGCTGGAGAAATTCCTCGGCCACTAAACGTGCCCGAAGCCTAGTCTGATCAATCTAATTCGTAACAATCTCAACCGAACGAAAGGATGGTTCCATGAAGATTGCGGAACTGATCGCGCGAATTTTATTGGGTCTCGTATTTGTTGTGTTTGGACTGAATGGTCTCCATCCCTTCATTCCCATGGGTCCAATGCCCACGGGAATTGCCGGACAATTTGTTGGTGCGCTGTTCCAGTCCCATTACACAGTGGTTGTGGCCGTGTTCCAGTTAATTGGTGGAGTGCTCTTGCTGTCCAATCGTTACGTTACTCTGGGGCTCGTGTTGCTCGGACCCGTGATCTTCAATATCTTTCTCTTCCATGCGCTGATGGAACCCAAGGGTTTGCCGCTGGCCATCGTGGTGGTTATTCTCTGGTTTGTGCTGGCGTATCATGCGCGTCGCAATCTCTCCGGCATTTTTGCGCCGAGGATTGAAACCTAAACTTCCGCTTTGAACCGTCACACAAACACTCCGGCACGGCAAACAGGCCCCTGTGATTTGTGTCACTGTATTTGTTTTTCTTATAGCGTCTAATAGGTTCGCTTTCCGACCAACCCCGCACGCCGGACCTCTCTGGCGTCTGTCTTGGCCTTTCTACTATTGACTTCAACTCAGGAGGACAAACCTATGGGCACCATTACGCTCGCGCCGCCAGTACTCAAGGCGCCAGCAGAATATGTAACTGATGTGATGAATCTGGTTCGTGCGAAGAACGCGGCGGAGCCGGAATTCCATCAGGCCGTTCAGGAAGTGTTGGATACGTTGGGACCTGTGCTGGCAAAGCATCCGGAATACCAGAAGGCAAGGATATTGGAACGTTTTGTGGAGCCGGAGCGGGTAGTGATGTTCCGTGTGCCATGGGTGGACGATGACGGGCACGTGCAAGTGAATCGCGGATTCCGGATTGAGATGAACAGCGCCATTGGCCCATATAAGGGCGGGCTGCGTTTTCATCCGAGTGTGAACCTCGGAATCTTGAAGTTCCTGGCCTTTGAGCAGGTGTTGAAAAACTCGCTGACCACACTGCCAATGGGCGGGGGAAAAGGCGGTTCGGATTTTGATCCGAAGGGCAAGAGCGATAACGAAGTAATGCGCTTCTGCCAGAGTTTCATGAGCGAACTGTTCCGTCACATCGGCGCGGATACCGATGTACCTGCCGGCGACATCGGCGTGGGTGGACGCGAGATCGGATTCCTTTTCGGACAGTACAAGCGGCTGGCGAATCGCTTCACTGGCGTGTTGACGGGCAAAGGCCTCAATTGGGGCGGCTCGCTGATTCGTCCAGAAGCCACGGGATATGGCTGTGTGTACTTTGCGGAAGAAATGCTGAAGACGAAGAAGGATTCGTTCCAAGGCAAGCTCTGCCTGGTCAGCGGCAGCGGCAACGTGTCGCAATACACCATAGAAAAGCTGCTGGACCTTGGCGCAAAGGTGATCGCCATTTCCGATTCGAATGGAGTCATTCACGATCCCGAAGGCGTAACTCGCGAAAAGCTGGCATGGGTCCTCGAACTGAAGAACGTTCGTCGCGGCCGCATCAAGGAGTACGCGGACAAGTTCAAGACCGCCAAGTATATTCCCATCGATCGCACCATGGATTTCAATCCACTGTGGGCTATTAAGGCGGATTGCGCGTTCCCGAGCGCCACGCAGAATGAAATCAATGCGAAGGATGCGGCAACCCTGGTGATGAACGGGTGCAAACTGGTCGCGGAAGGCGCGAACATGCCCAGCACTCTGGAAGCCACCAAGCTGTTTCTGGAAGCCAAGATCCTCTACGGCCCTGCGAAGGCGGCAAATGCCGGCGGCGTGGCCACCAGTGGATTGGAAATGAGCCAGAACAGCATGCGGATGGGCTGGACGCGGGAAGAAGTGGACGATCGGCTGCACAAGATCATGATCGCCATCCACAAGAACGCGTTCGAAACAGCGGAAAAGTACGGGCACCCAGGGAACCTGGTGTATGGAGCAAACATCGCCGGGTTCATCAAGGTGGCGGACTCCATGCTGGACCAGGGACTCGTCTAAAGGAATGCGACCAATAAGAGAGTAAACTTCCGGCGAGGTGGTCTGCAGCCACCTCGCCGCTTTTTATGCAGTGGGCCGAGTCAATGACGCAACAGTCGCCACCTATCCCGTTCCCCGACGTGGAGACCCAATTCGAGGGCTTCGACAACCTGATGCCCTACCGGGTGCAGAATATTCTGTTGGTATCGAGCCTCTATGACTCGTTCATCTTGCGCGAAGACGGGCGTCTGAACGAGTTACTGATCAGCGAATCCCAGGATTTGCACTTGCAACAAATTCCCCGAATTACACATGTATCGAGTTGCCGCGAAGCCCTTGAACGTGCAAAAGCCGATCCACGCATCGATCTCATCCTTACGAATCTGGCAGTTGGAGACATGAGCGCGGCACAACTGGCGCGGGAGATCAAGTCCGCGGGAATTCGAGTGCCTGTAGTGGTGCTGGCGTACGACTACCGCGAGATCAAGAAATTCATTGTGCGGAATCCAGTGACGGATATCGAGCGGATTTTCTTGTGGCAGGGCAGCCCACGCATTTTGATCGCCATCGTGAAATATATCGAAGATAAACGCAACGTAGAGCACGATGCCTCCATCATGGGAGTGCCGGTTGTCTTGGTAATCGAGGACAATATCCGGTACTACTCATCGTTTCTGCCGCTGATTTATACGGAGCTGATCTCACAAACCAGGCGCGTGATCCAGGAAGGGGTAAACCTGGCGCACAAGCTCATGCGCATGAGGGCACGGCCAAAAATTCTGCTGACCTCGAATTACGAAGACGCTTATGCCCTCGCGGAGAAATACCGGGAACACTTGCTGGGAATTGTGAGCGACGTTGAATTTCCGCACGCAGGAGTCTTGAGCGTGGAAGCGGGCTTCGATTTGGCAAAGAACGTCCGCGCGCTGGTGCCGGATGTTCCGGTGGTGCTACAAACCAGCCGAACGGCCTTCCGGCAAAGGGCCTTCGCAGAGGGATATTCCTTCCTGCGCAAAGGCTCCCCCACATTTTTGCGCGATCTGCGAAAAGTGATGATGCAGCAATTTGCGTTCGGCGACTTCGTATTCCGCACGTCGGATCGCGTGGAAGTAGCGCGGGCCACGGACTTGAATTCACTGGAAGAACTGCTGCAAACGGTGCCAGCGGAAAGCGTGGCGTTTCACGGAGAACGCAACCATTTCTCACGCTGGTTCACGGCACGCACGGAGTTTGCCCTGGCGCAAAAATTCCGTCCCCGCAAGGTTTCCGACTTCCCAACGATCGATGATTTGCGGCGCAACCTGATTAACTCCATCGCTGAATATAGACGCGAACAAAGCGACGTGCTCATCGGCGACTTCAAGCCGGCCGCATTTCAGAGCGGCGGCTCCTATTTTCTGCGCATCGGCTCAGGCTCACTGGGGGGCAAAGCGCGCGGCCTGGCCTTTGTGCGGCACCTTTTGCACAGGGGGCGGTTCGCGCGGCGCTTCCCAAGGGTGAAAGTCAGCGTGCCGCCTACCGTAGTTGTTGCCACCGATATGTTCGACCGGTTCCTGGCGGAAAACAATCTGCTGGACTTCGCAATTCATGCGACGGACGAAGCCGAGATACAGCAGCGATTTCTGGAGGCCACACTGCCCGCGTCGCTGGTAGAGGATCTGCGGGCGTACCTGACGGAGGCGCGCTACCCGCTGGCGGTACGCTCGTCCAGCTTGCTGGAAGATTCTCAGTATCAGCCGTTCACCGGCGTTTACGAAACATTCATGCTCGGGAATCAGCAGGGGGACACCACCTACCGGCTCAATCAACTGAGTGAAGCCATCAAGCTGGTCTATGCGTCGACCTTCAGCGCGCACGCGAAAGCTTATGTGCGGGCAACGCCGTTCCGGCTGGAGGAAGAAAAGATGGCGGTGATCCTGCAGCAGGTAGTCGGCTCGTTCTTTGACGAGCGATTTTACCCGGATTTTTCCGGGGTGGCGCGCTCAAGGAATTTTTATCCTGTGCCACCTATGTCCTTTGAGGATGGCATTGCGGCGGTCGCGCTGGGATTGGGGCGAACGGTGGTGGATGGCGGCAAGTGTCTGAGGTTCTGCCCACGGTACCCTTCGCACCTGGTGCAGTTTTCTTCGGTGGACGATTTTCTACGCCAATCACAGACCGATTTCTGGGCGCTTCCCCTAAATCATCCTAATGAGGAAACTCTGCAGCCGGGGCTGCGCGAGGTGCGTTTCAGCCTGGACGTTGCGGAGGCGGATGGCACGCTGGACTCGCTAGGGTCAACGTATTCCGCGGACAACGACAGGATCACCGATGGATTGGGAAGGCCGGGGATCCGCGTTGTAACATTCGCGCCAGTTCTGAAATACGGAATGTTTCCCCTTGCGGCGCTGCTGGATGAATTGATGACGGAGGGAGAAAGCGCGTTTGGGCAGCCAGTGGAGATCGAATTTGCGGTGCGGCTGGCGCGGCAATCGGGAGAGTGCGCGCAGCTCGGCTTCCTGCAAATCCGGCCGCTGGTTCATTCGCACGACGTGGAGGAATTACAGTTGGGGAAAGTGGATCGCTCTAAGTTGGTCGCGCAAAGCGCCAAGGTTTTGGGAAATGGGCGCGTGGGCAATCTCCTCGACGTGATCGTTGTGGACGCGCAAAGATTTGAGCGGGGCCAGAGCCAGGAAATGGCCGGACATGTTGCGTATTTCAACGCGAAACTGGCGCGTGAAGACCGCCCATACCTGCTGGTCGGTGTGGGCCGCTGGGGGTCGAACGATCCCTGGCTCGGAATTCCCGTGGAATGGGACGATATTTCAGGCGCAGCGGTAATCCTTGAGGCGGGTTTCCGAGACTTCCAAGTCACGCCATCGCAGGGGAGCCACTTCTTCCAGAATCTTTCCGCATTTCAGATTGGATACTTTACCGTAAACCCCGATCTCGGGGATGGCATGGTGGACTGGGCTTGGTTGGCCGCCCAGCCCGCGGTGGAAGAACGAGGGTGCGTACGTCATCTAACATTCACGAAGCCGGTGACGGTGCTGATGAATGGGCGCGCCGGAGAAGGAATGATCCTCAAGCCGGAATCGAACGCTGGCGGGGATTAGCTGTTGTGAGTTAGCGCACTTTTGCCCCACTGAAGATGCGTGGAATTACGCTGCCGCGGTCCAGGCTGGGGCAACCCTGGAACTTTGCAGCAGCTAATTCTTGTGATTTCAAGCATCGCCGGGTTGAGTGGAATACTGCCGAAATGGATACGGTCCTGCTCTCCTACTACTTTGGACATCCCGGCGCGTACTCAGCTGGGGAGGAGGTCCTAATGATTTCATCCAACTTCACTCTGGCTATCGTCGGAGTTCTGCTCGCCGTGACCGTTGCGTTCGGTCTAGCCGTAGCCCTACGTTCCTACCTTCGCTACCGCGGGCAGCGCCTTATCACCTGCCCGGAAACAAAGCAGCCTGCTGCTGTGCACATTAACCTTATGAAGGTGGCCCGGGAAGCGGTGCTGGGAAAACCCAATATTCGATTGGACCAGTGTTCTCGTTGGCCAGAGCGGGCGAGCTGCGGCCAGGATTGCCTCTCCCAGATTAAGGCCGACCCACAACACTGCCTGGTCTGGAATATGGTGGACGAATGGTACAAGGGAAAATCCTGTGCCTACTGCCAGAAGCCTTTCGTTGAGATCCACTGGCACGACCGTTATCCTGCCCTCCTTGGTCCGGATCGTTCTGTTGTCCAATGGAATGAAGTGCCGCCGGAAAATCTTCCCCAGATTTTTCAGAACTATCTGCCCGTATGCTGGAACTGCTACATCGCGGAAGAATTTCGACGCAAGAATCCTGAGCGCATCGTGGAACGCACGTGGGACCGTGACGCAGGCGGAACATACGTGCCCAAGGATCCGAATTCATCGCAAGACTCAAAAATCGTTCACTAGGTTCGACTCTGGCACTGCGCAGGAATCTCCGAGCAGCGGCCGCCTTTCGAAGTGGGCGATTCCAGCCTCCAAACGTGTGATAATTGCCTCCACTTTGGAGTCTACCCATGCACGCGAACGAAAAAGTTGACACTCACCAGAAGGCGCTCTCACTCAATCTCGATCCCTCCGTTTTCGGTTCGTTTGCCGAAATCGGCGCTGGGCAGGAAGTTGCCCGCTGGTTCCTGCAGGTCGGCGCTGCTTCCGGCACGGTCGCAAAAACCATTTCCGCCTACGATAAGGAAGTCAGCGACGATCTCTACGGAGCCGGTACCCGTTACGTTTCGCAGGAACGTCTGCGCGCCATGCTTGAGCAGGAATGGAAAGAACTTCTCGCGCAGTTGCACGCCAGCCGCGGTGCTACCACTAAATTTATTTCGTTTGTTGATACCGTCTCGGCGCGAAATTTTTCCGGAACCAACGAATGTCACGGCTGGATAGGACTCCGCTTTCAGCAGGCGCCGGGTGGACCCGTAAATGATGTGATTCTGCACGTAAATCTGCGTGACGATTCCAATCTGCTTCAGCAAGCCGCGGTCGGCGTGCTTGGCGTCAATCTTATTTACGCCGCTTACCACAACTTGGGCAGCGTTGAGGATTTTCAGCAAAGCCTAGTGGAGGATTTGCCACTGACCCGCATCGAAATTGATTACATGGAATTGGGTGGGCCTGCGTTTGCCAATTGGGATGCGCAGTTCGTGCACGCCAGCCTGGTTGCCGGGGGACTTGCGCAAGCTGTTGTCTTTCCCGCCGATGGCTCGCTCGCATCCCCAACCGAAGTGCTCTACAAGAAAGCCGTGGTTATGGCGCCGGGTACATTTGACACTACAGAAAAATTTCACGAAGAAATGATCGAAGACACCATTGCGCAACTACCGAAAGAAGAACTGGAGCAGAGTAAAGGTGCAATTGGGCTATTCAGTTTGAATTGCGCTGCACCGGCTAAGGATAAACCGGCACTTTCCCCGAAAGAGATCGTTGAGCATGTTATCGCGTTGCGCAGGCTGGGCAGCGGTGTTCTGGTTTTTCGCGAACGGGAACTCTATAAGATGAGCACATTTGTGAATCGCTTCACAAAAGGCCGCGTTCATTTTGCTGTTGGCCTCTCCGTCCTTGTCCGCGCCATGCAAGATACCTACAAAGAATTGGCGGGCAGCCTGCTTGAGGGTGTAGCACGACTCTTCCGATTAAACGTCCGCCTCAGTGTATTTCCCATGTCCGCAGTTGATTTGCAGGCGTGGCTACAATCGGTATCTGTCACTGGCTGGGAGTGGCAGGAATCGAACGGTATGGTATACGCCAGTAAACTGCGCCCTGCCAAACCTCTCGACTATCTCTACCAATACCTGATCGCCAGCGAGTTCATCATCCCCATGCCCCCAACAAGAGATTGACGAAGACCCTGGGCCTGTCCACATTTGGTGAGGGTTGTGTTTTCGCCTCCACTCCTCTTTTGCTGTTGCCAGAGTTTGCTACCCTTAAGGCATGCTCCTCGAGCACCTTGGATTGATTGGCAATTGTCAGATTTCCGCACTGGTCCAGCGCAATGGCGAAATCGTGTGGTGTTGCCTGCCACGCTTTGATTCCGAACCTGTCTTTTCCACGTTGCTCGATCCCGACGGCGGAAAATTTGTGGTAGGAGCAGCCGGGGGACAGGTCGGTGAACAGGCTTATCTCGAGAATACCAATATTCTGGAGACAACATTCCAGACCCCTTCGGGCTCATTTCGCGTGCTGGATTTCGCTCCGCGTTTTGTCCTCTACGATCGTACCTTTCGGCCAACACAACTTTTTCGCATCGTCGAGCCCATCGAGGGCACGCCTCGCATTCAAGTGGTCTGTGAACCGCGCCGAGGCTGGTCCAAGTCCATACCTATTAAGCTGCATGGCTCCAACCACGTGCGTTACGAGGGCTTCGACAGCCAACTCCGACTGACCACGGATATTCCTGTTTCGTATCTCAACGGACAGCCCTTTACCCTCACCGAGCGTTGCCATATGGTTCTCAGTTGGGGCGCTCCCGTGGAAGAACCTTTGCGATCCCTTTCCGACCGGTTCCTCGGCGAAACTCAACTTTATTGGCAGCGCTGGGTGAAGCAGTGCAGCATTCCTCCGTTGTACCAGGACGCGGTCATCCGCTCCGCGCTCGCCCTGAAGCTTCATTGTTTCGAAGACACCGGCGCGATCGTAGCGGCTATGACCACTTCTATCCCGGAAGCTGCGGGAAGCGGCCGCACCTGGGATTACCGTTATTGCTGGCTGCGTGATGCTTACTATTCGTTGGGAGCCTTCCGCCTCCTTGGCCACTTTGAGGAGCGCGAACATTTTATCCGCTATTTGTTGAATGTTGCGGGAGGCGCGCCAGACCTGAACCTCGCCCCGCTGTACCGCGTCGATGGCACCGGCGGCCTTGATGAACACATCATGGAAGAGTGGAAGGGCTTCAACGGGGATGGACCCGTGCGCGTCGGCAATGGTGCGGCCATGCACACACAGAATGATGTTTTCGGCGAAATGGTCCTGGCGCTTGCCCCTGTGTTTCTTGACGAACGCTTCCGCGCAGAACGGTCGCGTGCCGCCCTTAAGCTGATCGAACAATTGGCGCGCAAGGCTATTTCTGTCGCCGGCGTTCCCGATGCAGGTATCTGGGAATACCGCACCGAATGGAAGCCGCAAACCTTCTCGAATCTGATGTGCTGGGCGGCGGCAGACAGGATGGCCCGCGTTTCCTATTTGCACGCACCCGGAATGAAGCTGGAGTTTGATGCCGCCGCGGAGAGCATTCGCCAACAAATTATCACTAATACCTGGGTCCCGGACCTCCACAGCTTTGCCGCCTCTTATGGCGGACGCGATCTGGACGCTTCCATCCTGCAAATGGCTTATCTGCGCTTTCTTCCCATGGACGATTCTCGTCTTTCGGGAACTATAGATGCCATTCGAGAAGGCTTATCCAGAGACGGCTGGCTGTTCCGTTACCGCCTCGATGATGGCTTCGGTTCTCCCAAGGTCGCTTTCATCATCTGCACATTCTGGTTGGTCGAAGCTCTGGGCGCCTGTGGCCGAGTCAATGAAGCCAAACAAGTCATGGATCAAGTTTGTTCTGCTCTCACCGGACTTAAACTTCTCTCCGAAGATTTTGAAACCGCGACGCTGCGCATGTGGGGCAATTTCCCGCAAGCCTATTCGCACGTCGGTCTTATCCACGCCGCCTTCGCCGCGTCTCCCCCCTGGGCCGAAATCCTCTAAACGGGAGCCCCTCTCCCTCCGTGTAACCGCCGTCAATTTTCCCTATACTATCTTTAGGTTTCACTTTCGGAGGAGAGTCACCCATGACCGGTGCAAATTCTTCAAATCGCGCGCGGCTCGTTCTTGCCGCCATCATCCTCGTCCTGGGCGCCTATTGGGTCGGCACCCGGTATGGCCCTCGTCAGCCGGAAAAGGTAGAAGCACATCGCGCCACGCCTGCGGAACCCGCACTTCCCGTGACCGCTACGGCCGCTGATAGACAAATTAGCGATCGCGCCGTTTCTCTTACCGAAGAAGAGTCCATCAACGTGCGCATTTACAAAGCCGCGTCCCCGGCGGTAGCGAACATTCTTACCAAAGCGACTGAATACGATTTCTTTATGGACCCCGTTCCCGTTGAAGGCGCTGGCTCCGGTTTCATCATCGATCCGCGCGGCTACATTCTCACCAACTATCACGTAGTTGCAGGCGCGCAGACCATGGAAGTGGTCCTGGGCGATCAATCCCGCTATCCCGCAAAATTTATCGGCGCCGATCAACGCAATGATGTCGCGCTCATCAAAATTGAACCCAAGGGTAAACAACTTGCTTCATTAACTCTGGGCGATTCTTCCACCTTGCAGGTCGGCCAAAAAGTCCTCGCCATCGGTGATCCCTTTGGCTTCCAATCCACGTTAACCACGGGAGTCGTCAGCGCCCTTGGCCGCACGGTACAGACCAGCCAAAGCACTTTCATTGATGAAGCGATTCAAACCGACGCCTCCATCAATCGTGGGAATTCTGGCGGCCCACTGATCAACACCCACGGAGAAGTGATCGGCATCAATTCCGCGATCTACACTCCCACGGGCACAACCGCCGGTATCGGTTTTGCCATTCCCATCAATTCCGCCAAACTCATCGCCAGTGACCTTATGTCCGGCGGCAAGGTCCGTCGCGCGTATCTTGGCGTACAGACTATTCCGGTGGGTGGATGGCTTGCGGAAGCGCTCGATCTTCCAACTCAAGAGGGTTTGCTGGTGGAACAAGCCACAAAGGGCGGACCGGCTGCCGCGGCGGGCGTCCATGGCGGCGATCGCGTCGCGCAAGCAGGCATGCGCAAAATCATGATCGGGGGCGACGTAATCGTCGGCCTCGACGGCCAGAAAGTCGGCTCACAATTTGACATGAATGTCTTGCTCAACCGCAAACGGCCGGGAGACACAGTAACTCTCACTGTTTATCGTGGCGCAAAGAAAATCGACATCCCCGTAAAGCTAGGCGAGCGTGAGGGCAATTAATCGGCGAGTGCCGGGCTTTAGTCCGGCCAGATAAAGCTGTTTTAGAGGGTTATCTCTGCTTAATTTCCAAATTCCGCGCGATATCGATTTCGCTCTTCTTCGCTCAGCGAAAACCAACCTTCCGCGACATCCCGCACGCGCTCAAGTGCTTTTTGCATCTCTTCGTGTTTGGCCTTGATCATTTCCGAATCTGCATCTTTCGGCACCCGAATCGGTGGAGCGCCAACCAGAATGGCGCGTGCGAAAAGCGACGGCAACAGAAAATGGTCCCAGGTCTTCTCAATCGTTCTTCCTCGATCGACGCCAATATGGAAAACCTGAATTGGGGCGCCAGTCATTCGCGCCAGCAGGACCGGCCCAACTTTCGCCACGTAACGGGGGCCACGCGGCCCATCAATCGTGAATCCGCAATCCAGTCCTTCGGCTATGCGCTGTGCCATCACCTGCAGTCCGCGTAATCCTCCGCGCGACGAACTCCCCTGCGCCGTCCCGAATCCCAGCCACTCAATCACCTTTCGCGTCCACTGCCCATCAAACGCTGTCGTGTTCATTATGACGATGCCACGATTTCTGCCGTACCAGGCGATAGGAATAATCACGCGATGCCAGAACGCCCAGATGCACGGCTGCTTCGCCGCCCATTGCGCTTCGGCGTAGCGGCGCCCAATCACCTCAAAACGCAGCGTTGGCCCCAGCGTGCGGATTACGCTGTAAACCACCGCCGCAATAATCGGAATTTGAATTCGCCTGTGCCAGGGCAGCTTCGGCAGGCGCACATCGTAATGCGCGCTGACGTTCTCCTGCTCATCTGGCTTCTGAATCTCGGTGTTGGCCATCTTCGTCCAGTGTCTTCGTATATTATAGGAGGGTTGCGCCGCCACTGCAGGCTCAGGAGTACTACCGCTTGTTGAGTATGAACATAATCACTCACTATCGCCGGATCCTCGGGCTACTGCTCGCCGTCTCCTGCCTGGCTGCGCTCTGGCCTTTCGCCACTATTGCGGGAAACGATAACCCTCCCCTGACGGACAAGGTTGGCGCAATCGACGGTGAAGCCATCTCCGTCGAAGGCCCCATGAGCGTCGACGTCGTTGGGGGCAAAGTTCGTACCGTCCTTCGCAGCGGCAGTGATGTTCACGTAAAGACCGGCCAGGCGCGCATCGAATTAATTGAAGGTGGACACATCACTATTTGCGGCCCCGCACATTTCTCCGTTTTGAAATCCGGCGGCGCTATTACTCTCGCGCTCGATACCGGAACAATTCACGCATTTCTGCAGACTGAGCCGGCACTGACCGTATACACGCCGCAAATTCAGGCACGCCCCATTTCCATTGGCAACGGCTACATGGAGACTCTGGTCGGACTCGATTCCTCTGGTGCGATGTGCATTCGCGCAACCAAAGGGGCCGTGCGAATCGAGCAGCAGCTGACCGGTCAGAGTATGTTGGTGCCTCAGAACGGCGACGTTTCGCTCACCAACGGCCAACTGGAAACTTTGCATACCTCTGCAGAGCATTGCGTCTGTGAAGAACAACAAATCCTTCCAACCTCCAGCGGCCCGGTAGAGGTAAGCGGGCTCGCCTCTTCCGAAGAACTGAGGAAGAAGGCAGCAGAAAAGAAAGCCGCGCCTCCAACTCCACCCCCGCCCGCCGAAGAGAAAACAGAACCGGTCTACCAGGTATTCATGCCACCGCTGCGATACGACGCCTCTGCGAAAACACAGGCGGAGTTCGATCCGAATCTGATCATTCTGGTAAGACGCGTTCGCGTTCGCCCCACCCTGATCTTCCAGGGAAAAGTGGAGGGAGATCCCATCGTGGCACAAGCTTCTCCCCCACCCGCCGAGCCCCTGAAAGCTGACGCAACAAAGCAAAAACCTGCGCAAGACACTACCTGGAGTCGCGTGCGAACTTATCTCCGCAAGCTCTGGTCTCCCAGTTCATAGGGAACGCATTTAGCGTGCGCCTCAGAGCGCAGAAAATGGTTTTGTCTTTCGAGTATTGCCGAGCAGAAATTACATGCCTTCGTAATTGGGACCGCCACCCCCTTCGGGCACCACCCAATCAATAATCTGGTAAGGATCGGCGATGTCGCATGTCTTGCAGTGCACGCAATTGGCCGCATTGATTTTCAGTTTTTGAGCCGCCCCTTCTTTCACCATTTCGTAGACCGCGGCCGGGCAGAAGTATTGACAGGGATTCCCATAGTCTTCCACGCAACGTGTTGCGCAAATATTCAGGTCGTGGACTTTCAAGTGACACGGTTGGTCCTCGTCGTGTCGCGTGCCTGAATGGTAGACGTCGGTTAGCCGGTCAAATGTCAACTTGCCATCGCCTTTAAAACGTTCCGGCGCCGGACGGTCATGAATTTTGCCGTATGCCTCGTTCCCCGCGTGCGCGCGCATGGGGTCTATCAATCCGCGGCCGCCGGTTATCTGCTGCAACCCAGCGTGAAAGAAGCCGCTCAGCATTCCCGTGCGGAAAGACTGATGGAAGTTGCGCACCTTCCACAACTCTTCCCTAATGTAACTATTGTCGATTTTGTCTTTATAAAGTTTAAGTGTATTCGCCGAATAATTTTCCTTTTTCAGCGCTTCAAAAATGGTTTCCGCTGCGAGCATACCACTTTTGATCGCCAGGTGAATTCCCTTTAACCGTTGTGAATCAAGAAAACTACCCGAATCGCCGACAATTAGCCCCCCATCCACGAAATTCTGTGGCATGGCGTACCATCCACCATAGGGCAGCGACTTTGCTCCGTAGCGAACCAGCTTCCCACCGTCGAGAATTTTGCGAAGATACGGATGCGTCTTCCACTTCTGAAATGCTGCATGCGGATCGAAGCGTGGGTCTTCATACTCGAGGGCAATCACCAATCCTATCGACACCCGATTGTTGGTGAGCCCGTAAATCCAGCCGCCCCCATACATTGTTGTAGAGATCGGCCAGCCCAGGGTGTGCGCCACAAACCCGGGCTTAACCTTGCCCGGCTGCACATCCCATAATTCCTTAATGCCAATTCCGTAGCTTTGCGGATTAATGTTGTCGAGATGCTTTTTCCCTACCAGTTGCTTAGTGAGCGACCCGCGCGTTCCTTCCGCCAGTACCGTGACTTTGGCGCGCAACTCATATCCCGGCGTGAAATTCGCTTTAGGCTTGCTGTTCTTGTCCAGTCCCTTGTCTTCGGTGATGACCCCGGCGATGCCGTCGCCCTCGTAGATTAATTCCGCCCCGCCGAATTCCTTAAACACGTTTACGCCGGTAGCTTCCACCAGCTCGCCCATCCACTTCACCAGCTTGTTCAGTGAAACAACGCAATTGCCCGTATTATTAAATGGCGGAGGCGTAATTGGAATCCGGAACGATGATTTCTCCGTGAAGATTAACGCCGCAGAATCGGTCACCGGCGTGTCCAATGGCGCTGACTTCTCATAATCCGGAACCAGTTCCGCCAGCGCCTTCGGATTCATGATCGCGCCGGAAAGCTGGTGCGCCCCGATTTCACGCCCCTTCTCCAACACATAAATATTTTCAGCGGATAACTCCGGCTTTGCGCCGTTGGCGTTGCGCTTTTTGATTAGATTGGCAAGGTGTAGGGCGCAGCTCAGTCCGGCAGGGCCCGCGCCGACAATCAGTACATCGGCTTCCAGTTGTTCGCGTTGAATGGCCATGGCCGGTATTCTACCAAACAAGTGTTTGAAATGAATCGCCTCTCGCCCCAAGCCTGAATTCCTTCGTACCTAGCGCATCAACCGAGATACCCAATTGGCGGACAATCTTGAAGAAACAGTGGCGGTCCGATTTCCTTACCGCCGTGAATTGGTATGGTCACGGCTCGCCCGTCGGGATGATTCCATCGTTCGTGACTTCCCACTGTTCGGTTGAGCGCAAATCCTAAGAGGCGGGCGACGCGTTGAAAATCTCGCGCCGTGGCGCTAGGCATTAATGATCTCGGTGCTGTCTGCGGGGAGCGATTGCCCCTTTTTGCGATATTCCTCGGCGATCATGGCAAACACTTGTGCAAGCTCTGCGAGGGCCAACTCGCGGGTCTCCATCAACGCGTAACAACCTGGAATTGCCGGAATCTCCGCAACCCAGGAGCCATCTTCCTGACGGTAAAGGACCGTTTTGTAATCCTCATAACCCATAACTAGGTTGAGTATACGCCACTTCCCAGCTGCGATAAACTATCCCTTCGCCTTCTGCAACTCTTCCGTCAGCGCAGGCATAATCTCAAAAATATCCGCAACCACACCGTAATCCGCAATTTCAAAGATGGGCGCGTTTTGGTCCTTGTTCACTGCCACAATTGTTCGCGAACCTTTCATGCCAACGACGTGCTGAATCGCTCCGCTGATGCCAAGCGCGAGATACAATTTCGGTGCAACAGTTTGGCCAGAGCTTCCAATCTGCCGTTCCATTGGCAACCAACCTTCGTCGCAAATGGGGCGCGAAGCGGCAAGTTCTCCGCCAATCGCTTTTGCCAGCGCCTCTGCCTGAGCAATATTTTCCGGCGCCTTGATTCCCCGCCCAATGGCCACAATCAACGGTGCCTGCGTCAGATCCACCGCTGATTTTGTCTCCTTGAATAGTTCCAGCGGCTTCGTGCGAATCTGGTCGGCCGACAGCTCCACCTTAATCGCATTCACCGAAGCTTTTCCGCCGGTATGTGCCGTCAACAAGTCCGCACGAAACGCGCCGGACTGAAACGAAGCAAACCAAGGCGCCGCGCCCGTAAAAGTAACATCGGCAGCCGTCTTCCCCTGGAACATCTGGCGCACAAAAACCAGTTTTCCGCCCTCGCTGCGGAACCCGATACAATCTCCCACCATTCCTTTGCCAAGTCTCGCCGCAAGTATCGGAGCAAAATCGCGAACCTGGTAAGTATGCGGAAATAAAACCAGATCCGGTTTGGCAGCACTGATCACCTGCGTCAACGCTGTGCAATAGCCATCCGGCGTATACGCGTCCAACAGATCATGTTCGACCAACAGCACTTCCGCCACGTTCTTTGCCGCAAGCTCGTCCGCCAATATCGCAACGCCTTTACCGATGACCAAAGCGCTGACGGTGCCAGAACTTGCCGCTGCTATCTGTTGTGCCGCAACCACCGTTTCAAGACTCGTGAAGTTGAATTTTCCCTGCCGTTGCTCGGTTATCACTAAGATTTTCATGGTCAGATCACCCGCGCCTCAAATTTCAATTTCTCAACCAGCTTTGCGGCCACTTCCTTCGGTGTACCGGATAGGAATTCCGTCTTCTTCGTTTTTATTGGCACATATATTTTTTCAATCTTCTGCGTCGGCTCAAGAGAAACTCCCAGCGATTCTCGCGTAACCGTGGCGATTTCTTTTTTCTTCGCGGCCATGATGCCCTTTAATGTTGCGTACCGCACTTTATTGATACCCGATTGGATCGACAGCACCGCGGGCAACGGGCATTCAATCCATTGGAACCATCCCGCTTCCAACTCGCGCTTCAATTTCATCTTTCCGTCTTGCACATCGATCTGCATGATGATTGTGGCGTGCGGCAAGTTCAGCAACCCGGCCAGCAGGACTCCGGTTTGTCCAAATCCATGGTCGTCGCTCTGCAGTCCAGTCAGCACCAGGTCGCATTTTTCTTTGCCAATGGCCGCAGCCAGAACCTTCGCCGTTCCCAAAGGATCCAGTTGTGCAAAATGCTCATCCGCGATGTGAATCGCGCGATCCGCCCCTTTGGCCAGAGCCTCTTTTATCGTTTGCTTCACCCGCTCTGGCCCGAACGACAGCGCGATCACTTCCCCACCGTGTTTTTCTTTCAACCTCAGACCCTCTTCCAGCGCGTACGAATCCGGCTCATTCATCTCGAACCCGATGTCGGATTCTTTAATCCAATTCCCGTTGATCGCCAGTGGCGCATCTTTGGCGGGAACCTGCTTGATGCAAACGATGATGTTCACAGGATTTTCCTTCCGTCGGGTCTAATTCAGGGGATGTACGTCATTCTGACAGGAGCGAAGGATCTCACGTTCGGATACGCCCGATCATCCATGCCGCTGAAGTTCCTTGGCCTAAATCGGAATTCAGGCCTGAGAATGACAACTACAAGTTCCTGCGCGAACTCGGCCTGTTACTTGCCGGTCCAGCGCTTGAAAATCAATGCGGCGTTGGTGCCGCCAAATCCGAACGAATTGGAAAGCGCATAATCCACGGTGGCTTTGCGGGCCACGTTGGGCACGTAGTCCAGGTCGCACAAGGGATCCGCCGACTCCTGATTGATTGTGGGGGGTAGTATCTGGTCGCGCAGCGCCATAACGCTGATGCCCGCTTCCAAGCCACCCGCACCACCAAGGAGGTGGCCGGTCATGGATTTTGTGGAGCTCACAGGAAGCTTCTTGGCGGTAGCGCGTTCACCGAACAAGCGCTTCATCGCCGTAGTTTCAATCACGTCACCGATCGGCGTGGAAGTTCCATGTGCGTTTACATACCCGATATCGTCCGCCGAAATTTTCGCGTCCTTCAATGCCGCTCTCATCACGCGGAACGCTCCATCGCCGTTTTCCGCGGGCTGCGTGATGTGATAAGCATCGCCACTCATTCCGTAGCCGACAATTTCCGCAAGGATCGGAGCGTTGCGCTTCGTTGCATGTTCCAGCGATTCCAAAATCAGAATTCCAGTGCCCTCGCCAACCACGAAACCGTCGCGGCCCACGTCAAATGGCCTGCTTGCTTTGCCCGGATCATCGTTTCGCGTGGAAAGCGCCCGCATCGACGCAAATCCGCCGATGCCCATGGGTGTGATGGTGGCTTCCGTGCCGCCGCAAATCATCATTTCCGCGGCGCCACGTTCGATAATTTTGAAGGAATCGCCAATCGCATGAGCGGAAGCGGAACAAGCCGTCGCGGTCGCAGAATTCGGCCCGCGCGCGCCGTAACGAATCGAAATATGTCCGGAAGCGAGATTCACGATGGCTGAAGGAATAAAGAAGGGAGAGATCTTGCCCGGACCGCCCTGCATCAATTTGATGTGTTCGCGCTCAATGATGTCGAACCCGCCGATGCCCGACGCGACATACACGCCCACTTCATCCAGGTCGGAATGTTCCGGTTTCCATTCAGACATCTTGATGGCAAAATCCGCGCCAGCAAGCGCAATCTGGATGAACCGGCCCATCTTTTTCAGTTCTTTTTTCTCAATCCACAGGAAGGGGTCAAAATTCTTAACTTCACCGGCGATCTTGCAGTCAAAATCCGTGGTGTCAAAATGCGTGATGTGGCCAACGCCGCTTTGGCCTGCGACGAGGTTTTTCCAGCTTTCCTCGGTCCCAATACCCAGTGCGCAGACCAATCCAACGCCTGTAACTACTACTCGGCGAGTCAACTCTCTTGCTCCTTCGTACGAGGATTTGCGTGAGGCTTACTTGCCTTTGGAATGCTTGTCAATGTATTCGACAGCGTCCTTCACGGTGGTCATCTTTTCTGCGTCCTCGTCGGGCACTTCAATCCCAAACGCTTCTTCGAATGCCATGACCAATTCCACTTGGTCGAGCGAATCAGCTCCCAAGTCGTCCACGAAGGAAGCCGTCGGGGTGACTTCTGCCTCATCCACACCTAGTTGCTCGACGATAATTTGTTTTACGCGTTCTTCCACACTTGCCATACCTATTCCTCCGCGACCTAAAATCGCTCTCTAGTTTTCGCACTGCTTCTAATTCGGCGGTCGGTCAAACTATAGCTTTTTCCCTTGCTAGGCAACCTTGCCATTCTAGTGAGCCTGAGCGGCAAGGTCAACTTATACAGCGAAGCCACACTGCAAAATCGGCCCGGCAGTTTCCCATGCTCTTTGGCCTTTAATCCTACGCCAGGTACATGCCGCCGTTTACATCCAGCACGTGCCCGGTGATGTAACCCGCTTCGTCGCTGGCCAGGAACACGATCGCCGCAGCAACGTCTCGCCCCACACCCATGCGTCCCAGCGGAATGCGCACTTTCAGTTCTTCTTTCACTTTGTCTGGCAACACGTCTGTCATCGGCGTTTCCACAAAACCCGGCGCCACTGCATTCACCGTAATATTTCGCGAAGCGATTTCCATGGCGATGGACTTTGTCAATCCGATCAGTCCGGCCTTGGCAGCCACGTAATTTGCCTGCCCCGGATTGCCGGTATGTGCCACCACTGAGGAAATATTAATGATTCTTCCCGCACGCGCTTTCATCATCACCGACAACGCCTGCTGAATACAGATGTGCGCGCCGGTCAGATTGGTGCGCAGCACCGCGTCCCAGTCGTCGGCCTTCATGCGCAACGCCAGACCATCTCGTGTAATTGCCGCATTGTTGACCAGAATGTCCAACTTCCCGAATTTTTCCAGCACCGCTTTAAAGCCGGCCTTGATCTGCTCCGCGTCGGCAACATCCATCTTCACGACGAGCGCCTCGCCGCCTTTCGCAGCGATTTCTTGCGCCAGCACATTCAATTTTTCTTCGTTGCGTGCCGCCAGCGCAACCTTTGCTCCCGCTTCGGAAAGCGCCAGAGCCGTGTCTCGCCCGATGCCCTGCGAGGCGCCAGTAACCAAGGCTACTTTGTCTTTCAAGCTGAACATTTTCCTCACCACCCGCAAATGTGTAGCGGCCGTCTTCTGCTTGCACCCCGTGAGGCAGCCGGGCGCCTTCTACTCCCAGCAACTTAGGCCGCGTCGATCTTTGCCGCTACAATTCTCTCGATCGTCGCATTCAGGCTCTTTTCATCTTCAACGTTCAATGTTGTTACCGAGCGTTCGATTTGCCGCATGATGCCCGTCAGCACGCGCCCCGGCCCAACTTCAATAAACGTCCGCACGTCCTCGTCGAGCAGGAACCGCATCGAGTCTTCCCACAGCACGGGCATGCACACCTGGCGCACCAACGCCTGCCGCGCCTCCTCACCCTTGCTGATGCTATCAGCGTCCACGTTGGTCACCAGAGGAATCTGCAAATCTGAAAAGTGTGTGGCCTGTAAATCTTTTTCCAGTTTTTCCTGCGCCGGCATCATCATGGCGCAATGAAATGGCGCAGACACCGGCAAAATCACGGCACGTTTCGCCCCGGATTGCGAGGCAATTTCTACCGCCCGCTTTATCGCATTGGCGTGTCCGGAAATTACGGTCTGCTCCGGCGAATTCAGATTCGCTGCGGAACAAATTTCTCCTTCGGCCGCGCGCTTGCACGCATCCTGAACCACGGCAGGCGATATGCCAAGAATTGCGGCCATCGCACCCTGTCCCGCGGGTACTGCATCTTGCATATAGGTGCCGCGTTTGCGAACCAGACGCACTGCATCGGCAAAAGTCAATGCACCGGTAGCAACGAGCGCGGAATATTCCCCTAAACTGTGTCCCGCCACATAATCCGGCGAAATGCCTTTCTCAGCGAGTACCCGAAACGCGGCGACCGAAACCGTTAGAATTGCCGGCTGCGTATTCGCCGTCAATTTCAGCTCGTCCTCGGTACCCTCAAAGCAAATCTTGGAAATGGAGAAGCCCAGCGCCTTATCCGCTTCGTCAAATACCGCGAGCGCAATCGGATATTTTTCCGCCAGTTCTCTTCCCATTCCGGAATACTGTGAAGCCTGCCCCGGAAACACAAACGCTACTTTACCCATACTGTGCTCCTCTCTCCGGACATCACGCGTTAGCGTGCGTCAGGGAGAGCTCCTGCTCGATTTTTTCATTCACCCGCGCCTTGGCAAGTCCCGCGGCGACGCGGATGGCATTCTTTACGGCATTGGCGTTCGAACGTCCGTGTGCAATCACGCACACGCCCCGTACGCCCAACAACGGCGCTCCGCCATACTCGGCATAATCCATGGTCTGTTTTATGCCTTTGAACGCGCCTTTGGAAAAAATGTATCCAAGCTGCGACGACCATGAACTCTTATACGTCTTTCGCAAGAACTTTACGATCTCCATCGCCAGGCTCTCGCAAATCTTCAGCGCGATATTGCCCACAAATCCATCGCACACAATCACGTCTACCTTACCCGAAAACAGGTCGCCGCCTTCTACGTTTCCGACAAACTGTACCGGCAAGCTCTTGAATCGCTCGTACACGGCGCGCGTCAGTTCGTTGCCCTTGATTTCTTCTTCACCAATCGAGAGCAGTCCCACGCGCGGTTTCCGGCTGCCAAAGGTGAGCCGGTAATAAATTTCGCCCATTACTCCGAACTGCAGCAAATGGTCAGGCTTGGAATCCACATTTGCTCCGACATCCAGCAGCACCGAAACTCCGCCCATGGCATTCGGGAACGGAGCCGCCAACGCCACGCGATCCACCGACTCCAGCGTACCCAGAATGAACTTCGCCGTGGTCATAACCGCGCCCGTATTTCCGCCGCTTACAAATCCGTCCGCAACCCCGTCCTTCACCAGCCGCGCCGCAACATGCACCGAACTGTCTTTCTTGCGGCGAAAGGCCTGTGCCGGGTGGTCCTCCATGGTAATGACTTCCGTTGCTTCAACAATCTCAATCTGTCGGCCTGGCTTGGGCAGTTTCGCAAGCTGCGAACGTATTGCGTCGGGTTTTCCCACCAGCAGGACTCTCACATCGTACTCACGTGCCGCCAGAACACTCCCCTCAACTTCCGGACGGGGAGCGTGGTCTCCGCCCATGGCGTCGACTGCGATGGTGATCATGAGATGATTTTTCCGGCGAGCTGCTGCCAACCTGGGGGTGTGGCGGAATTCGTCGAAGTACCTCTTCTCCTGTCAGGATCGGGAGGGCACAGAGCGAACCGTGCCGAATTGCACTTCTGTTAGACGGGCCACCACTTCAATGGTTGGATCGCCCAACAGGCAGTTCCCATTACTGGAAATTAAGCGGATTCCTTAACAGCCTTGCCCTTGTAATGTCCACAATTTGGGCAGACTTGATGGGGCTGCTTCATTTCGTGGCAATTCGGGCACTTCGCCAGCGCTGGACCTGTCAAATGGTCGTGCGCACGGCGCGTGCTGGTGCGCCTCTTGGAATGTCGTCGTTTTGGATTAGGCATTGCTCTACTCCTCGTTTACGCCCTATTCGTGGCTACACACGCCGCCATTCCGAGTAAGGTCGGATTCTATGGGCTTTCCGCCCGGAAATCTATCTATTGTTTCTTGAGCCAGTCCTGCTTCAACCTTGCGAGGGGAGCCAGGCGCGGGTCCGCGGCGTGAGTTTCACACCTGCACTCTTCGTGGTTCAGGTTGGCGCCACAGCTAGCGCACAATCCTCGGCAATCGCTCTGGCAAATCACTTTCATCGGCAAGGACAATAATACCTGCTCCTTCAGTATATCCACCAGGAACAGGCCCTCTCCCACAAAAAATCCTATATCGGTTTCGTCGTCTTTCAACCGCTCTTCCTCGGGTTTCGTACCCTTGGGGAGCGGTTGATAGAACAAATCAAAGTCCCGATGAACATCCTCGATCACCGGTTCCAGACAGCGGGCGCAAACCATCTCCACCTTAGTTTCCAGCGAGCCCACAACCCGGATTTGGCCTTCAAGCAGCTCCGCCGTTGCATTCACATCCAGAGGACCTTCCTGCTTTACTTCGCTTATACCGTAATCGATGCTGCCGGCCGCGTAACTCTTGCGGATCTGTATCTTTCGGACCGCTAGGTCCTTTACGTCAAGGAACATGTGATCTGCCCCTCCGGCGCAAATATTCATGCCTATCCATTATTCAGTTCATTTTCTTGCAAGTCAAGAAATGCGGCGGGTCCTTCGGAAATTGTCGCGGAGCAGGAAACAGCAACTCCTTGCGATGGTCAATTAACCCACTTTGTAGCAACAGCTTGAACCGTTACCAGTTGACCGAATTAAGGAATACTTGCAAGAATCTTGTACTCAACAGAATGCCATCGGGCCAAGTGCTCTGGTTCGAATCGGAACTGGCAATCTCCGCGTTGGCAAGTTATGAACTATCCCTCGATAATTGTCATTCCGAGCAAAGTGAGGGATCTCTTTTGGTGTTCCCGAACTTATGACTTCGCTGCAGACGCCTCAAAATAACCGCTGACCACTTTCATGTAGTCCGGAATCGCAATCGATGCGTCAATCAATTCGGGATGCCAGGCCTTTTCCCACTCGAAGCAGAAGTAGCCTTCATAGTTGATTTTTCGTAGCGCCTGGATTTGCCGTTCGATCGGCACATCTCCCTTGCCGGTGAGAACGTATTTGCGATCGTTGTTTTCCGGAACGGAATCCTTCAAGTGCGTATGGCGAATCCACTTTCCCAATTGTTTGACGGTGTACTCCGGTTCTTCGCGAGAAGTCGCAAACGTGTGGTGGGCGTCCCAAAGCAGCGCCGCGTGTGGCGAATCTGCCCGCGTCAGCACTTCTTTCAACGTGGGCGAATCCGTAAAATCACCGTGCGACTCAATAATAACCGTCACGCCGCGCGGGCCTGCATAGTCCGCCAGCGTTTTCATGCCGGCGGCCACCCGCACGATCACTTCTTCCTTCGGGCCCTTGATCTCGTTTCCGAAGACGCGCACGTACGGCGCGTTGAGTCCGGCCGCCAGGTCAATGAATTTCTTCGCATCCGCAAGCGATTTCTCGCGCTTGTCGGGGTCGCTCTCGTGCATCGCGGAAGAACTACTCACGCAGGCAATCTTCAGCCCGTGCGACGTGATCTCTTGCTTTGTTTTGGAAAGTTGTTCCTCGGCAAATTCCGGGCGCGACGGCAGGTCCATGGTGCCCATCAGGCCTCGCAGTTCTATTGCCGCAAATCTGTTGGCCCCTGCGAAATCCAGAATCTTTTTCCATTCCCAATCAGGGACGGCCAACGTGGAGAACGCCAGCGGCAGCTGCTTCTTTTCCGCCGCAAGATCCAGGCGCGCCATCGCCAGACTTGCCGCGCTGGCAGCAATAAATTTTCTCCGGTTAAGCAGCATGGCAGGCCTCCCTGCTGAAACAAACATCGGTCGCCCTCACTTTACTCAATTCTCCGAACTTGTGCTTCATTTTTCCGTTTCTATTCTTTTTTTGACATAGTAGTCTCGTCCGGGTCAAGGAGGATTGGATGGATCGCCGCGAAATTTTGAAACTTATGGCTGTTGGCTCGGCCCTTCCGCTTGTCCCCAGTAAATCATTAGCGCTGTTCCATGAAATTCATTCCAGCCTCGCGGCTTCCCCAAAGCTAAAACTATTTAATGCCCAACAGGACGCTACGGTAACCGCCATGGCGGAGCTGATTCTTCCGCAAACAGACACTCCGGGTGCGAAGGCCACTCGCGTCAACGAATTCATCGATTTAATTGTGGCCGATTGGTATTCCGAAGAAGAGCGGGCGATCTTCCTGGCGGGACTTGCAGACGTCGATGCGCGCACCCAAGCTCTCTGGGGCAAAGCTTTTGTGGAAGCAACGACGGAGCAGCAGTCTGAAATACTTCGCGCCTTAGGCGAGCAACTGGGTGAGGAAACAAGTGCACTTGCTGATGCACCCATTGGATATCGCGGCTCGGCTACAGAACCCGACGGCAATTTCTATTACATGTTTCGCGATCTTACTCTGACCGGGTATTTCACCTCGGAAGCCGGATTCACTCAACAATTGCACGAAGAAGTTATTCCTGGCCACTTCGAAGGTTGTACTCCATTAGCAGCTCAAGACCCGGGAAAGGGCTCCTGAACATGGCGGCAACGAAATTCGATGCCATCGTTATCGGTTCTGGCATGACTGGAGGCTGGGCGGCCAAAGAATTATGTGAGAAAGGCCTGCGCACGCTCGTGCTGGAAGCCGGGCGCCCGATTGAGCCCGACAAGGATTACGTTGAGCACATGCCCGTATGGGATATGCCCTTTCGGGGAATGCGAAACCGCAAGAAACTGCAAGCCGAGCAGCCCATACAGAGTTTGTGTTACGCCTGTGAGGAACCGAATGCACAATTTTTCGTGAAAGACACGGAGCACCCCTACACCACAGATCCAGATAAACCGTTTCGCTGGATTCGTGGAAGACAAGTGGGCGGTCGCTCTATCCTTTGGGGCCGGCAATCGTACCGCTGGAGCGACCTGGATTTTACCGCCAACCTCCGTGAAGGAATTGCAGTGGACTGGCCGATCCGGTACGCCGACCTGGCTCCTTGGTATGACTATGTCGAGGAGTTTATCGGTATCTCCGGCGAACCGCTGGGCTTGCCGCATCTGCCCGACAGCAAGTTTCTTCCGCCCATGCAGATGAACTGTGCCGAACAGGTCGTCAAGCAAGCAATAGCGAAAAACTTCGGCCCAGAGCGCAGACTGACCATCGGACGTGTGGCCGTCTTAACGCAAGCGCATCGCGGGCGCGCTGCCTGTCACTATTGCGGACCGTGCGAACGCGGGTGCATCACCAAGTCTTATTTCAGCAGCGTCAATGCCACGCTTCCTGCCGCTGCAGTAACGGGCAAGATGAGGTTGCGTCCATTCAGTACCGTGCACAGCCTGATTTTCAATTCTGCCTCACGCAAAATCACTGGCGTGCGCATTATCGACTCTCAAACGCGCGCCACTCTCGAATTCAGCGCCCCGCTTGTTTTCCTGTGCGCCTCCACACTGGAATCAACTCGCATCCTTCTGAATTCTGCCACTCCTGAATTTTCCACCGGCCTCGCGAATTCCTCGGGCGAATTGGGCCGCAATCTGATGGACCACATCAAGGGTGGAGGAGCTAAAGGAATTCTTCCGGGCAACGAGGAGAAAACCACGTTCGGAAATCGCCCCAACATCGTTTACATGCCGCGTTTTAGAAATGTCCAGCAGAGACATCCAGACTTCCTCCGCGGCTACGGCTTTCAGGGTGAAGCCGATCGCGCGGGTTGGGACCGCGGCGCGGCGCAAATCGCCTTCGGTGCGGACTTCAAGCGCGCCATCAGCCGGCCCGGCCCGTGGCAGTTTATTTTCTCGGGATATGGCGAATGCCTCCCCAATCGAAACAATTTTGTGGAGCTTGACAAGAGTAAAGTAGACGCGTGGGGAATCCGCACTCTGAAGATTCATTGCGCCTTCGGTGAAAACGAATATGCTCTCCGCAAGGATATGTCGATAGCTGCTGCCGAAATGCTCTCCGCCGCGGGTGCGGTTTCAATTCGGCCGTTCATGGACAGCGACCCTCCGGGCTTTTCAGTTCACGAGATGGGAACAGCCCGAATGGGCCGCGACGCAAAAACCTCGGTCCTGAATTCCTGGAACCAGTGCCACGATATCAAGAATCTTTTCATTACCGATGGCGCTTGCACGACTTCTTCATCTTGCGTGAACCCTTCCTTAACTTACATGGCATTGACTGCTCGCGCATGCCATCATGCAGTTGAACAGATGAAACGCGGCGAGTTGTGAAGCAATAGGAGGCAAATATGTCGTCCGAAAATACTTCTCGGCGAGCTTTTCTAAAAGCAACGGGTGTAGGTCTGGCGGGCGCGGCGATTTTGCCAGCCTCCAGTTATGCGCGCGTAGCCGGAGCCAATGACCGGATTCGCGTTGGTGTGGTTGGCTTTTCAGATCGTTTCCGTACCAGCCTGCTTCCCGCGTTCCTCGATCACTCCAAAGAATTGAACTTCGAATTTATTGCCGTTTCGGACATCTGGGACCAGCGCAGGGAAGAAGGCAAAGCCCAAATCAGTAAAGCCTCTGGCAAGCCGCTCGACGCAGTGCGCAACAATGATGAGTTGTATGACCGCAAGGATGTCGACGCCGTGATGATCGCCACCGCCGATTTTCAGCACGCCCAACACGGGGTAGAGGCAGTGCGCGCAGGACGTGATGCCTACGTCGAAAAACCCATGGCCCACACAATGAATGATGCGCGCGCCATCCGCCAGGCGGTTAAAGAGACCGGAAGAATCGTGCAGATTGGCACACAGCGGCGCAGTTCGCCGGTATATCAGAATGCCTGCGATTATATTCGCGGCGGAAAATTTGGCGACATCGTCTCTGTGCTCATGACCTGGAATGTGAACCAGCCCGGTCGTTGGCGCAGACCCGCTCTCGTCGCGGGACTTCGTGAAGACCAGACCGATTGGAAGCGCTTCCTGATGTATCAGCCCGACGAACCGTTTGACGCCAGAAAATATGTAGAGTTCCGTTTGTTCTGGCCGCTTTCCTCTGGCATTCCCGATCAGTGGATGGTTCATCAGATCGATACCGTTCACTGGTTCACCGGTTTGCCCAGGCCGCGCAGCGTCGTCGCCAATGGTGGTATTTATTTCTGGCACGATGGCCGAAAGAACTGGGACACCATGACGGCAGTGTTTGACTACGGCCCATTGAATGATTCGTCGAAGGGCTTCCAGGTGGTGTACACCTCGCGAATGACAAACGAAGCCGGAGAGGTCAAGGAACTCTACTTTTCCAACGGCGGCACCATGGACCTGGACAAACGAACGGTCTCGCCTGAAGGCGGCTTAACCAAAGAATTCGCCAAGGAAATGAACATGCAGCCCAACTTGCTTCCCAAGATTTCGTTGACCGGTTCCGCGGGGCACATCGCCACGAGCGCGAATACCGGAGGTGACGCCGACACTTCCGCGAATGTTCGCAATTGGATGGAATGTGTCCGCAGCCGCAAAACTCCCAACGCCAACATCGAAGCTGGGTACAGCCATTCTGTCGCGCTCTGCATGACGATTGCCGCCATTCAGACCGGCAAACGCGTAACTTTCGATGATGCCAAGCAGGAAGTGGTCGTCCAGGGTTAGCCATATCTCTAAATGGATACTCGTCCATGCCGCGCAGCGTCAGTTTTGCGCCGCCTTCCCCTGATTTTGCAATGGCCGACCTTAGATCGGCCTCACGCGCTTTCTATCGCCTTCAACAATCCTTCCATCGATTCCCTACTCGACGCTTCTCTGTTCTTCGCCGCATTCAAATAATGCGTCTCGAGAGAAATCGTTCCCTCGTATCCATCTTTCAACGCCGCGCGGAATTGCCCCACATAATCGATCCTGCCCCCGCCGATGGGGCGCCATACTGGTTCGTCGCCTTTAGGATTTTCCTGCGCATCTTTCAAATGCATGTGCCAGATCCGCTTCTTATCCAGCGCATCGTAGCCAATCGGGTAGGGCTTTGTTTCTCCAGCGGCGTAGGCATTCCCGGGATCCCAATTCAGCCCCAGTGCAGGCGCTTTTACTGCATTCAGCATGGCAGCGCTTTCCACACCAGTCGCCACGTTGCACGAAAATTCATTCTCAAGGACCAGCCGGATATTTTCGCCCTTGGCGATCGTGGCGGTCTTGTCCAATTCTTTTGCTACGCGATCAAAAACAGTTTTCGGATCGGATACTCGCAGGAACGAGAATATCCGCACTTTATCAGTGCCAAAATCGCGCGCACGCGCGATTGCCCTTTCCAGCACCGCCTGCTGCTGTGTGAAATCGCTTTGCAGCGGATCTTTCTTTCCTTCGTCAAACCTGGAACTGGTTCCCGGCAACACTGTCTTGAAGTACGGCGAATCGACGACTGATATGCGCAATCCGTATTTCGCCAACAGATCCTTTGCGCGCTTCACTTCGTCAGGCGTAAATTCCGTAACGTACTTTCCCCAGATTATGCGCAACTCAACCCAGTTCAGCCCAAAACCCTTCGCCCAAATCAACGCCTGCTCGAAATCTTGCGTAATTTCATCCGTGATGACGCCCAGCTTGAATTGGCTCAAGTTCGCCGCCCATGCAGGAATGCCGCTTACGCTCAGCAACGTCGCACTCACACCCGCTGTGACAAATTCCCTTCTACCAATTTTGTAGGTCATGGCCTGATCCTGTCCATTTGGAATTCCACCGACGGCCTCAAAACCCGCCATTTGGCAGACTCTTCGATTGACTCGACTTCACGCCCCGCCTACTATAATTCTCGTTAATTCAAACGTCCATCCCTGGTTTACCAGCGGAATTTGCCGATCACAAAGTGAGGATCGATGTTTTTGATGCACCCCAAATTTCTTGTTTTCGCGGTCATCTCGCTCGCCTGCGTTTGCTTGCTGCCACTTGCCTCTGCACAATCACTGAACTACCCGAACACCCGCAAGTCCGATCAGGTCGATGATTATCACGGCGTAAAAGTGCCCGATCCTTACCGCTGGCTCGAAGACGACAACTCTGCCGAGACAGCCGCATGGGTGAAGGCCGAAAATGAAGTAACTTTCGGCTACCTCGCCAAAATTCCTTATCGCGATCAGGTTAAGCACCGCCTCGAGCAGTTATACAATTACACGCGGTACACACCACCAATCCACCGCGGCGACTACTACATCTTCTCGAAGAACGATGGCTTGCAGAATCAGAACGTCCTCTACGTTCAGAAGGGTCTGGAAGGTACACCGGAAGTATTGCTCGATCCCAATAAATTTTCTGCCGACGGTACCACTCGCCTCGGTTTCTCAGAGGCATCGCGCGACGGCCGCTACCTGGCCTATGGCATCTCGTCTGGCGGCTCAGACTGGGAAGAAGCTCGCCTGTTGGAAATCGCCACGAAACAGACACTCCCCGATGATTTGAAGTGGATCAAGGCCTCGCAAATTGCCTGGGCCGGTGATGGCTTTTATTACAGTCGCTATCCGGCCCCGATAGAAGGCCACGCTCTTTCTTCAAAGAATGAATTCCACCAGGTTTATTTTCATAGAGTGGGCACATCGCAATCGGCAGACGAACTGGTCTACGAGGACAAGAAAAACCCCGAGCGTTTCCATTTTGCGGGCACCACCGAGGATGGTCGCTACGCATTTCTGATCATCAGTGATCAAGGCACCGGCAAGAAAGGTAATTCACTTTACTTCCGCGATCTCACCTCTGCCGACAAGAAATTCATTCCCATTATTTCAGAAATTACCGATGACGATTTCTCTCCCGTGGATAATGTCGACGGAAAATTCCTGATTCAGACCAATCGGAATGCGCCTAATGGCAAGATCGTACTCTACGATCCCAAAAACTCTTCCTGGAGCGACGTAATTCCCGAGCAGCCCAATGTCATTGATTTTGCCGGCACGGTCGGCGGGAAAATTATAGTTTCTTACCTCAAGGACGTCGCCAGCCACATCTATGTCTACAACTTGTCCGGCAAATTGGAAAACGAAATCAAACTTCCCGGAGTTGGCGCCGCTCTGGGTTTCGCCGGCAACGACAATGACACCAATCTTTTCTTCGCCTTCACCTCTCCGATTTATCCTTCAACCATCTTCCGCTACGACATTTCTTCCCAGGAAACAAAGGTCTATCGCGCGCCACAGTTGCCCGGATTCAATCCGGAAAACTACGATACAAAACAAGTTTTCTACATCAGTAAGGATGGCACACGGGTCCCCATGTTCGTCACCCACAAAAAGGGATTGGCGCTCGACGGTAAGAACCCTACGCTTCTTTATGGTTACGGCGGCTTCAACATTTCGGAGACGCCAATATTCCGCCCCCTTGTTCTCGGCCTCCTGGAACAGGGATTTGTGTTTGCTTCCGCCAATTTGCGCGGTGGGGGCGAGTATGGGGAAAAGTGGCACGACGCCGGGGCAAGAGCGCACAAGCAAAACGTCTTTGACGATTTCATCGCCGCTGCAGAATGGCTCATCGCCAACAAGTACACATCCACAGAGCACCTTGCCATCAATGGCGGCTCTAACGGTGGCTTGCTTGTCGGCGCCGTCATGAATCAGCGTCCCGACTTGTTCCGTGTCGCCGTGCCCCAAGTCGGCGTGATGGATATGCTGCGCTTCCAGAAATTCACAATCGGATGGAACTGGATCGCTGACTATGGTTCCAGCGATAAGCCCGACGACTTCAAAGTGCTGTTGGCCTACTCACCGATCCACAACATTCGTGCTGGCACGAAATATCCGGCAACACTAATTACTACTGCCGACCACGATGATCGCGTGGTGCCCGCCCATTCCTTTAAATACGCCGCCACGCTCCAGGCGCTGGCAAACCACGACAATCCCGTTCTGATCCGCATCGAAACAAAATCCGGCCATGGTGCCAGCAGCACAACCAAAGCCATCGAGATCACTTCCGATGTCTATTCCTTTATTTTTTACAACCTGGGCGTTACGCCAAAATATTAGTCTCCCAAACGCATCGCCTGTGGCTTTCTGGAGCTCATTGCATGAAACTTTTTGTTCGCAGCCTCGCACTGCTGGCCATCCTGACGCTGGCCACTCTACCTCTCGTCGCCGACTCTAAGATCGTCCATCGCTGGGTCTTAACAGGCCTTCCCATGCCGAAGTTAAAGAAAATTCTTGTAATCGCCGTGCTGGAAAATTATCTGATCCGCCAGGAATTCGAAGACGAGATGGAGAAGCTGCTGGCAAAATCTGGAGTTGAAGGAATTAAAAGCCACATGGTTCTGCCGCCGCGCAACGAAATGATGGAGGGCGAACTAAAGCAGCGCATCAAAGAGAGCACTCTCGACGGTGTACTGGTAATCCGCCCCAAAGCCGTTCGTAAGGAAACTGAAGAGGTGATCACGGGCGGAATTTATGTTCCGCCTCCTGGCTATTACACCTTCTGGCCCTATTGGAATATGGCGTATGGCAACTTTTATCCCACCAGCTCCTACACCCAGCAGAACACCGTCGTGCGCGCGGAATTTAATCTCTACAACACCAAGGATGAGAAGCTGCTTTGGAGCGGTGAAACCGACACCGTTTATTCCAAGGATTTTGAGAAATTAGGGAAGAGCTACGCGAAGATGCTGGTCAATCAACTCAAGCGCGACAAGGTAATCGGCAAAAAGTAGTTCCCGCACCTACCGCCGCAATACCAGAGTCCCCGCAATCATGTCGTGCAACGCCTGCCGGCGCTCCGTAAATGCCGCCATGATATACCCGAGCAGCAGCGGGATGAGCCCGGTAATAATCTTGGCGAAATGGCGCCCCGTCGCATTCAGGAACGATATCGGCTGCCCGTTCAGGTCCGTCACGTAGAGATTCACCACTCGTTTTCCTGGCGTGGCTTGCCACGAAGAGCTTTCGAAGTACGCGTGATACAACCAGGTGATCAGTAGCGCCGCCCCTACAAAGGTAAAGACCACCGAGAGAATTGCCGCAACCATCGCCGGGTTTATTTGGCCGTGACGCGGCGCATCTTCCAATATCCGCAAGTGCGCAGCCGCCCCGGTGATCGCCGCAAGCGGAATGAACAGCGCGATGACAGCAAACCCCATGATGAGACTGTCCAACAGGTAAGCGACGAAACGAAGCCAAAAATCTCCATACATGAATTGCCCACGCCCCGCACTGAAACCCGCTACACCGACGTTCGCCGGCACTACCACCGCCGCTGGAGCCGCAACCGCGGGCCGCGACTGGGGATTCCCGCAGGTAGTACAAAAGGCCGAATCCGCCGCCACGGCCGCACCACACTTTGAACAGAACACTTGGGCTTCCTCCGATCGAATAAGCTGCCGCTTCCTACTCCTGCATGGGGCCTAGGAGTATTCACACTCCTCAATCAAAAACCAGGTATCAAAGTTATTCGCAGCCTTCCGCCAAAAACTCATCGAGATGTTTTTGTGCTTCCTCGTTTCCTTTTTTTGCGGCTGCGGACAGCAGAATCTTTGTCTGGTCACAATTCTTCGCCACGCCACGGCCGGTGCGGTAGAGTTCAGCGAGCGCAACTTCTGCGTCGGAATTGCCTTTTTCCACGGCTACCCACAATAGTCGTACCGCTTCGGTCAACCCGACATCTGCACTCTTATTCTTCAATATACCCTGCGCGGCAAGATATTCTTGCTGGCCGCCGTCGGTCGCAGCCGTCAGAGGCGGTGTAAACGTGGTGGTTTTATTTGTTGTTGGCAGCGGAACGGGCGCAATCGGCAATGGGCTTTTTGCTGCCGCTGCGGAAGGATTCTCCACCACGGGCGGCACTTCAGCAGCCCTATTCTCGGGAATGGCGGCGGATTCCTTTGAACTTCCTTCTTGTACCGGAGGATTGTCAGCCTCCAACGTGGCAGGACCCTGACTGGGGGCCGCCGCCGGTACCGGAGGCACAATCTCACTCTTTGGCAACGGAGAGATTTCCGAGGTGTCTTCACCCGCTATTTTTAGTCCCAACCACACAATCCCATTTCCAATCGGTCGATGGTAAACGATCGCGACCGCGATCAGCGCAAGCACCATCAAAATCCGTGTCGCGAGTGAAACCACAGTGCGATTCATCCATGGTTTGACCTCACGTTCCACGGGAGACAATTCGGTCTCGCCAAGCACTGGCAAAGGGTCGAGAGATGGTAGTGACTCCAGTACCGGCATCACTGCATGTTCTGCTTCCGGTGCAGGTTGCGGATGGAGTTCTTCTAGCAATTCAGCCGGCGTGGCTATCATCGCATCAGCAGGTTTGGTGAGAATCTCTTCCTTCTCTGTGGCATTTTCGGAATTCAGTTCGGGCAGCGGGAGTTCGTCTCTTTCCGGTGCTTCTGGGCGCGCCGCTACCGTTCGAAGCTCTTCTCGCAGCTCTTCCATTGTGGATGCCAGCGAGCCTGTCTCTGCAGGGGCCGGTGGAGGCGTAGGTGGAGTATTGACTTGCTTTTCACCCAGCCAGTTGCGAATCCGATTACGGAGACCAGGTGGCACTTCTGTAAACTGTAAACCGGCCATGCGCCCGTCTTCTTCCACCCACAACACTTTACAGCGCCCTTCCAATCGAGTGACTTCATCCAGGGCGAAACTGAATAGCGTGATTTCACCAACTCTCAGCGGCATCATCGCCCGCATCGCAAACCCCAGTTCGGATAGATCCCGAAGCATTCCTCCGTTCGCGGCCGAGAGTTCCACGTAGACAAGGCTGAGTGGGCGCTTGCGCATGTCTTTACGGCGTTCGCTGACGATTGTTCGCTGGGGCATATCCGTTTGCATTTTAACCCTGTTCGAGCCGTTCAGCGGGCCGGAATGTGCATTAGTCGCCAAAATCGAACATCCGGCGGCACGAGTTTCACCTTGGGCACATGCCTTGCTTATGTCTGCCGCTCTCCACCGCTTGCCATCGTAAAGTTAGGGCAAGTGTTTGGCCCGATTCAATGAAAAAACAGGTCTTACTGCTCGCACTTGTGCTCGTGGCCATTTTGTGTGGCGGATATTGGTGGCGGCTCAGGCCGACTCCCGTGGGCGCCGACGATTTGCTATTGGTCACCGATATTGTCAACGAGAGTGGCGATTCCGTTTTTGATGATTCATTGGGTGTGGCGTTAAGAGTCGCGCTTGCACAATCTCCTTTTCTGAATCTCCTTCCCGACCAGAAGGCCAGAAACGCCTTGAAAAGGTTGGGTCGACCTGATGGCGAATCAGTGACCGAGACTTCCGCGAAGGCAGTCTGCACCAGCATCGGAGCTAGCGCCTATCTCATCGGTAATGTGAGGAAAGATGGCAGCGGCTTTACCATCGAGTTGGCAGCCAAGCGTTGCCCAGACGGTGCGCGCATGGCTCGCGCCGAAGAACGTGCCGCGCGGGCTGATCTTGTCATTCACCATCTCGGCGGGGCTGCAGCAAGTTTGCGCGCGCAACTAGGTGAGCCAGAGGACTCTGTAATGCGCCTTGACGTTCCTCTGGAGCGTGCTACCACTCCGATTCCTGCTGCCCTTAAAGCCTATGCGGAGGCCCGCAAAGTTGGCGCCGAAAAGGGCGACCTCGAGGCCGTGCCTTACTACAAGAAAGCGATCGACATCGATTCGCGTTTCGCACTGGCCCGCTCCGCACTAGCCGTCGCCTATTACAATCTCAGCCAGATGGGGCAGGCTAGTGAAGAAATCCGCCAGGCTTATGAAGCGGGTGATCGCCAGACTTTTCGAGAACGGCTCAACATCGCTACTCTCTATTACGACTTGGCTCAGGGCGATATCAACAAGGCTATTGAGGGCTATAAAGCATACATTCGTGCATATCCTCGCGACGATGTTGCTCTGGGCAATCTCTCCAGCGAGTTCTTTGTCACCGGAGACTACGAACAGGCCGCCCAATATGCCGAAGACGCACTCAAAATCGATCCCGAATCCGCCGCCTGGTATGAAAACTATTCCACCGCTTTGATGGCCCTTTGGCGTTTGGAGGATGCTGAAAAAATCTTGAAAGACGCCTTTGCGCGGAAACTGGATGATGCCGCTCTGCATTCCAATCTCTATTCGCTTGGCTTCTTGAAGGGAGACACCGCCTTGATGCAGCAGCAACTGGCTTGGGCTGCGGGCAAACCGAGTGGAGAAGACTCCATGTTGGCCACACAGTCCGACACCGAAGCCTATTACGGCCGGCTGCAGAAGGCGCGCGAATATACCGAGCGTGCCGTGCAATCCGCGCAAAAGGCCGAACTGCCGGAATCAGCCGCTACCTGGAAAGTGGAAGCAGGACTGCGGGAATCACTCCTCGGATATCCTGCCGAAGCCCACCAGGATGCCGAAGAGGCCCTGAAACTTGCTCCCGACAGCAAAGACGTTCGCGCGCTGGCCGCGCTGGTCTTTGCTCGGGTCGGCGACGACAAGCAAGCGCAAACCATTATGGATAATCTGCGGGCACTCTATGTTTCGAATATGGCTATTCAGAAAGCATGGCTACCGGTGGTACGTGCGCAGTTGGCTATCCGCAAAAAACAAAATTCCTCCGCTGTCGAGTTCCTCGAAATTGTTGCCCCCTACGAAAAGGGACAGCTCACCGGTAATCTTAGTGATTCCTGTATGATTCCGGCCTATCTGCGCGGCGAGGCGTTTTTGGGTTTGCAGAAAAGCCGAGAGGCCTTAGTCGAGTTCCACAAAATTCAGTCCTATCCCGGAATTACCGGAAGCTGCTGGTCCGGACCGCTCTCAAAATTAGGCGCCGCACGCGCTGCCGCACAAGCCGGTTCAATCTCCGAAGCAAAACTCAATTATCAAAAGTTTCTGGAACTCTGGAAAGATGCTGACGCCGGCATCCCCGTTTACAAAGAGGCCAAGGCTGAAGCAGCTAAATTACACTGAGACTTTCTTGAGCTTTTCTCCCTCAAAACAATAGAACGATTCAAACTACAATCGCCTGGACTTTATTTCCTCTTCCACAATCATTCTGTCGAATGCCGTGGGTAATCCCTCTCTCGGCGAGTACGGCCCCGGCACATATGCTCTTGAGCTAATTCCAAGCTGCGAAAGCTCCGAAATGCCCCAATCCTCCTTGTTTGTCGCATCCCAAAACGCCACCGCGTCTTCCCCCTGGAATCCTGGTTTGGCCAACTCCTCCGGATGGAAATGCCACTCGCAGATTACCCGCGTCGAGTTTGGCGCAATCGGCCACAGTGTGTGCGTCATCATATAATCCGGGTGCAAACTCAGGAATAGATTTGGATAAATCGTGTAGTAAAATGTCTGTTTGCGCTGGGTTTCCGTCAAGCCGGGTAGATAGCTCCGATGAATTGTTCCATCCGTGCTCATGGTTTTCGCCCCGCCGCGAAATTCCATCGAGCCGCCAATATATGTAGGCTGCGGCTGGTCATTTTCTCCGCTCAGGTAATCCGTTATCCGGCTCAGCATCGGGTGCAGCACGGGACAATGCATGCATTCGTTGTAATTAATCACGATCAGCTTCCAGTTGGCCTTCACGTCGTAAACGATTCGTTTGTACAGCCGCAACTGGCCCATTCTCCAGGCTGCGAATTTTCCCGGCAAATCGGCCAACTGTGCGGTCAACGGCTCCGGCCGCTCCGCTAAATTTAGAAAAATGTGCCCATCCCACACATCTGCGCTCACTCTGTGCAATGGATAATCTTCCCCCTTGAAGCCGGTTCCCTCCATATGCGGCGCCCCAAGCAGTTTTCCATCCAGCGCGTATGTCCAGCCGTGGTAAGGACATTGAATTCGTGCCGCAAACACTCCCTGCGATTCGCGACACATCCGTGTTCCGCGATGGCGGCATACATTGTAAAAAGCTCGTAGTTCCCCGCTGCTGTCTCGCGTCACAATAATGCTTTCGCCCGCCACCTCGCACAGAAAATAACTTCCTGCGCTGGCCACCTGCTCGCTTCGCCCGGCGCAAATCCATTTTTTGCAGAAGAACCTCTTCAATTCCTGGCGAAATATGCTTTCATCCGTGTAGTAGCGGCCCGGCAAGGTCATCGGTTGCGTGGTCATAGTAGCTCCAAGCCGTAGAATTTAGACTGTACACAGTATGAAATGCAACGAGCTCTCATCGCCAGCAATCCAAAAGGGAGCATTGCCCTGCAAGAGTTTTTGATCGCAGCGACTCGGACGCAGTGGTAGGATTTCAATGGCCTCGCCCAGCCGCATTCCTGGTGGAAAGTTCGACCCTCGAGATTTGACCCAGAATTGAGATTAAGGAGAGCACGTTATGCGCTGGACGCCGGGCGGCCCGAGTAGTGACATTGAAGATCGTCGCAGTGAAGGCGGGGGTGGTGGCCGCGGATTTGGTGGTGGCGGGGGTCTTCGCATGGGCCTCGGTGGCCTAATCGTTCTCTTCGTTTTGAGCTTGATCTTTAAGCAGAACTTTTTCGCACTCCTCGGCAATGGCGGCGGTTCTGGCTCTCCAAGTTCTTCCGTTGCCAGTCGACCTGATCCTGCGCGCGACGATTCTGAAAAGCCCCTCGTCCAATTCGTCTCCTTCGTTCTCGATGACGCTCAGAAAACCTGGACGGAAATTCTACCGCAACAGGCGGGCACTCCTTATCGTCACGCGAAGTTGGTGCTCTTTCGCGATTCCACGCAGTCCGCATGCGGGGGCGCCGATTCCGCCACAGGCCCTTTCTATTGTCCCGGCGATGAAAAGGTCTACATAGATCTGGCTTTTTACGACGAATTGAAGCGACGCTTTGGTGCACCCGGTGAATTTGCTCAGGCTTACGTCTTGGCTCACGAAATTGGCCACCACGTGCAAAAAATTACTGGCGTCGAGAGCAAAGTGCGCCGCCTCCAACAGAGTAATCCCGGTGCTGGCAATCAGCTTTCTGTCGCCATGGAGCTGCAAGCTGACTGTCTGGCGGGTGTCTGGGCCCACTCCACACAACAACGCGGCCTGCTCGATGCCGGCGACGTGCAATCCGCACTCGGTGCTGCCGCAGCCGTTGGTGATGACCACATTCAGAACATGACACGGGGCCGCGTGCAACCCGAAACTTTCACTCATGGAAGTTCTGAACAGCGCGTGAATTGGTTCCGCAAAGGTCTCGATAGCGGCTCCATCGCTGCCTGCAACACTTTTGCCCAATAGGTTTCCAGCGGCCGCCTTTTGATGTTTGCCCTTTAACCCGCTCTTGCCGTCCTATTCTTCCGCTAACGGTTTCCCCGGCTTCTCCTGTTTCACTTCACGCGATTTCTCTATCGCCGCCTTCAACGTTTCTTCTTTTCGCGGATCGGTCCAGGAATCCTTGGTTACAAATGTTGTCTGCGTCGGCAGCGCCACCACCACACCAAATTGCTCGAGCTTGTCCATCACCCGCAGTAGTAGCGCTTCCTGCGACTTCAGGAACGCATTGTAATCCGGCTCCAGGATGTACACGTAAATTTCCACTTCCAACGCATAGTCCGCAAAACGGATGAATTGCGCGCGAGAAGTGGAATCTTCCACCTTGGGATCATCCAGAAACAACTGCCGTATTTCGCCCAAAACGAATCGGATGTGATCGGGAGACAGGTCGTAGCGCAATCGAATTGTCTGCTGGCAGAGAAATTTGTCTCGAAAGCGCAGATTCTCGATCGTCGCTGTGGCCAGCGTGCCGTTCGGTATGGTCAGCAACGTTCTTTCCGTGGTCCGAAACCGCGTGGATCGCAGCCCGATATCTTCAACAGTCCCCACCTGATTGTTAATCTTGCACGGGTCGCCGATCTGAATGACCTTATCGAAAAGGATGGAAACGCCACCGAACATATTCTCAAAGGTTTTTTGCGCGCCCAAGCCAAGCGCCAATCCGCCTATTCCCACACCGGCCAGAGCCGTGGAGACATCCACACCCAGTCCGCTCAACACAAACAGTGTCACCAGCATGAAGATTAGTACTTCAACGAATCGGCGCAGAAGGCTGACAATAGACCGTTCCGCCAGCATTCCGCGACTGGCAAAACTTGCTCCGATCCTTGCGGAAATCGCACGGGTAATTCGCGTCAATATCCAATAAAAAGCAATCGTCAGCAGTATCCAGATGATTCGCCGATAGTACAGGCGATAAAGCAGAGAAGTGCCAATCGAACTGACAAACCAGTAGTGAAGAAGGATGGCGTACGCAAAAGTTCCCGGCCCCAGGCTGAGGAATCGTGACACCGGGATCATCGACAGGTGCCGCGATTTACGGTACTGCCGATGAAGAACTTCGAATACCAGTGTCAGCAGCCGCCCAATCAGCAAACTTACAGGAATGAATAACAGCATCGCGATCCATTGCCACAGCGGCACGGCAAGCCAGCGATGCTCCACTAAAACAGTCGGAATTTGCTTTTCAAACGTCGGAAATTGCAGTGTTTCATATGCGTGTGGCACTTTATCGAGTGTGGCGCGCGCAAAATACCACAATTTTCGACCTTGCTCGTCCTCACGCCGAACCAGATAAACCGGAAATTCATCCGACGTGCCAAGCACCCCACTTACTCTTTCCTGATCTTCGGGCAGCCCATCGTCCAGTTTGCCAAGAGGATCCCGGCTGATGAAATCCAGCGCACCCGCATATTTATGGTTCAGGATAACCAGCAACTGTTCGGCGAGCGTCTCTTCTTCTTCTCGTGACGTGCGGAGCCTCGGCGCTGCAGGTTGGAAGTATTGAATGGCAACCGAATACTTTTCTTCCTGCGCTACTCTGATAAATCCTAGAATGCAGCCGCGTGGATTTTCTCTCCCCAGTGGATCCGGTGGAATTGCCGAGGTCTGCGCGGCGGTTGTCGGAGCGGGAGCCGGAGCACTGGTAATTCCTGGTATTTGTGCCGCGGCGGAGACCTGGCATTCCAGCAGCCCCATTAAAACAACCCAAGAGAATCGGCCACGGATTTGCATCTTAGCTCGCTCCGAATGAGTCCCTCATTTTAGCTGCTAGGGCTCGCGTGTGGAAGGAGCAGAACTTTGTGTGGCATCCACAAGATGTTCGCGATGCTGCCGGAGCAGGAACTGGTCCGTCATGCCGGCGATGTAATCGCATACCACGATGTGCCTTGGCACGCTGCGCACCAACTCTTCGTAAGATTCCGGCATTGAACCCGGGTGCCCATGAAAATACAGGAATAACTCTTCCAGGCATTGTACGGAGCGGCCGCATTCTTCGGTAATCACCGGATGATTGTAAATATTCGCGAAGAGAAAGGCCTTCATTTGCGCATTCTGCTGCCGCGCCGGTTCGCTGAAACCTGCCAGCCGCCTTGGTGCGCGCCGAATCTCCTCCACCGTACATGCACCTGCCTCCTTCACATTTTGTTCCGTGGTGGCAATCAAGTCGCTGGCAAGATGGTCGAGCACCTGGCGTAACGCATCGTTGAACTTCAACTTTGTGCGTGCTTCGGGATGCAACGCGTCGGCCCGCGAATAATACTTGCCAAATATGAGCACTTGGTGGCACAGCGCATCTATATCCAGCAGGTTTGCTTCCAGTGCATCATCCAGATCCGCTGTGTTATAGGCGATCTCATCCACCCAGTCAATTAGCTGCGATTCCAACGGGGGCCGTTGCTCCAGCAGGTATTCGGACAGTTCCGGAAAATTCACACCAATGTAGTCGCGCGAGTGCTTGATGATTCCTTCACGCACTTCAAACGTCAGGTTCAATCCGTTGAATTCAAGGTAGCGATGTTCGAATTGCTCGACGATTCGCAGTGCGTGAAGATTGTGATTGAAGTGCGATCCGTGCGCTTTCATCAATTGATTCAGTTTGCGTTCCCCGGCATGGCCAAACGGGGGATGGCCGATGTCGTGCACCAGCGCCAGCGCTTCAACTAGATCGGTATTCAGTCCCAGCGCCCCCGCCACAGTGCGGGCAATTTGCGACACTTCTATCGTATGTGTCAGCCGGTTTCGAAAATGGTCCGAAAAGCGCGCGCTGAATACCTGCGTCTTCGCTTCCAGCCGCCGGAACGCTCGCGCATGCACAATGCGATCTCGATCGCGGGCATATTCGCTGCGATAAGGGTGGTGTTCTTCAGGATATCGCCGGCCACGGGATTGACCGGATTGCATCGCCCACGGGGCGCTCGGTTGAGGAGTTTCGATGGCGGAAACCTCCCGCGGTGAATCGCGCTTAGCCTAGGACTTCGGCGCGATCGATTGCAGGCCGCGATCTGCTTCTTCTGCCACGGCCGAATTCGGATAGTCCTTCTTGATCTGTTCGTAAACAGTTGCGGCCTGCTTCGGATCAGTCTGCCGCAGCACCCCCGCCAATTCCAGTAGCACGAACGGCTTCGGCACAAGTACCGACCCTGCCGTCGACAGTGCACGTAATGTCCTCTCGGCTTCTGCCGTCTTTCCCGTTCGCTCGGCGATCAACGCTTTCTGGTAGTCACCCAGCGCGGCCAATTCCTTATCCGAACCCGCATTTAACTTGCGCAATTCCTCGGATGCTTGGTTCAAACGGTCCAGATCCATCAGGCAAAGTGCGGAGTAATACCGCGCCAGTTTCCCGGCCTTGGTATTCGGATACTTGGCGGCGGTCGCCGAAAATTTCAGCCCAGCTTCCTGCGACCTCTTCGCGGGATCGTCGTACGTCAATTCGCCCGGCAAAACAGGCTGTCCCGGGGCCGGAATCGGTGCGCTGAAAATCTTAAAGCCTTCATCGAATTCCGCCTGCGCCTGGTCGTTCTGGCGATCCGCATATACTTTCCATCCAATGTACACGGACGCCGCCACAATCACTGCCAGGAGCGCAATTGCGGCAATGCGAGTGTGCGAAAGTACGGCTTCGGCGCCGTGTTCAAATGTTTCGCGCACTTTGTCCTGCTTCAATTCTTTACGGGAAATATGTTCAGACACAGATGCTCTCCTGCATGGTTTCGAATCGTTAATCGTAGCACAAATTGAGACTCTGCCAGAGCCAGTCGACCAAGTAACGAGTGCTGCACCATCGCTTCGCGAGAATCATTTCAGCGAGCCCAGACGTGCTAGCGTGGAATCATGCAGACGGGCTGTGTCCATTGCGGGCAGCAGCACCTTTTGAAGGATGATCTGGTCGCTAAACATCCCAAGGTGCAGTTTCGGTGCACGCGCTGTGGCCTAACCACCATCGTGGAAATAAAACGGCGGGTCGACGAGACCATGGTCATCTCGCCGATGCCCTCTTTCGGAAAATCCGATCCCGCTTCAGCAACTTCGGATTTGCCTCCTGCTGACGATGGCTTGCGCCTCCCCGTCAACCTGGACATCGTTTTGACGGTTATCGCCGGCCCAGATCAGGGCTTAGTGTTCCCACTAACCCAGGGCCGTACCGTAATCGGCCGCAAAGGTTCCGACTTTGTGCTCAATGATCCCGAGATTTCCCGCCATCATTGCATTCTCGAAGTTCGCGATTCCTTTGTGAATCTAAAGGATCTTAATTCCACAAACGGCACTTTTTTCGAAGAGGGCCGAGTTCGCACCGCTATGATGCAAGACGGTACGGAGTTCCGGGTGGGAAACAGCACTATCCAAATCGCCATCCGTCCTAAATAGTTGGTTTTCTCCGACTCAATTGCGCTTCTCCGATTTGAGCTACACACCGCGGCGTGGTAGTTTCACGCTGAGCCATGCATCCCCTTAGTGTTTGCATCATCGCCCAGAACGAAGAGCGGAATCTCGCCCGCGTTCTGCAATCCGTGCACGAAATTGCCGATGAAATTGTGCTGGTAGACGGCGGCAGCACGGATCGTACTCAGGAAGTCGCTCGTTCACTCGGCGCGAAGGTCTTTCATCGGCCCTACACCAATATGGCCGACCAAAAGAATTATTCCGTCTCCTTGGCTGCCAACGATTGGGTCTTCGTGCTCGACGCCGACGAGGAACTCAGCCCCGAACTGAAAGAAGCTGTGAAGAAGTGGAAGCAGCAGCCTCCAAGATTCGACGTCTACGAAATGGCGCGTCTCACATGGTACCTGGGTGCATGGATTCATCACTCGCGCTGGTATCCAGACTGGCAACCACGCATCTACAGGCGCGACAAAGCAAGCTACTCTGGCGCGATGCATTCCGGTCTGCGCTTTAATGGCAAGCACGGCCGGCTTCACGGTGACCTGCTGCACTACACCATCCACAACTTCTCCGAGCACGAGGCCAAGATTGCGAAGTACACCACCGTCATCGCCCAGGAAATGTTCGACAACGGCAGGCGAAACTGGCGCGGAGCCATGTGGCTGGCTACCCCCTGGAGCTGGGTGCGCCACTTTTTCTTTGGGGCCGGGTTCCTGGATGGATATCGCGGCGCCATTATCGCTCAAATGGCCGCGCGCGCCGTGCGCATGAAATACGCGAAGCTCGGCAAACTTGTTCAAGCAGAGCAGCACACCCAGCGGAGCGGAGGAAGATGATTCCCCTGATTGTGGATCTGGAAACCGAATGGCGCGGGGGACAAAATCAGGCCTTGCTGCTTTTGAAGGGGCTATACGAGCGCGGCCATGCCGCCGAACTCGTCGCAGCGGAAGGCTCTTCGCTAAGCCATCGAGCCTCAAATGCAGGCATTTGCGTTCATCGCGTTTCTCGCGGATTCTTGCGTATGCCCGCGGCGGCAAAAATCTTGAGCCTACTCGGCGACGGGCGCATTGAACTTATACACGCCAATGAAGCTCACGGTGTTACCGCTGCATGGCTTGCTGGCTCTCACTGGCGCGTTCCGTTTGTGATATCACGCCGCGTCGGCTATCCAATCGGCAAAAACCCACTCTCCAGAGCACGCTACAATTCCGCAAACTGCATTTTGGCAAACTCAAATTGGGTTGCGGAACAGGCCGCCGCTTCCGGCGCAAAAAAAGACAAATTGCGCGTGATTTACGAAGGCGTGGCCATCCCCAAGCGGGTTACTCCAGAGCAGCGCCTTATCGCTCGCCTGCGCTGGGGCATCAGCGATGATAGCCCTTTGCTCGGTTGCGTTGGCGTTTTGTTACCTGATAAAGGCCAGGAATTTTTGATCCGGGCGCTTGCCGATCTGCGTAAGGAGTTTCCCAACGTGCGGTTGCTGCTGGCCGGCGAGGGCTCTTATCGCAGCACGCTGGAAGAATTAGCGGCCTCCCTGAATCTTTCCGGCTCCGTGATTTTCACCGGCTTTGTAAAGGAAATTGAGAGTGTCTACGAGGCTCTCGATGTTTTTCTCTTCCCTGCCCTTTTTGAAGGGCTTGGCACTTCACTCCTCGCCGCCATGGGTTATGCGATTCCTTCCATCGCGTCTCGCCGCTGCGCCTTTCCCGAAATCATTGAACACGAAACGAGTGGTTTGCTCGTTGATGAACCGGATACCCAGCCGTTCATTGCCGCCGTAAGGAGGCTTCTGCTCGATCCGCAACTTGCGCGAAAAATCGCCGAAGAAGGTCGCAAACAGATTGAACGGAAGTTTTCTGTAGACGGCATGGTCGAACAAACCCTCGCTGTCTACGACCAACTCATCGACCAATAGTCCGCCTGCTCGGCTTAGCAGCCATCACAGAGAGATTTAAAGGCCACCACTCCTGTGTTATAAATTTCAGAATAGGCTATGCCCAGACCCGGCATAATCCATTTCCAGATGAGTTAGAAAGAGGCATCCATGCGCTCCCTTTCGAGAGGCCTTTTGCTTTTCATGCTGTGCGCCAGCCTGGTTCTCGCTCAAAAAAAACCGGCGCCTCCCAAACAACCCGACTTGTCCCTGACTGCTATCGGCCGCCAGCGTCATCCCATCCAGACCAAGAGTCCCCTGGCGCAACAGTATTTTGATCAGGGCATTACCTTGCTCTACGGCTTCAACCATGAAGAGGCCGCTCGTTCTTTCCAGCGCGCTGCGGATCTTGATCCAGCTTCTCCCATGCCGCTCTGGGGAATCGCCCTCGCCGTCGGTCCAAACTACAACCTGGATGTCGATGCCGAACGCGAGAAGCTCGGCTTTGAGACTGCGCAGAAGGCTCATAAGCTCGCTGCCAGTGCGCCCCAAATCGAACAGGACTACGTTGCCGCGCTGTTAACCCGTTATTCCGGCGACCCCAATCCAGACTACAAGAAACTTTCGCGTGACTATGCTTCCGCTATGAAATCACTTTCCCAAAAATATCCCGACGATCTTGATGCCGCCACCTTGTACGCCGAAAGCCTGATGGATTTGACTCCCTGGAAGCTTTGGACTCTCGACGGCAAGCCCACCGAAAATACCGAGGAGATCGTTCGCGTTCTTGAATCTGTGTTGGCGCGCGAACCGAATCATGCCGGTGCCAACCACTACTACATCCACGCAGTGGAAGCGTCCAACGATCCGGCACGGGCCTTGCCCAGCGCCCATCGCCTCGACACGATGGTCCCCAAAGCCGGCCACTTGGTGCACATGCCTTCGCACATTTACGAACGCACTGGAAATTATGAGGAAGCCGCTCGCAGCAACGTGGAAGCTGCAAAAGTTGACCACGTCTATGCCATGGAAGCCGGAAAAACCGGCAGCATATATGATCTTATGTATCACAGTCACAATCAGCACTTCGAAGCTATGGCCGCCAGCATGGCAGGCCGTTATGCCCAAGCCAGAAAAGCCGCGGACGCCATGTCCGCTAGGCTCCTCCCTCACGTCAAGATGATGCCCATGCTCGATATGTTTGTAATGACGCCTGTCTGGGTCGATGTTCGCTTCAGCAAATGGGATGCGATACTTGCCCGTCCAGAACCAGCGAAGGAGCTTCCTGCCACTCATGGCATCTGGCGCTACTCGCGTGCTCTCGCCTATGCGGGCACTGGCAAAATCTCCGACGCAGAAAGGGAGCAGGCTCTTTTTAAGACAGAAGCGGGCGCGTTTCCGCCCGACGCCATGTTCGGCGAGCAAAACAAGGCCAGCCAGGTTTTGGGTCTCGCCAGCCATGTGATCGAAGCTCGCATTGCCGCTGCCAAAGGCAAGAAAGACGACGCCGTCCATCACTGGCAAAAAGCGGTCGAAATTCAGGACACCCTGAACTATACCGAGCCCGCCGATTGGTATTATCCCGTCCGTGAATCGCTCGGCGCGGCATTGCTCGCCTCCGGCAAACCAGCCGAGGCTGAACAGGTCTTTCGCGCCGATCTACAACAGAACCCCCGCAATCCTCGTTCCCTCTACGGTCTGATGGAAGCCCTGCGCATAGAAAAGAAAGACGCCAACGCCGCGTGGGTGGAGAGGCAGTTCAAGGCCGCTTGGAAAAACGCCGACACAAAACTGACGTTAGCAACTCTCTAAAGCACCGTTCTCTCCGTTTCACGACTCGTAGGGGTGCAGCATCGATGCACCCCATGCCTGCAGAATCAAAACGCTTTTCTAATCATTTCCGGATGAACCCCAATCGCCGATTTAGCGCATGGGTCTTGGGCTCCGGCTTATGTAGCGGCCGCCTTCCGAGGCGGGTGTGGTTTTGGAGTTCGCTCAGCTCCTGCCTCCAAAAATAAGAAAGCGCCGGCGGTGGATGAAACCCGTGCGGCGCTCTCTTTGCGCTAGTAACTTCTTCCTTAAAAGAATTCTCCAGTAGTTCCCTCCTATCCACTCGCCAAAATTGGTCAAGCTAATTCGTAGATTCGACTACCCATCGTCCTTTGGTTTCGAGGAACTCCACCCCAATCGCGAAGCCGTCGCCTCGCAAAGGTTGGCAGTATGCGACTCGAGCCGCCGAACGAAACTCACCTGTGCGCGATGCAAACACAACCGGGGATCCCTTCTCCCACCGGCGGACGCTGACCACTCTCGCACCCTTCACGCTGACGTTCTCCGTAAACGTCGTTTCCGTACCCGGCACGTGCCGGTGTCCATCCAGCACCACCGGAATTTCCATCGGTATCCGATTCTCTCGTCGATGGAATGGGTGGCTCACTATGGGCGACATTTCCATATCCTTAGAGGCACGCGGCAATGCGTGCGATGGAATTTATTGCACTGCCGCGATGCTTCATGCGATACAGCATGCGATCAGCCGCACCTAAAAGTTTTTCTGGCGTGTCGCCGTCTTCCGGATACGCCGCGATTCCCGCACTCACCGAAAGTATGGGCTCCTCTGGCTCCGCCGCCAGTCGCTCGCGTATCCGTGAAGCCACCCGCGTGGCGATATCCTTCTGCGCCTCTGGAAGCACCAATGCAAATTCATCTCCGCCATAGCGCGCCGCCGTATCAATCGCGCGTGAATGGCTCCGTAATATCTTCCCCAGTCGCACCAAAGATCGGCTCCCCACCAGATGTCCATAGCGGTCATTGATGGTCTTCAACCCGTCCATATCCAGCAGCACAATGCTGAACGGCCGATGCGTCCGGCGTGAACGCTCCAGTTCCGACTCGATCACCGCAATCAGCCGCCGGTAATTCGCCAGCCCCGTCAACGAATCGCTTACCGCCATGGTGCGCACCTGATCGAACAAACGCGCCTGATCAATCAGCGCACCGCAGAGAATAATTGCGTAGCTCGCCACCTTGCTGAGCTCTGCAAGAAAGAATGGTCCATCAAACAGCCTGCGTGAAAATAGCGCCGCCAGATGGCAGGCTCCATTCAGCAGCGCCACCAGAAAAAGCGAGTAGTCATATATGGACGCGTCGCTGTCATTCTTTTTGCCCGATTTGTAACGGCGATAAAGAAAGACGGCAGCAAGAATGAACAGCCCGCCTGGCAATAATTCCCAAGGGCGCGAAAAGAAAGCCCCCGCCTTGGCTACTGGTGTTGCCGGCGCAGCCAGAAACGCAGCGCTCGTCACATACGCAGCACCCGCCACGGCGAACAGTGCGCCCGCAGCTTCCCTGCTAGGTTGCCGCGCGGTCGGCAGGAACCGTTCCACCGCCAGCGCTGCAAGGATTAAAACTGCCAGCAGCGTGCGCCCCACCATCCAACCCATCGGCACATGTGAAAGCGCCACGGGCCCGGAATGCAGAAGATTGTTCAGTCCAAAGTAGCTCAGCGTTTCGATCGTTCCAGACAGCACAAAGCCAAACGCCAGAATCAGCGCAACGCGATCATGCGTTCCGCGGAATCGAACCAGCGCATTCGCGGCGTAGCAAAAGCTCAGCAGCGACCCGCCAACTTCCAGGTACAGATATGTATTTGGTGAACCAACGGCGTGAGAATAACGAGCATAGAAAACCGCGCCGAGATACAGGGCCACGGTAAGTCCGTAGCCGATGGCCGGAAGGTTTCCGCGGTCTTTGCGGAGAAACCCCGTGATCTTGGCCCAATCTCCCAACCTATCCCCCAATTGTCGGAGAAACCCGACAACTGACGGGAATAGCACGTTCCATGCCTATCTAGCAAAAGGGTTTGATTCTACAGAATATTGACAAATAAGGACTTACAAAAGCCTTCATCGAGCCTTTTCCCAATTGAGACCACATGCGAGACGATTCTCAAGCCACTTATCGTTCACTTTTGGCAACTTATCGCTAATTTATCCAGATAGTTAGCAGGCTATTGAACAAGTCCGCCCCAGGACCGCTCAGTTTCTCGATTTGAGACAGTCTCAGTTGCCTGAATCGCCTGGTTTCTCACGGTTTTGGCACTGGGGGAGCCAGATCCCGGGCCGTCACCGTGTTCGTGAAGTTGTTGCGTTTGTGCGAGCCATCGCAAAATGGCTGGTTCCCGGAATGGCTGCACCGGCAGAACGATACTGCTGACCGTCCACCCAGGCCAAATGCATTTCCATCCTGATCCACGACCTGAAAATCGCCCTCCACTCGAATTGGTCCGTTATTGAAAATCGTCACTCTTGTCGATGCCAATGAATCCTCCGTGTTGTCTTCCTGATATCTGATTCTTGATCGCTGATAACCTTACTCACTTCCACAAAACTCGCCAGCTAGTACCGCGGCACCGTCGGATCCACTTCCGTCGACCACGAAAGTATTCCACCCCGTAAATTGTGTATTTTCTTGAATCCCGCCTTGCGTAAGAAGTCCACTGCTTCGGCGGAGCGTTTACCGCTGCGGCAATGCGCCACAATCTCGTTCGATGAATCCAGTTCGTGGACGCGTCGCGGCAATTCGCCCAGCGGGATCAAATGCCCCTTCAAATTGCATATCTGGTATTCATGCGGTTCGCGCACATCTAGAATAAATAGGTGGTCGCCTTGGTCGAGCCGTTGCTTCAATTCGCGCGGGGTGATTTCCGGCACGTGCAAATCCACTTCCGGCGCTTCTTCTCCGCGCACACCGCAGAATTCGTAGTAATCGATCAGCTTGGTGATCTTGCGATGTGTTCCGCACATCGGGCAATTCGGATTCTTACGCAATTTCAGTTCGCGAAACTTCAGTGCCAGCGCATCAAATAGCAACAAACGCCCCACCAGCGAATCGCCACGATCGATCAACAGCTTGATTGTTTCCATGGCCTGCAGTGACCCGATGATTCCCGGCAACACGCCCAGCACACCTCCTTCAGCGCAGGAGGGCACCAGTCCCGGCGGAGGGGGCTCCGGATACAAGCACCGATAGCAGGGCCCATCCGGCATGCCAAACACGGTCACCTGTCCTTCAAACCGGAAAATCGATCCGTACACATTAGGCTTGCCCAGCAAAATGCACGCATCGTTCACCAAGTACCGCGTGGGAAAATTATCAGTCCCGTCGACGATGACGTCGTAATCCTTGAAAATCTCGAGTGCATTCTCGCTCGTCAGCTTGGTCTCATATGTAGTGATTTCCACGTCCGGATTCAGGTTGGTCAAACGCGCCTTGGCCGCTTCCGTCTTTGCCTTGCCGACATCGCTCGTTCCAAACGTTACCTGTCGTTGCAGATTCGTGAAATCCACTACGTCAAAGTCCACCAGTCCAATCTTGCCAACTCCCGCCGCCGTCAAATACAGCCCTAGCGGCGCACCCAGTCCACCCGTGCCAATCAACAGCACCTTCGCGCCCTTTAGCTTTAGCTGACCATCCATCCCAACTTCCGGCATAATCAAATGCCGGCTGTAACGCAGGATTTCTTCGTTGGTAAGGCTTGCGGCCGGTTCATGCGCAATAAACTGCTGTTCTTTCGTACTCATAAAGTCTATTTGTCCTTCCATCCATACTACGCGTTTCATCTCGCTGAGAAAAGCGCAGCCTAATCCCTGGTTTGGCTCCCGGTTTTCGTGGCACAGTCATTCCTGGCTGTGCGTTTTCCCCGCACACCGAATCTAGCCTTCTTTCCAACAACAATCACTCCCGTGCCCACCATCCACAAAGTATGCAAAAATCAAATCGTGCCAACTCCATCTAATTTGAATCGCACACGAGCTAGACGTCTTTCGCTCTTGTTCGCTTACGTGATCCTTCTCTCGCATATCCCCGCCGCAAAAGCCCAGGACCAGAACACCGGCGTCATTCGCGTCGATGTAAACCTTGTCCTCGTTGACGCCACGGTGAAGGTCAGGTCCGGTCAAATCATGGCCGATCTCAATCAAGACGCGTTCCAAATTCGCGAAGACGGCGTACCACAGAAGATTGAAGTCTTCAGTCGCGACGAACTACCTATAAACATTGCACTTGTACTAGACCTGAGCGAATCTATTGGTCCATTCCTCGGACCATTGCGTGACGCCGCTACCGCCGCGCTGGCGGCCCTCAAACCTCAAGACGAAGTTGCGCTCTTCACCTTTTCCACCGAGGCGGAGCTGCGCGTTCCCTTCACCAACGACAAAAACAAAATTGCCCAGCAGATCAGCGCGTTTCAGACAGGTGGAGCCACCAACATCAATGACGGCATCTTTGTCGCCGCCAAATATCTTCTCAACGCTCCGCCCAACGGCCGCCGCGTCATCATTCTGATCAGCGATGACGTTGGCACTAGCGCGGGAGGACAAGGCACTCGTGACATTGTCACCGAAACCATCGCCGCTGATGCCGTCGTCTACAACCTGAAAATTCCCGGGTACAACCCGCCCGGAACACTATTCGCTGCGAGCATGGTTCCTGGCTTAGTCAATATACGCAAAGTGACCGACCAGACCGGCGGAGAAATTTTCGACGTCAAGGATGTGGCGCATCTGGATGAAGTCTTTCGAGCGCTGATCCACCGCATTAAAACTCGTTACACATTGGGCTACTATACCCAAGCCACCGCCGCCACCGGCAAGCCGCACAAACTCGACGTTACCCTCGCCCCATCCTTCGGTAAAAAGGGCCGCGACTACTTAATCCTTTCCAAAACCGGCTACTACGTCCACTGATCCTTTGCTTCGCGGATCAATCCTCCAGCGCTATCGCACCGTGAATTGAGTCGACAAACCCTGAATGATTGCGGACAGGTTTCCCTCTTCAGCGCTTGGGGGAAATCAGTTTGGCCGCGTCCACTAACTGAGGGTCTTCGACGGCCACTGGGGTGTTGAAGAACCGGTTTCCCAAGATGATATTTCCGGAAGATCCCGTTTCTTTCAGTACCCCGACCGCTGAATCGCTGATCGTGTTTTCGGCAATCAGGTTATTGTTACCCGAAAGAAAGATCCCCGACTCGCTGCCGTTGAGCGCCTGGTTCTGCCGCGCCCGCGATTGATCTCCCTGCAGGCGGATTCCGTCGAAGACGATGGTCGCAAATGTTTTGTTGCGATTGATCAGCGCATTGTTGCCGTGCACAAAAATATTTACTTGGCTGATTCCTGCCGTGTTTCCAGAGATCTCTACTCCGTCAGACTGGGTCACCAGGATATTTGTCGCCACAGCCGTGCATGTATTGACCGCCGTGCAAGGCGCCCACACATTGTTGGTCACCACGTTGTCGACAATCACTCCTCCAGCCCCAAATCCAATCTGCACGCCATTCTGCGCCGGGCCGTTGGTTGACCCTATTCCTGTCACTACATTCCTGCGGATCACCGCCACCGTCCCCACTTCGTCGGCGGTAATGCCATTCTTTTGGAAGTCGTGCACCGTGCAATGGTCGATTTCAACATTAGATACCCCTCCACTTCCGCTTTGCACGAATATTCCTGTGCCGCTCTGACACGCGTTCAGTGATTCCGCCAATTTGAAATTGCGAACGGCGATTCGATCTAGTTCTCCGGACGCATTTTGAAAGGAAATACCGATCAGGTCAGGCGCGCACTGAGAAATCCCGTTGTTTATACCATCGACGGTTAGCCCTGAAATCGTGACCCCTGTGGCGTCCGCGACCAGCAACGCCGTGGCGATTGGAGCGGCGTCGAAAAGGCTGGTCGTGTTCGCCTGCATGGCCGTAGGCATAAGGATGGCCCCATTGTCCGCGTTGATATCCAGCGCTTTGCGAATGGCCACCTGCTCCACATATATGCCACTGCAAATGTGGATCACGTCGCCGGGCGCAGCTGCATCGACAGCATCCTGAATGTGCGTGAAACCTGCAGTGGGACACTGAACTTTGTCATCGTCCACAATCAATCGCCCGCGATGGGTTCCCATCGCAGCAGCCGGCCAGACCAGCGCCACCACGAAAAGCACCGACAATCCAGTTGTGTATTGGAGTTTGTTAAGCATAAGAACCAGCCTCTCTTTCTTGTACTTCGGAGCACCTCCATGCCCACATTCAGTCGCTGCAGTCTATTTCCAGGCGCATGGACCAGCTCTCAAATTTTCGCTATACGGTGTGGTTAGGGCGGGAGTTCGGGGAATATAGCAGGTCAATTCGACCCATCGCAATAGCCCGCGCGGACACTACCCGCCCCGGGAGCCAGGCGCCAAGCGGTTCACTTTTTCCTTGACTCCTGCCGCCCACAAGACCAATATGTCGCTATGCGACATGTCGCGCAATTACCTATACAGCCTTCCGCCATCTCTGAGCCCGTATTGCTCATCCTTCTCTCCCTCGCCGACCAGCCCCGCCACGGTTATGCCATCCTCCAAGACATCGCCAAAATGAGTGACGGTCGCGTTCGTCTTAGCACCGGCACTCTCTACGGCGCGCTACGCCGCCTATTGGAAGAAGGCTGGATTGAGCGGTTCAAGGATGAGGATAACTCCCGTGGCAAACAGGCCTACCGACTTACTTCGCTTGGCCAACGAAACCTGCAACAGGAAGTGCATCGCATGAAACAACTCACCCGGGTCGCCAGCCTACGCGTGGCAAGGGAGGAGTCGTAGCGATGCTTGCCATCTTTCGTACTTTCTTGCGCCTCTATCCTTCCACCTATCGCGATGAATTTGCGGAAGAGATGTTGGACGTACTTTATGAAGTACACGCAGACCCCCAGAACAAAAGCACGTTCGCGCGTGCCATCTTTTTTGCTCGTGAATCCACGGGATTGATCAGCGGCGCAATGGAAGAGCATGCCCGCACTATCTTTGGTTCTTTTGGCCCTTCGATATTTCCTTCAAGGAGGCTCACGATGCGTTCCGAATTCAGGTTTCCCAAAGCTACCGTCGCACTGATGGCCGTCATCCTGGCCGCAATTTTGCTGGCGATGGATAAAGCGAGGGCCATCCAGGCTTCCGGACCCTACGCCAGTCCGCAGGTTGGCCCCATTCGCTCGGCGGATTTCTCACTCTTCTTCCCGCTCTTGCTCGCGTTGGGAGGCGCCTGCCTGGTTGGAGCAATCGGCTGGGCAATCGTATTCGCCCTGCACCGCTCCGGAATTCACCGCCTCTCGCAAGTCGACCCCTCCACCACTCAGCCTCCCACCAGGAAATAATCGAAATGCACCGTCTACCTAATGTAGCGGCCGCCTTCTGAGGCGGGCGTCTTTTCACAGGATGACGTTTCAATTTTCACAGACTCTGATGGCCTTAACTCCGAGATTACATCTGTACTCCAGGTGGGGAATCACTCCGAACACAACAATACGAACTATCTGAAGGCGTGGCGGTAAGGTCCTATTCTGTTTATTTTTCTTTAAGAAAGAATCCTCTTGCGGAATCAGCCAGCGCTTGCGTCGCCATCAGTATCGCTGAATGGTCACGTCCTTCCAATACGCCGTATTGTGCACTCGGCAGTAGCTTGACCAGAGCTTTCGCTCCATCGTGAAAAAACGGCTCACTCTTGCTCCCCACCACTACCAGCGTCGGTGCCGTGGCTGAGCTCCATCGCCCACCAGGTAACGCTTTCCCCGCCTGTGTTCCCTCTAGAATCGTAAGGTCATACCGCAGTGTATGCGCCATTCCCACCATCTTTGACCATCCGGGCATCAGCCATCGCATCATGGTCACCGCAAATCCCGGTAAGCCCATTCCCTTGGCAAAAAAGAGTTGCACTGCATCGTTCCGCCTTTCCGCCGCCACCAGTTCATCAATCTGCTTAATCAAATCGTCCGGAATAGGAGGACGCCTGTCATCAATAATGAACGGCGGCTCGTACATGTGCAATTTCTTCACTTTCGGCCCAAGTTTGCTTGTGGCCTCGAGCGCCAGCACGGAGCCCGACGAACTGCCAAACACGAACGCCGATCCGCCTGCCGCGTCAATCAAAGTTTCGATGTCTTCCACCTCGCGTTCGACGGCATACGGCTGCGTATCCGTGCTTTTGCCACGCCCTCGACGGTCGTAGTTGATCACCGTAAAGTGTTCCGCCAGATGCTTCGTCAGGCGCGTGGTGCCGCCTCGGTCTGCCAACGCCGCAGCTACAACGATCACCATCGGCCCGGCACCGCTTTCTTCATAAGCGATGCTCGTGCCGTCCCTCGAAGTAACACTCTTTTGCACTGACTGCATTCCGCTATCCCTGCCGGGTCCGCACGAAAAGATCAGGATCCCCAGTAAACTCGCAAATGCGCCTGCGATTCCAAGACGTACTAATACTCGAGAATTGCTTCGCGTTTCCGTTCCTTAGCCGCCTCACGCGAGCGATGGCAGCAGCTCCGCGAGTTTGTCGTAGCACTCCGCTGCTCCATGCTCCATGCCGGATTTCGCCACCATGTCGCGAATCTCTTGCGATGGATACAATACCGTTCCGATCAGTGTTGTTTTTCCGTTCTCCTCCTCCAACACCGTCGTCACAATGGACTCAACGGGAAACGGATCGATAATTTCCGTGTGGACGCTTCCCTCGGGCCGCGTGATCTCGCGGTACACACCGTGCATGCTCATTTCTCGGCCGTTCGGGCCGCCCAGAACAAAACGCCACGCTCCTCCCACTTTCAAGTCCACTTCGCACACTGTCAGGGACCATCCGCGCGGCCCGAACCACCGCTTCAACAACTCCGGCTTGGTCATCGCATCAAACACTAGTCGTCGGGGCGCTTCAAATACTCGCGTCATCACAATTTCGCGCTCCGTTGGCAGACTAACCTGCAAAGTCCCGGTATTTAACATGCCTGAAAGCTCCTCTCCATCTTGTCGATGCACTGCTTCAAACCCATTTCCGACATCTTCATCATTTGGCAGACCGGCCAGTCGTATTCCGTTACCGTCATTTCCGTCTTTCCATTTCCCAAATCTCTGAATGTCACCACCGTGCGCATATTCGTCGGAAACTCCGGCGGCATGCCCAGCTTGACTGGCTCAATCACATTTCCGTCCTTGTCCGCCAGATTTTGAATAATTTCCATGCTCTTCATTGGAACTATGTTTTTGTGCGCCCATGCGCTGTACATATCCTGTCCGCCAAATTCCTTTGGCGCGCGCATGCACACCACCGATGTTCCACCCTCACGAAAATCCATTTCGGCGCTTGGACACGTAAAATAGTCAGGCCCCCACCACTGCTTCACGTATTCGGGTTCGCTCCACGCCTTCCATACCCGCTCGATTGGTGCGTCAAACACCCTGGTAACTACTATGTCCTGCTTTGCTAAGTCCACGATGCTCTCCTTTCTCTTCGAGCTATCCAGCCGTTGTCTCTCTCTCAAATCTGCCGAATCCATTCGCGAACAATTGATTGCAGCGCTGCTCCTTTGGCCTTCACGTCCTTCGCGTCGCCGAAAGTCACCACGCACCGGTCCTTCGCCAGCCACTTCAGCAGCCCGTTTGGATCCGTAATCTTCAACCCTTTCACCGCCGTGCCGTTCACCTTCACTCCCGTGTGCAGGATGAGCCACACGCGTTCCTCGCCGGCTCGGCCGCGCAAATTAATCGTCGCGAAGTAATCTGTTGTGCAAAAGCTCGGCGAGTTCCACTTGATGCCTTCACGGATCTTGGGGCTGGCATCGAGAATAATTTGGCGGAGAGCCTCCAGCTCCGGTTTCAACGGATGCGCCAGCTGTTTCAGGAATTCGACAACCTCGGGATCTGTTTGCGTATTCCCTTTTTTCAGTGGGCGGGTTGGCTTCGGCAAACCCTCCCGGCGCTGTGGCTTGCGGCGTTTGATTCCCATTTTCCCCATTGCCTGGCACCTTTCGTCCTCTCTGGAATCCACTTCGTATCTGGTTTCAGATTTGGTTTTCCAGCGGTCGGAACTTTACCTCCGGCATAAAGAGCCCCAAAAACCGGGCTTTACCCCCTGAGGAACTCCTATTCACAACAATCCTCGTTCTCACCCTTAACCTGCAGTTACTCCGCTCACCTGCATCACGCGCAGTCTTCCACCCACCCAGGCCTGGGCCCACCCCAGCACAACAAGTCCAATGGGATACCATCGCGGTCCTATTTCCGGCATCTTGTTCCACGTCACCACCAGTCCCAGAATCCCGACCGCACATCCTATCGCTCCCAATATCAGTGCGTGCATCATCGGTCGGTTCGGGGCAATCCTCGCGGTCAGGTATGCTCCCAAAACGCCGTAAACCGCACGGTAGGCCGTCGCCAGCACAAACAAACCATCGCTCATCGCTCCACCCGATGCAGGAAACACCCCGGTTTCTTTCATCACTGCATCGGTCCCCACCGAGAGCACGATGCTTACTATCGCGCCCACTACTACGGCGATCACGCTCCTCAAAATGTTGTTCTTCATGGCTTCTCCACAATCTCCGCCAGCCGATCGTACCCCATCGCCACACCTTCCTCCATCGGCGACTGCAGCGCGACATCACGAGCTTCCCGAGATTCGTAACGCACCGTCAGCGTAAGCGTTGTAATGCCATCCCGTTCGGCGAGCTCGTTCGTCACGATCGCCTCACCTGGATACCACGGCTCATCGAAACGCTCGGTGTTTACGTAGCGCTCGGGGACCACCACCTCCTGAAACACGCCGCTCACTCCCATCTGTATTCCTTTGTCTTTCTTGCTCCACTCGAAGCGATACTTGCCTCCCACCCTCAGATCGACCTCACATACCGTGAACGACCAGCCAGGAGGCCCGGTCAGCCAGCGCTTCAGCAATTCCGGTTTGGTTAGCGCATCAAACACCAACTGCCGCGGCGCATTGAAGGCACGCGTCATCGCAATCTCCCTGTCACTTGGCGTATTCACTGTCAGCTTTCCCACGTTCTTCATCGATTCCTCCCCCCTTATCATTTCTTGCGTTCGCGCCTCTTCTCTTTCACCTTCAGCTCATCCAGCAAGGCGTCCAACCGCAAGTAAGATTGCTCCCAATACTCGCGATACCGTTCCAACCATTCCGTCGCTTCCGCCAGCGGCTCAGCTTCCAAGCGTCGCGGGCGCCTTTGCGCGTCTCGTCCCCGCGAGATGAGCCCGGCGCGCTCCAACACCTTCAGGTGCTTGGAAATGGCCGGCTGGCTCATCTCGAATGGTGCTGCGAGTTCCGTCACCGACGCCTCGCCCGAGGCCAGACGAGCTAAAATCGCCCTGCGTGTGGGATCGGCCAACGCCGCGAAAGTCGCGTCCAGCCGTTCCGGTGTCATTTGTCCATAACCTTGAGGTTCCATAACCTAATGGAAATATACAAGCCCCCCTTTTCCTTGTCAACTACTTTCTTCTCCTTTTCTTTCTGCTCTTCTCCCATTTCCCGTCGCCCTTTACACAATCTGCCCGGAATCGTACTCTGAGTACACCATGTGGAACGTTGACGAACGCTTTGAAAAAAAGACTTTGGATACTCTTGCCGCCCGTGGCTTTTCCGTAGGCAGCACTCGCGGTGTAGTTCGCGTGGAGAAATATGGTTGTGGTGCAGAGCTCCGTCAGGACACGGATGGCCGCTTCATGATGACCATTCTTCCAACCATTATGGTCAACCGGCAGTTCAGCCGTTTGTGGGACGCGGGCTATCAAAAATTTTTGCTGACCGACGAAGGCCTCAAAATTCCTGCTCTTGCGAGTCATCTCGAAAATCTTCGCCGTTTCAATGAAGAACTGCGCACCCTTCTTGGCGTGCCCACTTTTTACAATGAAGCGCTCGGCTCGGTCAGCCAGGTCAGCGTGTACGACCGCGTAAAGGGCCGCGCGGGCGATGTGCCAGATAAGACCGTCGGTGCCCACGCCCCCGGCACCGGTCACTGATCCCATCCGCATTGTAATGGGTCAGAATCATTTATCTCATTGCATGGAGGTATTTGCATGGCGCGCGCTGTTGGCTATATGGACGATCTCTTCTTTCAGATGAAGATAGCGGAAACCGCCAAACAGCTTGGCGTCGAATTCAAGGTCGCCTCAAATCCCAATGGATTGAGCGGTTTGCTGGATCCTCCTACCCGTTTGGTCATCGTCGATCTCAATGCCCGCAGCAATCCTGTTGCAACCATTCAGTCGCTTCGAGCAACTCACAAAGATTTGCGTGTGCTTGCGTTTTTATCCCACGTGCAGACCGATCTTGCCGCGCAAGCCCGGGCGGCTGGATGCAACGAAGTGATGCCGCGTTCCACCTTTACGCAGAATCTGGCGAGCATTCTGGAAGCGGCGAAAGACTGAGAGGCAACGAATTTTGAAGTGTTCGCGAAGTTTGCACTGCAATCTCTTCCGCATTCTGATGATCTCCGCAATTTTCTCGGCTAGCCGAGCATGTGCGGCGCAAACTACGGCTGTGAAGAGCCCGGCGACCGTCCTGCGCGACGCCATGTTGGCCGCGTGCAATCAGAATGCCGACGAATTCCGCTATGCCCTCACCGCACGCAATGCCGCCGCTTTTTCGCGCATTGCGCCTGCGGCACGTTCAACCTTTCTGAAGCGTTTCGTCCTTCTGGATAAACCCGGCCAGCCACGCAGTGAAAATACCTCTAACGATACGTATTTGGTTTCCTGTTCCAGCCCCGAAGTAACCACGCAGATTCAGATCGGCAAAGCGGAACTGCGCGACAATCTCGCCTACTTGCCGTTTGAAATCAAAGACGCTTCCGACCCCACTGGCGAGGCCAGCCGCAAGGTGACTATCGGCATGGTTCGCGAAAATGGTGAGTGGAAATTGCTCTCCCTGGGCCTGTTGCTACTGGACCTGCCTTCACTCGAAGAAGAGTGGGATCGCGCGGAAATTCAAGCCAACGAAAAAACGGCCATCACCTATATGAAAGAGATTGCCAGCGCCGTCGAAACGTATCGCAAAACATATACGCGCCTGCCGGATACCCTGACCGTTCTTGGGCCCGCGCCGCAAGGCCCGGCAAAGAGCGACAATGCAGGTTTGATTGGTGAAGATCTTGCCGCCGGGCGTAAGGATGGTTACGTCTTTCGCTACGTGATTGTCGGCGCGAACAACTCCGGCGCTCCTGCGAAGTACGAACTTGCGGCAATCCCCGCGGAGTATGGCCGCAGTGGGACACGTTCTTTCTTTCGCGATTCCAATGGCAACCTGCACGCCGCTGATCGTCAGGGCGCTGTGGGCAGTGAGATCGACCCTAAACTGGAATAGTCCCGACGAATTACGACACCAGCGTGGCCCTGCCCAGTAATGATTTCTATGCTGTGGGCTGTACCAGGTTAATCAGATTGCCGCAGGTGTCCTCAAACACCACGGCGGTGATCGGTCCCATGTTCACGGGTTCGCCGCGAAATTTCACACCGTGTTTCTTCAGCCGTTCATATTCAGTCGCAATATCTTTTGTAATGAACGCCGTTGCGGGAATTCCGGCCGCAAACAATGCTTTCTGGTACGTCTGCGCGGGTGCGAAGGCCATTGGCTCCAGCACCAGTTCGACTCCTTCCGCACCCTCCGGCGAAGAAACCGTCAGCCAGCGGAATGGCCCCATCGGAATGTCCGCTCGTTTCACGAACCCCAAGACATCGGTGTAGAACCGAAGAGCGATCTCCTGGTCATCAACCAAGACGCTGGCCAGTTTGATTTGCATTAGAAACTCCTGTTTGTTTGCGTGGAATGAGTTCGTCGCTGGGATGCACAGTTTAATCCTTAAACGCAGCTTCCGCCAAACGTTTCACTGTGAAACAACCTTCGCAAGTGACTAGTACGCTTCTCTTTCTCCGTTTCCGTTGCCAGCCGCATTCCCGAGCGCGATTCTTCAGATGGGATCATCCGGCTTCTTGCGAGCTATCTGCTCGCTTGCACACAATTGCCTCTCCAGGTGGATACATCAGACCCGTCTCGTGCTGGTCTGAAAGGAGAGGCGAATGCCGGAAGCTACGGTTGAGCGGCGAAGCGCGCCACGATACCCGATGGTCTTGGCTGCGCAGGTGTTTGAACTGCCGCGCGGCGCCAAACTTACTGCGCGCACCTCCGATATCAGCCGCACTGGCTGTTACATTGACACGCTGAATCCCACTCCCACTGGAACCAAAGTGCGCGTGCGCTTGACCTATCATGAAGAACTTTTCGAAGCAGTGGGCACCGTGGTTTACACCAGCACCAGCCTCGGCATGGGAATTGCTTTTCCCGAAATTACTCCCGATGAACTCGTCAAGCTGGATCGTTGGCTCGCTGATCCTGACGGCGAGTACTGAAGTCACTCTTCGCAGAATCTTCCTCGCTTTTCTCACCAAAACTCTCCGACAAGGTGTCATCCTGAGTATCCGGAACGTGCTGTGCAGTTGCGAATTTGATGCTGGACAAATATGCGCTACCATTTCGCATTCGATATGCGCCAGGTTCGCTTACAGCTTCTCCTCTTGATTTCGGTCGCAGTTCTCCTGGGTGCCGCTGCTCCGCGGAGCTACGGCCAGGAAATCGATTCCGTTTACGGGCCGCTGCCCATCTTTGAATTTCACAGCGGCTTTTGGGTCAATCTCCACCATTTTCTTTATCATGAGGCGCGCGCGAGGCAGGCCGCCAAGGAGCAACGCGAATCGGGTGGCAAATCTCCCAGTCCGGTGCTCCGGCAGACTCCCGGTTCCACGGTTTCTCTTTCTACTGCCGAACAGAAACTCTGGGATGAAGCGATCGCCTACTACATCTCCAATTACGCGATGAAAGACATGCAGATCAATATTGATCTGATCCTGCTGAAAGATCAGTTGGGCGATTTTGAAGATTGCAACGAACTAACCGGGAAGAAAAGGCCGAGCTGTAATGCGGGTCTCCCCGGCAATGAAGGGGCCGTCCTGGAATCCGTGGCAGGCATTTACCGTGCGCACTGGTGGACTGATCACAATCGAGCGAATCGCCGCTGGGTCATCGGGGTAGCGCCGCTGGTGCGGGAACAGGGAGTGGGGCTTTCGGAACGCTTGGCGGAAATCTATCAATCGAAATGGCCAAAAGAGAAGATTCGTGTGGAAGTCTGCGCTTTCGCCAATTCAGCGGGAGCCTATACCACCCTCGATCCGCTCCACGTAACCATTGCCAGCACCGATCCCCGCAATCAGGGACCAGAAGCACTGGGAGTGCTCTTCTATGAGTCATCTCATGGCTTGGCGCTGCCAGTGCAAAACGCCATCAGCCGCGAATGTCGTCAGCGGGAAAAACCGATTCCCCGCAATCTGTGGCACGCCCTCATTTATTACACCACCACCGAGGTGATTCGCCCGATTATCTCCGGGAGCAGTACGGAGGCTCCTTCAGCCGGGCCGGGTAACGTCCAGAGGCCACGCTTCTCTTCCCTACCCGACGAGTTGAAAGGTAACCTCACGCAGCGCGGCTGGGAGGACTATCTCCATGTGATTATCACCTTCTGGCAACCGTATCTGGACGGTCGCGTCAACTTTGAGGACGCCATCGCCCACATGGTTTCCGCTATCTAGAAATCGTCCGATGCGCTTTATTCCGGCTGGGCGTCTATGCTAGTCTTGCTCTTGCAGTTTTAGCCCGGCCAACGCCACGTTCGATCACGCATCGCTAGCCTTGCTTTCATTCTTTCCCCGAGAGTGCGACGGGTACCGATGTCTCTTCGATTTGGCTGCCGGAGCAAAAGGGACACACGCTCATGGCTGTAAGACAAACGGCATCACAAACGGAAAAAGAGCCACGGGAGATCAAGCTGGCGCATTCGCCGGACTCCGATGACGCTTTCATGTTTTACGGCCTGGCCACTCACAAGCTGGCTACTCCCGGCTACAAATACACCCACATTCTGCAAGACATTCAGACCCTCAACGAAGCGGCATTGACGGAAACCTACGATGTCACCGCGGTCAGTTTTGCGGCTTATCCATCCCTGCGAGACAAATACATTTTGCTGGATTGCGGCGCCAGCTTTGGCGAGGGCTACGGCCCCATCGTCGTTTCTACCAAATCCATGAAGCCTCAGGACCTGAAAGGCAGGCGCGTTGGCGTGCCGGGTCTGAAAACCACCGCGTATCTTACGTTGAAATTATTTCAACCGGAATTTGAAGCGGTGGTAATGCCCTTCGATAAGATCATGGAAGCGGTAAAGAACGAAGTTGTCGAAGCGGGCCTATTGATCCACGAAGGCCAGCTTTTCTTCCAGCAGCATGGATTACACCGCATCATCGATTTGGGAATCTGGTGGCAGGAACTCACCAATTTGCCCTTGCCGCTGGGCGGAAATGCCGTACGCCGTTGTCTCGGGCCAGACCTCGGCCGCCTGATTGCCAGGACCATTCGCGATAGCGTTACGTACAGCCTCGATCATCGCGAAGAGGCTTTGAACTATGCGATGCAGTTTGCGCGCGAAATGGATCCCGAACTCGCCGATAAATTTGTCGGCATGTACGTCAACAAATGGACGCTTGGCTACGGTGAAAAAGGCAAGAAAGCCGTTTGTGAACTGATTGAGCGCGGAACCGCCGCCGGAATTCTTCCCGGCCCTCCCTCCGTAGAATTCTTGAGCGAGTAGTTTTCGCGACCGCGCCATTTGCGTTTTTGCTCTGTCGCTTTCACTGCAACTCCCCACGATTGGCAATTCCCAGCAGGTTCGACGTTCGCGTTTCATCCTTCGACTCTTCACGACTGCAACTTGAGGACCGAACAAATGCAAACACGAAGTTCAATGTGAAACATTCGAAGCAACATGAAGCGAGACAGCTGACAGTATGCGACGGATTAACAAGACCACGAGCAAGCTTCGTGGCCGGTAACCAATCAATGGGTAACGATGGGAACCTTGGTGGCATACACCGCATTTGGCGCCAGCGAAAGTCTTCTTGCCACTCCTGTCAAACTCACGCGAGAACGCAGCGAGACAACCGAGCAGCAGGCCGTGGTCAGTACGCAAATTTGAAATTGCGTCAGGCTCGCTCCGGGACACACTCAGCGCATTCGAGCAGCCTCACGGAAATTCACGTGACCTGTCATTTCTGAGGAAGGCCTGAAGAGTCTCCATTCACCGGGCGTCGCAGGATTGTATTCACCAGGGCAAGCGCTGAAGGTGCGGTTTTGAGTGAAAGCGGCGCTACCTTTGGTACTTCACCACGAGGGCACGAAGTTACGATTCGCCTTGCCGCTGTGGCCACTTCCGTGGAGGTGAGCGCTCAGTTGTTGGAAATGCTGCCCTCGCCCAAAATATACGCGAACCTGTTGACGAACTCCCGACGCACTCCACAAACCATTGGCCAGCGTGCGGTGTGATTAGCCAGCAAATACATGGTGTCGCAGATACCCCAGTTGTCAAAGTCCTTGCACCAGCGGTCCATCTGCGCGGACGTAACCTCGGCCGGATCATCCACCATCGAGGCCAGCATGCGCGCCTCGTACACGTCGGTTTCCCAGAGGGCGGCGGCAAGCTCATGATTCTGCCCTAGACGCTTGCCCAATGCTTTCATGTCGCGATACGTGACACCGAGTGCCTTGTCCGAAGGAAGCGCATAGCGTGCCATGCCGTCGAGCGTGGCCTTGCTGCTGTGGTCCTTCAGCCACTTCAACGCCCCTCGAAGTTCTTGTTCAAGAGCTTGTTTTGTAGCACTTCGGGCGAACTTTCCGGCGCGAATGAGGGCGCCCTTTGATTTAGAGGTCGACGGGTGACGGGATTTAGTCGCGCGTTTCTTCACGGTGGTCTTTCTAAGGCGGCAGACTGGTTATTTCTTCTCTGCTGGTTTCGGCACAGGTGTCAGATACAAATCCTGATAATCGAAGCTGAAGTCGGCGAGTGGGGAGACCGCGACCATCGTGAAGTGGTCGATGGATCCATCGGGAGCCAGAGCGAAGGTGACAAACGCATCTTCCACCGTGCGGTCGCGCCAATGGGCTTTGAACGTGTCGTATTGCCAGTGCTGCAGATCGGCAACTCCCTTTGGGGTTCTTGCCAAGTTGAGCACCAACCCGTTCGACTCCTGCGTGATAGTCATCTTTCCGTACCACGGATCGCTATATTCGCCTGCGTATTTTTCCAGTGGCAGTGAAGGCCTAGAATCTGTGGCGCGAGCTGCAGAAGCGTTCTTCATGGTTTCTTCCGCTTCTTTTTGTCTCTTTGTCTTCCACTGATTTCAGTGCGGCGATGTAATCCATGGTGCTGCCGCCGAGGTAACTGTCCAGGATGTGAAACAGGATCGAATCAAACGCGCCACCATCTTCGGCATTTGTCAAAATCACGACGCCAAGGCTTTCCTGCGGAACGAGCATCACGCGAGTAACGAAGCCCGCCACTCCTCCCGTGTGACTGACAAGCTTCCGTCCCTTGTAGTCGCGCACTCCCCATCCGAGTGCGTAGCCAGCCAGGTTTGGCTTTATCGCTCTCAGTTCTTCGGGGCCTCCCTCATTCACGGGAATCACCGTCTGCTGCGTCCACATGGTTTGCGAAGATTTTTCACTGAAGATGCGCGTCTCCGTTCCGGGAATTTTTCCGCGGTTCAATTGCAACAGCAGCCACTTAGACATGTCGGCGACCGAAGAATTGATGGAGCCGGCCGCAGCCGCATTGTCGAGTGCCTCGAATGGAATGGTCTGCAGTTTGCCGTCAACTTTGGAATGCGGGTAAGCCCAATTGCCGCTTTGTTGAAAGGAATTGGTGCTGGTATTGGTGTTGTTCATGCCTAGGGGGAGAAAAAACTTTTCGCGTACATAGTCATCCCAGCTTTTGCCGGAATTCTCGGCAACCACTTGGCCGGCAGTCACGAACATCAGGTTGTTGTAAGCAAAGCGACTGCGAAAGCTTGAGGCGGGCTTCAGAAAGCGCAGACGGTAAACAACTTCGTCGCGCGTAAACGTGGTGTGCGGCCAAAACATCAGATCACCTTCGCCGAGCCCGAGTCCACTGCGATGACACAGCAGATCGCGGATACGCATTTCTTTGGAGACGTACGGGTCGTACATCTCAAACCCCTTCAGCCGCTCGTTGACCGGATCGTCCCAGTTCAATTTACCTTCGTCGACCAGAGTGGCGATCGCGGCCGCGGTAAACGCTTTAGTGTTTGAGCCGATGCCGAAGAGCGTGTTCTCGTCGACGGGAGCTGACTCACCAAGTTTGCGAACGCCGTAGCCCTTGGCCAGCACAACTTTTCCGTCTTTCACAATGGCCACAGAAATTCCCGGCACATCAAACGTCTTCATGGAGCGAGCCACGTACGCATCCAGGTCTGCCGGTGGTTGCTGCGCGTTCACTATCGCAGACGCAACTGAAACCATCAGGAATAAAAGAGTAAGCCGCAACCTGTTCGCGCGAGTCTTCATCAGCAAGTTCCTCCGAAATTCTGCGTAAGCATACACCAATCGGCGCCGATACTCAGGAGCGAACTGTTTCGTGGGGGGATGCAAAGGCCCAACAAATGCGTCACTGCGGGTTGCCGAGTAATGCAAACTGATTGAGTGGCGGGGCGACGTCTCAGCCTGCTGCTACGACAGAGTAAGCGGAGCTTTGGGAGTGACACGGATGCTTTCCTTGCATGCAAAAAGAACATCCGCTCCTCGTACCTCAACCGTGCACGGAACGGATTGATTGCCGATCGATAATTTCGCAGTGCGAGCTGGGAAGAGTCTTTGGCGGTTAAGTTGAGTTGATGCAACTCGAGGAAGCCGCGGATCGGCGTCAGATGCAAAACCGGATGCGCCTTTTCTGAAGTGATCTGGAAATTCCCCCAGCCTGTGGGAGTGGACCAGAAGCAGGCGAAATTCGGCACATGAATGAGTGGCTTGATTACAAGCTCTCGCGCCGGGGCATTGTAGAGAAACCCGGAGAGCATAGGGATGGCGCCCCAACTGGCCATGGCTCGCGCATAGTGACGGCCATATTCGGCTTCATTGTAGGGATTTGCTTTTTCTCCGTCGTAACGCGCGCGAATATTGGCGATGCACTCCACGCCTTCCTTCACCATGCCGTATTTCATCATCAGGATCGCGGCGGCATACTCGCTGCCGGTGAAAGTTCTCGGAATAATACGGAAACGGAATTTCAGGCCGTTCGCCTTTGCTGTAATCGCACATCACCAGGGCGCTTTCATCGTTGACGGCATACGCGCGTTCGACGGAAGGCTCGTCGTGCATATTTTTTCGATAGTTATATTTGTAAATCGAGGCGATCGCCGCGCGCAGATGCGATTCGTCAAGCAGCGGGCCGAGTCCGGCGAGATCCGCGATGAATTGTCCCAGGACTTGATCGATCAGGCATCCGCGTCCCGCTTGAAATTCGGGATGCAGCGTATCCTTTGCGCCCATGCCGACGCGCAAACCTTTGGCAATCTGATCTTCGGGAATACCCTGCACATGCTGCACGTAAAACTCACCCTCGAACAAATTCACGTCGGTCCACTGCTTGCCCATTTCGTAAAGCTTCTTGCATTCGGTGGCAAACTCCGCATCTTTCATCACCACGGCGATCTCGGCGCAGGCCTTGAGCGCCGCGAGATACCAAACCTCGCACAATGGATTCGGACCGTAGAATTCGACGTCATAGGTATTGTGCTGCGCACCTTCCATCACGCCGTCTTTGTTGCCATCCCAGCCACCGGGCCGCCACGAGTAGGCCAGCGCGCGCTTGCATGCCGGCCAGAGTTCCCGCAGCCACGCGTCGTCACCATTCAATTTCCAGTCGAGATACAATTTTACGATTTGCCCCATTTGGCCATCGGCCGCTGCCGCGCCCCAATGCTCAAAACCGAGCGGCAGCTTGTGACGAAAATCCATGTGGCCTTCTTCGTCGGTGGCGTAGCCAAAGCTGGTGCTGCGCATGGAGCGGCCAATCGAAGGAAAAAGAAATTGCGTGGCCACCTCGTAATTCCACACGTGCGTGCAGCTGCCGAATCCCAGGCCTTCGCCATCGCCGCAGCCTTCAAAACCATGAAAGCTTCCATCGGCGATACGGAAACTGGTGTTGGATACGAGCGTGGGAAGATTGGCGGTCGCGGCCTCGATTACCGCTGGCGGCAAGGTGGAAGATTCCAGCGCGTGCACAAACGAGCGGGTGCCAGATTCTATCTCCGCACAAATTATGGTGCACGAACGTTGCGACCTCCCATGCATCGGCGAAACGAGTGCAGTAATAATTTCCGAGCAGCGTCTTTTCTTTTCCTTCCGGCGCTTCCCAGCCACAACGGGCGGGAGTGCGATTTGGCAGATGCCAAGCCAACAGGAATCGATAGGTGCGATATTCGCCAGGAGGAATGGTCTGCCGGATGGAAACAGAACCAATCGGCGAATGAGAATCGACAACCTTGCCGATATCGCCGGTTTTGGAGAAAGAGTCGAACCAGAATCGTTGTGCCCCCATATTCCAGCCATTGTCTTGCCAGTAAGGCCGCACGTTGCTGCGATCGGTCTGTTCATCAATGGCGGCGAGAACGATGGAACCGCGCAGGGGATCATCCTGATTGAGCGCAGGATTGTTCATGAAGATGCCACGCATGCCAGGGATGGTGCGCAGATCATTCTCTCGTCCCTTGTGCTCGTCGTCACCGAGAGGATTCTCTAGCGACCACGCGATGACCACTTCCGCCGGCTGACGACCGGGATTCTTCACGGTGTAAATGAGGATGGCGGCGGGTAAACCGGATAGATCGGCATCGACGGGCTGAAAGGAAGAAAATGCGTCAAGAGAAAGAGAAACGGGAAGTCGGTCATCGTGAAATTCAATATTCGCGATGGGAAACGAGCCGTGGAAAATTGCCTCTGAGAGGCGCGGCAGACCGGGGACGTTTCTTGAACCGAGATTTTCTGGCTTGAGATCGAAAGGAGGCAGAAGTCGGCGTTCGAGCACGCGGCTGACGGGAGGTAGGCTGCCAACTTTTGCCCAAACGGCGGGAAACGCGTAGCGCGGCGAATTACCAACGTCGGAGCGGTTGAAAATCTCCCAATCCATCAGGTTTCCGCGGCCACCGAGACCGATGCCTCCGGTACCAATGCCGCCGAGAGGGAACGAGATGCGGGCAAGCCGGTTACCAGTAAAAGCCCGTGGAAACTGGATGTTCGCGGCGTTTGCCGTGTGTGGCCGAGCTGTTGCGTGAGGGTGCGTTGCGGGAGGTTCCTTTTCGGTGTCCTGCTGCGCAAGGTTGTGTTCATCAGGCAGGCCTGGAAGGGCCAGGCCAGGAACCGAAAGTGAAGCGGTGGTAGCGCCAACGATACGGAGAAAATCGCGTCGATTGTTGAGTCCGTCACTTTTTTCGCTCATGGGATCACCCGTGGATATAGTTGCTGGCTGGATGATACGACATTCGCGGCGGGCGAGAGTGTGATGACTTGCCCGCGTCGGCCAGGTCGGCGACAATGTCGGCGCGCCGACAATATTACTTATAGATATAGATAGCAGAATACTTATATTTTCGAACGAAGAGGTCGGATGCCATTCGAATCGAGTTCATTTTAGGGAAGATGCAGAAACAGCATATGTTATTTCGAGGGGGCAACTCGTTTCGAATGGGTACGCAGACAGATCAGGTGGGACTGTCGGCGGGGACGTCGACAGTCCGTCGGCGAACTGAAGTTGTGAGTAGTAAGAAAACGGGGAGCTTAGATGCCCGCCAGGTTTTGCAGCGCGCCCTTGTTGCGCAGAAGCATGGTGGAACCGTTCAATTCGAGCAAGTTTTGGCGCTTAAATTCGCTTAGTGTGCGGCTGACGGTTTCGCGGGAACTGCCAATGAGTTGCGCGATTTCTTCGTGGGTTAACGCAAGTTTAACGCGAAGAACACCTTCGCTGATCTTTCCGTCGATGGACCAATCCACGAGGAAGCGCGCTAGTTTTTCAGAAGCGGAACTGCTGAGGCCGATGGAGCGCACGCTTTCGTAAGCGGAGTGGCAATCGCGTCCTGCGTGCTGGGCAACCTGGAAACACGCGTCGCTGTGTTCCCGGATGTAGCGCATGAATTCCTGCTTGCTGACAAACGCCAACTGCGAAGGTTGCAAAGTTTCTACAGTGATGTCGTGCGGCCTTCCCGTCAGGAGAGAGTTCAAGCCAAGCACTTCACCGGGCTTGGCAATCTTCAAAATGAGCGTCTTTCCTTCGCCGTTCGTAGTGAGCAGCTTGGCGCGGCCCTGGCAAAGAATGTAGACGCCGCGAGCATCTTCGCCTTCCATAAAGATGATGGAGTGTTCCGGGTAAGAGCTGACGTGCTTGATCTGGTCGAGGGCGGACTTGGAACGCTCTGACAAGCGACAAAAGAATTCGGTGTCGTTCAATTGGCATCCGGAGCAGGTTTCGGGAATCCCCAAACCATAGGGTGTTGGCGCCTTTCTCTGCGGATGTTGGAGCGTTCCAAAACGGGTAGAAGGTGTGGCGAACATTGGACGCGTTGACATGGTCTGTTTTTCCTTTCGACTCGTCTGATGAGCAAGGTAAGGGCACGTGCTCGGCCAGAGTGTGGGGGGACGAGAGAAAGCAAGGATGTCCGTAAAACGAAGAAAATGAATAGCTTCTAAGAGAGGGAAAAAGTTAGGGCCGCGGAGTGATGAATTTCTATGCGCCATATAACCCACAACTGTGTGACATCCATCACTCAAAAATGTGACGCAGGGAGCGGATGTGCCGGCTTGGTGCTGAACATTTCGATTAAAAAATGGCCTTTTCATTGATTTTTTCGGGATTGCACGGCTTCTGGGCGGAATGATCACTTGCTGTGACGCGTGGTCAATTGGAGCCTTCACCTTGACGACATTACGTGAATCACTTAGTGTTTTTTTCCATGAAAAATAAAACAACCCTGACCTTCTGTTTGCTGCTTTTAGCCGTGGCTAATGCTTCCAGGGGGTACGCGCAAACTGCCGCTGAGTTCCGGGATCGGCCAGAGATTCCAAAGGAATGGCCGCGTGAAGCCGTTCGCGCCGCGCACGGGATGGTGGCGACGGACGAGCCGTTGGCGTCGAAAGCTGGCGTGGAAATCTTGAAACGGGGCGGTAACGCGATTGACGCGGCGGTGGCAACGGCCTTTGCGCTGGCGGTGGTGGAGCCGGCCGCGGGAAATATCGGTGGCGGCGGCTTCATGCTGGTGCGGCTGGCCAGTGGCAAGGCAACATTTTTTGATTACCGCGAGATGGCTCCGGGCAAGGCGACTCGGGATATGTACATCAAGCCAGATGGGAAGCTGGATCTGGAAGCCTCTGTCCTCGGTTACCGGTCGGTGGCAGTGCCGGGGACGGTGGCGGGGTTGGCGCTGGCTTTGAAAACGAACGGTACGATGAAGCTGGCCGACGTAATGCAGCCTGCCATAAGACTTGCCGAACAAGGATTCCCAATCACGGAAAAACTGGTGCAGGAATTCGAGGAGGAGCGGCCGGGACTTCAGAAATTTTCGATGAGCAGCCGCATTTTCTTGAACGACGGCAAACGCTACAAGGTTGGCGACACATTCAAACAGCCGGAATTGGCGCAAACCCTGAAGCGCATCGCCAAAAAGGGGCCGGCAGATTTTTATCGAGGTGAAACAGCGCAGATGGTGGCGCGCGACATGGCGGCGATGGGCGGGCTGGTGACGATGGAGGACCTGGCGCAGTACCAGCCGAGAATACGCGAAGTGGTTCATGCGAATTACACGATCGATGGCCATAAGTGGGAAGTGCTTTCGGCTCCGCCACCGAGTTCCGGAGGAGTTGCGGTTATCGAATCGCTGAATATGCTTCAAGGAATACCGCTAAAGGGTTGGGACGATCCGCAGAGTGTACACATGGTGGCGGAAGTGATGCGGCGGGCGTTTGCGGATCGCGCTGCGTATCTGGCAGACCCGGACTTTTCAAATGTGCCGGTGGCGGGATTAACAGACCCGTGTTACGCGAAAGAATTGGTGACGACGATTGATCCAATGCGTGCTACGTCTAGCAAAGAAGTGCGTGCGGGGAATCCGCATGTGTGCAGTGAAGGAGTAAGCGCGGGAATTACCGGGCCAAATACGATTGTGAGCCTGGGGGAAGGGCCGCACACGACACATTTTTCGGTGGTGGATGCGAAAGGAAACGCGGTGGCCAGCACGACGACGCTGAATGACAGCTATGGCTCGCATGTAACATCGTCGGCAGGATTTCTATTGAATGACGAGATGGATGATTTCACAACGCAGCCGGGAGTGCCCAATGCGCTGTTTGGTTTGATCCAGTCGGAAGCAAACGCGATCGGCCCAGGAAAGCGGCCGCTGAGTTCGATGACGCCGACAATATTGGTGAAAGATGGGCAGTTGAGTTTTGTGACGGGCTCACCGGGCGGGCCAACGATTATTTCCGCGACACTGTTGACGGTCCTGAACTGGATGCGGCTGGGAATGGACGCGCAGTCGGCGATCAATGCGCCGCGGTTCCACCACCAGTGGCTGCCGGATTACATCCTGATGGAAAAGCTCTTTTCGGTTGAGATGGAAGAACAGATGAAGGCGCGCGAGTACGAAGTGAAACGGCGTGGGCATATCGGGCTGGTGAATGCGATTGGAATTGACGAGAAAACGGGAGAGCGCTGTGGGGCGGCGGATCCTCGGGATGATGGATCTTCGGTGGGATACTAGCGAGATAGAGTGGATTGGGTTCGATCTTGAAGATGCTTGGGAAGTTGGCTGGCCATCATATTAAATACAGGTATTAGCTACAGGCAGATAGCGGCGCTTTCAGGCGCAGGATAATCGCAAGCCGGACACTACAAAAAGCTGAAAAACTAAGATGGTTACGGGGAACTTTGTTTGTGGAATGGGGGAAGTTCTCTATGAGGTTACGGCATAGGTGTCGACGGAAGTGGGCTGACACGCGTGGATTGGTTAAAGCGTCTAAGGATTATTGGTTAGGAAGTGATGGAGGAACAGCCCGCGGATCCTCTACGAGCATAAGTAGAAGGCGGCCGCTGCAGGAAATGAACTTGCGGACATGGGGTGCAGCAGTGCTGTGTCCCTACGAGAGAGAAACCGAGACAGGAAGGCGGTGTAAGGCCGCTTCTACAGGGAGTGAGGTGAAATGTGAGCGCCAAAAGTTGGGGTTGGGTGCTTTTGTTTGCGGCGATGGTGGTTTGTAGTGCGGCGTCCGTTGCACAGGAGCCGGCGAATCAAGATGCGAATGGGAATCCTCCGCAGCGACAAGGGCAGGGGCGGGGATGGAGTGAAGGACAAAACGGACCGCGGCCGTTGTTTGGAAGAATCACGTCGATGAGTGCGGGGACGATCGTGCTAACGCGGCAGGATGGACAGACGGTGACGGTGAAGTTGACGGACCAGACGGAATTCCGGAAGGAGCGGGAAAAGGCGACAGCGGCAGATTTTAAAGTGGGCGACATGGTGATGGTCCGGGGCGACGAGAACGCGGACCACACGGTGACCGCGAAATTGATCGGAACACGCGGTGGGGGACCCGGAGGAGGACCAGGCGCCGTATCGCTGGGAACACTGGGAAAAGATTATGTGGCGGGCGAAGTGAAAAGTGTGGAGGCGCCAAAGTTGACGGTGCTGAGGCCGGATAATGTTACGCAGACGATGGAGTTGAATGAAGAGACGACGATTCGCAAAAACAGGGAAAGCATTACCATGGCGGATATTCAAGTGGGAGACCACGTCGTGGCCCGAGGCGCAGTGCAGAACGACGTGTTCGTACCGAAGGGCGTTATGGTGATGAACGCGGAGCAGTGGAAACGGATGCAGGAGATGGGGACGCAAAACGGGCCCTCGAAGCCCGCAGGTGACGCAGCGACTCCGCCAAAACCCCAGGAGTAGATGGATTGAAAGTAGTGTTGCGCGCAGCTTTAGTGTTGGTCTGCATGGCGCTGATCTGCGCGGTGATATTCGTGTGCGTAGTCGAGGGGCAGGAACCTGCGGCTCCTGCTGCGGCGACATTTCAGATCACCGGGACGGTGAAGAGCGGAAAGACCGGTTTGCCGGGCGCAACGGTCACGGCGGCAAACACGTTGACGGGAAAGAAATTCAGCGTGGCAACGGCAGTGGACGGGTCGTTTTTAATGAAGAACCTGCCTCGGGGAAGGTATGTGGTGAAAGTGGAGTTTATGGGATTCGCTCCGCTAACACAGGAAGTTGTGTTGAACCCGGAAAATCCAGCGGGCAAGGTGGAGGCAGAATTAATTCTTGCTTCACGTCAACAGGAGCAAACAGAACGTGCGACGGCGGCGACGGCGAACAACCATGGATTTCAGAATCTGGCTGCAGAAGGCTCCCTTTCGGGCTTGGTGAGTAATGGATTGGGAAACGAGATAGGAGGAAACGGAACGGGTGGAGGTGGAATCAGTGCCAGCGATCTGTCGAGTTTGCCGATGAACGGGGCAGGCGCTGACGTAGCCACGGAATCGGTGGCAGTTTCAGGGGCACAAGGACGCACACAGGATTTCGGGGTCGGGAATGAAGATGAACTGCAACAACGAATACAGGAATTTCGCGAGCGTGCGCAGCGAGAAGGCGGGGCGGTATTCAACACTGGTCCTGGAGGCGGATTCGGTGGACCTGGAGGCGCGGGACCCGGGGGAGGCCCTGGTGGAGGCGGCCCGATCACGTTTGGGAGAATGGGCCGGGGATTCGACATCAATAAGCCCCACGGATTTTTGTATTTTCAGGATGACAACTCGGGATTGGACGCTCGTTCGTATTCGTTGAGTGGACAGCAGAACAAAAAAGCGAGCTATAACACGATACGGTTTGGCGCGTTTATTGGTGGGCCACTGAAGATTCCGGGAGTGCTGGATTGGAGCAAGAGCACGTTTTACTCGGTGGGATGGAATGGATCGAGAGGAAGCACTCCTTACGACGCGTTCAGTACCGTACCGACGGTGGAAGAACGCAGCGGATATTTCTCCGGGCTGACGGATCAGAATGGCAATCCGACAGTAATTTTCGATCCGCTGACGGGCCAGCCGTTTGCGAATAATACGATTGATCCGGCACGAATCAGTTCCGCGGCAATGGCGTTGCTGAACTACATGCCGTTGCCGAATCTGCCAGGTGCGACGCAAAACTTTCATTACATAACGTCGTCAGAAGGGGATGCGGACGCGTTCAGCTTGCGACTGATCCACAACTTCAGTGGGACGGGCGGTCCGCTCTTCGGAGGACCTGGGGGAGGAGGCGGTCGGGGCGGGAGAAGAGGGCCTCGAAACAATCTGAGCGTAGGATTCAACTGGTCACGCGGGACGAATGAGATCGTAAACCCATTTCCATCACTGGCAGGAAGTACGAACACGCAAGGTTGGAATGGGAACATTCGATGGACATACGGAAAAGGGCGCACGACGAATTCTTTGGGGTTTAACTATAACCATAACCGCAGTTCGACAACGAATCTGTATTCCGGAGTTACGGACGTGGCGGGGAATGCGGGAATAACAGGAATTTCAACGGACCCGTTCGATTGGGGATTGCCGGGAATTTCATTCAATAGCTTCACAGGATTTGGCGGGCCGGTCCCCAGCCGCGAACTCGATCAGACGTACACCATATCGGACACGGTGATGTGGAACCGGGGGAAACACAATGTGAGGCTTGGGGGAGATTACCGGCGGATTCTGCAGGGTTTCCGCTCGGCGCGGAACGCGGAAGGAAGCTTTGTATTTACGGGATTTGGAACCTCCGAATACCTGACGGGAAGCACGCAGGCGGTTCCGGGAACGGGAAGCGATTTCGCGGATTTTCTTCTGGGTTTGCCGCAGCAAACCACTTTGCAATCGGGAACGACAGATTATGAGTTTCGAGCAAATTCTTTCGATGTGTACGCACAGGATGACTGGCGCATTTTTGCGAAATTGTCGTTAAACCTCGGACTACGGTATGAGTACACGGGACCATTCACCGAGATCGACAATCGCATTGCAAATCTTGCGGTGAGTTACAGCCCACAATTGGTAGCCGGAATTCAGGTAACTCCAGATCAGACGGGAGTTGCGGCGGGAATATTTCCTTCTTCCTTGGTGCGGCCAGATCGAAATAACTGGGCACCGCGCATAGGACTGGCTTGGAAAGTGGACAAAGACATGGTAGTACGCGCTGGTTACGGAATTAATTACAACCTGGGGCAGTACGGAAGTTTCATCCGTAATTTTGCGTTTCAACCGCCGTTTGCCCTGACAGAAACAAATTCTGCGCAGAATCCATCCGACAGCAATCTGACATTGATCAATGGCTTCCCCGGAAATCCAGCAGGAACAGTGACAAATAACTACGCGCTGGACCCAAATTACCGGCTGGGCTACGCGCAGATCTGGAATGTTGATATTCAGCGGCAACTTCCGTGGAACGTGCAGTTGAACGTGGGATACAACGGAGCAAAGGGGACGCGGCTGGACACGGAGCGTGCATTTGTGCCGAGTTGCGCTGCGACAGCTAGCTGTGAGATTTCGTTGAATGAGGCGGCGGCGCCGTTCACCTACGAATCCTCGGAAGGCAATTCGATATTACACGCAGGGTCGATACGGATAAGAAAGAGGATGGCGAAGGGACTAGGAGTGAGCGCTAGCTACGTATTCTCGAAATCGATTGATGATGCGGCGTCGATAGGTGGAGGAGGGGTAGTGGTGGCGCAGAATCCATTCGACATTCCGGCGGAACGAAGCTTGTCGAGTTTCGACCAGCAACAAAGGTTTACGGGGAATTGGATCTATGACCTTCCGTTCGGCGATGGGAAGCGATTTTTGACTAGCGGATTTTTGGCCCGCGCCATGGGCGGGTGGCAGTGGAGCGGAAGCTTTACGATTGGATCGGGATTGTATTTCACGCCGCGAGTGCTGGGCGGTTCTGTAGATATCGGTCGTGGCGTGAGCGGGTCGCAAAGAGCAAACGTCGTGGCGGGCGTGCCAATTTCATTGAGCAATCCCACCACGGCCCAATGGTTCAACACCACGGCATTTTGTGCGCCGGATGCGAACTGCGTGAATGCGTCGGGGTCGAGCTTTGGAGACGCCGGACGCTACATTATTGAGGGGCCTGCGCAATTCACGTTCAACATGTCGATGAGCAAGACAATTGCGATCAAAGAATCAAGATCGCTGGAATTGCGGCTGCAAGCGAACAATATTTTCAACACCGCGTATTTTTCAGGGATAAACACCACGGTGAATTCCTTTACGTTCGGACAGGTAACAAGTGTTGGGAATATGCGACGTGTGACCATGATTGCGCGATTGCGTTTCTGAAAGTGCGCATGATGCGGCGGCCGGCAAAATTTGGAAGAAACACTGGATCGGCGCTGGTGGTGTGTCTGCTGGCGATGAATCTGGCGGCACAAGAGCAGAGTCCGGTGGGGCAACAGCCGACACGAATACGAGTAACGACGGAAATAGTGTTGGTGAACGTGGTGGTCAGGGATAAAAAAGGAAATCCAGTCCCAAATCTGAAGCAGGAAGATTTCACGGTGTTCGAAGACGGGCAAAAGCAGCAGGTATCGAGTTTTGATTTTGAAAAGGTGGATGAGTTGACTATGGCCGGGGAGGCGGGACCGACGGTGTCGGATGCGGCGGAAAGCGGTTCGCTGCTGACACCGAAAAAACCACAGGACCTGGACGCGAAAGATCGCCGGCTGATGCTATTTTTCTTTGATTTTTCAGCAATGCAACCGGAAGACATCGAACGGGCAGTGGATGCGGCGAAGAAATTTGTGCAAACGAAAATACAAGCAGCGGACATGGTGGCGATGGTGTCGCTGTCGAGTTCTCTGAAATTGGATTTGGATTTTACAGACGACCGCACGAAGATCATGACAAAGCTCGCTAGTTACAGTGCGAGTGAGGGGCAGGGTTTTGAGAATGGCGCGACGGGAAGTTCCGAGGGTGCGGCGGAGACCAGCGGGTCTTACACGGCGGATGACACGGACTACAACACCTTCAGCGCGGATCGCAAGTTGCTGGCGTTGGAGTCAATCATGCAGGCGGTGGGGACGATTCCGCAGAAGAAAAACCTGATTTATTTCAGCAACGGGATCAGCCAATCGGGTGTGGACAACCAATCGGCGTTGCGGACCGCGACGGCGGCGGCAATGAAAGCCAACGTTTCGATTTACCCCGTGGACGTGCGTGGATTGGAAGCATTTCCGCCGGGAGGACAGGCGCAGTCGGCAAGCCTGCACGGGCAATCGGCCTACAGCGGTGCATCGGTGTTGAACGATTTGAACAGCAATGCGGGATCGCAGGAAACGCTCTATACGTTGGCAGCGGATACGGGCGGCAAAGCGTTCATGGATACCAATGATTTCAGCGGTGTGTTTTCGCAGGTGCAGAAGGACAGTTCAGTTTATTACGTGTTGGGATACACCAGCACAAATCGTCTACAGGATGGGCGATTCCGGAAACTGAGAGTGACGGTGAACCGGCCGGATGTGAAAGTGGAAGCGCGTTCGGGTTATTACGCGGGCCGCGATTACGAGCACATGAAGAAAGCGGATCGCGAAGAGCAGTTGGAGGATGAATTGGCTTCGGAACTGCCGCAAACGGATGTGGCGGTGTATGCGGGGACGGCATATTTCCGACAGGATGATTCGCACTACTACTTGTCGGTTTCGCTGGTGGTGCCGGGATCACAGATACCGTTTGTGACGGAAAAAGACAAGGACAGCGCGACGATCGATATTCTTGGGGAAGTGTTGGAGGGCGGAAAGGCTCCCGTGGGGCGGTTGCGCGACACCGTAAAGCTGGCGGTGGGCAGCGAGCAGCAGGTGCGAAAGAAAAACGTGCAGTACAACACCAGCTTTGTGCTGGCACCGGGAAACTATCACCTGAAGTTCATCGTGCGGGAAAACCGCAGCGGACGGATTGGATCGTTCGAGACGGATGTGCGCATTCCGGATTTGCGGAAGACGCCGTTGCGGATGAGCAGCGTAGTGTTGAGCAGCCAACGGGTGCCGGCGACGCGAAAAGGCAAATCGTTCCAGCCGCTGGTCAGCGAGCAATCTGAACTGCTGCCCAGCGTTACGCATGTGTTCAGGCAGGATCAACAGTTGTACCTGCAATATGAGGTGTATGACGCGGCGAAAAGCAAAGGAACGGAGAATGGTGGGGCTTCTGGAGCTGGAGAGGGTAAGGCAGCAAAGGGAGCGATTCGCGTGCTGACGAGTATTGAGTTTATGCAGCGCGACGTGAAAGTGTACGAAACGAAGCCAATTGTGGCGCAGGAAGTGACGGCGGCCGATCGAAAGGCGGTGATATTCCAGGTAGAGATTCCGCTGCAGGGGTTAAAACCGGGATTTTATGTTTGCCAGATTAATGTGATTGACGATGTTGGGGGAAATTATTCGTTTCCGCGATGGCCGATTTTGATTAAAGCCAGTACGGCGAGTGCAACGAGCAGAAACCGTGAAACATCCCCCACTTCACAACCGGAGAGCAGGGCGACTCCTGTGGTGAAGTGATGGCGCTTGGAGCGCAGTTGGTTGAGATCCTTCTCTTCGTTCAGGATGATAACGGTTGAAGCGATGGGTGAGTTAACGCACAAAGGCGCATGAGGCTGGGGTAAGTCTCTCAGGGAAGAGAGATTCCTGCTACAGCAACGGCTCTATTCAATTGATACAAAAAGACTTATAAAACAACTGCTGGAGAGCGGTCTGGCGGCTCACGTGCAATTCATAAGTAAAGCTGATAGCAGGTATTAGCAGGGGTGTGCATGTTCCGGATTCTGAAAGCAGAGTTTATTGCGCCAGGAGTGAAGAGGTTTGAGATCGAAGCGCCGCGAATTGCGCGCAAACATCAAGCAGGGCAGTTCTTGATCTTGCGGTTGAATGAACGGGGAGAACGCATCCCGCTGACGATTGAGAGCGCGGACGGACCGCGTGGCGTGATCACCATCGTGGTGCAATCGATCGGGAAAACAACCTACCAGCTGAATGCGATGGAACCGGGCGAAACCATTCTTGATGTGGTTGGGCCTCTGGGAAGACCGTCGGTGATCAAAAACTTCGGAACAGTGGTGATCGTAGGTGGTGGAGTGGGAACTGCGCTCGCTTATCCGACGACGGTGGCATTAAAGCGCGCGGGAAATCGGATCGTCACGATACTCGGAGGAAGAAATCGCAACCTGGTGATTCTGGAAGAAGAGATGAAAGCGCAGAGCGATGAATTGTATGTGACGACAGATGATGGAAGCTACGGCGAAAAGGGATTGGTGACGGACAGGCTCCGCACGCTGATCGCACAGGGCATGAAGATCGACGAAGTGCTGGCGGTGGGACCGATTCCGATGATGAAGGCAGTAGCCGAAGTGACGCTCGCAGCCGGAATTCACACGGTGGTGAGCCTGAACCCGATCATGATCGACGGAACGGGAATGTGTGGCGGGTGCCGAGTGCTGGTGGGAGGAAAGAGCCAGTTCGCGTGCGTGGATGGACCAGAGTTTGACGCGAAAGACGTGAACTTTGAAGTATTAATGCAGCGCAACCGGATGTATCGCGATGCGGAACGCATTTCGCTGGAGCGATTCCAGAATGCAGAAAAAGAGGAGAGGCAAAAAAACGAAGAAGCTTTAACATGCATCGCAGGCAGAGAGACATCATGAGCGCCAGGAATGAAGTGGCGCCTAATCCACTGAAATTGAAAGACCGGATGAAGATTCCGCGGCAGCACATGCTGGAGCAGGCTGCGGAATTGCGCATTTTGAATTTCAAGGAAGTAAATCTGGGTTATTCGATGGAGCTGGCGCGGCAAGAGGCGTTGCGGTGTCTGGATTGTGCGAAGCCGACGTGCGTGGATAACTGCCCGGTTGGCGTGAAAGTGAAGGATTTCGTGCGGCTGATTGTGGAAGGGGATTTTTTGGGTGCGGCGGCAAAGATTCGCGAGGACAACGTGCTGCCTGCGGTGACGGGCCGCGTGTGTCCGCAGGAAGACCACTGCGAAGGCAAGTGCCTGCTGACGAAGAAGGTGGAATCACTTGGAATTGGTTATCTGGAGAGATTTGTGGCAGATTATGAGCAGCGTGTAGGCGCACCGCTGGCGCCAAATGCTCCGGCCACGGGGAAGAAGGTGGCTATCGTTGGAAGCGGCCCGGCGGGGTTAAGTGCGGCCGGCGATCTGGTGCAAAAGGGCCATCAGGTACACGTGTTTGAAGCGCTGCACGAAATTGGCGGCGTGCTAGTGTACGGGATTCCGGAGTTCCGGTTGCCAAAGCAAGTGATTCGCGAACAGATCGATACGATGCGCGCGATGGGTGTGGAATTTGAAACCAACGTGGTGGTCGGGAAAACGGTATCGATCGACGAATTGTTTGAAGAGGAAGGCTATGACGCGGTATTCATCGCCACTGGCGCGGGACTGCCGGTATTCCTGAATGTGCCGGGCGAACATTTGAACGGCGTCTATTCAGCGAATGAGTTTTTGACACGGATGAATCTGATGCACGCGTACGAGTTTCCACGCTACGACGAACCGATGGTGGATTTGCACGGAAAGCACATTGCCGTGATCGGCGGAGGAAATACGGCGCTGGATGCGATTCGATCGGCGCGGCGGCTGGGCGCCGAGAAAGCCTATGTTCTGTACAGGCGAAGTGAAACGGAAATGCCAGCTCGCGTAGAAGAAGTGAAGCATGCAAAGCAGGAAGGCATCGATTTTCAGGTGTTGACGAATCCAGTGGAATTTCTTGACGACGGGCGCGGTTGGTTGCGGGCGGCGCGGTGCGTAAGGATGGAACTCGGAGAGCCTGATGCTTCCGGGCGACGTCGGCCGATCACCGTGGCCGGTTCGGAGTTTGAAATACCGTTGAGCGTGGCGATCATCGCGACGGGGACCTCGGCGAATCCGCTGATTCAATCGACGACACCGAGATTGAAGACGAATAAGTGGGGCTACATCGAAGCAAATGGAGAAACACAGAGGACTTCGCGCAAAGCAGTGTTCGCAGGGGGTGATATCGTCACGGGCAGCGCCACGGTAATTCTGGCGATGGGCGCGGGGCGAAGAGCGGCGAAGTCGATTGATGAGTATTTGACGAGCGGGAAATGGGAAGAGGGATTTGCGTAATGTGACGCAGGAAGGCGAAGTTACTGCGCGGAAGCACTCAGTAGACACCTTGCGGTCACAGCAGAATGTTCGCGTGCCCGAACAATGGGCTGGGAGCGCGTCCTAAAGCCTTTAGTTTCAGTAAGTGAAAACTTGATCAAAGTCGCATTGAGGGGAGTCGTGGACCAAAACGTGCGATGCAAAGCTTGGCATTGTCTCGTCTAAACGCATTCCTCAGGCACACACCGTCAGGAGCCTTTCCATGGGCACGCTAAAATCGGACACACTCGCGTATCACCTCGGGGGTCGACCGGGAAAAATCGAGATTTCTCCCACGAAACCTTGTAGAACGCAACGGGACCTAAGCCTGGCGTACACCCCCGGAGTGGCAATTCCCTGTCTGGAAATCCAAAGGACTCCGCAGGACGCATTTAAGTACACGGCGCGAGGAAATTTGGTGGCGGTGGTTACCAACGGAACGGCAGTGCTTGGGCTGGGGAATATCGGACCGCTTGCGGGGAAACCCGTGATGGAAGGAAAAGCGGTGCTGTTCAAGAGATTTGCAGACGTGGACGTGTTCGATCTGGAAGTGGATTCTCTGAATCCGGATGACGTGATTAAGGTGTGCCAATTGTTGGAGCCGACATTTGGCGGGATCAATCTGGAAGACATCAAGGCTCCGGAATGTTTCTACATTGAAGAGACCCTGAAGAGGACGATGAAGATCCCGGTGTTCCATGATGACCAGCATGGAACGGCAATTATTTCCGGCGCGGCATTGTTGAACGCACTGGAAGTGGTGGGAAAAGCAATTGACAAGGTTCGAGTGGTGTTCAACGGGAGCGGCGCGGCGGGAATCGCGTGCGCGGAGCATTATGTGCGGCTGGGTGTGAAGCGCGATAACATTCTGATGTGCGACACGAAGGGAGTGATTTACGAAGGGCGTACGGAAGGAATGAATCCGTACAAGTTGAGGTTTGCACAGAAGACAGAACTGCGCACACTGGCCGAAGCAGTGAAGGAAGCGGATGTATTTGCGGGCCTTTCGGTGAAGGGCGCGTTCACGCCAGAAATGCTGCTGTCGATGGCGCCGCGGCCGATTGTGTTTGCCATGGCGAATCCAGATCCCGAGATCACATATGAAGAGGCGAAAGCGGTGCGAAAAGATGTGATTGTGGCGACTGGCCGGTCGGATTTTCCGAACCAGGTGAACAATGTTTTGGGATTCCCATTTATTTTCCGTGGGGCGCTGGACGTGCGCGCTACGGCGATCAATGAAGAGATGAAGCTTGCGGCAACGCACGCGCTGGCCGCTTTGGCGAAAGAGGATGTGCCGGATTCAGTCTGTCACGCATATGGAGTGGAGCGGATCCGGTTTGGACCGGATTACATCATTCCGAAACCGTTTGATCCGCGCGTGCTGGTGTGGGAAGCAGCCGCGGTGGCACGGGCGGCAATGGAAACAGGAGTGGCAAGAGAACCAGTAGACCTAGTTGAGTATCGCGAACGTCTGGAGCGGTTGTTGGGAAAGGCGCACGAAATGATGCGGCTGATCATTCACAAAGCGCAACAGCAGCCGCGCCGGGTGGTGTTCCCAGAGGGAGAAAACGAAAAAATCCTGAGAGCGGCACATATATTGGTGGAAGAGAAAATCGCGAAACCGATGCTGATCGGGGACGCGATGATCATCGAAGCAAAAGCCGCCGATCTGGGCATGAGTCTGGACCAGATCATCGTGGTGGATCCTCCGTTGTGGGCGAAGCGCGTGTTGTATGCCGAAGCGTTATATGGATTGCGGCAACGGCGCGGAGTAACTCAATCGGAGGCGCACAGCCTGATCAACAATCCAAATATATTTGGATCCGTGATGGTGCATTTAGGGGATGCGGATGCGCTGGTGGGAGGCGTAACGCAACATTTTCCAGACACGATTCGTCCAGCGTTGCAGGTGATTAAGCCACGGCCGGGATTGCACAAAGTTTCCGGTCTTTATGTGCTGGTGACACGGCGCGGAGACATGTATTTTCTTGCCGACTGCACAGTGAATATCGAACCAACCGCCGAAGACCTGGCAGAAATTGCGCTGTGCGCGGCGGAAACAGCGCGGCGGTTTAATGTAGAGCCCCGGGTGGCGATGCTGTCATTTTCGAATTTTGGCAGCACGGCGCATCCGTTGACGCAGAAAGTGCGGCGCGCGGTGGAGATAGCGCAGAAAGCGGATCCGACACTGATGATTGACGGGGAGATGATGTCGGAAACGGCAGTGGCTCCGGAAATTATCGAAGAAACGTATCCCTTTTCCAGATTGCGCGGCGGGGCAAACGTTTTGATCTTTCCGGATCTGACATCGGCAAATACCTGCTACAAGTTGCTGGCGCGGCTGGGGGGAGCGGAAACGATTGGGCCTATATTGATGGGTATGTCGAAACCAGTGCATGTGCTGCATCGCGGGGCAGAAGTGGAAGAGATCGTGAATATGGCGGCGATTGCGGTGGTGGACGCGCAGGAAACAGAGGAAAGAGAAGGATTGATGAAACTGAAAGTTGGTAAAGGCGAGATGGAAATTAGCGTGGTGCCCAATGGCATTAGAGTTTAGACACCTGGTAGAGCCAGGAACGGTTGCGGCATTACCCCTAAGACAGCGAATATCCTAAACTAAACCAAGCGGCACGATTTGCGTGCCCCAACTTCTAATCAAAAAACTCTCTGCCTCAGCCCTATAGTCCTTGTCCTCTTCAAGTATGCCTACGCAAAACCTAGCGATTAGGAGCGTAGAAGGCTTTGATCGCGGTCACCACGCGATCTTGCTGGGTGTCAGAGAGTTCGGGAAATACAGGCAGCGAGAGAACCTCACCACTAGCCTTCTCAGAGACAGGAAAATCGCCGATTTTGTAGCCTAGCTCCCTGAAAGCGCCCTGCAAATGGAGACAAAGCGGATAATAAACTTCGGATGGCACACCAGCGACACGGAGAGACTCTTTCAACGCGTCGCGAGATTTGGAACGTATCGTAAATTGATTGTAGACGTGCCGGAACTTTGCGGGCGGAACAGGAGGAAAGGTAACGAAGGGGGTGAGTTGATGTTCTACAAAAAGCTTGCGGTAGCGGTCGGCACGATGCTGGCGGCCGGATTCCCATTGATTCAGAAATCGTAATTTTACGCGAAGAATGGCGGCCTGCAAGGCGTCAAGGCGACTGTTGGTACCGGGAATGTCGTGGAAATATTTTTTCTTACTACCATGAACACGGATCATTTGCAGGCGTTCGGCCATAGCAGGATCGCTCGTAGTGATCAATCCTCCGTCCCCGGCTCCGCCAAGATTTTTTGAGGGGAAAAAGCTGAAGCAGCCAAAATCACCAATGGTTCCGATGAAGCGATCGTCGTAGCGTGAGCCGATGGCTTGGGCGGCGTCTTCGATGACTAATAGATTGTGCGCGCGGGCAACGTCGAGGATAGGGTCGAGATCGGCGGGTAAACCGAAGAGATGTACGGGCATGATCGCGCGGGTTTGCGGGGTGACGGCTGCAGCAATTCTTGCAGAATCGATGTTGAATGTGACAGGGTCGATATCGACGAAGACTGGTTTGGCGCCGACGTAGTCAATAGAGCCCGCGGTGGCCACGAAGCTAAAAGGGCTAGTAATGACTTCATCGCCCGGACCGATGCCAGCACACAGTAGCGCGAGAATCAGAGCATCCGTTCCTGAGGCGCAACTGATTGCAAATGGAGCGCCAAGTTTTGCGGCGATTTCATCTTCAAATTGCTTTACTTCCGGTCCAAGGATGAAATATTGCGATTCCAGCACACGAGCAACAGCAGCGTTGACTTCATCACGGATGGTGGCAAATTGAGCCCGAAGATCGAGAAAATCGAATGAAGGCGAAGCGGCTTCGGTTGTGAGGGGAGATTCCATGCACATTTACTCCAGTTGCTAGTTTACGGCCGGGTGGTGGGATTTAAAAGATGCCACATAATCTTCGACCTTTTTGCCCAAATCATGGTTGGAATACTTGGGATGATCAGTCGACTGGCGACGAGATTAGGTCATGACAGCGGCAACCAAGTCTAAAACGTGTTTGGCAATGGCTGGAGCGGCGGTTAGCCCGGGGGATTCGATTCCCACCAAATGGATGATTTGCGGAACGTCGAGATCTGGTTCAATCACAAAATCAATGAAGCCACCTTTGCCAGGTGGCATCAGCTTAGGACGCAGACCAGTGTAGGCTAACTGGAGATCACTTTCTTGCAGTTCAGGAAGCATGGTCTTCGCATCAGCAAGAAAATCCGGAATGCTGAGACGATCGCGCTCGTAATTTTCCTTGCCGTCAACGTAAGCGGCCGTTGGCCCAACCAGAGTGGTGCCCCAAAGTGTCTTCGTGAAATGCAGACCGAGGGAAAGGTTGTCGTGCGCTGGCATCGGGTAGACTAGGGCGCGAATTAAATCGGCGCGTGGACCGCGAATTTCGCAGTACTCGCCGCGGACCGGGTAGATTTGCCAGGAACGAGGCCCGAGGAAGCGGGCAACATCGTCGGCATAGAGGCCAGCCGCATTAATAATGCACCGCGCTTCTATAGTTTCCGTTTGCGATTGAATGTCATCGCCGATGCGAAGGCCAACGCGAATCAGATCTTTATTAGGTTCAAGAGATTCTACCTTGGCGTAATTGACGAGATTCGCACCACGCTGTTCTGCGACGCGAGCAAATGCGTGCACCAACTCTTCGGCAGAACAGATCCCAGTTGAAGGTACGTCGAGTGCGGCAAATCCCCGAATGTGTGGTTCTATCGCGCGAATTCCGTCTGAATCTAGGATTCGCAAACCTTCGACACCATTGCCTTCGCCATTCTTCTTAAGAGTGAGGAGAGCTTCGAGTTCATGGTCATTCTTGGCAACTACGAGTTTACCGGTCGTTTTGAAGGGAACGTTGTGTTTTTTGCAGAATTCCTTGGTCAGGCGATTACCGGAAACACAAAGACGCGCTTTGAGTGAATCTTTTTGATAGTAGAGGCCGGCATGCAGTACACCGCTATTGCGCGTGCTGGTGGCCATTCCGAATTTGGGATACTGCTCGACGAGAAAAATATCCTGCCAATGACGGGAGAGTAATTCGGCAATCGCGCACCCCACCACTCCGCCACCAATTATTAAGATATTTGCCTGATCCATTGGTATCAAGAATACTTCAGTTGGGGGTAGGTAAGTCAGAAGGATTTTGAAATTTCGGGAAGAAGCAATATTTTTCGAACCGCCTCAAACAACGATTCCGCGAACAAATCAGCATCTCCCGTCGCGGGTGCAGACTTCGGTGAAATCGTGATGGTGCGGCATCCCGCGCGTCTTCCCGCTTCTCGATCAGATTCAGAATCACCAATCATCCAAGAGTTGGGAAGATCGATGTGATGTTCTGCGGCAGCAGTCAGCAGCATGCCTGGAGCGGGCTTGCGGCAGGTGCAGGGGGGATCGATTTCGTGAGGGCAAAAATAAATGGCGTCGAGGCGGGCACCTGCAGTGGCGAGTTCAGCGCTCATTTTGGCGTGAATCTGGGCGAGATCTCCTGGGGAAACCAAACCTTTTGCAATTCCCCTCTGATTGGTGACCACGACAGCTAAAAAACCAGCTCGATTGAGAAGTGCGATGGCATCGGCAACTCCCGGGAGCAACTGGAAATCCCGCGATCGGGCAATGTAGCCATCGCCGGGTGCCTTTTTGTTGATGACGCCGTCACGATCGAGGAAGGCGGCCTTTTATCATGGGAAAGACCCTGCTCAACAATTTCAGAAAAATCGTATCTCAAAAATAGCAATGACTGCCAGCCATCTCAGAAATTCCGACAAGCCAATAGTATGACGAAAAGAATAGGTTTTGCCTAAGCGGAAGCCGAGGTCTGCGGTAAACCGGAGCGCGTACAGGGCTGTGACTCTTGCACTTGCTTCAGCAGGTTCAGAGTGATGAACTGCGGGGAAGTTTGCAAGACCGGATATAGCCTTTCTACTCGTAAAACCGCTTGAGGCAAGAAGCCTGCGAATGTGCGTGGCCTTGCCCTTTTTAAAGGGAGGACCATCGCCCCATGAGCGAAGTGAATACAAGATTTCTGCCCGAAAACGCCTACAGAACCCTGAAACCGGGAGAAAAGTACGAGCCTATTGTTGGCCCGCAGGAAACACAGCCGGAGCTAACCGCAAGATCCATCGGATGGGGATTGTTTTTTTGCGTGATTTTCACGATCGCCTCGGCGTACTCGGGATTGAAGGTCGGACAGGTGATGGAATCGGCGATACCGATTTCGATTCTGGCGATTGGTTTGGCGCGACTGTACAAGCGGCGCTCCAGTCTGCTGGAAAATGTGATTGTCACGGCAATCGGGGGAGTGGCTGGATCAGTGGTGGCGGGAGCGGTGTTCACCGTGCCCGCGCTGTACATCCTGAAGCTTTCTCCACACCCCGTGCAAACGATTTTCATCTGCCTGGCGGGCGGATGCCTTGGCGTTTTATTTCTGATCCCGCTGCGGCGCTATTTCGTGCGCGAGAAGCATGGAGAGCTTCCCTACCCTGAAGCGACAGCGATCACAGAAGTATTGGTGACCGGAGAAAAAGGAGGATCACAGGCAAAACTGCTGTTGCAGGCGACGGCGGTGGCGGCAGTCTATGATTTCCTGGTGACAACATTTCAGGTGTGGAAAGAGTCGCTCGATTTCCAGTTTGTGCCGGTGGTACGAATGGTGTCTGAACGCGCGCGGATGGTGCTCGGTTTTGACGCGATCGGATTCATTCTCGGGCTTGGGTATGTGATGGGATTGCGCAGTTCAATGATTTTGTGCGCGGGCGGCGTGCTCTCGAATTTTGTGCTGGTGCCGTTGATCTGGTTCGTGGGAAGCCACCTGGATTCGGCCGTGTATCCGGCAGCCATTCCGATCGCAAAAATGACGGCGGTGCAAATTTACCGGAATTACGTAAGGTTTGTCGGCGTAGGAGCAATCGCCACCGCCGGAATTTTTGGGATCGCGAGGTCTCTGCGGATTGTGGCTGGTTCTTTCGGAATTGCGCTACGCGTGTTTCGCAAGGGCGAGGCGCCAGCAACAGAGCGGACCGATCGTGATATGTCAATCGTGTCGATTCTGCTGGGAGTGGTGTTAGGAGCGATTGGCGTGGCGATGTTGCTTGGGCAACTCGACGCTTCGTGGATGGTGGTAGGAACGGGACTAACGCTGACCCTGGTGTTCTCCTTCTTCTTCACATCGGTGGCGGCAAATGCGATCGCAACGACGGCACGCAATCCAGTTTCGGGAATGACGATGCTGACGATCATCCTGTCTTCGGCAGTACTGTTGCGATTTGGGGTTTCGGGCACAACGGGAATGTTTTTTGTGATGGCGATAGCGGGAATGGTCTGCACGGCGCTGTCGGTTTCCGGGCAAACGATTACGGATCTGAAGGCAGGTTACTGGCTCGGATCCACGCCAGCGTCACAGGAAAAAGTGAAGTTTTTTGGAGTGATCGCAGCGGCGATAGCGGCGGGATTGACGATTGTGATGCTGGCGCGAACGTTTCAGTTTGGAGAGGCGGCGATCGGGGACCTGAGACCGGTTCTGGCATCGCCGCAGGCATCGATCATGAAGGCGTTGGTGGAAGGATTCATGAGTCACCAGCCCGTTGCGTACCTGCTGTTTGGGATTGGCGGGATGATCGCGCTGATTATGGAGATGCTGGGACAGCCATCGCTTATTTTTGCACTAGGGATGTATCTACCGCTGGAATTAAATACGCCTGCATTGGTGGGCGGATTCTTGTCCTACTGGATTAATGGTCGGGCGGAAAAACTGAACGGGGAGCGTGGACAACGGGTTCGCGCACGCGGCGTAATTATCGCGTCGGGGTTGATGGCAGGCGGCGCGCTCGGTGGAGTGTTCGGAGCGGCGCTTCGGCTGCTCCCCAGTTATCGGGAGGAATTGATCAGAACACCTTTCTATGGGAATGAGGCGGTATCACAAATGGTGTCGACGATATTCTTCCTGGGACTTTGCGGATATGTGTGGTTCGGCTCATTAAGAAGTGAAAAGGAGATTCCATGGACCGAGTAGGGAAATTCGTAGCCGATGCGGTGATAGGAGTTGACACGCTGTGGGGCGGTGATGTGCTGTGTGCTTCAGGAACTGGGCGATTTATTGCGGATTCCTGGTTTTCCGATGAGGAATTGCCGGCGGCCTACACTTGTTCTGCCGCAACTCGAATCCGTAAGGCTGGAGGAGTCACCTCGAAGGAATTGGAAAAGACAATCGTAGAAGAGTATGTGAAACAGATCGACATTGTGGGAGCGACCAAAAATATCCGGCTGGAAGGAGAAAAGATTGGCGGGACGCGAGGTTCCTACCTGACGGGCCTGGCTACTTGCGTTGAAGTCATGTGGGACCTTGCGATGGAGGTTGTAGGGAAGGGTGAGCCGGTCAGCTATAAGCGTTGCGTGGAGGCTTCTACGGGGCGCGCGCCGGAGAAATCGAAGCCCGAGGCGAAACGAGAGAGAGTTGCGGAGTTGTTGAGACGCGCGGGTTACGCTGCCGAAGGAGAAGCGGGTATTCAAAAGGCTGTAGATGCATGGAGAGCAGACCGGCTGGTTCCCATGGCATCGGTGCGTGCACTGGGAAGCGCAGTTATAGCGCATTACGACAAGCTGTGTGAAAAGAATTTGGTTTCGCATTTGCCGAAGGAATTCGCGGAAGTGCCGCGAGCCAACATCACTTTTCTGCCGATTAAGGATGCGTGGTTCTCTGGGTCAATGAATTACATCGGACGCTCCAGAAATGATGATGGGAGCCCGAAATATGAAGCGACATACGAGATCAATGCTTCACTGAAGATGTCGGTGCCGGAATTCGAGCAACTGGTGAGCCATGAAGTTGTGCCGGGCCACGTAACTACATTTGCCTACCTGCAGAATCTGTATGTACGTGGTTTGGCAGGGTTTGAAGCGACAGTGCTGACCATGAATACCCGCGCAGCAACTTTGTTCGAGGGCATCGCCAACAACGCCATTCTGATTGCACACGGCGTGACGGAAGTGGACCAACTGCCGGATGAGGATCTGCAAATCGGAGTGACCCTGGCGCTGTTGCAGGATGATGCCAAGAATCAGTCTTCGTATCTGACCTGGAACGAAAGGGCCCCGAAGGAAGAAGTTGCGCGTATCTTGCGTCGCGATTTTCTGGTGACTGAGGAACGAGCGGATAAACTTTCGGGCGCGTGGGGAAGACATCCCCTGCTCGGGCGAATGTACTTGCCTGCTTATCGATCAGGCACGGAGCGAGTGGCGGAAATGCGACGGAATTTTCCGGCGGCTAAAGTGCTGCCGGCGCTTTATGGATGCCGGGGACTGGTGGACATCGAGACGGTCCGGGAAGTGATTGCGGGTGGCAGTCCGGCCTAGCTGCGCACACTCTCTCTGAATATTCAGAACAAGAGCTATGTGGCGGAAGTGCTTCCTTTTTCAGGGAAGAGTTCCTGCTCCACGATTTCAGAGAGGATGTGACCGATCAGGCTGTGGCACTCCTGAATACGCGGTGTCTTTTGCGAAGGTGCGAAGATGCAGTGATCGACGATCGACCGGAGTTTTCCGCCGGATTCACCGGTGAGCGCCACAGTCTTCAGACCGAGCTTTTTCGCGGCGAGTAAACCCGAAATCACATTAGGAGAATTACCGCTGGTGGAAATGCCGATGGCGACATCACCGGGGCGAGCTAAAGCTTCGATCTGACGCGCGAAGATCTGATCGAATCCATGATCGTTTCCGATGGCGGTGAGACAAGAAGTGTCAACGGTTAGCGCCAGCGCGGACAACGCGGGACGATCGAAGGCGAAACGGCCGACGAGCTCAGCGGCAATATGTTGCGCGTCCGCCGCACTTCCACCGTTGCCAAAGAGAAGGACTTTATTGCCCGCTCTGAACGCAGCGACGAGGAGTTCGCATACGCCCGCGATTGCGGAAACGGCGTGATGATCGCGGAGAAGTGCCTGTTCCGTAATGATTGAAGCTTCGATTGATTTTTCGATGCGCGCTGCAAAATCGGTCAAGTTATTCTTCCTCCTTCCGGGCGTGGAAGTGACGGATCCGCAGCGAGATAATCTGAGTTTCCTTCAGGGACCTTCCGGCAAAGGCAGCCAGCGAACATTATGACGAAAAGGCGCGGTTTTTCCTAAAGTTGCGATGCCCGCCAACCTCGTGATTCGATTTGACTGGAGGCTACATCAGCTTCGCACATAGTCGATCGGGGTTTTTTGATAAAGTATTTCCTGGTCTGGAAGAAAGGCAAATGGTGTCGGTGAACAAATCGCCAGTAAACATGAGCTAACACCAGGTGGCGTCTATCTGTGGAAAGAGAGAGTCAATGAAAGTTCTGGTGACCGGGGGTGCCGGATTTATTGGCTCGAATTTTGTGCGGCACCTTCTGAGCTCAGGCACAGATGTGGAAATTACGAATTTTGACAAGCTTACCTATGCCGGGAATCAGGAAAACCTCGCCGAGGTGGCCAACGATCCCCGTTATCGATTTGTGCGAGGAGACATCGCAGACGCCCAAGCAGTGCAATCTCTCTTCAGCGCAGGTTTCGAGGCGGTAGTTCATTTCGCTGCAGAAACACATGTGGACCGCAGCATCGAAGATGCAGCACCGTTCCTGCACACGAACGTTGCCGGCACGCATTGCCTGTTGGAAGCTGCGCGGAGGTTTGGTTCGCCTCGCTTCATCCACATCAGCACAGATGAAGTTTATGGCAGCGCGCCGGATGGGATTAGTTTCACAGAGGAATCCACGCTGCATCCGGGCAGTCCGTATGCGGCAACCAAGGCCGCGGCGGAACATCTGGTTACCGCCTATGCGAATACTTACGGTATTTCTGCGATCATTCTTCGTTGCAGCAATAATTACGGTCCCTACCAATTCCCCGAGAAACTGATCCCACTCATGATTTCCAATGCGAACCGTGGAAAGGCGTTTCCACTTTATGGCGACGGGCTGCAAGAGCGAGAGTGGCTGTTTGTGGAAGACCATTGCCGGGCAATTGCGGAAGCGTTGACTCGAGCGAAGGCCGGTTGTGTGTACAACGTTTCATCGGGCGCCCCACAAGCAAATCTCACCACGGTGAAAATCATTCTCCAGCAACTTGGCAAGCCGGAATCACTGATTGAGTTTGTGAAAGACCGCCCCGGGCATGACCGACGTTATGCCCTGAATAGCACGAAGATCCGGAGAGAGCTTGGCTGGACGCCGCAAGTGGGATTTGAAGAAGGCATCCGACGGACGATTGAGTGGTACCAGGCAAATGGGAAGTAGCTGGAAGTGCCCGCTCTGGAGAGTATGGAAATTTCTATGGCCGGGACTACAAGCGTGGCCCGGAGGGCATTCGGTAGTGGGTCAGTTTGGACTGACCCACTACCAAGTACTCCGCTTCCCTACGGTATCAAAGTGCATCCGATTCCCTAGATAAGACTCAGGAATACTAGGACTTAGGAACAAAGGGAAATTAAGTGAGATTGTGCAAACTTTTGACGCAAGCGGGCCGAGGAAGGAAAACAACTGCACACCAGAATACACGGTGTGTTTATTGGGCTTCTAAGTATAGGTAAAGAGAGAGATTAGAGCGAGGTTATAGGACCATAAGTGGCCTCTGAATTGCATGTTTCCACAATCTCAGTCCATTGCCGAGAGTGGGGAGAACCATATGAAGATTGTGCGTTTGGCAACAGTAGTCGGGTTCCTGATTCTGACCGCGAATATCGCATTGGCTGATGGTGCAGGAGATCCCAGATTCCAGACTATCGGCGGAGGTCATTCTATTGTATTGAACTCGACCGATGACCCGAACTTCGTGCTTAAATACGACAGTCGGATATACGTCGCTAGGATTCCTGCAGACCAGGGAGTTGCGGATCCAATTCATTAGGCGGTAGTGATGCGGATAAATGCATTTTCAGTCGACTTCATCAACAACTCCCAGTGGCTTGGACAGGCATTTCAATACGATCTACGGGTGTGGGCGGTCCATTACGTGTTCACTGCGGACAACGAGCGTGATCCGTACTTTGCCACTTGGCGACAGTCGACAAACGATTTGGGACAAACGGTTCTAAGCTTCTTCGGAACCGATGACATCCACCCGGGGATTCTGCCATGCAACCGGACTGCGACTGCGACGAGTTTGCGGACGTATGTCCACGTATGGCGGCGAGTTCGCGGAGCCATCCACAGTTCGACTTTGGCGATTCTCGTAGACGTGATTGATGCTCAGCACATCGGCGATTCCTTCACTGCACAGGGCATCGGCAACACCCGTGCCGGAACCGAAGAGCATCTTTTTGGTAATCGCAGGCGCGGCACTTCTGGGCTTGTACCTGAGCAAACGGCCGGCGTAAGCAATCGCGTCTCCGACGAGACTGACAAGTTGCTGAAATTCGAAAGTAGCGGGGGTCCAGTCGTTAGAAAACCGGAAATAGATGAGAAGCTGCCCGCGCATTTTTTTAGTTTTGCATGATCCGTTCCGGGGAGTCGGAGCCGAAATATTGGCGATCAAACAGTAGAGCGGCGAAAGCCGATAGGCGAAGACCAATGTGGGAAGGCGCAGGCTGGCACTCGAACGGAGAACAGGCCGAAGCCTATGAGGCCAAGGGCAGCTTGCCACATGTGCCTGCCAACCGTGCTGTGAACAATCAAGGCGATGGCACATTGTTCGACCGCACGAAATTTACCTATCGAGCCGAGAGCGACACGTTCCTGTGTCCGGCGGGTCAGACACTGGCTCGCAAACAGCTCGTGCGAAAAGATCGTTCGGTGTATTACATGGGTCAACCGGAAGTGTGCGGAAGCTGTGCGCTAAAATCGCGATGCACCACCAGTTCCCAGCGCTTGGTGTCACGGCACCTGCACGAGGAGGCGCTCCAGCGCATGCAACAGCGGGCCACGCCAGAGGCGATGCGGCTGCGACGATCCACGGTGGAGCATCAGTTTGCGAATCTAAAATATCGTATATTCGGGCATCCGCGCTTCCTGTTGCGTGGTCTCCGCGGGGCACAAACGGAAATCAGCCTGGCGGTAGCCGCATACAATCTGAAAAGAATGCGAAACATCCTCGGAGGACAGCGACTGACTTAACGTCTTCCGCCCTTTTTCATGCCTGCGGATTGAACAGCAAAATTACCTCTGCCTATTTCTGAGCCAGCGGATCAACGTGAGAAAAAAAGCGGACGGTCGTCTGGTGAGAGATTGGAAAGTTGAGCTTGGCACAAGGACTTGAGGGCAATCAGAAAGAAGAAGCTACTACGCTAGGTCGCGGTCAGTACTAAATTTCTTGAGGAACAGGCGGTCTAGCGTGACTTGAGAGGAACGTTTGCGATGACGGCCTGGAAGTCTGGCGCTTGAAAGTAACGAGGCAAACTCAGGATCTGAGGCGACATCACTAGGTGAATAGCCTTTGGCAACCGCGACCTTGAGTTCTTTGACGGCATCGGAAGGCTTGTTGTCGATCGTATCGATCACCGCGGCGATGTAGATAAGGTTGACAGAAGAACGGTTCAAGGTGCGAGCTTTCTTGATGAATTCGCGAGCCTGCTCCATGTCTCCCTTCCTGGCGAAATAGAAAGCGAGAGTACCGACGAGGTCAGCGTTGCGTGGATTGACCTGAAGTTCCTTAAACCCCTGAGAAATGGCCCGGTCGTAAGTTTGTTTCGCCTTTTCCTGGTTTCCCGCGAGGCGATAGCCGTCGGCAAGGTTTCCCAGGTTTTCACTCGTTGGATTCATCTCGACTGCTTTTTCAAACATAGGAAGCGCTTCGGAATAGCGCTTCAGATAGAAATAGGCAGTGCCGAGGTTAGAGTAGATGGTAGCCGGCGGGTTTAAGTTGTAACGCCCTTTGGAAAGAGGCGATGCTGTCTTCATACTTGCCCTGGCTGAAGTAGACCATGGCCAGGTTGCTGTAACCGGCAGGATTGTCGGGCTCCAGTTGAATAGTCTGGGAATAAAGCTTGGCGGCTTTATCGTCTTCGCCAAACTTGTGATAAGCGTTGCCGAGGGCAGTGAGATTGTTCCAGTAGTAGGGATTGAGATCGACGGCCTTTTCAAGCGCACGAAGCGCTTCTTCCTTCTGGTTATTCGCGATGTAGGCATTGCCGAGGCGACGGTAGGCTTCGTCGGAATTGGGAGCCAATTCCAGAGCACGTTTGTTTTCAGCTATGGCCTGAACAGTCTGCCCAGTGGCGCCGTAAACACTACCCAAAGTGGAGTGAACTTCAGGAAGCTTGGAATTGAGGCTTTCCGCTTTCTTTGCCGCTTCGATGGCTTTGTCTGACCAAAACTTGTCCTTTTTCTGGAAGTACATCTCAAGGTTGGCATCCGCCAAGCCCGCGTAGGCCAGGGCAAATCCGGGATCTTTCTGCAAAGCTGCGTTATAGAAATTCATGGCGGTCTGAACGGTGGCGTCATCAACATTACCGGCGATCGATTTGCGACCGCGCAGGTAATCGTTGTAAGCCTCGATATTTTCAGTGGGGTGTGCGGATGCGGCAGCAAGTTCAGCACTGGAGGGTTTCGTCTCGAGTGCTTCGACGATGCGCCCGTAAATCTGATCTTCGAGAGTGAGCAAGTCTCCTGTCAAGCCGGCGAATTCCTGGCTCCAGACAAGGCGATTTTCCGCCATGTTGTCCAGAGTGACGGTGATGCGAAGATTGTCTCCGGCTCCTTGCACTGTGCCATGAACTACCAGATTTACGCCCAGTTCTTTGGCGACTTGAGGCAACGGGCTCTTCGGATCGGTTTTGGCGGCGGCAGCCGGAGCGGTCAAGTGAACGTCCTTAAGTTGAAACAATTTCGCGGAAATAGCCTCGACAACGCCGTCGGCCACATAGCCCAGGGCAGACTGATCGCCAATGACGCGGAAGGGTAAAACGGCAACATACTTCCCTTTCGCAATGGAAGGAAGGCCATTAACGGCAGCAACGGTTGAAGTAGAGACGACAGACTTCGGAGGTGGAAAGACCAAATGCCTTGTCTTCGGAATGGCGAAGAAAAGGGTAACAAGCGCGATGCCACCGCCGGCAACCGCGTACCACCAGCGGTTCTGCACAACCGGTATGTTGATCTGCACGGTGCGCGAAGGTAAGTACGTGGTGGAGAGCGAAGGACTGCGGCTGGCATCCAGATCAGCAACAATTTCTTTCGCGGACTGATAGCGATTGGCCGGATCTTTTTCCAGGCAATGCATGATCACGCGTGCGACGTAATCGGGAAGATCGGGCTTGACCTGCTTAACATCGGTGGGAGTTTGCTGAACGCGCTGATACATAAGCTGCCAAGTGGATTCACCACTGAACGGAACCTGGCCAGTCACCATTTCATAAAAAACGATGCCGAGCGAGTAGATGTCCGTGCGACTGTCGACGCGTTTGCCCTCGACTTGTTCAGGAGACATGTATCGAGGCGTGCCGACCACGGCACCAGAACGAGTCATACCCATCTGCGCGGATTCAAGAGAGGTGGCAAGGCCGAAGTCGGAGACGTACACCTGATCATCTTTGCCAACGAGAACGTTGTGAGGCTTAAAATCTCGATGAACGACGCCTTCGGCGTGGGCGGCGTCGAGAGCTTCACAAAGCTGGCGAATGACTTTTAGAGAGCGATCGAGCGAGAGCGGGCCATCTTCCTTGAGGATCTGACTGAGATCCCTACCCTCAATGAAGGCCATGGTGATGTACTTGGTGCCCTCGAAATCATTGAGGTCGTGAATGCGCAAAATATTCTTGTGCGAAATCCTGCTGGCGAGAAGCAATTCTTGTTTGAAGCGCTGAATGACAGTTGGATCGCTGACAAGTTCAGGTTGAAGCGTCTTGAGCGCGACAGTGCGAGAAAGTTCCTTGTCGAACGCCCTGTAGACTTTGCCCATGCCACCAGCGCCGAGAAGTTTCTCGATGCGGAATCTGGTGCCAAAATCCTCGCCAGGCTGAGGGCCGCCACCAAAGGTGGAGCGATTGGCGGCGCGAGAAAAAGATGGCGGTCGAGAGCCAGGAGTACCAGGAGAGACGCCTTCATTTCCCATGAGAGTGTTGGGATCGAGGTTGTCGAAGGGCGAATGAGGCGGAGGAATCGCGCCAGAAGGAGTCTTGCTTAAAATCGAAACGCCAGCCCCTTCCGGTTCCCGGGCACGACCAACGTTTGGGGCATTCTCAATAGTCAAATCGCCCTGGTCAGAGCGCGGAACAGGCCGACTTTCAGGATTTGGCTGCTTGGGAGTCCTATTTCCCGAGGAAGCTGCTTGGGAATCAGGAGAGGCCCCGGCAGGAGTTTTAGGCAGTGCGGCCTGACAATGCGCGCAACGAGACGCAAGGGGAGCATTTTCGCCTTTGCAAGAAGGGCAAATCATTGGCCGGCAATGGCCTCACAAAAGCCATTCCGCAAATTATCCCCCACGTAGGAGGCCCCAGCAAGACATATCTGTCCAAATATGCTGTTTTGGCCAGCGTCTTTGTGACAAGACGGGAAACGAATTCCTTACACCCCATTCTCCCAGCGAAGGAAAAACATCTTCGGATGTCTCAACGCCTAGATCAATAATGGCTCTGTTGACGAGTGGCGATGTTTCAAGCGATACAAGTTGAAGCTGAGTCCGAGCAACAGGGCTTGACGCATCTGCGTGCGCAGCGATTGACCCGGGGTCCAAGCCGAGAGTTTTCGTTTGACCGAAGAGAACAGGCTCTCGATCAGGGCGCGGCGACGGTAAAGCCGTCGTGGGAAAGCATTTCGCATCTCGGCGCGCACTCCATGCACGCGCCAAGTTTTCTTTCCGCGTTTGGCGGGAATCAGGCTCTGTGCTCCAAGGCGTTGGCGGATGTAAGTATGATTGCGCTCGCTATCAAACTCCGCGTCGGCCAGCACCAGTCCGATGCGGATTTGCTTGGAAGCTGCTTCGATGACCGCAGGCAGATTCGCGCAGTCGTTCCACGGACCGCGCCGCGCGAGTTGCGACAACACGAATTGCTGATCGAAGACTGGATCTTTCGCGAAGCCGAGGCCCGTTTGAGCGAACATCGCGAATTGCGCCAGCTGTTGGGGCTTGCGAGCGTGCCGGACTTCACGACACTGTATCGTTTCTTGTAGCGTCTCGACGATCAGACCATCGACCGCGCCGTTGGCGAAACGGGGGATCGCTGCGCCAAAAGCGAAAGCGGGCTCGCGTCGCGGTGGACGCCACGTGTCTGGCGCAAGGCGCAGTGAGCAGGTTTTTTGTGCGGCGCATGCATCATCATGGGCAAAAACCACTGCCTTGGCGGCACTGGCTGAAGTGGGTGGTCGCCGTGGATTCGGCCGAATCCCAGCGCCGGCTGTGTGCGCTGGGGGAAGCAGCCGGGTTATGTAGTTTTTGCAGGACAGAAAATTCCACTGGAACGATCGAGAGTACGAAGCCGCGAAGGTCAAGAAGTGGAACTAGAAGCTACGGTCAGTTACAACAAGACGGAAAACGGCAACGAGCGGTGCAGGAGCGCATGATGGCCGGACTGTCCACACGGAACTATCGGCGAGCAGTAGAGAGTGTTGTGGAAGGCTACGGAATCGCGAAGAGCAGTGTTAGCCGGCAATTCGTAGAGGCTAGTAGCAATCAGTTGCGGGTACTGTGCGAGCGACGACTGGAGGATCTGAATCTGGTGGTGCTGATGATCGATGGCATTCACTTCATAGAACTAAGGACTTGAAGCAACGGGCGGCGTCCTCTACATTGCCATCACGGTCGCACGCCTGGTGGCCGGTTACCAGCATCGATCCAATCCGGAGAATTGGCGCTTTTTGGAAAAGGCGTTCGAATTTGCAGCCATTCGATTTACCCAAACGATTACTTAGCCGTTTCCTGAGCTGGCGGCGTAAGCGGAATACCACTGCGGGGAAGAATTCCCATTTCCTGATAGATCGGCCGCATGACCGCGCGGACTTTCGGCAACTCAAGGCCGAACCAGATGGAACAGGCCAAACAGAATGTGCCCGTTAGGATTACGGTGTAGGGCGCTCCGATCAGTTGCGCGAGTGTCCCTGCCAGCAAACTGCCGAGTGGCGCCGCGCCGAAGAACGCCATGGTGTAGTAACTCATCACTCGGGCGCGTTTGTCTTCGGACACCAGGGATTGAATGATCGTGTTGCTCACGGAAGCGTTCTGGACGAAGCCGAATCCGGCAAAAACCATCAAGAGCAGGGATAGCCACAAGGTGTGCGACATGCCAAAGAGAATCAGCGCCACGCCTAACACAGCGGTAGCCAGCTGAAGCATATGCGTCAACCCGACGACCGATTTGCGTACCGCCAGCGAAATTGCCGAAGCCAGTGCTCCCACTCCAGAAGCGCCAGTGAGCCATCCGAGGGTATGCGCACCACCATGCAGCACCTGTCCTGCGAAGACCGGCAGCAATACACCGTAGGGAAAGCCCATCAGGCTGGTCAGCGCAAAGAGCACGAGGATTGCGCGGATGGGACGAAACTTGCGTACGTAGTCCCAGCTCTCACGAATCTGTCCAAACATGCTGCGGGCCTTGCTACGCATTTCCGTGTATTGGATACGCATCAGAAGCAGAGAGGCGATGACCGCAAAGTAGCTTATGCCATCGATCAGAAAGCACCAGCCCTCGCCGAAGGCAGCGATCACCATACCGCCGATGGCAGGACCAATAAGCCGCGCACCATTGGCCATGGAGGAATTGATGGCGATCGCATTGCTCAAGTCCCTGCGATCCTCGACCATCTGCACCAGGAAGGATTGCCGAGCGGGCATGTCGAAGGCGTTGATCAATCCCTGAAACGCAGCGAGAACGATGATTTCCCAAAGCGTGATCACGTGGGCCAAGGTAAGGACAGCCAAGGCGAGCGACTGGGCAGCTGCGGCGGCCTGGGTCCACACCAGCAATTTGCGGCGATTCAGGCACTCCACCCACACTCCGGCAAACGGTCCCGCCGCGAAGGCGACGATCTGTCCCGCGAAACTGACCATGCCAAGCAGCAAAGCTGAATGGGTTAGCCGGTAAACCAGCCAACTGGTGGCCAACCGCGTCATCCAGGTACCGATCATTGAAATGCTCTGGCCAAAGAAAAAGAGCTTAAAGTTGCGGTGGCGGAGTGCGCGCCACGCATGGGACATGGAACCGCCCGCGAGGGAATCTTGTTGAGTTTCCAAAGTGAGTTGGCCCTTGTTCACGGCTTGCGGTTATCCCCCGGTCGTGGTCACTTTTCCGCCAAGCGCTTAAGGATTTCGCCAGCTTTGAATAGTGTTTCGCGCTCGTCCTCGTTCAGTTGGAAGATGGCCTGCGCCAGCCAGGTACGTTTTGCGTCCTTGGAAGTGTTTCGGATGGCGAGACCTTTCGGGGTGAGCGCAATATTCACTTGGCGCCCGTCGGTGGGATGCGGCTTGCGTTCCACCATGCCCAGTTTTGTGAGTGCGGCAATGGTGGTTCCCATGGATTGAGGTTTCATTCGTTCGGCGCGTGCCAATTCAGCAGTGGTTGCCGGGCCGTCCCGGTCGATGCGGGCCATGACCGCGGCCTCAGTGAGGGATAGCTCATGAGAAGCGGCCGCCGCACGGATGCGCCGCACCAGCAGCCCGAGGGCTTGGGTCAGGTCGATTACGGAGGCTTCCAGACTCTTCCTCGTCATACGAATTCAGGATAGGCGATAGACAGGTAAACTGGCAAGTTGAACTGGCAAGGGTAGCTGTCCAATTGGACAACAGGTTGAAATTTTTAATTCTTACTTGACTGATCCCTTACGCGAAAGTGCCTCCCGATCGAATTTGAGAGGCCGGTGAGCGAGAAGTTGGTCTTTTTAAGCACCATTCCAGTGCCTGTTAATCTCACGCATCAGACTTGAATGCCCGTCCGCCCGCAACGAAATGAGCTTTGCAGTCTACTGGGGAACAGCGCTAACCCTTCCAGACATACTTACCGCAGGGACAGGAGACCGTCTCAGTGGGAACCTTTTTTTCTAATGGTTGCTTACAAACCGGACAGTTTTTCTGCCACATCTTTGCACCTGACTTTTCTCATGCGAACAGGCCCCCAGCAGAATGAAATTGGCGCGGGCTACCAGACTGGACATATTGAATTTTTGGTCTCTCTTGGCACGAGAGCCGTGGGGATTGAGGCGTCCGACCAAATAGCCCGCAAGCAATGCTTGAGCATATTGGGGGCCAAGCGGAGAGCCAAGTTTTGATGTTGGTGAACAGAGCTAACTCATACGAAATAGTCGCTTTCCGCCGCTCACGGCAAAGCGGTGAACCCCTCCAGTAGAAAGCATCTTCCTGAAGTATGCAGGGGATTCCAACTTGTGTTTTGTCCCGGGATTGGGTTATACACTGGAATATTTCCGGAAACAGTTAGCGCAGGAGACAGTTGAGTCGAATTAAAGCAGACACAGAGTCTGGGCTTGTGTGCTGCGGTGAGGGCGGCGGACGATCTACCACCCGCGACATTCCTTCCGACCGAACGAGTGATAGTCGAAACCCAGTTCCTGCATGCGCTCCGAGGAATACAGGTTCCTGCCGTCGAGCACCAAGCGACGGGCCATCAGTTTGCCTGCACGATCCCAATCGAGTTCCCGGTAGATCTTCCATTCGGTGCAGACCAGAGCGGCATCTACATCTTTCAGGGCTTCGTAGGGATCTTCATGGTAGTGGACGTTGGGAAAGATGTGTTCGATGCGCGAGATGGCCTGGGGGTCGGTGGCATGAACTTCAGCGCCTTCCTCAAGTAAGCGGCGAACGACTTCGAGCGCAGGTGCAAAGCGGATATCGTCGGTATTGGCCTTGAAGGCGAGACCGAGGACAGCAACTCGCTTGCCCTTGATGACCCACAAGGCTTTGTGAATTTTTTCAAAATAGCGATCGATGCGCTGTTTGTTTACGCGCTCGGCGGCTTTCAGCATTTCAAAATCCACGCCGACGGAAGAAGAAAGGTGGATGAAAGCCTGGATGTCTTTGGGGAAACAGAAACCGCCGAAACCCAATCCCGCTTTTAGGAATTGTGTGCCGATACGAGGATCGAGGCCCATGGCGTGAGTTACTTCCTCGACGTCGGCGCCAATGCGTTCGCAAAGATCGGCAATCACGTTGGCATAACTGATTTTGAGGGCGAGGAAAGAATTGGAAGCATGCTTAATGAGTTCAGCGCTGTTGATGGTGGTGATGAGCAATTCGCGAGGATTATCGGTGGGACAGTTTCCCAGGTGAATGGGGCAATGGAATTTTCGTGCAAGTATGGGGGCGTAGACTTCGCGTAGTTTCGCGGCAGCGGCTTCGTCCTCCACACCGACAACGATGCGGTCCGGATGAAAGAAGTCGCCGACAGCGGTGCCCTCGCGCAAGAATTCGGGATTGGAAGCGACCTGGAATTTCAGTTTGCTCCCACGCGAGTAGGCTGCCAGAGCCTTCTGCACCTGCATGCCGGTGAGCGCCGGCACGGTGCTTTTTTCAACGACCAGCTTGGGGGAGGTGGCTTCCTGAGCGATCTGGCGCGCCACATGATCGATGGCGGAAAGATCCGCTTCGCCGCTGTCTTTCGGAGGAGTACCAACGCAAATGAAGATGACTTCACCCGCGCGGATGGCTTCGCCGGCATCGGAGGTGTAGAAGATCTTTTTCTCGGCTACGACGCGCTTCAGGACTTCGTCGAGGTGTTCCTCGTAAATGGGGACTTTCCCAGCTTTCAATTGATCGATGCGCCTGGCATCGATGTCCGTGCAATGGACTTCCATGGCCGGCGGCCGCTAGGCAGGCTCCGGTGACGAGTCCAACATAACCACATCCGATCACGGTTAAACGCACTGTATTGCTCCTGTGTGAATCAAAAAGAATAGCAGTTCAGGGGGGCCTGGAACCAGTTCAGCGTGGGGCGGCTCAAATCAGACTGTGAATGGCCGCATTGGACGGTTTCCTCAATGGCGACACCTTCATGAAACAGTTCTGGGTCGACGAGTTTAAGAAACATGTGACCGATCAGGCTGTCGCACTCCTGGATCCGCGATGTAGCTTGCGGAGTGAGTAGTCGAGGATCACGAGCGTTGCAGTCTTCTTTGAGGCGAAGACCGGACGATACCCTGCCTTTTTTTCTGAGACTCGACTTCAGAGGCCACAAAATTTGGAGCCGCGGGGCGCATTTGAACTGCCGTTAAGGTCTTGCAGGCCTTGCCTCCCCGCTTGGCGACCGCGGCTCTGACCTAAACTGAAGCCGTCCCTTCTCATCTTGGCAGCCGGGGGCGTCGTGGGCCAATAGCCGCACTTTCGCAGCTGCGGGCATTTTTCGGCTTTTTTGGCCTTATTTTTATTGTTAAGGCGTGTGTTTTCATCGGCGCTCTCCCAGAAAACGGTACAGTGGAGACCAAGTGCCTTCCCTTCGACTACGCACTTCTGGCAGTCTGTCGTTAGCATGTTTCTGCGCAGCAATAATCGTAAGAAAGACGGCAAAGACCATCGCTACTTCAGCATCGTAGAAAACCATCGCCTCAGTTCTGGCAAGACGGTGCAACGAACCGTTCTCTACCTCGGCGAAATCAACGATCAACAACAAGCGGCCTGGCGCAAGTCGCTTTCGGTGTTTGATGAACAGCAACAAGAGTATGCGAACTTGAGTTTGTTTCCCGACGACCGCGAGATTCCCGCCGATGCGGTCGACAGTCTGCAAGTAAAATTGAGCGGCCTTGAACTGCGGCGCCCTCGCCTGTTCGGCAGTTGTTGGTTGGCGTGCGAGTTGTGGCAGCAACTGGGCTTGCATGAATTTTGGGATGCTCGCCTTGCCGGATCGCGCGAAGACGTCCCCTGGGAAAAAGTGTTGCAACTCCTGGTAGTGAACCGGCTGCTGGATCCGGGAAGTGAGTTTCGTGTGCATCGCCAGTGGTACCTGACTACCGCCATGGATGCGCTGCTCGGAACCGATTTCGCCGTGGCCGAAAAGGATCGCTTGTATCGCTGCCTCGACCGGGTGCTGGAACACAAGCAGGAACTCTTTCTGTGGCTGCGCCAGAAGTGGGCCGATCTGTTTCAGGCGGAGTTCGAAGTGCTGCTCTACGACCTGACCAGTACGTACTTTGAAGGTGCCATGGAAGAGAACCTCAAGGCCAAGTACGGTCACAGTCGCGATAAACGGACGGACTGTTTGCAGGTGGTGATTGCGCTGGTGATCACCACCGATGGCTTCCCGTTGGCCTATGAAGTGATGGACGGCAACACCAGTGATCGCAATACACTCCGCGGATTTTTGGACCAGATCGAGAAGACCTATGGGAAAGCAAGACGCATGTGGGTGATGGACCGCGGCATTCCGACCGAAGAGATCTTGCAGGAGATGCGCGATCCGGCACGCGAGATTTTTTATCTGGTGGGAACACCGAAAGGCAAGATCCAACAGTATGAAAAGAAGTGGCTGGATCTGCCCTGGCAGCAGGTTCGAGAGTCGGTGGACGTGAAACTGTTTGAGCAGGACGGCGAACTCTATGTGCTGGCCAAGAGTGAAGGAAGAAGAGCCAAAGAGACCGCCATGCGCCGTAAGCGTCTGGCTCGCTTGCTCAGAAAACTCCGTGCCATGCGGCGCAGCCTGCCCTCTCTGGTCCAGCTGCTGATGCGCTTGGGTGCCGCGAAATCGCAAGCGGGCCGCGCCTTTCAGTTCGTGCAGATGCAAGTACCCGAGGAGGGCCAGCCGGTCACGCGGGAGTCCTTCCAGTTTCGTGTGGATAAGCAAAAGCTGCAAGAGGCGGAATGGCGCGACGGACACTACCTGTTGCGCTCCAACCTTACCGCCGGAGATCCCAGCCTGCTGTGGACCCGCTACGTGCAGTTGACACAGATCGAATCGGTCTTCCGATCTCTCAAGAGCGAACTCGGCATACGTCCCATCTACCACCAACTGGAGCATCGCGCCGACGCTCACATTCTGATCGCCTTTCTCGCTTACTGCTTGCAAGTGACACTGAAGCATCGCCTGTTGCTGCACGCCCCAGGGTTGACGCCTACAGCAGTGCTGGAGAAGTTGGCGGAAATCAAAATGATCGATGTGTGGATTCCTACGGTCGATCAACGGTGGTTGATTCTGCCCCGCTATACACAACCTGCTCCAGACACCAAGCTGCTCATCGAAAAGCTGAGACTGGAACTGCCGAACCAGCCGCCACCCCGCCTTGTGGCGCAAAAAGAGAGTAGCGAAATCGAGCTGCAGACCTCCCGGTAAGGGCCGTTTGTGGTGGAGACCTTTCGATAACCGAAACTGATTCAAAAGCACTTAACCGACGCAGACGTGCCCAACTGCGAAAGATCGGTTAGCTAGATAGAAGGATTTAGACGACACTCTAGACCGCGGACGGGCTAGTATCGTGCCAGTGCGATGTAAAGTTTTCTCCCTACGTGGAATGACCAGGGTGTAGTTGCGCAAACCGCTGTATACAATAGATACCTCAGGGGTTATGGGAATACCCTGTAGGCCAGAACTGCCGAAAGCCTGGCCTATTGTGGCCGCGGTCGCGTCATCCCGGAGGCATCGAGTGATGCTCGTGCATGCGCAACTCGGCTTCTTTCGCCAGGCTTTGCACCGCGAGACGAGTTTCGTGAACCATCAAGGTGCAACCGATGCACAAGCCGAGTACCGCGGAGGTGCCTGTCGCAACAGCCAGCACCGCCGCGAGTTCAAAGAAGAGTTTCTGACCGTAATAGCTGGCGACTGATCCACCAACGGCAATCAGCGCGGACGCCGCAAACAATCCCAAACCCGCATAAAAGCAGCGCAGGGATTTCAGCAACAACTGCGCTCGCGACTGTAACGCCCGCAGTTGCATCGTCCAGGCTTCGCGCTCAGCAGAACCGACCGCAAATAAAGATATCTCGCTGGCCACCACGCGCGTACGATCCACAACTCGAGCCAGTCGGTTACTGGTGCCTAGAGCGAGAACCGACGACGCATTCGTCAGAATCGCGGGAGCCACGACGGCGGTCAGTACCGCGAAAGGAGTACTGGCAAGAATTTGTGTCTGCACGATTCGTCGGCCTCCGAACGCCGCTAAGAATAGTCTGTTTCGTGCGCAGTTCAAAGCAGTGTACTGGCAGGATACTCCGAGAATGGCGCGGGCAATAGCAATGGCGATAAGTGTTACGCTGGCATCAACCGAGGTTCCCAATCATGAGGCTGAGACGTTTGATCGTCTCGCTCGCTTTTGCTGCGCTTCCGGCTGCCGCGCAGCAATCGGAATCTTCTCCGCCCATTCTGGATGTTCAACTGAGAGTAGCCCTGCCGGGCGCTTTCGGAAGGCCCGCACCAGGATTTTGCCCTAGGCAACCCAGCGAAGCGCTTCCCACGCTGGATTCAAAAAATAAAACTGAAGGCTCACAAAACCCAACCTGCTCGAACCATTTGAACGCCGCGGACACGGATGAAGAGTTGGAACAAAAGACACTCGCGATCTTGAAGGAATACAACATCGTCGCGGTTGCTATGCTGCCGACCGCGCAAGCCAGGGTGTGGCAATCCGCGGCGCCGAAACGCATCATCCCGGGTCTTTTCTTCACTGCGGATCAGAAGTTCGACAGAAGCCGCATCGATGCACAACGCGCGCGCGGCGACTTTGCGGTGCTAGGCGAAGCGGTAACTCCGCATGAGGCATTTTCTCCAAGTGAACCGGATTGGGATCGCTACCTGGCAATGGCCGAAGAACTGGATATTCCGCTGGGGATTGAAATGGGGATGGAGCCGCTGGGCGCAACGAACTTTCTCGCGACTTCGAAATACGCCGATCAGTATGGAGATCCGCTAGTGCTGGCAGACGCGCTTGCCCGCCATCCTAGATTGCGCGCGTATGTGCTGCACGCAGGATGGCCGCATGCGGAAGGGATGATTGCGCTGATGTCGGCGAATCCGAAGCTATATGTGGATATCAGCATGATTGACTGGTATTTGCCGCGCGAGGAGTTCTATAGATATCTACATCGATTGGTCGAGGCGGGTTTCGCAAAGCGGATTATGTTCGGCTCCGACGAGATGATCTGGCCTGGCGCGATCGAGCTCGGGATCGGCGCGGTCTCTTCCGTCGAATTCCTCAGTCCCAAACAGAAGCGCGATATTTTGTACAACAACGCCGCAAGATTCCTGCGTTTTGACCCGGCAAAGATAACTGTGCAGTAATGCCTCTTCGCGCGCCAAGAAATCGATGTATCCAATTCGATAAATCGATGGAGGGAATGCTCCTGAGTGGAGCGACGAAAGCTTTAAAATAGGAATAGCGGCGAGAGGTGTTAGCGAGCCAGTGAAGAGATCAAGCGGAGCGTGATGAAACCTCGATTGCAAGTGATGAAGTTTGGCGGCACGTCGGTGGGAGACGCGGTTTGCATCGCGCGAACGGCGCAGATTATTGCCAAGGGCGCGCGCGAAAAAGCTTGCGTCGCTGTGGTTTCGGCGATGAGTGGAGTGACCAATCGGCTGATCGAAGCCGCGAACAAGGCGCAGTCCGGTAACGTTAAAGAATCGGTCGACGCGATTGAGGGGCTGCGCGCGCAACATGAGGCCGTGCTGCTGAACCTCACCCAGAGCGACGCGGAACGCTGCCAACTGCGAAAAAAAATCGGCACGGTGCTCGCCGAAGGCCGGCGCTTGTGCGAAGGAACGGCTTTGCTGCGAGAGTTGACGCCGCGCACGTTGGACGCGATTTCCAGTTTGGGAGAGCGGCTATCGGCGCCACTGGTCTCGATGTCGGTGCGTGAACTGGGATTGCCAAGCGAAGCCATCGAAGCGACCGAGTTGATTGTGACCGATGCGTTCCACGGCGGTGCAGAACCGCAAATGGGTTTAACGCACGAAAAATCTCAGGCGCGCTTATTACCTTTGCTGGAAAAGGGCATCGTGCCGATCGTGACGGGATTTATTGGCGCCACGGCAGGTGGCCAGTTAACGACCTTGGGCCGCGGCGGCTCCGATTATTCGGCGACCATTCTGGGTGCGGCGATTGGCGCGGATGAAGTGATCATCTGGACGGACGTGGATGGCGTGCTGACGGCGGACCCGCGCCTGGTGAACGAGGCGCAGACCATCCCCGTGATTTCCTACCGTGAAGCCGCGGAATTGGCGTATTTCGGCGCGAAGGTGCTTCACCCGAAAACGCTGAAACCGGTGGTGCAAGCCGCTATACCAGTGTGGATCCGCAACAGCTTTCAGCCTGAACGCCTGGGGACCAAAATCACGCCAGCGGGACGGGGCGGCATGAGCGCCGGGGTGAAAGCGCTGACGGCCATTCGCGATGTGGCGCTTATCAGCGTTGGCGGCCCGGGAATCGTGGGCGTACCCGACGTCGTTGGCCGAACCTTTTCGACCACCGCAGAAAAGCGCGCCAACGTGCTACTGATTTCGCAGTCCTCTTCGCAGAACGATATCTGCTTTATCGTTTCCGCGGCGGATGCGCAAACCACGGTGGACGCTATGAAGAAAGAGTTCGCCAACGATCTGGCGCATCAGACCGTGGAGCACATCACCATCGATCCCAACATCGCAATTGTTGCGGTGGTTGGTGAAAACATGCGCGGCATACCCGGGATTGCCGGACGCACCTTCAATGCCATGGGCCGCGAGAGCATCAACATTATTGCCATCGCGCAGGGTTCTTCGGAGTCCAACATTTCCTTCGTGATCGAGGGAAAAGACGTGAAGGCGGCATTGCTGGCGTTGCATCGCGAGTTCGAGCTGGAAAAACCAAACGGCGTTTAGGTTGCTAGCGGTTCGTCCGCACCAGACGCAGCGCGATGCCCTGCTCGAATGCCGGGCTTACCAGGTGTTTTTCTCCGCCGTGGTGCGAAAATCTTTCTCGCTGTGTCGTTTCGCCGGTCAATACATTGATCCACTCTGCTGAATAATCGCCTGCGAGAAGTTTGAAGTTCACCTCTGTTGGACCCTTGCCGTCAAAGTAAAAAGCAAAGTGGCCTTTGGTGTCGGAAAGGCCGTGAGGAATTACCCCCCTTGCGTGCTGGATCGTTTGCGAATCGGGCCGCAGGTCGACCAGCGAAAACGAGCGCAGGAAATCGCTCAAGATTCGAAGTTGGTGGCGAAGCGCAGTACTGCCGCCGCCGGGTCCGTTTGGCGCGGTGTCCGAACCATCCTCGTGGCCAGGGTTGAAGGAATAATCGAGATGATCGAAAACGCTGCCGCCGGAGAGCATGAAATTCCACGCCTGGCGCAAGTAGGGCGCGTCGTCGTGGCCCAGGAATCCACTTTCGTCGTAAGAGAGAGCTTTGCCAAGGCCGTAGTTGGACAGCACGGCCTGCGGATACGCGTAGTGAAAATTGATGATGCTCACGCCGGGGAAAAGTCCCCGCACCGAAGAGTAAAAGTTGCAGTAATTTTGCGCGACTAGATGCTTGTTGGGAAGAGAAGCCTCTTCGCTGGTGATCCAATCCAGGACGCGTGCTTGCCACGCGAGTGAAAGCGCGTCGGCCACCTCCACGGAATTTGGGAATGTGTCGCGACCGGGGGGCCAAAGATAGGGATTGATGATGCCGGCTGGGGCGGGGCGGTCGGACCAGGGCTCATTCTGAATCTCGAAGATGACATTGTCGAAATCGTCGGCTTCCTGGACGAGCTTGCGAACGTAGTGTTCTTGAAATTTGAGCGCGTTGCCGTTTTCGAGGGTGTGGATTTTGCGCCAGTCGACCGCATCGGTGGAATTGACGTTGTTCGCGGGATTCAGGGCGCTGATGTTCCACTGCGCTTCATCGTAGTGCGAAGAAAAAAGGGTGATCTCAACGACGATGCCGCGCTTCGCGGCCTCCGACAGGAAATCGCGATAGCGCGCAAAGTATTCGGGGTTCCAGCGCTCCAGATCGAACTTCATTCCGCCACCGGCATAGCCCGGGGTTTCGCTGCGCGCCCAGGGAGCCACATATCGGCGGGGTAGGGGAGCGAGATCATTGCGCAAAATCCCGAAAGATTTGCCAGGGACTTCGATGTAGATGCCGCCGAACAGGCGCGTGTAGTTCAAACCGTCGGCTTCGAGAGTCGAGAGGTAGCGGTGGTAGTCGAAATCGGCGTTGAGGACGGCGCCGTAATGTTCACCGCTGGAAATCAGGGCGACGGCCTTGCCGCGGAACAGAAAGTAGTGAGGATTCTGGTTATGCAGCCGGATGGTGTCCGCATTGAGCGTCTGCAGCAGAAGGGCAAACAACAAAACCAAGCGAGTGAGCATTCAGATCCTTCAGCCGCTCCTGGGCGGACAACTAGACAGTCGTTGCTTTCGCCGGCCACTGACGATTTGCCGGGCGCGTGACATACGAGACGGCGAGGAGCAACAGCAATATCAGCGGCATGAATGCCACGGAGCCATCTTTTGCAAGATAGTGGGCAACACATGCCGCGATCCACGCGAATGTGAATCCGGCGTAGGCCCACTCTTTAAGTTTGACCACGCCGGGAGCCACGAGGGTGATGGCGCCAAGGAGTTTGGCGATCCTCAGAAGAATGCGCAGTTGCTGCGGATATCCAACGTGTGCGAAGCCCTGAACTGCCTGCGGACCGCCGGACAGGTAAGCGTATGCGGCAAAAAGCGACATCGCGGCGACCACGCCAGTGCTGACCCAATAAGCTATTTTGCGCGCCATCCGTTTGGTTCTCCTTCCTCCGTTACGTCTTGAGTAAAAGATTTAAGACTATAATCGAGCGCCGTTTTATTAAAGGGGCGCTACGCCGAGGAACGCTTCTTGTTAAAGGAATCCTAGCACGCCCGCTGGCTGAAACCTCTCGAATCGGAAACTTCTGGAACTTACTATCGGACTGTGTGGCGAAGTCTTAGTGGCCATGCTTGTAGAGCTTTTCGCCGGCGGGAATTTCGATTTGCAGGCGGTTGCCGGGCAATGGAAGAGGGCACGTGGTGAAGGGATTGTACGCGCAGGGCGGATTGTAGGCTTCGTTGAAATCCAGTTCGACCGCGCCGTCCTTGGGAACATCGGCATCGAGAAAACGCGAAGCAGGATAAGTCAGCTTGCCGCTGGTCAGATCGCGAAAAACGATGAACAGCCCAGGCGCCGAGTCATTTTCCTCCGCGTCCAGTCGAACCGGCTGTCCTTTCAGGGAAAAAGTGACGTAGCCGATGACCTTCAGCTTGATGGCGTCGCCCAACACATTTTGCGAGTCCAGCTCCCTTGGAGTTTGGTAGGCAACATATTTCGCGGTGACATGATACGCGGGATCAATGGGAAACCAATTCAGGCCGGTGAAATTCTTGCGCAGTTGCGAATTTTTGTCCTTCATGCGGATGGCAAAGCGGTCTCCGCTGGCGTGCACGTACAACGTCAAGTCGCCCAGTACAACGCGATCTTCGCGAGAGTCGGGGGGCAACTCCGTGGTTTGCACGGGTTTTCCGTTCATCGTCGCGGCCACTCCAGGATTCAGGCGCATCAAAGTCTTGCCGCCATGAAATGTGAACGCTCCGGCGAATGCCGGGGCACCGGGCGGCAGAGCAATGTTGTTCTTCGGATCGGAGCCAAAAGTGTTTTCTCCCTCGTGCAACCAGAAAAGGCCCGCGACGGTGAGCCAACCGGTGTCCGAGGTGAGCTTGGCTTGGTAGGCCTGCCGCCACTTTTCGACGGATTGCTGGTAATTCGCGTCGTTAGCCGCCGATGCGCCGAAGCCGAGGAGCCCGGCCAGAGCTACCGTTGCGGCGCGTTTGCGCACCATTGAAGTTGTCAATCGCTCCATGCGCGCCTCCATTCGAACCACGAATCATTGCCACGCAACTACTTCAAGGATGGGAAGCCATCCGTCTGCGATGATAGCGAGCCAACCCAAGCCAGGAAAGGTTGAGCGCGCCGACGAATCCGTATTGAGAAATTTCCTCGGCAGATAAGGTGGCGCTGGCTTCACGGGTAACTTCTCGCACAAACGCTTCCGTGGCCTGCTGATCGTCGTGGCCGGCGCCGAGAATGCTGGCCGCGAAATCGCTCCAGTGGTGCAGACGCTCGCGGTAGTGCGCGATGTGGCGCGCAGGTTGATCGGAGAAGCCAAAGTGCGTCAGGAACAATTGCCGCGGCTGAAGTTTAGCGATAGCGTCGAGCGAAGCGTCCCATAGCTCGATGTTGATATCCGGTGGAGGAGTGGCGGGAAGAATGAATGGATGTCCTTCAATACAGATGCCGGTGGTGTCGCCGACAAAAGCGACGCCCGCGGCGGTGTCAAAATAAGTGACGTGATGCGACGCGTGCCCGGGCGTATACAGCACCCGCAACTCCCGAGCGCCGAACGAAAGCGTCTCACCCCCTGCGAGCACGTGGAGATTTTTCTTGGGCACGGGCAGAAAGTCGCCGAACAGGCGGCGCATATCATTGCCGTACAAGCGCTGGGCACTGGCGAGCAAATTGGAAGGGTCGGCCATGTGATCCGCGCCGCGCGCGTGAACATAAACCTGCAGATGAGGATTTTCTTGCAGAAGGGAACCAGTCGCGCCGGCGTGGTCGAGATGAATGTGGGTCAAGAAAACGGCTTGCAGGTCGGAGACGGAGCACTCGTGCGCGGCGAGTTGATCGCGCAGATTTTGCAGTGTCGAGGCGGGACCGGGATCGACCAGCGCGCGAAAATCGCGAGAGAGCAGCAGAGCAGAGGCGATGGCGCGCGGCCGGCCTTGCCAATCCAGATCCAGAGTAACGATGGAATTCATGAAGAAAAACAGTGTAACGCAAAGAAACCAGCGAATGCAGAAAATGGCGCTTCGCCAGCGCGGAGGGGGGGTGTGGGGAAGTTCAAGGAAACACTTGCAGAATGATGAACTTGTAGAATATGCTTTGGGCACTGCGGCTGGTGTCCATCAGTACCTCGCGGCCCGCGAGAGAGATTCAGCCGCAAAACCGCCCATTGAAGAGGAACATGTTTAGCGCTGCGTACTGCCATGCGTCTTCTGTCCAGCGCAGCGGGAAGCATCTAGGAGAAGACGCATGAGATACACGGGTTTCTTAGGATCGAATTCAGGGAGGAATACTATGCGCAAATGGTGTGCAACTGTGGCAATGGGCGTTTTGTTTGCTCTGCCACTCTGTGCGCAGCAGAAAGATGCGAGCACAGCAAGTAAGAGCAATACCACGTCGGAGAGCACGGCAACAACGAACGCCACAGCGGGCGACTTCAGTATCGCCCCAGCATCGAGCAGCTTGTTCCCGATGCCGGCAGCCGCGGCCGCAAGGCCAGCGGACATTTTCTCAGATTGGGATAACAACCCGTGGAACCGTCATGCCTGGGGGCTTCTGACGCCCAAGTATGAAATCGCGGGGATGTTCCAGTACGTCAACTTCTGCCCATGTTCGTTCAAGAACTGGAACAGTTTTGGGGCCACCGGATCATTCACCTACAACGCCAACAAATATTTGGGGCTGAATGCCGAGTATGGCGCCTACCACTTCTCTCGCAGCGTTTTTGTGCTGAACGGAACCGACTACACGTCGACCAGCATCACCGGAAGCTTCCAGACCTGGTTGTTTGGTCCCCGGTTGAACCTGCGACGTTTCGATCATTTCGTGCCATTCGTTGAATTCATGGTCGGCGCCGCACGCGGCGGACCCCAGGTTACGGGAAGCAACACGCAAAACACGTTCGCATTGGCTGCAGGCGGCGGCGTGGACGTAGTGCTCCTCAAGAACTTGTCCTGGCGGTTCTTCCAGGCAGACTACCTGATGACGAACTTCACCGGCCCGCTGATGAATCCACAGGGCCGGCAAAACAACTTCCGCATCGGTTCGGGACTCGTGCTGCGTTGGGGCTATCCGCCCGCGCCGCCGAAGCCCAACCATCCGCCGGTTGCAGCGTGCTCCGCGGATAAGCCCTCGGTCTATCAGGGCTCCAACGACCCGATTGGCATCCACGTGAATGCCACGGATGCGGACAATGATCCTCTGACCTACGCGTATACGACGACGGGCGGAACGATCGAAGGAACCGGTCCAGACGGCCGCTGGAACTCCAGCGGAGTGGCGATCGGCTCTTACACCGTGAACGCCAAGGTCGACGATGGCCGCGGCGGCACCGCTACTTGCTCGGTCGACGTCGCTGTGACCAAGCGGCCGAACCGTCCGCCGGTCATTTCCTGCGCGCCGGAACGCAGCCCGATTCTTGCGGGCGAGCGCGTAGCCATTAATTCCACGGCGAGCGATCCCGACGGCGATCCGATCACCTACAGCTACTCCGCAACGGGTGGCCAGATTTCCGGCACCGGCGCAAGCGCGCAATTTGACTCCACTGGTCTGTCCGCAGGCAGTGTGTCAATAACCGCGACGGCCGATGACGGTCAGGGCGGTCGTACCAGCGCCACCTGCAGCGTCGACGTTCAGAAGCCGGCACCGCCACCGCAAGCTGCCAAGGTTGGCGATTGCGGCTACAACAAGGTCGGCGCGTCGCGCTTCGACAACGCTTGCAAGCGCGTTGGCGATGACGTGGCCCTCCGCCTGAAGAGCGATCCCAACGCCAAGCTCGTGGTCGTGGGTTATGCAGATGGCAAGGAACCCAAGGCCGCCAAGCTGGCAGAACAGCGCGCTGAACTCGCGAAGAAGTACATCGTCGAGAAGGGTATCGACGCTTCGCGCATCAGCACTCGCACTGGCACCGCATCGACCGAGAAGGGCTCCGAAAAGGACAACCGTCGCGTCGAGTTCGTGCTCGTGCCGGAAGGCGCCACGTACTAAGAAACTCGGGGCGCGAAACGAGTGTGTTTGCTCGTGGCATGCCCTGACAGCAAAACATCAACGCGGGCTCTCCGAGGAGAATTCGGAGAGCCCGTTTTTTTGTGAGCAAAATTTCAGCGAGAGGATCATCAGTTGAAAGCGCGAATCGATATCGCCGTGCTGCTGTTGTGCCTGTGTCTGACGTCGAGCGCTAGCGCGCAGCGCTGGCAGCGGCTTGGTCCGGAAGGGGGCATGGTGGTGTCGCTGGGAACCGGCGCAGCCGCGGCAGTCTATGCAGGAACCGCGGATGGGCATGTGTTTGCCAGCGAAGACGCCGGCAGCCATTGGGAATTACGAGGGCGCGTCGGGACGCGGACCGACGGGGTGGTTTCGCGACTGGTCGGCGAGCCGGGGACGAGTGGCCGGCTGTTTGCCGCTGTATGGTATCAGGAAGCCGGAGCCGGCGGTGGTGTGTTTTGCAGTGAGGATGGCGGACGCACGTGGAGTCTCGCGGGATTGCAAGGTGAAGCGGTGCGCGCCCTGGAGATTGCGCCCGGAGACCCTAAGGAATTTGTGGCCGGGACCTTGAGTGGCGTGTTTCGTTCGAACGACGCGGGAAAGAGCTGGCAGAGAATTTCTCCGGCAGGCGACGAAGAATTGCGGCGACTGGATTCCCTGGCCATCGATCCGCATGATGGCAACGTGATTTACGCGGGCACGTATCACCTGCCCTGGAAGACCATCGACGGAGGAAAAAGTTGGAACCCGGTTATCGCCGGGCTGATCGACGATTCCGACATTATGAGCCTGCGCGTGGATGCCACCGATCCGCAACGCGTCTATTTGAGCGCCTGTTCGGGCATCTATCGCAGCGAAAATCAGGGTGGCTCGTGGACCAAGCTGCAGGGCATTCCATATGCCGCGCGGCGCACGCAAGCCATCGTGCAGGATTCCGCGCATCCTGAAACCTTGTACGCTGCCACCACCGAAGGATTGTGGGTGACGCGTGACGCAGGAGAAAGTTGGAAGCGAACCACTCCGAAGGAATGGGTGATCAATGGCGTGGTGGTCCTACGAGCGGCGGGCGCGCAGCCGGGACGAGTTCTGATCGGTACGGAGGGGCAGGGCATCCTGGCAAGTGACGATGCCGACGAGACCTTTTCCACCGCGAATGCAGGATTCACTCATACTGTCGTCTCGCAACTTGTCGGCGATCCGCGGCAACCAGATCATCTGCTGACCCTGTTGCAAACAGGTGGCGCGCGTCTGCTCGAGAGCCGCGACGCGGGAGCAACCTGGGCGCCGATTCCATTAACAAGGGACGGAGCGGCGAAAGAGCGTGACCTTGACCCGGAGAGCGTCGAACGAATTTACGGGACGCCCTGGGGCTGGCTGGTGAGACTGCGCGATGGGTCGCTGTGGTCGTGGGACGATGCCTCCACGTTCTGGACCCAGCGGAAGCTTCGGCTGGCGCCCGGTTCGGCGCCTGCCTCGAAGAGCAGCGCCAAGAGTAAGCGTCCAGCAGCTCCCGCGTCTCCGCAAGTCATGGGCAACTTGCTCGCGTTTGCCGGTGGCGACTTGTTTGCATTCACCAACCAGGGCTTGGTCAAGTGTCCTCCTGCGGGCAGTTGTTTGCGATTGCGTGCGTTCGCGCGAGTTACGGATGCAGCGGCTCTGCGAGTGTCGGAGAACGCGCAAGTCGTGGCCGTTGCCGCGGACGGCAAGTTGGGAATATCCAGCGACGGTGGGGGAACAGCCGCGTGGAGCGATCTGCCAGTCGCTGGATCGGCCGTGCGCTGGATTGATGTTGCTGTAACACCCGAGGGGCTGCGGCTGTTTCTAGGGACTGCGCAGGGTCTCTATCAGTCCGTGAACAATGGAGCGCGCTGGGAGCGTCTCGAAGCCGGATTGCCCGCAGGACATCTGGAAAGTTGGCTCAGGACAAAAGATCGCCTCGTGGCGACATTGCGCGACGGAGGAATGTATGTTTCGCGCGACGCTGGAAAAACCTGGCAGCGTGTGGACCAGGACGCAGAACGAGGACGCTTCACAGGGCTAATTGAGACCCAGCCCGGAGTGCTGGCAATCGGCTCGCAGAGCGAAGGGGTGCTGCGACTGTTCCTGAGCGGAACGCGATAAGGCAGGAACCCGGGGAAGGTGAACAGGGCGATGTTCCAAACGGGTACATTTTCGCCATAGTACGATCCATCAGCACGACGCTGTAACCGGCGCGCAACAGAATTTCCGAGTGGTTCACCACGCCGATGCGATTATCTCCGACGCCGTGGAACGCCAGCACCCACGCGCCGTTCGCATTCGCCGCGCGAACCTTCCAGCCGCGCAGCAACGATCCGTCTGAAGCGCGAACATTGAAATCTTCGCGGCGTCCACCGACATGGAGGAACGCGGCATCGGCTTAGCGAATCAGGTCGGGAGTCAACACGCGCCGAGTGGGATGGAGAAAAGCGGGCGCGACGAACCAGCCGGCCACTCCAGCGAGCAGGGCTGGAAAGAGAAGCAGGATGAGGAGCACCCGAAGCAGCCGCATATCAAAATAAACGAAAATTCACCGCGAAAAGTTTCGCGATTTTTGGCGGTGTATTCAGGAGCGGAACAGGACGTCTTCGCGCTGGAACATTTTTACGGCGAGGAACAGCGCGGCGGCGGCGTACACGCACGTGGAAGAGAAAATGATGGCGATGTAGTTCCAGTGATACGTGCCGGTGACCAGTTCCTTACAGAGCAAGCTCATATTCAGGATGGGCACGAGCGCCAGCTTGGATGTGAGTTCGACGCCCGGCAACATCGCAGCGACCGCGGGAAGGATTACGACCATCATCAGCGGAGTGACGTAGCTTTGCGCTTCTTTATAACTTTTGGCGAACAGCGAAATGGTCATCAGCGCCGCGGAAAATAGGACGGCAAGCGGAAGAACCATGACGAAAACGGAAAGAACCGAGCTGAGCCCAATGCGAAGCTGAAATTGAGCCGCATCGCTTCCAGCTTTGTCGAAGGCGTGAAAGCGCTCCACGGCCCAGAAAGACACGCCCATGGACGTAACGGAGAGTGCGGCGGTGACCAGCGAGGCGGTGAGCACCAGAAAGAATTTTCCAAGGACCAGATGCACGCGGGAGACGGGGCTGGAGAGAATCGTTTCCATGGTGCCGCGTTCCTTTTCGCCGGCGGTCAGATCCATGGCCGGATACATGCCGCCAGTCAGGCACAGCAGGATGACCATGTAACCGATGAAGCCGCCGAAGGCCGCGCCGCCCACTTTTTCCGGCGGCGCCACATTTTGCTGCTTCACATCGAAGGGTTTCAGCGCCGAATCGGGAACGTTTTTGGCGGCCAGCCGCTCTTTCACCACATTGTCGCTGTATGTTTTGAAGTAGTCCCGCACGCGGTCGGCGCCGAACGACGATTTCATGTCGCCCTCGTAGATATAAATCTTCAGCGTGGTCGGTTTCTGCTGCGTCACATCGTTCTGAAAGCCCGGCGGGATTTCCACGGCTGCGCGAATGTCCTTGTTGATGATCTGGTCTTTCCAGTTGGCCGCCAGCGGTGCGACAACAATTTTGTCGTCCTTGCGCAGGCCCTCGAGAAACTGCGGAGAGTCCTCTCCGCCAAGGATCATGATGCGAGGCATCTCCTCCTTGGCCTTGCCCACCAGTGTGATTGCCAACGCCGCGAAACCCGCGCTCAGCAGTGGAAACAGAATCAGCGGAACAATCAGCGTGGAGATCAAGGTGCGCCGGTCGCGCAGCGCTTCCCGCAGTTCCTTGCGATAGACGATGCCAACGTTTCGTAGAGACATGTCAGTTGGCCTCCTGCTCGACATACAGCGGCGCCACGATTTTCACGAATATTTCTTCCAGGTCCGTTTCGTTATAACGCGCTCGCAATTCGGCCAGCGAACCTTCAGCCAGCAGCTTGCCCGACTGAATGATGCCGATGGTATCGCAGAGCTTTTCCACCTCGCTCATCACGTGCGTGGAAAAAATGACGGTCTTGCCGCGCTCGCGACACTCGCGGATGAATCCGATGATGGTGCGCGCGGTCATGATGTCCAGGCCAATCGTCGGCTCGTCAAAAATCATGACCTGCGGATCGTGGACCAAGGTGCGGGCAATCGAGGTTTTCTGCTTCATGCCGGTGGAAAGCTTGTCGCAGCGGCGGTCGCGGAAGGAGTTCATGTCCAGGCGGTTGAAGATATCGTCGACGCGTTTCTTGAGCGTGGATTCATCCAGCCCGTTCAGGCGCCCAAAATATTCCACCATTTCCTGCGCGGTGAGGCGCGGGTAGAGCGCGGTGGCAGTGGACAGGAAGCCGACGTTGGCGCGAACTTTTTGCGGGTCATCGATCACGTCGTGGCCGCAGACGATCGCGGTGCCGTCGGTCGGCTCCAGGATGGTGGCCAGCATGCGCAGGGTGGTGGTTTTGCCGGCTCCGTTGGCGCCGAGCAGACCGTAAATCTGGCCAGGGTTGCAGACAAAACTGACGTTATCGACGGCGCGAATCTCACCGCGCTTCTTGTCCCGGAACACTTTGGTCAGGCCGCGAGTTTCTATCATCGAAAATGCCTCTTGAAATGAATGAAAACAGGACAACCGCATCTGCAGGTTACTACGCAGGGCGCAACTCAGAAGTTACACGAAACCACCGCACCAAAAAACTGAAATCGGGCGCAGAACTTGCGCTAACCTTTGTGACAATTGGGGCACTGCTTGGCATCAAACTTATCGGCGGGCACGCGAAACATGTTGTTACATTGGATGCAGACGCGGTGGATGAAATTGTCGGACGGAGGCGTTGCGGGTTGGGCTGTTTTGCCGGGTTCCGCTGGCAGTGCTTGGGCTGAATTGCTCATGGGCCGATTCTAGCATAGGCAGCTGCGGGGCAATTTGGCATCCCGGGGATCGGCGAGCATCCGCGGGGTTGGACTGACGGAACTCTGTAGAGAAATTGGCTAACCTCCTGATAGACTTTACCTTAGGAAGCGTCTTCCCCAGTAGTTACGGCTCGCAAGCCAAGCACAAGCTATCGGCGTTCGCGCGAAGCATGCCGCCCGGTGTGGGAGAACGCGGTGCGCATCGATGGCGGCTCAACTTCAGGATTTTATGGAGAGAAAGTTACGGAATCGGGTGCTGATCTTCCTGCTGGTGGCAGGAATTGTGGCCTTTGTGCTGGTGCGCATCAGCGGGCGGCAGCCGGTGGCAAAAATATCGGCGATGACGCCAATGCGACAGAACATCGTGTCGTCAATCAGCAGCAATGGGAAAGTGGAACCCATCTCTCCGTATAGTATTCGCGCGCAGCTGGACACCTTCGTGGATCAGGTGCATGTTTCCGAGGGGCAGAATGTAAAGAAGGGCCAGCTGCTGGTGGAACTGAACGTGAAGGACGCGGCGGCGCAACTGGCGCAAGCGAAATCCAAACTGTTGCGCGCGGAAGACGATTTGCGCGCGGCGAAATCTGGGGGCCGCGCCGATGAAGCCTCGCGAGTGAACGGAGACCTGGCGAAAGCCCAAGCCGACCTTGCTCGTTTGCAGAAGAATCACGACTCGCTGCAGCGATTGCTGGCGGAGGGTGCGGCCACAAAAGACGAGCTGGCTGCCAACGAACTGGCGCTGACAAAGATGCAGGCGGAAGTGGATCGGCTGACCGCGGTGAAACAGGAATTTGCGCGCCACGTGAATCTGGATAGTTCGCAAGGGGAACTGGCGGTACAGCAGGCAAAATCCGACGTTGCGTCGCTCGAAGATAAAGTAAGGCAGGGACGCATCATCGCTCCGGTGGACGGAACGCTGTACGCCTTGCCCGTGAAGCGCGGGGATTTCGTGAAAGTCGGCGACCTGATCGCAGAAATGGCGGATTTGCACAAAGTGCGAGTGCGCGCGTTCATTGATGAGCCGGAGTTGGGCGCTCTGGAACCCGGCCAGCCGGTGAAGATCACCTGGGATGCGCTGCCCAATCGACTCTGGCAAGGTGAGACCGAAGTGATTCCCAAGCAAGTGGTGCCGCACGGCTCCAGGAGCGTTGGCGAACTACTCTGCTCGGTGGACAATTCCAAGCTCGAACTTCTGCCGAACACCAACGTCAATGTACGCATCAACTCCAAGGAACGACTGAACGTCACGGCGATTCCGCGTGGCGCGGTCGAGCGCATCGGGTCGCAGAACTTTGTATTCGTGGTGAAGCGAGGCCTCGGAGTCAACAAGGACACTCTGGAGAGGCGCGCCATTCAAGTGGGAATCGCCGACGCTACCAACTACGAAGTGGTCAGCGGATTGAAAGAGGGCGAGATCGTGGCCCTACCCGGAGACGCCGATTTCCGCGACGGTATGGCGGTCAAGATTGTGAATATGGACACGTCGAATCTAAAGGGTGGGAAGGATGCGGGCTTATAGACTGGTTGTGATCGCGATACTCTGGTCGGTCGCGGGAGTCGCGATTGCCGCGATGCCACAGACCGCGCCTCTCGATACGGCCAAGCAGGCCTTCGAAAAGGGCGACTACGCCAAAGCGGTTGAACTTCTGAAAGCCGCCGAAAGCAAGGATCCGCAAAACGGCGAGATTCAGTTATTGCTGACCAAGTCCTACCTGGAACTCGACCAGTATGACGCCGCCGTCAGCAGTGGCGAAAAAGCCGTAGCCATCAATCCGAAAAATTCGCAGTATCACCAGTGGTTGGGCGAAGCCTATGGCGCCAAGGCCGATCACGTGTCGATGTTCAGCGCGTATCCGCTGGCGCGTAAAACCCAGAAGGAATTTGATACCGCCGTGCAATTGGATGAAAAGAATTTCGACGCGGCGCAGGATTTGGTGGAATACGACTGCACCGCGCCGGGCGTAGTGGGCGGCGGCGAAGATAAAGCCCAGCCCATCATCCAGAAGTTGATGACACTTGATCCGGCACAGGGCCACTACGCGGCGGGAAACTGCCGAGCTGCGAAGAAGGATTACGCCGCCACGGACGCCGAGTTCACCAAGGCCCTGGAAAGCAAGCCAAAGTCCGCGGGCTTGATCTACAACATGGGCGATTACTTCTCCCAGCGACGGCAAGCCGACAAGCTCATTACGGTGGCGGACCTTGGCGAGGCGGCCGCGCCTGCCGACCCGCGTGGCAAGTTCTATCGCGCGCAGGCGTTCATCCTGAAGGACGAAAATCTGCCGGACGCAGAAAAACTGTTGCGCGAATATCTTCGCGTGGCCCCGCCAAGGTCCAACTATCCGAAACCGTGGCGGGCGCATTACTGGCTGGGGCAGCTGTTCGAGAAACAAAAGAACGCGGTCTCGGCGCGCAGCGAATACGAAGCGGCGTTGAAGGGAAATGCAAAGTATAAACCGGCGCAGGAAGCGCTAAAGAACCTCGGGAAGTAACGAAGGTCCAAAGCGAACACATGCAATTTCGCGAATCCATGACGGTGGCGGTGGACGCGTTGCGCAGCAACAAACTGCGCGCGATTCTCACCTCTATTGGTGTCATCATCGGCAGCGCCTCAATCGTGCTGGTGGTGACGGTGGCACTGACCAGCCAGCGTTACGTCATTTCGCAGATCGAGGCCATCGGCTCGAACCTGGTGTGGGCGGAAATGGTGAAGACTCCCGAGAAGATCCAGCCCTTGAGCCATCGCTTAACGCTGCAAGACGTCGCCGCTGTGAAAGAAACCATCCCGGACGTGGCGACGGCGGCAGGCTTTACCGACATGCCGATGACGGTAGTGGTGCAGGGCGTGACGCGGCCGGTCCGCTTGATTGGCGTGACCGACGGGTATCAGCAGATTCGCCGCCTGGTCATCTTGCGTGGACGCTATTTCGACAGCGCGGATGCGGAAACGCACGGCAAGGTGTGCTTGATCACCAAGAAGCTCGCGGATCGTGTTTTCGGCGTCGACAATCCGGTGGGCCGCCATTCGCATGGGAGAACTGACCTTTACGGTGATTGGCGTTTTCCGCGAACGCGCCGCGACTTACGGCTTGACCGAACTGCAAGACGAATCGGTCCTGATTCCGTTCCCGCTGATGCGTTATTACACCGGCAACGAGATCCTGCAACAGGTGCTGGCGCAGGCAATCAATCCCGACGAAGTGGAGAGCGTGGAAAAACAGATAGAGCGGCTACTAAAGAGCCGCCACCCGGCGGAAGCCGAATACGACGTGCACACATTGACCGCGATTTTGACCGCGGCGCGTACGATTTCACGGGCGTTGACCGTACTTCTACTGGTCGTATCGGCTATCGCGCTGCTGATCAGCGGCATCGGGATCATGAACATCATGTTGGTCACGGTGAAAGAGCGCACGCGCGAGATCGGAATTCGCAAGGCCGTTGGCGCGGCGCGGAGAGAGATCTTGTGGCAATTCCTGATCGAGGCGTTCCTGATCAGCGGCGGTGGAGCGGTGATCGGAATTCTCATCGGCATCGCTATTCCCGTGTTTGTGCAGCAATTGTTGCCGGGAAATTTGCGCGTGCCGATTTCGGGCATCAGCGTGATCGTGGCGTTTCTGGTTTCCTGTTCGACAGGATTGTTTTTTGGGTGGCTGCCCGCGAGCCAGGCCGCTAAGCTCGTGCCGGTCGAATCTCTGCGTTACGAGTAGGGGCGGCGACTAAAGCCAGGGTAGAAAATTCGCAGGAGGCAAATGCCTTGGAATCGTCGTGCGATCGCCGGAATGCTGTGGATCGCCGCAGTGTGCCAGCGCTCAACGCTCAAGACGTCCCGCAGGTGCCTGCGTCGAGCGGCGTCCCCGTTTCTCTGACGCTGAAACGCGCTGTCGAGCTTGCGCTGCACAACAGTAAGGATATTCAGCTGGCCAGGCTACACGTGCAGGTCGCAGAGCAAGGCGCAAATCTCACGCATTCGGAGTTTTTGCCCAATCTTTACGCGGGCTCCGGCGCGGGTTACACCTACGGATTGCCGGAAACTCCCGGAGGCCGCCCGCCCGCGGTCTTCAGCCTCACCTACACGCAACAAGTCTTGAACGGCCCGCTGAAGGGTTTGGCGAAAGAGCAGCAGGAAGAAGCCCGGGCGCAACGAGCGACGCTGGAAGAAACGCGTAATGCGGTGGTCGTGCAAGTGGCGACATCGTATCTGGAACTCGTAAAGGTGCGGCACTCGCTGGAACTTCTGCGGAAAGAGAAAGACAGCTCCGAGAAAATTGTGCAGGTCACCCAGGAGCGCCAGGGCGAGGGCTACGAGTTGCCTGTGGAAGTGACGAAGGCGCAACTGACACACGCGCAGGTCGTTGAGCGCATTCTGCAACTCGAAGGCCGCCAGGATGAACTGGAAGTCTATCTTCGCAATCAAATGGGAATGGTTCCTGACCAGAAAATAGATCTGGCGGCCGAGGATTTGCCGGGCGCGGCGGAGCAGGAGGGCGCGAACCTGGTGGCGATGGCGTCAGAGTCGAGCCCCAGCATCGCATTTGCGGTTTCCGACGTGAAAGCCAAGGAGTTCCGTCTGCAAGGCGAAAAACGCGGCTATTGGCCGACGCTGGAGCTGGTGTCCATTTACAGCGTGTTGGCGAAGTACAACTTCAACAATTACACCAACATCATCCAGAATTTCCGGTACAACAACCTGAACGCCGGCATAAACGTCAACATGCCGATCTTCAGCTCGAAAACACGCGCCAGCGTTGCCTTGGCGCAGGCCAATCTGGACGCGTCCAAAATCAATCTTTCCAATACGCGCACGCAGGTAAGCGCCGAAGTCCGTCAGCGCTCGCGCAAGGTTCAGCAGACCGAGGCGGCGAAGGAAGTCGCGCGGCTGGAGTTGCAATTGGCGCAGCAGAACGTTGCGCTTCTGCAATCGAAATTCGGGGAAGGCGAGACCAATCTCCGCGATATGGAACGGGCGCGCCTGGATGAAAATGAAAAGTGGATGGCCTATCTGGATGCGAATTTTCGCCGCCAGCAGGCGCAGTTGGAGCTGCTCAAGACCGCGGGCCAGGTGGACAAAGTTTTGCAATAACCGGAAGTGTCGCTGAATCGACAGGGGACCGTGACGTGCTGGAAAAAGCCAGTTTGAAAATTCTGATTGAAGTGCTTGAGAAGCTGGATGCTGGATTTGCCTCGCTCCCAGCGAACGACACGCAACCGCCGGGCGTGGACCGAATCGACGCAGTGCTCGCGGAAACGGCCGAGCGTCTTCACGACAATTTCCCCTATTTTCATCCGCTCTACGCCGGGCAGATGCTCAAGCCGCCACATCCGGTGGCACGGTTGGCTTACGCGCTGGCGCAGTGGATCAATCCCGAACAATCACGCGCTCGATGGCGGTCGCGCTACTTCGGCCATGGAACAGGAAGCCGTTGCGGAAATCGCCGCAATGTTCGGTTGGACCGAGCATCTGGGCCATCTTTCCGGCGGCGGCACCATGGCCAACCTGGAAGCGCTTTGGGTAGCCGGGCGACTGGAGCAAGGAAAGACAATTCTTGCCAGCGAACAGGCTCATTACACTCATCAGCGAATCTCCGCCGTGCTGCAGTTGCCGTTCGAGACGATTGCCTTGCGACGCGCGCGGACGCATGGACATGGAAGCTCTGCGGAAACGCTTGCGGCGCGGAGATGTCGGAACAGTTGTGGCGACGATGGGGACCACTGCGACCGGGTCGGTCGATCCTTTGGCGGAAATTCTGGAACTAAGCACGAAGCACAATTTCCGTGTGCATGCCGATGCGGCCTATGGCGGGTACTTTGGATTGGCAGGAAATCTCGGCGCGGAAACGCGCAAGAGCTTCGATCATATTATTCACGCAGACTCCATCGTTATTGATCCCCACAAGCACGGGCTGCAGCCCTACGGATGCGGTTGTGTGCTCTTTCGCGATCCGGTCGTCGGGCGGTTCTACCGCCACGATTCGCCCTATACCTATTTCAGTTCTGGTGAACTGCACCTTGGAGAGATCAGCCTGGAGTGTTCGCGCCCTGGCGCGGCCGCCGCAGCGCTTTGGGCCACGCAAAGGTTGTTGCCGCTGAAAAAAGGGGGAGAGTTCGCGAAAGGGCTCGAGCAGTGCAGGGAAGCGGCTTTAGACCTGTACCAGAGAATTGCCGTGGACTCTCGATTCGTTGCAGCATTTTCGCCGGAACTGGACATCGTAGTGTTTGCTCCACGCGCGGAGAGTGTCAGCGCCTCTTCCGCAATGTCGCGGCGCATCTTTGAGGCCGCTAGGCGAAAGAATCTTCATCTGGCAATCGCGGAACTGCCCGTTGCGTTTCTTTGAGGCGAATCTGGGAGGCGTCAAAGCGGACCAGAATAGTCTAACTTGCCTCCGGTCTGTCCTCATGAAGCCGGAGCACCGTGAATGGCTCGATCAGATTTGGGTGATATTGAGCCAGGCGACTGACGAGTGTGCACATTGAGGCCGCTCTGGGGCAGCTTGCAAGTCCCACTTAATGCAGTATTTAGCTTTTGGATGCGCCATTCGCTCCATTGGCAAAATACCGTGTCCCTGATATAACCAAGTCGGTTAAACTAGTATCTACGGTAGTCAGGGGCGCAAGACCCCGCGACGAGTGGCGAAAGTGTGGCCGCTTCGGGGAACTAGCTTGCCAACTGAATTTTGCAAAGGCTGAGGGTGCCGAATGCCAGATGTAATGAAGACGTTGCTATTGAATCCGCCGAGTTTCGAGAATTTCGACGGCGGAGCGAGTTCGCGGTGGCCCGCGACGCGAGAGATTGAGTCGTATTGGTATCCGGTGTGGCTGACCTATCCGGCGGGACTGATTCCCGGCAGCCGCTTGCTGGATGCGTCACCGCACAAGGTCAACTGGCAGCAGACGGTGGAAATCTGCAAGGACTACGAATTTTTGGTGCTGTACACGTCGACCGTCGGCTTCCACAGCGACGTGAAGCTGCTGCGCAAGATCAAGGAAGCGAATCCCTCGCTGAAGGTCGCGTTTGTGGGCCTCACGCGCACATCAAGCCCGACGAGACGCTGAATGCCAGCGAAGACATCGATTTCGTGATGCGCGGAGAATTCGACCACGCCGTTGACGGAGTACGCGCACGGCAAGCCGCTCGAGCAGATTCTGGGCGCCAGCTTCCGCAAGGATGGCAAGGTCGTCCACAACGCGCCGCGTCCGCAACTGCACACCGAAGAACTGGACGCGCTGCCGTTTGCCACCGATATTTACAAACGCGATTTGCAGATTGAACGCTACAACGTGCCGTTCCTGCTGAATCCGTTCGTTTCCTTCTATACCTCGCGCGGCTGTCCGGCGCTGTGCACCTTCTGCATGTGGCCGCAGACCATTTCCGGGCATGCCTGGCGTACTCGTTCGGTGGACAACGTGGTGACGGAAGTAAAAAAGGCTCTCGAGTATTTCCCGCAGATGAAAGAGATTTTCTTCGACGACGATACCTTCAACATCCGCAAGGACCGCGCCATCGAGTTGAGCCAGAAATTCAAGCCGCTGAAATTCCAGTGGTCCTGCACCGCGCGTTGCCACAGCAAGTATGAAGAACTGAAGGCCATGGCGGACGGCGGAGCGCGTCTGTTCATCGTCGGCTTCGAATCCGGCGACCCGCAAATCCTGAAGAACATCAAGAAGGGCGCCACCGTTGAGATGGCCCGCGAGTTCATGAAGAATTGCCGCAAGGTCGGCATCAAGGTTCACGGCGACTTCATCATCGGCCTGCCCGGCGAAACCAAGGACACCATCAACAAGACCATCGATTTCGCCAAGGAACTTGATTGCGAAACGATTCAGGTTTCTCTGGCGCACGCCATGCCCGGAACCGAGTTGCACGACTCAGATGGCCAAAGAAGGCTTCCTGCGCGTCGAAGCGCTGGCCGACTCCGGCTGGCCACCAGTTGCCGCACATCGAGTTCCCTCATCTATCGAAGGCGGAAATGATGGCGGGCGTGAACCGTTTCTACGATGAGTATTATTTCCGTCCGAAGGTCGTTTGGCGCATCGTGAAAGAAGCGCTGTGGGACAGCCACGAACGCAAGCGCTTGTATCACGAAGCCACAGAATTCCTGAAGCTGCGCGCGGAGCGGCTGAAGTGGGCGCGCGAAGGCGGCCCAGCTCCGAAGACCATGGTGCCGGTGACTGGCGTATCTTCCACCAGCAGCGGCAACGACTAACTCTCCCGAATGAGTCACGAGCATAGGCTACGGTTCAAGACCATGTTCATGGTCTTGCTGATGGTAGTGTGCGCCAGCGCTGGCGACCTTTTGCTGAAGCGTGGCATGTCGCAAATGGGCGCGGTGCATATTACTTTCCCAGGCTTGTGGCACGCCTTTCTTTCTACTCTTCAAAATCCCACCATCTGGCTGGGCATTCTGTTTCTGGTCGGCTACACCCTCAGCTACATGACTGCAGTGAGTTGGGCCGACTACAGCTACGTAATGCCTGCAGGCGCTTTTGGATATGCGTTGCAGACGGTTTTGGCGGTCTTGATTCTGCGCGAGGTTGTGGTTGCGAAGCGCTGGGTGGGTGTAGCCCTGATTGTCTTGGGTGTTATGTTGGTCGGCCAGACCAAGCCCAGCACCACCGGCACGGCGCAGGCTGCTCCATGATCAAAGTCATGCTCATGCTGGCATTTTTCATCTGCAGTGGGACCGGCGGTGAAATCGCCGTCACCTACGGCATGAAACAGATTGGCGAGCCGGAGAGCTTTCGTCCGCGCGCGATATTGCGTTTCCTGTGGCGTGCCGTTCGCAGCGGCTGGGTGTGGTTTGCGCTGCCACTGCTGGCGGCTTCTTTCTATTCCTTGCTGATTTTGCTGTCGTGGGCGCCCATCAGTCTGGTGATTCCGGCTTCGGCAGCGAACTACATCGTTGGCGTGCTCGGTGCCAAATACATTTTAAAAGAAGAAGTGACCGCGCGACGCTGGCTGGGTGTCGGCATGGTTTTTGTGGGCGTAATTCTGGTGCTCGCGACTGGATAGATCAACTCGTGCGCATTGCTCGCTTGTATCCAGTTAATGATTCAGAATAGATTGCACTTACCGGTATGAACATTCACTTTGCCATCTGGCGCTGGGCCATTCTCTTGCTGGCCCTTGCTCCGTTGGGCTACTACATCACTGCAATCCTTGCGGCTATCCGCTTTTTCCGTCGAGAGCGCGCCAAACAACTCGCCGCGTTCGCTCCGCCCGTTACCTTGCTGAAGCCCGTGCGAGGCGTGGATTTCGGCTCGTATGAGAATTTCGCGAGCTTCTGCGTTCAAGACTACCCTGAATACGAAATCCTGTTCTGCGTGAACGAAATGTCGGATGCCGCCGTTCCAGTGGTCGAGAAAGTCATGAAGGATTTTCCCGAGCGACGCATTCGCATTTTCTCCAACGCGCCGCAGATTGGCTCGAACCGCAAGATCAATAATCTTGCGCTTCTCACTCGCGAAGCAAAATACGAAATCCTGCTGCAAACCGATGGCGACGTTCGCGTTGGCCCGAACTACATCCGCGAACTTGTTGCGCCCTTTGCCGATCCAGCGGTTGGCGTGGTCAGTTGCATTTATCGCGCCATCGCGCAGAAAAGTTTCTGGGCGGAGTTTGAGGCCGTCGGCACGGCCAGTGATTATTTTGCGGGTGTTCTCGTCGCGGAATGGAAGGAAGGGATTACCTTCGCCTTGGGCGCTTCCGTGGCAACTACCAAAAGCTGGCTGGCCAAAGTTGGCGGCTACGAAGCGATCGCCAACCTGCTGGCGGATGACTATGAGCTCGGCAATCGCGTGCACCACGCAGGAGGCAAGGTTTTGTTGTGCCGCGAGCCCGTCTGGACGATGTATCCGGCTCAGGACGCGAAAGGATTCTGGGATCATCAGGTGCGGTGGGCCAGAACGACGCGGCTCTGCCGGCCGGGATCTTTTATTGGGCTGTTGTTTACGCACGGCCTGCCGTGGGTGTTGCTGGCCGCGGCTGTTGCCCCTTCGGCATGGATCGCGGTCGGCTATCTTCTTGCCTACCTGGTGTTGCGATTCGTGATGGCTTGGGTGGTCGGCACTTGGGGAATCAACGACGATGTTTTGCGGCGCCGTTTCTGGCTCATTCCGCTGCGGGATCTATTCAGCTTCGCGGTTTGGCTGGCCGCGTTTGCATCGAATCGCGTGACTTGGGGCGGCCTGGAATATGTTACGAAAGACGGCAAGATGATGGAGATTAGCGCTTCAAAGCGCTAGCTCAGTGGCTCGCGCCCGGAGTGGTCTTGGGCGCACCCGTGCCCGTCGTCGGACCCGGCGTGATGGTCTGATTCTGCCAGTCGGAATCCGTCAGATTCCAGCCGCCGCCAAGTGCCAGATAAAGTTGCACGACTACCAGTCGGCGATTGATCTCTGTTTGCGCCAAAGAATTCTGCTCGGGATATAACTGGATCTGTGCATCGAGCACCTCGAAGTAGCTGGCCTTTCCTGCTGTGTATCGCTGCAAAGCCACCGTCACTGCTTCCTGGTAAGCCGCAACCGAGCGGGCTTGTTCCGCGCGGATGGCCTCGAATTTTTGCCGCGAAATCAGCGCGTTCGAAACGTCGGTGAAAGCGTTCAGCGCGGTTTGCTCATACTGCAACTTGGTCTGTTCCCAAAAGGCCACAGACTGACGTTTCTGTGCTCGAAGCGCTCCGCCCTCATAAATCGGCCCAGTGAAATTCGCCGCGACGCTCCACACATTGGCACTGCCCGCGGTAATTTTGGAAAGTGGCGTGCTGGCTTGCCCAAGCAGCGCGGTCAGGCCAAACTGCGGAAAGAAATTCGCCGTCGCCACGCCGACCTGCGCATTGGCGGCGCGCACCTGCTGTTCGGCGGCCAGTACGTCGGGGCGCCGTTCCAGCAGCGCGGAAGGCAGCCCTACGGGGATTTCCGGCGGAACGATTTCGTCGAGCAATTTCGTCGTGTGCACGACCGGGTGCGGATTGCTGCCCAGCAGCACGCTGATCACGTTCTCCTGCAACGCAATCTGCCGCTCAAATTCCGGAATCGTGGCTGCAGCTGCGGCTTGCGCGGCTTCGGCGCGGGACGTATCCAGCTTCGACGCCACGCCACCTTCATAGCGTTGCGTAAACAGCTTCAGTGTGTCTGTGAAGGAAGCGGTGTTCTCCTTTGCGATTTGCAGTTGCAGTTCCAGGCCGAGCAGCTCGAAATAGGCCTGCGCCACGTTGCTGGTCAGCGTCAGCATCACTCCCCGTCGCGCTTCTTCCGTGGACAGGTATTGCGCGCGCGCGGATTCATTCAGCCGTCGAATGCGTCCCCAGATGTCGGCTTCCCACGCAACGCTTCCTGCCGCCAGAAACGCGCCTTTTGTTGTTCCGAATCCCGGTGCTACCGAGCCCATAAATTCATTCTTGCCATCGCTGGCGCCAACGGAGTAATTAACGGCGGGAAAATATTGGGCGCGCGCTACGTTCGCGAGCTGGCGCGCTTGCTCAACGCGCGATACGGCAATTCCGAGATCATAGTTATTCGCCAGTGCGGTCTTGATCAGCGCTTTGAGTTGCTCATCCTTGAAAACTTCCCACCACGGCAGATCCGCGTAGGAAGCTTGCTGCGCTGCGCCTTCTGCTCCACGAAAATCCGCCGGCACGATCACTTTGGGGCGCGCGTAATTCGGACCAACCGCGCATCCAGAAAGCATCAGCGTGGCCGAAAGAAACGCGGCTGCCAACGGCCGGCATATTCCGCTAGACAATTCGCGGTGCCGGATTTTACTGCCGCAAACCTTTCGGCGCCGCGCATCGCCGCATTGGGACTTACCGCTTTCTATGGTCATCGGGCGCAAATGATTCTCCGTTTCATTTCCTCCGGATTAATCGGCATGGCCGGGGGTGGGCGGCGCCAAGCCGGGCGTGCCCGGCTGCGCGGCCTTAAGTCCTTCGACTCTTGCTCCTCCGAGCCGTTCGATCATGTAGAACAGTGCCGGAATGATGAAAATGGCGATAACGCTGGCAGCCATCATGCCGCCGATTACTGCCGTGCCCATCACCTGGCGAGAAACGGCGCCGGACCCGGTAGCGCGCCAAAGCGGCACACAGCCGAGGATGAACGCAAACGATGTCATCAAAATCGGGCGCAGACGAAGCGGCGCCTTCAAGAGCAGCGTCGGAGAGTGACTCGCCCTTTTCATATTCGGCCTTGGCGAATTCGACGATCAGAATCGCGTTTTTGGCCGCCAGGCCGATCAGCATCACCAGACCGATTTGCGCGTAGACGTTGTTTTCCAGGCCCAGTCCCGTGTATTGCTTGAAAACGAGCAGGTCGATCATTCGGCGAACCAATAGAGTCGCAAAAGCGCCGAATACGGCGATGGGGACGCTCAAGAGCACGCTGAACGGCAGCGTCCAGCTTTCATAGAGTGCCGCAAGAATCAGGAACGCGAACAAGATCGACAGTCCGAAAATGGCGAACGGCGATACGCCTTGCTGAGCCTTTTGTTCCTGGAATGACATGCCCATGTAATCGAAGCCCATTCCAGAGGGCATGGTCTGGGCGTAGACTTCTTCAAGCGCGCGCATCGCCTGCTCGGAACTAAATCCTCGCGCTGCAGTTGCGTTGATCTGTGAAGCGCGATGCAGATTGTATCGCATCGTGAATTCCGGGCCGCTGGAATGCTGGACGGCGGTCACGGCGGAGAGCGGCACCATGTTCCCCTTCAAATTTCGGACGTAGAACTGGCCGAGATTCTCCGCTCGGGTGCGATAAGCGCCTTCGGCCTGCGTATACACCTGCCACTGGCGGCCGAAACGATTGAAATAGTTAATGAACGCACCGCCCATGAAGGTTTGCAGGGTTCCATAAACATCCTTTAGTTGCACGCCCTGGGTGAGCACCTTGTCGCGATCCACCTTCGCAAACACTTGCGGAACGGAAGGGAGACTGGTGGTAAAAACCCGGCTATCTCCGGCCGTTTGCGGGCCGCTTCCATTAATTTCTTCGTTTGGGCGGCAAGGAATTCCACGTCGCGGCCTCCGCGGTCTTCCAGTACGAAGGTCACGCCGCCAGAGGCGCCGACACCGGGAATGGCAGGCGGCGGGAAAGCCACCGTGATGCCTTCGGGAAGCTTCTCCAAGAACCTGGTTCAAGTGCATGATCAAATCCATGTACTGCTCTTCTTTCGCAGTCCGTTCATGCCAGGGCTTAAACGTCACCCAGAAAAACGTGCTGTAGGTATTCTGAACGCCGCTCAACATGCTGTAGCCAATCACGGTGGTGACATGCGCGATGCCGGGAGTCTTCAGCAAGATGTCTTCGACTTTTTCCGCGGCGGCAGAAGTTCGCTGGAGAGAGGAAGCATCGGGCAATTGCTGGACAACGAAAACGTAGCCCTGATCCTCGTCAGGCAGAAAGCTCGTCGGCAGCTTGCTCCCGAGAATCCGGCCAGAACCGCAAACCCCACCAGCAGAATTACCGCAAATGCGCATTTTGTGGATGAACAAGCGACAAACTTCACGTAGTCATTCGTGGCCGAGGTGAAGACCCGGTTGAACCACGCGAAGAATTTGCCCAGCGGGCCACGGGATTCCTTTTTGGGCCGGAGCAAGTAAGGCAGAGAGCGCTGGGCTGAGCGTCAGCGCGTTGAACGCCGAGAAGATGACGGAAACGGCGATGGTCACGGCGAATTGCTGGTAGAGACGACCCGTGATGCCGGGAATGAACGCGGTGGGGATGAACACCGCGGAAAGAATCACGGCGATCCCGATGACAGGGGCGGAAACCTCTTCCATGGCCTTCATCGACGCTTCTTTCGGAGAAAGGCCGTGCTCAATGTGATGCTCCACGGCTTCCACAACCACGATGGCGTCGTCCACCACCAAGCCGATGGCCAGGACCAAGACCAAAGAGCGAGAGGGTGTTGACCGAAAATCCCAGCAGCGGAAACACCATGAACGTGCCGATCAGCGAAACCGGCACCGCCAGCAGGGGAATTAGAGTGGCTCGCCAGCCTTGCAGGAAAATGTACACAACGATGAATGACGAGTACCAATGCCTCGATCAGAGTGTGCTCGATTTCCTTTATGCCTTCCGTTACAGGAAGAGTGGTATCCAGCGCCGTCACGTAATCCAGCCCCGGAGGAAAGCTCTTCTTCTGCTTCTCCATGTAGGCAATCACGCCCTTGGCGGCGGCTACCGCGTTGGAACCAGGCATTTGGTAGACAGCGATGACGGCGGAGGGTTTGCCATCCAAACGGCCCTGCATGTTGTAGACCTGAGCGCCCAGTTCGATGCGCGCAACATCTCTCAGGCGAACCACCGAACCGTCGGACGAGCGCGCGAACCACGATCTCGCCAAACTCCTGCTCGGATATCAGTCGTCCTTGAGCGCGCACGGCGTAGGTGAATTCCTGCCCTGCCGGAACCGGTTCGCCGCCTATCTGTCCCGCTGGGTTCACATTGTTTTGAACCTGAATGGCATTGATGATTTCCGGAACGGTGATCTGCAGTTTTGCGAGTTGATCGGGCTTTACCCACACGCGCATCGCATACTGGCCTGCGCCAAAGACAGAAACGCTGGCAATGCCCGGCACTTGAGTGAGGCCATCCTTCAAATTGATGTAGGTGTAATTGGCCAGGAAGCGCGAGTCGTAGGTTCCGTTGGGAGAATAAAGATCAAACAGCATCATTGGCGCCATGGTGGACTTCTGCACGGTCACGCCAAAACTGTTGACCGCCGCCGGCAGTTGCGAAGCAGCCTGGCTCTGCCGCATTTGCGCCAGAATCTGATCGGTGCTCGCATCCGTCTTGACGTTGAAGTCCACCGTCAAGGTCGTCGAGCCGTTGTTGGCGTTCAGGGAGTACATGTACTCCATGTTGTCCACGCCGCTCATCTGCTGCTCGATCGGAGTGGCGACGGATTGCTCTACGGTTAGCGCGTCGGCGCCCACATACGTGGCGAGAACCTGAATTTGTGGATCGGCGATATTGGGGAACTGGGCCGTCGGCAGTCCGAGAACCGCAACAGCACCAACAATCACCATGATGATGGCAATCACCATGGACACAATGGGACGTTCGATGAAGAATTTGTACATGGTTTCCGGTTAGTTGCGCAGCTCCCTTGTTGGAATTCGACAGGGCTGGAGAACTCGACTGATAGGCTTCGGGTTTACCTGCGTGCCGTCCTTTACCTTCTGCGTGCCTTCAGCGACGACGCGGTCTCCGGGTTTCAAGCCTTCGGCGATGATCCACGAGGTGCCGGCTTTTTCGCCCACGATCACTGGGCGGATGGTTACTTTATTGTCGCTTCCGACGACTGCAACCAGGTATTTGCCTTGCACATCGCTGACTGCGCGCTGGGGAACGAGCAGAGCGCCTTTATCGATGCGCGCGACCGTGCGAATATTTCCGAACCCACCGGGTCGCAAGAAATTGTTGGGATTAGGGAATTCGATCTGCATCAGAATGGCGCCCGTGCTGATGTCCACCTGGCGATCGAGAGCGTAGAATTTGCCTTTGAGCGGATAGATCGTGCCATCGGTGAGTTCCAGTTCCCACACCAATCGGCCGAGACCATGTTCCTCGGTCTCGTCTGCCCTTAACATCTCGCGCTTGGCGCTCAAATAGTCCTGCTCGCTGGGCGTGAAGTTCACCAGGATCGGGTTCACGGCCGAAATGGTGGTGAGCGGATTCGCGCTCTGCGGGCTAATAAAATCGCCGACCTGGGCGTTCGCGATGCCCGGCCACGCCATCGATCGGCGCGGTGATGGTGGTAAATCCAAGATTCAATTTCGCCGCGTCCAGCGACGCTTGCGCCGACGCTATGGCCGCTTTCGCCGCTTCCACCTGCGCCAGTGCCGACAGGTTGTTCTGTATTGCGTCGTCGAGTTCTTGTTTGCTGATCGCACCTTGGGCCGCCAGCGGCGTGTAGCGGTTCACGTCCTGTTGCGTCTTGCCTTGTTGCGCCACCGCGCGAGCCAAATCGCCCTTGGCTTGTTCCAGAACACCCTTGGCCTGATCCACCGCGGCCTGGAATGTGCGCGGAGTCGAGTTGAAAGAGCGGCGTTCCCTTTTTTACATACGCGCCGTTCTGATAGCTCTGGCTCATCAGATAGCCAGCCACTTGGGCGCGAATCTGCGCGTTCACCTTTCCATTTAATGTCGCCACCCATTGCCGCGTGATGGGCACATCTCTTTGCACTACCTGAACGACTTCGACGTCTGGTGCGGCCGCTTCTGCCTTTTTCTCTTCGCCGCAGCCCGACAAGAGCGCGGTGGTCAGCAGTACAGCAGCCAGTGCCGGAAATACGCAACGGATCTGCGCTGCCGCTTTTTGAGGAGAGCTGCCCATACTCGAAATCGTCGAACGTTTCGTCGTAAACATAGGAATTCCTGAACAGCTAAAATCTAGGATTTGAGCTAATCGCAGTACCAAGGTTGCTAAATCTTCCAAGACAGGAACGTGACCTGGAATGTTCATCCGAGTGACCAAATCCCCACGTTTGCTGTGGAGATTCATTCGTGGGACAGCGTTGCATAGGGCGGAACGTAGCTTCGAGAGGTGAGCTAAACCTGCCCCCCAATTTCGTCCCAAAGCATACACCAAAGTCGTTAAATATCAATCTTCAAAGCCAAGCCACACTTCAGAATTTTCTTCTTTCGCCTTCTTCCCCGGGCGTGCCACATCTTGTAACAGACCGCATCTCGGTGTCATGATGCCAACGAAGTTCCGGCTTTCCCGCATTAAGCACGCCCGCATCCGCGTTCTTAGGGACGCGCCGGCATTTTTTTCGGGAGCAAACATGGCGAAGGTCAAACCCGGCAGAGTTCACAAGTTCATCAAACCCTACGTAGTCGAATCCGGCAAGCATTTCCGGTTGAAAGATCACGATCCTGGCGATACGCCATCAGCTCAAATCCGAAGACAAGCCCGAAGCCAAAAAGTTTTTGAAGGAAGGCGTTGAGATGCTCAGCGACCTCCAGGACGTTTTATATGCGCAGGGCTGCTGGGGACTACTGCTGATTTTTCAGGCCATGGACGCCGCGGGCAAAGACAGCACCATCAAGCACGTAATGTCCGGCGTAAACCCCCAGGGCGTGGATGTCCACTCGTTTAAGTCGCCCTCCACTGAGGAGCTGGCGCACACATTCTTGTGGCGGACCACTAGCTGCACTCCTCCGCGAGGGAAAATCGGCATCTTCAATCGCTCTTACTACGAGGAAGTTCTTGTTGTGCGTGTCCATCCGGAATTCCTGGACATGCAACGCATCCCCGATTCTCTGCGCGGCAATCACTTCTGGAAGCACCGCTACGAGGATATCAACGCGTTCGAACGATACATGACACGAAACGGCATTGCTATTCGCAAGTTCTTCCTGAATGTTTCGAAGGAGGAACAGAAGAAGCGCTTTCTTTCTCGTCTGGACGATTCCGCCAAAAATTGGAAATTTTCCGCCTCGGATATTAAGGAACGCAAGTATTGGGACGACTACATGGACGCGTACGAAAAAATGATTCGCAACACCGCCACAGAATATGCGCCTTGGGTAGTGGTGCCCGCGGACAACAAGTGGTTTAGCCGGCTACTGGTAGTCGCGACGATTGTGGATGCGCTGAACAGTCTGGACCTGCACTATCCGAGGCTGAATGATGACCAACTGGCAGAATTAACGCAGGCGCGTAAGCAGCTTGAAAAAGAATGAATTGCTGAACTCAAAGCACGCCGACTAGTGGCTGTTTGCGGGATCCGGCACAACTTTCAATTTATTCAGTCCCAAGTCACGGAATATTTTGGGCCAGTAGTCCTTGAACATGTTTCCCGCGAAGCGCCACGCGAAGTCTGTTCCCACGCGTTCCAGCGATTTTCCGGCTGTCTGCTCGGATGCGGGAAGATAGGCATTGGCCAAGCCCTCCGCCGCGAACGGGCCCAGCAACCCTGATGTGTTGACCACATTGTTCCCCTGGTCGTTTCGAATGATTACCAACCGCTGCGCCGAATATTTTACACTCGACCAAAAGGACGGATTACTCTGCGGGAAAAAGCGTGGGTCTTGATGGAACATCGTTGCAAAAAGGAATGTCGAAAAAAAGCTGTTCGACGAGGCCCTAGCCATATCGGATCCAAAGCGATCTCCGTACGCATCCCAACCCTGTCCCCACGCCGACGGAACGTTGCGAGCCTGGTCCACCGCCGCACTTGTTGCCGCCGCCAGAATGTACGCCGGCGAAATACTCTGGTTCACGAATATCTTGAATTTGCCGCCAGCCCCCAGTGGACCCGGAGTCGTGGCGATATCCGGGAAGACCAGGGACCGATTCGTCATATAGCCGACAAATTTCTCCGTCGTACCTACCACCGCCCCACTGGAGTTGGTTTTTGGCTGAGGAGAGTCGGGCAATTGTTGTGAGCCCGTTCCGGCTCCCGCAGGCGCTTGTGCGAATGCGGTGTTGCCAGACAAGCGCAGCGTAACTACCAGCAAGAAACAGATGATTTTTAGCAAATAGGAACGCGAGGTGTGCTGGGAGGACATGATCTTGCTCTCTTTATTTGGACTGAGCACAAGCCGGGGGCCCATATGTGGTTTCGGGAAAGTATCATGGCCGGCCCCTACGCGCAACAGATTCAAAGCAGATTCAAAGCGTGAAGGATGGCCTACGAGTTGTGGAATCAAGACACACAATCGAAGCACTATCCGCGCACAGCGAGTTGACGCAACGCGCCGTCCCGTTTTACTCTTAAAAGGTTGAAGTGCAGTCGCGTAAAGCCTCTTAGCTGCTGCGTTTCCTCCCCGCTGGGAGATCGTCCAATTGGTAGGACTCCAGACTCTGGATCTGGCTATCCTGGTTCGAGTCCAGGTCTCCCAGCCAATCTTTTCAAGCACTTAGCAAGACCCTTCCTCAAACTTCGGACAATACGGAGCTTCCTCGCGCCTCCGCCAGCGATTGCCCCGTTGATGCACAGCAACATTTGCGGGAAACCGCTAAGCAATCCGGAATGCGACTGCGGATCAGTGAGCAGAGAGCATCGGCAAGATGGCTCAAACCTCATTTTATTTGGTTGACACTTTCATCGAATCTTGTCAGCTTATCTGCTCTTAGCGAGCTTCTCGCTGAAGCTCGGATTTTGTTTGCTGCGCAGTCTCCGCCCCTGTTGTCAGGAAGAACTGTAGTGCTACTCCGTTTTTTCTTGTGATTCGCTCGAACAGATATTTTCGCTCGCGAGAGGAGTCGCATGATGCATATCAGAAGATTCTCGATTCGAGGTCTTCTCATTACCCTGCTCGGACTGTCATGTGTGCTCTCCGCCAGACCACAAGACAAAAACACTCCTCCAGCGAAAAAATCACCCCATTCCGAACAGGGCAAAAGCAACTCCTGGCCGACCGATCCTTCTCTTTACGTTGGCGCTGATACCTGTAAGACCTGCCACGAGGACATCTACAACAATTTCGCGACCACTCCCCATTTCGTCACCACCATGGATTCGAAGCTCGATGCGCGGAAGGGGCCGGAGTGGCATGGGTGCGAAGCTTGCCACGGCCCGGGAAAAGAACATGTCGAAGGTGGTGGTGATAAAACGAAAATCTTCACGTTCAAAGACGCCACACCTGCAGATACCAGTTCGCGTTGCCTGCGCTGCCACCAGTACGACAACGAGCACGGCAATTTTGATCGCTCGGCCCACTTGGCGAATGGCGTCGGCTGCATCGACTGCCATTCGCCTCATTTCGCCAAAGAGTCTGAGTTCATGCTCACGGGGAAACCACCCACGTTGTGCTACGGCTGCCACATGGAGGTTCGTGCTCAGTTCGCTCGACCATTCCATCATCGTGTGAATGAGGGCCTCATCCAGTGCAATGATTGCCATAGCCCGCACGGAACTTTCCGGCCGAAGCAGCTTCGCACCAGCGCTTCGGGCGATGAAGTCTGCTACAAATGCCACTCAGAGAAGCAAGGGCCATTTGTCTATCAACACGAGGCGAAAATCGAAGGCTGCGTAATTTGCCATACGCCTCACGGTTCAACGAATCAAAGAATGCTCCAGCAAACGCAGGTCAACCTGCTCTGCCTGGGTTGCCACGCGCTTCCGGCGGATATAGGCCCGCCGGGCACTCCCACCTTTCATAACCAGGCGCAAAAATATCAGGCCTGCACTCTGTGCCACACCGCCATTCACGGGTCGAATACCAGCCCGGTATTTTTCACGCCATGAGAGAGGGGGCACAACAATGAAGCGGCTAAGAATCCAACCGAACACAAAGCCCCTGCAATCTCAGGTTTGCCGGCTTTTTCTTTTGGTGATCGCGACGGGACTGCTGTTCGCGTCCTTGTCGGGCGCCCAGCAAACTGACGAACAGAAAGGCATCGATCAGGATAACTACAATATTAAACAATCGATCGAATTCGGATTTCGCTTTACCAACCTGACCGGAGATTTGCAGACCTACGACACCATGGTGAATCTGCAACAGGGTCCACGGCTGCTCAATTTCACTACCGAGATGCGTTCCCTTGACCACCGCGGTGTATTTTTTGATCGCTTGTATTTCAGCAATTTCGGATATGGCGGCGATCCTAACGTGGTCAGCGTCCTGCGCGTCGGCAAGAACAAATGGTACTCGTTCGACGCCATGTTCCGTCACGACGAAAACTTCTGGGATTACTCGCTTTTGGCCAATCCCTTTAATCCCGCAACCCCAGTAGCCAACGCTCCGGCGAATTTCAATCCTCTGGTGAATGCGTCTTCCAATGTTTTGGGAACCACGATCGTAGGAATCTCGCCTCACTACTACAACACGCGACGAAACATGCAGAACTACAACGTTACGTTTCTGCCCGACTCCAAAATCAGATTACGCGCCGGGTACAACCTGAATACCAACACCGGCCCAGATTTCTCGACCATCCATCAAGGTACCGAACAATTCCTTCTTCAGAATTTTTCCGCCACCCTCTCGCAATATCGACTGGGTGTTGACTTCCGGTTCCTTCCGCGAACCAACATCAGCTACGACCAGACCTGGAGCTACTACAAGACGGATCCGGGCGTTACGGATGAAAACCAGCAGTTCTCCGTCGGAAGCGGGCTTCCGCCAGTAGATCTAGGAGTCTCGTGGAATCCGCCGAGCCAGCCTTGTAACCCTACGTTTCAAGCCGGCAGCATCGTGAATCCAAAATGCAGCGCGTACTACGACTACTTCTCTCACCGTCAAACGCGGATGAATTTTCCGACGGAGCAAATCAGTTTTCAGAGCAACATCATTCCCGCCCTGCAAATGTCCGGAAAATTCAGCTACACGGGCGGCGACATGAATGTGAACAACTACCAACAAAGCTTTGCGGGGCTGGAGTCGCGAAGCCAACTCACGAATTTCCTGCAGAATGGCCCAATCGAGGGGCGGCATGTGGCTTCCTACGGCGACTTCGGAGCAACGTGGAAAATCAGTCCCATGCTCAGCGTGGTTGACTCGTTTGATTACAGCAATTGGCTGGAACCTGGCCAGTTCGTCTCCTCGGAGTGCTCCTTCTTCAGCACAAACCTGATTGTTCCACCCAATGTATTTGCTCCGACAGCGAGTCTTCCCTTCGCGCCGTGCGTTGCGCCTGCGAATGGGGTTGCCGGGACGCCGAGCCACACCAGTAGCTCCGGCCCGGACATGCTAATCAACCTCGACAGCAATTTCCTGAAGCAAAGAATCTACACGAACCTGATCGAAGCCCAAGTCGAGTTGTCAGCGAAGGCAGGAGCGTACTTCGGGTATCGCTACAGAAATCGCGAAATCGCCGACAATTTCTATAACACACAAAACGCCATCTATTTTCCGAACAACCCCGCCCGCGGCAATTGCGCCAGCCTTGACAGCACGCTGCCTGTCACACAACCCAATCTTCCGGATGGATGCACCTTGAACCCAGACGGTTCGATCTCCTACCTGACCCCGGGTGCAACTTTTGGGCCGCCAGGCGTGACGAATATCGAGACGAATTCAGCGGTGCTGGGATTATGGCTGAGACCAACCAGAAATTTAAGTTTCAATCTCGATGCCGAACTATCGGCCTCTAACAATACGTTCACGCGCGTGAGCCCGCTGCAGTCGCAGCAGGTCCGCTTCCGCATGAAGTATAAAGTGAAAAATTGGCTGAATCTGTCGGGCAATGCCTCGACATTGAATGGCCAGAACAATGTGGACACCGTAAACGGATTGCAGAGGAATTGGAACCTCGGCTTCTCACTCGCTTTGACGCCGTCCGAAAAATTCTCCGCGCAACTCGGTTACAACTACAATTCGATTTCCTCGCAGATCTTGATTTGCTATACCAGCAGCGCCGCACTTCCCGGACTCCCCGCTTGCCCCGATCTTCCTGGGCTCTTCCAGCAACTCGCGGTGTACGACAGCAAGGTAAACACCGGGTTCTTGGATTTCATCTGGACTCCGCTAAACCGTCTGACGCTTGAGGCGGGTGCGAATCTTGTGGGAGCCAGCGGGTCGGAACTCAATCTCAGTCCAGAGAGCGCTATTCCAACCGCGCCGACTGGCTCGTTGAACTCCAACTGGTATCAACCGTATGGCGTCGCCTCGTACCGGTTCGCCAAACACTGGACTGGACGCGCACGCTGGGATTATTACGGATACCACGAAGATACCAACGGGTCGTATCAGGATCTGTATGCGCCCAGAAATTTCCGTGGGAATCTGGTCACGCTCTCAGTTCGCTTCGCGTTTTAACAATCGATCCAAAAACACCCACGCGGCGACTTGCTCTAAGAATTGAATTGAGGATGACAGGAATTTTGGAGGCGCGAGGCGGAATCGAACCGCCGATATAGGTTTTGCAGACCTATGCCTTACCACTTGGCGACCGCGCCCCATGTTGCTGTGCGACAAACTCAAGCTCCGGGGACTCGCCTCGACGCGGCCCCCTTAGCCTGCTTACCTTCCCAGCTTCATGCCGGGCAAGCCACTGCAACCACCGGCGCCGCCGTCTGATTCACGATGGGCGCGCCAACCAAATTGCCCCACTCGGTCCACGAGCCGTCGTAATTGCGCACATCCTTGTAGCCCAGTAGATACTTCAGCGCGAACCACGTGTGCGAACTGCGCTCTCCGATTCGGCAATACGCGATCACACCGTCGTTACCGGTGATGCCTTTGGAATCGTAAAGCTTCTTCAATTCCTCGTAGGACTTGAACGTGCCATCCTCATTCGCCGCCTGTGCCCACGGAATGTTCGCGGCTCCTGGAATATGGCCCGCTCGTTGCGCGGTCTCCGATAGCCCCGGAGGCGCCAGGATTTTGCCGGTAAACTCATCGGCGGAGCGCACGTCCACCAGCTGCCCGTGCCGGCGGTTCTCCAGGATCGCGGAAACGTCTTCCTTTCGCGCACGGAGCGACTCGTCGGGTTCGAGCGCGCGATAGTTCGCCGCCTTCACCTGCACTGGCTCAGTCGTAAACGGGAGACGCTGCGCGATCCACTTTTTGCGGCCGCCGTTGATTAGCCGCACATCCTTGTGTCCGTAATACTTCAATTGCCAGAATGCATATGCGGCGAACCAGTTGTTGTTGTCGCCGTACAGCAGAATGGTTGTGTCGTTGGAAATGCCCGATTGCCCCAGCAGCTTTTCCAGCGCCGACTTTTCAATCAGGTCGCGCCGGATATTGTCCTGAAGCTGCGTCTGCCAGTTCCAACCCACCGCGCCCGGGATGTGCCCCTGGTCATACGCGGCGGTGTCCACGTCAACTTCGACAAGCCTCAGGCCAGGCGCGTTCAGGTTTTGTGCCACCCAATCCGTGCGTTACCAATACTTCCGGGTGCTTGTGGTCCGACATTGCCATTTCTCCTTTTCTTTACACTCAAACTTGTTCCGTAGATTCGAACTCGACTCCAAGAAATCAAAAACCCACCAGCCAGGCTCTCTGGCGGTGGGTCGGTATTCCTTCGTGGCTGAATTCAATCTCTAGAGATTCAGCCTCCCCATGCCAGAAGACGCGCGCATACAGCACATACAGTGGCAACACATGGAGGAGGTCTTGTGGATGTGCTTCAACATGGCTGCTAGTTTACGCCGCAGCGCTTCCCGATGCGAATGCAAAATTTGAATATTCATTATCGACATTTCAATACTTCGGCACGGAAGAATCGACTTCGTCCGACCACGCCAGGATTCCGCCCTTCAGATTCAAAATCTTCCGGAACCCGGCCTTGCGCAAAAAATCCACTGCTTCCGCCGAACGCTTTCCACTGCGGCAGTGCGCCACAATTTCCCGCGAAGAGTCCAGTTCGTGCACGCGGCGCGGCAATTCTCCCAGCGGGATCAGGTGCCCGTGCAGATTGCAGATCTGGTATTCGTGCGGCTCGCGCACGTCCAGGATGAACAGATCGTCGCCGCGGTCCAGCCGCGCTTTCAGTTCGCGCGGAGTAATTTCCGGAACCTGCAGATCCGGCGTGGGGGCTTCTTCGCCGCGCACGCCGCAGAATTCGTAATAGTCGATCAGCTTGTGAATGGTGCGATTATCGCCGCAAACGGGGCACTCCGGATTCTTGCGCAACTTGAATTCGCGAAACTTCATGGCCAGCGCATCAAAGAGGAGCAACCGTCCTGCCAGGCTGTCTCCACTTCCCAGGATCAGCTTGATCGTTTCCATCGCCTGAATCGACCCGACGATCCCCGGCAACACACCCAGCACTCCGCCCTCGGCGCACGATGGCACCAGGCCCGGCGGAGGCGGTTCGGGATACAAGCAGCGGTAGCACGGGCCGCCCGGAGTGCCGAAGACCGTGACCTGTCCCTCAAATCGGAAGATCGAGCCGTATACGTTGGGCTTGCCGAGCAAAATGCACGCGTCGTTCACCAGATAGCGCGTCGGAAAATTGTCCGTGCCGTCGACGATGATGTCGAAATCCTTGAACAGCTCCAGCGCATTCTCGCTGGTCAATTTCGTTTCGAAGGCCTGTATCTCAATATCCGGATTCAAATTCGATAGCCGCGCCTGTGCCGCCTGGCTTTTCGGCTTGCCAACATCGCTCGTGCCAAACGTCACCTGCCGCTGCAGATTCGTGAAGTCGACAACGTCGAAATCCACCAATCCAAGCTTGCCTACTCCTGCCGCAGCCAGGTACAAGCCGAGCGGAGCGCCCAGGCCACCGGTCCCGATCAGCAGCACTTTCGCGTTCTTCAGCTTCAGCTGACCGTCCATGCCCACTTCGGGCATGATCAGGTGCCGGCTGTAGCGCAGTATCTCTTCATTCGTCAGCGTCTGCCCTGATTTCGCGCCCGTCACTGTCTGAACCTTGCTGGCCATGTTGCTTCCCCCATCCTGTTCACAAAAATTTTGCGTTCAATCTCAGCGGCGTCCGCCTGCGATCGACGGAATGATGCTGATAGTGTCGCCATCCTTCGTGGGCGTTTCTTCCTTCGAAAGATACCGAATATCTTCGTCATTCACGTACACATTCACGAAGCTGCGCAGATTTCCTTCGTCGGTAAACAGATGCTTCCGCAAATCGTCGAATTCGCCGGTAAGCTGCGCCAGCGCTTCGCCCACCGTGCTGGCGCGAAACTCCGCCGAATCGCGCTTTCCCGCATACACGCGCAGCGGCGTCGGAATCATTACTTGTACAGCCATGCTCTGCCTCCTGCTTCCTCGGCTTGCGTCAAGCCTTGGCTTGATCTCGTATTTCCAATTCTTCCGAATCAAATGCAGAGCGATCGTCCTGCAATCGCCACGATGTCATGTCCTGCGGCTTTCCGTTCTGCACACTCACGATGATGTAGCTGTACCACGGCCAGGCATGCTCGCGATCGTACTCGCTGGGCCTTGCCGGATGATCCGGATGCGAGTGATACCAGCCAATCAGTTCCAGGCCCTGCGCCTGCGCGGCTTTATCCGCGTCGCGCGCGTCTTCCGCCGTAACGAAAAAGCGATTGCGCGGAGAATCTTCGCGGCGATTCACCAGCGGAAATGTGGCTAACACCTCGCGCGTCGCCCTCGCGGGAATCGCTTCCGCATCCGCGTCGCGCCCCAGCAACGCGCCGCAGCATTCGTTCGGATAACTCTCCGCGCCGTGCTCGCGAATCTTCTCCGCCACCGCCTCGTTGATCGAAAGGTTCAGCGCTTCGCTCATCTATTCTTCATCCCAGAATCGTTCGGTCAAATATTTCGCTGCCGAATCCGCAAACACGGTCACAATCACGGCGGTTCCGTTCGCAGGAAGCCTTTTGCCACACGCAAGCATCCCACCAGCGCGGCGGCGGCGCTGGGACTGACCAGCAGTCCCTCTTCCCGCGCCAGCCGCTTCACCATTCGGTACGCTTCTTCCGTCCCAATCTCCAAATTTTCGTCCGCCAGCGTATCGTCGTAAATCGCCGGACGCAGCGCGGTTGCCATGTGCTTCCAGCCTTCCAGGCCGTGAAACGGCGCATCCGGCTGCAGGCTGATGCAGCGGATCGCCGGATTCAATTCCCTCAATCGGCGCGTCGTGCCCACGAATGTGCCGCTGGTGCCCAAGCCCGCGACGAAATGCGTGATTCGTCCGCCGGTCTGCTCCCAGATTTCGTTTGCAGTGGTCCGGTAGTGCGCTTGCCAGTTCGCCGGATTGCTGTACTGGTCCGGATAAAAATATTTCTCGGGGTTGCCGGCAACAATTTCGTGAACCTTGCGGATCGCTCCGTCTGTGCCTTCGTCGCCCGGTGTAATCACCAATTGCGCGCCAAACGCGGCAAGGATGCGCTTGCGTTCGTGTGAAGCGCTGTCGGGAAGGCACAAGGTCACGGGATAGTCCAGCGCTGCCGCGATCATGGCGTAGGCGATGCCGGTGTTGCCGCTGGTAGCGTCGATAATCGTCTTGCCCGGACGCAACGCACCGTTCGCCAGGCCGGCTTGGATCATGCTCAGCGCCGGACGGTCCTTCACGGACCCGCCAGGGTTGAACCATTCCGCTTTGGCGCAAAACTCAACGTTGGGAAATTCGTTCGCAACTCGCCCCAGCCGCAGCAACGGCGTGTTGCCAATGTGTTCCAGCACAGAAGTGCCTGCAAGCCGTCGATTGGCTGTGTCTCTCGCAGGACTAACTTGCGCCACTGCTGTCATTCCCTGATCGCTCCTACGCAATTTAGATGCGCCGGCACCCACCACCGATATGGCCGCAAAAAATCGACCACAGTCGCATCACGACGCCGATCTAGATGCAGCGCGTTGTTTCCGCACAATCACCGCGTCCGAAAATGCTTCCATCTCTTCCAACTGCGGACTGAATTGCAGCAAAAGCAAGTCCACTCCCGCCGCTTCAAACGCTGCAATCTTTTCCGCCACTTGCTCAGCGGTGCCAACCAGCCCGGAGCGCAGCCCGCGGTTCGAAACGGAGTAATCTTCCAGACTTACGCGCTGTTCCAATTGCGTCCCGGCAAGCCATTGCTGGTAATTCGCGTAGCCTGCCGCCGATTGCTGCACATCAGTAATGCGCTGAAGTTCTTGCCGCGCTTCTCGTTCGGTTTCGCGAACCACGGCGTAGCCCGCGACGCCAAATTTCATCGGCCCTCGATTCGTTTTGGCGCGGCGCTCCGTCATGTCGGCCACTTTCTTGCCAACGGTTTCGGGCGCGTCTCCGTGCATCAGATAGGCATCACACTTCGCCGCGATTAAATCTTTGGCCGCGGGCGATTCACCGCCCGCATAGATTGTCGGCCGCGGCTTCGCTACCGGTTTTGGCTGAAGAACGTTGTCTTCCACTCGGTAGTATTTCCCGGAAAACGAAAAATGGTCCTGGCTCCAGACTCCGTCCACTACATCCAGCCATTCGCTGGTCCGCGCATAGCGATCGTCGTGCTGCTCGAACGATACCCCATATTTGCGCGCCTCATCTGCCCACCACGACGACACCACATTCAACGACAGCCGGCCGTTGCTGATGTGATCGATGTTCGACGCCTGTTTTGCGAGCAACGCCGGCAGATGAAACGTCGGACGCACCGCAACCATCAGCTCGAGTTTCTCCGTCACCGCCGCCAATGCCGCCGCTGTCGACCACGCATCCAGCGACGGCGCTTCCACACCTTTGATGTCGTTCAGATTCAGCTCCGCCACCAGCGTCAGATCGAAGCCCAGTTCCTCGCTGCGTTGCGCCAAATTCTTCGCGTAGCGCCAGCTCGCTTCCATGTTTTCCTGCTCAACATTGCGCAGCCATCCGCCAAACACCGGCAGCCAATATCCGTATCTCATCGATGATCTCCGGTGGCCGCAAGACGCGTTGCGCCCCGCGATTCGTGCAGTCTCGCTTCCGCGATCAGGTAATCCGCGAGCCGCGCGTACGGATTGAATCCCACGATTCGTTCCGGATCCGCCACAAAGTTGGAAAGGGCATTAATGTCGTAATAGAGCAGCCGACTGCTCCGATCATCAATCACATATTCCACGCCGCCGACTTCGATGCCTGCGGCCTGCATCATGCGCTCCACGTTTTCAATCACCTCTTGGGGAGGCCGATAGCCTTCCACTTTCAGGCCAGTCTTTGGCGCGTCAATCGGGCACGCCTTGCGCACCAGTTCTTCGCCCTTGGTGCTCTGACAGATGTCCGCCGGGCACAAATTAAACGTCTCCCCGGTCGTATGGATTTGAATCGCGTAGAGATATTTGTAGCCAAGTACTTCCACGCGCGTGATCACGGAATCGCGCGCGGTGAAAAATTCCTGCACCAGCGCCGTAGAGTCGATTCCGAAAAACAGCCCGCCCTCTTCCACCGCTCGCGCCAACTCGCCGGGATTCGAGAAGCGCACGATGCCTGCTCCACTTCCTCCAATATTCGGCTTGATCACCAGCGGATAGCCGATTTCTTCCGCCGCGGCCGGGGCTTCTTCCGGCCGGTGAATTACACGCGCCTTCGGGAACGGCAACCCCAGTCCCTTTAGCAGTTCCAATTGAAGCGCTTTAGAAGTTTCGTGCTGGAACCCGCGGGAACCATTCACCACACGGACCCCCTGCGACTCCAGGTACGCGAGGTACTCCGCCGTGTAGGTGATTCGATCCGCCAGCCCCCGTTGCCACGCCGACGGGCTCATGCGATTGAACACCAGCGAATACTCCGTCCCGCTACTGTCCGCCGAATGCTGGTGCGTGCGCGCATCGATCTTTTGCCACGCCACTCCCCTCGCATCCATCTGCTCGAATAGCGGACGGAACCAATCCGGGTGCTCGTAGTAGATACCGATCGGCTTTTCTAAACCGGCTTTGGGGCTCTGGCTCATGGCTTCTGTTTCTTCTCCTCCAAAAACAAAAAAGGCCGCTCATCAGTAGCGGCCTTGGAATCTCTCGGTTCTGTCTTCGATTAAACCGGAACAGTTCCCGTGCCGCCTAAGGTGAGTTGACACATACAGCAGCAACAGGGACAGCTGGGGGAGTAGCGCGAACGCGCCAAGGTGCGGGAATACGTGTCAGGTTGGAGCGAACCTTCCATCTCCCCCCTAGTATACCGATTCATAAGGGCAGCGCAATAAGCCAAAACGGCCTCCCAGCCGGGCAGCCAGCGTGCCCGTTGCCAACACTTTGCCCAGCACCCGAGCATCTCATAAGTAAGTACGAAAGGCGGGTACTGCCGGGAACTGGCCCTACCGAGGACCAGGAAACAGGCCGACGCATAGCCAAATGTCCCAATCCTGCCCCCTGCCGTAACCCGAACCGGGAGGTATCGCAGCGGTTAGTTGAAGGCCTTAGTACCCCCAAAAAAGTGTTGGTTGACAACGCAAAAACAGATGCTTATAGTATCCGCCAACTAGCTGCTTAACCGATTTACTAGCGGGTGTGATGCAACATCCGAAATTCAACCTGGTGCGAAGGAGCACGCATGAACGTTCTGAAGGTTTCCCTTCGTATTTCCTCCATTCTCTCTTTTCTTTTGCTACTCGCCCTGGGAACTCACGCGCAATACCGCGCCGGTCTCTCCGGGACTGTGACAGACAGGCAAGGCGGTGTGGTTTCCAATGCCAAAGTCACCGTCACTTCCAACGAGACGGGTGTCTCGCAAGAAGCAATGACTGATGACAACGGCAGCTACACCGTTAATCGGCTCGCTCCCGGCCTATACAAGGTCACGGTAGAGAAAGATGGCTTCAAGCAGGCCGTACTCGACAACGTGCAAGTTGCCGGCGAGCAGATGAATCCGGCAAATGTGATCCTGGACGTCGGTGCAATCGCCGAGTCGGTGACCGTCAACGGTGATCAACTGCCTGCCATTGATACGGAATCAGGCCAGATTGCTGGAACCGTCACCAGCAAGCAGATCCAAGCATTGCCGTCGTTTGGCCGCGACGTTTTTCAGCTCGTGCAGCTAACTCCCGGTGTCTTTGGAGACGGTGCACGCAACGGCAACGGCGATACGACAAACCAGCCGGGCAATCAAGGACCCAACGGAACCAGTGGCAGTGCTGGCATCTTCCAGACGGAGAACAGGCCGCAAGTTACTTCAAATGGTTCCAGGCAGGATGCAAACAACATTCAGCTCGACGGGATCGGCATTACCAGCGTGTCTTGGGGAGCTGCGGCGATCATCACTCCGAACGAGGACTCCGTCAAGGAAGTGAGAGTCGTCAGCAACGACTACGATGCAGAGAACGGGCGCTTTGGCGGCGGCCAAGTCCAGGTGACCTCACAGAATGGTACCAACCAGTTTCATGGAAGCGCCTTTTTCAAGGCGGATCGCCCTGGTCTGAATGCCTACCAGCCCTTTCACGGGACAGCAGGTGAACCCACTGACCCACTCCGAAATGAGAACCGCTTCAACCAGATCGGTGGCAGTGTAGGCGGACCAGTTATCAAGAATAAACTGTTTTTCTTCTTTGCTTATGAAACGATTCGCAATCAATCCACCGCTATCAACAACGGGTGGTACGAAACTCCTCAGTTGTTGCAAATGGCTCCAGCTGGCAGCCTCGCCGCGAGGTACGGCGCCTTTCCTGGAGAATCCCCTTCGACCACAGGTGCAGTTGATCGGACCTGCGCATCGATTGGTTTAGTCGAGGGGACCAACTGTCACGAGATTCCTGGTCAAGGCCTGGATATCGGGCGGCCCCTCGATACGACAAAGTTTCCATTGGGAACAGCGGATCCCAGCTTCGTGAACAATCTTAATCCTGGATTGGGTGGAGATGGCACAGGGAGCCCTGCGAACCTGGATGGTGTTGCCGACATCGCATTCCTTAACACTACCGGTCCGAACGATAATATCAATCAGCAATACATGGGACGCATGGACTTCAATCCCACCAGCAAGGACCTGTTGGCCTTTAACATCTACTACACTCCGGTTAACAATACTTCCTTCAACGGCGCACGGCCGGCGAACATCTTCTACCATAATGCCATCAACGAGGCCATGACCGGCTTGTGGTCCCACACATTTTCTCCGACCTTAATCAATGAAGCGCGCTTGAATGCTGCTGGTTGGCGCTGGAACGAATTGGCGGACAATCCGCAAACTCCCTTGGGTCTTCCACAGACCCTCTACATTGGTGATCCAAACAATGGCAACAACATTGGAACCGTATGCCCCGGCTGCAATGCTCTGGGCGGTCCTGCAGGTAGCGTTTTCGACCAGTGGACCTATGGCGCCAAGGATACCTTGACCAAGGTTCAGGGCAGCCACACGCTCAAATTCGGTGCGGAACTTACAAAACTGCATTTCGTGCAAGAGGCACCCTGGTCCGCGCGGCCGCAGTGGGGCTTCAACAACTACTGGGATTTCCTCAACGATTCTCCCTCCAAGGAAACTGGCGTCTTCAATCCTCAGAATGGCGTGCCCACGGACGTCCGCAAGGACTCCCGCCAGACCCTTATCGGAATCTTCCTTCAGGATTCCTACAAGGTGCGGCCTAACTTGACGCTGACCGCCGGACTACGCTGGGAGTACTTCGGTCCGGTTTCGTTCACGCGCAACCAACTCTCCACCGTAGTTCTGGGTAGCGATCCGAACCCTCTAACCGCAATGTACATGCGAATCGGAGGCAATCTCTACAACTCTCAGGCAGGGAACTTCGGTCCCCAGCTAGGTTTTGCATGGAGTCCCGGATCTGTGGCCGGTCACAATCTCGGTAGCCGCCTGGTTGTCCGCGGTGGCTTTGGGATCGGTTACACCGGAGAAGAACAAGCCATCACGTTGAACGGTTGGCCGAACATCCCGTTCACGAACAACGGCGCCACCCTCCTTGGTTCAAATATTTTGTACGATTTTCCGACGGACCCCCATCAGTTCGGGCCGTATCCAGCAAATCCCGCCACCATCCAGACCTTCAACGGCAACAACATTCCTGTTAGTGGTTCTCCCGTCAGCGTGACCGCGTTTCCCGCGAATTTCCCCACGCCGATGACGTACCGCTACTCGCTTGAAGGCCAGTACGACCTCGGTCACAACTGGGTTGCCACGGTTGGCTATCAGGGCAGCACGTCTCACCATCTGACCAGGCAGTACAACTTGAACCAGGTTCTCGGCGCGCAGGGCTTTGCCTTGAATCCACAGGTAAACAACGTGGATTACTACGCCCAGGACGGCAACGCCAATTACAACGCGCTGCTTACCGAACTCCAGCACCGCTTTGCCCGTTCGTTTGAAATCGACGCGCAGTATCGCTATGCCAAGGGCAATGACAATGAGTCGGGTCCCTATTCCATCAGCTAACTATCAGTGGGATCCGAAGGCGGATTGGGGTCCCTCAACCTTCGACGTAACCCATTCCTTTAAATTGTGGGGCATCTACACACCGAACTTCTTCCACGAAAATAACTGGAAGCAAAAGATTTTCGGTGGATGGTCCATCAGCGGAATCTTCAACTGGCACAGCGGTTTCCCGTGGTCGCCGGTGTACAACAGCGGAACCTGCGATCTCATCTATCAGGGTGGAAACTGCCAGAATGGCAGCCAGGGACAATTGTTGCCCGTTTCTTACCTCGGCGGTGCCGGGAGCAGCTACGGCAATTCCACCTTCTTGAGCAATGGGGGTAATTTCCCGAAGGGCGGAGCGACCTATTTCACGGCTCCAACCGTTCACTCCATGCACTGTGCCTTTCCCACAGACCTGCACGACTCTCCCGACGCCACCGGGAGTTGGCCGCAATTCCTTGCGCGGTCCGCGTTATCGCGACGTCGACGCGACCCTCAGCAAGGCCTTCGGACTACCCAAGATGCCGGTGTTGGGAGAAAACGCGCAATTCGAATTTCGCGCTAACTTCTACAACCTGTTCAATAACCTGAACCTTGACCAAAGCACGATGGATATCGTCGTTACCGATCCGCATTTTGGCCAAACGTCCGGCGCTCTCGCTGGCCGAACCATCGAAATGCAGGCGCGCTTCAGCTTCTAACACTTTCCGGAGGCGCTTCTGACGGCGCCTCCGCTCACGCCCAAAAGAAAGCTGCCAACGAGCCCCCATTCACCCCAACTCGTTGGCAGTTTTTCTTTTACACTATTTCTCGTGCACTGGTTCTTTTCATCTTTCCGCCAAATCTCTGTGCGCTTCACCTCTTCCATTTCTATTTCTTTCCTGCGTTTTCTTTGCCGCGCCGCTGCATTCCGCCACGCAATCTCAGAAGCCCCCGGCAAATTTCGATTCATTGGCCAAGCAGGCTGCTGAAGCACGCGATTCTGATCAACTGGATCGCGCCGCCGCTCTTTATAAGCAGGCTCTCGCGCTGCGGCCCCAATGGGCAGAAGGCTGGTGGTCGCTCGGCACGCTGGAGTACGACCGCAACAATTACGCCGCCGCCGCTCGCGCCTTCCAGCGCCTGCTGGTTCTGGCTCCGAAGAACGGCACCGCGCACGCCATGCTGGGGCTGTGCGAATTTGAGTTAGGGCAGGACGACAACGCCCTGAAGCATATCGCAGAAGCGCAAACGCTCGGCGTAACCAACGATACGCAATTGCGCCGCGTCGTGGTCTACCACCAGGGTCTTCTCCTGCTGCGAAAAGATAAGTTCGAGGGCGCGCGCGATTCGCTCGGCCAATTGTGTTCGCAGGGCCTGCAGGACAATTCTGTTACACAAGCCATGGGTATGGCGGCCCTGCGCATTAGCGGCAAGAATTCTCCTCCAGAGAGTTCCCCCGGCGCCACTGTCGTGCAGCGCGTTGGCCGTGCCGCTTGCAATGCGGCCGCGAAGAAATACGATGAAGCGCGCCCGGAATTTGCTGCTCTCGCCAGTGAGTTTCCGGACTATCCCAATATTCATTACGCCTATGGAAGATTCCTTGCCGACTCGAACGATCCCTCTGCCGCCGTCGAGCAGTTCAAGTTGGAGATCAAAAACAATCCTACCGATATCACCTCGCGCCTGCAGATAGCGGCGACTCTTTACAAGGTTGATTCGGCCGCAGCCCTGCCTTACGCGCAAGAAGCCGTGAAGCTGGACCCGCACTCCGCCTTCGCTCATTATCTTTTGGGATTACTGCTGCTGGACACTGACGACTATCTGAAGGCCATCCCGGACCTGGAAATCGCCGCTAAGGCGTTTCCCCGCGACGCGAAAGTTTTCTTTGCCCTCGGCTCCGCGTATTCCCGCGCCGGTCGCAAGGAAGACGCCGCGCGCGCCAGAGCAACGTTTCAGCGCTTGAATCAGCAGCCATCGGAAGAGGCAAAACCGGCCTACTGAGAATCTGTCGCACGCGCTACGTCGACTGGAGTCCCACTTTTTTCATCGCCGCTCCCGCTTCCGGGTTCTTCATGAACGTATTCCACACCAGAGCCCGTGCGCTGGTTCTCTGCCATTACCATGGTGATTCCCAGGTCGATGCCCAGCACGTCCGTGTCGTACCAATTCGTCAGCGGATTGAACGCGTCCACGTAACTGTACAGGCCCCAGGCTTTCGGTGCGTATGGACCGCGAATGGTTCGCAACACTCGAATGCAATCCGAGAACAGGAACGCCAACGATCCGCCCGTGGCGCAGGGTACGATCGACCCGTCGATGGGCCCTTGCCGCGGCGGGCCGCCCCACGCCGTATAGCCCTTCTCGTAGTCAGAAGCCGAAATGCCCCACAAATCCTCGGAATAATCGGGAAACTCGGATTTCAGCGATAGGCAGAATAACTTGTGCGCCTTTGTAGCGTGAATAGAGTTCTCGAAATAGTTGGCGTACGCGTCCCTTTTATTCCGGAAGTCGTACCACGCCTGCGAATACTGGTGCGTAAAGATCGGATCGTTTCCGGAAATATAAGTGATGCCCTGATAGGTGATAGTTGGCCGCGTCCACGCTTTCCACGTTTCCGCGGGCACGGGATTCGTCGGCGAACCGATCCCCAACAAGTAGATCATCATCAGTTCGCAGTAGTGTTCCCATCGCGCTTCCAGGAAACCTGACTCCGGCATCCAGCCCATCGAAAATGTTGGGCCGCCGTTCAGCATCCACGGCCATTCCACGCGATTGTAGATTTTTGTGGCCAGGTCCTGAATTTCCGCGTCCTGAAAATACGCGCGCGCCGTCAGGATTCCGCAAAGCAGCAGGGAAGTATCAATGGAAGATAGTTCGCACTTTTCCCAGCGCTGCCCGTCGTCCATATTCACGAAGTGATAGTAGAAGCCGTGCACCGTGGGCATCTGATTTGCCAGGAATCGCAGCGTAACGCGAACACGTTCCAGAATGTCGCCGTGCGCCGCATATCCACGAGCGTCGCCGATGCACAACGCCGTCAGTCCAAACCCGGTCGCGGCGATGCTCGCCATCTTGCGCGTGTCTTTTCCGTTCAGAAACGAGCGGTCTTTCACCTGCCCGGTTTTTGGGTTTGTTTCATTCCAGAAGAACTGGAAGCTGCCTTTCTGGATTTCATCCAGCAGTTGTTCGTCGGTCCCTTGAAACGGCGCGCCACCGGGATTGTGCACCACCGCAGGAGTTGTGCGCCCGCAGGCTATTAGCGACGCAAATGGCGCAAGAGCAAGTCCGCGCCCGCACAGCGCCAACAAATCTCGCCGGCTAACGTTTTGCTGATTTGCCACATGGTCCCCCAGCTACTCCTCGATTTGTAACGCCGCTCCATCGCCGCCGCGAGAAGAATCGGGGCTTACCCAGATGTGTACCGCGCTCGGCTCGACGGCCAATTCATTATGGATGTCCCAAATCGCGAATGCATCCGCCGCTAGCTTAAACGTGACCTTCTTCGATTCGCCCGCGGCCAGCGACACCCTCTCAAACGCCTTCAGTTTCCGCAACGGTTCTTCCACGCTCGTCCCTTGCAGCCGCACGTACAACTCCACCACTTCTTCGCTGGCAACCTTGCCCGTGTTTTTTACTTCCACGCTCACCGTTAGCATTTCCTTTTTGCCTGCGCCCGGCTCGCGCAGCGCTTCATTTAGCCTTTTCGCGCTCAGCTTCTTCACGCTCAGTTCCGTTGGTCCGTAAACGAATTCTCCATACGACAGTCCGTATCCGAAAGGGTATTGCGGCGCGTTTTGCTCATCGATATAGCGCGATACCATCTTTTCCGGCACGCCGTGTGGCACGCGCGTCAAATCCGCATGATCTGCGGGGCGCCCTGTATTCATCGCGTTGTAGTACAGCGGTTCCTGACCCACGGTACGCGGCCAGCTGATCACCAACCTGCCGCTTGGCGTCGCGTCTCCAAATAGCGTCCTCACGATTGCAGGCCCAGCCTGCACGCCTGGGAACCACACCGCCATCACCGCCGGTACGTGTTCGAAAATCCACGGTAGCGTCAGCGCCCGTCCACTGAACAGCAGCAGCACCACAGGCTTGCCTGTAGCCACAACTTTCTCCGCCAATTCCTCTTGCCGGCCCGGCAAGTCCAGATGAGCCCGTGAAGTGGCTTCACCCGTCATCTCTGGCCCGTCCTCTCCCAGAGCCAATATCGCAACGTCGGCGTTTTTCGCGGCGGCTACGGCCTCCTCGATTTGCGCATCGCTCGCCGTGCTGATATCGCCGCCTTTCACGAACTTCACGCGCTCTGCTCCCAGCGCATTGCTCAACGCCGTTTTCACGGTCACCACATCCTGCGCCTGTCCTCGTCCCGCCCACGACCCCAGCATTTGCGCCGCATCGTCTTCAAGCGGCCCGATCAACGCAACACTTTTCACTTCTTTCGTCAGCGGCAGTATCGCGTGCCCCCCCCACGCGTCATTCTTCAACAACACGAAGGATTCCTCGGCTGCCTTCCGTGCCAACTCGAGACTTTCCTTCGTCAGCGGTCCGTCTGGGTTGGCCAGCTTTTCGTCCGTGAATGGATTCTCAAACAACCCCAGCGCAAATTTCACGCGCAATACGTGCCGCACCGCTGTATCGATCTCAGCCACGGTCACTTTGCCGCTGTGCACCAATTCACCCAAATGTTCATGGTACAGGTTGCTCTCCATGTCCATATCGATGCCCGCCGCAAACGCTCTCCACGCGGCCGTCTTTCCGTCGTTGGCAACTCCGTGAGGAATCAGCTCGCCCACCGAAGACCAGTCGCTCACCGCCAGTCCGGGGAACTTCCATTCTTTACGCAAAATTTCCTTCAGCGTGAACGGATTGGCAGTGGCTGGCACCCCGCCCAAACTGCTGAACGCGCTCATGATCGTCGGGGCGCCTTCTTCCAACGCGGCATAAAATGGCGGCAGATACACCTCGCGCAACGTGTGCTCCGAAATTTCCACGCTGTTATAGTCGCGCCCGCCTTCCACCGCTCCGTATCCAACGTAATGTTTCGGGCATGCGGCGATGCTCCCCGGCGCATTCAGCTTCTCACCCTGGTAACCACGCACGTAAGCTCGAGCTATCACGCCGTCAAGATACGGATCTTCTCCCGCGCTTTCTGTAATTCTGCCCCAGCGCGAGTCCCGCGAAATGTCCACCATTGGCGAAAACGTCCAGCGCACTCCATCGGCAAACGCCTCATTGGCCTCGGTTCTCGCCACTTTTTCCACTAGGCCTGGATCCCACGTCGAAGCCATACCCAACGGAACCGGAAACGTCGTGCGGTACCCGTGGATCATGTCGAGTCCGTAAAGCAATGGAATGTGCAGGCGTGACTTCTCAACCGCGATGTGCTGAAAACGATTCGCCGATTGCACCCCGGCGACGTTAAACAACGAACCCACCTCGCCCTTCTCTACCATCTCTCCATAATTGCCGCGCCCGGTTCCAGGACCCGTCGGTGTTCCCACGGAATATTGCACCAGTTGCCCGATTTTCTCGTCCAGGGTCATTTGTTTCAGAAGCGCATCAACTCTTCGCTCGATCGGAGCGCTGGCGAGTTCAGACGGAAGGGGCGCGCCACGATATCCTGATTTGTCTGCGTTGGATTGCGCGAGGGAAAGCGGTGCAAGGAATATCGTTATTGCAAGTGGCAGCAAAAACACCAGCATCGCTGTCCATTTTGCGTGTTGCTTACAGGGCGGTTCTTCGATTGCGTTGCAGCTTCGCGAGGCCGCGAGGTGAGACATTCCGGGTTCCTTCTGAGGCACCGGCAGCATCTTGCCAACCCCTATCATGCCCTTCAATAAATCGATTTATTAGAAAGAATCTACCATAAACTCGCGCCCGCCTCCAGCCTCCTTTCTTCCACCTGCCCGCGTCCTTGCTCCTGCAGCCATCCTGTGACAGACTACGCTCGAAGTCGGTCGGCCTATGCCCCGTTCGAAACCAGAAAAACGGAGTCCCTCTCCCGAGCCGGCTCAGGGCTCCATCAGCCTGAAGGCTCTCGCGGAGCACTTGGGCTTGTCCTCCGCCACCGTATCACTGGTAATTAACCGTTCCCCTGCCGCCAAGTCCATTCCTCCCGTCACCCAGGAACGCGTGCGCGAGGCCGCCCGGCAATTCAACTATCGTCCCAATCTGATGGCCCGTTCTCTGCGCCAGAAACGCAGCTTCACCATTGGCGTCATTGTCCCTGAAATCAGCGAAGGCTATGCGGCGTTGGTAATGTCCGGCATCGAAGATCATCTTCTCCAGGAAGGCTACTTCTACTTTGTCGTCAGCCACCGCCACCGCAAAGATCTCATCGACGAATACCCATTCCTCTTGCAGCAGAGAGCCGTCGAGGGAATCATCGCCGTCGACACGGTATGCAACGAGGCTTGCACCCTGCCTATCGTGGCCATCTCTGGTCACAAGGAAGCTCCGGGCGTAACCAATATCGTTCTGGACCACAATCTTGCCGCCCATCTTGCGCTCGACCACCTGCAAAAATTGGGACACGAGCGGATTGCCTTCATCAAGGGACAGGATTTCAGCTCCGATACGGAAACGCGTTGGCGCGCATTACATTGCGTTGCGGGCCAGCTGGGCGTCAAGGTTCGCGACGAGCTCACCGCGCAACTCAACGACGATTCCCCATCCCCGCAGGTCGGTTACAACGTCACTCGCAAACTCCTCGAACGCGGCGAAATCTTCACGGCGCTATTTGCCTTCAATGATATTTCCGCGATTGGTGCCATTCAGGCTCTTCGCGAATTCGGTAAGCGTGTTCCGGAAGACGTTTCCGTCATCGGCTTCGACGACATTCAAAGCGCCGCTTATCAGAATCCCAGCCTTACTACCGTCCGGCAGCCGTTGCGCCACATGGGTGTAATCGCTGCCGAGACCATTCTCGATCGCATCAATTCCTCGCGCGAACGAAGTTATCCCAAGGAAATTATCGTGGAGCCGGAACTCATCGTTCGTGGCACCACCATGGCGGAAGCCGCAAAAGCCGTGCACCTCTAAACGGAAAGCCTGCGGGAAAGCCCCGTTGCGTGCTCTCTGGCAGCCGGCGAAGTTCTTCAAAACAACTACTTGGATTTCGGCGGGTAACTCTTGAATAGTTTTTGCACGCATTGCTGCGTCTGTTTCGCATCGCCCTTTTCGGAATTCGACGCGTTCTCCACGGTCGCCTGCCCTCGCCACACCAGTTTCTTATGCTGTGCGTCAGCCAAGTCAACCGTCAGAATCACCATTTCACGCGGATGCTCCGAAGTGAAAGTCGTGGATTCTTCTGGCCACACGCCCCATCCGCCCCAGCCTCCATACCATCCCCATCCACCGCCCCACGGCCCCGGGCCGACATCGAATCCGTCTGTCGTCGACGTCTGGTTCATGCTCTCTTGGCCCTGGATATGGTAGGTGACCATCAGGTCCGGCGTTTGCCCGGCAGCTACTGCGCTCAATCCTTTTGCGTTGAGTTGGGCGATCACATCGGGCTTCACCCACTGGCCATAGAACGGCAGGCCGGGATTCTTCGGATCCTGCCAGGCGTACGTTTTGTAGCTCGCAAACGGCGCGCCCATCTGCCAATTCACTTTCACGGTCTGCGCCCACAGTTGCGGCGCGCTGCACAAAAGGCCCAACACTATAGCCAGTCTCATCCTTCTCATTTCGCGTTCTCCTTATTCTGTTCTGTTGTCGGTTTTTGACTCTTCGCTGAAGTTTGCCGCAACACAAATTTTGCCGCGGCGGGCGCTGCCGCTTCCCGGGAAGGCGGAAAGATACCAGATTCGGCGGATTATAATCCGAAAGACTTAGCCGCGAGACTCTTTCTCGCGCATGCAATGAAACCGCTCAACGACCTGCCGGGGTTTGTTCCTCGACCGGCTCATGGTAGGTGTATTATGTCCACCGTCTCTGATGCAGACTCGCCCCCTGCCCAGTGAATCCCGGGAATCTGTATTGGCTGGAGGAGTGCCAATATGCTCACACGGCGCGGGCGACGGAAGGTTTGCGGACTCAGTCTTTTTCTCGCTTGCCTGCCGGCGACGACCCTTGCTCAGTCCGTCCCCGCTTCTTCGCCTCAGAAATTGTCGTTGACCCTGCGGCAAGCTGTCTTACTCGCACTGAAGCAAAATCCTCAACAGATCATCGCTCTCCTGCAAGTGCAGCAGAGCGGTCACGATTCGCAGATAGCTCGAGCGCCGCTGCTTCCCCAGGCGGATCTGTACGCCACCGGCGGAGTGAGCCAGTACAACTTTCAGAGTGTGGAGCGTTTGCCGGCGCCAAAACCCGCGGGACCGTATCAATATTTTGAGGGAGGAACGGATTTTTCCCAGACGCTTCTGAACCTGCCCGCAATTCGCAGGTATCAGATCGGCCGTGAAGGCGTTGTGCAAGCGCGAGCGAATGAAAAGACTTCGCGAGAAAACGTCACCGCCGCCGTGGTTACGCAATACCTGCTCGTCTTGCGCGCCATGGCCAATTACGAAGCGACCAGCGCGCGTGTCGCCCTCGCGCAACGCCTCTTCAACCAAGCCGTCGAGCTTCAGAAAACGGGAATCGGGCTGAACATCGATGTGCTGCGCGCAAACGTCGAATTGCAAAGCGAGCGCCAAGCCCTCATTCGCGCCGATACTGACACGCACACCACGCGCTATCGCTTGGCGGAGTTGCTTGACCTGCCCAGGGACCAGGAGCCCGAAGCCGCCGATCATCTCGAGTTTTTTGATGTGCCCACCTTCGATCGTTCCATCATTCTCGACAAGGCTCTGGTCACCCGTCCGGAAATGAAAGCCATTGCCTCTGAGCAGCGCATTGCCCAACTGACGCAGAAATCCGCTTCCGAACAACGGCTTCCGCAGTTCGACTTTGATGGTTACTGGGCGCCCCAGGGAACGCACGTCAACGACACCATTCCCGCCTACACCTATGCCGCCACGATTCGCCTGCCGCTGTTCGTCGGAGGGCGCATTCACGCCGAAGTGCAACGCGACAAGTTGATCACGCAGCAGGTCGACGAATCTCGCAAACAACTGGAAGCGCGCATCATCCAGGAAGTGAAGTCGGCTGCGGACGAACTGAACGCCGCGCGTACCGCCGTTGAGGTAGCGAATCTCGCTCTAAAACTTGCCAACGACGAAGTGGCGCAAGCCGAGCGTCGTTTTCAAGCCGGCGTCACCACGAATATTGAAGTCATCACCGCCCAAACCTCTCTCGCCCAGGCTAACGACAACCAGATCGAGGCCCTCTACAACTTCAACCAGTCTCGCGCCAATCTCGCCCGCGCCATCGGCGAAATTGAGAACACCTATTCCAAGTAGGAGAAGCGCTGCCGATGGACAATTCCTCCCTTCCTCAAAATCCTGTTGCAGCGCCGGCAGCCACCGCGACTCCGCCGCAGATTTCTCAACCCCGAATTGTGCAAAAACTGCGCAACACCAGTCCGCTGACGAAAGGCATCCTCACGGTCCTGCTCGTCATACTGATTGCCGCTTGGTTCTACTTTGCGGGGCAGGTATCCACTTCGGACGCCCAATTGGATTGCCATATCACCACGATTGCGCCGCAAGTTCCTGGCTACGTTGTCGAACTTAAAATTGATGACAATACTCCTGTTAAGCAAGGCGAAGTTCTCATTCAGATTGATCCGCGCGAATATAAAGCCCGCGTCGACGAAGCCAAATCCGCGCTTCTTTTCGCACAGGCCGCCGCGGATTCCGCCAAGCTACAAATTCCATTGACTCGCGAAACCACGGTGCACAACACCGGGGGCGCAGCTGCGCAGAAGGATTCTGACGCGGCGGATTACGCAACTTCCCAAGCGCAACTGGAACAGGCCGCAACCGCAAATCTTCTGCAGGCCAAGGCCAATGTCGCCGCCAAGGCGGCCACGAACGAAAGGGCGCAAAGCGACCTGGAACGCTACCGCCCGCTGCTGGGCACGGGTGACGTGTCGAAGTTTCAATTTGACGCTGTGGATGCAGCAGCGCGGGTTGCCAAGAGCGATTTGGACGCTGCCCAGCAGCAGCTTGCCGCTGCGCAACAAGCCGTCGACATTGCGCGTTCCAACGCCAAATCATCGCAAGCCCGCGTCGCTCGCTCCCAATCCCTGTTCCTGGTGACGCGCGCGAGAGAACGCGAAGTCCCCATCACCGAGGCCGCTTACAAATCCGCCGTCGCCAATGTCGAACGCGCCAAAGCGAGTCTCGAGTTGGCTGAACTGAATCTCGCTTATACCACCATCCGAGCGCCCATCACCGGCCAAGTCGCGCAGAAGTCCGTCAACCTGGGCAACTATGTTTCGGCGGGACAACTGGCTTGCACCATCGTGCCGCTCAGCGAGGTGTACGTCACCGCGAATTTTAAGGAGACGCAAATGCATCACGTGCGCCCGGGCCAACGCGCGCGCATCCATGTGGACACTTATGAAAAAGACTACGAAGGCGTGGTGGACTCCATCGCCGGTGCTACGGGTTCCCGCCAGGCTCTGCTTCCTCCGCAAAACGCAACGGGGAATTTCGTCAAGGTGGTTCAGCGCATTCCCGTGAAAATTCTGCTGAAGCCCGGCCAGGATCCGCAACTCACCTTGCGGCCGGGAATGAACGTGGAAGCGACGATTTATACGAGGTAAACAGCACCAAATTCAGAACGCCATGCAGACTAACGAACCACAGCAATCTCCGCCACCCCAGCGCTTTGAAGACTGGGAAACGCGGCGTCTCCAGCGTCTTGACGAATTCGCCCACGCCGTTTCTCGCGCCGACCGCTGGACCATCCTCGCCGCCTTGGGCATTGCCACTGGAATCGAACTCGCCGGTAGAACCGCCAGTGCGATTCTTCTTACGGACTTGCAAGGCAACGCCGGCGCGACTCTCGACGAACTAAGTTGGGTGTTGATCGCTTACAACACCGGCTACATTTGCTCACTCGGCGTCAGTGCCGGATTTGTCCGCAGCTTTGGCACCCGCAAACTTTGGTTGACATCTCTCATCCTGTTCGCGTTCGGCAATCTTCTTACTTTCTTCAGCCATGAACTTACCCCTCTGCTTATCGCACGCAGTATTGCAGGACTAGGTGGCGGCGTTTTCCTCGTCCGCTCGATCGTCTTTTTGCGCGAGCTCTTTCCAAAAACGGAGTCTGCGCGGGCCATTACCATGTTCAATATCCTGGTTTTTTCATCTAAAGGGCTGTGGCCCGTATTGATGGGAGCGGTTACCGACTCCTCTAGCTGGAACAATGCTTTCCTCACGCAGATTCCTTTCATCGCCCTCAGCTATTTCGTTATCAGTCGCTATATGCCTGCCCGGCTCGTTCGCATTCAGGAACTTCCTCCCGCGGACTATCCGGGCGTAGGTTTGCTGCTCGCCAGCATGGTGTGTTGCCAGATTGCTCTCAGCCGCGGCGAGCGCGACATGTGGTTTCAATCCCCATTTATCGTTTCGCTTCTGGTCATTTCCGTTCTGGGTTTTGTTGTTTTTCTTTGGTGGGATTCTCGCGAAGACAATGCGAACCCCGTTTTCCACATCCGTACCATACTCTCGCAACGCACCTATACCGCGGCATTTGGCCTGGTGTTGCTCTGTGGTGTATTCATCGGCGCCGGACTCTACGTCATTCCGCAGTATCTCCGGATCCTCCAGCCCTACAACGCGCAGCAGACCGCGGTTTTCTATCTTGTCGATTCTGTTGGCATGTTTCTCGGCGTAAGCGCCGCGGTCTGGGTGGGTGTTCCTCGCTTCGGCGGGGCGAAGACCGCTGGCCTTGGAATCATACTGTTCGGCATCGCCAATACCATTTTTGTTTTCATCTGGACCGATATGACTCCCGGCAGCGATATCGGCTACGTTTTGTTCCTTCATGGACTCGGCTCGGGTTTATTTTTGGCGAGTATCTCTCTTCTTTCTACCGGAACGCTCGAAAGACGCTTCCAGAATGAAGCCGCCAGCTCTTATTTTTTCCTTCGCCAGGTGGGATCTAGCTTGGGAGTAACTGCAGCCGCCGTGCTGATCGATCAGAGGATGACCGTGCATTCCGCGCGCCTGCTCGATACCGCGAACCGCCTCGATCCCACCGGTCCAAACCGTCCTTCGAGAGTTCGCTGCACTGATCTCGGCTCGGGCGAATGGCACCAGCGTCCCCGACCCAGGAAATTACCAACTATTTCAAGGATTGGTGGTCACGCAAGCGCGATTGTTGGCTTTCATAGACATTTGTTTTTGCCTCGCCGTTGCCGCTGTGATTGGCCTTATCGTATTGGCGGTTGTCCGCTGGCGCCAGCTTCACGCCGTCGAGCATACGCATTTGTCGTCTATCGCACACTAGCAGGGCCTCGGATTCGCTATTCATCTCCCTGCAATCCGGGGATGAAACTATTAAGTGCGGTAGGCGGCAATAATTTACCGGCAAATTTTGCGTTCTTTGAGCACCATGCAGCATCCAATCTCTCGGCGCAGAACTAAGCCGGAAATAGGGGAATCCTTATGAGCACCAAGAGCACTCCAGTCACATCGAAACAGGCAGGGTCCGACCACTTGTCCAAACTGCTCGTCCAATACGGTTGTGGCCCGATCCAATTTTCGGGCGTTTCTGACGCGCTTTATGAACGCCATCTGTTATTCGACAGGGTGATCGATCCCGCTGAGACCACCGCCCGCGAACACTACGAAGCCTGCGCCCGCTCCATTCGCGACATCCTCTCGCAACGCTGGGTGCTTACCGGCAAAACCTACAATCAGGCCAACGCCAAGCGTGTCTACTATCTCTCCATGGAGTTCCTCATCGGCCGCTCCCTTACCAACAATGTCACCAACCTGCTGCTCGAGCCCCTTCTGAACGATTTCATTAGCAAAAAGAATGTCGATTGGGTCGCCCTGGTTGAAAAAGAGCCTGACGCCGGACTTGGCAACGGTGGGCTCGGCCGTCTGGCTGCCTGTTTCCTGGATTCAATGGCCACCATGCAGCTTCCCGCCAGCGGTTATGGTCTTCGCTATGAGTACGGCATGTTCAAACAAACCATTCAGGACGGCTGGCAGCATGAGGTCCCCGACAATTGGCTGCGCCGCACAGATCCCTGGGAGGTGGCTCGTCCGCACCTGCGCGTGAACATCGACTTGAACGCGTCCTTTGTCATTCGCGACGGCGTCCTGCGTGCCATTGCTGGAAAGCCTTCTCGCCTGTACGGAATCCCTTATGATCGGCCGGTTGTCGGATACGGCGGAAAGAACATCAACACACTTCGCCTGTGGGCTGCGGCGGCCGCGGATTACTTCGACTTTCAGGAATTCAGCAGCGGTGATTTCGTGGGCGCTCTTGCAGAGACCTTGGCCGCCGAATCCATCACCCGCGTGCTCTATCCCGACGATTCCACCAGCAGAGGCCAGGCGCTGCGCTTCGTCCAGGAATATTTCCTCGTTGCCTGTTCGCTCGCGGATATCGTTCGCCGCTTCCGCGTCAACAATCAGGACTGGAACGCTTTCCCGGACAAGGTCGCCATTCAGCTGAACGATACTCACCCCACCATGTCGGTCCCGGAGTTGATGCGCATCCTTCTCGATGACGCGCACCTCGGTTGGGATCAAGCCTGGGACATCACCCTAAGAACACTCGCCTACACCAATCACACCCTGCTTCCCGAAGCCCTCGAAAAATGGCCGGTGGAGTGGTTCCAAAGGGTCGCGCCGCGTCTTCTGGAGATCATCTACGAGATCAACCACCGTCTCGTCGACGATGTCCGCAAGAAATACCCTGGTGATGAAGGCAAGGTTGCCCGCATCAGTCTGATCGAGGAAGGCCCAGTACGCAGGGTCCGGATGGCTAACCTCGCCATCGTTGGTTCGCATAGCACCAACGGCGTCGCTGCGATCCACTCTAAGTTGTTACGCACCATGACAGTGAAAGATCTTGCCGAGATGTTTCCGCAGCGTTTTAGTAACAAGACCAATGGCGTAACTCCGCGGCGCTGGCTGCTGCTGTGCAACCCGCCCCTCGCGCGTACCATCACCGACGCCATCGGCGATGGCTGGATCACCGACCTTAGCCAACTCTCCAAGCTCAAACCGCTCGCCGACGACAAGGCCTTCCGCGACGCCTTCCTGAAGGCGCAACAGGAAATGAAGGCGCAATTCGCTTCCTGGCTGAAAGCCACGTCCGGCGTTACCGTCGATCCGCAAAACATTTTCGATTCGCAGGTGAAGCGCATTCACGAATACAAGCGCCAGTTGCTCAACTGCCTCCGCATCGTGGTTCTCTACAATCGCCTGCGACAGAATCCCAACCTTTCCGTGCCTCCCCGCACTTTCTTCTTTGCTGGCAAAGCTGCACCCGCCTACCAGCTCGCTAAACTCATCATCAAGTTCATCAACAATCTCGCCGGCACCATCGACGGCGACCCCGCGGTGAAGGGCCGCCTGCAGGTTTACTTCTTGCCCGACTACCGCGTTTCCCTGGCGGAGCGCATCATACCCGCCAGCGACGTCTCCAACCAGATTTCCACCGCCGGCTACGAAGCCAGCGGCACCAGCAACATGAAATTCATGATGAACGGCGCTCTGACCATCGGCACGCGCGACGGCGCCACCATCGAAATGGCCGAAGAGGCTGGCGAAGACAATCTGTTCCTCTTCGGCCTCACCACGCAGCAAGTCGCCGACAGCCGTGGCTGGTACAATCCTCACTGGCACTATGATCACGAGCCTGAAACGCGCGAAGCGCTGGACATGATCTCCTCCGACTATTTCAGCCGTTATGAGCCTGGCATTTTTGCCCCTTTGCGCGATACCCTTCTTACCAACGGAGACTTCTACATGCATCTCGCCGACCTCAAGTCCTATCTCGACGCCGACAAAAGGCTCTGCGACCTGTATGCCAATCCCGACGCCTGGGCGCGCAAAGCCATTTGGAACGTCGCCAGTTCGGGAAAGTTCTCCAGCGATCGCAGCATCTCCGAGTACACTTCGGATATCTGGAAAGTGGCGCCCTGTCCGGTGCCCTAGCGGAGCGTTCCATGGCCACGGTAGAGAATCCAGCAGCAAAGGGCGTGTCGCCTCTCGCGGGCAAGCCCGCGACGAAAGACATGCTCATTGATGTGGGAAAACTGGAGCGCGACTATTCCGATCGCAGCCCAGACGTCAACGATCCGAATCAGTTAGTCAGCTTCGGTACCAGCGGTCACCGCGGCACTCCTTTTAAGGCCACCTTCACCGAGGCTCACATCCTGGCCATCACGCAGGCCATCTGCGAATACCGCCACGGGCAGGGAATCGACGGCCCTCTCTACATGGGCAAAGACACTCACGCCATCTCTGGCCCAGCTCAGCGCACCGCATTGGAAGTTCTTGCCGCCAACGATGTGGAGACCATCATCCAGCGCGACGACGGGGTGACTCCCACTCCAGTCATTTCGCGCGTTATTCTCGTCTATAATCGCGGCCGAAAAGATCATCTTGCCGACGGCATCGTCGTCACCCCTTCTCACAATCCTCCGCGCGACGGCGGCTTCAAGTACAACCCGCCGAATGGCGGGCCCGCGGATACTGACGTCACCACGTGGATTCAGAATCGCGCCAACGACTTGCTTCGCGGCGGAAACAAAGACGTCAAGCGCACGCCATTCGATTCAGCCCTCAAAGCCACCACCACCCATCAGAAGGATTTCATCCTTCCTTACGTAAACGACCTGCGCAACGTTATCAACATCGAGGCCATTCGCGGCGCTCATCTGAAACTCGGCGTCGATCCTCTCGGCGGAGCCGCCCGGCCTTACTGGGAGCCCGTCAATTCGGTCTACGGCCTGAATATCACCGTCACCAATCCCGTTATCGATCCGACATTTTCTTTCATGACCGTCGATCACGACGGCGAAATCCGCATGGATTGCTCCAGTCCCTACGCTATGGCGCGATTGGTTAGTCTGAAAGACGAATACCAGGTGGCCTTCGCGAACGATCCGGATTCCGACCGCCACGGAATCGTCACGCCCACATCCGGCCTGATGAATCCGAACCACTACTTGGCAGTTGCCATCGGTTATCTCCTGACCCACCGACCGCAGTGGTCCCCGCACGTGGCAGTTGGCAAAACTTTGGTCAGCAGCAGCCTGATCGATCATGTGGTCAAGAAGTTCGGCCGCAAGCTTTCTGAAGTTCCTGTCGGGTTCAAATGGTTTGTGCCCGGACTGTTCGACGGCTCCTTCTGTTTCGGCGGCGAAGAAAGTGCCGGTGCCAGTTTTCTTCGTATCGACGGAACGGTCTGGACCACCGACAAAGACGGCCCCATCATGGACCTGCTCGCGGCCGAAATTACCGCCGTCACCGGCAAAGATCCCGGCCAGCACTTTAAGGAATTGGTCTCCGAATTTGGCATGCCCTACTACACGCGCATCGACGCACCAGCCACGCCGGAGCAGAAAGCCAAGTTGCTGAAGCTTTCTCCCTCCGACGTCAAGGAATCCGAACTTGCCGGAGAACCCATCCTGCAAAAACTGACCACCGCCCCCGGCAATGGCGCTTCCATTGGTGGCCTGAAGGTAACGACGAAAAGCGGTTGGTTTGCCGCGCGTCCTTCCGGCACCGAAAACATCTATAAGATTTACGCCGAAAGTTTTCAGGACGAGGCGCATCTGGACGCCATCGTCAGCGAAGCGCAGCAAATCGTGAACAATGCCCTGCGCTAGGCTTTTCCCCGGCGATTGATTTACAACCGGGAGTTCTTATAAGGTGGTTTGCGCACTGAGCCGTTCTTTTCCGTGGAGGGAAGGGTACGCATGAAGATACTGGCGATCGATGTTGGGGGTACCCACGTGAAGGTCCTTCTCAGCGGCGAATCGACACCGCGCAAATTTGTATCCGGCCCGAAGATGACCGCCAAGAAAATGGTCGCGGGCGTCAAGCAAATTACCAAGGACTGGAAGTACGACGTGGTCTCGATCGGCTATCCTGCTCCCGTCATGCACAATCGCCCGATCCTGGAGCCGTACAATATGGCGCACGGCTGGGTGAAATTCGACTACAAAAAAGCATTCGGAAAGCCCGTGAAGATCCTGAATGATGCCGCCATGCAGGCGTTGGGTAGCTACAAAAAGGGCAAAATGCTTTTTCTCGGGCTAGGCACCGGTCTCGGTACTGCTTTGGTCGACGACGGCATTGTTGAGCCCATGGAATTGGGCCACCTTCCTTACAGGAAGGCCACCTACGAAGATTATGTCGGCCTGCGCGGTTTGCAGAAGCGCGGAAAAAAGAAATGGCGCCGCGATGTTGCCGATGTCGTCGAATGCATGTCGGCCGCACTGGAGCCCGACGATATCGTTCTGGGCGGCGGCAATTCCAAAAAACTAAAAGAGCTTCCGCCTCACTGCCGTTTGGGTGACAATTCCCATGCATTTATCGGGGGATTTCGCCTCTGGGATGACCATAAGGACAAGCCCGCGGCAGCGCACAAATCCGCTCGTCGTTAAACCCGCGAAACGTTGCAAGGAGCTCGATCATGGCACGAACGGCAAAGCCGACTCCAAAATCGTCGTCGCAAATAACACCACTCACCAAGCGCAAAGCCTGGTCCGCATTGCGGGCCCACCATAAAACCATGCAATCCGTGCACCTCCGCAAACTCTTTGCTGATAATCCCAAACGCGCGGAAAAATTCTCTCTTGAGGCGCTCGGCATTTACTTCGACTATTCCAAGAATCGCATCACCGACAAGACCGTAACCCTTTTGTTGCAACTCGCCAAGGAATCCGGCCTTCGCGAGCGCATCGACGCCATGTTTCGCGGCGACAAAATCAATATCACCGAGAATCGCGCCGTCCTCCACGTCGCACTCCGTGCGCCCAAAGACGAGACCATCCTCGTAGATGGCAAAAACGTTGTTCCCGAGGTTCACGCCGTTCTCGATAAGATGACTGCCTTCTGCAACCGCGTTCGTAGCGGCGAGTGGAAGGGCCATACCGGCAAGCGCATCCGCAACGTCATCAACATCGGTATCGGCGGCTCCGACCTCGGCCCAGTGATGGCTTACGAAGCCCTGAAGTTCTACAGCGACCGCAGCATGACCTTTCGCTTCGTGTCCAACGTCGACGGCACGGATTTCGCCGAAGCCGTCATCGGCCTCGATCCCTCCGAAACCTTGTTCATCATTTCCTCCAAAACTTTCACCACGCTTGAAACCATGACCAATGCGCACACCGCCCGCGATTGGTCGCTCAAGGGTCTCGGTGGAGATCAAGCCGCCGTCGCCAAGCACTTCGTCGCCGTCTCCACCAACGCGGCAGAAGTTTCCAAGTTCGGCATCGACACCGCCAACATGTTCGGTTTTTGGGATTGGGTCGGCGGCCGCTATTCCATGGACTCCGCCATTGGCCTCTCCACCATGCTCGCCATCGGCCCCGATAATTTTCGCTCCATGCTTAGCGGCTTTCACCAGATGGACGAGCATTTCCGCACCACGCCCTTCGAACGCAACCTCCCGGTGCTGCTCGGCCTCCTGACCGTCTGGTACACCGATTTCTTTGACGCGCAAACCGTCGCCGTTTTGCCTTACGAGCAATATCTGAAGCGTTTTCCCGCCTATCTCCAGCAACTCACCATGGAAAGCAACGGCAAGCACGTCACGCTCGATGGCAAGCAGGTCAACTATGATACCGGGCCAATCTTTTGGGGCGAACCCGGCACTAACGGCCAGCACTCCTTTTATCAACTAATCCATCAGGGCACGCGCCTCATTCCGTGTGATTTCATCGGCTTTGCGAAAACGCTCAATCCCCTCGGCCGCCATCACGACATGCTCATCGCCAACGTCTGCGCGCAAGCCGAAGCACTCGCTTTCGGCAAAACACCACAGCAGGTCAAGGCCGAAGGCACGCCCGATTGGCTCGTCCCGCATCGCGTTTTTGAAGGCAACCGCCCATCCAACACCATGCTGCTCGATCGCCTCACGCCCGAGGCGCTTGGCAAACTCGTGGCATTGTACGAGCACTCCGTCTTTACTCAGGGCACCATCTGGAGCATCGATTCCTTTGATCAGTGGGGCGTCGAACTCGGCAAAGTTCTCGCTCAACGCATCATTCCAGAGCTCGAAAGTAAATCGGAGCCCAAGCTCAACCACGATAGCTCTACCACCGCGCTGATTCGTCGTTATCGCAAGCTCAAAGCTTCTTGACGGACCAGCGCTCCCTCGGTCGCTCTTAACGATTTATGAACTTCAATCCACAAAGGAGATCGTCATGCAACTCGGAATGATTGGCCTCGGCAGAATGGGGGCGAACATGGTGCGGCGCTTGATCAAGGGCGGCCACCAGTGCGTCGTTTTCGACAGGTCGCAAAAAGCCGTCAGCGAACTGGAACAAGACAAAGCTGTCGGCTCGTCCTCGCTGCAGGACTTTGTCAAAAAGCTTCAGAAGCCGCGCGCCATCTGGCTGATGGTGCCCGCGGCGGTGGTGGACCAGACCATCCACGATCTGCTGCCCTCGCTGGAATCCGACGACATCCTGATTGACGGCGGCAATTCCTATTACGTCGACGACATTCGCCGCGCCAAGGAACTAACTGCCAAGAAGATTCACTATGTTGACGTCGGCACCAGCGGCGGCGTTTGGGGACTCGAACGCGGCTATTGCATGATGATCGGCGGCGAAAAAGATGTGGTCAAGCATCTCGATCCCATCTTTGCTTGCCTCGCTCCCGGGATTGGCGATATTCCTCGCACTCCGGGCCGCGAGAAAATCGGCGGTACCGCGGAGCAGGGCTACTTGCATTGCGGTCCCAATGGCGGTGGCCACTTCGTCAAGATGGTCCACAATGGCATCGAGTACGGCATTATGGCCGCCTATGCCGAGGGTCTTGGCATCATTCGCGCCGCCAACGTCGGTAAGCAGCAGCATGCTGCCGACGCCGAAACCACTCCTCTGCGCGACCCCGAGCATTATCAGTACGATTTCGACCTGAAAGATGTCGCGGAAGTTTGGCGTCGCGGCAGCGTCATTGCCTCATGGCTGCTGGACCTCACCGCCATCTCTCTTGCTCGATGACCCCACACTTTCAAAATTTGCCGGCCGCGTTTCCGATTCCGGCGAAGGCCGCTGGACCATCAAGGCGGCCATCGACGAGGCCCAGCCCGCTCACGTCCTCACTTCCGCCCTCTACGAGCGCTTCAGCTCCCGTGGTGAAGCGGAATTTGCCGACAAGTTGCTCTCCGCGATGCGTTATCAATTCGGTGGGCACATGGAAAAGGCTGCCGGCAAGTAGCCGTGCAGGAAGCAAGAAAGGGGCTGCATGATGAGCGCGATTCATTCTGATGCCTTGGTTTTTTTCGGCGCAACAGGTGACCTGGCATACAAGAAGATCTTTCCCTCGCTTCAAGCCATGGTCAAGCGAGGTCACCTCAACGTCCCTATCATCGGCGTGGCCAAAGCTGGCTGGAATCTCGACCAGCTGAAAGCCCGCGCCAAAGACAGCCTGGAAAAACACGGCGGCCTGGACGCTACGGCTTGGGAGAAACTCTCCGGCTTGCTGCATTACGTTGACGGCGATTACAAGGATCCCGCCACTTTCCAGAAGCTTCGCAAGGAGCTCGGCAACGCCCAACACCCGGCGCATTACCTCGCCATTCCCCCCATGCTTTTTGGCGAGGTTGTTGAGCAACTCGTGAAATCAGGCTGCGCCGAAGGCTCCCGCGTCATCGTCGAAAAGCCTTTTGGTGATGATCTGGCCTCCGCGCAGGCGCTCAACAAAATTCTTCACAGCGCCTACGACGAGCAAGACATCTTCCGCATCGACCACTTCCTCGGCAAGCGCCCCGTCAACAATATCCTCGTCTTTCGCTTTGCCAATACCTTCATGGAGCCCTTCTGGAATCGCAATTACATCGACAGCGTCCAGATCACCATGGCCGAAGACTTCGGCGTTCAGGGCCGCGGCGCCTTCTACGACGAGACCGGCGCCATTCGCGATGTCATCCAGAACCATCTCTTCCAGATTCTCTGCAACCTTGCTATGGAACCGCCCGTTTGCACCGATGCCGAAACGGTCCGCGACGAAAAAGTAAAAGTCCTCAAGGCCATTCCTTCCCTGCAGGACGCCAATGTTATTCGCGGCCAGTTTCGCGGCTATCGCGCCGAACCGGGTGTAGCCAAGGACTCAAAAATGGAAACCTTTGCGGCTTTGCGCCTCGAAGTCGACTCCTGGCGCTGGCGCGGTGTCCCTTTCTTTTTGCGAGCCGGCAAATCTCTTCCGGTCACTTGCACCGAAGTTCTCGCCAAATTCAAGCTGCCTCCCACGGTCATTAAGGAAAGCAGGTTGACGCAAAATCATTTGCGCTTCCGCATCAGTCCCGATGTCGACATCGCCGTGGGCATGACCGTGATGGCTCCCGGTGAAGAATTGGCGGGTGAAACTGCGGAACTGTTGGCGCATCATCAGCCCGAAGCCACGGAAATCGATGCCTACGAGCGCGTGCTGGGTGATGCCATGGCTGGCGATGCCTCCATCTTTGCGCGGCAAGATTACGTCGAGCAGGCGTGGCGCATCGTCGACCCCATCCTGAAACAAACCACGCCTGCCTACGAATACGAGCCAGGTACTTGGGGACCAAAAGAAGCCGCGCAAATCGCCCCTCCGGGTGGTTGGGCAGACCCGGTAATCGCCGGCCCTGCTGCTGCGGCGAAGGCCGGCTCGTTTAAGTAAGTTGCATTCCATTTCTGTTGCCAGCGCGCGCTGCTTCCTATTCGTTGCGCGCGCCGTCAACACTGCTGGGAAGGGAAGTGATTGCCATGAAGATTGAAGTCCTGCCCAATGCCGAAGTTGTTGCACAAAAAGCCGCGGAATTCATTGCCGCCGAAGCGCGCGCCGCCGTCGCTGCTCGCGGACGCTTTGTCATTGCCGTCAGTGGCGGCCACACTCCGTGGGTCATGTTGCGTCACTTGGCTACCGAGGACGTTCCGTGGAAGCAAATGCACGTCGTTCAGGTGGACGAGCGCGTAGCTCCTGCCGGCGATCCCGATCGCAATCTCACTCACCTTCGCGAAACTCTTCTGGAGCACGCGCCGCTCCCTCCTGAAAATATCCATCCGATGCCGGTCGAGGCCAGCGACCTGGCGGCGGCCGCTAAACAATATGCCGCTACTCTCGCGGAGTTAGCTGGCTCTCCGCCCGTTCTCGACCTCGCGCATCTTGGCATGGGACCCGACGGTCACACCGCTTCGCTCGTTCCCGGCGATCCTGTGCTGAACGTGACGGATGCGGATGTCGCTCTAACTGGCGTCTACATGGGCCGCCGCCGCATGACGCTCACTTATCCGATCCTTAATCGTTCCCGGCGTATTCTGTTTCTCGTTACCGGAAAAGAAAAAGTCGAGATGCTTCCAAAATTACTCGCCGCCGATCCTTCCATCCCCTCCGGACTCATTCGTCAGGACAATGCCGTAATTCTGGCTGATCGTGACGCAGCGGCGCGCGCGGCTGCTTCCTGACGTCAGGTCAAAAACATTCGCAAGAAAGGAGTCGCGAACATGCGCGTGGGAATTGCCACAGATCATGGCGGATTCGGATTGAAGGAAGAGTTGTTGGGCCAACTTCACGCTGCCGGCCACGAAGTCGTCGATTTCGGCGCGAACTCTCTCTCTCAGGCCGACGACTATCCTGACTACGTTCTTCCCTTGGCTCGCGCTGTCGTTGCCGGCAAAGTCGAACGCGGCATTGCCATTTGCGGCAGCGGTGTGGGCGCTTCGGTGTGCGCCAACAAAGTGCCGGGCGTGCGCGCCGCGCTGATCCACGACCATTTTTCTGCCAAGCAAGGCGTCGAAGACGACCACATGAATATTCTTTGTATGGGCGGACGTACCGTCGGGCCCTGCGTAGCCTGGGACCTCGTTCAGGCTTTCCTGCAGGCGAAATACAGCCAGGAAGCGCGGCACCTGCGTCGTCTGGCCAAAGTGGCATCCGTCGAGTCAGAAGGTCGCGGGAATTCGCGTGCCGCCGGGCCCGCAAACGAGGTCACCTGAAAATTGTAATGAACGCCAACTCCGCACACTCTCTTGTTTCTGGTGATATGCAGGCTGTTTTTTGGCCAGGTTCCGGCATGTTGGGCGTTTCGCTAAAGCATCGCGGCGCAGAACTTCTTCGTCGCCTCGATGATCTGGAATCCGCCAAATCCAAAGGCAGCACTGCGGGAATTCCGCTGCTTTATCCTTGGGCGAACCGCCTTGCTTCTCTAAAGTATCAAGCCGCCAGCCGTGACGTTTCCCTCGACCCATCCTCTACGCTCTTGCACTTCGACGATCACCATCTTCCCATGCATGGCGTTCCTTGGGGCCAGCTAGCCTGGGAAATTGTTGCGGCAAAGCCAGATTCGCTCTTGGCTCGCCTCGACTGGAGCCGGCTCGATCTCCTCGCCATCTTTCCGTTTCCTCACACGGTTGAAATCGCGGCGGCACTCAGTTCCGATTCCTTGACTCTGCACACCACCGTCTTTGCCAACGCCGGCTCCTCCGTTCCCATCAGTTTCGGGTTTCATCCGTACTTCGGGATTCCACAACTCCCGCGCCCGCAGTGGCGTCTGCAATCGCCTCACATGAACAGACTTCAACTCGATTCTCGTGGCATTCCCACTGGCACGCAGGAATCGTTCGGCCCGTTTGATTCCGTGCTGGGCGACAAGAACTTTGACGATGGCTTTGCCCTGATTGGTCCGCATTCCTCGTTCTCGCTTTCCGGCGCGGGCCGCCAGATCACCGTCACATTTCTCGAAAATTTTCCCTACGCTCAGATCTTTGCTCCGAAAGACAAAGACTTCATCGCTCTCGAGCCGATGACGGCTCCCACCAGCGCGCTCACCTCCGGTCAAGGGTTACAAGTCCTTGCACCCGGTGGCCGATTTCGAGCTTCGTTTCGCATCACCGTTCATTCCGGCGCGTGACGAAGCAAACTGAAAGAGCCAACATGACCATTTACGACACTCGCGAAGGTGTTCGCCTGCACATGAATCAGCAGCGCGACGGCCACTGGAACCGTTGGGGACCCTTCCTGGCTGAGCGCGCTTGGGGCACTGTTCGCGAGGACTACAGCAGCAATGGCGACGCTTGGAGCTACTTCCCACACGATCACGCCCGCTCGCGTGCCTACCGTTGGAACGAAGATGGCATCGCAGGCATTTGCGATCGCCACCAGTATCTTTGCTTTGCCTTCGCCCTTTGGAATACGCGCGATCCCATTCTCAAAGAACGCATGTTCGGCCTCACCGCCCATGAAGGCAATCATGGCGAAGACGTCAAAGAGTATTACTTCTACCTCGACAACACTCCCACGCATTCCTACATGAAGTATCTGTACAAATATCCCCATGCCGCGTATCCCTACGAACAACTCCTGGAAGAAAATCGTCGCCGCGGCAGACAGGATATGGAATACGAATTGGTGGATACCGGCATCTTTGACCAAAGCCGCTATTTCGATGTCGTGGTGGAATATGCCAAGGTCGCGCCGGAAGATCTGCTCATCCGCATCAACGTCACCAATCGCGGCCCGGAAGCCGCTCCCATCCACATTCTTCCCACATTGTGGTTTCGCAACACCTGGTCGTGGGGACGCGACGACCGCAGGCCCTCTCTCTCCATTTCTCCCACTCCCACCTTCAAGGATCCTCAACTGCAATCCATTCTCGCCAAGCATTGGCAGCTCGGCGATTACATTCTCTATTGCTCCGGCAGCTGCGAACTACTCTTCACGGAAAATGAAACCAATTACGAGCGCATATTCGGCAGCCCTTCGCGCACTCCGTACGTTAAGGACGCGTTTCATTCCTATTTAATTGACGGCAAGCGCCAGGCCCTCAATCCTTCGGCAGTCGGCACGAAAGCCGCGGCTCACTACCAGCTCATGATCCCTTCCGGCGAAACCGTTTTCCTTCGCCTGCGACTCGCTGCCATGATCGACCATCATCCCCACGAAGCTCCGTTCGCCGATTTCGACTCCGTCTTCGATTTGCGCAAAGAAGAAGCCGACGAATTTTATGGCGTTGTCTTGCCACCTAAACTTTCTGATGACGCCAGACTGATTGCTCGCCAGGCTTTTGCTGGCTTGCTCTGGTCCAAGCAGTATTACCACTACGTCGTCACGGATTGGCTGGACGGCGATCCTGGCCAGCCCACTCCTCCGGCCGTGCGCCTCGAAGGACGCAACAGCGATTGGCGTCATTTCTTCACGCGCGATGTTCTCTCCATGCCGGATAAATGGGAATTTCCGTGGTTTGCTTCCTGGGACCTCGGATTTCATTGTGTCGCCCTGGCATATGTCGACCCGAACTTCGCCAAAGAACAGATTTTGCTGATGACCCGCGAATGGTACACGCATCCGAACGGGCAAATCCCTGCCTACGAATGGGCTTTTGTTGATGTGAACCCTCCCGTGCTGTCTCTCTCCGCTGCCGCTGTCTTTCAAATTGAACGCCAGCTCACTGGCATTGCCGATTACGCCTTCCTCGAGCGGGTATTCCAGAAGATGCTTCTGAATTTCACCTGGTGGGTCAATCGCAAAGACGCCATGGGCAAGAACATTTTTCAGGGCGGCTTCCTCGGCATGGATAATATCGGCGCGTTCGATCGCGACAATTTGCCTCCGGGATATCTTCTGGGCCAGGCCGATGGCACCAGTTGGATGGCCGCTTTTGCGAAGAACATGCTTTCCATCGCTCTCATCCTTGCCGAACGCGATCCTGTCTACGAGGACCTGGCCAGCAAATTCTGGGAACACTACGTCTACATCGCCCACTCCATGAACAATCCTCAGGAATCGACCCGCTCGCTCTGGGATGAAATGGACGGCTTTTTCTACGATTACCTCTTCTCCAGCATGAATGAGCGTTTCCCCGTGCGCGCCCGCACCATGGTTGGCTTTGTCCCCATGTTCGGCGGGACTGCCATCAATGCCGATACCTTCGATCGCTACCCCGATTTTCAAAGACGGCGCCAGTGGTTCATCGACCACCGCCCCGATCTCGTCGCCAGCATTAAACCCGCCGTCGTTCCGGGCGATAACAAAATGCTTCTCCTCGGGTTCGTTCGCGAGGATCAATTGCGCAGCTTGCTTTCCTACATGCTCGATGAAAATGAATTTCTCTCGCCCTACGGAGTGCGCGCTGTTTCCCGCCATCACCTTGCTCATCCGCTGGTCCTGCATCTTGCCGGCCAGGAATATCGCCTCGATTACGAGCCCGGCGAATCCACTACCACTCTTTTTGGTGGCAATTCCAACTGGCGCGGCCCCGTCTGGATGCCCGTCAATCACCTGATCCTTCTCTCGCTCCGCCAATATCACCGCTATTACGGCGACTCTTTTAAGATTGAGTGTCCAACAGGCTCCGGCCAATTGAAGAACCTTGGCGAAGTCGCTCACGAACTGGCACACCGATTGACTCATATTTTTCTGCGCGATAAGAATGGCAATCGCGCGCTCTTCGGCGCCAATAAACTCTTTAACGAAGATCCTTATTGGCGCGATTTGATTCCATTCAACGAATATTTTCACGGCGACACTGGACGCGGCTGTGGCGCCAGCCATCAAACCGGCTGGACTGGCTTGATCGCCCAAGTCCTGATTGACATCTGTGAACTGGCCTACGGCCAACATCCTTCCGCCGAAGATGAATCCCTCTAACCGCGCGACCGCGAATCTTGAGGCGGACGTGCCGATGTTTTTTCTTTGATGCAGTGCTGGCTTTATGCCAGCGAAGTTTTTGCTTTCCCTCCTTCCGACACCTTAAACTCACTCTCTCCCCTTGCTTCACTAATCTCTCTGGTGAACAATGGCACTGCCAGTCGCCGTCGCTTAACTCTTCTCACGTCATTCCAGGAGCGCCTATGAAATCGCGAATCTTCTTTCCTCGTTTGTTCTCTCTGCTCTTCATCGCTTCTGCTTCCGTATTCGCGCAATCTTCCGGCTGGCTCTCCACACTCCCTCAGCCTCACGACTACACTCTCAAGCGCGTCTCCAGTTACGATCGCTCCGGCGGTAACGCCGATTTCCGCGCTATTCCGCCCGGCGAGACTCTCACCATCCTTGACGAACCCGGACCCGGCACCATTACGCACATCTGGTTCACGCTGGCTGACGACGAATCCTACCACCTGAAAAAACTTGTATTCCGTATTTACTGGGACGACGAAACCTCGCCAAGTGTCGAGACTCCTCTCGGCGACTTCTTCGGTCTCGGCTTGGGCGAATATTTTCTATTCGAGTCCGCGCCTCTTAGCGTTGGACCCAACAAGGCTCTTAACTCTTTCTTCCCCATGCCATTTCAAAAGCATGCCCGCGTCACCGTAACCAACAACGGCAAAGAGCGCGTCGATGCCTTCTACTTCAACATTGATGTTCAGGCTTATTCCAAGCCTCTTCCTCCAGACACCCTTTATTTCCACGCGCAATATCGCCAGGCTTCCCCAAACCACGGCTGGACCAACCAGTGGCACGACAACGGCGAGCCCATCGTCAATGACAAAAAGAACCTACGCGGCGAAGACAATTACGTTTGGATGGAAGCCACCGGCCGCGGACATTTTGTCGGCGTTACCATGTCCGTTCTGCAAAATCAGGATTTCTGGTGGGGTGAAGGCGACGACATGTTCTTCATCGATGGTGAAACCTCGCCTTCTATCACCGGCACTGGCTCAGAGGACTATTTCCTTGGCGCTTACGACTTCGGCGGACACCCGTTCTCTTATCCGCTGTATGGCGCACCTGTTGTCGGTGAGGAACGCGCTGGCGGCCGTAGCTCCGTGTACCGCTTTCACCTGGATTCGCCCATTCCCTTCACAAAATCGCTGAAGGCCACCATTGAGCATGGCCACGCCAACATTCGTTCCGACAACTATTTTTCGGTTGCTTACTGGTATCAAACGGAACCGCACGCCACGTTTCCCGCGCTGCCCTCGCTGGAAGATCGCCTCCCGAAAATTCATGCGGTAGGTGGCCCCGGCAACGCCCCCAACTGAACCCGCCTTTGTCCTAAATGTAGCGCTGGCTTTTATTCCAGCCCAATAGTTTCGTCTCTCTTTCGACCGGGTGCCCCACACGCCGACCCTGCGTGTGGGGTTCTTGGCCGCGGCTTTGTAGCGGCCGCCTTCTGCGACGGGCGCCTGTAGCCTGCATGCGAACTTCTTGGTTTCTTCATCTTTAGGGGGTCGGAGCTTCAGTTCCGACATTATCCGTCTTGCTCACAATGGGCTTTAGTCCCTGAGGACTCTGCCTACTTCAACGACGCTTCCACCTTCTTCCCATACTCTTTCGCCTTAGCCATCGCCGCGGCTTCGTCCACCGTCAGCACCTTGCCATCCTTCATCAACGTTTTTCCGCCCACCACCACGGTCTCCACTTCGCTTGCCTTCAACGCATAAACAATTTGCGAGTACGCGTCGAACATTGGCACGGCGTTCGGCACATTCAGATTCAGCACCACGAAGTCCGCCTTTTTTCCTGCCTCCAGCGAACCGATTTCTTTTTCCATGTGCAGCGCCCGCGCTCCTTCAATCGTCGCCATTTCCAGCGCGCCTTTGGCTCCCAGCGCCCGTGGATCCACGCGGTAGGTCTTCTGCAGTTTCGCCGCCAGGTCCATCTCCTCCATCATGTCCAAATCGTTGTTGCTCCCGGCCGGACCATCCGTGCCCAATCCAACTCGCATTCCCGCCGCGCGTTCATCCACAACCGGCGCAACTCCGCTCGCCAGCATCATGTTGCTCGACGGATTGTGCGCACAGCCCACCTGTCGCTCCGCCAGAATCTTCATGTCCGTGTAGTCCACCCAGATACAATGCGCCGCCAGCACGTCCGGCCCGAGGAAATCGATTCGCTCAAGGTATTGCACCGGCGTCGTGCCATTTTTCTCGATGCTATCCACAAACTCCTTCCGCATTTCCGCAACGTGGATCAGGATTGGCGCGTGATACTTCCTTGCCAGCGCCGCCGAATCCCGCAGCGTTTTCTCCGAACATGTGTAGATCGAGTGCGGCGCCACCGACGCATGAATCAGCGGATCGCCTTGCCATTTCTTCAGGAACTTTTCCGTGTACGCCGCCATCTCCGCTTCACTCTTGTTGTCCGGGGCAGGGAAGTCGATCCACGTTTCGCCAACAAATCCGCGCAGTCCCGCCGCTTTCGTCTCTTCCGCAACCGCATCTTCAAAGTAGTACATGTCCGCAAACGTCGTCGTCCCGCTTCGAATCATCTCCGCGAGCGCCAGTCGCGAGCCCCAGCGCACAAACTCTTCGTTCACATTCTTTGCTTCCGCCGGGAAAATGTACTTGCGCAGCCAGTCGTCCAGCGTCACATCGTCCACCAACCCTCGCATCAACACCATCGGTATGTGCGTGTGCGCGTTGATCAGCCCAGGCATGATCAACTTGCCCTTCGCGTCGATGGTCTGTTTGGCGACGATTCCTTTCGGTGCCAAGGTATTCACGTCTGGCCCCACGGCCACGATCGTGTCGCCCTGCACTGCAATTGCGCCGTTTTTGATCACGTGGCGCTGGGCATCCATAGTCACGATTGTCGCGCCGGTAATCAGCAGATCTACGGAAACGGCTCGTTTGGAGTCTGCTTGTGCGAGCAGAGGTTCCGGTGCATAAATCGCGTACAAAAATGTTAGCAAGCTGAGAATAAGAACGCTTTGGCGCTTGGAACAGCAGCTAGTCATTACGGTTCCCTCGAAAAGACATTTTATAAATTCGAAGCATCGAAAGGCTTTGGAAACAATTCGCTCATTTTGAAGATCTCGCTCTTGCCCTTCAGATTCGCCATCACCACCGGCACATCCCCGCAAAATTCCCAGATCAGTTGCCGGCACGCCCCGCACGGCGGCGTCAGCGTGTCGGTATCCGTCACCACGGCAATCGCATCGAAGCGCCGCTCTCCTTCGCTGATCGCTTTGAAGATAGCCACCCGTTCGGCGCATATCGTTAGTCCGTAGGTCGCATTTTCCACGTTGCAGCCGCCGAAGATTTCTCCCTCAGCCGTCCGCAGTGCCGCTCCAACCTTAAAGTTCGAGAATCGCGCATGCGCATTTTCCCTTGCCTGCGCAGCCGCCTTGATCAGTTCATCGAATTCCGACATGGTGCTCCTAGCCTTTGTAGCGGCCGCCTTCTGAGGCGGTCGATTCTTACTTTCCTTTTTCGTCATTCCGAAACGGAGTCTGCGCAGCGAGGAATCTCTCTTCCCTGTCGTCATCACACCGCCGATGCTATATCCGGAATCACCCCACGCAACAACGCAATGAATTGTCCTTTCACGCGCTCCGCCGTCTCCAGAACTTCCTTGTGATCCAAGGGCTGATCCAGAATGCCCGCCGCCGCATTCGTAACGCAAGAAATTCCGAGCACACGCAGCCCCGCGTGCCTCGCCGCAATTACCTCTGGAACCGTCGACATTCCCACCAGGTCCGCGCCAATCGTTCGCAAATAACGGATCTCCGCCGGCGTTTCATAGCTCGGTCCGGCCAGCGCCGCATATACCCCTTCGCCCAATTCAATTCCCAGCCGCCGCCCCTCGGCCAACGTCAGTTCACGAAATGTTTTATCGTAAGCCGCGCTCATGTCGGGGAATCGCACGCCGAACTTTTCGTCGTTTGCTCCCATCAACGGATTCGCTCCCTGCAGATTGATGTGGTCGCTGATCACCACCAGCCGTCCCTGCGTCAATTCTTTCTTGATGCCCCCGGCGGCGTTGGTCAGGATTATCGCCTTCACTCCCATTCGCGCAAATACGCGCATCGGAAACGCCACATCTTGCACCGAATATCCTTCGTACAGATGCACTCGACCCTGCATCCCGACAACTTCAATCCCTTCCACATTTCCAAGCACCAGCTGCCCGGCATGGCCAATTGCCGTTGACGTCGGGAATTTGCGGAATCTTTGCATAGGGAATTCGTGTTGCTGCCGCAAACTCATCCGCAAACGCGCCCAGTCCCGATCCCAGCACCAGTGCGATTTTCGGCCGCAGCTTTGTTTTCTTCAACACGTAGCGCGCGGCTGCCGTCAGCCTGCGCGAATCCGCTGTCAGCGCTCATGTCAGAATTCCCACAATGCAAGCGGACATCAGGTTCGCCATGGTTCCCGCCAGCATCGCTCGAATGCCGAATTTTGCCAACTGCCCTCGCTGTTCGGGCGCCAGCGCTCCGATGCCGCCAATCTGAATTCCAATGGAACTGAAATTCGCGAATCCGCAAAGCGCAAACGTGGCAATCGTAAACGATCTGCGGATCCAGCGACCCTTTCAGCTGCCCCAGCTTCGCAAAAGCCACTACTTCATTGATGGCCATGCGCGTGCCCAACAAGTTTCCAATCACCGCCGCGTCTTTCCAAGGAATCCCGATCAGCCATGCGATCGGGGCAGAATATCCATCCAAAAAATTGCTCGCAGGCTGTCCGGAAACCACGGAAAATGGTGCAGTGCCAGGCGGTTGTGCGCGCCTCCCATTAGGAAATTCACCAACGCCAGCAGCGCGATAAACGAAATCAGCATTGCCGCCACATTCATTGCCAGATTGCAACCCGTCCGCACGTTCCTCGAGAAATGGCTCCCAGAAAATTCGCTTCCTTTTCCATCGGCGGCATCTCCACGCGCCCCGCCGTCAGCGGCTCTTCCGTTTCCGGCACCAGCATCTTCGCCATCAGCAGCGTCCCCGGCGCCGTCATGATCACCGCCGTCAGCAAATGTCTTCGGCTCCACGCCCGACGCAATATATGCCGCCATGATTCCGCCGGAAATATGCGCCATCCCGCTGGTCATCACGCACATCAATTCGGATTTCGTCAGCTTGTTCAGAAACGGCCGAATCGTCAGCGGCGCTTCCGTCTGTCCCATGAAGATGCTCGCGGCGACATTCAGCGACTCTGCGCCGCTTGCCCCCATCACGCGCGTCATCACCCACGCAAATGCGCGAATAATCACTTGCATCACGCCGATGTGATAAAGGACCGCAAAAACTGCGGCGATAAAAATGATGGTAGGCAACACCTGAAACGCGAAAATAAATCCGAACGGACGATCCCGTGCATCCCCAATCCGCCAAAAACAAATTCAGAGCCGGCAAAGGAGAAGCTCAGCAGTTTGTTCACGCCGTCTCCCAGATTTCTGAAACAGGATTCGGCCCAGCCCGAATTTCAGCACAAAGATCCCGAACGCCAGCTGCAGGCCCAATCCCCACAGCATGGTCTTCAGCTTGATCGCGTGTCGCGCCGTTGAGAAGAGGTACGCCAGCCCCAGAAAAACTGCCATGCCCAGCACACCGTAAAATCTTCCCATTCCGTCTCCTTTGATCCCCACGCAAAAGACTTTATTGGTTTTTCCAAACGGCGTCTGCGGAGTGAGCAATCTCTCCTCGGCTTAGCCATAGCAAGACGCACCGTCCCGGTCCAGTCTCAAAGCCTTACCCGCCCAGAACCTGCCGAATCAGCGGCCTCGCCGCAGGCGCCGCTTCTCCGAACACAAAGCTCGCCGCAATCATTTCCTTGGCCTCGGCCAGCTTTGTCGTCCGAATTGTAGTGGATTGTCACCAGTGTTTCTCCTGCCTCCACGCGATCCCCGATGCGCTTGTGGAATTCCAGCCCGACGCCATGATCCACGGGGTCTTCTTTCTTTTCGCGCCCGCCGCCCAGCATCGCCAGCGCAATCCCGAAATCCTGGCAGTGCGTATCCACGATGTATCCCGGCGAAGTCGCAGTCACCTCCAACTCCTGATCGCGCCTGCGGCAACAGCGAAGGATCATCAATCACCCGTTCATCGCCTCCTTGCAGCCTGATGCACTCCCGGAATTTTTCCAGTGCTTGCCCGCGTCGCGATCATCGCCTCCGCCAGCCGCCGCCCTTCGTTCCACCGTCGGTGTTCTCTCTCCCAGATAAAACATCCACGCGGAAAGCTCCACGCTAAGTTCCCGCAAATCCTTCGGCCCTTTGCCCTTCAAAATGTCGATCGCTTCCGCCACCTCGTTCGAGTGCCCCGCCATTCTCCCCAGCGGCTGTCCCATATCCGTCATCAGCGCCACGCATCTTCTTTCCCATGCGCTGCGCCCGTTTCCACCATCACTTTCGCCAGCCGCACCGCGTCTTCTTCCTTCTGCATGAACGCGCCCGAACCCGTCTTCACATCCAGCACCAGCGCGTCGATTCCCTCCGCCATTTTCTTGCTCATGATCGAAGCGCAGATCAAGCCCATATTTTCCACCGTCGAGGTCGCGTCTCGCAGCGCATAAATCTTTTTGTCCGCTGGAGCAATCTCCGCCGTCTGCCCAATCAACGCCATCCCGCACTCGCTCAGCACACGCCGAAACTCCTTCAGGTTCAGCGCAATGTTGAATCCGGGAATCGCTTCCAGCTTGTCCAGCGTCCCGCCCGTGTGACCCAGCCCGCGCCCACTGATCATCGGCACGGTCACGCCGCCCGCCGCCACGATCGGCGCCAGGATCAGCGACGTCTTGTCTCCGACTCCTCCCGTCGAATGCTTGTCCACTTTTTTCCCGGCAATTTCGAGCAGATCGACCACTTCGCCCGAATACAGCATCGCTTCGGTCAGCGCCGCAGACTCCGGGCCAGTCAGCCCGCGCATCCACACTGCCATCAACCACGCCGCCATCTGGTAGTCTGGAATTTCCCCGCGGGTGTATCCGCCAATCAGAAATTCGATTTCTTCACGGGAGTGTTCCCCGGAGTCGCGTTTTTTTCGGATCAGGTCGACGGCGCGCATGCTGTGCAGATGAATGGCGAGCCTAACATCAGCGCCAACACGCGTCAACGCAACACAAACAACGCCTTCGCCGGACTCGCACTCGCCGCCTGTGTGACCCGCAGACTTGCTCCTTCTTCCTCATTGTTATAACTTGCGCTTGCTGCCTTAAGGAGCGCGCATGAGCAGAGTGCCCAGAGTAGCCGTGGTGGGCAGTGCCAACGTCGACCTCACCACCTTCAGCGACACATTTCCTCGTCCCGGTGAAACGCTCTTCGGTCAGCGCTTCGATCTCGGTTTCGGCGGCAAAGGAGCTAACCAGGCTGTCGCGGCGCGCATCTGCGGCGCTGAAGTTCTGATGGTCGCCAAGCTGGGCAACGACCTTTTCGGCGAAGCCACAGTCCGAAATTTCGCCTCGTTCGGCATTGACACTTCCCACGTGCGCATCGTCGATGGCGTCTCCAGCGGCGTCGCGCCCATCTTCGTCGAACCCAATGGCCAGAATCGCATCCTGGTCGTCAAAGGCGCCAACGACACGCTCTCGCCAGCTGATGTTGAAGCCGCTTCCTCCGCGCTTCAGCACGTTGACACCATCGTTCTGCAGTTCGAAATTCCCATCGACACGGTCTACTACACCGTTCAATTCGCGCAGAAGCATAGCATTCGCTGCATCGTCAACCCTGCTCCCGCGCAGAAGGTCGACCTGCGGAAATTGTCGGCCGCCGATTATTTCATTCCCAACGAAACCGAGGCCGAAGTCATCACCGGCCTTCCCGTGCAAACCATCGAAGACGCCAAGAAGTGCGCTGAATCTCTTATCCGCCAGGGTTTTCGCCGCGTCGTCATCACACTCGGCGGCCGCGGTGCTCTCCTGGCAACTCCCCACAGCGCCGAATTAATCGAGCCCTTTCCCGTTAAGCCTGTTGACACCACCGGCGCGGGCGATGCTTTCATCGGCAGCTTCGCCGTTTTTCTTGGCGCTGGTTTGTCCGAAAAGGATGCCCTGACCCGTGCCAGTCTTTACGCCGCTCTTTCCACCATGCGTGTCGGTACGCAGAAATCCCTTCCCACTCGCGCGGAATTTGAAGCCGAATGGGCAGTGCGTGCCAGAAACACCTAGCACTCGAGACTCACTTCCATGCGCCACTGAAGATTTTAAGGAGCCTAAATGTTCATTCTGCAAAGCTATCCGCTGGCCGTAATCTTCTGCGTCATCACCATGTTCTGCTGGGGATCCTGGGCCAACACACAAAAACTTGCGCGCAAAGGCTGGCGCTTCGAACTCTTCTATTGGGATTACACCATCGGCGTTCTTCTACTCACTCTGATCCTCGGCCTCACCTTGGGCAGTTCCGGTCAGGACGGCCGGTCGTTTCTCGCCGATCTTTCTCAAGCCTCGCATTCCGGTATTCTTTCCGCCCTCATCGGCGGCGCCATCTTCAACGCCGCCAACATCCTGCTCGTCGCTGCCATCGACATCGCCGGAATGTCCGTCGCGTTCCCCGTAGGCATTGGTCTCGCCCTGGTGCTCGGTGTTGTCGTCAACTATGTCGCCGATCCTCTCGGCAACGCGCCCCTGCTTTTCGGTGGCGTGGTCCTCGTCGTCCTCGCCATCATTCTCGACGCCATCGCCTATCGCAAAATTCCCGGTTCTGCGGCCGGCGTCAACACCAAGGGTCTGGTCCTCTCCGTCGCTTGCGGCATTCTGATGGGTTTCTTCTATCGCTTCGTCGCGGCCTCCATGTATCCCGATTTCACGCGTCCGGAACCCGGCAAACTCGGCCCGTACGCCGCAGTCTTCATCTTTGCCGTCGGCATTTTCCTCAGCAATTTCATCTTGAACACATTCGTCATGAAACGGCCCTTCGTCGGTCAGCCTGTCTCTTTCTCCGACTATTTCAAGGGCAGTTTCGCCACGCATCTCACCGGCATTCTCGGCGGAATCATCTGGGGCATCGGCATGAGCTTCAACATCATCGCCAGCGGCCGCGCCGGTTTCGCGATCTCCTACGGACTCGGCCAGGGCGCCACGATGATCGCCGCTTTCTGGGGCGTGTTCATCTGGAAGGAATTTCGCGATGCGCCTCCTGGTACTTCCAAACTGATTGCGGCCATGTTTGGCTGCTTCCTCATCGGCCTTGCGCTCATCATCCTCGCTCGCATGAGCTGATTTCGACGCTCGCCGTCAAGAACCCAACAGCTCCCCACTCACTCGTATCGTGTCCCGCAAGTGCCTCGTCTTTTTCTGTAGGAGGCCGGGGCTTTCGGCACCGGCGTAAAGCCGCGCTATGAATTGGGCTTTAGCCCCTGAAGACTCCGCACGTCTGCAATGTATTTACGGGACGCGCCAGTAGCACCACTTTTGCCTTGACACTCCCTCGTGCGCGAAACTACGCTTCTCTTACTTTCCTTGGGGGGTGCGTGCCTTTCACTAATTACAGGTCTCACACAGCGTTCGCCGCCCGGCTCACAACTTGCCTCGTCCTGTTTCTTTCGGCGCTCCTGCCTTCCTCTCTTGCTGCTCCGCGCAAAATCATCATTGACACAGACCCAGGCACTGACGATGCCATGGCCATCATGCTCGCGCTCAACTCACCCGAACTCGACGTCCGCGCCGTCACCGTCGTTCCCGGCAACGTCACCGCCAAGCAAGGCCTCGACAACGCCCTCCGCATGCTCTCTCTTGCCAACCGCTGCGACATCCCCATTGCCGCCGGCGCTCAGCACCCTCTCTTTCAAAAGCTCATCACTGCCGAGTTCTGGCATGGCAAGAACGGTCTCGCAAATATCGAACTCCCTCCCAGCAAGTGCAAGGTCGACGCCCGCTGGGGCCCCGATCTCATCATCGAACTCGTCCACGCTTCGCCGCATGAGATTACTCTCGTTCCCATCGGCCCGCTTACCAATATCGCTCTCGCCGTCGAGAAGGATCCTTCCATCGTTCCTCTCGTTAAGGAAGTCATCCTCATGGGCGGGTCCATTTCTGGCGGCAACTCCACTGCCGTCGCGGAAGCCAATATCTACGGCGACCCGGAAGCCGCACAGATTGTCTTTCAGGCTGGCTGGCCTCTTACCATGGTGGACCTCGACGTCGGCGACAAAACGCTGCTCACCCACAAATATCTCGCGCAACTCGGCAACACTCACGGACCCGTAAGCGACTTCATCTACAGGGTCGCCGAGTTCCTTATTCAGCTCGGGGAGAAGTTCGGCGATTCCGGCTCTCCTATGTACGACCCGCTCGCCGTCGGTGTGGCCATCGATGCCAGCATCGTCACAGCGTCGGCGATGCACGTGGATGTGGAAACGCGCGGAGAATTCACGCGCGGCGAAACGGTCGCAAATCGCCGTAACGCGATCGAGAATAATGTGTTACACCATTTTCCCGATGGCGACCGCTATATCGTTGAAGGCCTAGAAGAAGTTAAGCCCAACGCCAAGGTTTGCACCGCGGTGAACGCCGAAAAGTTTCTGGAGTTGTTCGTTTCGCGCATTCAAGGAAAGTGAGCGGCGCAGTATAACCGGCGCCCATTTCTAGTGGAACAATCGTCCAAAGATAGGCGGCGTTTCCTCCAGGTACTCGCAGGAACGTTTGCCGCATTCCCCGCGATTCGTGCTAACTTTTCCTTGGCCGCGTCGGCACTTCCTGCGCGCCCTTTTCCTTCGGAGACTATGCACTGGCCAACACCAATCGGCAGTCCCGTACTTGAAAGCTTGCGCTACGCCATTGAATCTTCCCGCGACGTCCACACGCATTACGACAAGGTCGTCGAGGTAGCTTCCTGGATGGCTTACGAAGAATTGCCCATGCCCGAATTCGCGCTGCCCTTTGGCGTGGGACAGGGCGATGCCAACGAAGCTATTGATTTCATCATGGTGGCCGATTCCATCGACACGGCCTTCACTAACTTCGACACGCACACCAAATTCCAGGTGGACTTCGCCGGCCAGCACTGGTCGGACTCGGAGGCTGAATTCGCCTGCCTGAAACGGGCCCAGGATCAGGGCGTGCCAATACTCGACGGCAAATATCTTTCCACTGTAAGCCGCGCCGAACTCGACAAGATCTTCCAGGGCAACATCGAGATGCCTATGCTCGACGAAAAGCTCGCTGTTCTCCACCAAGTTGGCAAAGTACTCGCGGAAAAATATAACGGCCGCTTCCACAATTTTGTGCATGCCTGTTCACCCAAGCTCTATGACAACGGCAATGGCCTCATCGACCGCCTGGTAATCGAATTCCCGCGCTTCAACGATGTCAGCATGCTCGATGGCCACGAAATCAAGTTTTACAAACTCGCCCAGCTTGGCATCTGGATGCTCTATTCCACGCTGCACAGCTCCGGCAAATTCCGTCTCGACGATCCGCAGAAAATGACCGCCTTCGCCGACTACATCGTGCCCGTCGCGATGCGCCTTCTCGGCATTACCAGCTACTCCAAGGAACTGGAACACGCCATCAACACCTACCAGCTGATCCCTCGGGATTCGCGCTGGGAAATTGAAATTCGCGCTCACTGCATCTATTCCACCGCGCTGCTCCGCGAGGAAGTCAACAAGCTTCGTCCTCCCGACGCGCAAGTGATCATCCCGCAAATCGATGCGCGCCTCTGGACGCATTACCACACCACCACTTGGCCGCATCACCTCACAAAGACCATCATGTACTAAGGTATTCGGTGTTAGCCGCAAAGGAGAAAGGATCGGTCATGAAGAGCTTGCTTCGCGTCTGTGCCGCTGCGCTGCTACTGATTGTGTTTGCGTGCATCGTTTCCGCGCAGGCCAAGCGCAAGGTCATTATCGATCAGGATGCATCGGGCCCCGGCGGAACCGACATGCAGGCAATTCTCGCGCTGGTCAATTCACCCGACACCGACGTTCTGGGCATCACTGTCCTCACTGGTGACGCCTGGCGCGACGAAGAAGTGCAGCACACCCTGCGCCTGCTAGAGATCATCGAACGCACCGACATTCCCGTCCTGCCCGGCGCCACGTTTCCTTTGCTCAACAGCAAGGAATACATCGCCAAATGGGAAACGCTGCACGGCAAAGTCGTCTATCAAGGTGCGTGGAACTATGCGCGCGGAGCCAAGGTTCATGGACCATACGAAATTCCGCCCATGCCGGAAGGGAAGCCAACCACTAAAGCTACCGACGAGGATGCCGCTCATTTTCTGGTGCGCATGGCCCGCAAATATCCGCACGACGTCACGATTTATGCCGCGGGACCTATGACCGATCTGGCCTTAGCGCTCGCCCTCGACCCGCAGTTCCCGGAACTCACCAAAGAACTCATCGTCATGGCCGGCTCCATCAACCCGCAAACCGATGATCCTGAATTCAGCATGTCACCTTCTCGCGAATTCAATTTCTGGATGGATCCTGAAGCCTCCAGCGCCGTGCTACATGCTCACTGGCCGCGCGTGGTGCTTACCACCGTGGATATTTCCGTAAAAACCCGCATGGAAAAAGACCTCATCGAGCAGGTGCGCAAGAGTCCTACACCTGCGGCTCAGTACGTGGCGAAATATGCGGAACCGAATATCCTTTGGGATGAGTTGGCGGCCGTGGCGTGGCTCGATCCGTCCATCATCACGAAATGGAAAAAGCTCTATGTGGATGTGGACGTCGATCACGGCGCGGGCTACGGCAACACCCTGGTCTGGCCGGAAGGCAAGCAACCGGGAATGGGCGAAGCGCTAGTCGAGGTGCAGGACGACCTCGACAAAGCGAAGTTCTACAAGGAATACGTCGAGCTGCTCAGCAGGCCCACGCCTCCGCCGGCAGCAACTCCCAAAAACTGAGATGAACTGTTTGCGTGGTCCACGAGCCGGAATTTGTTAGTTGATACCCTGAATCCGCAGACTCACCAACTGGTCGATGGTCAGGTCTTTCATCCCGTGCGATTTCAGCCCGCTGATGTATTCAGGCGTAACGCCGTGAATCCGCATGGCCACTAGTTGATCGGGATCCGGGTGCTTGTAACCCAGGCCCTGCAGCTTCTCAATAAACTCCGGGGAAACTCCATGAATCCGGAAAGCGATCAGCTTCTGCAGATCCACGTGGTCGTACCCTTCCTTCTGTAGCTGCTGAATCCACTCTGGCGTAGCACCATGGATTCGCATGGCGATCAAGGTATCTTCATCGGGCTGGTAGCCGGCTTGATGCAGGAAGCGAACCATTTCCGGCGTCACGCCGTGAATGCGAAACGCCACCAGTTTGTCGCAATCGGTGGCGCTCAGGCCCGCGGAACGCAATTCCTGAATAAACTTTGAATCGACATTGAAGATCCGAAACTCGATCAGCTTGTCCGTGTCCAGCCCTTTCAAATGCTGGTCCTTCATCTCCCTTGCAAAACTCAGGCTCACATCCGTGATCGCCATGGTGTACTGCTTATCGTCGTCGATCCCCGTGAAACCCAGCGCTTTCATTTCGCTCGCGTACTTTGCGTCTGCAAAAAATTGAAAATCGCCCGCGCCATCGCCGTTATCCAGAAACCCTTCGCAATCGAAGTTTCCAGCGTCGCGCGTGATTTTGAACTTCACTTCGTGCTTGCCGGGCTTGGAAACATCCAGTCCGACAAACGCCGCCAGCGGCCACGTGGACGAATGGTGCGAAGAGTCGCCGTGCTGGTTGTGGATCAGCGCGAACTCCACCTTGCCCGGCTCATCCGAGCTGTGCAACGTCCAGTCGCCCTTCCTCGTGTCGGCGGCCCTCGACATCAATGCTCCAATTAACGCGGCGGCTACCAGAAAATAAGCCAGCAAACCTTCCCTGCGATTCATGGTTTCCTCCCCAGCTTACTTCTCGGCGTCCAAAACGCCGGATTGTTTCAGCGAAATCAGTTGATTCAATGTCAGGTCCTTGAAGCCGTGGTTGTGTACCTTCTGAATGAATTCCGGTGTCACGCCTTGCACCTTTGCGCCAATCGCCTCATCGATGTCCACCTTGAAGCCGGCGGACTGCAGGCCCTTCAGATAATCCGCATCCACGCCCTGCACCTTCATGCCGATCAGTTCATCCGCGGAAGCATGAAAGCCCAGCGCGTTGATCTCTTTCACGTAATCCGGCGTTATGCCCTGAACCTTCATGCCGATGATTTCGTCGGCGTCGGTCTTGATGCCCAGGTCGTGCATTTGTTTGACGTATTCCGGAGTGACGCCCTGCACCTTCAGCCCGATCAGAGCATCGCCGTCCAGAGACTGCTGCCCAGTGGCAGCGCGCATTTCTCGAACATAATCCGGAGTAATCCCCTGGACCTTCATCCCGATGATTTCGTCCGCATCGCTCTTGATTCCCATGTCGTGCATTTGCTTGATGTATTCCGGAGTGACGCCCTGCACCTTCAACCCGATCAGATTATCGACGTCCAGCGGCTGTCCGGTGGCCGTGCGCATGTCACGAACGTAATCCGGCGTGATGCCCTGCACTTTCATCCCAATCAACTCGTCGGCATCGGGATGCAGGCCAATGTCGTGTATCTGTTTTACGTATTCGGGAGTGACCCCCTGAACTTTCAGCGCAATCAGTTGATCGACGCTCAGATCGCCTAACCCGGCGGACTTCATTCCATCGATGTAGCTCTGTGTTGTCGGTTGTGCCGCAGCCTGCGCCGCCAGTGCCAGGTAGGGTGTGACCCGCACTAATAGACCAGGTGCCGCCGGGGCAACCGGCGTCACTGCCACAACTGGTGCGGCCGCAGCCGTCGGAATCGGAGCCGCGGGCGCAAGAGTTGCAGGCAATTGAACGCTAACCGGAACGTTTACCGTTACCGGAGACATCGGTGCGCGTGGCGCAACAACCGTTCCGGACGGCGGGGCCGCAGGCGCGGGAGCCACTGGAGCTGCGGGCGGAGTTTGCGCGCGTACCACGTGTGCCGCGCCGATCAGGGCGCTCCCCGCCAGAAGTGCTGCGGATAGGCAAAGCACGCCAACGGAAAGATTCGCGCCGCGCTGTGCGCCGCTGGAATGATCAATTCCCAGGAGGCGAGCTACACGGGCGGCCAACGGCCCGCGATTCGCCGCCATCACCAACTGTGGCGCCACACGCGATTCAGCCATGCGTGCCAGAGCATGCGCATAAGTAACCGGGCTTCCGCACACGGCCACCGCCGCATCGTCACAGCAATTCTCGCGCTCTTCGCGAATGCGCTTGCCCAGCCACCATACCGCCGGGTGGTAGAACAGCAGAGACTCCACCGCTATCTGGAACAGGTTAACGAATGCGTCCAGCCGCTGGATGTGCGCCAGCTCGTGCGCAATCACTGCCTGCAATTGCGCCTCGTCCAGACCCGTCAGCGCGCTTACCGGCAGCAGCACCGTCGGGCGAATCCAGCCAACCACGACCGGAGTATCCAGCTGCAACGATTTGCAATAACGCACCATCCTGGTGATACCCATCTTTTGTTGCAGCGTTTGGCAAAGTTCCACAAGCTCCCGCGAAACGGGCGTCGATTCCTTGCGGCGCAGACGCACCACTAGAAAGAAGCCGCCAGCGGAGCGCAGGCTGAACAGCACCACGCCGGCGAACCACAATTCGACCAGCAGGAAAAAATAATCAGGGGCGGTTGTCGAAGAAGTCGTGGATTGATGCTTCACTGCAACCGCGCGCGCCGAGGTATCCGTAGCTAACGCCGAATTCATTGTGCTGGGGCTAGTGGAAGCAGTGGCGGCTTGCGAATTCAGAATCACAAAGGTAGCCACCGGCGCGGCAAGAATCAGCACCAGCACGCCGACCAGAAAGGCATAGCGCACCGAAGCGTTTCGCAGAAAATGCAGGCTGACGTAAGCCGCGGCAGCCAGCGCGGCGCCTTGCCACAGGAAGTGCAGTAGCGTTAGCGCGACGATCCGCATGGTTTCGGGCGAAAGCAAATGCGCAAGGAGATTCATCGGAGCTTCCTTTCGTATTCGTTCAACAGGCGACGCAACTCTTCTGCTTCCGCCTTGGAACCTTTATGGCCGGCCAACGCATGCATCATCAGCTCGCTGGCCGAACCGTCAAACACGCGCTGCAGGACATCTAGGGCCAATTGACGCTTGGTCTTTTCAGCGGGCTGCACCGCTTCGTAGACATGGGCTCTCTGCTCTTCGTTGCGGCGCACCGTGCCCTTGGCGGTCATGATCTGCATAAGCTTTAAGACGGTGGTGTAGCCCAGAGGTCTCTTTTCATTCAGTGCCTGGTGAACGTCGCGCACTGTGGAAGGCCCGCGCTCCCACAGGATTTGCAGGATTTCCAGTTCAGAGGTTGTCGGTTTCTGCGTCGGATGAGGTAACATGCGGAGAGCCTACTACGAAGGCATTCGTAGTGTCAACGAAAATCTTCGTACTTTGCAAGGTACGCGGTTTTGCCATGCCCGGTTTGTGTAGCGGCCGCTTTCGGTGGGCCCCTTGCGTTATGCGATTATGGCGCGACGATGTCGCTCAGCTTCGGCTTAACCTGCACCGCGGCCAGGCTCGTGGCGTCCCAACCGCCTCCGAGTGCCTTGACGAGCAGCACGGAAGTAATCAGCCGCTGCCCCTGAATCACCGCGGCTTCCTGCTCATTGATCAACAGATTTTGCTGCGCGTTCACCACGTCGAGATAACTCACCAGCCCTCCGACGTAGCGCGAATTCGCGATATCCAACTGGCGCCGCGAAGAGGCCACTGCTTCCGCCTGCGATTTGCGCGCCGTTTCCAGAATTTGCAGCCCGGAAATGTTGTCCTGAACTTCGCGAAACGAATTCAGCACCGTGTCGCGATAACCGGCCACCGTGGCCTCATAACCGGCCTGCGAGAACTGCACCTGCGCCCGGCGCGCGCCGCCCGTGAAAATCGCCTGCGCCGCAGTGGCGCCGACTGCCCAGACCGCCGACTCCGCATTGAACAGTTGGGAGATGTTCGCGGAATTCCAGCCACCCTGCCCGAACAAAACCAGTGAAGGATAATAGGCGGCTTTCGCAATTCCGATCTGCGCGTTGGTCACCGCCATCTGTCGTTCCGCCTCCGCGATGTCCGGCCGTCGCTCCAGAAGATCGGAAGGAAGGGAAGTATCGATGTTGGGCGGCTCGGCAGACATTGTGCGCGTCGGAAGATGGAAGTCCGGAGCCGGCTTGCCGATCAGCACCGCTACAGCATCCTCAAATTGTTTGCGCTGCTGCTGCAGCAGGACTGCCGCCGTCTGCGTGGTGTTCAGAAGCGTTTCTTCCTGAGCCACATCAAGTCCCGAAGCAACTCCGCCATTGTGGCGCGAATTTACCAGGTCCAATCCTTTTTGCAGCGTGTCTACGGTGCGCGTATACAGCGCCAGTTGCGTATCGATTTGCCGCAGCGTGAAATAATCCGCGGCAAGTTCCGCCGTCAGCACCAGCCGGACATTTTCCAGATCAGCGGCGGAAGCCTGGAACGAAGCTTGCGCTGCTTCAATCGTGCGCCGGCGTTTTCCGAACAGATCCACCTCATAGCTGATGCTGAAAGGCAGCGCGTAATTGTTCTGCGTAACCGCTCCGGCGAGAGGAAGGTTGGAGCCTGTCGGTCGCGTGCCCGAGTAGCGCTGCGCGCCGATCGTAGGATTCACTCCGACGTTCGGAAATAGCGTGGCATTCTGCACCGCAGCGGATGCGCGAGCCTGATCGTAGTGCGCGATGGAAACTTTTAGCGTCTGATTGGCTGCGAGTAATTCGTCTTCGAGTGAATTCAGTTCGTCGTCGTGAAAAACCGTCCACCACGAAGTTTTTGGTATGGCGTCTTTGGGAGCGGCCTCGCGGAACGGCTCAGTCACTTGCCACTGCGCTGGTACCGGCGCGGCCGGGCGTTTGTAATTCGGCCCCACCGTGCAGCCTGCCAGTCCACAGCCAGCACAAGCGACCAATGCAAGAAACCGCGCAATCAGGCGCCCCTGGCCCTCCGCAAGAATGCGCATCAGGGCTTCTTCTCCGCTGGAACACCCGAACTTGCGGACTTCTGCGGGTTGTTCGCAGGCGTGTTTGTCGGCGGCACTATGGTTGGGTTTGCCACCTGCTTCACTTTTACCACTTGCCCATCCTCCAACGAGTCGGGAGGATTCAGTACGATCCATTGATCAGGCTTCAGCCCACTCAACACTTCTAGTGTGTTTCCGTAGTCGCGGCCAATCACCAGAGGCTGCAGATGTGCGCGATCGTCGGAGCCAACCACGACCGCGCGCAATCCTTCGGAGCGAAACAGCAGCGAGTTTACGGGAACCACGACGCGTTCACCCGGCGTTTTCACTTGCAGAACCACTTGTGCATAACCTCCGGGCAACAACTCGCCCGTTTTATTCGGAACGTCCACCTCAGTCAGAAGCGTTCGCGCGGCGGGATCAATCGCTTCGGCGGTACGAACCACTTTGCCCTGGAATTTCCGGCCCGGGTATTGTGTCAGTTCCAGATACGCGCCCAGACCGGGGCGGATATGCGAAGAATACGTTTCAGGAACATTGACGAAAACGCGCATCGGATCGGTCTGCGCCAGAAAGAACAGCTGCTGTGACACGCCACCGTTGCCCGCGTTGATCAGCGTGCCGATATCCACGTTGCGCCGCGTGATGACTCCGCTGAAGGGAGCGTACACGCGCTTGAAAGACTCAAGTTCCTCCAGGCGTCGAACATTCGCCGCGGACGATTGCACCGTGGCGCGCTTGGCCGCCAAGTCGCCGGTGGCATTGTCGACTTCCTGTCGTGACACGCCATCGGTTTTCAGTAGATCGGTGTAACGCGTCGCGGTGATCTGCGAAAGGTTTTCGTTCGCTTGCGCCGTCCCAAGCTCAGCTTTGGATTGGGAAAGTTGCTGGTCCAGCTCCGGAGCATCAATTTCCGCCAGGAGAGCGCCTTTGTTAACGCGCGACCCGATATCGAAATACCATTTCTTTAGATAACCGTTTGTCCGCGCGTAAATCGGTGATTCCACGTAAGCCTGAAGCGTTCCAGGCAGCACCAGACTTTCATCGCCGGGCTCCGTGGTTGGCCGGATCACCGCAACAGTGGGAATCGTCGAAAGTTCCGTTTCCTTCGCCAACGTCTGGTATTGCGCCCGTCGCTGAAACATCAGCAACGCGCCAATGATCACCAGCACCGCGATGGCGATGAAAAACACCGTGAAAATCGGGCTCTTCTTCTGCGAAGAGTCGTCAGAGCCCGGTTCAGTATGTGTTGGAACGGCAGTCATAATGGCATGCTCCAAAAAAGTGAGGAGTTATTTCCCGCGGACATCCAGCAGACCCGAACCGAAGGAACTCCCCGGGGCGTAAGAGCAGCGCGAACTTCAGTATGGCACCTCTTTTTACCCTTGGGGCAAAAATAGGACATCCGCGCCCGCGTTGGCGAAATCTTGCTCATGTCGTTGCCCTTTGCGGTGCGTTGCGATATCGCCGTCGCGCCAGGTATCCATGAATGATCGAAAACACGCAGGGCACAAAGAACAGCGTCGCAATCGTCGCGAACAGCAGTCCGCCGATCACCGCGCGGCCCAGCGGCGCGTTCTGCTCGCCGCCTTCGCCCAATCCAATCGCCATCGGCACCATGCCGATCATCATGGCCAGCGCCGTCATGATCACCGGACGGATGCGCACGATAGCCCGCTTCCAGCGCTGCATCCACGTGGAGTCTTGCCTTCGCTCATCTGTTCCCGCGCGAACGACACCATCAAAATACTGTTCGCCGTTGCCACGCCCATGCACATGATCGCGCCGGTCAGCGACGGCACGCTCAGCGTCGTGTGCGTGATCAGCAGCATCCAGCAGATTCCCGCCAGCGCTCCGGGCAGCGCGGTGATGATGATGAACGGATCCAGCCACGATTGAAAATTCACCACGATCAGCAGGTACGCCAGCACGATCGCGCCAACCAAACCGACGCCCAAGCCCATGAACGACGAATCTTCATCGTCTCCACTTGCCCGCGAATGACGATATGGCTGCCGCGCGGCAGGCCTTTCTCTGTTTGCGCTCGCCAAGCTTCATCGACGTCGTCCGACACGCCACCCAGATCGCGGCCGTCGACCGACGCGTAGATGTTGATCATCGGCTGCACGTTGTAGTGAGAGATCGAGGCCGGCCGCGCCACGTTCGTCATGGTCACCAGGTTCCCCAGAATTTGCGGCTGCGCCCCCGGCATGCGACCCGCTCATCGGCGTATTCTGCAGCGCCTGCAGCGTGTCCATTCGATATTGCGGCGTCTGCACCGCCACGCTGTAGCTCACCCCGTTTCTGGGATCCAGCCAGAAGTTCGGCGCGGTCTGAAAGCTCGACGACAGCGACACCAGAAGGTTCTGCGCGACGTCGCGCGCCTGCAGCCCCACATATTGCGCTCGCGTGCGGTCCATATCCATATACAACGTCGGCGCATCAAACGCCTGCTGCACGTGGACGTCGACAGCTCCGGGATATGTCCGGATCTTGTTCGCCAGCTTGACCGCGATCCGCGTAATTTGCCTCGCTGGTTCGCGCCCACGATCTGCACGTCGATCGGCGCCGGTGTGCCGAAGTTCAGAATCTGTGTCACGATGTCCGCCGGCTGGAAAGAAAAACTGCACGCCCGGAAATTGCCGTGCCAGCCTGCGCGCAGTTCATTGATGTATTCGCTGGTCGGCTTGCCTACGCTCCGGCTTCAGTTGCACCAGGATTTCGGCGTCGGACGTGCCGATCGTTCCCGCGTTGCTGTAGGTCAGATTGATGCCTGAATAGGGCAGGCCAATGTTGTCGAGCACCGTCACCACTTCGTTCTTCGGGAATCACGTGCGGTGAATCACTCCATTGACTCTGATCGGCGAGCTTCGGCGGTCTCTTCGATCCGCAGACCGGTCCGCGCGCGCATAGTGCAGCCGGATCTGTCCGGCGTCCACGCTCGGGAAAAAGTCGCGACCCAGAAAGAAAACCAGTCCTGCGGACAGCACGCAGAAACACAGGAACAGAAAGCAGAAAAGCACCGAGTGATCCAGTGCCGTCGTCAGCGCACGCCGATAGCCTCCACGGAATCGTTCAAACGCGTGTTCGAACCGCTGCTGATACCGGCGGAAGAAATCCCATTTTTTCGCCGAGCGTGCTGGTCGGCGTGATATTCGTCCTCCGCGCTCAACAAGTACATCGCCATGGTCGGAACGATCGTTCGCGACCACATGTACGACGCCAGCATCGCGAAGATCACCGCTTCGGCCAGCGGCACGAACAGGAATTTCGCCACGCCCGAAAGGAAAAACATCGGCATAAACACGATGCAGATGCACAGCGTCGAAACAAACGCCGGCACGGCAATCTGCTGTGCGCCATCGAGAATGGCCTGAATCGTTTCCTTGCCCATCGCCAGGTTGCGGTTGATGTTTTCGATTTCCACCGTGGCGTCGTCCACCAGGATGCCGACGGCCAGCGCCAGTCCGCCCAGCGTCATGATGTTGATGGTTTCGCCCAGCGCGCTCAGGCAAAGAATGCTCACCAGAATCGAAAGCGGAATAGAAATCGCGATGATCAGCGTGCTCTTCCAGTTTCCCAGGAACAGAAGGATCATCACCGCGGTCAGGCACGCCGCGATCAGGGCCTCGCGCACCACGCCTTGAATCGCGGCACGCACGAAAATCGATTGATCGAAGAATGTCGTCAGATGCAGTCCCTCAGGCAGGATGGAGCTGATACTCGTTCAGCATCTGCTTCACGCTGATCGACAATCGACAGTGTCGAGGCATTCCCGGTCTTGTAGATGCTCATCAGCACGCCGCGCTGCCCGTTCGCCAGCACCACGTTCGTCTGCGGCGAGAATCCGTCGCGCACGTGCGCCACGTCTCTCATGTAAATCGTGGAGCCATTCACCGTCTTCACCGGCAGATCGTTCAACTCCGCGATCGTCTGCGGGCTGCCGTTCATTTCCACGTTGTATTCCAGCGCGCCCATCTTCGCGGTGCCGGTCGGCAGAATCAGGTTTTGCGCGTTCACTGCGTTCACCACGTCCACTGGCGACAGCCCCTTCGCCTGCAGCGCCGCGGAATCGATGTCCACGGAAACCAGCCGCTGCTTTCCGCCATACGGAAACGGCATCGCCGCGCCCTGCACCGTCGCCAGCTGCGTGCGGATGAAATTGTTCCCGAAATCGAAGAGCTGTTGCTCGCTCAGCGTGTCGCTGTTCAATCCCATCTGCAGCACCGGTACCGTGGAGGCGGAGTAGATGATGACCAGCGGTGGCGTGCGTGCCCGGCGGCAAGGAAGCGCAAGAAGGTCTGCGAGATGGCGGTGGTTTGTGCCAGCGCGGTCTGAATGTTGGCGCCTGGGCTGGAAATAATACTTTGATGACCGCAATGCCGTTTAGCGATTGCGATTCAATGTGCTCTACGTCGTTCACCAGCGTCGTGATCCCGCGTTCCACGCTTGACGTGATCCGCTGCTCCATTTCCTGCGGCTCCAGTCCGTTGTAAGTTCCACACCAGGCTGATCACCGGAATATTGATGTCCGGGAAGATGTCCGTCGGCGTGCGCAGCAGCACCACCGGCGTCAGCAGCACGATCACCAGCGCCATCACGATAAAGGTGTACGGCCTGGAAAGCGCTAATCGTACGATCCACATAGAAAGAGACGATGACCTTTTTGGCCGCAGCCGTAGCCACGACAGTGCAAATCTCGGCTTCTAATGGGTAATGACTATATGTCCTTTTATTAGACTCAGAAAGGGGGGTATTTGGGTACGCGCAGGGGGCGGGCACGCCACCCGTAAGCGGTGCCGGTGCCACCTGATACGCACAGCCCTGTTGCTATCTTATTGAAATTCCTTGAGTGCACCACCAGTAGACTAATCCTCCCCATTACTATTTTTGATGCTCTCATGTTTACGCCAGGGCACGACTTCAGTCGTGCCACACGTGCGTGCCCTGACCCGGTTTCAGCCGCTGAGGTCCGTTTTTCGCGCTCTTCACTCGGACTCAGAATCTGGCCGGAGTAGGGAGCCGCGCATTCGCCGGCTTTCTAGGGTCGTGCCTCGTACACAATATTGAACGGAGTTTCCGTGGCCCGGCGAAAGCGCGTGAAGCCCGCCGAGCCAACCACTTCCCGCATACGCTTTTCCCCGGATTGCGCCCCCAGACACAGCGCCACTTCCTGAGAACGCGAGCACGGTGTGCACAGCAGCGTTGAGAACGAGTAGTACACGCGCCCGACGGGGTTTAAATTGTCCTTCAGTTCATCGTTGGCGAACGGTTCGACGATCATCCACGTGCCGTCTTTGCTTAACGACTGGTGAACGTGCTTCGCCGCACCGATCGGGTCGCCCATGTCGTGCAGGCAATCGAACACCGCGACGAAGTCGTAGTCCTTACCGGGATATTCCTTGGCCTTGGCCACTTCAAACGTTACACGGTCCGCCAGGCCTTCACGCTTGGCGGTTTCTCGTGCCCCTTCAATCGATTTGTCGTGATAGTCAAAGCCGTAAAATTTGGATCTCGGGAAGGCCTTCGCCAGCAGCAAAGTGGACGCGCCCTTACCGCAGCCCACGTCGGCGACCCGCGCTCCCGATTCCAGTTTTTCTCTCACGTCGTGCAGCGCGGGAATCCATGTGCTCACCAGATTCGCGGCATAGCCCGGCCGAAAGAATTTTTCGCAGCCGTGGAACACGCCGTCGTCGTGTTCGTGCCAACCCATTCCGGCTCCGGTACGGAACGATTCGGCGATGCGCGGAACCGCGGCCAAAGAGCCGAGCGCAAGTTGGAAAGCGCCTGGTAGATAAGCGGGCGAGTCTTCGTTGGCAAGCGTGAACGCCTGTTCTTCCGTCAGGCTGAACTTATCGGTTTTCTCGTTGTAAGTAATGTAGCCGCCCGCGGCCTGCGAACATAGCCATTCGCGGACGTAGCGTTCATCCGTGCTTGTTTTTGCGGCAAGTTCGGCGGAAGTCATGGGTTCAGCGGCAAGCGCTTTATAAAGCCCCAGTTTTTCGCCGATCACCACCATGCCCGCGTGTACCGCGGCGCCAAGATCGCCGACGAATTGGCCCAGAAAGGAATTCAGTTTATCCATATCAATAGAAGCCATGTTTGCTCTCCTTAATGAATTTCCGGGGATCGGTCTGGACGACGTTCAGGTTGGCTCGGGAAGGAACACTCACGGCAGAGTTGCGAAATGAAGCGACCCAGCGCGGATGAATGCAGGAGCGACATGCAAACAATGCCTCCGCCGTAGTTCGAGGATTATGAACGTTTTGAGTTGGACGAGTCAACGCCCAGGGCTCCTCGGCGCCCGCCACGCCAAAAACACAGCACGCTGGGCTACTAGCCCCAACTTAGGCTATAGTCTTGCAACCCTGCCTGAGACTTTTGAATCTCATTCCTCGTCTTACAGGGAACTATCTCCGCTGTGCGAGGAGCCAACCTGTGCTTTCTATTAACAACCTGACAAAAACCTATCCCGGCGGCACCCGCGCGCTCCGTGGTGTTTCGCTGCAAATTCCTCCAGGAATGTTCGGGTTATTGGGTCCGAATGGCGCCGGAAAATCCACGCTGATGAAAATTCTCGCCACTCTCCTGGAGCCCGACGAGGGCACCGCGCAACTCGACGGCCTGAACCTGGTGGCACAGAAAGATGAAACTCGCAAAATCCTTGGCTATTTGCCACAGGAATTTGGCGTCTATCCAAAGATGCCCGCGATCGACTTGCTCGACCACCTCGCGGTTATGAAGGGAATTACTGATCGCAAGCAACGCAAGGAGATCGTCGAAGCCTTGCTGCAACAGACCAATTTGTGGGACACCCGCAAAAAAGCCCTCGGCGGTTACTCGGGAGGGATGAAGCAGCGCTTCGGAATTGCTCAGGCGCTGCTGGCAAATCCAAAACTGATTATTGTGGACGAACCCACCGCCGGCCTGGATCCCGCCGAACGCAACCGCTTTCTGAATCTGCTCAGCGGCATCGGGCGAAACGTGGTCGTGATTCTCTCCACCCACATCGTTGAAGATGTTCGCGAACTCTGCTCGCGCATGGCCATCATCAGCCAGGGCCAACTGCTGCTGGAAGGCGAGCCGCACCAGGCGCTCGATGCACTGAAGGGCCGCGTGTGGAAGAAAGTCGTGGCGACAGACGCGGAGCGAGAAGCGCTGGAGAAATCGCTGCACGTGATTTCGACCCATTTACTGGGTGGACTGCATGAGGTGCGCGTTTACTCCGAGTCTTCACCTGGCGATGGATTTGAACCATCCGACGCCGACCTGGAAGATGTCTACTTCTTCAATCTGACCAAAGCGGAACGGAACTAGGAGTCCCAATGTTCTGGACATTCTTCTGGTTCGAACTAAAACTCCGCTTTCGAAGCATCTCCACCTATCTTTTCTTCCTGATCCCGTTTCTCGTGATGTTCTTTTCGGTTTCCGTGGAAGATTTCGGGCCGATTGGGCCGGGAAAAGTGTTGGTCAACGGACCTTACGCGTTGCTTGAGAATTTTGGCCAGTTGACCGGCTTTGGCTGCATCCTGATCGCCGCAATTTTTGGCCCCGCCATCTTGCGCGATTTCCAACGCGATACCTACGCGCTGATTTTCACCAAGCCGATCACCAAATTCGACTACCTCGGCGGAAAGTGGCTGGCGTCCTCTGTCGTCACCCTGTTTGTGTTCAGCGGGCTGGTGTGGGGTGGAATCATCGGAACGTTTATGCCCTGGGCCGACAAAACCCGTTTGGCGCCCGTTCACCTGTTGGCCTATCTGAAGCCGTTCTTCCAGATTTCCGTAATTAACATTTTCTTTCTAGGCGCGCTGTTCTACTGCGTGGCCGCATTGTCGCGCAGAATCGTCGTGGTGTACCTGCAAGGTGTGTCGGTGCTCGCGCTCTATCTGATTCTCGCCCTTTCCGTAGTGACCACAAATAAATTGGACCGGTTCTGGCCTTCGGTATTCGACCCCTTGGGCATGGTGTTCATGAGCAGCATCATGCGCTATTGGACCGTCGTGGAACGCAACAGCAAGCTCCTGGATTGGACCGGTCCGTTTCTTTATAACCGCCTCGTGTGGACTGGCTTCGGGATCCTTGCTCTGGTGCTGACCTATGTGCTGTTTCCGATGTCCGCGGAAACGCTGACTGGAAAACGCGCCAACAAGCAGGCCAGGCAAGCGGCGGAAGCGGAGGAGCAGGAAAAGAAAACGCGTCCGCGAGCCGTAACCCAGTTGCCGCAAGTGGCGCAGTCCTTTTCCAGCGCGACCACCTGGCAGCAGTTCACCTCGATGACCCGTCTTCGCCTGCAAAACATCCTCCGCGAGATCCCTTTCTGGGGAATTGCCGTGTTGATGGTGATTTTCTGCGGCATCAATGGCGCCTTCGCCGGAGAATTGAACGGCGTCAAAGTTTGGCCGGTGACCTACCTCATGTTGAACGTTTTGCAGGGCGGCGCCAGCCTCTTCATGTACATCATTGTCGTTTTGTACGCCGGGGAACTGGTGTGGCGCGAAAGGGACGTCAAATTCGACCAGATCCACGACGCCCTTCCGTTGAAAGATTGGGCCGACTGGCTCAGCAAATTCGCCGCGCTGGCACTCGTGGAAATTCTACTGCTGGCGATCGTCGTGCTCGTCGGAATGGTGATGCAAGCGGTCGCAGGCTATTTCCATTTCGAGCCGGCGCAGTACCTCAAGGAACTCTACCTTATCGCGCTTCCCCAGATTCTGATGGTCGTCCTTCTGGCACTCTTCGTTCACACCGTCGTCAGCAATAAATTCGTCGGACACGCCATCGTCATCGGCTTCATCATCCTCGTTCCGGTTTTGTATCGCTACGGCATTGAAAACCGCTTGCTTCTCTACGGAGAAATAACGCCCTACACCTATTCGGACATGAACGGTTACGGCCATTTCGTGAAAGCGCTTATCTGGATCATGACCTACTGGCTATCTGTCGGCGGCCTGTTTGCCGTTTTGGCCGTCGTGCTGGCGCGTAGGGGAACGGAAACATCCTGGAACGTCAGAATGAAGTTGATGCGCGAACGCTTTCCTCGCGCGGCCATGTTCGCTCTCATTTGCGCGGCGTTGGCCATCGCAACGGGCGCATGGTTCTTCTACAATTCTCACGTTCTGAACGTTTACCGCACAGCGAAACAAAATCGCGCGCGCCAGGCTGAGTATGAACGGCGCTACAAAAAGTTCGAGAAGTTCCCGCAGCCAAAGATCACCGCGGTTGATGTGGATGTGAACATCTATCCCGAGCGCCGCTCCTTCGACGCCAACGGCTACTACCTGCTGGTGAATCGCAGTGACAAACCGATCGACGAAATTCACGTCACCGAGGCGCAGGAGTCCGTAGACGAAATTAAATTCGACCGGCCATTCCACAACACCCTACGCGACAAAACCTACTATTACGAGATTTACAAACTCGACCAGCCATTGCAGCCGGGCGAGACCATGCGCATGGACTTCCGTTCTTCGCGCAATTCCAAAGGGTTCAAGGACGGCGGCGAGCGCGCCGAACTCGCCTACAACGGAACATTCTTCGACCGCGACTATTTCCCTACGCTCGGTTATTCTACGCAAATCGAATTAGACGAGCCTGTTCGCCGCAAGGAAGAAAAACTCGGCGACCTGGAAGAAATGGCTCCGCCGGGCGATCCGTATTACTCGAATCTAAATCTGTTCACGCCCGATTCGGAGTGGGTCACGTTCCGCGCCACGGTCAGCACTTCTCTGGACCAGATCGCCATCGCCCCCGGCTATTTGAAACGCGAGTGGACGGAAAACGGTCGCCGCTATTTTGAGTACGCCATGGGCGATACGCGCATCAATAATTTCTTCTCGTTCTTGTCCGCGCGTTTCAAGGTTAAGCGCGACAAATGGAAAGACGTCAACCTGGAGGTTTATTACAACCCAGGTCACGAATTTAACCTCGACAAAATGATGGAGTCGGCGAAAGCTGGGCTGGATTACTACGAAACGAATTTCGGGCCGTTCCAGTTCACGCAATACCGCGTCTTGGAGTTTCCCCGTTACCGCGGATTCGCCCAATCATTTCCGAACACCGTCCCTTTTTCCGAGAGCATCGGATTTATCGAGCGGCTGAAGAAGAAGGATGATCTCGACCTGCTGTATTTCGTGAATGCGCACGAACTGGCGCACCAATGGTGGGGTCATCAGTTGATCGGAAGCATGACCCAGGGCTCGAATATGATGTCCGAAACGCTGGCGGAATATTCCGCGCTGAAAGTGATGGAGAAAAAGTACGGCGAAGAAAATATCAGCAAATATCTGAGATACGAATTCGACCGCTATCTGCGCGGACGTGCTGGAGAGACTCGCCACGAGCCGCCGCTCTCTCGCGTTCAGCGCGAACCCTACGTGTGGTACCAGAAGGGCGCGCTGGTGATGTACGCGCTGAGCGACTATATCGGCGAAGACAAATTGAATGGGGCGCTGAAGAAGTTCCTCGAAAAAAACAAATACGCGAAGGGGCCGTATCCCGACACCATCGGCTTTGTCGCGGCAATCCGTGAAGCCACTCCACCGGAGCTGCAGTATATGGTCACGGATATGTTCGAGTCGATCGTGCTATACGAGAACAAAACGGTAACCGCCGTGTCCACTCCAGAGCCGGGCAACAAGTACAAGGTGACGCTCACGGTGAACACCGCGAAGCGAAAATCAGACGGCTCCGGCAACGAGACGCCCATGACGCTGAACGATCTGATCGATGTGGGCGTGTTCAGCGGCACGAAAGAACATCTCAAACCATTGCATATGGAAAAGCAGTGGTTCAAGACTGACAACTCGACGGTGGAATTTGTCGTCGACGAAAAGCCGACGTTCGCCGGCATCGATCCTTACAACAAACTGATCGACCGCAATCCTGAGGACAATCTGATCGCCGTGGAAGAGAAAAAGTAGGCACCGGCGCAGACCGCCACAGCGCTATTTGTGCGTCATCGTGAACACCCCATCCCAGCTTACGGGCGGCGCATCGAACAAATAATCCTGACAGCGCTTCCAATACATGCGAGAAGGGCCGTCCGCGGGCCAGCGATCGAGAATGGACTGGAAGGCGTCTTGCGATTCGTTCCATTGGCGTTGCACGTAGAATTCGCGCGCTGCCGTGAATTCCCGTATCAGCAAAGCATAGTCCGAGAATGTAGCGTCCTGCTGCATCTCCGAAATCTTCCCTATCAATTCGTAGATGGTCACAGGCTCGAGCTTTCCTTTGACGCGAATGACGTCGAGTTCGCGAAACAAAAAGCCGGCATCTTTGGCCGCGGCATACGTCGACTCGTTCACCAGAACGTGTGTGCCGTAATCCTTGTTCAGGCCTTCCAGTCGCGAAGATAAATTCACGGTGTCGCCAAGTGCCGTGTACCCGTAGCGCAACGCCGACCCCATGTTCCCCACGCTGGCCACGCCGGAATTCAGGCCGATGCCGATATCCAACTTAGGCTTGCCCTCGGTTTCCCACTTTTTCTGCAATTCACGCACGCGGCTCATCATCACCAGCGCCGCATTGCACGCGTCAATGGCATGGCGCGCGTCTTCGTATGGAGCGCCCCAAAAGGCCATCACCGCGTCACCAATGTATTTGTCCAGCGTGCCGCGATTGTCGAAGACAATCCTGGTCATGTCCGAAAGGTAGCCGTTCAGAAACAGAGCGAGTTCCTGCGCGTCAAGCTTTTCCGAAATTGTCGTAAATCCGCGGATATCGCTGAACATCACCGTGATTTCTGTTTTGCGCGGCTCCACCAGCGTCGGGTTCACCAGCAACCGCCGAATCACCTCCGGACTTAGATATTGCCCGAACGCCGAACGCACCTTGCGCTTCTCTTTCTCTTCCACCAGCGCGCGATACAGCGACACCAGCATCACATTCGCCGTCAACGTGCCCGCCGGCAGGATGAAGTTGAGCCACGAGCCGTGAACAAACGCGTAATAGTTCAGAGCCGCGAAAGGAATCAATAGCGCAAGGCAGAACCACATCCAACGTGGGGAGACGAGCGCGAGTACGATTCCCAGCGGGATTCCGAACAGAAAAATCAGCAGTACATCAATTTCGAATTGACGCTGTCCCCGGTGCAGGAACCGCTCGTTCAAAATGTTATCGATCACGTTGGCATGAATTTCAACACCCGGATAATTTGTGCCTCCATACGGCGTTGTTTTCAGGTCGCCGATGCCGGTTGCCGTTGCGCCCACCAGAACGAGCTTGTCATGGAATTTATCAGCTGCAATTTTGTTTTCCACCACGTCCGCCATGGAGTAGTGCGGAAATGCCCCGGCAGGCCCGCGATAATTGATGGTTTTCATTCCCACGTTATTGGGAATGATTCGCAGGCTCGGACCAAACTGGATGACCGCGACGCCCGGTTCGCCATACTGCAGAATCAAATCATTCGCGCCAAGCCGCAGGTAGGAAGCGGTGGCCATCACCGCGAGCGAGCCATACAGATCCCAATCCTTCAGATCTTTCGAGCGGCCGAACGGAAGCACCAGCGTTGCCCGGCGAACCACGCCGTCTTCATCCGGTGGCGCGTTGAAAAATCCCGTGGATGACGCATTGCCGCCAAGAGAATCAGCCAGCGCCGGAATATTCGCTTCCGCGCCGAGTGGAATCAGGCCGGTGCTCTCATTGCCAAACGCGCGAATCAAGTTCACTCGATCGCGCTGCCCGGCCTCCGGACGCGGGTCGAGCGGCCGAATCTGCGGAAACGAGAAGAAACTAAGCTGCTCGGCATATTTGTCGAGCGTGGCATCGTCCATCCCACGCATGTCCGCATCGGTGTAAAGAAAGTAGCTGCCCAGGACGACGGCGCCAAAATTCTTAATGGCAGCAGCGAACTTGTCGTCAGCGTCAAATTTGGCAACGGTTTCCTTCACTTGCTCTTCGAGACGTGGATCGACTGCTTCGCCACGTTTTTTCCGTGCGTCGAGGTCGCCCCACAGTTCACGCACCGCGTCGCCGGTTTGATCTGGCTTGCTGAATGTGACGTCGAAAGCGACAGTTTTCGCGCCGTCTTTCTTCAAAATGTCCAGCAGTGTCGCAAAATGCGTCCGCGAAAAGGGCCAGCGTCCCAACACTTCCTGCGAACGCTGGTCAATATCGACGATTACGATACGCGGATCGGCCGGAGTCGCACTGGCCGGGCGATAAGTGAAACGCATATCCAGCGCGTCGAGTTCCAGGCGTTGCAGAAAATTGAATATGGGCGTGGGCCGTTCGCCCAGAAACGTGAAGTAATAAACGACGAGTGCCGCAAGCGTGATGCCTATGCTAATGAAGAACGAAGCGCGATGCTCCCACCAGGAAGTGAAGAGTTCACGCACACGAAAAGCGTTTCTCTCCTCACGACCACCTGCGGGCAAAGTGGGCATCGGGTATGTGAGTTACTCGCGAATAATGAAGTTTAGGCGAACTCCGCAAACTTCGATCAGGTCGCCGTCGTTCAGCCGAACCGTCCCCGAAATGGGCGTGCCGTTTACCGCCGGAACTCTGTCGCCAGTGCCCAGGTAATAGCCATCGTCGCGCTGGTTAATCTGTGCGGCCATCTTTGGCTTGAACCATCCGCGCAGACGTACCGTTGCCATGGGAGATTTCCCGATGACCGTCAACTTGTTGGTCAGCAGGAATTCTTTCTGATTCACCCTGCCCGAAAGAACAACCAATGTCGGCATCTTCATCCGCCCTGGTGAAAACTGCGAGCGTTCGCCCATAGCTGCGGCCTGCTGCAGCATGTCGCGGCGCACCTTCGTATCGAGCACCATGGTTTCGTTGATTTTGGGGGCCGCGGCTTTGCGTCCAGTGTCCCAGGGAATCGCTGCGTCGGCCGACGTGTCCACCTTGATGCTGTGCTTGCCGATCCAGATGGAGTCGCCATCGTGCAGCGTCGCACGCTCGATGCGAAGGTCGTTGACGAACGTTCCGTTCAAGCTGTCCAGGTCTTCCACCACCAAACGACCGCCTTCGTAGTACACGCGCGCGTGGTACGTTGACACAGCCAGGTTGTCCACGGGAATATCGTTGTCCGGCGAGCGGCCAATGCTGACCGGGCGATTGCCGATGGGGACTTCTTTCACCAGTTTGTTCTCGAACATCAGGCTGAGTTTCGCCATATCTTTCCCCCTGCGCTGTTTAATCCTTTTTCGTTGAGCCGCGACGCAGCCACGAGAGCCAACCCTTCGGTTCATCCTGGAAGCGAGCGACGATGGCCGTAATGTTGTCGAGCCCGCCGTTTTCGTTGGCTAAATCAATTAATCTCTGCGCCGCGGCGGATGGATTCGTTTCCGCCTGTAACGTGCCCGCGATTTCCGGCTCTGTGACCATGCGTGTAAGCCCGTCGGAGCACAACAGAAGAACATCGCCGGAATAGATGGCGGTTTCGTCGACATCCACTTCGACATCGCTGTGAGCGCCCAACGCCCGCAACAGAACGCTTTGCATCTCACTCTCTTCCGCTTGCTGCCGGCTGATGATCCCGCGCCTCACCTGCTCAGCCACTAGCGAATGATCATTTGTCAGCTGCTGCAAGCTGCCGCTGCGCAGCAGGTAAGCGCGAGAATCGCCGACGTGCGCGATGCTTAGCTTGCCCCCGTTCAGCCACGCGGCGGTTACCGTTGCCCCCATGCCGCGCTGTTCGGCGTGCTGCTGCGCGGATTCAAAGATGGTCAGATTGGCGGCCCTCACGGCGTTCTGCAGCTGCTTGGTCTTGTCGGACCAGTTGTCTTGGGATTCGGCCACCAATGTGACCCCGGAATCGTCTTTTTCCTGGCTGCAATACTTGACGATGGATTCCACCGCCAGGGAGCTGGCTATTTCTCCGTGTGCCTCTCCGCCCATGCCATCGGATAGCACAAATAGCTGCAGCGGATTCACGATTCGATAGGAATCCTCATTGTTGGTGCGCACGCGCCCCATGTCCGTCACGCCACCACTTACGATCTGCACGAGCACTCCTTCCAAGCTTTCCATGAGCACGCGTGGCTCCCCCGGTACACACCCCGGCTCGGTCCGTTTCATCCACGCTATCAGACCCTTTAAGGGCCGGAAAGCCTCTGCGCCCTAGTGATTACTCGCAGATTAGCCACACTGTCCCAAGGGTCAGTGTGGAAGGATACCCGAGGGCAAGGGGCAGGTCCAAGGAGAGAGTGCGGAGAAAGGGCCAGGCTGAAACCGTGCTATAAATCTTGGGTTATTCATTTTGATTGGTTTTCAACGAACGTGGAATCGCCCCTGCCCACCACCCTCCCGAGCCCTCTCCCATGCTGCGTCTTATAGCACTGGGCGCCATTCTTTTCGTAACCGCAACTCTCCTGACCGTAACGGCTGCTGCCAGCGGCAGCGGCGAAATCTCCGGAAAGGTGCTCGACCCCAAGAGCGCGACTGTGACCGGAGCAAGCGTCAAGTTGGTGAACGCCGCGGGAACTGCAATTCGCCAGACAACCACGGACGAGAAAGGCAATTTTCAGCTCGAGGACATCGATCCCGGCGAGTACCAAATCGTTGTGGAATCTCCCGGCTTTGTCACCCTCAATCTTGATGCATCGATCGCTTCCGGCGAGCACAAGCAGATCGATCTGCAATTTCAGCAGATCGTTTCGGCGCTGCAATCCATTACCGTTATCGCGTCCGCGCCTTCCTCGCTTACACCGGACCCTGCGCAGAGCATCATCATCCACGATCAGGTGCTGGATGCGAATCCCGGCCGTCCCGGCGCGCCTATCTCCATTCCTGGTTTGCCGATTGAGACAGCTTCGGGCGGCATCAAGGCGCCGCAATATTTTGCGCCGGGAGTTGCTGGTGATCATGGTGAGCCCATCGCGCAGTTCTTCCAGGTGGGAAACTTTCTCTACCCCAACAATCTACCCGCCAACGCTCATGGTAATGGGTACGCCGATCCTAACGTTCTAATTCCGCCGGCGATTGAGGGTGTTACGGTCGACGGTGGCGCACTTAACGTTCGCGAAGGAAATCATTCCGTAGATCTGGCTGCGACCTATTTCCCGCGGCAACGCTTCAATGATTTCGTGCAGCTCACAGGTGATTATCGCGACATCGATCTAATGGCCGGCTGGAGCCCGGCGAAGCCGACGACCAACGCCTGGATCGCCCTCGAAGCCGCCTACGGCAACGGATTTCTTGACCGCCTGGAGCACCGGCAGCAATACAAACTGAATGGCTACCGGCAATTCAAATTCGGTGACCATGAATTGACGCTATACGGAATCGCTTATTACGGCTTCTCCGACATACCCGGGCTAATTCCCATCCACGTTTCCGTTCCTGGCGACACCATTGATAATCGGCAAATGGAGCGTACCAGCAACTTCCTGGCCGCGGCTTCCGATAGCTGGAAGTTGGATCAGCAAAAGCAATTTAACTTCGCGGCCTTCTTTCGCGGCTACAGTCTCACTCTGCGTTCCGATTTCGGCGATGGGCTGATTCAGCAAAGCGAAACCAGAACCGTGGTGGGAGGCGAAGCGCTGTACATTCAAAACCTCGGTCCTTGGATGTCTTTCCTGGCAGGCGCTGATCTGCGTCGTGACGCTCCCCGCAATCTGGATTTGCTGCATGCGGATGAGAACGGCGTATTTCAACCGGTTACCAGCAACAATCTGACGCTGTCATTTGTTGAGCCGTTTGTCTCGCTCGACGGAAGCATCGGCGAATACGTGCATTATGATGTCGGCCTGCGGCAAGAAGAAGTCTGGATGAATAATCAGGATCGGATCAATCCGCAGAATTCTTTCGATCGCCTGGCTTCGCTTACATTGCCCAAAGCGACCCTCACGCTCTTTCCCCAGGCCAACGGTTTCCTGCCAGCCGTGGCATTCAGCTACGGTGAAGCGTTCCACACCAGCGATCCACGAATCGGAACCGGCAGCGGGCAACCAACCTTGCTGGCGCCTTCGCGCGCGCTTCAACTGCGATTCTCAAAAGACGTGAAGCAGTACCAGTTCAATTTGACCCTGCGACGAACCTCCAATTCCCAGGAGTTGGCGAAGATCGATCCCGACACCGGCCTGCAGGAAGACGTCGGGCCGTCGTTGAACCACTCCATCGTGCTTTCCATGCAGAGGAATTTCTCGCACGGCGCGTTTTATGTTTCCTATGCCCAGGCCGATGCTCGCGACACCGTAACGGGCGCACCCGTTCCCGAAGCGCCGCGCTTGATTTGGGATGCGGTCGCTTCTGTCAATCGCCTGCCGTGGAAGCTAGAGGCTCGCGGTGAACTTGAGTTTGTCCGCGCCAAGCCGCTGGGCGATGGATTTGTCGGGGTGCCGGTGTACGAAGTTCGCGGCGGGGTGTTGCGGCCATTTTTGAACAGACGCATGTCGCTGGGCGCGAACTTCCTGATCGCCAGCGGTTACACCGGCCAGACGACTGAGACCATTCCAGATCAACCGCAGCCATGCCCTACGGAATGCGTTGTTGGCGTGCCGCTGAAATCGTACGTCAGTCTGAGCTGGACGTATTACTTCAAGAAGTAACCATGCGACGACAGAGCTTTGGAGTACGGCAAAAAGTCCACTACAATCCGGATGTGCAGACTCTGATGGAGTTCCCCAGAAAAGCAGGATTGCTGGCGACCTTGTTGATTGCCGCGGGAATCGCCGCTTGGGCGCAGCAGGCCGCACAAACGCCGCAAGCTCTTCCAGCGCCCGCCGCTTCTGGAGCGCGAATCTTATTGTTGCCACGCAAAATCGTGACTGGAGAGCGTGCGACACTCGCGGTCCTAGACATGAACGGACGGCTGACGCCGGGAGCAACCGTAGTATTTTCTAATGGCGATAAGTTCACGACCAATGCAACCGGGCGAGCGATGTTCGTGGCGCCGCTGAATATAGGAACTATCTCCGGCTCGATACAGGGACGCAGCGGCCGCGTGTCCAGCACGATTCTGAGCTTGAGCGAGTTGCCCGCAAATGTGTTGGAAGTGGCAGCGGCGCCGCGCGCGGCTTCATTGAGCGACCGGTTCGAGTTGATGGGCCACGGCTTTTGCGGAGACGCGGATGCGAATCGCGTGACTATCGCGGGAGCGCCCGCGCTGGTGCTGGCGTCGTCGCCCGCATACTTGGCGGTGCTGCCGCCACTCGATATGGAACCGGGGCCGAAGCAGGTGCAGGTGAGCTGCGGTCAGAAGATGTCTGTGCCATTCACGGTGGTGTTCGTGAACCTGGAACTGGAGGCGAACAGCGCCCCGCTGGCTCCGGGAGAACACCGAACGCTGACGGTACAAGTTCGCGGAAGCACCGCGAAGATCAACCTGGAAGCGCGCAACCTTGCGGAAGATGTGGCGGAGTTGCAGGGCGGAGCGACGGTGCGCGCGATGTCGACGGGCGGCGCGGAGAATGTGGCTAAGTTTGAGTTGACGGGAAAGAAGCGCGGAAGTTTTGTAATTTCCATTCGCTTGCTGGCGCCGCTGGGCGCGCCGCGAACCTGAAATAAGATTTACATCACGCGGATTTTTTTGCGGCCGCGGGCGGCGGAAGCGGGAGCGAGGCCTGCGCGTCGTCGATCAGAGACGGCACGGATTCGCTGCTGCTGAGGATGTTGTCTAACGTATTGGAAGCCTTGTCATAACGCTTGTCGGCTTCGGTGAAGCACTGCTGCGCGTTCTTGAGGTGCGTGCCGACTTTTTCAAAATATTGACTGAAGGTGTCGAGCTGCCTGCGCATGCCGGATAGGTTATCGGAAAGGCGCTTGGCATTTTCCTCGATTTGCATGCCGCGAAGCCCCATGGCGATGACGGAGAGATGAGCGTAGAGAGTATTGGGCGAGACCGCGAGGATGTTGCGGCTGCGGCAGTAAGCATCGAGAGCCAGACCCTTGCCGTCGGTGCTCTTGAGTAGTTCGTAGTAGACCGACTCGCTGGGAACAAACATCAGCGCGACGTCGAGAGTGTTCTCATCGGGAACGATATATTTCCTGGCGATGGAATCGGCGTGGCCTTTCACGGCGGTGACAAAAGACCTGCGTGCTTCTTCGCCTTCCTGGGTGAGGCGGAGATAGGCGTCGAGGGGAAACTTGGAATCAATGGCCATGATCTTCTTATCGCGAAGATGAATGACGGCGTCGGCGGCTTCTCCGCTGCGAAAGCGGTATTGCTGCGAGTATTGCGAGGAGGGAAGAGAATCTTCCAGCATGCGTTCGAGCGTGGTCTCGCCGAAATTGCCGCGAGACTTGCTGCCGCCGAGAATATTTTCCAGTGATTGCGCCGCTCTGTGCATCTGCTCGCCGGCTTGCTGAACTTCACCAAGCTGTTTTTGAATCTGGCCGATCTGCTCACGAGTGTTTTTCAATTCGGTGGACATCGCGGATTGCGCTTCGGATGTGATTTTGGAGGTGACCTCGGCGGAATCCTTTACGCCATCTTTCAGAGCGGAGGTCATGGCTTCGAGGCGGGAAGCGACCGTGCCAGCGATAGTTTCCATTTTCGTGGAGCTTTGAGTCTGCGCGGTGGAGAGGCCGAGGAGGTCGCGGCGCATCTCGTTCATCTGCGATTCGAGGGCTTCGTTTTTCTTCTGGTCCTGCGTGTTCTGGACGAGCACCCAGACAACCAGGCCGATGAGAAGCAGTCCAAAAATAGCGGCGGCAATGTAAATAGGGTTCATGCGTTCTCCGAAAAGTTTACGGGAAACGGTAAAACCACTGTAACCGGAAAGGAGAAGGGGAGCAAACGGGGGCAAGAACGTAATTCGTGACTACTGGTGACGTGTCCGGCGACCGGTGCCCAGCGACCGGTGAAGAAGGACCGCTATGCGGGAATGTCGGCGCGCCGACAATTTAAAGTCAAACATTAACGTAACTCATTCGATACTCCACTTACCCCCCCCCCCCCCCCCCTATTTTCCGTAAGAGTGGCATGCAAAGGAGTTACGGGAAGGGCGATTGTAAGAGTGGCAGGGAAAGGAGTTAGCGGCGATATAGTGAACGCCAGAAGGACGGGGAATAGCAGACAGGGATTGCGGCGAGGAAGGGAATGGTGGTGAGTATTCGAACGCGGATCGAGCGTACATGCTGAAGTGTATAACATTTGGTACTGCTGGTCAAGTGGTATTTATGTTCTAGTAGAAAAATCCGTTTTCCGCTGGTGACGGAAAACCCAAGACCCACCCTTGCATAAGGCAAAGGCGCAAGGATGGGGCGCCCGCACCCGCGGCGTCACGGTTCGTAGACGACGCCGACAAAGATGATCGCGCCCGTCATGCGGTGTCGGAGCAGAATGGCGAAAGGGCGGTCGAATACCAGCGTTCTATTTTTGATACGCGGAGGCCGCATAGCGCTTAGCGCAACCATAAGGGTGGTAGACGCCGCTGCGACTGTTCCTGCTTCATCGACTTCCAGGCGTGTCTTGTGTACTAAGTCACCGAGAAAGAAGAGAGGTGAACCGATTGCCGAGAAGTCGGCGCCTGGAGATTGGAACGCGATACCCATGCCCTGGCGTGAAAGAGATTCTTTAAGGGAACTGGCAAAGTCGATGTTGAAACGAGGCATGGATAGGTCGAGCGAAACGGACTCGTCGGTGGCCTGCAGTTCGCGCAGGGACTGTTCTGTCAGGATCTGTTCTGGGCGCGCACCTTTGGCTGGGAGAAGCATGTAAAGCGCAATGGGAGACTGCCTGTATTGGAGAACTGCGGCCTCGAATCTGGCTCCGCTGCGATACGAATGATGCAGACCGGAAATTCGCATCATCGGCACTTCTTTCTCGCGTCCATCCGCAAGGTGAAAGGGCGTAGGCCGGGTTGCTTCCTTTGGGAATGGGATCGAAAACTTGCCTTTGAAATAAAGGGCATTGGTGAGAATCGCGGGCAGGCCTGCAATCGAATTGGGGGTGACGATCTCGGAGATTTTGCCTGCGGTTTTCTGGGAGATCCAAGCGTTAATGGTGTGGGCCGAGGAAGGGTGGGTTAGGTCGATGGTCTGGACGCCAGCGTCATAGATGTTCTGACAGACAGTGACAAAATCAGGTGAAATGGTCGAGTTGATGTCGGTCCAAAGAGCGCTGGCAATCGCGAGTTCCGCTTCACCGTGCGACAGGAGCGACCTGATAACTGCGGCGGCGGATAAGTTCACCGCTTCGGCGCTGGCATAAGCAGGCAACGCGAGGGCCTTGCGCATTGCAGCCTTGGTCTCTCCCGATGCGCCGTTTTCGGTCATAGCGAGGGCCAGGAAGACGCTGAGAGGAGAAATGAAAACATTCTGTTTGTGAGCTTGGGCGGATACGTGCTGCAGCAGTGCCAAGCCAAACGACTGCAAGGAAAACTCCAGTGCATCTATCGGAGACTTTTCGGAGGGTTTTTCCGGCAGTTTGTTGCGGGAGGCTTCTTTCGACTGGAATCGTTCCCAGAACGGCATATTCACCCCGATGCGGCGGATGCAGGAAGATACCACAACGGTATCTTGCAGATGCCGGAATCAGAAAGTTCGTGTGCTGTTTGGCAGAAAGAAATGGCCGCTCGGGGGCTTATCTGGTAGGTTTCTTACTGCATTTTGAGCCGCGCAGGATTTCCACATGAGGCGCTCGCAGACAGTCAAGCCAAGGCGCTTGTTGTCTCAGGAGGGGCTGCCCAATGACTTTGCTGTCTTCTCGCGCCAAGGCGAAAACAGCGATATTCTGGCTCGCTCTTGCGTTGGGGGCGGTTGGTCCACTCGCATTGGCGCAGCGGCCCGATAGCGGCGGAAACCGGATGCCTTCTCCCGGAGGCACGGTGGCGGTAACGATTGCCGTTCGCGATGTGCAGGGAACTCCACCCTCGACTCCAGCGAATGTACACTTTTACTCGCTGACCACGGGCTACGATACCACCTCGATTACCGGCGGAACTTCGGATGCGGTGTTTTCAGTACCTCCCGGCGATTATCGCGTCGAAGTGCGCTGCGATGGATATCAACTGGCCACAGATGAAGTAAATGTGGCCTCGGGCGAACTGGCAAGTGATACGTATTTCACGGTACTCCTGAGGCCTGCTGCGTTAAGTGCTTCCAGCAAATCGGCCGCGGGCGGACCGATCATGACGCCGCAATTGCAGCAGACCATAGCGAAAGGAGTGGAGTCGCTGCGCGAGCACAACTGCGATGCGGCGAAGAAACAATTCCAGAAGGGTGTGCAAAAGGCGCCTGGCAATCCGCAATTGGCTTTCCTGATGGGAACCGCGGAATTTTGCCTTCAGGAAACGGAGCTTGCCCGCCAGAGCTTCGAGCGCGCGGTGAACCTGGATCCGAATTTCGAAAGGTCGCTGTTGTCGCTGGGAGAAATGCAGCTGACGGCCCGGGAAACCGGAGCTGCCGTTGTGACCCTCGAAAAGGCAGTTTCGGTGAATGCCGCGGACTGGAGGGCGCATGTGGTTCTGGCGAACGCGTACATAAGAATTGGCGGTCGCCTATCCGATGCGGAATCTCACGCGATCCGAGCCGTAGAGCTCGCGGGGGATAAAGGTTCACAAGCACGATTGCTGTTGGGACAGATTTATTTCGCTGAGGGAAAAACCGCGGAGGCGCGGACGATGTGGCAAAAACTGGTGGACGATTTGCCTAACGATCCTGCGGCGATTACCGCGAAAGGTAAGCTGGAAGAGACCGCCGTTACGGCGAGCAAACTCCCCGAGAACTCCGGCTTGCCGCTGCCGGGAGTTACATCTGGCGCCGACCTGCCCGTTTTAGAAAGTGACACCTCGTGGTCGCCGCCGGACATAGACAACAACCCCCCCAGCATCGAGGCTACTTCCTGCGCGACAACGGAAGTGCTTGACCATGCTTTCCTGCGGACCAAAAACCAACTGGCCAACTTCGAGAAGTTCACCGCCACCGAGCACATTGAACATCAGGAAATCGACCGGCACGGAACTCCCGTGAAAGTGAAGACCCGCGAATTCTCGTACATCGTGTTCGTGGTTCCTTATCATGGGGACTCTTTTTATCTGGAAGAGAGCCGCGACGCTGATCAGAAGACGACGGAGTCATTTCCTACGCCACTGGCTACCACCGGGCTAAACAGCCTGGCCATTTCGTTGCTGCAGCCCGCTGACAGAAACAACTTTCGTTACGAGTGTGAAGGGGTGACAAAACTGCGCGGTGAAGCAGTTTGGGAGATTCGTTTTCAAGAGGAGGATACGGAGAAGCTGAGCGTGCGGCGCTGGAAGAGAAACGGGATGGTCTACAATGTGCCGTTCAAGGGCCGGATATGGATTTCGCAAACCAGTTATGACGTGCTGCGCGTGGAAACCGATTTACTTGCTCCGATCGCTAAACTGCAACTTACGCGCGATCATCTTCGCGTTGACTACGGCCCGGTGAAATTTGATCGCGGCAATCAGACTTTGTGGCTGCCGTGGGACGCCGAAATGTTTATGGAGGTGCGCGGCAAACGCTATCATCACCGGCACTATCTGAGCGACTATCAATTGTTTGAAGTGGATACCAGCAACAAAATCAGTAAGCCGAAAGAGGCAGCGACGAAAGAGTGAATCGCCACCCTTGCATGAAACAAAGGCGCAAGGGGAGGCCGCCTGGCGAACGTTCCTCGGTTCCGGATTTTTAAGTGGAAATTGCAAATGACGAGACTTAGAAAGCGAATTCGGGATGTCATATTGGATACGCTTATTGCCATAGTGTTGGTCACCGCGTTCGCGAAGTATGTAATTAAGACTCACGACGCAATTAAGGTTAGAAATTGGACCCCCGTCATACAAGTTGGAAATACAGTTTTGGTCTTCGGGTTGCTAATTCACTGGTTCCGGTATGCCTGGAATAGGGGCACGTTTTGGGCCGTCCTAAGTGTGCTTCTACTCGTCCACATTGCGATGTACGTTCTTTTTCTGGCGCGAGTCCACCAATTGCCGCCCGTCTATTACGCGCTTCTAGTCGCGTTTGAACTAGGGGCATTCCAACGCATCCTGGTCATGGTCTGTTCCTCCGATCTGCACAAACCGCAAAAAACCGGGACTGACGAGACTTTTTTTGATTGATTCTAGGAGGCGTTCTAGGGTTTGCCGACTACGGCGGTGCCTACGCGATCTGGCCAGGGAACCGGCACGATACCCAAGGGTTCGAAGAATTCGTCCACGGCTTTACGAACGCCGGGAAAGCCGGAGAGGTAGTCGTGGCAAAGGATAAATCCACCTGGCACGAGCCTTGGCCAGAATATTTCCAGGCCAGCTTTGATGGGGGCGTAGAGGTCAGCGTCGAGCAGGACGAAGCGCCAGCGGCGGTCCTCGAGACCGGCGAAGGTTGCGGGGAATTCGCCGGAGCGCAGGACGAGGCGCGGGGTGATGTGCGGCCAGCGATGGCTTGCTCCACTTTCGCTTGAGAGGTGTCGGAGAACGTGCCGACGGCTACGGCATGGCCGGTGGCGCCGAGTTCCTTTTGAACTGAGGCTTCGGGAAAGCCGGTGAAGGTATCGAAGCAGTAGAGACTGGCGCCTTCCACCATTTGAGAATAGATGATGCGGGCGTAGTTGCCCTGGTAGGTTCCGAGTTCGGCGTAGTCGCCGGAAGCGCAACGATTGACGCGATCCAGAATCACGTGGGCCTGCAGGACGCGATTGCCGTCACGGAAATTTTCCCAGTCGTGGTTTTCATCGTAGAAGCGGCGGTCGGCCTCCCATGTATGGGTTGCATACGGCGGCCGGAGTTGCACGTAGTAGTCAGCGGGAAGGAACTTCTCGGCAAGGGAGAGGCGCAATCCGGAAATGCGCGGATTCTTTTTCAGACGGGAGCGGAGTTTTTCAAACATGAGAACGAATACTATAACCGACGACTGCTGAACAACCCAATCAACAACCCAATAACAACCCAATCATCGTTGACGGTGCTGAGCAGGTTCTATAAAATGCACCACCGTTTCGGCGAATGAGACCTCAAATCTGCCGCACCCGTTACTCGAGCAAACTGAGATCAAGGTGACGAACATGCTAAAAACAAAGGAAATCACTATTAAAGCGTCGGAGCCGGAGAAGGTGGATGCGTATATGAGTAAGCTGAAGCACCCACTGACGAAGGTGGTGGCGGATTTGCGGAAAATCATTTTGAGCACGCACAAGGAAATCGGAGAAGAGATCAAGTGGAACGCTCCGACGTTTTTCTATGCTGGAAAAATGAAGCCGACGAATCCGAAAGAGTACCGGCGATATATCGTGGTATTTAATTTGTTCAAGCAGGATTGCATTCGTTTGGTATTTCCGAGTGGAGCGAAGGTGGAAGATAAGTCCGGGTTATTGGAAGGCGATTACACGGATGGAAGAAGGTTGGCGATGTTTTACAGTCCGAAGGACGTGAAGTCCAAGGAGAAGAATTTGCGGGCGGTCATCAGGAAATGGATGAAACTGTTGGAGAAATAGTGGGTTTCGGTAGTACAGCCCTTGAGGGTGGCGCGCCTACGGCGCTCGATGGAGTTTTTGCGAAGTTACCCAGTGCTGACGCACTGGGCTAGTTTCTACCGCGCCTCTGGCGCTTACAGTAACTTCAAGCCCAGGAACGTCGGCGGCGAGTCTTTGTTGGGTCGGAATCGAAAAGTAAACCCCGCACCCTTTACGGAGAGCACAAGGGTGCGGCACCCGAAAATCAAGACCCAGGTACAGAGGCGGTACCTGGGTCACCCGGCTGGTTACGGACACTTAAAAAAGAATTGGCCCATCCTTGCGGTTCAGAGCACAAGGATGGGCCACGGAGAGTGGTTGGGTTGTGTTAGCAGCTTGCCGGAGTTTGCAGACTCTTGCGTTTCCACGCGGCCAAGGCTAGCAAACCGCAGGCTAGCAGGCCTAGCGTGGAAGGCTCCGGAGTGGTGACGGAGCTGGATTCGCCGAAGAGAAGGAACGTGGGGCCGTTGAGGTCGCCGGTGCCCACAGGAATGAAGTCACTAATGAAAGCGCCAGTTGAGCCGTTGTATTTGAAGACATCGCCGGAGCCAAAGGCGGACACATAGAGGTTACCATCAGGACCAAAGGCGAGGTCGCGAGGAAGGCTGAGCGTGCCAGGGTCGGCGTTGACAAAGACACCTATGAAAGCGCCGGTGGTCCCGTCGTATTCCATCACCTGGTTGCTGCTCTGGCTGGTGACGAAGAGGTTGCCATTGGGGCCAAAGGCGACGCCGCGCGGACCATTTAGCCCACCGCTGCCGTCAGTGACAAATTTGCCGATGAACGCGCCGGTGGTTCCGTTGAACTTGAGGACGTTGCTGTTATCGGTATTGGCGACATAGATGTTCTTGTCGGGGCCGATGGTAACGCCTTCGGGATCGGACATGATACCGCCAGCATCAACGGTGGTTTTGAGGGCGCCGGTGGTAGCGTTGAGCACGGTGAGAGCGCCAGGATCGCTGGAACTAACGACGAAGAGGTTTATTGTTCGGGCCAAAAACCAATCCAGCGGCATCTCCGACGCTGGCGAAGTTACCAATGAATGCGCCAGTGGTGCCGTTCTGTCTGAGAACGACGTCGATACTGGAGTTGGTGGCATAGAAATTTCCATCGGGTCCGAATGCGGCCCCCAGGGGAAATGAGTTAGCTGGACCAAACTGGCCAATAAAGGCGCCGGTGGTGGCGTTATATTCCAAGATTTTGGAGTCGTCGCCGAAGAAGTTGCCGACGAAGAGGAGATCGTCGGCCAAGCAAGGACGAGCGAAGGCGCAAAGGCCGACGAACAAGCACGCGGCCAATGCGATGAGACGGCGCGTGAGTTTGGCGTGCCAATGGGCCACAAAATCACCTTTGGGGTTGCACAATTCTGCCATAGGAGCGATCTCTCTTTCTACACCTTGGGCGAGGCCGTTCAGGTTACGGAAGTGATTGAAGCGTGGCCGGGGTTTTGCCAGTTTGGTGGCTGGCGGGACTATCCCGGAAAAGCGGTTGTTTATACAACAACCGTAAGAGTTGAGTCTATAGGTAGTTTACTGTAGGAGGATTTGCGAACCTGAAGAATAGCAAGGACTTAGACCGCGCTCGTTTATGACGATTAGCGTGTTGCGGCTGTCCAGTCACCCGGAGAATAGATTTCAACGCCAATCACAAAGCGGTTGGGCGCATACGGTTCGCAATGGGCAACCCGGCCCAGAGATTTGTGACTTCCACGAATCGAGCGGATGGAGAGCTGTTCGTTGAGCTGCCAATTTCGCGCGGTGACGACCCTGGCTCCATGACAGCTAATGTCGATGGTGGGAGCGATCTCGAACGAAGGATTGTCTGTAGTACTAAGGTTGACGAACATCTTCAAAGGGACGCGAACTTCCTTCCGGCGCAGCAGTGGCGTTTCTGCCATAGCGATGTCCTCAGGGCCGGGAGGTCCAACGGAGCAATCGTACCACCGGGAATCAAGAGAGCAATGGTACTAGCGGGGAACCGGAAGGGACGTGCGGTCCCGACGGAGCTCGATGGGTTTTGAACCGCTCTCCCAGTGCACCGCACTGGGCTAATTCTGCCGTGCCTCCGGCACTGCGGAACGCAGGACGACTAGGAGGTTGTCTGTTTATGGAGTTTTTTGACCACGGATTCGACTTGGGCGCGAGTGTCGTCGAGGGAGCGCGAGCAGTCGATGGTGTAAGTTGCGTGGCGGAGTTTTTCGTCGATAGGAAGCTGGGCGGCGATGCGGCGGCGGGCTTCGACTTCGCTCATGCCGCGGGCGAGGAGGCGTTCAAGTTGCTGGGCGGGGGTGCAGAAGGTGACCACGAGTCCATTGAGATGTTTGGTGAAACCGGCTTCGACGAGCAGAGCTGCTTCCACGAAGACGGCGTCGCGAAAGCCGGAGCGTTGCCACGCATCGAACTGCAGGAGCATGGCTTGCTCGACGCGAGGATGAAGAATGGCGTTGAGACGAGCGAGCTTGTCGGGGTCGGCGAAGACGACGGCCGCGAGTTTGGCGCGATCGATGCGGCCGGAAGCGTTGGTAACGTCGGGGCCGAATTCGCGAAGGATTTCGTTGTGAGCAGGCTGGCCGGGTTCCATCAGACGGTGAGAAATGGAGTCGGCGTCGAGTACCGGAAAACCGAGTTCGCGAAGCATGGAGGCGACGGCGCTTTTGCCGCTGGCGATGCCGCCGGTTAGGCCGAGTTTAACCATGATTCATGCGATGGACGCTTGTCCGGCCAGGGATTTGGCGCGGCGGAGGCGGGCGGCTTTTACTGTGTTGCTCATGAGCATGGTGATGGTCATGGGACCGACGCCGCCGGGAACCGGAGTGAGAAAGCCGGCGGTGTGAATGGCGTCTGGGTGGACGTCGCCGATGAGAACGCTGCCTTTCTGGCGGAATTTTTCCAGGCGCGGAAGAGAATTCTTTAGCAAGCGCGCGGCTTCCGCGGGATCGGTAACCTTGTTGGTGCCGACATCGATGACGGCAGTGCCGGAGCCGATCCAGTCTGGCTGAACGAAGCCGGCCTTGCCCATGGCGGCAACGAGAATGTTGGCGCGGCGAACGATTTCAGGCAGATCGCGCGTTTTTGAATGACAGATGGTGACGGTGGCGTTGGCGTGCATTAGCAGAAGCGCCATGGGCTTGCCGACAATGTCGCTACGCCCGAGGACGACGGCGTTGGTGCCTTCGATGGGAATTTGGTAGCGGCGAAGAATCTCCATGCAGCCGGCGGGCGTGCAGGCGACGAGTCCGGGGCGATTGGTGACGAGCTTGCCGAGATTCATGGGGTGGAAGCCGTCGACGTCTTTCGCAGGATCAACGGCTTCGAGAACGCGCTTGGAATCGATCTGGGCGGGAAGTGGAAGCTGGATAAGGATACCGTCGACATTGTCGTCGTTGTTGAGGTCGGCGACGAGTTGAAGCATGTAGTCGGTGGAAACACTGGCAGGAGGGGAATGAAGCCAGTGAGCCATGCCGAGCTGCTCGCACGCAGCGATTTTGCTTTTGACGTAAATGTGCGACGCGGGATTCTCGCCGACGAGAACGGCGGCGAGACCGGGACGAATGCCTTGGGAGTGGAGGCGAGTAATGTCCTGTTTGAGCTCAGCAAAAATTTCGTCGCGGATTTTAAGGCCGTCGAGAGTTTGAGCGGGCATGGGAAGAGGATAGCACGTGGCTTCGGAGAATTGTTCGCTGCGGAAGGTGGCAGGGCATCTGGTACCATGTGCCGCCAAGGAGGTGGAACATGGCGATCATTGCGAGAATTTCGCCGGGCCCGGCATTTAAGGTGGGGCTGGTGCTTTACGGACTCCTCGGATTGATTTTTAGCGTGGTGGCGCTGATTTTGCCGATAGCAGGCAACATTGCGGGTCGCTGGGGACCAAATCCGGCAGAATGGACCTCGATTGGGCTTGGCAAAATTATAGTGATGCCAATTGCGTACGGGTTGCTCGGAGGGATTGTGTTGGGGATTTCGGCACTGGTGTACAACCTTGTGGCCAAATGGATCGGTGGGATAGAGGTAGATATTCGATGAATTGGGATGGATTGGCGGAAACCAATTGGCTGTGAATGTTAGCGAGAACCCAGGCAAGAGAGATTCATCGCACAAAAGACGTGCGATGGGGCAGAAATCCTTACTCCGCAGACTCCGTTCGGAATGACAAAAGGGAATTGTTCCGCCAAGTGTGCAATTAGGGAGGTCGGCGATGCCGGTGTTTGGCGACGATGGGGGAAGGCGGGAAAAAGAGAAGAAGGCGCGGGCGGAAGGACGACTGCCGCCGGGCCAGTCGCTGACGATTAAGTGGCCGGTGCTGCACGCGGGCGGCGTGCCGCGATTTGACGCGGCGCGATGGGACTTCCGGATCGACGGGATGGTGGAAGAGCCGCTGCGATTGACGTGGCAGGAATTTCGCGCGCTGCCTCAGGTGGAAGTGACTTCCGACTTTCATTGCGTGACGCGATGGAGCCGGCTGGACAATCGGTGGAAGGGCGTGTTGTTCACGGAAGTGTTGAAGCGAGTGAAGGTAAAGCCGGGCGCCGAATACGTGTTGGTGCTAGCAGAAGAGGGTTATTCGGCTAATGTGCCGTTGAAAGATCTGGAGCGGCCCGACGTGCTATTTGCGTTTGAGCACGATGGCGAATCGCTGCCCGCGGAACATGGCGGGCCGTTGCGGTTGGTTGTACCGCAGTTGTATGCGTGGAAAAGCGTGAAGTGGGTGCGCGGGTTTACGCTGCTGGACCACGACGAACTGGGATTTTGGGAGCGCAACGGATATCACGCGTATGGCGACCCATGGAAGGAACAGCGGTATTCAGGCACCTGAGAGAAACCGGCGGATGAACGAACTTTCAAAACCGCGACGCAGGAAATCTCCTATAATGCGGCGATGCGCCGCCATAATCGAGCATTCCGACTTCTAGCCCCGCTGATTCTTCTTGCCTCACCAGTGTCACTTTTCGCGCAGGATGCAACGCCTGTTGCAGCGCGGACACAGATGCCCAACGCGAAACTGTTGGGGGAAGTGCCGGGCAATCCGCAACGCACGAACAACTTTCCAACGGTGATAGCGATTTCACCGGATGGGCGCTACGCGGTGCTTCTGCATAGCGGCTACGGCGCCTATACGTCTGGCGAGAAGCAGTCGATTTCAGTGCTGAATCTGGAGAGCAATGTGCTGAAGGATTTTCCGGATGACCGGTTGGGCAGCGACGCGAAGCAAACGTATTTTCACGGCTTGGCTTTCAGTCGCGATGGCAAGCAGCTATACGCATCGATGGCGTCGCTGACGGATCCGATGGGTAAGGAGAAGGGCAGCACGGGAAATGGAATCGCGGTGTATGCGTTTAGCGAGGGAACTGTTACGCCGGAACGATTTATTGCGTTGGCGCCGAGGGCGAAAGTGCCGGCAGGAAAAGAGCGGCGTGACGAGTTCAAGGATGTCACGTATCCAGCGGGATTGAGTGTGGGGACAAGTGGAGGAGAAGAACGCATCCTCGTAGCCTGCGACAATTCCGACGAAGCGATCTTGTTGAATAGCGGAGATGGGCGAGTGGTGCAGAGATTTGATCTGTCGACGTTCAAGCGGATTCCGGGATCGCTGCCGTATGCAACGGTGATGAGCAGCGATGGAAAAAGAGGATGGGTTTCGTTGTGGAATGCTTCGGCGGTGGCTGAGCTTGATCTTGTGCGCGGGCGGGTGCGGCGAATCATTCCGCTGCGCAGGCCTGCGGCGCCGCTGGAGGGAGGCTCTCATCCTACTGCGATGCTGTTGAGCCGAGATGAATCGCGGTTGTTTGTGGCACTGACGAATCGCGACGAGATCGATGTGCTGGATACCAACGCCGGAAAAGTGGTGTACACGCTTTCCACAAAGTTGCCCGGTCAGAGATATGGTGGCAGCGACCCGGAATACCTGGCGCTGAGCGCGGACGAAAAGACGCTATTTTCGGCGAATGCAATTTCGGATTCCGTCGGGGTGTTCGATTTGAGCAATCCGCCAACCGGGACGCAATTGCGCGCGGTGGGATTCATTCCCACGGAGTGGTATCCAACTGTGGTGGTGGCCACTGCGAAGGATTTGCTGATCGGAAGCGCAAAGGGGCGAGGATCGGGACCGAATGGAAAACCATTGAAGCCGGGAGAAGACGGTCAACGGGAATATCCGTACAACCCGGCGATGATGCACGGGTCGCTGGCGCGGATTTCGCTGGAGGAGTTGAAGACCAATCTGGCGGCATGGACGGAGCAGGTGATTGCCAGCAACGCCGCGCAAGGAAATGCGGACAAGATTGCGTTTGCCAACGGAGAAAACAAAATCCGCCACGTGATTTACATCATTAAGGAAAATCGCACATACGACCAGATTTTTGGCGACATCGCGGAAGCGAATGGGGATCCCTCGATCACCATGTACGGAGAAGAGATCACTCCGAATCAGCACAAGCTGGCGCGACAATTTGGGGTGCTGGATAATTTTTACGATAGCGGCGACGTTTCCGGAGATGGGCACGTGTGGTCGACGTCGGCTTCGATTTCGGACTACGTAGAGAAGACCTGGCCCATCGGCTACCGCGGGCACGAACATACTTACGATTCGGAAGGGCAGTTGCTGTTGGGCATTGCGCCGGAGGATGATTTGCCGGATGCTTCGGAGCCTACGGGCGGCTATCTGTGGAAGAATTTTGCGAAGCACGGAATTTCGTACCGGCATTATGGGGAATATGTCATCACGCGTTGGTGCAATGAACCGGGGGCCGCGAAGAGTCCCACGGCGGGGCCGCCTAAGGTGGCAGGCGTGGCGTGTCCGCGGCAAGTGATCAAGAAGGGCGAGGCGTTGGAGAAAAATGTGGGAGAGCCGCACGGAAGCGCGAGCCCGTATCCCTGGAACATTCCGGTGCTGGCGAAAAACATCGCGGGCGAATTGGAGTTGCGCGGGCATTTCGATCCGCTATTTCCGGACTTTGAGGTTTCTTATCCCGACCAGTTGCGGGTGGACGAATTCCTGAATGAGTTTCACGGATTTGTGGATTCGCGCAAAGGAGGGAAGGACACAATGCCGCAGTTTATTTTATTGCGGCTGCCCGACGATCACACCGCGGGGGGAACGAAGGGCGAACCGAGGCCGGTGGCGTCTGTGGCGGACAATGATCTGGCGGTGGGGCGAGTGGCCGAGGCGATATCGCACAGCGCGTATTGGGATGACACGGCGATCCTGATCCTGGAGGATGACGCGCAGGATGGGCCCGACCACGTGGATTCGCATCGCAGCACGGCGTTGGTGATCAGCAAGTATGCGCCGGTTGTGAGTCGGGAAGCGGGGAAGGCGACGCCATTTGTGGAACACAATTTTTATACGACGGTGAATATGGTGCGCACGATCGAGGCGTTGCTGGGCGCGCCGCCGATGAATGCGAACGATTCGCGCGCGGCGGTGATGGCGCCCCTGTTCAGCGGAGCGGGGACGCAGGCGGCATTCGACGCAGATTACCGCAATCGCGAGAATGGGTTGATTTATGAGGTCAACACAAAAGAATGGAAAGAAGGGAAGAATCTGGACTTCAGCCATGCGGATGCAGCAGACAATACAGTACTGAACAAATTTCTGTGGGAAGACCGGATGGGAGAGAAGCCGATGCCCGCGCCGAAGTTCGTGGTGTTTCCGGCGTCGGCGTCAACGAAAGAAGGACGTGGAGAGCGAGATCGGGATTGAAGGCCTAAGGTAAGAAAAGTTGGAGGGCCCGGGATGTGTGACGCGTTTTTCATCTCGACGATATGCGGGCGGATTGGGCAGTTGGCGCGCGAAGTGTTTCAGGATTTAAAGTACACGCTGCGGCTTTGGGCCAGCCGTCCGTGGCACGCAGGATTGGCGATTGCCGCGCTGGCCATCGGGATTGGCGCGAACACAGGCGTCTTTAGCGTAGTCGACGCATTGCTACTGCGGTCATTGCCGTTTCACGAACCAGACCGCCTGGCGCTGCTGCATCAATTCATTCCACCACACGATAGCGCGAAAGAGTTTCACGAATGGCGGCGGCAGAGCGCGTATCTGGCCGATACGGCGCTTTTTGAGGAAATCGATGTGAACCTGGGCGGGGCAGGTGTGGCGAGCCGAGCGCACGTTGCGCAGGCATCCTGGAATTTTTTCTCGGTGCTGGGCACGCAGCCGGTATTGGGGCGAGGATTCGCGCCTGAGGATGAAGTGGACGGAACGGGATGGGGATTGCCCGGGCGCAACGCGATGGCGGTGATTGGATACGGGCTGTGGCAACAGCTTTTCGGGGGAGATGCGAAGGCGCTGGGCACTACGGTTCGAATCGACGGAATCCCGCTGACCGTGATTGGCGTCGCGCCACGAGGGTTCGACTATCCGGGCAGGGCCGTTCTTTGGAAGCCGGCGGCGTTTAGTGGTGGAAATAATGGATGGGGAACCGTTGCGCGGTTGAAGCCGGGAATCGCGTGGCCACAAGCGCGCGCAGCATTTGCTGTGGAGGCGGAGCGGCTCTCGCCGAAGCAGGAAGGAAACGACGACAGGCTGCGCCCAAGGATGATGTCACTGCGAGACGGACTTGCCGGTCCGGTGAAGAACGCCTCGCTGCTGTTCATGGGTGCGGTGTTGCTGGTGTTGCTGATCGCGTGCACGAATGTGGCGAATCTTTTATTAGCGAGGACCGCCGATCGCGCAACGGAACTGTCGATAAGGTCGGCGTTGGGAGCAAGCCGCGCGCGGATAACAAGACAGTTGCTGACCGAGTGCGTGCTGCTCTCGAGCGTAGCCACGTTGGTCGGATTGTTGGTGGGCTATTGGACGACTCTGGTAGCGGCGCAGGTTGAGCCGGCGCCGCTTGGGGCGCAGGGTTATTCAATCCTGAATGGACGAGTGCTGGGTTTCACGCTAATGGTGTCGGTAGTGACGGCGGTGGTGTTTGGCGTGTTCCCCGCTGTGTATGCGGGCCGGATGCATGGTTTCGGCGCGAGGGGTGGTAGTAGAACGCGCGGGTGGCGGCTGGTTCGCGAAAGCCTGGTCGGCGCGCAGGTGATGTTGACGATGATTCTGCTGGCTGGGTCGGTGTCGGTGGGGCGCGCGATCGTGCACTTGATGAGAATCGATCGCGGTTATGACGTGAAAGGAGTAGTGACTGTAAACGTCTCGTTGGATGGCACGACGCACCGGCTGAATAAGGGACAGTTGCCCTATTTTGAGGAAGTGCTTGCCCGGATTCGCAGTCTCCCGGGAGTTCGCGCAGCAAGCGCCACGGAATTCCTTCCGCTCTACGCTTCGGGGTTTGTCGGTGGACCGTTCGGATTGGATGGGCGTCCCGCCAAACTCAACTCGACGATGGTTCCGGTCTTGTCGGGGTATTTCGAGACGATGGGAGGGCGGATTCTGTACGGCCGGGAATTTACAGACGCGGAGGTGCGTGCCGGCGCCAAGGTTGCGATCGTGAATGAGCGATTTGCGGCGGGATTTGGCGCACCGGAGGACGCCGTGGGTCATCAGCTGACGAGCGAGGGAGACAAGCCATGGAGAATTGTCGGCGTGGTGAAGGGGATGGAGTATGAGACTGATCCGACACTCGCAAATTCGAATCAGGTGTTCATTCCGTCGGACACTCCGGGCAGCTTTTTCTCGACGTTTGTGGCGCGAGTGGACGGCCGTGCGGAAGATCATCTTGCTGCGATGCGCGACACGATCCAATCGGTGGATCCGCAAGTTCCGGTGTTCGGGGTAAAAACGATGGAACAGCGGCTGGATGAGATTTTCGCGGCGCCGAAGTTTTACCGGACAGCGGTTTGGATATTTGCGGGATTCGCGCTGCTGCTGGCAGTGATTGGGATTTACGGTATCGTTTCGTATGGGGTGGTGCAGAGGAGCCAAGAGATGGGAGTGCGCATGGCGCTGGGCACAACGCCGGCGCGACTGCGGAGCACGCTATTGCGGGAAAGCTTGCTGATGGTGGCGGCTGGAGCCATACCCGGCATCGCCGGAGCGCGATTGACGGGGCGTTTTCTGGAGGCGCTGGTGGACGGAGCCAAACCCATCGATTGGGTAGCGTCCGCCGGCTTGGTTGGGTTTCTGGCGCTAGTGGCGTCGGTTGGGATCTGGGCTGCTACGCGGCGAATTGCCAAAATGGACATCATGGAGATACTGCGCGCCGACTAGCCAACAACGGTACTTAGGAACATTTGCAGTTGGGATTCTTCTGGCATCCTTGTCGGATGCCCTCAGAATGACAGCCTCTCGCAACGGCAGACTGAAAATTGTGCTGCTGCGTAAGAGAGATTCAGGTCAAGCGACGGCGAGTTCGGCGTTTAGGAAGCCGACGATATGCTTCCAGACAAAATAATAAATGATGAGAGCGACGGGAATCGCGAAGGGAGAGACGGAGAAAACTTGGTGAGGGACGGTGAAGCCGAGCAGACGAGCGGTTAGGAAGCCGGCAGGAGCAAGCAGAAGAGGAAGCGCGGCACCGAAGAGGCCAAGGGGCAGGCGACGGTGAGCAATGAATGCGCGATAGAGCACATTCCAGAGGCCCCAAGCATTGGGAACGGCAGCCATCGGAAAGATGATGACGCGTTCGATGGGAATGGGGACTTTGTAAACGTAGCGGACGATGGTGTATGCGGTCATGGCGACGAGGAGAAACAAGGTGGGAACGGCGATTCCAGCGAGATAGGCGCGCAGATAGGGATGCTTGTTCATGGCGAGTCCTCCTTACAGGTGGTACAACAACGCGGGAATCATTCCCGGGAAAAACAAAAGCAGGGCAGTAGCGGCGGCGAGAAGAGTCCAGTCCCACCAGGGCACGTAGAAGGCGGGCTGCTCGAGGCGACGAAGCATGGCGGGCCAGAGGTCGCGCTGAAGTTCGAGGTTGCCGACCGGGTGCAGAGAATCCTTCAAGAGCTTTTTGAGGTCGTCAATTTCTTGTTGATTCATGCGTGGACTCCTGCCTGCGAGAGTGATTTTCGTAAGACTCGCACACCGCGAAATAAGCGGACCCTCACGGCGTTTTCGGAGATTCCGAGGGCCTGGGCGATATTTTCGTAGGATTCTTCTTCCACCAGAGGCGAGCAAGATGACGGCGCGAAGCGGAGGCGAGAGCTTGTCAATGGCGGAAAGAATTTCGCGGCGAAGCTCGAGCTGCTCGGCGGGTGGCTGCTTGGCGGTGGCGGGGAGATCGTCGGGCAAAGGAACTTCGCGGCGCGGACGGCGAAGATGATCGAGGGCGGCGTTGGTGGCGATGCGGCGAAGCCATGGGCCGCAGGTCCCCTTGGTGGGATCAAAGTGGGCGCGGGCCCGGTACATGCGCCAGAAAGTTTCCACGGTTAAGTCCTCCGCGGTTGCCGAATTGCGGACGATGCGCATAATCCAGCGGTAGACTTCGCCCTGGTATTGGCGGAAGAGCGATTCGAAGGCCTCGAGATCGCCAGCCGCGAATCGTTGCAGCAGGTCCATGCGCCGCCCTCTATTTAGCATTACTGCGTGGGATGAGCTGACGTTACATTATTTTTGGGGGCTTGGGTGTGCGAGTAGTTGGAATCAGGGCTTAGTGGGAAAACGGCGGCGAGCCGCCGCACCCCTGAAGGGGTGAGCTACGGGAGCACAGGCGTGGCTTGCTAATTCGGATATGTGTGACGTGTGTCAACGCCAAGGTGCATGGGGATGTGCTAGGGTGCGGGACAATAAGGAGTCACCATGCAGCTCTTCTGGCAGGATCTTCGCTATGGCCTTCGGTCGCTGGTGCGGAATCCCGGCTTCAGCGCAGTAGCCATACTTGCGCTGGCACTGGGCATTGGGCCGAACAGCGCCATCTTCACGGTTGTGAATGCGGTGCTGCTGAAGCCGCTGCCGATGCCCGAACCAGACCGCGTAATGATGGTCTGGCAAACGTTGCTGAAATCGGGCTTCGACCAACTACCCGCCACAGGCGCCGATTATCTGGACTGGAAGCAGCAGTCTCAGTCGTTTGAGAACATGTCCGCGGCGTTCGCTATTCCCGAATATGGATTGAACATCAGCGGCACGGGCGAACCGGAGCGCGTGACTGCCGCGATGTGTTCGAAGGAATTTCTCCCGGTGCTGAGAATCAATCCGGTGGTGGGGCGGAATTTTCTGCCGGAAGAGGATAGTCCCGGCGGAGCGCCGGCGGTGCTGATCAGCCACGGGCTGTGGCAACGCAGGTTTCACTCCGATCCTTCGGCGGTGGGACAAACGCTCACCGTGAACGGCATCCCGCGGACGATTGTGGGAGTGGTGCCGCACGAGGTGAGCGACATGGTGGCCGCAGACTTGTGGCTGCCTACGGCCATCAATCCCAATGGCAACGAGCGCAAAAATCATACTTATGGAATCGTGGCGCGGCTGAAGCCTGGCGTGACGATGGAGCAGGCGCGGGCGGAAATGACGATGATCGCGCAACGCCTGGAGCAGCAATATCCCGCGACAAATAGCGGTTGGGGCGTGCGGGTGTTTCCGATGGCGGAAATGTACAGCGGGAAGATTCGTCCGGTGCTGCTGGTGCTGCTGGGGGCGGTAGGTTTGTTGCTGCTCATTGCTTGTGCGAACCTGGCGAATTTGCTGTTGGCGCGCGCGGCGTCCCGGCAAAAAGAGATTGCGATTCGGGGCGCGATGGGCGCTGGCAGGATGCGCATCGTCCGGCAACTGATGACGGAGAGCTTGGTGCTGGCGTTTGCCGGCGGGTTCGTTGGGCTGATTCTGGCGTGGGTGAGCGTGCGCTTGTTACGCGGCGTGATTCCCGACATGTTTCCAACGATGAAGCAGATGACATTCGATTGGCGAGTGCTGCTGTTCACGTTTGGGATATGCATTGTGACGTGCCTGCTGTTCGGGCTGGTGCCGGCGCTGAAGGTTTCGCGTGTTGAGCTCAATACCACGCTGAAAGAGGCTGGTGGACGGTCTGACAGCGCGGGCGGATCGCAACGGATTCGTGGGACGCTACTGGCGTCGGAAGTGGCGCTAGCGGTGCTGCTTTCGGTGAGCGCAGGACTGCTGATGAGGAGTTTTGTTCGGGTGATGAGTGTGAATCCTGGTCTGCGGACAGAAAATATTCTGACGATGAATATAAGCCTGCCTGAGGTGAAGTACGCAAAGCCAGAGCAGCGGATGACGTTCTTCAAGACGGTAGTTGAGAGGCTGCAGGCGTTGCCGGGCGTGCGTTCGGCAGGGGCGGTGCAGTTTTTGCCGCTGCGCGTGTCGATACTGTCGTTCCGCATCGGAGTGTCCGGCTTCCAAATTCAGGGACACCCGGTGTTGCCGGAAAACGAAGAATTGTTGGCGGACTATCGTCCCGTGACGGAGGGATACTTCAACACGGTGGGAATCGCGCTGCGGCAAGGGCGGCTGTTCGATGAGCACGACACGCTGGAGTCGAAACGGGTGGCGATTGTGAATGAGGCGATGGTGCGCCGGCATTTCACAAATGAGAATCCGATCGGACAGATCGTGGTGACCGGACACACGCCAATGGAGATTGTAGGCGTAGTGGGGGACGCGAAACTGTATGGACTTGATGCGCCCGTGGAGCCGGCAATTTACGTGGCGCATACGCAGCAGCCCAATTTTGACATGGGCCTGGTGGTTCGAACGCAGGGAGATCCGGCGGCGATGACCGCGGCGGTGAGAAGCGAAATTCTGAAGCTGGATCCGGAGCAGCCGATTTCCGACGTGCGTACCATGGATAAAGTGCTGTCCGACTCGCTGATGCTGCGGCGCGTGTCGATGCTGATGATCTGCGTGTTCGCGGGATTGGCGTTGGCGCTTGCCACCGTGGGAATCTACGGCTTGACGGCTTATTCCGTGAGCCAACGGACGCATGAGATTGGCTTGCGAACGGCGCTGGGTGCGAACCAGTTGCAGATTCTGCGGCTGGTGGTGGGGCGAGGACTGATCGTTTCGCTGATTGGCGCGGTCGTTGGATTGGTGGCTGCGTTTCAGATGACACGAGTGCTGGCGGGCATGTTGTACGGCGTTACCGCGACGGATCCGATTGTATTTGTGAGCGTGCCGCTGCTGCTGATTGGCGTGTCGCTAGTGGCGAGCTACGTGCCGGCGCGGAAGGCGGCGCGGATCGATCCGTTGGAAGCGCTGCGGTACGAGTAGTTAGGCTGAATACAAATCCATCACAGCGCGAGTGAAGCGGTGCGAAGGTCGAAGAACCTACACGCAAGACCGGCGTGTGGGGCGCCCGGTTCGTGCACGGTTGAGATACTTCGGTTTGGTCAGGTATTGGAAGTCGAAGATGCGGTCTCAGCCGTGAAAGCGGCGGCGAGCCGCCGCACTCCAAAGGGACGGATATACTTGGAGTGTGGGAGCTAACTTGATGCGGTTTGCGGACTGCTTGCGGGGAACTGCGACGCTCACGGACGGGGCTTGGGGAACTGAGTTTCAGAAGCTGGGAGCGGAGCTAGGCGCGTGCATCGATGAATGGAATTTGACGAAGCCAGAATTGGTGCGGCAAGTGGCGGAGAGCTATGTTCAGGCCGGGAGCCGCGTGATTCTGACGAACACGTTTCGCGCGAATTGTGTCAGCCTGGCGCCGTACGGTTTGCAAGGGCAAGTGGAAGCGATCAATCGTGCCGCGGTGAGGATTTCGCGGCAGGCTGCGGGTGATTCGGCGATGGTGTTTGCGTCGATGGGCCCGAGCGGGAAGATGCTGCTGACGAAAGAAGTGAATGCGGAACAATTGAGGGAGGCATTTTCGCAGCAGGCGCGGGCGCTGACTGCCGAAGGTCCCGACGCGTTGTTGATCGAGACGATGACGGACCTGGCCGAGGCGCGCATTGCGGCTGCTGCGGCGTTGGAGACGCGACTTCCTGTGATTGTTTCGCTGGTGTTTGACTCGGGGAAGAACCGCGACCGGACCATCATGGGTACCACACCGGAACAAGCCGCTACGGCGCTGACCGGAGATGGCGTTCATGCGATTGGAGCAAACTGCGGGCTGGGCATTCGCGACTTCATACCGGTTTGCAAGCGGTTGGCGGCCGCTACGGCGCTGCCGATCTGGATTAAGCCCAACGCGGGGTTGCCGGAGATGGTTGGCGGAGTGGCGAAATACAAAACCACGCCAGCGGAATTTGCGGCTTCGGCGCAGGAGCTTGTGGAGGCGGGCGCTACGTTTTTGGGCGGCTGCTGCGGGACAACGCCGGAGTTTATTCGAGCGCTCGCGCTTGGGCATTTCCTCAGGGGCTGAAGCCCCAAATAGCTACACATTTAGTGTCGGAGCTCAAGCCCCGACCCCTAAAGAGCCCAGTTTTTCAGCAAGTGCGAAGTGGGCTGGCATGAAAGCCTGCGCTACATTTAAGACTGGCGACACTGTGGTCCTTTCAGGGATTCGTTAGGCGGTGGCGGCATGTGGAAGATGCGCCGCATTCTTCGCAGGGTTCGAGCATGGTGGCTGGCATTTTTTTGCCGGCACCGCTCACCATTGAAACGGACTTGCAGGGCGTCATCAGGAATGAGGCCGTGAGGCTCACGCCTATAGGTACGGCATCCACCAGGGAAAATAGTTCGGTCTGAGCCGCAGCCAGTTCCCAGTCGTTCGTTCCGGGATACAGGGGAGTGGTGGTGGTCAATTGTCGCGCGGCTAGAAGTTCGGCAAAATATTGCCGGAACGCGACGATCAGCGCACCGACCGCTGCGGTCGCATAGCCGTCGAGGGCGAGCGCAAATGGCGGGTCTTGTTTCGTGGCTCGCAGAATTTGCGTTTCGATTTCCGCTCCAACGGTGGCGACGGTTGCAATCGCAAGTTCGGCTCCGGCGAGTTTACGGGCGATGCCGTGACCTTTCAATTTCATGCCATTGGCCAGAAGCACCAGCGCGGGTTGCACTTCCTGGATTTTCAGCATGCGATAGGCAACCGCAGGTTGAATCAACGATTGTCCTTCGGCGATGGCCTGTTCCGCTAAGGCTACCAGACGAGGCTGGCGCAAGCGCACTTTACGGGCGTTCGCTCCCTGCCTTTGCAGAACCATGTCCGCATCGACGGAAAATTGCCAATCGCGGCGAATCTCCGTGTGTTCCGTGGCTGATGGAATGCCGGTCATCGGTAAAGTTTTTCCACGTTGGCAAAATTTAGACTACTGGCAAATTGTCCATGCCCTCGCGCTTCGCTAATTCCTCGACAATACTGCGCAGATGTTGCTCGACTTCCGGTTGCAATTCTGGACGCTTATAAGCGGCGACCAGTTCGTTGACGCGGTCCTTGGCGAGGGCGAACGCATCTTTCTTTCCGGACTGCTCCCAGGAGTTGAGCGAGCCGCGGTCCGTGATTTTTGATGGAATGTGTTGTTCCTGGCGAAAGAGTTTGCGCGTTTCCGGAAGCTTCAGGAAGTCGCCGTGCGCGCCTGCTTTTGCAAACATGTCGAGCGCCAGTGTTTCGGTGCCGGCTTGTACGCCGCGCAAAAGGCGCTGGGCCATGGCAATGGATTCCGCGTCGAGAACGAGTTTTTCCGCGCTGTGACAAGCCAACGAGTCGAGCATGCCGGCACCAGAAATCATGTTGATGCGGCCAAGAGCGCCCATCACGGCGGCGATTCCACTTTCCTGACCGGCCTGAGCATCGAGCGTTTTCGCATCGCTGCCGATCAGGTAACCGTGCGTCGGCAAGCCGAGTGACTTTGCGACTTGCGCTGAAGCGACATTCAGCAAGCAAGTTTCCATCGAGCCCATCGGGGTGATGCCGCTGCGCATATCGAAGATCGAAGGCGCGCCTCCCCAAACCACGGGAGCGCCGGGCTGAGCGAGTTGGTGGATGACCATTCCACTGAGGCATTCCGCGGAATGTTGCACGACGCTACCCGCAAGAGTTACAGGCGAAGCGGCGCCGGCCAACGGCATCGAAATGATCTCGGCGGGAACCCAAGTGCGCGCGAGGTCGACGAGATTTTGCGCGGCGAATTCCGTCCAATGCAGAGGTGGAGAGGGACACACATCGAAGATCGCGCGAGGCTTGCGGCGCAATGCGGCGTGCCCTCCGCTGTCTGCCGCGAGCAATTCGATCATGAGGGGGGCGCCGTGGGGTGAAAATGCGCCGGTGACGATGGGTTTGCTTGAATACAGAAGCACGATGAAGAGGCGATAGAGATCGCCGATGTTCTTTGGCACTTCATTGCAGACCACAGCGGTGGATTGCGCGGCGAACTGCGGAAGCATTTCGGCAACTTGAACGAGGCGCACCAGATCGGGTGCGAAGGTCATGCGATGTTCGAGCGTGTGTGGATCGAGGATGTGCACGCAGGATGAGCCGGGATCGAACTGCACGTTGTTTCCGCCATAGTTGACGGAGGGTTCACCGGCGCGGTTATAGAGGGAAAATTCGCGGGGAACGGTTTCGAGGGCGCGGCGGACGAGGGATTCGGGAATGTGCGCGACGCCGTTTTCGACGCGCGCGCCGGCTGCGGAGAGTAATTCGACGGCGGGTTGCGCTTGAACAGTGACTCCGCGGTCGGAAATGAGGGTGAAGGCTTCGGCGAGAATACGGTCGATTATGTGCGGGTCAAGAAGCGAGAAAGTTGGTGGCATGTGGTGTTCGTTTCTGAGTTGCTCGCGATTTCAATCCGTTTCGTGGACGCTGTTGATGGTCTTGCTTGGATTGCGAAAAGTAGATCCCTCGCTTCGCTCGGGATGACAACGCGTTGCAGTTTTATCGCAAGTCGCGACGCTGTGCCGTCTTCTCCTAAGAACGCCCGCCTCAGAAGGCGGCCGCTACAGAGCCATCAGACTTTTGGCTAAGGCTACGGCTGCCAGAGCATCCTTTCCGTAGCCGTCTGCGCCAATTTCGTTTGCCCAACTTTGCGTGACGGGAGCGCCGCCAATCATGACTTTCACGCGCGGGCGGAGTCCGTGGCGCTCGAGAGCTTCGACAACGCCTTTTTGGCCGGTCATTGTGGTGGTCAACAAGGCGGAAAGTCCGACAATGTCCGCGTGGAGTTCCTTGGCCTTCAGCGCAAAATCCTCGAAGGAGACATCGACACCCAGGTCAAAAACCTGGAAGCCGCTGGCAGAGAGCATGGTGCCCACCAGGGTTTTGCCGATTTCGTGGATGTCGCCTCTCACAGTGCCAAGGACAACTTTGCCGAGTGTTTCGCGCGTCCCGCCCATTTGATGGATAGCGGGCTCCAGAATTGCGGTCGCGGCTTTCATGGCTTCGCCGGCGAGGACCAGGTCGGGCAGAAACATTTCGCCCTGCTCGAACTGCTCGCCGACGGCGTGCAATCCCAAAACAAAGCCGCGATTGATGGCGTCGAGCGGGTTGACGCCTTCGGCGAGGGCGCGCTGGCCGAGCGCCCTGGCGCGATCGGAATCGCCCTCAAAGATGGATTGCTCCATCGACAGGAAAAGCTCATCCGGCATGATGATTCGGCCTCGCGCGCGTGTGCGAGAAAGCGGAACGCGCGATTCTAAACTGCTTAAGAGTTTTGCTGACGGAACATCATTGTGGTGGAGAGGTGCGTCTCTGCCACAAGCGGGCCGCGACGTGTTGCTGGAATGAAGAAGCCCGGGAGCGTGTCTGTATTATAAGCAGCGGAAGGCCGCGAGTCTACTGTGCGGATGCCTACTCGTAGCGCAACGCTTCTACGGGATCGAGGCGCGCGGCTTTGATGGCGGGATACATGCCGAAGAAAAGGCCGACGCTCATGGAAACAGCGACGGCGAGAACGACGGCCCAGAGCGGAATGGAGGAGGGCAGCCTGGGCAGAGAAGATTTGATCAGGAGGCTGATGCCGACGCCCAGCAGCACGCCGATGATGCCGCCCGCGCCGGTGAGGACGATCGGCTTCGGTGAGGAATTGCCAGATGACGTCGCGGCGGCGCGCGCCGATGGCTTTGCGAACGCCGATTTCGCGCGTGCGCTGCGTGACAGACATCAGCATGATGTTCATCACACCAACGCCGCCGACGAGCAAGTCCGATCGAGCTGACGACAGACGGTCAGCAGGGCGACGGAGCCAGTGATCTGGTGAAATTGATCGGCGATCTGCTGCGCGGTGGAGATGCCGAAATTGTCGGGTTTGTTGAAGGGAACGTGTCGGCGGCGGCGCAACACGGCGCGAATCTCGTCTTCCGCTTCGGCCATTCTGCCGGGATACGCGATGGCGCCGATGAAATGCTCGTCGTCCTCCGGATGGTGCTTGTGATAGGTGCGATACGGCACCATGACGGCTTTGTCGGCGGATTGATCCTTGACGAAGCCGCCCTTGCGCGGTTCGAGGACGCCGATCACTTCGTAGGAGTCGCCATTGATCATGATGGGCTTTCCGAGGGGATCCATATCGGGATACAAAGTCTTGGCGATATCGGCGCCAATCACGGCAACATCGGCGCGATGCAGATTTTCGGCGTCGCTGAAAAAGCGTCCTTTCTGCGGGCGGGAGTTGAAGACTTCTTCGGTGGCAGGAAGGGTGCCATTGTAATCGATGCCGGAGACTTCCTTGGTTCCATAACGCGCGGTGACGGGGCCGGTCTGCGGGCCCTCGTCAACAAAGCGCGGATAGAGGCTTGCAGTCACGGCGCGAACGGCGGGGCAGAACTGTTCGATGGCTTCGGCATCTTCGAAGCTGAGCGTTTTGCGGTCGCGCTCTTCTGGCGTGAGCCGGCCGGTATGAATGCCGGGGTCGAAACGAAAGATGAACAGCGTTTCGGGGCCGTAGTCGGAGAGGTAATCGTTCACGTTGCTGTAGACGCCGACGAGGATGGAGACGACGGAAAGCAGCGCGGTGATGCCGATGACCACGCCGAGAACGGTGAGGAAGGAGCGCATTTTGTTCTCACGCAGCGTGGTGAGAGCCATTTGCGCGTTTTCGCTGATGTGCATGGCCATGGCGGTCTCGTCCTTGTTACAGTTCCTGGCGCAGCGCTTCGATTGGTTGCAGGCTCGCGGCTTTCTTTGCCGGGTAGACGCCAAAAAATACGCCGACGGCGGCGGAAATTACTTCAGCGATCAGGACCGCGGGAAGCGGCACAGACATCGGGACGGAGGTGGTCGCGGTGGTCAAGCCGGAAATAAGGTAGGCGAGGGCAACGCCGATGGCGCCACCGACGGCGGCCATGACAGCGGCTTCCACCATGAATTGCAGCAGGATGTCGTTTCGCCGCGCGCCCAATGCTTTGCGGATGCCGATTTCGCGCGTGCGTTCCGTGACGGCGGCGAGCATCACGTTCATGATCACTACGCCACCAATCACCAGGAAAACGGAAACGACGCCAACCATGGCGGTGGCAATCACGCCGGTAAGATTTTTCCAGAGATCCATCAGCGTCGCGGAATCGAAGATGCCGAAGTTGTCTTTCTCGTTGGGAGACAGGTGGCGGCGCGCGCGCATCAGGGCGCGCGTTTCGTCCTGGGTGCGCTCCATCCATTCGGCGCCACGGGCCTGGATGTTGATCCAGATGCCGTCGTAGGAGCCGTAAATTTTGAAGTAGGTTTGAATGGGAATGTAGGCGAAATTGTCTTGCGACTGGCCAAGAACGGAGCCGATGGGCTTGGCGATTCCGACGACTTCGAACGGACGGCCATCGATCATAATCTCGCGGCCGATGGGATCGACGTTGGGAAATAGTTTTGTGGCCAGGTCGTTGCCGATCATGGTGACCAGGGCGCGGCTTTCGTCATCGCCTTCGGTGATGTAGCGGCCGCTGGCGGGAACGACGGGATCGATTTCGCCCATGTTGGCGGTGACGCCGCGGATGTTGGAGTCGTCGACGCTTTGCGAGCCGACGCGTACTTTGCCGGAGGTGCGCTGCTCAACGCCGAGGCGCAAGGGCAGCTTCAGATTTTCGCGCAGGGATTCGTAATCGTCCCAGGTGACTTTCTTGTTGCGGCGATTGGCTTTCACGAATTCATCGACGTCGGTGATGATGGGGAAGCGCGTGAGCAGGTACACGTTGGAGCCAAGATTGGCGACGCGTTCGGCGATGTAGCGGTTGACGCCGGAAATGAGGGCGATGACGACGATCAGAGTGGAGACGGAAAGGATGATGCCGAGAAGGGTAAGGAAGGAACGCATCTTGTGCGCGCGCAAGGTCTCGAGTGCCACGCCGACTGGTTCGCGAAGCTGGATTCTCCGTCTCACTGCTGAGCCCTCTTAAAGGGACTATGCCTGCAATTCAAGCTGTGCTGAAAGATAAGGGTAGCACTGGTTGGTGTCAACGTGGAATCGGGCGTCACGTACTGAGGTTACAATTCACATTACGGGGTATGAATAGAACGTGCCGTAGATAATTGCGTTTGGATTGCCTCTTGTTCGCTCTAGCATGTCCTCGATTTCTTCGCTAAATTCACCGTTGTCTGGTAGAGGGTTAGACCGTTCAACACCTAGGAGTTTCCATCCGTAGCTCTCTAACATCCGGATGCATTTCTCACGGAACTCTTCGGGGCTGACAGCCCAAGTCGTGACCACCGTGAACGCGGGCCGGAACACCTTGGGCGTGTTCTCATCCGACCAGTAAATTTCGACAGTGCCAATCCAAATAACAGGTGGCGTCACTTGTCATCCCCCGTCAGATTATACGGGGAAAGAAGCAGATGAATGAGCCAACGCGTTCGGTGGGCGGCGATCAGGTGGTTTCGGGCTTGGATTGGGCGCGCTTGATTTCGTCGCTTAGGACGATGGCTTCGGCTACTTCCCTGAGGGATTTTCTGCGCTGGCGGCTTTGCTTTTGCAGTGTGAGGTAGGCGTCTTCTTCGGTGAGTTGCAAGTCGCGCTGCAAAATGCCTTTGGCGCGTTCCATGGCTTTGCGAGTTCCGAGTTGTTCGGAGAGTTCAGAATTCGCGCCTTCCAGGCGAGCCATTTCGATTTCGGCGCCCACGAGGAAGCCAATCGTTGAGATCAAGCGAATTTCGCGTTGGCTGTAGGTGTGGCGCTCGCGGTGCTGCAGATTGATCACGCCGACGAGTTTGTCGCGGCTCAATACCGGCACGGACAGGAAAGCTTCAAAGCGGTCTTCAGGCAATTCGTTGAAAGACTGAAAGCGTGGATCCTTGAACGCGTCGCGCGATATGGCGACCGGGCGCTTATGTTCCGCCACCCATCCGGTGATGCCGCGACCCACTTGCAGCTTCAGGCGATCGACCACTTCCGCGTGCGGATTCTTGGACGCGCGCAGAACCAGTTCGTTGTCCTCCAGAACGTACACGAAACAGGAATCAAATTTCGCGACGGCAGAAATGAATTCCACCACTCTGCCTAAAACTTCATGAAGCGGATCGGCTGCGGCAATGCGGCTGCCGATCTCGTGAAGCAAATCGACTTCGCGGCTTTCGTTCACTAGAACATCGTTGCTCATAGTCATAGATCCAACGTAGAGGGTGCGCGCGGCGCTGTCCAACGCAAGTTTCTCGTGTGCACTATCATTATTTTTCAGCGCGTAATGCCTTGAAAAGAAAGAGCGAAGACGAGCCTTTGTGTGGGGAGACTAGACTCGTCCTCGCCTTCCTGCTTTCCGGTCTTAGTCGCTGGCTTTCGCGGAGGCTACGCCCTGAGCCATTTCTGGCCCGCGGACACGCAGCGTGTTGGCGGACTTATTGTCAATAATCTGCAGCACCAGGCCGAGATTATCTAGAGGGATAGAATGGATCATATTTCCAGAGCCGTCCGGCTGGATGTCCATGATTTTGGGGTTGCGCGAATCGGGCTTGTAGGCCATCGCCAGAACACTGGCAACGGGGCCACCTTTTGTCAGCGGGGTTACCATCACCATCACCGGAGTGTAGACGTCTTGAATGGAGTTGACGGACAGAGTTGTTCCCACGAGCGCTACATTTAATTTGTATTCACCCGGCGGCAACACGGTGTTTCCCAGACGGGCTTCGACGGGAAGAGTAAGTTTCCCGCGAACGGTTTCCTGGCCGAAAGCCAGCGGTCCCGAGCCAGCGAGCGCCGCAAGCCCCAGCAAGGCCATCATTCCCAACGAACGTTTCGAGACAAACTGCTTCAGTAAGGTGTTCATTTTTTTCTCCTGTTGAATTTTGAGATACGCGTGCCGGCATTGCCGAACGCGCCACCGCTTCATTTGTGTTTTCGTGCAGGACCGTATGGTCCTAGGGCAAGACGTGTTGCCCGGAGGAGCTACAGGTTAGGCAGGAACTACGAGGTTCTGGTCACACGTCGCTACGGGGCGAAGGTGTTGAGTGCATATCCAAGTTGCCAGTTGCGGCTGTTCAAGTCCAATGCAAAGAATCTATGGGGTGCATAGGAGCCGGGAATGGTTGCGAGTGGCTGAACGATATCAGGGATCAGCGATCAGTTATCAGGAGACTAAGAACGCTCCAGCGTTGCTCGCCAGGACATTTTTGCCTCTCGGAGCATGGCGGCGTGAAGCTGCCTCTACATGTTTAGTGAACGTAATAACCGGTCTTCGCGAGGATTACGTAATCGTGGCCCTTTTTGCCGAATGAAGAGGCTAGGCGAACGTCCAGCTTGTGCGGCTTGCCTTCGGCCGCGGTGGCTTTGGTGTAATAACCCAGGGTGTAGCGCGTCTTGATGCGTTTGATCAGGGCGCCAAATGCTTCATCGAGATGTGCCACATCCTGCACGTCGAAGATTTCGCCGCCGGTCTGGTCCATCACCTTGCGAATGTTGACGAGACCGGGAACCATGCTGGCGGCGAATAGCGTTCCTGGCGGGTTGTATCCCGGAATTTTCAAATTGTACAAGACCGCGTCTGAGGCGATGCATTCGGTGACGATGTCGTGCGTGCCTTGTCCGCCGGCGGAGGTGCCCACGTCGTCGCTGATGAGGATGATTACGCGGCGGCCTTTCGGCGGAGTGTTCAGCAAATATTTGGCGGCGACGAAGATGCCGTCGTTGATGTTGGTGGCGCCGCCCACGTGGAAGTCGCCGATTTGCTTGGCAATCTCGGTCTTGTCGGTGGTGAAGGGGACCTTCAGTTCGGCCTCAGTGGAAAACGTGAACAAGGCGACTTCATCTTCGGGCTTGAGCGCGGAAAGAGCGGTCAGGGCGGCCTGACGCAACGGTTCGAGGAATGGACCGATGGAATCGCTTAAATCCAAAACAAGAGCGACGTTGAGAGGCAGTTCGTCGCGACTGAAGATTTCGATTTTCTGAGGGACGCCATCTTCGCGAAGTTCGAAAGAGTCTTGCTTGAGGTCGCCGAGGATTTGGCCGGCCTTGGTCTTTACCGTGGCGTCCAGAAGAACCAGGTTGACGTCGACGCGGATGACGCCGGGGTCGGGGTTTTGCGCGCGAGCTGGCACGCAGAAGAATAATGCGGCGAAAATCGTCAGGATGGTCAGGCGCGGGACGTTTCGTGGAGATGGGGACATTGTTGTTGGTTGGGCCCTCGAGTTATTTTTGCACAGTAGGATGGTGTGTCGCACGGTTGCGGTTGTCACGGGCAGAGTGACCCAAGAGAAAAGCCTCACCCCTGAAGGGGTGAGCTACAGGAACATTTAGGACGTTCGGAAAAGGCTAACCCAAGACCCACGCATGCCTGAGGCAAAGGCGCAAGCGCGGGGCACCCCAATTCGTCGAAGATCGGACATCGCGAATTCATTGGAGGGGCTCGAATAAAAGCCAGCGCTACACTGAAGAATAAATCGCGCGCATCACAAAACGCCCGGGCTTTGGACCCGGGCGTTTCGGTTTACCTAAAACTGATTACTGACAACTGAAAACTAATAGATGTCGTACTGCTCCCAGTGCAGCGTGGGATCGGACTGAATGATGATGTGCTTGTGAGCGTTCTGCTCGAGTTCATCGATCAGCAGGGACTCGCGCGTTTTGAGGGCCTTGGCAATTTCCGGATGCACGCGAAGGGTGAGGTTCGGGCCTTCGTGCTCGGGAGTGACAGCCATCTTGCGCGCTTCGGCTTGAATTTCGTAGCAGAGCGTTGGGATGGACTTGACCATGCCGGAGCCGGTGCAATACGGGCAAGGCTGGCAGAGCACGCGCTCCAGCGCTTGTTTGGTGCGTTTGCGGGTGATGCAGACGAGACCGAATTCGTTGAAGGACAGAGCCTTCGAAGGGCGCCTTGTCCTGTTCGAGAGCGAACTGCAGCGCGGCGAGAACTTTTTCGCGGTTGCGGCGCTCTTCCATGTCGATGAAGTCGACGACGATGATGCCGCCGAGGTCGCGCAGACGAATCTGGCGGACGATTTCCTTCACGGCTTCGAGGTTGGTCTTGACGATGGTGTCTTCGAGGCGCGTGGAACCTTTGCCGACAAACTTGCCGGTGTTGACGTCGATGGCGACGAGCGCTTCGGTGTGGTTGATGACGATGTAGCCGCCGGACTTCAGCCACACCTTGGCGCGCAGCGCCTTGTCGAGTTCGTGCTGGATGCCGAACTCCTCGAAGATCGGCTGCTCCTTGGTGTAGAGCTTGACGCGGTTGACAAGCCGCGGCTGGAAGCGGCTGACGAATTCGACGACCTTGCCGTATTCCTCTTCGTTGTCAATCCAGATGGCGGTGAAATCGTCGCTGACGTAATCGCGCAGAATGCGTTCGACCAGGTTCAGGTCGCGGTGCAACAGAGCGGGAGCGCTTGCGCTCTTCGCTCTTCTCCTTGATCTCATTCCAGGTCTTGCCGAGGAATTCGATGTCGGTGCGAATTTCGTCGTCGGTGGCGCCGCCGGCGGCGGTGCGAACGATGAAGCCGCCGGGGATAGCTGCCGCGCGCTTCGCCAACCAAGCGGCGGAGTCGCGAGCGATTGTCGGCGCTGGCGATTTTGCGCGAAACGCCGATGTGATCGATGGTCGGCATGTAAACCAGGAAACGGCCAGGGAGAGCGACGTGACTGGTGATGCGCGCGCCCTTCTTGCCGAGAGGTTCCTTGGCGATCTGGACGATGACTTCCTGACCGGGCTTGAGCATTTCGGAAATGAGTTGCGGACGGCGCATGGGAGCGTGTCCCCCCTGATGTCCGCGATGCGGGCCGTGGCTGTGGCCAGGGCCTCCGCGACGTTCGAAGCGTCCACGGCCGCGATCTGGACCACGGTCGCCGCCACGATCGGGGCCGCGATCACTACCACGATCTCTTCCGCGAGGCCGGTCAAAGCGTCCACGCCCGCCGCGGTCGCCGCCACGATCCCGTCCGCCGCGTTGCGGCCTTTGGAATCGCGAGCGAGGATTGCTGCCGATGCGCGCGGAATCACGACGAATGAATTCTTCGCGTGGAGCGTTTGGGTCGCGTGGAGTGCGCGTTTCGCCGGGAAGAAGAACCACATCTTCTTCGATGATGGATTCGGTAGCTTCACCCTGCGCGGAAATGGAGGTGTAGGATTCGGATTCCACGCGGGTGACGAATTCTTCAGAACCATGGCCGGAATGCTGCTCGGACTCACGCTCAGATTCGTGTTCGGATTCGTGTTCTCCCGATTCGCGTCCGGATTGCTGGTCGGAATCATGTTCCACGTGCAGATCGGATTCGGAAGCTTCGATGGCTTCCTGATGTTCGCGGTCGGCTTCGTCTTCGGCATCTTCGCGAGCGCGCTCGGATTCCTCGTGCTCGGCGTCTTCGCGATCTTGTTCGTCGAGGAGATGTTCCTCTGCCTCGTGAGCTTCTTCTTCCTCTTCGTCGAAGGCCGCGCCCCCAACCAAGGTGTCGGCTTCGGCACGTGCTTGCGTTTCCTCGTGCTTGGCTTCGACCACATTGGCGGAAAGAGCGGCGAGTTGTTCTTCATCGAGGGAGGAGGAGCCATTGTGAGCAGGGTGCGCGGTGCGGCTTCTCCTCGTGATGTTCTTCAACCGGAGCAGCGATAGATTCGGCGGATTCGGAAGCTGCTGAAGCGGAAGACTTCCTCCGATGGAGCAGCGGCCGCATCGGATTCGGTGTCAGCGAGCACCCAATGAGGCAAGCTGCCGGAGAAACGGCGGCGAATACCGGCTCCGCCCTGCGGCAAACCAACGGCAGGGCGTGCCGCGGGTTGTTCGAAATCGGGCTGGCGTTCTTCTGGTTCCTGTTCCCGGACAGGTTCAGCGGCAGGAGCGGCACCGGACGTCCGCGATACTTCGCGAGGGATTCGCCCGGCAGAACGATGTCGTCTTCGGCCTTGTCTATGGGAGCACTTGGGAGACGATCGTTCGGGCGGCGGTTATCGTAGGCGCGAGAATCGCGATCACCTTGTGGGGCGGCGTACTTGGAGGGTGGCAGATTTCGCCCACCCTGACCATGGTGGTGTCCACCACCACCGCCGCTGCCTCCGGGACGACGGCGGCCCCAACGTCCGCGGCGTCCACGACCGCGATCGCCACCACGATCGCCACCACGATCGCTACGGTCACCGCCACGATCAGGGCCGCGATCACTGCCGCCACGCGGGGGATAGCTGCGCGTGGGGTTGTAGCTGGGAGCAAAATTTTGCGGTGCAGAGGCGTTCGATTCCGGCTGACGCTCATCGAGGTCGGGAAGTTCCGCGTCTTGATGCTGCTCTCCGGAAGGAGCAGCCGCGGCTTCTTCGCGTTCGCGAAATTCAGCTGCGCCATACTCGCCGGGAGCGTGCTCGTCGTGGGTGCGCGATCGGCATGCAGCTCATCATGGTGGGCGTCTTCATGGGCGCCGGAGGTTGCCAAGGATTCGCCCGGCAACAATTCGATGCTGGAAGGCGCATTGCCTCCGGCAGAGGCGGGGAGAGGAGCGTCTCCGGGTGTGAACGTGGTCGTGCCCGTGATCGTAGTCTTCGAGGTTTTCGAAGACATCGCTGACGTAGAGGAACGCGTCACCATCCAGGCCGATGTCGACGAATGCCGACTGCATGCCAGGGAGGACGCGAGTAACTTTGCCTTTATAGATGCTGCCGACGAGCGCGAACTCTTTTTCACGCTCGATGTAGATTTCGACTAGCTGACCTTCTTCCAAAATCGCGACTCTACGCTCGTGGGAGGTCGCGGATATAACCAATTCTTTCGACATGAATACTCCTTAAGGAGCATCGCCGCAGGACCCACTGAAAAGGAGGTGGTCCAAGGCAAGGCGCCGTTCCGCAAGGAACCGGGACACGCGGGCAACAACAATGGTGTTGCGGCATGGCGTTCGAAGCCGGAGGGAGTGGCCGCTGAGCGGCACCCGTGATACTGGAACCTCATGCTATCGAGGCTAGGCCGTTGCCGGGAGGTTCCCGGGGTAACGGCGAACGATGCTATCCTCACTCTGAAAATCCTTCTGATTGACGCAAAAGATGTTCCGGCTCTTGCCGGATCCATCGAGCCGGCACCGCCCCCCTGAACTAGAGGCGCGCACGGCACTGACGATTGCTAGTTGACGAACCGGCGTAGCCGGACGTTCATCACCAGGCCGATCGCCAGGAAAACAAACAACGTGGCCGAACCTCCGTAGGACATCAAGGGCAACGGAATGCCGGTAACCGGCATGGCCCCAATGACCATGGCCACATTGACCAAAACGTGAAACCCTAGCGCAGCTGTTACGCCCATGACGAGAAACATTCCCGCGCGATCCTTAGCACGCTGGGCATTCTGCACCAGACGCAACAGTAACGCCATGTACAGCCCGAGAGCAAGCAGCACGCCTTTGAATCCCTGTTCTTCCGCCCAGGCCGACATGATGAAGTCGGAATACCGGACTGGAATATAACCCAGTTGATTCTGGCTGCCGTTGCCGAAGCCCTTCCCCCAGAAACCGCCAGAGCCGACCGCGATCTTCGACTGCAAGACCTGGTAGCCGGAGCCCTTGGCGTCTTCTTCAGGATGTAAAAACGAGGTGACCCTTTCCTTCTGGTACGGCTTCAAGAAGTGCCAACCAACGGGCAACATCAAGACGCCGATAAGAACAATCGCCGCCGCGTGTTTCCATTGCAGCCCGGCGAGAAACGCGCCAACGACCAGCATGGGCATAAGCACCAGGGCGGTGCCGAGATCGGGCTGCTTCAAAATGAGAACGAGCGGTACTCCAACGAGCAGTCCTGCCTTGATCAAATCCTGCAAGGAAAGCTCATCGGTGCGCACCTCCGCAAAGAAGCGCGCCAACACTATGATTATAATCAATTTGACCAGTTCTGACACCTGAAAAAATTCGCCGAGGACGGGAATCCAGCGTTGTGCGCCAAAGCGGCGGTGCCCGAATATCAGCACTGCCGTTAGCGCTACGATTCCAACAATGTACAGAATTGGGGCTTGATCAAGAATGACGTGATAGTCCAGGCGAGAGAAAATGAACATCAACACGGTGCCAACGATGATCCAGCGAATCTGGCGCGTGTGCATGCCGACCAGAGCGCTGCCGTGAGTGGCGGAATAGATCTCAATCACGCCGAGAGTGCAAATGGCGGCGATAATGGCGATCAGCCACCAATCGTAATCGCGAGTTCCGAGTGTATCTTTCATTACAACTTCATCCTAATAAACCACCAAACGTTCACTCAGGCCGAGCTTTCTTCTTTTCGTTCGCCGGAATTACTTCTGCGGTTTCTTCCGGCTTCAATATTGCTTTGGGAGCTTCCGCCACCGGGCTTGCGACATTCCTCTGCAACTCCTGCGGCTTATTTTCCGCGGTCACCTGGCCCTGGGTCTTCTTGTTCTTTTTATCGTAGTAGGCCTTAACGACATCGCGCGCGATTGGGGCGGCGGACAAATTTCCATGCTCTCCGCCTTCCACCAGCACACTGACCACAATCTCGGGATCACGCCGTGGAGCGTAGCCCACGAACCAGGCATTGTCCTTCCCCTTGCTCGCAGCCTTTCCGAGCTTGCCTCTTTCGGTGTTACTCATCACCTGTGCGCTTCCCGTCTTGCCGCAAAACTCAATACCTTGCAGTTTCACCATGCCCGCAGTGCCGCCTTCATTCACCACGCCATACATTCCCTGGGTTACCTGCTCGACTGTGTCTTCACTCAAGTCCACATGCATTTCGCCCAGATGCGGCGTGTCCTTGAGGAGATGAGGCTGTTTGAACTGGCCGCCAGAGGCGATACCACCGATGGCATAGGCAAGCTGCAACGGCGTGGTGGTAACCGCGCCCTGTCCTATGGCAACAGAAATGGTGGAGCCGGGATACCACTTGTGGTGGAAAAGGCGCTGAACCCATTCCTCGGACGGCACCAGGCCCGACTCTTCTGACGGCAGGTCAATCCCGGTTTTGGAGCCCAGTCCGAACATCTTGGAATATTTGGCAATCGTGCCGATGCCCATGCGCATCCCGATATTGTAAAAAAACACGTCGCAGGAATGGATGATGGCGCTGTGCAAATTCACCACGCCGTGCCCGCCCTTGCCGTAAATGTGGCACTTGAACATTCGGCCATAAAAATTCGCATATCCCGGACAGAATGCCGTGAAACTCTCCGGCGGAGTCTTCGATTCGAGCATCGCTGTCGCCATGATGATCTTAAAGACCGAGCCCGGCGCCAGTTGCGCCTGTGTGACACGATTCATGAGCGGGTGGTCCGGGTCCTCATTCAACCTCTGCCACTCCTCTTTGGACACACGGATCGAAAAGTCGTTCGGATCCGGCGCCGGCTGACTCGCGAATGCCAGAACTTCTCCGGTTTGCGGATTTAGCGCTACCACTGCGCCCCGCTTACCCGCTAGTCCCGCTTCCGCCACCTGCTGCAGGTCATAATCAATCGTTAACTGAATCTGTTTGCCGGGAATCGCTTCCTGTTGCTCCAGACGGCCCATTTCTTTTCCGACGCTGTTGACGATGACGCGACGCATACCGTCGGTGCCGACCAGCAAATCGTTGTACTGGCGCTCCAGTCCGGTCTTGCCCGCAAAGTCGCCGGGACGGAACTTGCCGTTGCTGGATTCAATCTGCTGCTCGCTGACTTCACCAACGTAGCCACTGGCGTGAGCCATGAAACCACCGGGAAGATAGCGGCGGCGGTGAACCATGAGCATTTCGAGAAGTGGTATATCCATGCGGTGCGATTCGATGAACGCCACGTCGGCGGGCGTAGCTTCCGGCTTGATGACGATGGGCTGGAATTTGGGAAGAGCTTGCGTGTTGACGAGCTGCTCCTTCAAATCGTCCAAAGAGAGACCCAAACCATCAGCAATCGCAGGCAGATTTTTGGAGACGGCGGCTTCATCGTCGCGAAGGAGAAGAACGGAGAAGGAGGGATAATTGTCGACCAGCACGCGGCCGTCGCGATCGAGCATGCGTCCGCGAGGGGCAATGATGGGAATGGAACGCACGCGGTTGCGCTCTGCCATTACGCCATATTTGTCGGAATCGATGACCTGCAGTTTCCAGAAGCCCAGAAGCAGAAGGGTGATTATGCCCACGATTACGTAGGAGGCGGCAGCCAGCCGAACCTGCGGCAAACGATTATCGTTGCGGAACCAGTACGACACGAAAACCCTGCGCGCGGGCCCATTGTACTTCAGGGCTGAGCGGAACCCGCCCGCGCAACAACCTTATATGCAGCGAGTAAACTCGAAATCTTCGGTACACGAAGGGCATATGCGGCCCCGAACGCACTCACGAAATTCAAGATTGCCGCTTAACTTCCGCCACCGTCATTTTGCGGAAGTCTAATTCAAAGTAGCACTTGCATTGAGCAGGCGCAACTCGTCCTAAAGTACAGGTAGCGGAAAGATTAAGTACGTGGTGACAGAAAGGAAACGGGATACATGGTGGAAAAATCAGAAGCTGTGGAAATCCTTGGGCGGATAACGTTCGTATCGTTTTATGCACAGTACCAAACGATAGCTCCTTGTCAGCGGAGCTTCTTTGCGTTTGGATGGAAGTGTCGCTCAAGCCATTTTAGCCAGCAGGTGTGGGATGAAAATTTTCGCGCTTTGCTCGGCCGCAGTGCTTTTTCTCGTCTCTCCTTCGCTCGGTAGGGCGCAGAACACCGGCCGCATTGATTGCCCGCGTAATGACGGGTACGTGTATCTATACAGTTCCATGGTGACGATGGAAGTTCGCGCCACGCTGCAGTGCAACGAAGTGATTCAGCTCACCGGGCGTTACGACAATTATTACAGCGTGCGAAATGCCAAGGGAGATACCGGCTACGTGCCGATAGCCAGCATCGTGGTGCTGAAGGACCAGCCCGGTAGTGGATTTCCGGCGCCCACGTCTGAGCCGCTGGGGCGAGAACGAACGCCGTATGATGCGCGTCCACGCGAAGTTCACGTTGCGGCACCGGCAACTGGGGCGGGTTTCACGCTGCGAAACGATACGCCCGTGCACGTAAAGCTGACGAAGACCATTTCATCGGCCACGGCGCACGCCGGGGATGTGATCGAGTTCGAAGTTGTTGACGATTTGCTGGTCGAAGGCGTGCCGGTGTTGAAGAAGGGCGCGATGGCCAGCGGCGTGATCTCCGAGGCGGAACCGAAAAAACGTTTTGGCCGCGGCGGCAGGCTGGTGTTTTCCATTAAGTCCGTGAGCCTGGCTGATGGCGAGAAGGCGACGGTGCGCTGTTACCAGGAAATTTCCGGCTCCTCGAATACATCTTCGGGCGATTCCGTGGTGCCGTTGGCATCAGGCAAAGACGCTGTGGTTCCTCAGGAGACAAAATTCACCGTTCTGGTCGATGGTGACGTTCCGTTGAAGCGTGAATCGTTTGTCACGCCGAAGGATGTTTCTGCGGCTCCGCCCGCAACTCCTCCGCAGGCACCCAGGCAATAGCGCGAACTATTAGGGAATCCCGCTGCTCTCTATAGTTCTTTTGCATTTCGCGGTTCCGCGCGACTCACAGTACAATTCTTAGTTCTCAATGACTCCGCTTTCCAATAAGCCGTTGCGTCTCGCGCTTGTAGGTATGTCTGGCGCGGGGAAATCGTATTGGGCGAAGCGGTTGGCAGCTGAGAACATTCCGGCCATTTCCTGCGACAGCCAGATCGAGGCGCGCCTGGCGCACACGCTGCAGGACGGCGGATTCCAGGGGATTAATGGGGTGGCAGCGTGGATGGGTTGGCCCGACAGCCCGGAATATGCGGAGCGGGAGTCGCAATACCTGGCGGAAGAAATCGCTTCGCTGGACGAAGTGCTGACGAGCCTGGAAAAAGATCCGCAACGCGAGCTGGTGCTGGATACCACCGGTAGCGTGATTTACACCGGGAATAATCTACTGTTTCGGCTGCGGAAATTGATGACCGTGGTGTACCTGGCCGCGTCGAAGGAAGAGCACGAACTTCTGATTCAACGCTACTTAGCGGATCCCAAACCGGTGCTGTGGCGCGGGGCGTTTCAACCGCGCAACGGAGAATCGCCCCACGACACCGTGGCACGTTGTTACCCGGCATTACTGGCGGCGCGACGGCAGGGCTACCAGGCGCTGGCTCATTGCACGGTTGCTGTGGCGGAACTGCGGGAGCTTCCGGAAAAATCAGAGGCCAACGGAGAAACGGCGGGGGCGGCGTTTCTGGAGAAAGTGCGACAGCAATTGCAACGTGCTTAGCAGCACGCACCATCCGCGGAGATTCTTCACGCAACTTGTTCCGATGGGCTCAAAATAATGGCTATGCTTTACGGACAAAACCTGTCGTGGGCATGCCCAAGCCAGTTATGACTGAAGACCAGCAATGAGATACCGAAGCACTGGAGGGAAAGCGCCGCTGACCTCGCTACGAGGCGCGGTGCTGCGCGGGCTGGCGCCCGACGGTGGCTTGTATATGCCGGCGGAAATTGCGCGGCATCTGCCGGAGGAATTGGAAGAGTTTCGGCGCTTGCCGTTTACGGAAGTGTGCTTCCGCGTGGTGCGGCCTTTTGCGACGCCGGATGTGCCGGAAGAAGTGTTGTGGCAGATCGTGTCGGAAGCGATCAATTTTCCGGTGAAGCTGGTTTCGCTTTCGCCGGCGCTGCACATTCTGGAGTTGTTTCACGGGCCCACGCTGGCGTTTAAGGATTTTGGCGCGCGATTCATGGCGCGGTTGATGGGTTATTTCGTGCGCGGCGAGTCGCGGCAATTGACCGTGCTGGTGGCAACTTCGGGCGACACGGGCAGCGCGGTGGCGCATGGTTTTCTGCGTGTGCCGGGGATTCGCGTGGTGATTCTGTACCCGTCGAAGCGCATCAGCGAGGCGCAGGAAAAGCAGTTCACCACGCTGGGAGAAAACATTACGGCGCTGGAAGTGGAGGGAACGTTTGACGATTGCCAAAGGCTGGTGAAGCAAGCGTTCGCGGACGAGGCGCTGAACCAGCGCGCGTTTCTGACCTCGGCAAATTCGATCAATGTGGGGCGGTTGCTTCCGCAAATGTTCTACCACGTGGCGGCGTACCGCCAGTTGCCGGTGGCGTCGGTGCCGTTGATCGTGTCGGTGCCCAGCGGAAATTTCGGGAATTTGACGGCAGGAATTTTTGCGAAGCGCATTGGATTGCCGGTGGCGAGATTCATCGCGGCTACGAATGCGAACGATGCCGTGCCGCGTTACTTGCTTTCCGGCGACTACCAGCCGCGCCCAGCGCAGGCTACGTATTCCAATGCGATGGACGTGGGCAACCCGAATAATTTCCCAAGGCTACTGGATTTGTGCCGCAACCGCATTGAATATGTGAGGCGCGAAATTTGGGGGCACAGCGCCACGGATGAAGAAACGCTGAAGCAGATGCACGCGGCGTGGGATCGCTACCGGTACATTTCCGATCCGCACACGGCTGTGGGCATTCTGGGCTGGGAGGCGTATCGCAAGGAGCACCCCGAGCCGTCACAAGGGCTGGTGCTGGCTACCGCGCATCCGGCAAAGTTTGCGGAGATTGTGCAAAAGGGGATTGGGATTGCGCCGCCGCTGCCGTCGCGCCTGGCGGAATATTTGCAGCGCCCGAAGTTGTCGCGACCGATGAGCAGCAAATACGACGACTTCAAGCAGTTTCTGCTGAGCCACTGATGCCAGGCTCTGTCTATCATCCAAGTACAAAATTGTAGAGAGTGTAGCTCAGGTCGTGAAGGCCTGAGGATTTTCGCGAACCTGCATAAAACGTGACAGGTGAGGTCGCGTGGCGTTTGGTTGCCGGTGAGCGAAAAAGCCTAATCCCTGAAGGAATGAGCTACAGGCGATGCGCTACTGGTTACGGCGGAGGCGGTCTAAGGCGATGTAGAGAAATGTGCCGAGGACGGCGTTGACGGCGGCGGCGATGGCGAGGTGCATGTTGAACCAAGGCTCGGGCTGGGCCATCAGGACGCGGCGCGTGAGCACGAGAATCGCTTGGTGAAGCACAAAGAAGGCGACGGTGAGGGAGAAACGCGCGGCAGGATGTTCGGTGTCGAGACGAGCGCCGATGGACGAAGCGAGAAAGCCGATGATGGTTTTGGCAATGCCGTAGAAACCGAGAGGCACGGTGGGACCGCTCAGGGCATCCTGCGCGAGGCCAATGACCATGCCGAGAAGCAAGCCGGTGGAGGGATTGCGGCGGCTCAAGCCAAAATAAATAGTGATCAGCAGCGGCAGATCGAGAATATCGAGTTTGGGCAGGTAAACGGGGAACGAGGCCTGCAGGATGAGCGTGACGATGGCAACACCGGCGACGGCGCCCGGAAAGAACTTGTGCACCTCAATATGCGTGTCGCCGCTGCGGAGTTCGTAGGTATCGTTCATGGCTTCACCGGCGCAGCAGGCTTGGGCCCAGAGGGATTGCCGGCGGGAACCGAACTGTTCGGGCCGGAGGACGGTGCGGTCGCATCGTTCGGAGTCTCGAGCGGCTGAAGAGAAAGCAAGACGATGACGTCTTCCAAGCGATTCAGCTTTGCCGCCGGGTGCAGAAGAATGGTTTTGAAGTGGACGCCCGGCTTGATTTCCTGAACGGTTCCGACGGGGATATCGCGCGGGAAAATTTTATCCATACCGCTGGTGACAACTTTTTCGCCGACATTCACCTTGTCGTCGTTAGCGACGAATTCCATGCTCAGCAGCGGATCGCCGGTGCCGACCACGGGGCTCTGGATGCGCGATTCGATGAGCATGGCGCCCGCTCCGCCGTCTTTGTCGGTTAGAAGAAGAACCTGGCTGTTGTCGCGATAGACTTCGATGACCTTGCCGACTGCGCCATCAGGAGTGATGACGGCCATATCGCGGCGGATTCCATCGCGTTCTCCGCGATCGATTTCAACGGTGCGGCTGGCGGTGCCGGCGCTGGCTCCGATGACGCGTGCACCAAGCATGGGCACATCCTTGTGTGAGTTGCGAAAGCTGAGAAGCTCCGCCAGGCGGTCAGCTTCGGCCGACTTGACTTGCAGTTGTGTTATGGCCAGCTTCAGCGCGTCATTTTCCACGCGCAACGCTTCATTTTCGCGCGAAGTGGCCTGCAGCGCGAAATAGTGGCGCCACACGCCGCGAACTTTATCGAAGCCCCATGCGCCCGAGCGTTCGAAGGGCGAAACGGCAGTAATGGCCCAGACGCGGATCAGGCGGCCATGGGAATCGCGCTTGATCTGGACGGCGAGCAGGAGCAATTGAGCCAGCAGGACAGCCGCGAGCAGCGAGAGCGATTTGTGCCTTGAAGGAATAGCAACCATTGCAAAGAGTTCTCAGTAATCAGTTTTAAGTAAAGACCACGAAAATCGAAATTTAAACTTTGAAACTCACAGGTGCGGTGCCCCGGATTCAGTTAGTTGCTCGGTCAGCCGCACCATCGCATTTCATCGGAACTTGCGACTAACTGAAAACTTACAACTGAGAACCTACAACTATTTCAGTCGATGCAGACCAGGCGCAACAGTTGAAAGTCGCTGAGCATTTTGCCCGGTGCCGAGCACGACCGACGCCAGCGGATCGTCGGCGATCGAAACCGGCAAGCCGGTTTCTTCGCGAATGCGCTTGTCGAGATTCTTCAGCAGCGCGCCGCCGCCGGTCAGCACGATGCCGCGGTCGCTGATGTCGGCGGAAAGTTCGGGCGGCGTGCGCTCCAGCGCGACGCGGCATGGCGTTCAGAATGGTGGCGACGCATTCGCGAGAGCGCTTCGCGAATTTCGCTGTCGTCGATGGTGACGGTGCGCGGCACGCCTTCGATCAGGTTGCGGCCCTTCACTTCCATGGTCAGCGGCTTTTCCAGCGGATAGGCCGAGCCGATTTCCATCTTGATCTGTTCGGCGGTGCGCTCGCCGACCAGCAGGTTGTACTTGCGCTTCAGGTAGTGCATCACGGCTTCGTCCATCTCGTTGCCGGCCACGCGCACCGAGCGCGAATAGACGATGCCGCTCATGGAAATGACGGCGATGTCCGTGGTGCCGCCGCCGATGTCCACGACCATGTTTCCCGACGGCTCTTCGATGGGCAGGCCCGCGCCAATCGCCGCGGCCATGGCCTGCTCGACCAGATAGACTTCGCTGGCGCGCGCGCGATAGGCCGAGTCCTGCACGGCGCGCTTTTCCACCGGCGTGATTTCGCTGGGCACGCCGATGACGATGCGCGGGTGCACCAGCACGCGCCGGTTGTGCGCCTTCTGAATGAAATAGGTGAGCATTTTTTCGGTCACCTTGAAATCGGCGATGACGCCGTCCTTCATCGGCTTGATGGCCACCACGTTGCCCGGCGTGCGGCCCAGCATTTCCTTGGCTTCGCGGCCCACCGCCACGACTTCGCCGCTGTTCTTGTTGATGGCCACGATGGAAGGCTCGTTGACGACGATGCCTTTGCCCTTCGCGAAGACCAGCGTGTTGGCCGTGCCCAGATCGATCGCCAGGTCGGAAGAAAACAGACTGAAGACCGACCGAAGGTTGTAACCGTTCTTATTCATTCCCACTTCCCCCCGCGGAGAGACTTCTCAAGACGTCAAACTCCGCGCACAGACTCCCCTGTGCAATCTTCCATTGTCGCCGGAATCGTTGCTGCACGCAAAACGGCAAGCGACTGCCCGCAAGGCGCTACTTCGGAACAACGATGGAAACCTGCTTCATCGCGGTTCCACCGCGTCGATTCGAGCCAATAACGACAATCGTGTGCTGGCCGGGCTCCAACGGTTCCGTGAAATGGCGGAACGTGCCGTCGGCGCCAATATTGGCGACGGACTGCCCGTTGATGATGAGGGCGGCGCCGGATTCGGTGCGGCCAATAATTTCGGCAACGCGTCCGTGGATCTGGGTGCTGGTGATTTCCAGAACCATTTCTTGGGTCTTGCCCTGAGCCACGAGACTGAACTTGAACATCTCGCTAAATTCGCTGGTTTCTTTTTTGGCGTTGGAAGCCGTGACGTTCCAGAAATAATCGCCGGGTTCCAAGCCAGTGACTTCCGCGCTGGTTGAGGCGGTGTCCACCTTTTTGGCGAGTCTTCGTAAACATCGTTGTGGAACTGATGCGCAGGGTGTAAACGACCGCATCATCGACGGGCTGCCATTCAAAGCCGATCTGCGCGGTTTTGGGATTCTCCGAAATAATAGGGGCCAGATTCAGGGGCGCGATCAACGCCGGAGGCGCCAGCACGTTGGATTTTTGTGTCGCTCCGCCTGTAGGGAAACTCGCTTCTCCCATTGCGTCAGTTCAATCTTCTCCTGACCACGCTGCACTTCCGCGGAACCGGTTGCGACCACAATCTCGTGCTCATTTTTGGTTGGATCGTTCCTGATGGACGCGCGGCTGTTCTGTCTCACCGATGCGGTAGCGTCTTCCACGCTGACCTGGGCCTTGGAATCGGGTGAACTCCAGCTTGGCGTGGCGAGATCGACCTGACCGGTATTGATGCGAACGGCGGTGTTCGAACGATCGCGAGTCACGTTATTTTCTTCGACGGTCACCAGCGATTCAGCCTTAACTGTGTATTCGGTGCCGTCGGCGAAGGTAATACGAGCTGCGCCATCCGAGGCCGTTTGAATCAGATCGCCTTTATCCAGCGCGGTGTGGTAATCGGCTTCCACCCAGGTGACGGAATTTACTTTTTTCACCTGCACGCGGCCGTCCAGATTCACGAATTTCGCTTGCGTCTGAGTGATCGGGGCGCTGTCGGTTTCGGGATTGCCAATTGCCTTGCTCAGTTTGTTTGTGAGTATCGTCGTCCAGTCAGGTATGCCGACGTAAAGTCCCGCGATGATAATCACGAACAGCAGCACGGAATAGACTGCGACGGTTTTGTATGTGACGGTGTGCCAGTACACTTCGACGCGATGAATTTTCGGCGCTGCCGGTGGCACTGGTGGCGGAGCGGCGGGTCGTCGAGGTTCGATGGGCGTTTGTGTCGTCACAATGGTAAGAGCGGTGAATGCTCCAATTTCGCAATTTAGCACAGTGATTTGCGGGTGCGCAGAGTCCCGAGGTACCGCGTAGTCAATCAACAAATAGCGAACCCGCCGCATTTTCGCTGCGGGTGACGCGATGGACTAGTGCGAGGCGCCGGAGGGATTGCCGCGCTGGAAGAACCGCTGCTTGTCGAAGGCGGGATTAACAGCCACGTCAAAAAAACCGACCATCATCTCGTCGGAGGTCTGTTCGCCCCAACGGACCTCGGCGTCCGGGTCAGGGTTGTGGGGATTGGCGGAAGAGTTGTCGAATCGAGCGACGGCCTGGAGCATAGAGCCGGCTTTTAAGCCCATGGGAGTGGCGAGATGGTAGCTCATTTGCCAATGAAAATGGTAATGCACGCGGAGAAGTGGCTCGATGGAATGGTCCGCGTGGATGATGTTGTATTCAAAGCTTTTGCCACGCAGGTGCATATGCGGGAAGAAGCTTAGAAGGAGCGCGTCGTTCGGCAGAGTGCCGCGGGCTTCGACGCGATAGTCAGGCGCACCGGGAGGGATGACGAAATGGTCGTTGGTCAGTTGCAGGGTTAAGACCCGCTGCTGAGGAGGGTGTTTCGCGACGATCAGGCCGATGCGGCTGACGTCCTGGCCAGGCTTTCCGTTGGTGGTGTAGTGCATTTGGAAGACGAGGTCGGAGCCGGCCGGAATGAATTTGGCCATGCCTGCGGGCCAGTTATCGGGTGTGCTGCCGGGCGCATAGACAAGTAGGATGTCACTGTCGGTCCACATGGCGTCGCGCTGGTCTTCGGGAGTCGCAAGCATGGAAGCGGTGAAAGGCTTGCCGAGCGGCGCGTGACGCAACCAGGGGGAATCCGGCGGGCGCACATAGACGACTGCGTGGTGCACGTTTTGCGGCAGGCCCGGCAAAATCTCTGACGACTGAACCCAGCGCGGTTCGGCGAAGTGGGTGGGCACAATTTCGTAGGTGTAACCAATCTCGCCGTTAGCGGGAATCGCGACGGGCTGCGGCATCTTCATTTCCAGGTCCGGAGGGGGAATCGTCCAGCGCTCGGTCCACTGGCGTGGTGGAGGAGCGTCCGCCGGATTTCCTGCGGGGGCGCTGGCGGCAGCCCACGCGGCGAGCATTGCGATTTGGGAATCGGTCAGAGAAGGGTCATTGGAAAATTTGCCGACGCCTTTTTCGGCGAACCATGGCGGCATGGTTTGATTCTGCGTAGCTGTGCGAATGGCGGGAGCATAACGTTTTGTGTCTTGGTAATTTTGGAAGGCTATTGGCGCGATGCTGCCAGCGCGGTGACAAACCTGGCAGTGCTCCTGCAGCAGCGGCAAAACGTCCCGATAGAACGTCGGCGGGCTTGGCATGTTCTCAGTTTGAGGGAAAGCATCGGTCACGCAGAAGGAGAACAGCAGAGCGCCCAGGAGGAGTATTCTCGGACTGTCCCTGCGATCTGTGACAATGGCTTTGACAGCGTCTCTCCGCGTTTCTAAACTGGCCGATATGTTAGTGCGCCTCAAACCCGAAACTGAATCTCGTCTTCAAGAACTTGCAGCGACGACTGGCCGCGCACCAGACGAACTCGTCGAAGACGCCATGGCCGGGTATCTCGCGGAGTTAGCTCGCGCACGCAACATGCTGGATAGCCGCTATGATGATATCAAGAGCAGCCGTGTTGCACCCATCGAAGGCGAGGATGCGTTTGATCGTCTACGCCGCAAGAGTGAAGATCGCCGCCATTCGTGAGCGGATTTGTCCTTCACCCAGAGGCTTTCGCCGATCTCGACGAAATTTGGGAGTTCATCGCAGCCGACAGCCTCGACGCCGCTGACCGTGTGCTCAAGGAAATCTTTGAAGCGATTCGCGGTCTTGTCGTGTTTCCTGGTCTGGGTCACACCCGTTCGGAGCTTACTTCGCGACCTCTGCGCTTCCATCCGGTGCGAGATTTTCTGATTGCCTATGCACCGGGTGAAAGGCCGCTCCGTCGTGGTCGCGGTATTACACGGTCGACGCAATTCCCGCGTCATAGCAGCGTTGCTGCGCGAACGTGCCTAAATGGAATACGACGGTGCACCCCGTTGTTAGTCGCTACAAGGATGGTTCGCTGAAAAGGTCGGGATCGGGAAAAATCTAGGGGCCGCCGTAGTAGCCGTCGCGGGTTTGCACCACCAAGTCCTTGTTGTACGTGGTGAGTTGAATCTTGTGGTAGCCGGTCTCGGCGCCTTTATCGGGCGTATAGCCCAGGCGATATTGGTTGCGCAACTCTTCTTCAATTTCCGCGTAGATCTTTTCGACGGTTTCTTTCTTGGAGACTTTGAACAGCCGGCCGCCAGTCTTCTTGGAAATTTCTTCCAGGATTTTCTTGCCGTCGACATGTTCCTGCTGCTGAGGATACCTGCCACCGTGGCCGCCGTGTCCACCTGGTCCCATGCCAAAACTGGGGTGATTGCCGTAGCCCTCTTCGTCCGCATACAAAATGGAATAGACGATAGTATCGGAGCGTTGCGCGGTTTCGATGGCATATGCCAGGGTTTCCTGGCTGCCATGATCGACTCCATCGGAAAGAATGATCAACGCTTTGCGGCCCTGTTGCTTGCCCATGAGCTCGTCAGAAGCGAGGAAGATGGCGTCGTAGAGATGAGTTCCACCGCCGCGCCGCCCGCCACCGCCACGACCGGTCCCGCCACCACTAGTTGGGTCGCCGCCGCTTCCTCCGCCTGGACCGCCGCTGCCGCCTCTACCACGCGAGCTGAGTTGTGGCGTGTCCAGTGACTGCAGCGCGGCCTGCAGCTTGGGGCGCGCATCGGTGAAGTCTTGCAGGAGCGTCACGTCGAAATCAAAATTTACTACGAACGCCAGGTCTTTCTTTTCGCGCAGCAGATTGTCCAGAAAGCTGTAACTGGCGCTTCGTTCCTGATCCAGAACGCGCCGCTGGCTCAGGCTGGTGTCGACAAGCAGCCCGAGCCGTAGAGGCAGGTCAGTTTCTTTAGCGAAGTAGTTGATGTTCTGCGGACGGCTATCTTCCGTCAGAACGAACGCGTCCTGGTTCAGGTCCGGGACAATCTTGCCGTGCTTATCGCGGACGGTGGCGATGACGTTCACGGTCTTTACGTCAACGGCGATTTTTGGTTCCTGCTGCCCGTGAGTGTCGCCGCCGAGAAGCGCCGAAAGCGCGAGGGCCCCGACCAGGAAACGCTGGACGAAACGAGTGCACACCGATCGGTTGTGCTTAAAAGGGACGTACGTCATTCGACTCCATAATCGACTGGCCAAAGATTAGATTCGTCCCCAAGCGAATCGAGAGAACCACGTCGCTGCAGATTGGACGCGGATTCAAGGCGTTGGGTTGCGTGTCGGAACCGGGCAGCGCTATGCGTGGGCCGCGGACGATTTCAGCAGGATATCCAGGTCGTCGGGATGAATGGCGCACAGCAGGGCGTCGTCGCGATCAATGTGCCCGTGATGGATCAGGTTGACGAGCGTCTCTTCCAGCGTGAACGAGCCGCGTTTTTTGGTCAGTGGAATTTCCTGGTGCAGATGCTGTAGCGCATTGCGCCGGATATGGTGCCGCGCGGCGTAGCCGATCATCAGCAATTCCGCGGCAGGTATGCGCCCGCCGGATTTACTGGGCAACAGAATCTGCGTGTGCACCGCGGCAAGCGCCATAGCCAGCTCCTGGCGGATGGAATTCTGCCGCTCCAGCGGGAAAGAGTCAGATATGCGCGCCACCGTGGAAGCCATGTCGGTGGTATGAAGCGTGGAGAAAACCAGATGGCCGGTTTCAGCCGCGGCCACGGCGATGCGCATGGTTTCTGGATCGCGCATTTCGCCTACAACGATCACATCGGGAGCCTGTCGGAGCGCAGCACGCAGAGCAGTGGGAAAATCCGGCGCATCGGTTCCGATCTCCACTTGCTCGATCACGCTGCGAATGTGCGTGTGCTCGTATTCGATGGGGTCTTCGATCATCACGATATGACGCGCTTCCCGCAAATTGATTTCGTGGATCAACGCGGCGAGCGTGGTGGATTTTCCAGAGCCCGCCGGACCACCGATCAAGACCAGGCCGCGAGGCAGTCGCGCCAGATTCGCCACCGGCGCGGGCAGATGCAAATCTTGGAAGGAAGGGATCTTTGAGGGCAGGGCGCGAATGGTGGCGGCCGCGCGGCCACGTTCGCGATGGAGGTTGATGCGAAACCGGCCCACGCCGGAAATTCGGTAGGAAGAATCCGCGATCAGCGATTCCCGGTAGACACGCAACGCGTGGGCAGAAAGCGCGGGGACGACGGCGGCCTCCACGTCGGCGCCATCGAGCGCGTCGGGTTCGATTTTGCGGAGTTCTCCTTGAACGCGAATACAAGGAGGCGCGTTTTCCACCAGCAGAAGATCACTGCCGGCACGCGACACCAGCGTGGTAAGCCAGTGGTCCAGCCGGGCCGTGGCCGAGGAGTCGGCTGAGCCGGCCTCCGGGCCATCATTCATCTCGCGAACCAGACGATTCAGTTCCGCGGAATTATCCATAGCCGCCTCGGAACGTTAGATGTAGCGAAGGGCAGTTTGATGGAAGGGGTGGGGAAAGTCCAGCGGGGAAGGATCACAGTCGCGGAGTGCGTTTGGTTGCTCGAAACGCTCGTCGATATAACACTTAACTCCCTATTCGGTGGACCTCGCGCTGAATGGCGTGAAGAGGACGTTGTTTTCAACCACACCAACGCCATCGGCGAGAATCCCAACGCGGTGCTCGACGAAATTGTGCCCGATTACTACAACCGACTGATTGCGGACGGCAACCAACTTTCCGGAAGCTGCTGCCCCGACACGGCAGCGGAGCACAAAATGATGGGCAAGCGATCGTTGACGCTGTGGTGCTGAACGCCAAGGAATACAAGATCGACGGTTTTCGATTCGATCTGATGAGTTCATGTTCGTGTCGAACATGCAGCAGATCAAAGCCGCGCTGGCGAAGCTGACGCCGGAAAAAGATGGATTGGACGGCAGCAAGATTTATCTCTACGGTGAAGGCTTCGATTTCGGTGAGGTGGCCAACAATGCGCTGGGAGTGAATGCCAGCCAGGTGAATCTGTTCGGCAACGGCATCGGCACATGCCTTCGCGACGGGATTGCTGACCGATTCCAGCGCTTTGCGCCTGCACCCGGTGCAGCAACATTCCGCTGACCCAATTGTCGGCCAATCGTCGTCCAACTCGCAGAGTGGCACCGTGGTCGTTCCGGCACTGACTACCGCGGTATTCGTGAGCAGCAAGCCCTAACGCGCTAGATTAGATTCAGTCATTCACGAAGAATCTACGGAAGGGCGCGTGGTGGAAGACGAATCGAAATGCCCGGTGAGCGGCAAGCGGAAGTACGCCACGGAAGGGCAAGCGCTGGCCACGGCTGCGCACCAGATTTCCACCGCCAATGCGCCAAAGGAGCTGCGCGCCTATCTGTGCTCCTGGTGTGACGCCTGGCATCTGACGAAAGGGGAAAAAGGCGGTAAAGACATCCGGGGCGGACGTGGGCGGCCCCAAAATGGATGAGGCCGGATTTCTCCGGCCTCTGGTTGCTTGACAAGTTCTATTAATCTTTCGATTCGTCGAACATTGTCATGCCAAGAGAGAGAGTAATTGTTCTCCTTGCCAGGACAAATACTGTGAAAACCGCAGTCCTCGCCGAAAATTTCCTGTACACGAGAGTTAGCGGCGTGGCCCGCGTTTCAATGAGCCGTGGGTAATTGCGCGTTGCCTAAGTGCTCCTGAAAAAGTGCTTTCCCGAAATGACGGCTTCCAGCGCTGGCAACAGATCGCTTGCCGCGTTTAGTTTTACAATGTAGCCCCATGCGCCTAATTTGTGAGCCGCTTGCATTGCGTCAGCAGAAGATTCTTGTGTCAGGAAGATAATTTTCGATTCCGGGACGAGTTTACGGATTTGTCGGGCAGCTTCGATGCCGTTCAGGCTCGGCAGGCCGATGTCTAGCAGAATCAAATCCGGATGCAACTCTACGGCCTTTTGAACCGCTTCCAGTCCGTCGGATACTTCGCAGATGACGGACAAATCGCGCTTTGTGGCCAGCGTTTCGGCGATGAATTGCCGAAAGGGCGCGAAATCCTCGACGATCATAATGCGCACGGACGACACTTCGGCACGAGCCTTTCCTCAGGAGAACTGCACATTCCTCATGTTTGGGGAGCGGGACAATGCATCCCATCCGTTTAAACTACCACTTTCTCGGAGGGGATGACTAATTCGGAGAAATCAGCGTTCTCTCCCGCAAAGCGTTGATCGTCGCGTCAGAAACCGAGCGGCCGTCACTGTTTTGGCACGCCTAACGCAACCGCGAATGAATTTGGGGCTTTCGTGCACAATCGACTATAATATTAAGTTTGGTCAAACAATTGGGAGAACACAGGAAATGGCTGGCGGATTCGAAAACCAGAAAACCGGCGTCCGTATACTTTTCGGCGTCATCATCGGCATTCTTGCCCTTAGCATGCTCCTTTACCTCGTGCCACAGGGCAGCAACACGGCGGAATCTGCCACGGACGTAGTGGCGCGGGTCGGCGACCAATCGGTCACGCTGTCCGACATTCAGCAGCAACTGACGCAGATTCGCCAACAAAGCCAGGTACCGCCGCAATTGGAAGGGCTGTATGCGCGGCAGATCCTCAGCCAGTTGGTCTTCCAAAAGGAAATTGAGTACGAAGCGAAGCGGCTCGGCATCACCGTTAGCGATAAGGAACGCGCCGACCGCATCAAGCAGTACGTACCCGCGGCCTTCAATGGCGACACCTTCGTGGGGATGGACGCTTACGCCCGCGAAGTGCGCCAGCGGTTCCAGTTGACCGTGCCGGTGTTTGAGGAAGAAGTGCGAGACAGCCTGGTGCTGGAGAAATTTCGCAAGCTGATCACCGATGGCATCAGCGTAAGCCCGGCGGAGATCGAGCAGGAGTTCCACGACCAAAACGAAAAGGTCAAGTTGGACTACGTGCTGATCAAGCCGGAAGACCTGACGGGCAAAGTCGTGGTGGATGAGACGGAGATCAAGACTTACTACGACCAGAACAAAGCGAAGTACCAGATTCCCGAAAAGCGTGTGGTGCGCTATGCCCTGGTGGATCTCACCCAGATTCGGCAGAACACCCAGGTGACCGACGACGAGCTGAAGGCCGCCTACCAGGAGAATATTCAGCAGTATCAGGTGCCCAACCGCTTCCATGCGCAACATATTCTGTTACTGACGACCGGGAAAGACGGATGCGGAAATCCCGGAGGTCAAGATACAGGCCGAGGACATCCTGGCTCAAGCCAAGAAAAAGGGCTCGAACTTCGAGGACTTGGCCAAGAAATACTCGGAAGACCCGGGATCGAAGGCCAAAGGCGGAGACCTGGGCTGGCTGGTACAGGGACAGACGGTGCCGGAGTTTGAGAAGGCCGCGTTCGAGTTGAACAAGGGCGAGATTTCCGGCGTGGTGCGCACCCAGTATGGGTTTCACATCATCAAGCTGATCGACAAAGAAACCGCACACACCAAGACCTTTGATGAGGTGAAGGATTCCATCAGGACACCACTGCAGCTGCAGAAGGCCGACCAGCAGGCTGGGATGGTGGCGGACAAGATTTCCGCGGACATTCGCCAGTCCAATAAGATGTCCCTGGACGATATTGCGCAGAAGTACCACCTGCCCGTCTCCGAGACGGCGGCCCTCGGCCCGAACGACCCGATTTTGGCGTTGGGAACCTCCAAGGAGACGCGCGAGCAGGTGTCGAACCTGCGGGCCGGTGAGTTGAGCCTGCCGGTTCGTACCGATCGCGGCTACGTCGTGCTTTCGCTGAAGCAGGTGATTCCCACCCACCAGGGCACGCTGGAGGAAGTGAAAGAGAAGATTGTGGCGGACCTGAAGGAGCAAAAGGCCGTCCAGCAGACGGTCGCCAAGTCCAAAGAGCTGGAGAAGCGCGTGAAGAGCGGCGAAAAGTTCGACGCGGCCGCCAAAGGCGCTGGGACTAGAGCCCAAGACCTCTGATCCTCTGGCGCGAACCGGTTCCATCGCTGGTGTCGGCAGCGGAAAACAGCTGGGTGGTGCGTTTGCTTTGAAGGCCGGAGAGCTGGGAGCCCCTGTGAACCTCGGCAGCAACTGGGTAGTTTATGAAGTGGTGGAAAAAACCGAAGCCAACCCCGCTGATTTCGAGAAGCAAAAGAAGACCATCACCGACCAACTGCTGCAATCCAAGCGGCAATTGGCTTGGGAAGCGTTCCGAACGGCGTTGGAAGCGCGCATGAAGCAAGAAGGAAAGCTGAAGTTGATGCCGGAGAAGATGCGTGGATTCGGTGAGTTTAACGGGTCTAACCTATAGATAATAAACAGCTTAAAAAGTAGGACACAGCCCCTTGCCCTGCGGCCCGCCGCCCAGTAGCCTATTTGTGTCCGGTTTGGTGGCTGTCCACAGAGTCTGCGGCTCATCTATTACCTCGCAGCGCTTCTCCGGGGAAGCAAATCGTCCTCAAGGAGGCCGGAACTTCGGAACAAACTAAGCAAATCGCAATCTTCAAGAGGGAACACCTATGGCAGGCCGCGTTTCGAGCGTTCGGAATGACTACCGCTGCAGTATCGAAAGGAACCAGACCGGCAAGTATTGTGTGCGGATTCGGGCACAATATCGCCGCCATGCCTGGAACCTGGGAGTTTATTTCTTGGCCTCTTCGTTTGACCGTGCGATGAAGAAGCTGGAGGAATCGCTGAAATTCCTCCAACGGAACGAGGAAAAACTCTGGTTTTGGGGTGTGGATCGCGCGGCGGACCTGGGATTCTCCGCGGAATTCCTGAAAGAGGCGGGTTTACAACTCGACCGGCGCAATGAATTCCCGCGCAAAGCAGCTAATCTCTCCTTGGAACCCGAACGTGATGTGCCGGCCTTTGTGCTGGGCCCGGTTCGCAGGGGACTTGCCGAAGCGGTGGAGTTCGCCCGCGTGCAACCCGCAGGCGACTAACCCTTCACCGAGTCCCAGAACTGGCAGGCTCGCTGCCTTCAATCCGTCTTGACTTCGCAGTACTTCTACTACATTATTCGCCCATTCCCAGCGGAATACGCGCAAGGCACTTGTTCGTGGTCTTCACTCCCACCCTGAAGCACACCCCGCCTGTGTGCCAGTTGAGAGACCAGAGGTGCCTCGGTGAAAGGAACACTCGAAATGATTCGTTGTCGCAAACCTCTATTTTTGAGTCTGTTGTGTATCTCCTCGCTCGTGGCCGGAAGTGTCTCTGTGCGGGTGGCTGTGGGACAACAGACGACTACGGATCAGACAGGCGGATACCAGCACCGCAAAGCCGAAATCGAAGTTAAATCCAAGTCGAAGACAAAGGCGGCGATGACTTCCACGACACGGATTCGAGCGCGGAACCACCAAGTCGAGCTCGAAATCGAAAACGAAGAGTACGGATGCGGCCAGACCAGACGGCGACAGTGGCGCAATATCAAAGTCGAAGTCAAAATCCAAGACCAAGACCGCGGATGCGACCACGGATTCGACGACCTCCGCCGCGATGCAAGCACGTCGAAGTCGAAATCAAAGTCCAAAACCAAGGCAGCGGATGCAGCTGCTGACTCGACGGCAGCGTCCAGCGATACTTCGACCGCCAAAAAGTCGACGAAGTCCAAGAAGGCCGACACTGCCGATGCTACGACAACGGCGAGCGACACGGCCTCCACCACGAAATCTAAGTCGAAGAAGGCCGCTGCGGATGCAACTGCAGCCAGCGGCACCGCTGCGGGGAACACGGCTGCAGCAGGTACGACTGCTGCGGGATCTGCCACTTCCGCCACCAAGGCTGCGACAGCACCTGTAACCAAGACCGCAGACAACGACTCCGGCGACCACGCCTGCCGCCGCACCAGCGTCCAAGCCAGCAGCCAGCACAACAGACACCACCGGCGAATAGCAACGGAATGGTCTGGGTCAACACGGACTCTGGGATCTATCACAAGCCGGAACCCGGTATTACGGCAAGACGAAGCAGGGAAAGTACATGACGGAAGCGGATGCCCAGAAGGCCGGATATCGCGCGGCGCAAAGGAATAGTGGTAAGGGACCTCAGCTCGTCAATCTAAGGAGAATCGGAAAATGAAGAGAAATGCCAGTCGCATTCTGCTCGCTGCGTTGGTTGTAATGCTCTGTGTGGGCGTCGCTGTGTCGCACCCAAAACTCAGAAGAGCACCACGCCCACGGCAGCTACTGCCGCCAGCGACCTGGTGGATATTAATAGCGCCACGAAGGACCAGCTCGACGCCCTGCCGGGTATTGGTGCAGCATATTCCCAGAAGATCATCGACGGACGGCCATATGCCAAGAAGACCGACCTGGTAAAGAAGAAGGTCATTCCGCAAGCGACCTACGACAAGATCAAGGATATGATTATCGCGAAGCAGAAGTAAGAGGGTATTTAGAGAGGGAGCGGTCGTTTACCGCCCGGCCGCTCTCTCCTTTTTGGTCGGAGACTTGAAAGAATAAAGGAGAACCTATGGGACTGATGGACGAAGTACTGGCCATGGCGGGAAGCAGTGGAGCCCAACAAGGCAGCACGCCTCGGCGCTGACGGCAATTATGGCGTAATCAACAGTCCGCAGGTTGGCGGATCGCCGGTTTGCAGAACATGTTCCAGCAGGGTGGATTGGGAAGTATCGTCAGCTCGTGGATTGGCACCGGCCAGAACCTTCCGGTGTCCGCCAGCCAGTTGCAGAATGTGTTGCATGGTGGGGCCTTACAGCAGGCCGCGCAGCAGGCGGGTTTGGATCCGAGCCAGCTGAGCAGGAATGATGAGCAGCTTATTGCCTCACCTGGTGGACAAGCTTTCGCCGAACGGGCAAGTGCCCGATGCCAGCGCGTTGCAGAAGATGTTGCAGGGCTTGGGCACCTCGGGTGCGTCTGCTTAATCAGAGTTGTAGCGGAGGCGCTCACGCCAACCCGGTGCGCCTCCGGCACTACCTGTCGCGAAGAATCACTTCTCCTCGTCCCACCATCTGGTCATTCAACCACAGCCGGTATTTGTAGGTGCCAGGCTTGGTTCCGGCCACGGGCGGACCACTAAGCAATCGCATGCCAGCGGGCGCTTGAAAAATGTTGGAAGTAAAGGGAGAGCGGTTGGGGTCGAACTCCACGCGCAGATTGCCGGCATCGGAAATCCAGCTGACCTGATCGCCGGGATCCAGCACCACCACTTGAGGAATCAAGCCAACCAGTACCGGGCGTTCGGCCATTTGTGTTTGCCTTCCTTGCCAGTTTCGTTCCCTCGCACGATAACACAACCCTCTTGTAGCTTCCTATGTTCTACGGCAAGGAACCGACCAGCGCTCGGCTGGTTGCGTCAAGGCAAGCTGCTTTTTCCATCGGCGGAATACTGTGTCGGGTGACCTACATATGCTGAAGGTGTCTGGTAAATACACCAGAGTGGGTATATATACATAAAACTCAGTTGGTGGGTGAGGGGGGGCGGCGGTTTCAGTTCTGCATATCCCTGTTCAAATTCGTAGCGAAGGATCGGCATGCTCAAGAGAAACCTCAGAGTCGTTCGCGAAGGCGAACGCACCAGCCCTCAGGGAAAGCCTGTTTGCAACCGAATTTTGCTAGCGCTTCCCGATAGTGAATTTCGTGCGATTCGGCCGCATCTGGAGTATTTGCCGCTGCCTCATCACCGCTCTCTCTACGAACCGAATCGCAAAATCGATTACCTTTATTTCCCGAATCGCGGGTTGATTTCTCTTGTGATTGTCATGGAAGACGGCAAGACCGTAGAGGTCGCCGTTCTGGGAAGGGAAGGGTTTGCCGGCGTTCCCGCCGTGTTCGGATTGACGCGCAGCCCGGTGCGCGAGGTGGTGCAGATCGCGGGAGACGGTTTCAAGATCAAAGCCAATGCGTTTCGGCAAGCACTGCGTTCTTCGCCTCAGCTGCAAGCTTCGCTGGGCCGCTATTCCGTGGTACTGGCCATGCAGATTTCGCAAACCGCCGCTTGCAACCGTTTGCATGACATCGAACGGCGGCTGGCGCGGTGGTTGTTGATGGCCCAGGATCGTGTGGATGACGGAGTTGTGGCCATCACGCACGACTTTCTTGCCACCATGCTGGGCACCGACCGGCCCAGTGTCAGCGTGGCTGCCGCGAGCCTGCAACGGAAAGAAATCATCGACTACACACGAGGGACGGTGCGGATTCTGAACCGCAAGAACCTGGAAGCGACTGCTTGCGAGTGCTATCAGACCATCCAGCAGTTCAATGGCGAGATTGATTTGAGGTAGCTGGTCAGGAGACCTGGGACTTTATGGTGCCACCGTTCGACATTCTGCGAGTACTCAAAGACGGCGCTCCGCTCTGGATGGAAGCGGCGCAAACCCTGGAGGAGGCCAAGGCGCGAGTCCAGCAACTGGCAGCAACGCAGCCGGGGTCATACGTGATTTTCAGCCAAAAAACTGGCAACAAGATTTTGATAACGCCTGAGGGCGAGGCGAGTCTTTAGGGTAGCGCAAGCCCCTCGAACAATCCGCGCGACTAGTCGAACTCTGGTGCAACAATGCCGTGCCCGTGTTATTTCAGAAAAAGCAACTTTTGCGTCGGCTTGACCGCTGCAACCGGCGCCCGTAAACTCAATGGAGTGGTTTTCTGACGCTGAGTACGCTCGACTCTTGCGCGTGACCACGTACTTACCTGTGATCGAACCGCGTGGGAGTGGAGCTGCATGGCCTCTGTTGCTCGACCCTTATCGATACCTCTGCCCAATGGGGCACGCATCGGACTAATTTCTTCCTTACCTTTTGCGCTGTTTCATCTTGCCGCGCTTAGTGTGCTGTTCGTGCAGTTCAAGTGGTCTTACGTGCTTGCCTGCGTTCTTTGTTATGAAATACGCATGTTCTTTGTGACCGCCGGTTACCACCGCTATTTTTCGCATCGTTCCTTCAAGACCAGCCGGTGGTTCCAGTTTGTGATTGCATTTCTGGCCATGTCGTCCTCGCAGAAGGGTGTGCTGTGGTGGGCGGCGCATCATCGCCACCATCATCGCTACTCCGATCAGGAAGAAGACCTGCACTCGCCCACACTGTTTGGATTCTGGTGGTCACACGTGGGCTGGATTCTGTCGGACCAATACAACGAGACGCGCTTTGATTACATTGGCGACTTCGCGAAATACCCGGAGTTGCGCTGGCTGGACAAATATTATCTGGTACCCGTGTCGACGCTGGGTGTAGCCATGTTTCTGATCGGAGGCTGGGGCTTGTTTGCCTGGGGATTCTGCCTCAGCACAGTTTTGCTTTGGCACGGCACCTTTACCATCAATTCGCTTTCGCACATTTTCGGCAATCGCCGCTTTCCGACCACCGATACGAGCAAAAACAACTGGCTCTTGGCGCTGGTGACGCTGGGCGAAGGCTGGCACAACAATCACCATTACTACATGGCCAGCGCTCGCCAAGGCTTCTACTGGTGGGAAGTGGACGTCACTTATTACGGATTGAAGGCGCTCTCGTGGCTCGGCTTTGTTCGCGAATTGCGCAATGTGCCGGATAAGGTTCTGGCCGAGGGCCAAGCGCTGGACTCAGCCTCGGCGTCATAGCCGGACACCAACCTGACGCCATTTCGCGGGAATGGCGACCCCAACAGGTAAAATAAACGAAACTCGATCGCTACTGAAACGAATCCGTGGATTGACGCACTATTCATGAAACGGCACTAGCCTAGCCGCACGTCCAAAGTCAGACCTTGGGGAATCGCCGATGACAAGAAAATTAGTCGTTTTAGGGCTCTCCATCTTGCTATGCCTTGGCATGGCCGCCTCTGGCTACGCATGGGACAACGAAGGACACATGATGGTGGCTTATGTGGCCTATAAGAAACTGACGCCGACCGCTCGCGACCGCGCGAACGCCCTGTTGAAACTGAATCCCAAGTACAGCGACTGGCTGGCTACGCTGCCGGCGGGCACCTCGTCCGCGGACAAAGACATGATGATTTTCAGGATCGCCGCGACGTGGGCGGATCAGATCAAAAAGGACGCAACTTACACCATGGACGGAAGTGACAATGGAAACCGGCCCGACGGAAGCCCGGATCCCACTCGCAATACGGGCTACGACGACAAGCTGATGCACAAATACTGGCATTTTGTGGATAAGCCCTTCGCCACTGATGCGACCACACTCCCGCCGATTCCCGCTCCGAACGCGCAAGATCGCATCGCATTGTTCCGCGGCGTGCTGGCCTCCAATGCCAGCGATCCTCTGAAGTCATATGATCTGTCCTGGTTGCTGCACCTTGTGGGAGACATTCATCAGCCACTGCACGGCTCAACGCGAGTAGACGCCAGCAACCCCGGGGGTGACGCGGGCGGAAACCTGGTGAAGTTGAGTTGCTCTGGATGCCCAACGGAACTTCACGCGTTTTGGGATGATGCGCTCGGTACCAGTAACCAGCCGAAGAGCGCGATCAGCGCCGCAAAGAAGCTGCCTGTGCCGGACCCGGCCCTTGCGTCCAAGAGCGGGGAAGCGGATTGGGCGGCAGAGAGCTTTCAAGACGCCCAACAGAATGTGTATGTCAGCCCCATCGGACCCGGCCTGGGCCCATTTAAACTGACTAGTTCCCAACAAAAAGGCCGCGAAGAAGGTGGCGCAGCAACGCGTCGCCCTCGCCGGAGCTCGCCTTGCCAATCTAATAAACACCGAACTGAAGTGACTTGCTTCGCGATGCGAAGACTCAAGACTGCGTCGTTGGACCGTAACTGAGACGCCTGCCAGCCAATTTGACCGTTGCACCCGGGTCTGCCGTGGAGGAGACTGGTATTCCCGTGGTGTTCCTGTGCCCTTCCTGAAGCACGAGCCGCGGGCCGTCTCCTGAACGCTCCACAAGACGGTTCATTGACGGTTCTTAAAGGGGTAAACCTTATGACCAAGCCCATTTGCGAATTGAATCCTCCTCCACGTTTAATGATGACTCCCGGACCTTGCTCGATTGACCCTCGGGTGTATCGCGCGCTCGCGACACCGCTGGTTGGACACCTGGACCCATGGTTCCGCGGGTGCATGGAGGAAACACAGGAATTACTGCGTTACGTTTTTCAGACCGAGAACCGCATCACGTTTCCGTTGTCGGCGTCAGGTTCCGGAGGCATCGAAGCTTCGGTGTTGAACTCGCTGGAACCGGGCGACGAAGCCATCTGCTGTGTGAATGGTTGTTTTCTCAGCGCATGCACGTCATCGCGCAGCACACCCCCGCCAAGATTCATCTGGTGGAAGCGCCTTACGGTAAACCGGTGGACCCGGAAGACGTGCGCAAAGTGGCAAAAGGCCGCAAGATCAAGATGATCGGCCTAGCGCACGGCGAAACCTCTTCGGGCGTGATCACGCAGATCGATCCTTTCCGCAAAGTCGCGGATGAGTGCGGCGCTTTGCTGGTGGTCGACGCGGTTGCCACACTGGCCGGCATTCCCTTGCGAGTGGACCAGGAAAAAATCGATATCTGCTTCAGCGGCTCTCAGAAAGCCATCAGCGCGCCTCCGGGCATGTCGCCCATCACGGTAAGCGCGCGCGCGGAAGAAGTATTTCGGACGCGTAAGACCAAGGTGCAGAGCTGGTATTTCGATCTTTCTACGGCGATGAATTACTGGGGCAAGGAGCGGCTGTATCACCACACTCCGCCAATATCGCTGATCTACGCGCTGCGCGAAGCATTGCGCATCGTGCAAGAAGAGGGATTGGAGCCTCGCTGGGAACGCCACAAGCAGAACCAGCACGCATTGATTGCTGGCGTAGAAGCCATGGGCTTGAAGATGTTCGTGGAAAAGCCCGAAGATCGCTTGCCGACAGTGACGGCCGTAAAGATACCCGCTGGCGTTGACGACCTGAAGGTGCGTAATCAACTGCTGGACGAGTTCAACATCGAGATCGCCGGCGGCATCGGCGCAACCAAAGGACAAATCTGGCGGCTGGGCCTGATGGGTTTCTGCAGCCAGAAGCAGTTTGTGCTGCAACTGCTGGCGGCGCTCGACAAAGTGCTTGTCGATCAAGGACACAGTCACGCGCCAGGCAGCGGTGTGGGCGCAGCGGTCCGCTCTTATACCCAGGCGGAAGTGCCAGCCGGCGCCGCACGGTAGAAGGCACCTCCTAGCAAGGGGCACTGGGGCGCAGAGATTCTGCGCCCCGCTTTTTGTCTGGCGAACTCCGCGTTGACGACTGAGTGACGATTGAGCGGCATTGACAGGTAAGCGCAGGGATTGGACACTAACTGTGTTCGATTTTGCCTGAAACGAGGAATCCCGTGCCTTCACTGCCAGTGCTTGCCAATTCCGGCGCCATGAACCAGTTCATCGGCCCTTTCGATGTGACCTCCAAACTCACCGGCCACGTCTTTAGTTGCAGCTTCTCGCACATCTGGAACGCCATCGCCACGCGGCACAGCGATACCATCGACGCCAAACTCGTCGTGGATGGCGAAGGCCATATTGTGGGCCTGGCGCATATGGCGTTTGTTGAATTCCGGCAAAAGTCGGGCAGGGATTTGACGGACCGCGAAGCGAGCTATGTAGCGGCGGAATACCTTCGCGAACGGCTGGAAGAAGAAGATGTGCGCCCGCTGTATAATGTTCCGTACGACGAAGTGATGCGCTTGATCGAGCGGCTCGGAATCAAGTAGATCCGCAGTCCGAAGAAGTTCCAACGTAGACAGCGTGCCCTTACAAAATTGCAATAGCGCGAAGATTAGTGCGCGACTTCATCCTCGGCACGGAAAGTGGCGAGGATGGGATGATGCAACCCATCGCGCCGGATGAAGTAAACCACCAGAAGAAAAAGCAGCGCGCCCGCCACCATCACGGCGGTTGCGGCCTGCATGCCCACCTGCAAGTCGCTCATATCGGAAATCCTGCCAATTAGTTGCGGGCCAAGCGCGCCAAGAAGTTGCGTGGCAAACATGTAGACACCGATGGCGGTGGCGTGGGCACGCTGCGGAGTCAGATCATGAATCACTGCCGTGACTGGGCCGTGATACCACGACATGAAGAAGCATGCGACGAAGAACCCTCCCAGGAATATCCACTTCTCCTCAGCCTGGATCGCCAGAAGCAGAAACGGCGCAGCGATCAAAAATCCGCTGGCGATCACGATCAAGCGTCCCCAGGGATAGCGCTTGCGCAGGCGGTCCGCAAAGTACCCGCCGGTGAGAGCTCCTGGAACCAGGGCAAGCAGCGGGATGACGGATAGAAAGATCGCCGCCTCTTTCGTACTGAGGTCCTTGTAACTGCGTGCGTAGTCGTAACCCCACGCCACCAGCGAAACGCTGGAAAAAGTGATGCAGGTGCCTGCTGCAATCATGGCCACGTAAGCGGGCACACTGAGAAGCTCGCGCAGGGCCACGACCTCTGAGCGCGGGCGGCGCGGCGGCTCCTTCAGCTTCAAGGCGAGAAGCCCGGGAAGGATGCCGAGGGCGCCCACAATAATAAAGGCACGTTGCCAGCTATGTTGTTCGCCCATGATGCCGCCGAGCGCGACTCCGGCAGCGCCGCCAAGAAGCATTCCGGAAGCAAAGATGGCTTGCGCGAGTGCACGATTCTCGCCGGGGAAGGAGTCTGAAATCATGGCTTGCGCGGCAGGGGCGTAGGCCGCTTCGCCTACACCGACCATGGCGCGCGCGACAAACAACAACAGGAAAGTGGGAGCGAGGCCGCTGGCCATCGAGGCGACGCTCCAAAAGAGAACTCCGGCAGCGATGATTTTTCGCTGGCTGAAACGGTCGGCTAGAAGTCCAGACGGAATGCTGGCAAGCGCAAGTACCACCAGAAGTCCGGTGGATAGCGAACCCAGTTGCGCGTCGGTCACTCCAAAATGCAGCCGCAGCAGCGGAAGCAACGGATTGAGGACCTGGCGATCCGCGAAGTTGACAAAATTGATTAAAGCAAGTACAGCAAGAAGACGAGCCTGCGCGGACGTGAACGGAATAGTTCGTGATGGCATGCCGTTTTGGCTTCCTCTGGCGCGGATGACCTGACAACATGCGGGCTGGGCTTTATCCCGATGTCAGCGAAACAGGGTGAATTATATAACGCGAATGACGCAAACCAACCGAAACCCTACGACGAGTGACCGCCTGACAACGGTACTGTCTTATGGCGTGCTGATTCTGCTCGGCTATCTGGTGTTTGTAATCGTCGCGCCGTTCATTCGGCCGCTGGCCTGGTCGGCGGTCATGGCCATTTTTTTCTACCCGCTTTACCTGCGGGTGGAGAAGCACATGCGTCCGACGTATGCGGCGCTGCTGAGCACGCTGGGTGTGACTCTGTTGCTGATCATTCCCGTGTTGTTGGTTCTGCTCTACGCTTCCAAGGAAGCCATCGACGGCTCAGCGAAAATCCAGGGCATGCTCAACGGAGGCGCAGCCGCTCTGCCCACTCATTTCATCGACTGGCTGAAAGCCCGCCTGCCAGACTCGCTGCAGAATATTGATCTGATGGGGCCGTTGCGCCAAGCGGCCGAAAGAATGGCGTCGTATCTGGCTTCGAGCCTGGGCGCTATGCTCAAGAATCTTTTTTCGTTTTTTGTGAACCTGTTCATCGTGTTGTTCGCGCTGTTCTTCATATTTCGTGACGGTAAGGCGATTCTGCGCGCGGCTCGCCACATGATTCCGTTCGATCCAGAGATCCAGGAGAGCATGCTGGGGGAATCGCGCGATCTGATTTTCGCAAGCGTTGCGGTTGCGCTGCTGATCGCGGCAATTCAAGGGACTCTGGGCGGCATTGCCTTTGCGTTGACTGGCTTGCCGGCTCCCGTGTTCATGGGTGTATTGATCGCGTTCTTTTCCATCGTGCCGGTGGTGGGTTCGGCGCTGATCTGGTTTCCGGCCATCATTTGGCTGGTGGTTAGCGGGCATTGGGGAAAAGCTATCGTTGTTGCGGCGATCTGTGGCGGAGTAGCGGGAGTGGCGGATAATATTATTCGTCCATTGCTTTTGCGCAATCGCACCCGGCTGAACGATTTGCTGCTGTTCATCAGCATTCTCGGCGGGCTGGATGCCTTCGGCTTGCTGGGACTGGTTGCCGGCCCGACTATTGTCGCGGCGGCGTTGGGCGTGTTTCGCGTGTACATGGAGCATCGCGAACGTCTCGAAAGGGACACCGCGTAACTGGTTGTGCTACCGATGAGCCGAATTAGGGGCACGGAACATCTCTCTATGCTAGAGTACGCCGTCGAATGAGTGTGATTGACCAAAAGACCGAAAAGAAGGTCAGCGAGCTCGCCGCGCGCAAGTTGCGCTGGCGCTGCGAACTTTCTCGCATCCCCTTCGAGACCACCGCGCAGGCGCCGCGCCGCGAAGGCTTCGTGGGCCAGGAGCGCGCGCTGCGCGCCTTGAAGATGGGCGTCGAGCTGTCCGCGCCCGGCTACAACGTGTTTGTTTGCGGCTTGGCCGGCACCAGCCGCGGCGGCACGATCGCGCACATGATCGAACAGCTTCATCCGGAGACCAAGCCGTCTCTCGATCGCTGCTACGTCAACAATTTCAAGAATACTCGACCGTCCGCGCCTGCTCACGCTGCCGCGCGGCCAGGCCAACGTGTTCAAGAAAGACATGCAGGCCGGCATCGAATTCCTGCGACGGCGCATTCCGCAGGTGTTCGAGGGCGAACCCTTCCAGCGGCAGAAAGGGCGCATCGTTGATCGTTTTACCGTTCGCGAAAAAGAATTGATGGACGATTTCACGCGACGCATCGCGCGCGAGCAGTTTGCGCTGGGCCACATGCAGGTGGGCGCGGTGGCGTTGCCGGAAATTTTCCCGGTGCTCGAAGGGCAGATGGTGCCCATCGAGGATATCTCCAAGATGGTGCACGAGGGCAAGCTCGAAACGGTTGTCGCCGAGGATATTGAGCGCAAGTACGAACAGTTCCGCCAGGAGTTCACGGTCGTCTATCGCAAGACGCTGACGCTTTCGCGCGAACTGGCCAGCGAGCTGAGCTACCTCGAGCAGGAAGCCGCCTCCGTTCTGGTGGATGGCTTCATCGAGGAATTGAAGGAAAAATATCCCGGCCACAGGCGTGTCCGAGTATCTGGAAGAAGTGCGCCACAGCATTCTCGATAATCTCGATCCTTTCAAGGAGCGCGAAGGCGAAGAGGAACAGCCGGCAGGCAGCCTCCCGGAGAGCCTGCCGAAGCAGCCGGGCGCCGGAGCGCGATCCGTTCCGCGTCTACGGCGTGAACGTGCTGCTGGCGCACAACAGCGACGACTCTTCGCCGGTGATTTTCGAGACCACGCCGACGCTACGCGAATCTGTTCGGCACCATCCAGCGCAGCTACGATTCGCGCGGCGGCTGGACTTCCGACTTCATGGATTTGCGCGCCGGCTCGATTCTGCGCGCCGATGGCGGTTTCCTGATCATGTATGCGCTCGACGCGCTGACCGAGCCCGGCGTCTGGCGCACTCTGAAGCGCACGCTGAATCACGCCAAGCTGGAAATTCAGCCGCTGGAAATGTTTTTTCCGTTCGGCACCTCGGCGCTCAAGCCCGAGCCGATCGACCTCAACGTGAAAGTCATCCTGATCGGCGATCGCGACCTGTACGAACTGCTCTACGAGTACGAGGAAGAGTTTCAGCAAAATTTTCAAGGTGCGCGTCGAATTCGACGAAGAGATGGAGATGAGCGACGACGTCATCCGCCAGAATACGCGGGCGACTGCGCAAGCTCTGCGAAGACGAAAAGCTCTGCCCATTCGATCGCACCGCCGTCGCCGCCATGATGGAGTACGGCGTGCGCCTGGCCGGCCGCCGCAATAAAGTCACCGCGCGGTTTTCGGATCTTGCCGACCTGGCGCGCGAGGCCTGCTACGCTGCCGCGCGCAGCCGGGGAGAATCGTGGTGCGCGCCGCGCATGTGCGCGCGCCTCGCATGCGAAAATCGAGCGCCACAACCTGATCGAAACGCAAGATTCGCGAAATGATCGAAGAAGGCACGCTGCTGATGGACACGCACGGCTGCACGCATCGGCCAGGTCAACGGCCTGAGCGTTCTGGAAATCGGCGGCTACGCTTTCGGCAAGCCGGTGCGCATCACCGCGTCCGCGGCGCTGGGCAAATCGGGCCTGATCAATATCGAGCGCGAAGCCAATCTGAGCGGCCGCTTCCACGACAAGGGCATGCAGATTATCGCCGGATACCTGCGCAGCATCTTCGCGCAGGATAAGCCGCTCTCGCTTGGCCGCCAGCATTTGCTTTGAGCAGTCCTACACCGGCGTCGATGGCGACAGCGCCAGCTCCACGGAGATTTACGCGCTGCTTTCCGCGCTTTCCGGACTTGCCTATGCGCCAGGACATTGCCGTCACCGGCTCGGTCAATCAGCAGGGCGATATTCAGCCGATCGGCGGCGTCAACGAAAAGATCGAGGGATTTTTCGACGTTTGCCGCATCTGACGGACTCACCGGCACGCAGGGCGTGCTGATTCCGGCGGAAAATGTCGAAGATCTGATGCTGCGCGAAGATGTGATTGACGCCGTGGCCGCGGGCAAGTTTCATATCTGGCCGGTCGCTCGCGTGGAGCAGGGAATTGAACTGCTGACGGGAGTGTCCGCGGGACAACGCAACGGCGAATTGGGATTTGAGCCGGGCACGGTCTTCGGCAAAGTAGATGCGCGTTTGCGTGAAATGGCGCGCACCATGAAGGAATTTGAGTAGACGCGTTTATTGTGGCGCGGTGGGCTTCGGCGCGACGTAGGCTTTGCGGTGATCCACACGATAAGCCGGTTGCTTGTTTTTCGACGCCTCGCCCGGTAAATCCACTTTCACTTCGATACTGTGCACGGCGCCGTCGGCTTGGGGCGGCGCAAAGGACAAGCTGTACTCATTGCGGATGAGTTGCGCCATCTGCCTGTAAATGGCCGCAAACTCCTTGGCATTCTGCGGAAAGTACGCGCGGCCTCCCGTAGCCTCGGCTAAAGCGCGCAGGCGAGCGTCCGCTTGTTCGAATACCTGCTGCGTCTGCTGCATCTGCTTTTTGTTGCCTGCCTTCCCATTGCGCATTGGACCGCTGAGGGAGACTGCCAGAATTCGCACGTCGCTGGTCTGCAGTCGAGCCTGAATCGCGTTGATGGCTTCTTGCGGAGAGGTGTCTACACCGGTAGAAAGCAGCGCAATCGTTTTCTTCCCCGCAACGCCGGCCAGCCAATCCTGCACCGTGTTCAAGCTGGAGGAAAGGTTCAACTGGCCGAATCCCAGATTGAAGCGGATGCCGGTGAGCGCCGCCTGCGCCACGCGCTTTTCCGCCGTGAAATCCAGCACTACCACGGGCGCCTCGGCATAGCGGCCGATAGCCACGCGATCTCCCGCCGATAGCCCATTCAAAAATGTTTCGGCAGCAAAAAGATGCGTGTCCTGCAAAAAGTAGACAGCCGGACCCGCTTCCACGAGTCAGAAAAATCTGTCCGGGTTCTTCCACCGGAGCAAACTCAGAGATCGGCTGCTCCGCGCCATTGTCAAAAACGTGAAACTCATTGCGTTTCAGGCCCGGGACGAAATTCCCCTTTCCGTCCGTGACGATCACGCCCACGTTCACGCGATCGACGTTCACCTTGATGGCCTGTCCTTCGCGCACGGGAACTTCTTGCGCCACACTGCAGGCTGCGGAAATGAGCAACGCAAGGCCGGCGCACAACGCGAATTTGCAGGCCCATGAAGGTTTCATAGCGGAGGCGTCAGTCCACCCACTCGTCGAAGTGCACGCCCTTCTCATCTTTCCATGACGCGCCGATCATGGTGTGCAAGTGGCGCGGAAAGACCTGTGGATTCATTGTGTCTAGCGCGTCGGAAAGCTTCTTTTGCGATGCCGCGGCATCGGGAGTCTTGGCATTGGCGGCGGCTTTCTTCGCTTCCGCCTGCCAGCGTGCTTTCATTCCAGGCCAATCCACTTTTTGAACGTCGAAATAAGAAAAGCCGTTCACCTTCTGGGGGAATCGGCTTCTGGCAGCCAGAAAATCCTTTGGCGGCGCGGGATCGGCATTGCCGGCAGGCGGAGTCAGCAAAGCGTGAAGGGGCTCGCTTTTCGACGCGCCGAGCAGCAGGTTTGGCGTCATCGCAAGATGGTAGAAATTCCACTGAGCGACGCCGGCCGAACTCTGCCCGCCATGCAGCGAAATCTTTACGTACGTGATGTTCCCTTCGTTGCGCTCCGAAGTGATCTGGTCGCCCATCAAAGTGCGCAGCAGTTTCAGCGCGTCTGGCTTGTTGCGGATACCAAGCACGCGCACCTGCTGCGTGTCGTCGAGCGTCGGGCTGTTCTCCAGCGACGCGATTTCACCGGTCGTCAGCCCGAGCGCGTCCGGTATCGGCATGCCCAGGCGGGTCTGCGCGGAGGCTTCAAGGGGAGCGACGAACTGCGCAGAATTCGGGCCGCTTTGCATCAGCGCATTCTTCAACAAAGTGTAGATGCCCAGAAAATCGATCTGTGATTCGTGGTAGAAAACCGTATCGGAAGACAGCAATTTCATCGAAGCGGGCACTGCTTGGCCGTCCGACCAAATGTCGAATAGCGAGCCCTGCGTCGGCTCTCCGAGAACGGCGCCTTGCAATCGAGTCTTGGCGCCCTCGAGGGTAACGTGCCCTGCGACGGAGTGAATGGACTCCAGCTTGAGAGCCTGAACCAATGTAGCGGCCTGCTTTGCCTGAGCAGTAGAAGTGCCATCGACGTTCACGAGCTTCTTGAGGTCTGGAACGCGGAAGAAAAATTCCAGGATTCCACCGGCCAACAGCGGTTTTGCTTCGCGATACGCGGCGGAGTCTGCGACCGAAGAGCCGCTGTCCTTGCCGTTCAGACGATTCAGAATGAGTTCGAAGACGCTCTTCTCCTGCGCGCTCACGGCGAACTTGCCGGTTTCTGCCCAGTAGTTGACGCTGGATTTGCGTTCCATCTTCAGCGCAGGCACGCCAGCCACGGTCACTTCGGAAATTTTGGGAATGTCGGTGTCGGCACCACGCATGCGCAGCACGGCTTTGGAGAGCAGCGCCTCCTTACCGGTGCGATCGTAAACGAAGAACACGCCCTGCCACGCGGGCGCGCCGGTCGCGGGTGTTTTCGCCGCGGGAAGATCATCCGGGCGGCTGATGTAGCCGAGCACAAAAGGATTGTCGAGCAGGGAAGCGTATTCCGTAAGTTCGTTGCGGGTCGGCGCCGGCTTGTCCTTCTGCTTGTTGCTGTCGGACATGAGCGCATCCACAATCGCGGAACCCAGCGGTGCGCAGTCTGGGTCATCCCAAAAACTCAGCAGCGCGTTCGTTTGCCGAATGTCACCCTGAGGTGTGCCGCGCCATATCAAGTAGAAGCTGGTTTGCGTGGGCAGTTGCGTGGGCTCCAAGGGAGCTTGGGCGAAGCAGCAGGTCGGCAAAACAAAGACGAGCAAAAGAAACGTGGTCGCACGTGTAAGCACGGCGCGCATGAGCATGATTGGAGTCCTTCCGTCAGCTGGGTCGACGGCCTTCACATCGGGATTGCCTCACCTCAAAAGAGATGAGCTACAGGAATCGTAGCCTGCGCCCCTACAACGCAAAAGCCCCGTTCCCGTCTCAGTTTCCAGAAGCGGGAACAGGGCTTTCGAGCTTACTCGGCGGCGCGAAGGCCGCATTTTCTGCCTGCGGAGGCGGAAACTTACTTGGTCGCGGGAGGCGGAGCGGCCGCGGGGCTGCTGGTATCCTTCGGCGTCGCCAAATATCCGGAAATCTGGTTCTTTCCGACGTCAAAAACCACGATTTCATAAGGCGCCAGCTTCGCGCTGCCCTTCACGTAAAACTGCACCGGCTCGCCCGCGGTCTTGTCCTTTTTCTGAATAGACTTGTCGTCGGCAAGAACGGTCATGGTGTATTGCGACTTCTTCTGATCGGTCTTGTTCAAGGCCATCTGCACGGGGCCGACGCGCTGAGGTGTCTTGGACTTCTGCAACGTGAACTCAAAATAGTTGCGGTCGCCCTTGCGCTTCAGTTCTTCCAAGTCGTCGTGGTTGCGCGCAATCAATCCGCTCATTACGCCCATGTCGCCGGTGGCACGATCAAGCTTGGACTTGGTTGCTTCCAGGTCGGTTTTCGTGGCTTCGATGTCTTTTTTCGCGCCGGTCACGTCGGTAGCAACCGCGCCAATCTTTGCCTCACTCTCTTTCTGTGCTTCGGTAATCGCCGCCGAGAGTTTCTGGTCCGAGGCCGCTTGCTGCTTGCGGATGGATTCCGCGCGGCTGCGTGCTTCCGCCAGTTCAGCCTGCGTCATGCCGACCTTCTGGCTGGTGACTTCCACCTGCCCTTTGATATCCGCAAGTCGCGCGTTGGCTTGCTCAAGTTGCGCGGTCAGGATTTTGTTCTGCTCATCGGCCTTGGAGAGTTCTTGCTCCAGGCGAGTTTGCACGGCATGGCCCGCGTAAGCAATCACGCCAAGAGCCACGAACAACACTGCGAACAGAACCGGAATCCACCGCGGGGTCCCCAGATTTTCGTAATGATAGGACTCCTGCGGAGTCGGCACGTTTGGAGAAATACTCATTCTCCCTCCTCAAAATGGTTGTCATCGACACACTGGGATGACCTACGAATTATCCACTCTGTGCCGAGACAAGTCCAATCCTGCTCAGCGCCCGGTGCTCCGTTGTTTACGGCTGCTCCGGCCTATGGCGCGTTCCGGCCAGCGGGCAAAAATCGAAGTGTTCAGGCCGCCGCGAGGTGTGAACTCACCTTTCACGACGCACCATTCCGGTTGCGTGGCCTTGACGATGTCGCGAAGCATCTTGTTTACAGCGTTTTCGTAGAAGATGCCCAGGTTGCGGTAGGCCAGCAAGTACATTTTCAGCGATTTCAGCTCAATGCACGCCTTGCGCGGTTTGTATTCGATGGTAATCACGCCGTAGTCGGGCAGCCCGGTCTTGGGACAAACCGACGAATATTCGGGAAAGCGCGTGGTGATGACGTATCCCGGGAACTGGTTGGGCCAGGTCTCTAATGGCGGCAATTTGGCGTCGATGCCCGCTTTTGCGTGTTCGTCCGTATAATTCGTCATACCGAATCCCCCAAGGACTATTGTACCTAAAGAACAGTATCTTCTTTGCGCTTGCCTGCCGAGAAACTTTCGCCTATTCTGAGTGCGCCCAGGAGCCCCAGAAAGCAGATGATCTGCCCCATCTGTAAACAAAACGGCGCGCGACGATCGCGTCGCCAGTCTTTGGCGGATTACCTCGTGAGTGCGCTGGGGATTCTTCCGTGGCGGTGTCGCGAATGCCACGCGCGCTTTCACGCCCGCCTGATGCCTCTCAACGACACACTCCACGCGCACTGTCCGCATTGCGGAAACATGGAATTGCAGCGCATTTCGCCCGAGTACGTGGATTCGTCGTTTGCGCCAGTTTGGGGATTGCTGGGGATACCTTCGTATCGCTGTGAACCTTGCCGCCACAAATATTTTTCCGTGTTGCCAATGCGGCGGGCGTCAGAAACTGCCTACACCTCTTCTTCAGCACACTAAATTCCTTTACCACTTACTCGTCCCGGTTCCTTACATCTTGCAGCTGATGAACTCGCTTTCCCGGATCATGCCTCGCTCGTCGGTTACACCCGCATAACCGCATTTGGCGTCGGTGGCATCTTCCACCAGTGCATCGTAGGATTTTCCGCCATTGGAAATCGTCAGCCGCAATTTCCAGCCGGGCACTACTTCCGTCGCCCGGCTGTACATTGCCTGGGTGACCGTCGGGAAATCGGAGGAGCCCCACTTCGTTCCGGTTTCGGTAAAGTAGCCTTCCGCGAACAGCGCGTCCCAGTTGCCAAACGTCGCATGCTTCTTTTTGTAATCCTGTTCCGCATTGTTCAGGGCCCGAAGAAAATTCAGCGCAAAACTGCGGCGCTGCAGTTCCCGGCCTGTAACCGCTGGAGACGCGCTCTTCTGAGGTTCAGCCACGGCCACAAACGAACACATCGCCGCAATCAAAAACAATCCCACTGTTCTTCGCACGGAATACATGGTCCCTCCCCAAAGTAGAGGCCAGTCTAATACAGTGGAAGAAAATTGGTGCAGCCGCTGTTCCCCGGCTCGCGCTGTGCGCGAAGCTTCCAGTGGAGTATGATGCCCTCCGGACTTTTCCTTCCTCTGGGTACGGCCGTGGAGGTGGCTATGAATTCGCCGACTCTGTCCGCAGAAGCAGCGCGACTTGCCGCGCTGGACCGCTATGCGATCCTCGACACCGACCCCGAGGAATCCTTCGACGATTTGGTGATCCTCGCTTCCTACATCTGCAAGACACCCATCGCCCTGTTGTCTTTGCTCGACGATCATCGCCAGTGGTTCAAGTCCGCCGTCGGCGTACAGATTCGCGAAACCCCGCTGGAGATGTCCATCTGCGCGCACGCGATTCAGCAGCAGGACCTGTTCATTGTTCCGGACACTCTGCAGGATGCCCGTTTTCGCGAGAATCCCATGGTTCTTGGCGAGCCACACATCCGCTTCTATGCCGGCGCGCCGCTGATCAACGATGATGGATTTGCGCTGGGGACGATCTGCGTTTTGGATCGAGAACCCCGCGAACTGGACCCGGAACAGAAGCAGGCGCTCAAATCCTTGCGACAGCTCGCTCTGAAACAGATGGAATTGCGCAGGAACCTGCAACTGTTGAAAGACGCCTTAAACGATCGGACTCGCGAGGAGCATGCTCGTGAGTTGGAACTGAAACGGCTGGAAGAAAAGCTGGTGCGTGTGCTGGGCCTGAAAATCTGAACGCCAAGGCGCTGGCGACGTTAAATCAAAAATGGGCCGCGGACAACGCGTCGCGGCCCATCCTGTTTCTCGTGCTCGTTGCTTAGGCGACTACATGCCTGCAGCAGGCTTCCTCTTTTCCTGTGCAGCAGTCCTTCCCGGTCTTGCTATTGCTGGCAGTAGCGTCTTTCGCGCAGCAGGATTTCCCCGCTTTTGCGTCGCAGCACTGCTTACCGTCCTTCGCTGCGCATAGCTTGGCGTCTTTGTCTTTGCAGCAGGTCATGGCCTTCTTGGTGTTCTTGCTATCTTTGGAACAGCAAGACATCTCTTTGCCATCCTTTACCTGGCAGCAGGATGCTGCGTGGTCATCGTGATTCGCGGCACTGGCGCCGTCTGCGTCGTGGTTTTCATGCGAGCAGCAGCAGGAGTGCTTGGCCGCATCTTTGCCGGAATCCTGCGGAGCAGGGGGCTGCGGCGTGGATTGGCTAGGAGCTTGTTGAGCGGCCACAGGGAGCCATGCGGCCATCGCGAAAGCTAGAATGACTGCGATCATGCGGAATTTCATTTTTCACCTCAAAGTTTTGATTTACTTCCATCGATCGTAAAGTGGGATGCGCGTCCCACGCGGACACACGAAGGAGAGATCCTTGAACAGGGAAGAAAAGTTTCAGTTGCGCAGAACAGCGTGTAGCGAAGAGATTGAGTATGGAGAGGAAAGAATTGTCGAAAAAGGAGTTCTGGCAGCGCTATCAGTCCGGGCGTAAATCGCATCAGGGATCAGAATAAATATTTTGGACACCGGTGGGTTTAAGGAAATACGCTGCGAAGGCATGCCTTGCGGATCCCGCGAGACCGTGCAGCAGCGATGGTCCGCAGTCGGTCGCATCGAGCAATGGGATAACGGGGAGGGCTGGGTGACTGGTGTGTGCGATTTCTTGCCTGGGCAGCAGATGTGGCGCGTAAGGGAAGGTTCAGGTGAGGCAGGTGAAGCTCCTGCCTGCACCACAGCTGCTGCCCGAGGGCGCATGCCAGAACACGCTATTGCTGGTTGGTTGACGGACCATCCCAGCAGCGTGACGATCAAGACCACTCCAAGGGATCGTCTGGCCATTACGGGTAAGATTATGGGAGGGGAACCGCAGGCCCGCTGTGACCCAGGTCACATGGGTATGTTCTGTGGATATTCGTTCCTTTTAACCGGGAGGCACCGTTTTTTCTCATGAACCATCGACTCCGATTCCTTCGTTTCACTCTGTTCCTGCTTGGATTTTCCGTTGCGATTCCCAATAGCCTCCTTGCTCAGGTTCGTAAGTCTTGTGCAACCGGCATCACGCTGAAGCTGAGCGCCGGTGTTACCCCACAGGGCAGCCTGATTCTGGTGGACATTCTCGGCACCAAGCCCCCCCCCGATCTGACTGCAGAGTGGGACGGAAAGCCGGCGCCCCTTTGGAAGGAAGGTGCCGCCACAAAAACGCTGCACGGTTTGCTCGGCGTGGACCTGGAAAAACCGCCAGGAAAATACGATTGGAAGGTTTCCTGGACTGGGCCGGGAGGAAATGCGATGACGTGCAGCGCTACGGTGACAGTTCACAAGGGGCAATTCCGTACCGAGAGTCTCAAAGTCGATAACCAGTTTGTGCAGCCGGATGCCCAGCAACAAAAGCGCGCCGAAGAAGACCAGAAAAAAATGAAGGCCATCTACGACACCGTAACGCCGCAGCGATTGTGGGAAGGGAAGTTTCGCCTGCCGCTCAAGGACGTGACCACCGGCGGTAATTTCGGGCGTCGCCGCATTCTGAATGGCCAGCCTCGTTCACCGCACGCGGGCGTTGATTTTCCCGCGGCGAGCGGCACACCGGTGTTCGCGTCACAATCAGGAAAAGTGATGCTGGCGGAGGACCTGTATTATTCCGGAAACACCGTGGTAATCGATCACGGCTATGGTATCTACACGATGTACTGCCATCTGTCGGAGATCGGCGTGAAGCCCGGGCAGGATGTGGCTGTCAGCAGCGAGATCGGAAAGGTCGGCGCCACCGGCCGGGTCACCGGACCGCATCTTCACTGGGGACTAACCATTGAACACGCGCGCGTGAACGGCATGGATATCGTTCAGCGCATGCCCTGATCACCAAATGCAAACGGGCAAAGGTGTGGAATGTTCAGTTCGGATGGATGCTAAGCACGCAAAGAGATGGAGACTGCTGCTGGCGGTCGTGTGCGGTTGGCTGCTTTGCGGCGTCTTCGCGCTGGCTCAGGACAATACTTCTACGGAAGGGCCTGGGGCGCCCCAGAGTCAGCGGCCCACTCCCGACGACGATCCCCTCACCACCATGTTTCACCATGCGGAATGGGATCGCCTGTGGCTCTCGGGCCAGGCCAATTTTATCTCCCAGTATCATCCCACCTTCACTTCGCCATACCAGGGCAACAACAGCCTTTCTCCTGAAGCGCAAGACGCCAGTTCTCGCGTGCTAACCTTCTTCACCGGATGGCGCGCTACGAGTACCACGGAATTCCTTTGCGACGTCCAGGAAACCGGCGGTCACGGACTGGGCGAAGCTCTTGGCGTGGCGGGCTTTTTCAACCTCGACGTGGTGCGAAACCCTCAACTTAGCAAGGCTCCGTATGTCGCCCGGCTGATGTGGCACCAGATCATTCCGCTAAGCCACGAAGAAGTGGCGGTGGATCGCAATCCCTTCAACTTGTTCCGTGAGTTGCCGAAGCGCCGCTTGGAACTCCGTTTCGGAAAGTTCAGTTTGGCCGATTTCTTTGACCTCAACACCTTTGGCTCCGATACCAATCTCCAGTTCATGAACTGGACGGTCGATAATAATGGTGCGTACGACTACGCCGCGGACACCCGCGGTTTTACCTACGCCGCGTTGCTGGAATATCACGCTCCGCATATGGTGGTGCGCTTCGCGGAAGGACTGATGCCCAAGGTGGCCAACGGTATCAATCTGGACGCGGATCTGAGCCGTGCGCGCTCCGAAAATATCGAATTGGAGCTGGACGGTCGTGTCTTTGGAGAAAAGCTGGGCATTGTGCGGTTTCTCAGCTACGTGAACCACGCCAATATGGGTATTTACGGCCAGGCCGTGGGCGATTTCCTAGAGGGCAAAACTCCTACTCCCGAGATCACCAACCATCCTCTCTGGACCACGATCAAGTATGGATTCGGAATGAACTTTGAGCAGCCCTTCAACGATTGGATTGGTCTGTTCGGACGCTGGGGATGGAACGAAGGGCAACACGAATCGTTTGCCTACACGGAAGTGGATCAGACCTGGCAGTTAGGTGTGGGCGCAAACGGGGCCCGCTGGCGCCGCAAGTTCGACCGCGCCGGACTGGTCTTTGTCAGCAATGGGATCAGCAAGGACCACCAGAAATACCTGGCCTACGGTGGATACGGCTTTCTGCTCGGCGACGGCAAGCTGAATTATGGACGAGAAAATATTCTGGAGACCTATTACACGCTGCATCTGTGGCGTGGAATTTTCCCGGCTGCTGGCCTGCAGTACATGGTAGATCCAGGGTACAACCGAGATCGCGGCCCGGTGATCGTGCCGACCCTGCGATTGAACCTGGAGTTCTGAAGGCCAACCGGCTGCGCGAAATCCCTAGTGCATCTGCGCGGATTGCGCTTGCGATTCGGCAATGCGAGCGCGCGTGCTCTTCACGATGCTGGCAAAGCGCCGCGTCAGTTCACGAATGCGGTCGGGCTTATTCAGAAGAGCGGATTCGCGAGGGATTAGTTCTTTGCCGATGCTCAGTGCCGTAGCTCCTGCCAACAGGTAGTGCGCAGCATTCTGCTGGTTGATTCCGCCGCCGGCCATGATCGGTATGTCGGGGAAGGGCCGCCGTAACGCCCGAATGTACGCGTCTCCGCCCACCAGTGCGCACGGAAAAATCTTCACGAAGTCCGACCCTGCTTTCCATGCTGTAAGAACCTCGGTCGGTGTCATTGCTCCCGCCATCATGATCACATTCGGATTCTTCGCCACGAAATTAACCGTGTCGATATCCAGTGCCGGGCTACCGATGAATTGCGCGCCGGCAGCGATGCAGCTTTGGGCTGTCGGCAGGTCCAGGACCGTTCCCGCTCCTACGATAATCCCCGGAACGTTCTTCACTACATCCTTGATGACGTCAATCGCGCCGGGCACCGTCATGGTGACTTCGATCAGCGGAACGCCGCCGTGAGAAATTTCCTCGACCGCAAAGCGCGCATCTTCTGCGGAAGAAGTGCGAATCACTGGCACCAGTCCAACTTCTTCGACGCGAGAGCGTAGTTCCTGCTTTTGCATCGTCGAATCGCTTTCCGAGGCCCGGCCTAGAAGATCCGTCCCCACGGGAATTGGCGCGAACTGCCCTCGGAGCATTATAGTGAGCAACCTGGAATTTTCCACTAGCCTGGATTAACACTTTGCGCCGTTGACAGTGTTAGACTCACCGAAGAGAAAGGACAAAAACCATGGCCACCAAAAGGGCAAAATCTCCAGCTGGTAAGAAAAGCGCAAAGCCAAAACCGAAGGCGAAAGCAAAACCGAGATCAAAACCGAAAAAGGCCGCCGCCAAAACGAAAGCCATGAAAAAGTCACTGGTGGTTGGCAAAAAGAACCGCAAGCGCAGAACTCCCGGTAGGGCCGATTCCATCGAAGTCGTTTCCTACGGCAAGCGCGGATTGGGCGCCAGGTCCGCCGGCCAGTCGGGCGACACGCAAGGTATTTCCGCCGCGGTGCGCACGGATTCGGAAAGCGTGGAAGAACTGCTGGAAGAAGGGCAGTCATTCGAAGCGGAAGTTGTGGCTGGAGTGGAGAATGCTCCGGAACCTGACGAGGGCGAGGTACGTACCAAAGAAGTGCCGGAAGACGACGTGCCCGACGAATATCGAGACCAGGATTAGCGCGACGTTCCTTCGCAGCCTCGTCAGGAGACCGCAATGCGCATTGGAGTGATTTCCGATACTCACGGATTACTCCGCCCCGAGGCGGAGAAGGCGCTCCACGGCGTCGACCTGATCCTGCACGCAGGCGATGTGGGCAATCCGCAAATTCTGGAACGGCTGAAAATCATTGCGCCGGTTTTTGCCGTTCGCGGAAATGTGGATACGGAACCCTGGGCTAGGGAATTGCCCGAAACCACCGTAGTGCAAACGGACAGCGTCTCTTTCTACATGTTGCACAACCTTCGCGCGTTGGACTTGCGCCCGGAAGCTGCCGGATTCCACGCCGTGATCAACGGCCACACTCATCAAGCCGAACAATGGGAACGCGACGGAGTGCTGTATCTGAATCCCGGCAGCGCAGGTCCCCGAAGGTTTCAATTGCCGGTGACGCTGGCCTTGGTGGATTTGAGCGTGACGCCATGGAAGGTGGAGCTCATCAATCTGGCGCAGTATGAATGAAGCGAGGCGATGAACTGGGGCTAGCCTCACAATTTGCAGCGGCATTTCACACAGTTTTGCTTCCGAATCATTTCCGCATTCTTGCAAGTCAAGCGAACTCCGCTAGTTGCTTCGATCCCGCCAGTGGCCACGGTATTGCCCACTAATCAACGAGTGTGCGGTTGTGTGTCGAGTCAGCGTCCGGTGCCCCTGGTGCAGTTCCGCACACGAAGGGAGGGGGACCATGAGGTTATATCGCAGCATAGCAACCCTCGCGGTATTGCAAGTTCTTTGTTTTCTTTTGCTAAGTCACTTGGAGCCGGACTTTTTTCTGCTCCACTTTTACCAGACCATCGTGTATCTCGCCCTGCTGATTCTTTTGTTTTACATGGAAGATCGCTGGGCTTACATGATCGGAATTTTAGCGCCCGCCGGTTGGTTAGTGCTCGCCTTTGCCACCGGCTTACTCGGTGCTGCCAGTCGCCAATTACTAAGCCTGGAGCGTGGCCAAGGACTTACGAATCTGGTCAGCTTCCTGGCTGCCATCACCATGGCGCTCAGCGTGGCGATGATCGTGGTGTGCGCCCGGCGTTGGCACAAGGAATATGGAGGTCTCGGCAAGTCATTGACAACATTCGCAGTTAGCTTGGGTATTGTGGTTGTGTATTACGGGATTCTGGTGCTCTGGTTCTGGCACATGATCCCCTTCGTTGCTGCCCATGCTAGTCAAACGCTCTTGCTTACGTTGTCAGCGAATCAGGGACTGTCGGAGTTCTTCCTGCGGTCCCTGGTTATTTTGGCGGTGCCTGATGCTGCACAAAAATCAACAAAATCTCTGGTTTTTAATCATAGGTACTAGCGTACTGAAATAATAGGGAGTATTTTAGTACGCCTAAGCTATTGTCCCGATCCGAAGCTCGGGCCAAACTATCCGCAGAACGATTGCTTCGACGTGTCTTCATCAGGTGTCAGCAGGTTCGATTCATTCACCTGCGAATCGCCTATTGGAAATTCGCCGGGCACAGTTTAGTCGTGGGCGGACCGAAAATCTGGAGCCGCAGGAAGGTCCCCATGGGCGTACTACATTTTCGATACCGCGAGCGCAGAAGGACATTGCGCGTAGCACTCGCGCTGCCCGTTCTGGTTCACGGCCAGAACGAAATGGGCGAGAAATTTTGCTATCGCGCCATCACTCGTTCGGTGAATCAGCAGGGCGCTCTTCTCTTGATGGACGAATTGCTGGTAGCTGGCCAAACGCTGCTGCTCGTCAATGAAAACACCAATCGCTCCACGGAAACACGTGTCGTGCATGTCAAAAAAGAGCGCGACGGCAAGATGCTGGTAGGCCTGGAATTTGCTAACCCGGATACAAACTTCTGGAAGATGACGTTTCCTGTGCCTGGCGCGCGCCCCATGCGCCGCCCCGCAAGCAATAACACCAAAGCAATGGCTTAGGATTCGCCGAAGCTCGTGGTTAGCGCCGTGTGTCTTTCAGTTCAATCAGCGGTACATCCCTACACAGATTCTCGTGATGCTAGCTCCGCTGCGGCTACGCCTTGCTTTTCTTTGCCGTGGCGCGCTTGTGCTTTCCAGGCTTAGGTCTTGCAACGAGCTTCTTTTGCCTGGCAGGCCTCGCCGCAGCAAGATTTTCCCGTGTTTTCCGCGGGAGTTTTGCCACCACAAGGTCGTACGAGTTTCGCAGCAGCGCGGCGACCTCCACCGCGCTCAACACGTCGGGAGTTTCAATTGCAATCCACTTCGCCCGCGCCAAGTACGGCGCGGGAATGATGCCCGGGCGCTCCGTTAGCTCCACGAAACTCTCTGGCGAGGCTTTCAGTGAGAGCCAGTTGTACCCAGGCACCAGCGGCGTAATGGCAAACATCTTTCCCGCAACTTTGAACAACAGGTCATCGCCCCACTGGATTTGCTCGGTCGTTCCGGCAAACGATAGGCAGATTTCGCGTAGTTGATCGATGTTCATGCGGCCAAAAACTCCAAATTGAATTCAGCCCGCGCCGTGAATTAGTTTCCGGCATACCGGCGGAAAAACGAATCGCTTTTCCACTTTGGCGCCGCCGGCGTGTTCGCCGTTTCAATCAACAGTTTCCTGACAATTTCTTCGTACAGCGCCGCCGCTTGCAGGTCCACCGGCTGGTTCACATCGTCGGAGGGCGCGTGATACCGCGTCGTCAGCCAATCCTTGAAAACTTTCTCTTCCGGCGAGCCCTTCTCAAAGCCAACATCCATCATGATCGACGGCACACCTTTCCTGACGAAGCTGTATTGATCGCTGCGAATGAAAATGTTGCGCAACGGCATCGGATCCGCCTGCGGCTTCACTCCCAGTGATTCCGCCACCTTTGCTGCTCGCGTGCCAAGGTCGGATTCCTCCAATCCCTGGATCGTAAGAATCTTCAGCGGCACGATGGGCAGGAACATATCCACATTGATGTCCGCGATGATCGATCTGATCGGCACCGTGGGGTGCGTGGCAAAGTATTTGGAACCCAGCAAACCCTTTTCTTCCGCCGTCACCAGCACAAACAAAATCGAGCGGCTCAATTTCTCGGGATGCGCCTTCAATTGAGCGGCGACGTCCAAAGCCAGGGCGGAGCCGGAACCGTCGTCCATCGCTCCATTGTAGATGCGGTCGCCATTCACCGGCGCACCGATGCCCACATGGTCGATATGCGCGGAAAGCACCACATATTCATTTTTCAGCACCGGGTCGGAACCTGGCAGTTTGGCCACCACATTCGCCGATTCCAGTTTTGTCGTCAGAATGTCAGCGTTGGCCTGAAGCGAAACCTTCAATGGGAAGTGCGGCAGCGGGCTGCGGTCTTTGGCAAGTGCCGCGATCTCCGCGAAGGTGTGGCCCGAGCCGGCAAACAGCGCCTCGGCTGACGCCGGATTGAACGCCACGCCAACTTGCAGACCGGCCGTTTCATCGAACTCCGGATCCGCCAAATCCATCGAGGGATGATTGCGGTTCAGCGAAATCCGCGACCACGGCACGTCCATCGACGCCGGGTTCAGGATGCTCACCACGCCAATCACGCCGGCGGCCTTCAACGACTTCCAGCGCTCCGCCAGGGTTTGGTAGTGCGACGCCAGCGCCGTGGGAATATCCGATGGCGAGCCGGCGATGTACACCACGACTTTGCCTTTCAGGTCGAGTCCGGCCAGCTCATCCAGATTCTTCTCGGGAATTTTCAAGCCGTAGCCGACAAACACCATCGGAGCGGTGATTTGCGCGGAGGCATGTGTTGAGCGCGTGCTGAAAAACGCGTCATTCTCGAACGAAAGCTTCGTGGTTGTGCCTCCGCCGGTCAGCGCCAGCGAGGACTTGGATTCATCCACTTGATACTGATTAAACTGGATAGGTTGGTAGAAGCCTTTGGTGCCCGCAGGCTCGAGCCCGGCTTTCTGGAATTGTTCGACGGCGAAAGTTTGCGCCTTGCGCAGCCCTTCACTTCCCGTATCGCGGCCTTCCAGCGCATCATCGGCGAGTACTTTTACGTCGGACCACCAGGTGTTGCCGTCGAAATGGCCTGCGGATGTTTGTTGCGCCGGCGTAATTGCCGCGGCTAAGAAGAACGCGGCGAGCGTGACAGCCTTACGAGACATGAGCGTTGCCTCCCGAATTGTGAACCAGACGTGAGAGCATACCAGACTTTTTGTGCTATAGCGGAGCCACGGAATTCAACGTATAAACAATGCTGCCTTCAGGAGGCATCAATGAATCCGGCAGACGCGATTGACAAATCGAAAACTGCAGCCGTCTTGTTGCCCGGCGACGGAGAGCGCATCAACGTAATCGGCGATTCGCAAACCATCAAGCTCGATGGCCGCATGACCAAAGGCTTGTTCGCCATGATCGAACAAAATAACAAGCAAGGCGCGGGCGTGCCGCTGCATGTGCATACTCGCGAAGATGAGACCTTCTATGTGTGCGAGGGCGAAGTGACTTTCCAGGTGGGTGAAATCGAAATCCTCGCGCCCACCGGCACGACGGTATATCTGCCGCGCGGAGTTCCTCACGGTTTCCGCGTGAACAAGCCTACTCGGGCTTTGCTGAGCGTCTACCCGGCGGGAGCAGAAAATATGTTTCGCAAACTAAATGAACTGCCGCCGGGCCCGCCAAACATGCAAAAAGTAACCGCAGATCTGCGCCGAGTACGGCATCTACTTTCCGTAGCGAGGTTGTTGGACGTTCCAACTTCACTTGCCTTTGTCGTACGGATAGCCCTTGTCCGCCCAATCAACCTCAAAGCTCGTCGGCAGTATCAGCACTCGAACTTTGGCGAATCCCAGTTCGCGCAGCGTCGTGAACGCGGGCCGCACATTGGGGCAGCGTTCCATCGGACAGCACCCGCAATAAATCACCAGGTTGGTAGTTTTTGGCAGCGTTGCGGCCCACGCCTTCATCTCTTTCAGTCCTTCGGGGTTCCCGCCGCTTCCGTGGAATTGCGCACCCTTAATGTGTCCCGCGGTGTATAGCCGTTGAAAGCCGACAAAGACCACGGTCGGCGCGGTCTTCGGGTCGTTGAGCTCTTTGACCAGGTTGGGGGCCTCGACACTTTCCGCTTTCGTCCAGGGATCGGCTGAATTTTGCGCGTGGTGAATGGGCAGAAGAAAAAGTGTCGGAAGCAAATATCCCAATTGCCATAAGGAAAGGCGATGCGAAAAAACGTGCGAGAGTTCGTCAAGGGAAAACCTCCGAGGCCAAAACTGCGCAGATATTCTAACGCGAATCTCCAATGACAGCGGTGCGCAATGGCGGTGCTATAGTACGGGTCGCGCGAAAATCGAGAAATATGAGGAGAACTATGGTCGATCGACGGCGTTTCTTGAACGTGTGCGCGGGGCTTGGTGTGGGCGGAACGCTATTACCCGGGAGTGTTGTGGGCGCAGGCTCAGGCAGAGGGAAAGAAAAAGATTACAAAAGAACTGATCGAGAATGCCGCGGCCATCGCCGATGTTCCCATTTCCGACGCGCAAAAGGAAATGATGCTGTCGGGATTAAACGACCAGCTCGAGGGCTACGAGGCCATCTACGCATTGCATATGCCGAACTCCGTGGACATGGCTCTGGTGTTCGACCCGTTGCTGCCGGGAATGAAAGTCGAGCACCGCGAAGAAGCCCATGCGCATGTCCGCAGCGCCAAATGTTGCGGCGAAGGACGTGCCGAAAAATCTCGAAACTTTGGCGTTTACAAGCGTCCGCGAATGGGGCGAACTGGTTCGCACCAAAAAAGTCAGTTCTGCCGCGCTGACGGACATGTATCTGGAGCGATTGAAGAGGTACGACCCGACACTCAAGTTCGTCGTGACGCTGACCGAAGAACGCGCTCGTACCCAAGCCAAAGAAATGGATCGCGAAATTGCCGCTGGAAAATATCGCGGGCCGCTGCACGGTCTGCCCTGGGGCGCAAAGGATTTGCTGTCGGTGAAGGGCTACCCCACTACGTGGGGAGCCGGCGGTTTTGAAAAGCAAACAATCGAGGAAGACGCGACGGTTGTGCAACGGCTCGATGCCGCGGGCGCTGTGCTGGTGGCGAAGCTCACTCTCGGCGCGCTGGCTATGGGTGATGAGTGGTATGGCGGCAAGACTCGCAATCCGTGGAATCCCGCGCAGGGATCGAGCGGGTCGTCGGCGGGACCGGCGTCGGCCACTGCCGCGGGTTGCGTGGTGTTCAGCATCGGCAGTGAAACGCTGGGCTCCATCGCATCGCCTTCGACGCGATGTGGCTGCACCGGCTTGCGCCCAACCTTTGGCTTTATTCCGAGGACCGGCGCCATGGCCTTGTCGTGGAGTATGGACAAGCTTGGCCCGATCTGCCGCGAGGTGGAGGACTGCGCGATCGTTCTGAATGCGATTTACGGGCCCGACGGAAAAGACCGTACAGTGAACGACGCGGCTTTCAACTGGAACGCGGACGTGGACTGGAAAAAGTTTCGCGTAGGTTATCTGAAGGCGGACTTCGAGCCCCAAAAGGAGCAGCCGCCGCCTGCCGCCGTGCCAGAGAAACCGGCGGCTACGCCTGAAGAGCAGAAGAAGCACGACGAAGAGAAAAAATCGCGGGAATTGCAACAACAGCAGCGCCTCTATACACGCAGATACAACGATGCGGCGCTCGCGAAATTGCGCGAAATGGGCGTCGACCTCATCCCGGTGGAAATGCCGAAACTTCCCTACGGCGCGATGGTTGCCATGTTAAACGCGGAAGCTGCCGCGGCGTTCGATGACCTTACGCGCTCGGGGCGCGACAAATTGCTGACTGCGCAGAAAGACGACGATTGGCCCAACCAGTTCCGCACCGCGCGATTCATTCCGGCTGTCGAATATGTGCAAGCCGCGCGTGCGCGCATGCTGGCGATGCAAGCGGTCGCCAAGGCGTTCGACAATTTTGACGTGATAGTGGCGCCAACGAACAGCCAGCAGTTGGTGGTCACCAATTTGACCGGACATCCGGCAGTGATCTTGCCAAACGGTTTCCGGGGCGACGACGCACCCCGCATTCCAGCGGGCAGCGACATGGACGAAGACAATATCGGCGGTCCGGGAACGCCCGTGAGCTTGACGTTCCTCGGACAGTTATATGGAGAAGCGAAACTGCTGGCCTTTGCCCGCGCCTATCAGCAAGCGACTGGTTTCCAGAAGATGCATCCGAAGGCGTTCGTAGCGTCATAGCCGCGGTCTTCCGTTTTTAGCGAGATCCAATTACAAGCCGGACACGTTAAAGGCATTTGCCAGCGTATTCAGTTCGAGTTTTCACTGTGGACGCGTAAAGCGCAGCGGCTTCTCGTAGCCTCCGCATAGATCAGGAGCGTCGAATCCTTCAGCTCGAGCGCTTCGCCGCACCCAGCGCCTTCAGGTATTCCGTCTCCTGCGAACTGACGCCGTTGTCCATGCAAGCCATGCGAGTGGAAGCGAGCATCCCGAATTTAATCGTATCGCCGGAAATTTCCGCCGACCCGGTAAAGCGGTTGCACGATCCGTTCCCCGCCACCCGGCCAAATTCCGGGAATGCCAGCGTGGCTTTCACATTCGGCAATGCCGGAGTTCCCGCAAGATCCTGCAGCGTCCATTCCGTCCCGGTAAGCGATATAGGCGCGGAATTCGGCTTGGCTGTGTTTTTCGTTGGACCATGCGTTGTGGGGCATCCCATTGCGAAAAAAGCCAGCAGTGCAAGCCCTGCTAGGGATTTGGCTTTGTCCAAGGCTTTCCTCCTGCATGAATCGGGGAATGGCTGGCACAGCGGGCAGGCCTGTATTCTAGCCGGGAACTTTCCGAATTCCGCCGCAAATTTGCTTCTTCGTAGCTTCCAACTTTTAACTCTTAACTTTCAACTTCTAACTTTCACCCCTAACTTCTCCCAATAACCGTTCTACTTTGCCAGCTCCTTGCGCGTACGCTGCAACTTTATAGACGTGCTCCGCAACGTCTCCGGAATGTTCTTGTTCAGAGTCAGCTTTTTCAGATCCATCGCATTCAACATCGGCAGCATGTGCAGGCTTACGTCCAGCGGCGTCTTGGGATTGTTCATCAGGTTGCGCACCACCGTGTAGTTCTTTCGAAAGTTGCGATTGGTGGCGATCAGGCGAAGAATTTCATCTGTCAAGCTGGTCATGGACGCAAACGCTTCCACTTCCTGATCAGTCAGCCGCGGCGACTGCAGCACCGCTCGCTGCACCACCTTGTTCGAATCGCGGATCAGCGTGCGCCGCGCTTCCGACCCGCCCTTGATCGCAAATTGCACGCGCTGCGATACGTTCATCCGGCTGATCTGTTGCAGCAACGTCTGTCGCTTCACGGGGTCCGGTTCCGCTTCCGCGGCGGCTTCCGCTATTCGTGCTTCATCGAACGCCGTGCCATGAAGTTCGTGCAGCAACGTTTTGTGCTCGGCGGTCAGGTGCGGCGAATGCTCCAGCGCGGTTACTAGGGCGGGTGAAGCCGAAACTCGCTCCAGGTCGTCCATCAACGTGTGCACCTGCGGCGCCGTCAAATGCGGCACCAGCAGCGATAGATGTTCGCCGCTACAGTGTTTGTTGGCGATCATCGCTTCCGCGATTGCGGGAGTCTTGGCCAGATTTCTCCCGCAATAAGCGACAAATGCAGGCAGCACCGTCTCGCGGCTCAAAGCCTGCACGAATACTTCCGGCGGATCCATCAGCAGCGCTTCTCCGGCTTTCGAAGCCACTAGTTCATCCGCATCCTGCGCCAGCACCGCAAGGATTTCCACGCGGTCCTCGACTCCAAGGTGCGCTCCGGAACTGCACACGGCCAGTTTGCGTTCGCGCAGCGCGCGTCCGTGTCGCAAATCGTCCAGTATTTCAGGGCTGAGTGTTTCCACAGCTTGCCTGCTTCAGGCCTCTTCGACCTGGCATTATTGTACCGAAGGTGGCGGTTGCCTCCGCGGCGACATTGCTTGCCGGTTCAATTCCAGCAACACCACGCCGGAATTGGCGGCGGCAACCTCAGATAGTTGCTTAGCGTGAGTGGCGCGCAAAGGAACTGCGAACGATTGCTTTGTGGCGTGATTTGCGGAATATTGTCGCCAGGCGTAGATGCCACCCGCGATCAGTCCTGCAAGCACAACCAATATGCCCAGAAGGATTACCACCGGAAACCATCGCGGTACCGCGGGGATTCGCTTACTGTCCTGGCGCTCCGTTACGGACTGAAGTTGCGTGCCGTGCGCCAGATCGTACTCCCCCAGCAGCACTTCCTCGTCCAGTCCGAGGTAGCGCGCCACCGATCGCACGAATCCGCGATTGAAAACGCCACCAGGCAGTTTCTCCCACTCCTCATTCTCCAGCGCTTCCAGAAAACGCGGCCCAATACGCGTTGCCGAGGTGATTTCTTCCAAAGTCACCTCGCGCAATTCGCGTTCCCGCTTCAGACGTTCGCCGAAACTCCCCTTGGCCATGCTTCTTTCCTGTGTCACTTGCAATCTTTGAGTGTATCAGCGGAGGAACTTCGCACCAATGCGCAAGCCTCGCCATGCGACGCTTATAAACGGCGATGCCTCGCGCTTCCGAAGGGATGGCACAAAAGCAGTCCAGGTCTGGAATGGATAGGCCGGGGCGGAGTCCCTTGCTCCGCACTATAGTTTCCGGTGCCGCGCGCTGTCAAACCATGGCCTCTTGCGCCATTGAATCGCTGCCGTCGCAGGGGTAGGCTTACTCTAGCTTTCCATGAGGTCCGCGCTTGCGAAACTTTGTTAACCTCCTGTTTGTTTGCATGGTGGGCGCTTCCGCCCTCCTCATTCCCTCTCAAGCGCAAAAGCCGCCCGCCGATTCCGCGAAAATGTACGCCGCAAAAACAATCTACTTCGACGATCGCACTAACTCCGACGCGGCGGCCAACGAAGCGCTGGCTCAACTGAAGAAGTGGGGACGTTTTCAAATCGTTTCAGACCGCCAGCGGGCCGATCTGATCTTTTTGTTGTCTGAGTCCGCTTACCGAGGCGGCTACATCGTTCCGGCCCCCGGCAGCGAGGGCTCAGCCGATTCAAAGCCTCGCGTCAAGATGGACCCGGCTCCTGACTCCGGATGGCACGCTCCGGTTCGCGCCTGTTTCTTGACGGTGATCGACCCTCGCACCGGCGATAGTCTCTGGAGCGACTCTCACGTGTGGGGCGGTGTGCTGACCGGCAAGAACAGTGCCTGCGAACGCGTGGTCAAGGAGCTGCAAAGTCAGATGAAAAAGTGATTGCTCTTAGCGCGCGTGCGTCTGCACCCAACTGGCCAGAGCGTGCCACGCAGCGGTGGGACCGATGAGATAACAACTCTGTTGCAGGATGATCAGGAACGCGCCAGCCCAAAGCGTCGCACGATGGATCTTGCGCGTGGACCACAAGTCATAGCTCACAAGCGTCAGCAGAAAAAAGTAGGTACAAAAACCCGCGACCGGCGGTTTTCGATTGACGAAAGCGAAGGGCCATCGTGAAACTGCGGCAATCAGCAATGCAGTTGTCGCTATGTAGATTAGCCGCTTGTGTTCCGCGGGATTGCGCCGGGCACGAAATGCGAACCCCAGGAACGTCGCAAAAATCACCATTCCCATCATCGGCACAATATAGAACGCCAGCACATCCCGCCCGGGGGGCCCGGCAGCCCGCACCAGCGAATCGGTGGCTGCCCACGCGCCCAGAATGACCATCAGGCATCCCAGCACGAACCCCGCGATTCCCAAACGTCGATGCAGGTCCACTCGCCCGGCCGCAACTAACGAAGTTTGTGTGATTAGCAACAGCATCCAGCAGGAAAATGCCGCTCCGTGTATATGAACAATCGCGCTGGGCAATGGCGCATGGAACACTCCCGCCAGATAATAGGTCCGCGCGAAGCCCAGGAATACCGTCGCCAGCATCAGCAACGTCATGCTCGAGAAAAACAAGTGGTCGAACCGGCGGCCGGGTACGCTGGCGGAACTCTTCGCGACATTACCTGCTTGTGCTATGGCTGTAGCCATCATCCCCCTCTTGCTGCGCTCTTTTTCCGAATAGCCTGGAGACTTGTGGAGTGGCGAGATTTTAGGACAATTTGCAGCCGCGTTGCCAGCAAAAATAGTCAATTGACCGTTCGCGTCATTCAGAATTCGTTTTAGCTGGCACGCGCTACCCGCTCTCCATTTCGTGATATAACCTCACACCATGAATGACGCATGGGGAAGACGCTTGTTCAAGACCGGTGCCGTGTGGCTGCTGATCATCGGCGCGGTTCACTCCATCTCTCTGTTCAGGGACCTTGTCCCCGCCAACGATACCGAGAGACAGCTCATTGATCTGATGACCAACTACAAATTCAATCTCATCGGTTCGCTCCGCAGCATGTCGGAACTGATGCGCGGCTTCAGCATTGCGTTCATGCTGACGCCACTTGCGTTTGGCGTGCTCGATCTGGTGCTGGCCCGCGAACGAGCCGGCCTCTTGAAGCGGGTCGCACTCGTCCAGATCATCTGGCTCGACGCGATGATTGTCGTCTCCCTGCGCTATTTCTTCGCAATTCCGCTGTCGTTCCTGGCAGTCGCACTTGTCATTTTTGTCTTGGCCTGGCTAAAACTCCCCTCCGACTCCACCGCCTAGCGCATCTACTGAAGCTCGGGCGTCCACCCCCTCAATAATATGCCTTTACACGTATATTCGCTGTAGCGTATATTCGCAACATGGAATCGGTTTTCGAAATCATTGCCGAGCCGAATCGTCGCGCGATATTGAGCCTGCTGGTCTCCTCTCAACAGTCGGTAGGCGAGATCGAGCGTCAACTTCGCATGTCGCAGCCGACTGTCTCCAAGCACTTACGAGTGCTGCGCGACGCCGGCTTTGTGGAATCCACAGTGGACGCACAGCGCCGTCTTTACCGGCTGAAGCCTGAACCATTTCAGCAGGTGGATGCCTGGCTGGATCAGTTCCGTCAGTTCTGGTCGGCTCACGTAGATGCCCTCGAACGCCATCTCGACCGCATGAATCAGTCTTCCCCAGCCAACGGCAAGACAAGGAGAAAACGACGCGGCTCAAACCGCGGGCGTGACAAAGGAGAAGCGAAATGAAAATCAAGATCACCAGCATCTATGTGGACAACCAGGACAAGGCTCTGCGCTTCTATACGGAAGTGTTGGGCTTTATCAAGAAGACCGATTTCAGTCAGGGCCCATATCGCTGGCTGACCGTGGCCTCGCCCGAGGAGCCAGACGGCACGGAGCTGCAGTTGGCGCTGAATAACAATCCCGCCGCCCAGGCGTATCAGCAGGCGCTCTTTCAACAGAATCAGCCCGCGATCATGTTTTTCACCGACGACATCAAGGCCGATTATGAGCTCATCAAGGGCCGTGGCGGCGAGTTCACCATGCCGCCCACCGACGTGACTGGCTCGACGATTGCCATGTTGAAAGATATTTTCGGTAACCTCATTCAACTCACCCAGCTGGCGCGCTATTCCAAGTAAGGAGGAAAACATGGGCGATCGTGAGCAGTACACACCCGGCCCGGCCAGCGGGGCTCGGGTACAAAAAGACGGAGAAAAGTGGACCCTCATTCTCGTCCGAGAGCTGCGCCACTCGCCGGAAAGAGTCTGGCAAGCCCTGACCGAGCCCGAGCATCTGCGCCAGTGGGCTCCCTTTGACGCCGATGGCAGCCTGGGTAAAGTTGGAACCACGGTGAAACTCACCACCGTGAAAGCGCCCACTCAGCAGGTTTCTGAAACAACAGTGACGCGGGCTGAACCCCCCAATGTGCTTGAGTACAACTGGGGTGCCAACGATATGCGCTGGGAACTCGAAGCGCTAGGTAGTGGCACGCGCCTGAAGCTGTGGCACAGCATCGATCGCCGCTTCGTTTCTTGGGGTGCCGCGGGCTGGCACATTTGCTTCGATGTTCTGGATCACCTTCTCAGCGGAACTCCCGTTGGCCGTATCGTTGGGGGCGAGGCAACGAAGTTTGGCTGGCAGCGATTGAACGCGGAATACGCCAAGCAGTTCGGTACGGAAACGCCGAACGCGCCGGCTCAGGCGGCTCAAAAATCGGAATAGCACGGAGGACAAAATCATGAAAGAAGCCACCAAACGTTCCATTTTTCGCTGGATTCACATTATCTTTGGCATTCCGATACTCGGTTACATTTATGATTCGCCTTCGGATACTCCTAACTACGCCTTCGCCATTCGCTATGTCATTCTTCCTGTTTTGCTGCTTTCGGGATTGTGGATGTGGAAAGGCCATGTCGTTCGACGACTTTTCTCGAAGAGATCAGACCCAGCTCGCATGAAATCGGGACGAGAATTGGAGGCATAACATCCCATGAATCCATCGCAACGTATTGACCAACTGATCGCAGGACTCACGGACTGGCGTGGCAAAACGCTCGCCAGCGTCCGCAAGAGCATCCGTGCAGCGGACCCGGAGATCATCGAGGAATGGAAATGGATGGGAAGCCCGGTGTGGTCTCGCCACGGAATCATCGCGGTCGGCAACGCCCACAAGGATAAGGTCAAGCTCACCTTCGCCCATGGCGCGCACATCCCGGATCCCGACAAGCTCTTCAACGCGGGCCTCACAGGCAACGCCTGGCGAGCGATCGATTTATTCGAGGGCGATCAAATTGATCAGCGTGCGCTAAAGAATCTCGTCCGTTCCGCCATTGAGTACAATCACATCAAACTGAAGAGCAAAGCGCCTGCGCGTTCTCGGGCCAAAGCGCGTAAAAGCAAAACGTAGTATAAAGAGGGCGACACTCAGGCCGCCCCTCTGAAGCAACGATCTATTTGTTTCCGCCCGCGCTCGCCGATGCAGACGAACCGCTTTGCGATTTCGCCACAGCGTCCAGGATTTCCGAACGTGGCACCTCGATGCTAAACAAGTGGTTAGGCGTCTCGATCTTGTTCAGGAAATGTTCGTCCCCAACTTGTAGAAAACTTACGTCGTTTTTGTCGGTGTTGCTGCTTTCCGTCCAGGTCGAATGGATCATCGCCGTCTCGCGAGTTTCAACGCTGCTCAGAAACAGGAGTTTCGGGTCGGTAATGCTGACGCGTCTCACCCGATAAGTTCCCGCTGGAAACGTTTTGCCGCCAACTACGAACTCGTGGGGCGTGTTGAACTCGATTTGATCCAAAGACTGGGCCTTGGCGCCCATGCCGAAACCGGCAACGCCGATCAGAGCAATCACAATACGCAAGAACTGCCTTCTCATCTTTTCTCCTTTGAACGTTTAGAGCCTCGTTGTGAACCACTACCGCTGCGAGCTTTTTATTCCGCAAGCGCGGCGCTTAGCACAATCATCCTCAAAACGCTTACAGGTGATGAGATTCGGGGGTTGGCAGCAAGGTAACGGAATCCATGTAAACACTATGTCTCGTGTTCGTAATTTCTATCCGTGCAACAAATCACTTCCGTTTCGAAATCAAGTGAGCAGAAGGGTGCCCAGGTTCCGTTTTCTGGTACCTGGGTCTTGGGTTTAGCTGGCAGCGCCGCTGAATTTTCCGGAATGACTACCGCGATTGGGTAGGTACACTGGCACGACCCAGTCTGAAGTTGGATCACTCTCAAATGGACGGAGGAGGCAGGCCTAGTCTTCCCGCCTCCCCCTTTTCCTCGGAGGGGCCACTATTCTGTCGTGCCTGAGTGGCTCTCCTACCATATTCCCTGAAATTCAAAACAAGGTTCCCGTCGCTGCTCAAAGAAAAAGGCCGGCAACTCGGCCGCCCTTGTATTGCGCTGAATTGCAGCTTGATTACGCCGATTTCTTCAACGCCAGTCCCGCCAGCCCCAACAACTCAACTCCGAGCATCATCAGGCTCGATGGTTCGGGCGTTGGCCGGGTGGCCCGAAGATAAAATGCCGGTCCAATTTTGGGTGTGGGTGCCCCACTCTCGATTTTTGAGGGTGGGCTCTTGGGGTCCTCGCCTGTGGACTCCACTCTTGCAGCGCGTTCGAATACTATACCCATTAAATACTAGTTGACAAGTGATAATTAACGTGGTATGCTGCCTCGTGAACTTCAGGGTTCGTTCCCTGTGCACCTGTTTTCGCTTGCCCGCGGCAGGCGGGCCGCTCCTCACTTCTTTCGTGCCTACCCGCAAATCGCCCTTAACTCCCGCCCATTCACATAGCTCCGCACACTCGCGCCCCCATCCCCCGTCCTTTCACATACATCCACAAAACACCCGGGCGGTGAGGTCTCCCTCTCAATTCTTGACGCCGCGCTCTTTCTACGATTCGCAACTCTCTGCACTCTTTGTTTTCAATCGCTTCCGCACTCTTTCATTTCTCATATACGACCTTACTCCTTTCCCCTCCTCGGCTTGCGCACTCTTGTCCAAAAATACCGGGGGTACCCCGAATCCACTCAGTCTGCGCCGCGCCCGTCTCGATTTCGCTGTCGCTCGCGCATCATCTTTTCTTCTCTCGTTACAATCTACGAACCAGCCACAAACTGGCAATCACGACTCACAACTCACCATTCCCCGCGCTCGCCTCGTTCTTCCATCATGGCAAGATGGAAACGCCTGTCCCACGACGATGTTGCGCCGCATTTTACGGGGTGCCTATACTGGCCCAGACGAGTTCGTTCTGGAACAGGTGTCGACGCGCGGCTCCCCTCTACGGCTGCCGGCGCGGTCTTTGTCTTCAGGGGATGGCATTCATTGAGCGCTGAGGAGATCAAACAGTTTCCGAGTGTCGAGCGGCGCCGCAATCCGGGCGCGCCGTCCGAACAGCGGGAAGCGGGCGAAGTGGCGGTCTTCCAGGAATTGGGGAAGGCGCTCACCTCCTCCCTTCAGCTCGATCAGGTGCTCCGCACCATCATGGAGAAGATCGACGAATTCCTCCGCCCGGAAAACTGGTCGCTGTTGCTGCTCGATGAATCCAAGCAGGAACTCTACTTCGAGCTGGCGGTTGGCAAAGCTTCGCAGGCCCTCAAGGATGTGCGCATCAAGCTTGGCCAGGGAATCGGCGGCTGGGTGGCGCAGCACGGCGAAGTCGTCATCGTTCCAGATACCTCGAAGGACACGCGCTTCTTCGGCAAAGTGGACGAAAAAACCAAGATGGAGACTCGCTCCATCGTCGCCGTGCCCGTTAAATTCCGCGACACTTGCCTCGGCGTGATTGAACTGATCAACTGCGTTGGCCCCGAAGGATTCGACCCGCGCGACTTGAAGTTGCTGGAAGCGCTTTCAGATTTTGCCGCCATCGCGCTCGAAAACGCCCGCCACGTCAAGCGCATTCACGAACTGACCATCAAGGACGACTGCACCTCGCTCTACAATGCCCGCCACATGGGCTTTATTCTCGACACCGAAATCTACCGCTCACAACGCTACAACTACGAATTCTCCATCGTGTTCATCGACCTCGACCATTTCAAGATGGTCAACGATACCCACGGCCACCTGGTTGGCTCGCGCCTGCTCTCTGAAATGGGCGACGCCCTGAAAACCAATTGCCGCCTGATTGATTTCGCCTTTCGCTATGGCGGCGATGAGTTCGTAATTCTTCTGCCGCAGACCTCCAAAGAAAATGCCATCTACGTTGCCAAGCGCTTGCACAAACTCATTCGCGAAACCGTCTGGCTCACCAAAGAAGACTTGAATATCAAAATTACCCCCAGCGTCGGCGTTGCTTCCTATCCCGCCGATTCCAAAACCAAAGAAGGTTTGCTGCACCTCGCCGATGAAGCCATGTACCTGGTGAAAAATACCAATCGCGACAGCGTTGCCGCCGCCAATCTCGGCATCCTTCCGGAAAATTCCGACGCCGAAGAAGCCACCGGCGAAGCCGCTGCTCAGTAGACTCGCCAACGTTCAGGCACGCTATACAGTCCTTGAAAATTCTGATTAACTGAAATCATGAAGAGGAGCGAAGCTGCGCGTTACGCTCGCTGGTCCGCGCTGGTGGCTTTTGTGCTGGCCGCGGCAACTGGCGGCGTTTATTTGAAGCGCCAGTACACCGCGCACGTCGAGAAGAAGAACGCTCCTCCCGCGCCGCCACGCGACGTCGAACGACAATCCAGCGGAATCACCTTTTCCAAGGGCGACGGCACGCGCACGATCTTCACAGTGCAAGCCTCGAAATCCACGGACTTCAAGGGACAGGACGCCAGCCTTCTGGAAGATGTCCACATCACCGTGTTCGGCAAGACTGGTGACCGCCACGACGTGATCCACACGCAGAGTTGCCAATACGCGAAAGCCGATGGCGGTGTGCAATGCAATGGCGAAGTGCAGATGGAATTGCAGAGCGCCGTCGATGCGGAACGTGTCCGCAAGCAACCCTCCGCTGTTCCCAATATCATCCGCGTCGAAACCCGGGGAGTAACGTTTGAAAAGGCCACCGGCCGTGCGCAAACCGTTCAGCCGGTGAAATTCACTTTTCCCAATGGCAGCGGAGAGGGCGTGGGCGCGGTGTATTCCTCGGAAGAAGGGCAGTTGCGGCTGATACGCGATGTGCATCTGAAAATGGACGCTTCTTCGATGTCCAAGGGCACGGCGAAGCCGAACGCCGCCGCGTCCGAGGTTGACATCCAAGGCAGCAGCATGGAATTTGGCAAGACCTCGCACTCCATCCTTCTATTCGGCCCAGTTACGGCGACCACAACGGCTCAGCAACTTACCGCGGGTGAATTGTTTGTTTCGCTCGACTCCGCATTTCGCGCTCAATCGTTGATCGCCAGGCCCGGCACGCTGGGACAAACGCCGGAAGTGGTGTCGCGCGGTTCTGGAAGCGGCAGCTCGAAACTGCGTGCGGACAAATTGACGGCGGAATTGTCTCCTGCAGGTTGGGTAACCACGGTTCTGGCGGAAGGAAATGTGGACGGTGTTGCTCCGAATGGCGGGCTGCAAGCCGATCGCGGCGAACTGGAAATGTGGCCGCGGGTGAATCAGGCGAAGGTGTTGACCGCTGCGCGGAAATGTGCGATTGCAGAGCCGCGATCCAAAAACGGGTCTGCAGCGCAACGTGAAGACCGAAGCCATGCAGCTGAACTTTACTGGCGGGCAATTGGGGCAGCAGAATCGCGTGCAACACAGCGAAACGCTGGCGCGTGGCACCATCGAATGGAACGATGCGGCCGCAAGCCGGTCCAAACTGACAGCCGACAAGCTGGCACTGGACTTTGGCGCAACCGGGAAAGCGCAGCAACTGGTTGCCACCGGGGCTGTGCAGACCGAGCGTGAACTGAAGGGCAAGCCGCTTGCAGACGGCCGACTCCAAAAATGGGCTGATTCAGATGGAGTCCACGGGCGAATGGTCCAAGATCACGATGCAGGGCAACGTGCATTTGAAAGAGGGCGATCGCACCGGCGAAGCGCAGCAGGCCGTGCTCACGAAAGCGAACCAGACCGCCGTGCTGACTGGCCAGGCTCTGGCGCGCGATTCCACCAGCGAGACGCGCGCGACGAAAATCACGTTCAATCAAGCCACCGGAGAAATTTTGGCGGAAGGAAACGTTCGCTCCACCGATCTTTCGGCAAAGGCCACCACTGTGCAACTGGCGCCCGTGCCAACGAATCTTTCCTCGGAGCACATGCAAGCAAACTCGAAGACGGGGCGCGCGCTCTACACCGGGCACGCCCGCATGTGGCAGGGAGCGTCGGTGCTGGAGGCGGAATCGATTGAATTGCTGCGCGACACGCGGGTGGTGAACGCGGTTGGCAATGTACGTGCTGTCTTTCCGCAAGCCTCCAACGATCAATCCCAGCCGAAAAAGCAGCCAAGTCTGTGGCACATTTCCGCGGGCACGCTCGCCTATTGGGACTTGGAAAATCGCGCGAAACTGGAAGACAACGTCGTTGTGCAATCCGTTGACCAACGTATGCGCGCACCGGTGCTGGACCTGTTCTTCACCCGTGCACCCACCGGAAAGCAGGGAGTGCCGGGGGCGGCGCAGATCAGCCGAGCCGTCGGAACTGGTGGTGTGATGGTGGAGGAAGGCGACAGACGAGCCACAGCGGAGAAGGGCGTGTACACGGCGGAAGACGAGAAATTCGTGCTAAGCGGCGGAAATCCTACACTTTACGACGCACAGCAAGGGACGACAACGGGGCGTCAATTGACCTTCCATATAGCGGATGATACGATCATCGTCGACTCGGCAGAGGGGATGCGCACGCTGACCAAACACCGAGTTCAATAGTAAGTGGATTCGCTACCGATCCGCGTGATTTGGAATGCCAACACTCCAGGGCGTCGAACTGAGCAAGTCGTACCGGGGACGCAAGGTCGTCGATAACGTACAGATAGAAATCGGGCAAGGCGAAGTTGTTGGGCTGTTGGGGCCAAACGGCGCCGGTAAGACCACTACTTTTTACATGATGGTGGGTCTGGCAAGGCCCGGATTCCGGCCACGTCCTGCTGAACGGAGACGAGATTACCGACCTGCCCGATGTACCTGCGGGCGCGTAGCGGTATCAGCTACCTTACCCCAGGAACCGTCGGTTTTCCGCCAGCTGACCAGCGAAGAGAACCTGCTGGCGGTGCTGGAAACCCTACCGCTAACGCCGGAGCAGCAGCGCGACCGGCTGGAAGAGTTGCTGGCACAGATGGGGCTGGAGACGGTGCGGCAGAGCAAGGCGTACATGCTATCCGGTGGCGAGCGCCGGCGGCTGGAGATTGCACGTTCGCTGACGTTGCAGCCCTCGTTTATCCTGCTGGACGAGCCGTTTTCCGGGATTGATCCCTTGACCGTGAGGGACATCCAGGAATTGATTCGGGAGTTGAGCCGGTCGGGAATTGGCGTGCTGATCACAGACCACAACGTGCGGGAAACTCTTAGCGTGACGGACCGCGCGTACATTGTGAATCATGGGAGAATTATGGCGAAGGGCACGCCGAAGGATTTGAGCGACAATGCGGAAGTACGCCGGGTGTATCTCGGCGATCACTTCCGCTTGAATTAGGTTTATCCTAGGTAGCGAGACGGTTGGCGGTTAGCAAGAACGGGAGCCCATGACCTGGCAGGGACTCAAATTAAACCTCAAGGTGACGCAGAAGCAGATTCTGACGCCCGGCCTGGTGCAGATGGTCAGCGTACTGGCGCTGAACCGCCTGGAACTGCGCGAGATGATCAACCAGGAGATGATCGCGAATCCGGTGCTGGAAGAGCTGTCCGAAGAGCCCACCGTTAGCGACAACTACAGCGACGAAACTTTCCTGAAGGCGGAAACGGAAAAAGTTCCCGAGAAGCCGGAACCCAATCCGTTCGATGAGTTCGACGTGGGCGCGTTTTTCAACCAGTACCTGGACACCGGCGGCGATGGCGGCAAGTCTCAGGAACGCGAAGTCAGCGAGCGTCCTTCGTTCGAGAAGTTTCTTTCTTCTCCGGCCGGGCTTACCGATCATCTCACCTGGCAACTGAGCGTGACGATTTGTTCGGAGTCGGTGCGCGAGATCGTCGAAAACATCATCGGCAATCTCGATGAGAACGGCTATCTGACGGCGTCGGTCGAAGAACTGGCGCAGGACGGCAAGTATTCGCAGGACGATCTGGAAGAAGCGATTGCCGTGGTGCAGGACTTCGATCCGATTGGAGTGGGCGCGCGGGATCTGCGCGAATGCCTGCTGCTGCAACTGAAGGCGTTCGATCCGCAGAATACGCTGGCGCGCCAGATTGTTTCCGAGCATCTGAAGCAGGTGCAATCGAATCAATTAAAGGAAATTGCGCGAGCTCTGAACCGTCCGATGGACATCGTGAAGCACGCCATGGACATGATCAAGAAGCTCGATCCACGCCCGGGGCTGCGCTACAACAAGACGGAACCGCGGCTGGTCGAGCCGGACGTGTATTTCCGCAAGGTCGACGACCAGTGGCAGGTTTTCCTGAATGACGACGACATGCCGCAGCTGCGTCTGAGCCCAATGTATCGCCGGTTGCTGGCGCGCGATGCGGCCGACAAAGAGGTCCGCAATTACGTGAAGGAACGCTTCACGGCCGCGATTCAGTTGATGAAGAACATTGAGCAGCGCAAGCACACGATTTTGCGGGTCTGCCAATCGATTATTGCCAGGCAAGGCGAATTCCTGGACAAGGGCCCCGACACTCTGAAGCCGATGATGATCAAGGAAGTCGCGGAAGAAGTGGGCGTGCATCCCTCGACGGTGAGCCGCGCCGTGTCCAGCAAGTACGCGCATACGCCGCAGGGCGTGATCGAGTTGCGTTCGTTCTTCAGCGAAGCGGTAAATGGGCCTGAGGGCGGCGGAATGTCGCTGCTGACCTTGAAGCGCCTGGTGAAGAAAATGATCGATGAAGAAGATTCGTCGCAGCCGCTGACCGACGATCAGATTGCCAAGAAGCTCGACGATGGCGGCATCCACGTGACCCGGCGCACCGTGGCGAAATATCGCGAAGACATGCGCATCCCCAGCACGCATCAACGCCGGGTGAAGAGCTGAGTCCACACCTACGGTGAAGCGCGCCCTCCGCACACGAACAAAATCCAGAAAACAAGGGAGACAACTGGTCATCCTGACCGGGCTTTCCGGCTCGGGAAAGAGCACAGTGCTGAAGGCTTTCGAGGACATGGGCTTTTACTGCGTGGACAATCTGCCCGTGGAGCTGATTCCGATTTTTGCGGAGCTGCACGCGGCCGGCGAAGGCGACTTTGCGCGCGCGGCGCTGCTTGTGGATGCGCGCGAAGGCGTGCAACTGGAAAAGCTGCCGGGATTGTTGCGTCATATGCGCCGCGAACATCCCATCACGCTGGTATTTATCGAGGCGAATGAAGACGCGCTGCTGCGGCGCTATAGCGAGACGCGGCGGCCGCATCCTCTGGGCAAGGATTTTTCGGTTCGCGAGAGTCTGCATCACGAGCGGGTGCTGATGGACCCGATTCGCAAGCTGGCGGACGTGGTGATCGACTCTTCGCAGTTCAACGTGCACGAATTGCGGCAGTTTGTGAACGAGCGTTTCCGCAGCGAGAGCAAACGGCCGATGCTGGTTTCGCTGGTGAGCTTTGGCTTCAAGTTTGGCGTGCCGACCGACGCGGACTTAATGTTCGACGTGCGCTTTCTGCCGAATCCACATTTCGTACAGAAACTGCGGCCATTTACCGGCAAGGATCCTCAAGTGCGGCGGTACATCCGGTCGTTTCCGCAAACGGGAGAATTTCTGCGCCGCATGCAGGGGCTGCTGACTTACCTGATTCCGCACTACATCGAAGAAGGGAAGAGCTATCTGACAATCGCGTTCGGATGCACCGGCGGAAAGCATCGTTCGGTAATGATGGCGGAATCGATGAAGCAATCTCTAGAGAAGCGCGGCTATGCCACGCGGGTAGTGCATCGCGACATCAACAAGTAGGAATGGCTCCATTAATCCGAACAGGAGTTAGTGCCGAACACGAAAGGGCACCCCGTTCACTATCGGATGCTCATCGATTTGGAATGCAATCGTAGGAAACGCATATTTCATATTTCCTGCAGCACCAGCAAATGCCACGAAACGAGCTCTGTCACCCAATGCGAATCCGCCTCTAGCCGCCGTCGCTTCTTCTCCTCCTGCCAAGCTCTGTCCGGGCCACAAACGTTTTGAGAATAGTTGTGCCTTAGAGATACCCAGTGGATAGGGATGGCAAAAAGATGATTGGTCCCATACCACAACCGAATCACACTTGGCTGATTGTGTATTCCACTTCTCTACGGCGTACGCAATCGAAGTGCCGTGCTCGCTAGCATCGGTTATGAAATCACACGCGTTCACGGTGACTGGAAGGACACCGTAGTTCGTCAATCTGACGCCGTAGAGTTTCGAAATGCCCTCAATGCCTATATCACCGCGATCTACGAGCAATTCCGCATGTAATCCCAAGCGCGTGAGATGTCCGTATCTAAGATAGTGATACGACTCGACGAGCAACGCTCCGCACGCGACTATTGAGATTGTTAGAACAAAGGTTCTTCGAAGGGCTCTCATCTTTGAGTTTGACACCACCATACTATGACCGGTGCCAAAGAAATCGTCGTGCGACGAAGAACGCTTACGATGCCGGTTTGTGGCCTGTCGCAACTAGGCGCTCGGCGTTAGGGCCGTATGAGTCTCCGTCGAGATTACCGTAGAGTTTTACCGCAACGAAGCCTGCGTGCTCCATGCGATCGCGCAGCTCTTGGCCGGAATAAATGGTGTGATGGAATTTGAAACTTTTCGCCCGGCCGCTGCGGATGAGGAGCCATTCGTTGCGGACGCGAGTCCAATCATCAAAAATCTCGTGCCGCTCGACCATGAGAGTGCCGTCTGGCAAAAAAGTAGAGATAGTGGGTTGGAGAATTTTCGCCAGACGCTCTTTGCCCAACACCTCGATGAGGAACGCGCCGCCCGGCTGCAGCGACGCAAACATGTTCTGCAAGACGGTCATATCGTCTCGGAAATCGTCGAAATAGCCGAAGGATGTGAACATGCTCAGCACGAGCGCAAAGGCGCCGGGACGCACAAAATCGCGCATGTCTTCCCGAATCCACTCGACTTTGACGTTGGCGGCCTTGGCTTTTGCCCGCGCCTTATCTAGCAGATACTTCGTTCGATCAACGCCAGCGACGCGAAATCCCTTTTTTGCCAGCGCGATGCTGCACCGGCCGGGACCGCAGCACAAGTCGAGGACGGACTTGCCTGGGGGCTTGGTGAGCGCGAGGGCCTGAGCGACTTGTTCATCCGCCGCAGCGAAACGCTGTTCTGGAAACATGAACGGGTAAAGCTCGCGCCAGAAGGAGTCGTCGTCGAACCACTCTTTTTTGCGCTTCGGAGTTTTCATGGCATTTGGCGATTAGACTACCATAGCGGCCCATGGCATCAGCGTCGCCAGCCAACTTGACACACTACCGCGCTGCCGAATAGCGTACCAAGAGGGGATACCGCAGGCATACCCGGGGGCTGAGTAGTGGGTTCCATGTTTTCGCCACAATTGAAGCGGCTGTTGGGATACGTGAAGCCTTACCGCGTGTCCATGAGCGTGGGGATTGCGCTGCTAATGGTGGTGGGGTTGGCCGAAGCGATCATCGGGCTGATGATCAAGCCGATTATCGATCGCGTGTTGAACCCAGCGGCTCCCGATTCCAATGTTCTTTTGTTCACCGTGCCCCACGGTGGCCCCGCAATTTACCTGAATCGCTTTTTCCCGCACAGCATCCACAACGTCTGGCCGATTGTTTCCATCTCGCTGCTGGTGGTGTTTTTTGTGAAGTCGGTGGCGGAGTTTGGCGGCAACACGCTGATTCAATTCGTCGGCCATCGCGCGCTCACGGATTTGCGGAACAAGGTCTACGAAAAAATCATTCGCCAGCCCATCGGATTTTTTCAGAGCGAACCGACCGGGCGAGTGATGTCGGGAGTGATTAATGATGTGGAGCGGGCGCGCCCGGCTCTTTCCGAGTATCTGGCGGATGTGTTCCGGCAGAGTTTTTCGTTCGTCGCGTTTATCGCCGTGCTGTTCTACATCGACTGGAAAATGACGCTGGTCTGCGCGCTTTTTCTGCCCCTGGTGGTTTGGCCGGTCGGCAAATTGGGACGCAAGATTCGACGCTCTGTGGAAAGCAGCCAGAGCAAGCTGGGAGAACTGAACCAGATTCTGCAGGAAACGGTGGCCGGAAATCGTATCGTGAAAGCATTTGGCATGGAGGATTTCGAGGTCAGGAAATTCCAGGCCGCGGCCAAGCGCCTGCTTCGCGAAACCATGCGTTGGGTGCGCGCGCAGGTTGTGACTTCGCCGCTGATGGACTTGCTGTTGCCGGTGGTGATTTCATTGCTGCTGCTGCATGCGCGAGACAAAATTCGTTTGCAGCAAATGACCGTGGGACTGTTTTTCAGCTTTGTGTATTGCCTGTTCAAGTCCTACGAGCCGATCAAGCGCATGGGCGCGGTATACCAGCAGTTTCAGCAGGCGCAGGGCGCCACAACGCATGTCTTCGCTTACCTGGATTTGAAGCAAGAGGAACAAGACGCGCCGGGCGCGGCGCCCTTGCCGGCATTCTCTCGTGAAATCGAATTTCAAAATGTGGGCTTCTCCTACGACACGGCGCCGGTGTTGCGCGACGTGAGTTTTCACGCACGCAAGGGGGAACTGGTGGCATTCGTCGGGTCAAGCGGGGCAGGGAAGACGACGCTCGTCAATCTGATACCGCGATTTTATGCAGCCAGTTCCGGCACGATTCGAGTGGACGGCGCAGACATTCGCGACGTCACGCTGCGGTCGCTGCGCGGGCAGATCGCCATGGTGACGCAGGAAAATATTCTGTTTCACGATACGGTGCGGAATAATATTTGCTACGGCATGAGCAATGTTCCGCAGGAACGCGTGATTCAAGCGGCGCAGGCGGCGCTGGCTCACGATTTCATCATGGAACTGCCGCAGGGCTACGATACGCTGATCGGCGAACGCGGCACGCGACTGAGCGGCGGCCAGCGCCAGCGAATCGCCATCGCGCGCGCGATTCTGAAGGATTCGCCCATATTGATTCTGGATGAAGCGACCTCGGAACTGGATTCCGAGTCAGAACTGTTTGTGCAACGCGCCCTGAGCAACCTGATGGTGGGTCGCACGACCTTTGTGATTGCGCATCGCTTGGGTACAATTCGCAAAGCCGATAAAATTCTGGTGTTGGAAGAAGGCACGATTCGCGAGTGCGGCACGCACGCCGATCTTCTGGCAATGGGCGGGATTTACGCCCGACTGCACGATTTGCAGTTTACGGATGAAGAGCTGCTCGCTCCGGCAGAGAAGCAAAACAATGCTGCACCGAATGCGAGCAAAAAGATATGAGTCCAAAGACAAGCACTGAAGAAAGAAGCGCGGCGAAGGGAAAAGCGGAGTGCCGATCCATGACCGGGTATGCCACCGTGCGCACGGAGCAGGGCGGCTGGTCCATTCGCTTGAGCGTGAAGAGCGTCAATCATCGTTTTCTGGACGTGAAGTTGCGCATACCGGAATCGTTGGAACCTTACGAGTTGCGGTTGCGGCAAACGGTACGCGACCGCATACATCGCGGCCATGTGGATGTACACGTGAACGTGGAACCGGGCAAGGCCGCGCCGGTTCACGTCAACCAAGAATTGCTGCAGGCGTACTTGCGGGCCGCGGATGAGTTCCGGCAACAGACCGGCGCGAAATCCGAGCTGGACCTGGTGTCGCTGCTGCGGCTGCCGGGCGTGATCGCTGGTCTTGCGCCGGCGCTTCCGGATTCAGAGGAAGAGCAGGAAGAGTTCGGCAAGGTGCTGGATCACCTGTTGCGTGAAGCGCTTGGCAGGCTCGACGAGATGCGTCTTGCCGAAGGCCGGCATCTGGTGGAGGAGCTGCGCGCGCGGTTGGCTCGCATTGAATCGCTGGCCGATGAAGTGCGAGGTCTGGTAGAAACGCTGCGCCCGGCATTCGTGCGGCGCTTGGAAACGCGATTGAAGGAATTGTTGGGCGGCACGATTGTGGACCCGGCGCGCGTGACGCAGGAGGCCGCGCTACTGGCGGAGCGCAGCGACATCAGCGAGGAACTGGACCGCCTGCGCAGCCACCTGCTGCAGTTTGCCAAGCTGGTGGACAATGCCGGCGAACTCGGCAAGAAACTCGATTTTTTGCTTCAGGAAATGCACCGTGAAGCCAATACCATGCTCTCCAAAACGCCCGGCGTGGAGAGTGAAGCGCTGGCGATTACCGGCTTGTCTCTGGAAATCAAGGCCGAAATCGAAAAGTTGCGCGAACAGGTGCAGAACATCGAATGAGCGAACTAAAAGGGGTTTCGCCACTGGTGTTGATCGTATCGGGACCCTCGGGTTCCGGGAAATCGACCTTGGTTCAGAAGATCCTGGAGCTGCCGGAAACGATGTCGTCCGTGTCATATACCACTAGGTCTCGCCGGACGACTGAAGCCAGTGGAAAGTGTTATGATTTCGTCACCGAGGCAGAGTTTGCCTCCATGGTATCCCGGGGCGAGTTTCTGGAGTATGCGCGTGTCTTCGGCAAGCATTCGTACGGCACACCGAAGAAATGGTTGGACGAATCCCGGGCGCGCGGGCTTGACCTGGTCCTTGAGATCGATGTGCAGGGTGCGGCGCAAGTGAAGGAAAAATTGCCGGAGTCCGTGGCGATTTTCATCCTGCCGCCTTCGCGCGAAGAACTGGAGCGGCGTTTACGCAGCCGCGGCCAGGACAGCGATGAAGAAATTGCGCGGCGGCTGGCCAAGGCACGCGACGAAATTGTGGCAAGCGAAAAGTTTTATGATTTTGTTGTGGTAAACGACGACGTGGAACGTGCCGGTCGTGAAGCGCAGGCCATAGTAACGGCGCTGCGCTGCACGAGCGAACGGCGCCGCGGTCGCGTGAATCAATTGCTAGCATCGTTTGGAGGGTAAGACACTGATGACCGTGCAAACCAAAGCTCCGCAGAGCCAGTTTGCGTACGTGGTGCTGGCGGCACGTCGCGCCCGGCAGATTATGGCCGGGGCGCCACCGTTAGTCGAAAACCTGCGTACGCAGAAGGCGACACGAATCGCCTGCGATGAGGTCAACCACGGCCTGATCGAGTACGACTTCACCGAGGCGGGTTCGGAAGAAGAAAAGGACAGCAAGCGCCGCAAGTAGCGCGCCTGCGAGGCATCGATGCGCATCACCCTCGGCGTTACCGGCGGAGTTGCGGCCTACAAGTCCGCGGAACTGGTACGCCGCCTGCAGCAAGAGGGTCACTCCGTTCAAGTGGTCATGACGCGCGCCGCGCGCGAGTTCATCACGCCTCTCACCTTCGCGGCTCTCAGCGGTCAGAAAGTTATCACCGACCTATTTGCGGACTCCGCCAACGGAGATGCCAACCTGGAAAGCGCGATTGAACACATCGCGGTGGCGCAGCGCACCGATCTGTTACTGGTGGCGCCGGCAACGGCGGACACATTGGCAAAATTCGCGCGTGGGATTGCGGACGATTTTCTTTCGACGTTGTATCTGGCGTCGACTGCGCCGGTGGTGGTGGCGCCGGCGATGAACGTGAACATGTGGCAGCACGCGGCGACTCAGGAGAATTTGGCGACGCTGCGGACTCGCGGAGTTCGCATCGTGGAGCCGGGCGAAGGGTATCTGGCGTGCGGCATGACGGGTCCCGGGCGATTGGCAGGACAGGAAGAGATTCTGAAGGCGGTACAGGAAGTTCTGCAATTGAAGCAGGATCTGGCGGGAGAGACCTTGCTGGTTACCGCTGGACCGACCTGCGAGGACATTGATCCGGTGCGGTTTCTTACCAATCGTTCCTCGGGAAAAATGGGCTACGCGATTGCGGAGGCGGCGGCGCGGCGACGGAGCAAAAGTCGTGTTGGTAAGCGGACCGACGGCGCTGGAATGTCCTGAAGGCATTGACCGAGTTGACGTGCGTTCGACGGAAGAGATGCTGCGCGCGGTACAGAAACATTTCCCGGCAAGCACTATCGCGATTTTTGCGGCCGCGGTGGCTGATTACCGGGTGGCCGATCCTTCTTCCAACAAAATCAAGCGCGGCAAGGAAGCGCTGACGATTCGGCTGGAGCCGAATCCTGACATTCTGGCGACGATGGCGCGCGAGAAGGGCGACCGGCTGGTGATCGGGTTTGCCGCGGAAACCGAAAACGTGGCCGAGAACGCGCGACAGAAGTTAACCTCGAAGAACGCGGACGTGATTGTGGCCAACGATGTAACCGCGGAGGGCGCAGGTTTTGATGTGGATACCAATATCGTGACGCTGTTCTCGCGCGACGGCCGCGACCTGCCATTGCCACGCATGAGCAAGGCGGAAGTGGCGCAGCGTATTCTGGATGAGGCGCTGCGGCTGCGGGGCGTTCTGCGCAGCAAGCCAGCCTCTCACCGAGCGGGCGATTGACCGAACCATGGCCGAGCGTATCCCTGAATCGTTGCAGAAAAGAATTGAAGCGCGGCTTCGCTACCACGAAGACCTTGGCATCCGTTTGTTTTATCGTGAGCGCGCCGCGGCGTGGAATTCCGATGTCAGCTCGCTGCGCTGAGCATGTCGACTTCACCCATCCCTGTGGTCGAGGAGAGTTCTTTGCCGAAAAGCGCGCCGAAGCCAAAGCTCGAGCCGGAGAAAACGTCCACGTCGTTGCGCGACACTTTGCCGCCGCCCACCGGGCCGTCTCTATTCGAATCGGTTAACAAAGTGGAAGGCGACACGCTGCTGAAGATTCGCGAAGACATCGGCGATTGCACTCGCTGCAAACTGCACAAGGGCCGCCACAAGATTGTGTTCGGCGACGGAAATCCCAAGGCCGAACTGGTGTTCATTGGAGAAGGCCCCGGCGCCGATGAAGATATGCAGGGCTTGCCGTTCGTGGGCCGCGCGGGAAAGCTGCTGACGCAGATGATTGAAGCGATGGGCTTGCAGCGCAAAGATGTGTACATCTGCAACGTGGTGAAATGCCGGCCGCCGGAGAATCGCGCGCCCGAGCCGGACGAAGTGACCACCTGCTCGCCGTATTTGTTGCGCCAGATCGACGTGATTCAGCCGAAAGTGATTGTCTGCCTGGGCGCCGTGGCGGCGAAAACGTTGCTGGAAACCACGCGGGGCATTTCGCAATTTCGCGGCGAATGGCTGCAATGGCGCGGGCGCAAACTGATGGCCACGTATCATCCTGCATATTTGCTGCGGAATCCCAACGCCAAGGGCGAAGTCTGGAAAGACCTGCAGAAGGTAATGGCGGAACTGGGCCTGCAAGTTCCGAAGAAGAACAAATCGTAGAATCCCAACATGGGAATCCTGCTGGGGTTGGCGACCGCGCTGTGTTGGGGAAGCGCGGACCTTTTCGCGCGATTTGCTACCCGCAAGATCGGCACGTTCCGCACCATGCTGTACATGCAGGCGTTCGGTTGCCTGCTGTTGACGCTGGTGATGCCGCAACTTGGCGGCTGGGGACATCTGGCGGACGGTTCGGGCTGGCGGCCGTGGGCCTGGGGCATCTCGGCCGGTTGTCTGAATACACTTTCGACGCTAGCACTGTATCGTTCGTTTGAAATCGGCAAGATGTCGATTGTCGCGCCGCTATCCGCCAGCTATCCGGTGCTCACACTGCTGCTTTCGATGTTCACGGGCGAGCGACTCACGTTGGTGCGACTTGCAGGAATCACGCTGACGATCGTTGGAGTGGTGTTGGTTGCTGGCGGAGAGAAAATCCCCGAAGATGCAAATCCGCTGGACGAGAAAGCGCATCCGGGCAAGAAGAACCTGGGTGTGGGCTGGGCGCTTCTCTCTGCCATAGGCTTCGGAGTGATGTTCTGGTTGCTTGGCATCCGCGTGGTGCCAGTGCTGGGTGCCGCGCCTTCCGTCTGGACGATTCGAGCGACGAGCGTCTGCGCAACGTTGCTGGTGATTTTGGTGTCGCGCCGTTCCATGGCGCCGCCTTCGAAAAAAGATGTGCCGTGGATCTTCGCCGTGGGATTGCTCGATACCAGCGCGTACGTGTTCAACAATTACGGCATGCAGCACGAGCAGGTTTCTGTGGTCAGCGTGCTGGCTTCTCTTTATGGTGCGGTGACCGTGGCGCTGGCGGCGATCCTGTTGCGCGAACACATTTCGCGCTGGCAGTGGCTGGGGATCACAGCGATTTTTGCGGGCGTCGTGCTCATCAGTCGCTGAAGCTGCACGAAGTTTTGCACAAGCGCGCAGCGCGATTTTTTTGCCATTCGCCGCTACTGTTACACTACACGCGGGATGTCCACTCCTTACTGCAACGTTGCTCTGCCTGTGCCGCTGCGCACGACGTTTACCTACGCCGTTCCTGAGGCGTTGCGCGGACAAGTGCTGCCCGGCAGTCGCGTGCTTGCGCCCTTCCGGAAGAAGTCGCTGGTCGGCGTAGTCGTGGAAATGGTGGAAACGCCGCCCGAAGGCACCAAGATCCGCGAAATCAGCAAAGTGCTCGACCTTCTTCCCGCGCTCACGCCCAAGCTCATCGAACTCGGCCACTGGATTGCCGGCTACTACCTGGCGCCGATTGGAGAAGTGTTTCGCGCCATGCTGCCGCCGGTCACGGACTTGTCGTTGCGTCGCGAGATGGTGTTGACCGAAGCGGGGCGATCGCTTGTCGGTGACTTACAAGTGGGAAGAAGCGCTGACAGACCTTTCGGTGCAGCAAGTGGATTTCCTGCACAAACTCAGGGAGAAGAAGGGCATGCGCTGCTGGGCTCCTTCGGCGAAACTCGGCATTGCGCCAGAAGATTTGCAGCGGCTGCAACGGCGCGGCTTTCTGGAAATTCGCGAGAGTATGCAGGGCCGGAAGCGCAAGACGCAACGAATCGTGGCGTGGAGAGGACCGCAAAACTCTTCCGGGCAACTTGGCGAGAAGGAAGAGCGAGTGCGCCTGCTGCTGACGACGGAGCGCGGGCCGCTGCCGCTTGGCCAAGTTGCTGAAGCTGGCGGAAGTTTCGCGCGCGGTGGTTGAGCGAATGTTGCGCGATGGGTTGCTGGAGAGTTGGGAAGAAGCGATTGACCCGGCGGAGGATCCCTTCGACGCCGGATACATTCCGCCGGCACATTCGCTGAACGAAGCACAGGAGCGGGCATTTGGAGCCATTCGCGCGCGCTTCGAACTGGGCGAATTTGGCGTGCAGCTGCTGCACGGCGTGACCGGCAGCGGAAAGACGGAAGTGTACCTGCGTAGCGTGCAGGAAACGCTGGCGCGCGGAAAAACCGCGATCGTGCTGGTTCCGGAAATCGCGCTGACACTGTGGATCGGACGGCAGTGCCGCGCGTGGTTTGGCGCGCATTTCGAAGGCGTGGCGGTGCTGCATTCGGCGCTGAGCGATGTGGAGCGCGCGCGGGAATGGTGGCGCGTGCGCAATGGGCAGGCGCGAGTGGTGGTGGGAACGCGCTCGGCGATCTTTGCGCCGGTGGAAAATCTCGGGCTCGATCATCGTGGACGAGGAGCAGGAGAACAGTTACAAGCAGGAGGAAACGCCGCGCTATCACGGGCGCGACGTGGCCATCGTGCGCGCCAAGCTGGAGAGTGCCGTGGCGCTGCTGGGTTCCGCGACGCCGTCGCTGGAGACGTATCACAACGCGCGTGAACGGCAAATACGAGTTGCTGACGATTGCGACGCGCGTGGAGAACCGCTCGCTGGCGTCGGTGGAGATTGTCGACCTGCGCCAGGAGTTTCCGCAGACGCATCAGACCAGTCCCGATTTCGAAAACGCTTCACGACGGCATTGCGGAGTGCCTGGAGTTCAACACGCAGGCGCTGGTGCTGATCAACCGGCGCGGCTATTCGTGGTCGGTGCTGTGCCGAAGTTGCGGCGCTTCGGTGCAGTGCGTGAATTGCAGCATTTCGCTGACGTACCATAAAAGCCGCAATCGCCTGGAGTGCCACTACTGCGGTTCGATTCAGCCAGTGCCGAAGACTTGCCCGAAGTGCGATTCGAAGTATGTGTATTTTTTCGGCGAAGGCTCGGAGCATCTGGAGGAGCGGCTGCGAAAGGAATTTCCGGGCGCGCGAATTGCGCGGCTGGATCGCGACACGGCGCGCACCAAGCAGCAGTATCAGGAAACGCTCGGGCGCGTTTGCCGCCGGCGCGCTGGACATTCTGGTGGGCACGCAGATGCTCGCCAAGGGCCACGATTTCCAGCGCGTCACGCTGGTCGGCGTGGTCTCCGCGGATTCGTCGCTGAGCCTGCCGGACTTTCGCGCGGCGGAACGCACCTTTCAATTGCTGACGCAGGTTGCAGGGCGCGCCGGTCGCGGTGAATTGCCGGGACGCGTGCTGATCCAGACGTACTATCCGGAGCATTACGCGATTCAGGACGCGGTGCGGCAGGACTATCTGTCGTTTTACGAGCGGGAGTTGCATTTCCGCCGGTTGATGGCGCTATCCGCCGTTCACCTCGCTGGCGAACGTGATCGTGCGAGATACGAACCTGGAGAATGCGATTCGCTGGTCGCGGCAGCTTTCGCGAATATTTTTCTCCGCATGACGGCAAGGGCGTGCGCGTGCTGGGTCCCGCCTCGGCGCCGCTGGCACGGCTGAAGAAGGAGCATCGCTACCAGTTTTTGCTGAAATCGACGAAACGGTCTGTATTGACGAAGCTTTTGAGTGGCGCGCTTTCGTTTTGCGATGCGAACGAGATTCCGCAGACAGCGGTGCTTGTCGATATGGATCCGCTGTCGTTGCTCTGATTACTTTGCGGATTGTCGCGCTTGTTGGCGGCTCCAGAAAAAGATAGCCGGCAGGCCGAGCAGCATGCAACCCCAACGCGGCCAGCAGGTAAGTGAACTGCGTGGGGATCCTTCACTGCGGCGTAGATGGCGTTGCCGACGAGCGCCAGCGCGGCCAGAACGAACAGGAGTGGCGTCACGGGATAGCCTGGCACGCGATAGGGAATGTGCTTCCCCTTGTTGGCGCGGCGAATCGGGAAAATGGCGGCGGCACCGAGTCCGTAGAAAATCCAGCCGATGAAGATCACGCCGTCGGCGAGTTTGGCGAATCCTCCCGCCAACGCCAGGACGCAGGACCACACGCCCAATGCCAAGACCGCCGCGGCGGGTGTGCCAAAGCGCGGATGAACCTCGGCGAGCTTTTTGAAAAACAATTTGTCGTTGGCCATGGCGAAATACACGCGCGGAGCTGTGAGCATGACGCTGTTCGCGGAACTGAAGGTGGAGATGAGAATCGTGGCGGCGACGAGTTTTCCGGCCCATGGACCGAGCACGCGTGGTTGCGGCGGCGGCTGCGATGGTGTCGGTCCTTGCGCGCAGCGCTCGGCCCTAACGCGACCAGATAGGCGACAACGGCAAACAGATAGAGGCCCAGCGAGCAGCAGCGAGCCAAGCAAGAAACGCACGTGGAAAACTGCGCTGCGGGTCTTGCACTTCTCCGGCACTGTAGGTTCCGAATTGCCAGCCTTCGTAAGCCCACAGCACGGAAATCATCGCGAAGCCGATTCCGGAAAGCAGGTCGAAGCCGCTCAGCGACGAGCCGGTGGCGGCAGTGAGTTTCACCGGCGTGATGGCCATGGAGAAACCCGAGCACCAGCAGGACCGCGCCGAGCACCACGATGATGCCGACTTTGATCAGCGTGGTGACGTTCTGCAAATCGGAACTTTTGCGCGTGCCCCAGATGTTGACGGCAGTCACGACGGCGATCATCAGCACCAGGACGAGCGACGCCTGCAGCGAGGTAGAGTGGAATAATTTCCTGAAGATATTTTGTGAACGCGTGGGCCAGCGCGCCTATCGTGGCACTGGCAATCACCAGGAACAGGCACCAGCCGTAGAGGAACGCGGGCAAGCCGTCCGAAACCGTCGCGGATGTAGCAGTACAGGCCGCCGGCTTCCGGATTCGCGGCGGCTAGTTCGGCGTAGGTTAGCGCGCCGAGTAAGGAGAGCAGGCCGCCGAGGATCCAGACCAGTAGCGAAGCGCCGACGGAGCCGCCGACTTGCCGCAGGATCAGCGCGGGAGTGAGGAAAATGCCGGAGCCGATGACGGAGCCGACAAACAGAAGAAGCAAATCGCGTTCCCGCAAGGATGCGCGCGAGTTTGTGTGAGGCCTTGTCGGGCATTTGTCCTCGGGGAGAATTTCGAGAAGTCCTGCTACAACGGGCTGGGCATAAAGCACAGCGCAAACACCAACAGCGCAATGATCGCGCCGCAGACGGCGATTCGGATCAAGCGGCGTGGGATCGTAAATGGGTGCGGTGCGCAGGAATCGCAGACCCAGCAAAATCGTGGCCCAGATGCAGCCAGCCGCGCCACACGTACACACCGAGCAGCACCAGGATTAGCGGAAGCAGCAGCGAAATCTACCCAATGCGCGCGCGGGCTCACCGAGCGCAGAATGTGGCCGCCGTCGAGCTGGCCCGACCGGAAGCAGATTCAGCGCGGTGGCGAAGAACCCGACCCAGGCGGCGCGGCCGACGGGGTGTAACAGCAAGTCCGCGGCGTGCGCGTTAGGCTGAATCACGGCGGCCACGAGCTTCAGAATCAGCGGCACGCCAAAAATTAGATCTGCGTTGCCATCGCTGCCGAGCGCGGGAATGATCTTGGCGTGAAGGACGCCGTAAGCCAGCGCCGGCAGCGCCACGACGAATCCAACGAGCGGACCCGAAGCGCCCACGTCGAACAAAGCGCGTCTTGAAGCGAATTGGCGAACGAATCAGAATGAACGCGCCGAAGGTGCCGATGAGCGTCGGCGCGGGAATGAAAAACGGATAGCTGGAATGGATGTGATGATGGCGGCAAGCAAAGTAGTGCCCCAGTTCGTGACCAGCAGAACACCAGAGCAGCGTGATGGCAAAGGGCAAGCCGGCGAGAAGCGCGGCAGGGTTGCGATAGATGAGCCGGAAGGTTTCGAAGAAAGTGTCAAGCGATGCAGCTTGATTGTGCGCATAGGCGGCGGCGAAATGCGTTCCGGCGAGCAAGGGAAGTGACCAGAGTGAGCAGGAACAAGCCCGATGTAAGGATCAGGGAACGAGTGGAAGGATGCGGAGGAGTCGGCAGCGAAATACGTTGCGCTGTGACGGAGAAGGCTGGCCATACGGGCGGCTCCAGATAAGCGGGAGCGCGCTGTTCTGTTTCCGGTGTTGAGCACGAAGTTCTACTTGGTTTCACTCGCGGCTGTCGTATCTTCCAGCCCCTGAAGTTCTTTTCCTGGCTTGAAGCGCACGGCTTTGCCCGGGGGAATGCTGACTTCTTCGCCGGTGCGCGGATTGCGGCCGATGCCGGTTTTGCGCGGCTTCACGCTGAACACGCCGAATTTGCGCAATTCGATGCGCTGCCCGCGGCCCATGGCGTTCTTCAGCGATTCGAAGACCGTCTCGACGGCTTGCTCCGCCTTGGTGCGGCTGATGTTGGTCTTTGCACGACTGCGTTTACGATATCGAGCTTGATCACACCACCCTCCAGATCTACGTGGCCCGATGCTAGAGGCTGCAGCCCGGGTTGTCAAGACGTGTACGCCTCATCTACACTTTACTCTTTTGAGATTACACCTTTTTCAGTTCCCCTATCAGGAGGATATGGATGTCCGTTAAGCCAGACAAGTGGATTCGCAGGATGGCGCTGGAGCACAAGATGATCGAGCCGTTCACCGACCGGCAGGTGCGCGAAGGCGTGATCAGCTACGGCGTGTCTTCGTATGGCTACGACATCCGCGTCGCCGACGAGTTCCGGATTTTCACGAACGTGAACAGCACCATCGTGGATCCGAAGCATTTCGATCCGCGGTCGCTGGTGGACTTCAAGGGCGACACCGTGCCTGATTCCGCCGAATTCGTTCGCGCTGGCGCGCTCGGTCGAGTATTTCCGGATTCCGCGCAACGTGCTGACGATTTGCCTGGGGAAGTCGACGTACGCGCGCTGCGGGATCATCGTGAACGTGACGCCGTTTGAGCCGGAGTGGGAAGGCTTCGTCACGCTGGAAATCAGCAACACCACGCCGTTGCCCGCGAAGATTTATGCGAACGAAGGCCTGTGCCAGGTGCTCTTCTTCGAGAGCGATGAAGACTGCGAAGTCAGCTACAAGGACAAAAAGGGGAAGTACCAGGCGCAAGGCGGGATCGTTTTGCCGCGGTTGTAAGGACGCGAACGTTGTAAGGCGGAGAGGCGCGAAGTTTGCGCCTCGAGGATCTCAAACGAGAGATCGTGCAGGTTTGGTGGTCGAGATGCTTCGGCGGAGCGCCTCGGCATGGCAAACTCTTCTGATCCGCTCAATTGCGGAGAATGCTTCGAGGAAGCGTTCACTCAGCGGAATAGCTTCGTCGGCGATTTCAGCCACGTGCTTGCCCTGGTAGCGCGCGATCTTGAGTTCGTTCTCGCTCGGCTGGCGCGAGCCATCCGAGCCCGCAATGGTGGTGGCGCCGTAGGGCGTGCCCCCGGTGATCGTCGGCCATGTGCATGAGGCCGGATTCGCTGTAGGGCACGCCGACGATCACCATGCCGTGATGCAACAGCGTGGTGTGGAAACTGGTGATGGTGGTTTCCTGGCCGCCGTGTTGCGTGGCCGTGGAAGCGAAGACGCTGCCGATTTTTCCGATCAGCGCTCCCTTGACCCACAGCGGGCCGGTCTGATCGAGGAAATTACGCATCTGGGCGGCCATATTGCCGAAGCGGGTGGGCGTGCCAAAGATGATGGCGTGCGCGTCGGGCAGTTGATCGACGGTCGCGATTGGCACTTTGGCGAAGGCGGCTCTTTGCTGCTTTCGCGCCGTACTTTTCCAATACGTCGTCGGGAATGAGTTCCGCCACCTGGTACAACGACACCTCCGCGCCCGGTACTTGCTTGGCCCCTTCGACGACGGCCTGGGCCATTTTGTAGACGTGGCCATACATGCTGTAGAAGATTACCTGGACTTTGATGCTCATCACTTGTTCTCCTTTTGGGAATTAGGCCGAGATATTCTTGTGGTCACTGCTCAAGCGGTGCGCGTGTCCATCGGATAGCCGCGCTCTCTCCACGCCTCCAGGCCGCCCTGAAGCGGCCGGATTCTTCGGATAGCCTTTCTTCGTAAGAGCAGCGCCACACGGGCGCTGGTGGCTTCGTTTGGTCAAGTACAGTAGAGAATGACGTCGCGATCGTGAGGCAACGTATTGCCTTTCTGCTCGAACTCCTTGGCATCCACGCGGTACGCGCCGGGAATCGTTTCCGGATCGGCTTCGAAATCCATGGAGTGACGCAAGTCGACAATGGCCAGATGGCTCGCCGCTGTCGAGTTTCTGCTTCAACTCATCCACGGTAATTCGCGCAATTCGCAAGTCTCTCAAGAATTTCTTACGCGCAATGACCTTATAAGTGATGTAGGCGGCAAGCCCTGCAATCGCGACTACCATGGCCCCGCCGCCTGCCAATCGCAAGTTCTCCGCGATTCGCTCGATCTGCTCGCTGAACACATACCCCAGCCCGAGGAAGGTACCGGACCAGATCAGGGCGCCCAGCGCATCGAACAGCAGGAACCGGCGCAGCCGCATGTGAAATACCCCGGCAAGTGGTGTGGCAACAGTGTTGAGCCCCGGCAAAAATTTTGCGAACAGCAGGGACTTGGCGCCGTATTTTTCGAAAACTCCCTGGGTGCGGCGTACGCACGAATCGGGTTCCAACGAAATCTTGCAAATCCACTGAAGTATTCTGATTCCTTTCAGGTGGCCAAGCCGATACCACATCGTATCCGCGCTGACAGCCGCGAGCACGCTAGCCAGCAGGCAAAGCGCAAAGTTCAGGCGGCCTGTCCCCGCCAAAACACCGGCGGCCAGCAACAAGGGCACGGATGGCAGGGGCAGTCCAGCTTGCTCGGCGAATACCCATCCGAGCAGCAAGACATACCCATGTCGCAGCAGAAATTCCAACAGCCCGTGCATTTGGTCGAACCCTCCCAGGGTTACGGATAGTTCTCTGATGCGCCAGGAGCGCGACTGGATTCAGGCTGGGCAAGGATTCGGACGAAAAGTCCAGTATTGCCGAGGGGTCGCCAGCCGGAATCGCTGCGTGCTACCTCGGCGTGCCCGGTGACAACTGCAAGCGCTCCCGCGTCCGCGAATTTCTGCAGCACGCTCTGCCTTGTTGCTGGATCGAGCGCAATAAGACGACTCCATCCAGGGTCGGGCATCTCCGCGATGATCCGCACTCCGGCAAGATGAGGCCACTGGGTTACGAGTCCAGCTCCGATGTAACCCACCTTGGCCCCGGCTGGAATGCCGGCGGAGTGCAGCGCCTGCGCGGATTCCCAGGCAACAAACGGCTCGGGAAACGCGACGCGCTTCAAATCGGTCGTCGCACTCCAGGCAATGGCGATGGCTGGCGCAAGGAAGACCACGATTTTTGCCCATCGGCTTTTTTGGGGGGCAGCAGCCGCCGCAATCTGTACGAGCGAAAGTGTCCAAGCGATGAAAGTCAAACCGACACCGGTGACGAATCGGGTTTCTGCGTGCACCAGGCTGTACATCGCGAGCATGGCAACTCCGGGCAGAAGAACCGGCCACCAGGGACGGTCCGCGTGATCCAGTCCACCGCCCCGGCGCGTCACCCAGATCAAAGCCACGAGCACGCACCAAAGCACGCCCGACCGCGAAACCATTTTCAAGTATTCGTTAGCGCCGCGGAAAATCGCCTGGAGCTCACCTTTAAAAGAAAAGCGAGCGCGCAATCCTTCGTACCAATACGACGGGTCGTACCAAGGGGGATAGCTGCCCGGGACCGGCACTGCAAATTCAAACAGCGGAGGATCCGCCAGCAGGCGTCGCGTTGGGTGCACCGGCGTGCCGCTGTCTGGATCTTCGCCGCGCCAGCTAACGAACAGCGGCATGCGGTTGATGTATTCGGCATAGCTGATGGTGCTGGTGTCGCTGAATGTGAAACGGCGTTTGCTGCGCGACAGAGCCGTCACATAGGGCGCCGTGATGATCAGGAACAGTAAAAGCGCGGCGCCAGCGCGCATCAGTCCTCGAGGAGTGCTTTGAACCAGTCGATACGCCGCGAAAACGAAGACAAAGCCCAGTAGAAACATCGGAGCCTTCGCCAGGTATCCGAACCCAAGCGTCAAGCCGAGGAGAGCAAATGTCAGCCAGCCGTTTTCACCGCGACGAATGCGCACGAGTATCCCCACGGCGAGGCAGAAGATCGCTGCCACCAGAAGATCGGGGGTGACAAGCGCGGTCCCTGCCCAATAGCGCGACGCCCACACATAAAACACCGCCGCAATCAAATGCAGCTCCGCGCCCGACAAAAGGTAGTTCCTCTTCTCGCCGGCTTGCGAGAATTCGCGACTTGCCAGGAATTCCCGTACCAGGAACTCGAAACAAGCGTATCCCGCAAGATAGATCGCCAGATTCAAGAAATGTGTCGCGGGGAATTCCCAGAATGGAGAAGGCTGGAACCAGCGAAGCATCAGGCTCAGAAGAAATGGATACAGCGGGCTCCAATAAGCATTCACAAATCCATGCCAGCCGGAAATCCCCGCCTGCCCTATTTCCAGGTAGGAGATTCCGTCGGGATTCATGCTGTTGCGATAGGCCCAAACTTCCAGCAATCCCAGCGCGGCCACTGTGCCCCAGCCGAAAAATCGCGCAAGCGTTCGAGCGTCGCGAGGATTATTCATTCAGAAAGAAACGTCGCGGGATGCCCCCACTCGCCGGACATCACGAATTCCGAGATTGGCTTGCGGCTGCGCGGCGCCAATTCGCGTTCGCGCAATTTGTCGGGCAGCGCGTTGGGATCGCCGGGGTAGCCGATGGCGAAGACGGCGATCGGCTCCCAGCCCTTGGGGATGTGAAACACTTCGCTAGCTTTGTGCGGGTCGAAGCCGGCCATCTGGTGAACAAACAATCCGCGGGCGGTGGCCTCGGTTGTTAAATGCGCCACCGAGGAGCCGGTATCGTAGAAGGCATTGCGATTAAGAGTTTTGTTGCGCGCGAACTCCATTTCCGAAACGGCAATCGCCAACACCGGAGCGTGTTTTGCCCACGCCTGGTTGAACTCCACCATGGTACTCAAGATCTTGCTGTGCGTTTCGGAGTCGTCATTGGCGCCCACGATGAAGGCCCACGGCTGCTCATTGCTGCTGGATGGCGCCCAGCGCGCCGCTTCGAACAAGCTCCGCAGAATCTCGCGCGACACGGGCTTATTGGAAAATGCGCGGGGGCTCCACCGGTTCTGGATAATTTCATGAACGGGATAATCTGTTTTCGCCGGATTGTGCATGTTCGCTTTCTCCACTTTTCTTCTTCGATCATGGACTGCAGGAGAGACGCGCGCGTCCAACTCGGCGTCTCTCCTTCGCTCATCAACTCGTGAGTGCTTACTTCGCCGGAGGCGGCACAATCATTTCGACGTCCAGGGTGATATCCACATCGTCGCCGATCATCACGCCGCCGCCGTCGAGGTTCTTGTTCCACACTAAACCAAAGTCCTTGCGGTTAACTTTTGTTTTGCCCGCCGCCGCCGTCCGCGTCATTCCCCACGGATCCTTGATCGGAGACTTCGGAGCGCTCGCGTCCAGCACTACTTGCTTCGTCACGCCATGGATGGTGAGATCGCCGGTCACTTTCAGCTTGCCCGGGCCCGCGGCTTCCACCTTGGTGGACTTGAAAGTGATGGTAGGATATTTAGCGACGTCGAAAAAGTTAGGACTCTTCAGATCACTGTCGCGGCCGGGTTCTTGAGTGTCCACGGTTGTGGCGTCAATCGTTACGTCGACGCTGGATTTGCTGGGATCGCTGTCGTCCCACACTATCGTGCCCTTGACGCCGTGAAACTCGCCGCGCACCGTGGAAATCATCAGGTGCGTTACGCCAAACCCAGCAGAGCTATGCCTCGGATCGATCTGATAGGTGTTTGTGGCGGCGATGGCAGATGCCATCAATACGGCAGCCAACGCCGCGGCAACTGCCAGTCGAATTAGATTCAGCTTCATTGTATTTTTCTCCTTGATCGTTTTGTTCCCTGAAATTTTTCTGTGATGATTAACGACGGTCACTCCAATTCGCGGTTCTTCAGCGCATCCAGCAATTCCGCGAGAGTTTTCACCTGTGGGGTAGCCATGTGCTGGAATTGTTTTTCGTGCAAATCGCGCATAGGCTGGTCGAGTTTCTGCAGCAGCGTGAGCCCCGCTTCCGTAATCTGGGTTTTCACCACGCGCCGGTCATCTTTTTGGCGCGCGCGTGTTATCAAACCGCCTTTTTCCATGCGGTCCAGCAGACGCGTCATGTCGGGATCGCGCGAAATCATGCGTTCCCCAATGCCGCGGCAGGGAAGTCCGTCGGAACCAGCGCCCCTCAGGATGCGCAGAACGTTGTATTGCGTGGCGGTCAAACCGATGGATTTGGTCAGTTGCTCGGCTTCCTGGCCAAGGGCGTCGGCGGTTTTTAGAATGACCAGGAACAGGCGCTCTTCGGGTAGCGAGGAAAGAGTGGCGTTTTTGGGTTTGGAAGGCACGACGAGAATATAGTCGTGTAAACGACTATTGTCAACACATAATTTCTGGCCCCACCCTGCCCTACTTCGCTCCGGGCTTCCCCACCGGCCGCAGGTCCACCTCACTGATAAAACTTTGCGGCCCCTGCGTCAGCACCATGGCTACCGCATGCGCCACATCCTCGGCGGTCAGCACCGTGCTGGAATCCTTTGGTCCGCGGCCCGAGAACTCGGTAGCCACGCTGCCAGGACAAATCGCGCTGACGCGAATTCCGAACCCTCGCAAATCCTCCGCCATGCAACCGGTCAGACCCTGCAAGCCCCATTTCGAAGCGCAGTAAAGGGCGCCGTTCGCGAAGGTGTTCTTTCCTGCCAGCGAACTGATGTTGATGATGTCTCCGCTTTTTCGGTCAATCATCCCTGGCGCCACTGCACGCGTCAGCAGAAACACGCCCTTCAGATTCGCGTTCATCACCCGGTCAAAGTCTTCTTCGGTCTTTTCGTACACCGGGCCGAACATTCCTACGCCGGCGTTGTTGACGAGAATCGAGATGGGGCCGAGTTCTTTCTCAGTTGCTTGGACTAGCGCGGTCACATCGCTGTTGCGAGAGACGTCGGCTTTCTGGGCATGCACGCGCACTCCACGGCTTTCGATCTCTTTCGCGGTGCGTTGCAGTACGTCCTCATTACGTCCACAGATACTAACATTCGCTCCCAGAGATGCCAGCTTCTGGGCGATGGCTTTGCCGATTCCGCGGGTGCCTCCGGTGACGAGAGCGACTTTATCCGCCAGAGGTTTCGCCATATTAGCCGGATTGCTTGCTGCACCTGTTGGATTCATTCGATTTCTTCCTCGCGTGAGCCACGTTTGTTGTGCGACACTCATCTTACTCCTATGGGTGCCTTCGAAAGATTGGTTCGCCCGTTGGTGCAACAAAGGGATGTTCTGGCAGTCTCAAGGTTAGTTGGGTTCAGGTTGAATCGGTTTAGGTCGGATAACGGCTTGCGATTCAGCGTCGCCTCACCCTATAATTCAAAAGTTTCCGACGGCATCTGGTTCGCAGGGAAGTCGGCATTTGGGAACAGTGGCTTTCAGCCGCTGACGGGTCAAATAATTCCATTTTGTGGTTGCAACGAGGAGATAAGGGAATGAACGTAACACGTAGGTTGGCGGGTCTGGCCGTTGCAGCGACGCTGAGCCTGTTCTGCATTATCGTCGCTCCGGCCTCTGGGCAAGACGCTGGCGCCCCGGCTGGCGGCCAGAAGTACACCATGGCGGAATACAATGCCTACCAGGCGGCCGCCGCGGAGAAGAACCCTGCGGCTCAAGTGAAGTTGCTAGACGATTTCGTTGCCAAGTACCCGAATTCCGCTCTTCTCAACTATATTTATCCGCTCTACTACAAGATTTACCAGGACCAGAAAAATTTCCCGAAAATGATCGAGTACGCTGACAAGCTCATCGCTCTGGGCGATAAGGCCAGCGCCACCGAGCGTTACCAGGCCTATTCGGTTCGCGCTTACGCCTACAACAACATCCAGAATCCCGATGCTGCCACGGCCAAGGCTGCTCGCGATGCGGCGTTGGCGGGCGTGAAGTCAGTCGATGCGGTTCCCAAGCCGGCGGATACCGACGAAGCCAAGTTCAACGACGAGAAAAAGCGCTCGATCATCTTCTTCTACGGGACGGCTGGCAATGCGGCCATGGCTGCCAAGGATTTTCCAGGAGCAATTGACAGCTACAAGAAGGTGCTGGAAGCGACTCCGGACGACCTGACCACGAATTACAGCCTGGGCAAAGCGTACATGGCGATGACCCCGCCGCAGCAACTTGACGCGCTGTGGTACTTCGCGCGGGCGGCATCCTCCAAGAATGCCAACGAAGCGCAGTCCAAAACAGTGAAGGCCTATTTGCGCAAGCTGCTGGCGAACTACCAGGGTGGCACGGTTTGCGACACGCTGGTCGACCAGGAAATGAACGAGTTACTGCAGCTCGCCTCCAGCTCTGTGGATCGTCCTTCGACTTACAAATTGTCCAGTGCAGCGGATCTGGAAGCCGCGCGCAAGGATATGACCATCGCGTCGGTTGTTGCGGATCTTAAGGCTGGTGGAGACAAGGCCAAGCTGACATGGACTGCCGCGTGCGGTCTGGAATTCCCGGATGTGCCCGGGAAACTGATCGAAATCACTCCTTCCTCCGACGGCGCGGAACTGAAAGTGGCGTTTGTCACCAGCGACGCGGAATTCGAAGCCGCCACCACGCCGAACATGGACGTGAAAGTAGCCGGCCAGCCCGAAGCGGGCAAGCTGGAGAAGGGCAATCCGGTGCGGTTTACCGGCACACTCGAGAGCTACGATCCCGATCCAGCGTTCATGCTGCACTGGGATAAGGCCAAGGTAAACGAAGAAGATCTGCCGAAAGCCGCGACGAAGAAGCCTGCCGCTACCAAGAAGCCGGCTCCGAAGAAGCCCTAAGCAGCTGGTACACGAAATAACTAGCGATAGAAAGCTTGAAGCGATGCTCCGGATTCCGGGGCATCGCTTTTTTGCAGCCAATCACACGCGCTGGGTTTCCGGCGCGTTGCGTCTGTATTCGCGTTATCGCGTGCGGCTGTTCCGCCGGTGATCTAATTTGTATTCTGTGATCTTGCGACTGAGGGTGTTGCGGTGAATGCCCAGGACTTCCGCGGCGCGCGACTGATTTCCGTTGGTGCGCTCCAGAACGCGTTTGATGAAACGCTTTTCAAACTCGCCGACGGCCTCGTCGAACAGGATGCCGCGCTCCACCATTTGTCCGACAAGCCCTTCCAGTTGATCTCTCACGTTCGCACTCCCCATCGATGAGTTTTAGTATTGGGGCCGGCTGGCTACTCGAGCTCGCGTCCGACCAGGATGCGATACGCTTCCCGGTACTTGGCACGCGTCGCCGCAACCACATCGGGGGGCAGGTCGGGACCCGGGGGCGTTTTAGGCCACTGGATCCGTTCGAGGTAGTCACGCACAAACTGTTTGTCGAAAGAGGGCTGCGGGCCGCCGGGCTTGTATTCCGCGGCAGGCCAGAAACGCGAAGAGTCCGGAGTGAGCGCTTCGTCGATCCAGATCAATTCGCCGTTCAGCAGACCGAATTCAAATTTCGTGTCGGCTAACAGAATTCCGCGTGGCGCGGCGTAAGCGGCAGCGCGCCGGTATATCTCCAGCGTGATGTTTCGTACCTTGTCGGCAAGGGCTGCCCCGATCATTTCGGCGGCGCGTTCAAAGGCAATGTTTTCGTCGTGGCCCGTTGCCGCTTTCGTTGCGGGCGTGAAGATCGGTTCGGGGAGCTTGTCGGACTCCTTCAATCCGGCAGGGAGCGCGATGCCGCAGACTTTCCCGGTTGCGCGATACTCTTTCCATCCGGATCCGGACAAGTAGCCGCGCGCCACGCATTCAATGGGGAGAGGTTGCGTCTTGCGCACCACCATGGAACGCCCCGCCAGGTCTTCCGAGTACTGTGTGAATGGGGCAGGGAACTCCGTTGAACTCAGCACATGATTGGGAATCATGTCGCGCAACAGATCGAACCAGAACAAAGAAAGTTGTGTGAGTACTCGTCCCTTGTCGGGAATTGGCGTGGGCATCACCACATCAAACGCGGACAGACGGTCGGTCGCCACAATCAGCAAGCGGTCGCCCAGATCATAGATGTCCCGAACCTTGCCTCGTGCTGCAGGGGCGATACCGGGAAAACGGGTTTCACTGATAATTTTCATTGCGGGGCTTGCGCTCACGGAAGTAGTTCCCTTCGAAAGTGTCCTGCATTCTATCCCAGCGGACAGGGAAGTCAATGTTCCACGTCACGTTGACAGGGAAAAATCCACAGCCATTTTTCTTCGCGCAGCTCGTTTTTTTTCTTGACGAGAAAAATAAAAAGGAGGGTGGAATCGAACTCCACCCTCCCGACAACTATTGAGTTTTAATGCGCTACTACGCGGCCGTTGCGGCTCGCTGTTTCTGTTGCGGCGCCACATCGCCTTCCCAGCGTACGCTGACGAGTTTGGATACCCCGGGCTCCTGCATCGTGACGCCGTACAACACGCTGCCGGTCTCCATAGTCTTGCGGTTATGTGTAACCACGATAAATTGCGTCTGCGCGCTCATGTCGCCAATTAGGCGGGTGAAACGCCCGACGTTGGCTTCGTCCAGCGGCGCGTCTACCTCGTCGAGGATGCAGAACGGGCTGGGCTGGTAGCGGAAAATTGCAATCAGCAACGCCAGTGCGGTCATGGCCTTCTCGCCGCCGGAAAGCAGCAGCACGTTCTGCAGGCGCTTGCCTGGCGGTGAAGCCACGATGTCGATGCCGGCATCGCCAGAGCTGTCCACTTCCGTCAGACGCATCTCCGCCGTGCCGCCACCGAAAATGGTGTGGAAGGCGGAGGTGAAGTTGGCGTTGATGGCGGCGAAAGCCTGCTCGAATTTTTCCTTGGTGATGACGTCGAGTTCCTTGATGGCTTGTTGTGTATCGGCGATGGACTGAAGCAGATCGTCGCGTTCGCGCGTCAGGAAGGTGAAGCGCTGCTCGCATTCGTTGAATTCTTCCAGCGCCATCATGTTGACCGCACCCATGTTTTCGATGCGCTGCTTCATTTCGCGGTAGCTGGCTTCGGCGGTGGCCAGTTCTTCGCCGCTCATAAACGCGGTTTCCGACGCGATCAGGTCCTCGGGTTGCGCGTTCACTTCCGCCAGGCAAGTCTCGCGCAGGTGTTGGCGGTCCGAATCGTTGCGCGCTTTTTCGATTTCGAATTTGCCGCGCTCGTCGCGCATCTCTTGCAGCGTTTGCCGCGCCATGCGCAGAAGATCTTCCGCTTGCGTGACGCGCGTCCGCGCCGTGTCCCACTCCTCTTCGAGTTCCTTCTGCTTCACTTCCAGGCGGGCTCTCTCGGCGCGCAAAACTTCCAATTGTTGCGTCAGTTCTTCCGTTTGGCGGGCCATCGCCATGGTCTCTTCGCTGATGGCCGCCTCTTGCTGCCGCAGCGCCGCCTCGCGCCGTTGCAGATCAGCTTTCTCTTCTTGCAAACGCTTGGCGATCGCTTCCGCCGAAGCCAGCCGTTCGTTCATGGCCGCCAGTTCGGACTTCGTCGTGGTCAGTTCATCCTGCTCGGATTGCACCGCGCCGCGAAGTTGCGCCACTTCTTCGCTGAGGCGCACACTTTCGGCTTCGGCTTCCGCACGGCTGGTTGCCGCGAACTCGTGTTGCTCCTTCGCACGTTGCGCGCGCAACTGGCCCGCCTCGATTTCCTTGCGCACGCGCGCTAATTCGTTCTGGCAGACAGTCAAGTCCAGGCCCAGGCGCGCCAGATCGCTCTGCATCTGTTCGTGCCGGTGCTTCGCGGCAAACAGGTTGCGTTCGGCATCGCGCTGCTGGCCTGTTAATTCCTCGTTAGCTTGCTCGTTGGCACGCAGTTCCGCGGCAATCGTTTCTAACTCTGCCTGCATCACATTGCTGCGCTGTTCGAGTTGCACTACCTCCGCATCCATAGCGCGCAATTCGCGCTTCATGCCGAGCGGCCCCGCTTCATCCGGCTTGCCGCCGGTCACCATCCGTCCCTGGTAGCAGGTGCCTTCCGGCGTAACGAAGGCGTACTGCGGATATTCGCGGGCCAGCTTTTCCGCGGCCACGGCACCGTCAGTCAGATAGGCTGTGCGTAGTCGCGGCAAGAACTGCTTTGCGGCAGGACCCAACGGGTCGCGGAATTCCACCAACTTGTCCAGCCGAGAGATGACGCCATCTTCGGAACGGAAGTGCGCGATGGGCTCGTACACTTCCAGTTTCAGATTGCGCAACGAGTCCACGAAGAACGTAGCGCGCCCTCCCACTTCATCCCGAAGCAGGGAAACTCCCGCGCGCGCATGGTCATACGTCTCCACCACCACGTATTCCAGTTCTTCGCGCATGAACTGTTCGATAGCCGCTTCGTGCTGTTCCTGGACCTCGGCATAATCCGCCAGCACTCCAACGGCTCGGAAATTTTGTGCGCCGTGGCGCTCGTTTGCGGCGAACAGCTTCTGCACTGCTTCGCCGGTGTAGGAGTGATCGTTCAAAACTTGCGTTAACGTGGAGTGACGCGCTCGTGCGCTGGCCAACGCGCCGCGCAGCGCATCGGATTCCTTGCTCATCCCTTCGCGATTCTGCCGAAGTTGACCAAGCCGAGCCTGCACCTCCACTGCCTTTTGCTGCAGGCCGCCCAAATGACTCATGGCGGTCTGCCAATCCTGCGCGGCGCGTTCCGCATCGTCGCGTACACGGATCGACGATTCCAGCAGCTCCGTTTCGCGCGCTTCTTGTTTGCGCACCGATTCTGTCTGGTGCACCAGCGCTTCTTCCGCTTGTTTCTGCTCGCCGTGCAACTGCAGCAGACTTTCTCCCGCTTCCGTCGCAGTTCGCCGCAAACGGTCCATGCGCGCTTCCGCTTCGGCAATTTGTGTGCCGCGGAACGCCGCGCGTGCGGACAATTCTTCTGCTCGGGCATTCAGATTAACGGATTCCGCTCGCACCGTTTCCACGGCTTGCTGTTGCTCGTTGTTGCGCGCTTCCCATTCCGCGGTCTGCGCCGTTAACGCCTGAGCTTCCAGCGCGATCTGTTCGTTGCGTCCCGCCAGCTCCGCGCTGCGTGTTTGGTTAAAGCTGATGCGATTTTCGCTGCGATCCACTTCCAGCGCGGTATGGTTCAACACGTTCTGATTCTGGCGAATCTCCGCGTCCAGCGAGTAGATGCGTTGGCTCAAGCGGTCTTGCTCCGCTTCCTGCTCGTGGATGGCCTGCGCGTGTTGAGTTTCGGAGGCCGTCAATTCGCCCAGGCGTGTGCCCAGACGCTCCGCTTCGCTGTCCAGTTCGCGCGCCTTGCCCGCCAGCATTTGCCGCACGATGCCGCGCATCTGCTCGCGGATTTCCGCGTAGCGCCGCGCCTTGGACGCCTGGCGCTTCAGCGAAGCCAGTTGCTTTTCCACTTCCACCACAATGTCGTTGACGCGCGACAGGTTCAGCTTTGACGATTCCAGCTTGGCTTCGCGCCAGGCGCTTCTTGGTCTTGAATTTGGTGATGCCGGCGGCTTCTTCGATGATGGCGCGGCGTTCCATCGGCTTGGTGGCCAGAATCTGCCCGATGCGGCCCTGCTCGATGATGGCGTAGGAATCGGGACCGAGGCCGACTGCCCATGAACATTTCCTGGATATCGCGCAGACGAGCTACGCGCCCGTTGATCAGGTATTCGCTCTGCCCGGAGCGGTACAGCCGCCGGCTGACAACCACTTCGCCCGGCTTGGTGACCATCGCGGGCTTTTCTGCTTCTTCTTTTTCTTCGCCAGGAAACCTGCAGGGAGTCCTTCCGCCGGTGCTTCTTCGTTCGCGGGCGCTGCTGACGTTTCTTCTATAGCCTGAGAGGTTTCTGCGCCAGCTTCAGAGTTCTCAGTGACTTCCGTCGCCGGAGTCTGATTCTCTTCAACAGAACTCTCCAACACGAACCTCGCCGCCTCCGCCAGCTCCGGGTCTTCCATGGTGATGGTGACTTCCGCCAACCCCATCGGAGGGCGCTTGATCGTGCCGTTGAAGATGCAGTCGGCCATGCGTTCCGCGCGCAGGGACTTATGGCTCTGTTCGCCCAGCACCCAGGAGATGGCGTCCACGACATTCGATTTGCCGCAGCCGTTGGGCCCGACGATGCACGTGGTGCCGGTCCCGCTGAAGGTGACGACAGTCCGTTCGCAGAAGGACTTGAAGCCAACAATTTCGACTTTACGCAGCTTGAGCAAGGTGTCCCCTTTGTCGTGAACTTCTACTTCGCGATGATCCAGTGCGCACAGTTCACCGTCATCTTGGAATACCGATCGGGCCGGGGTTTTTCGCGCGAAGAGAGACGACTTTCCTTTCCTCGATGGGAGGATCTTCGACGCAACGCTTCTGTCTGTAACAGACAGAAAGCAAACACGTTTGGCAGGTTCTCAGTCAGAGCCCAGCCGCCTGGCGCTAAGATGGCGGTACGGGAGCTAAGACTAACATGGAGTCTTGCCTCTGTAAAGCCCTACCCTATGGATTGTGGCCCTTTTTTCCACACCACAAGGGACCAAGTCGATTGGATTTGCATTCATCAGGCACGGAACCTGCCGCTCTAGGTCTTTTTGGCTACGATTCGCAACCGCCGGTAGTCCAGCACCCAGCGGCCATCTCCATACAGAGCTGCTCGGGCCTCGCGCTGTATTTCTTCCAGTAGCCGCTCTCGCTGTTCCTTTGAGAGCTTGTCCATCAGTGCCCCACCGAACATCTCCAGCCAGTTCAGCAGGCCCCTGTCGCCATCTTCCAGTGGCGACGGGCGATCGAAAAGAAGCCCGTAGGTTACTTCCAGGCCATGCTTCTCCAGCAAGCTGGCATATTCGGCCAGGCTTGGGTAGTACCACGGATTCGGCACCGGCAGTGGCAGTCCAGTCTTTGGCCATGCGCGCTCCACCGCCGCCATGACTCCAGCGACGTTGCCCTTGCCGCCAAACTCCGCGACAAATCGTCCACCGGGCCGTAGCACCCGCGCAATGCTCTCCACCGCCCGGTGCGGCTCCTTGATCCAATGCAGCGTGGCATTGGAGAAAACGGCGTCGAACTTTTCTGAAAGTGTCAGCTGACGTGCGTCCATCACTTCAAAGCGCAATGCGGGATACGCTGCTCGAGCTTCCTGAATCATTTCCGGAGAGCGGTCGACGCCTGTCACCTGCGCGCCGTTCGCGGCGATTTTCGCCGTCAGGTGCCCGGTACCGCATCCCACGTCCAGAATCCGTTCGCCAGATTTCGCCTCCAGCAGTTCCAACAAGCCGGCAGCCATTTTCCATACGAACGAATGCTTTTCGTCGTACAACTCCGCATCCCACTTTGCGCCTTCTGCCATGATTAGTCCCTTGTTCCTCCGCCAAATTCGACGACGGCTCCGCGCGCGGTTTCTTCGCGTTCATCGCCGACCTTCAGTATCGCACTTGCGCCGCTCGCATTTGTTACAGGGAACGTTCCGGACTCGTCGGTCTTCATGTACGGCAAGCGATGAATGCCGGGCGCGGCGCCTTCCACTGTCACGGTGACCGGCGTGCCGTCCAGTAGCCCCGCGAAGCTCCATTTCAAATGATTCGCTTCATGCACGTGCTCGCGTTCCGTCATCTTACGCAGCACAGTCGCTTTGCCCGCGTGCCACACCACGGCTTTGCGAAATGTCATTCCGATTGGCATGTCGTAAACCAAAGCTTCCACCGTGCTTGCTGTGCCGTCAGGCCTTGGAAAATACGCGTGCATCCATCGCCAGAAAGTTCTATGTCGGTAGCCGCAGTTGTGTCCTTGCACGCCAAATCCCAGAGGTTCGGCGCCAAACTTCCTGCCGTCAAAAGAAATCTCTCCGGCAAACGCAGCGTCCGAGTGCGGCGAGCGCGAAAATCCGATCCATCCTTTGTCGCTTAGCGTCACGCCAAAGTCCGACGTCCAGCGCAGCTTCCACGAAATTTCGTGGCCCTCCAACCGCAGATTGCCCCAGCAAACTCCTTCTTCGATTCCGTTGTTGGCAATCCTGCAGTAAAAGGGAAGTGCCCGACGTTCGCTGAGCTCCAATGTTTCGATGGGAAAACCCTGGATAAAGCTACGCGGCTCGTCGTCGCGCGGAAACCATGTGGCCCAAACCTGTGCTGGCTGGGTTGCGGCAGCGGCTCCCCAGCTTCCGCGCCCTAGATTCATCACCAGATAACGAAACCACCACGCGCCGCTTCCATCCGCCAGTCCGCAACGCAAGAACCAAACCTCGTAGCGTCGCTTCATTTTGCGCGACGAATACACCGCATTCAGCTTCTTCTGCTCGAGCTTCACTATAGAACCGATCTCGTCTTTCTTATTTCATTGCTTCTTTTCTTCTTGTCCCTTCACGTACTTCTCAAACCACGCAAGCATCCTCTTTTCCACGTCCACGCGGTGTTTTGCTTCTTGAAACCCGTGTGGCTCTCGCGGGTACAGCACGAATTCCGCCTCGACGCCGTAACGTTTCAGGCCGCGGTAGAGTTCCTGGCTCTGCCCGATCGGATCGATGGGGTCGGCCTCGCCCTGCAGGATCAGCGTCGGTGTCTTCGCATTTTTGACGTACAAGAATGGGGAACCGTTCAGGAATCCTTCGGGCTTTTCGTAGGGCACCCCCCAGAACCACTCGTCGTAAGCGGGGTCTTTTTCCGTGCCGAACTCTGAGATCAGGTCCGCCATTCCCGCCCCGGAAACCGCGGCTTTGAACCGCGTCGTTTGCGTCACCGCCCATTCCGACATGTATCCGCCGTAGGACCAGCCGCCAATTCCCAGGCGCTCCGGATCGGCGAGGCCTTTCGCAATCGCGTCGTCCACGCCTGCCATGACGTCTTTGAAATCGCCACCGCCCCAATCCGCGCGGTTCATCTCCACAAATTTCTGGCCGTAGCCGATGGATCCGCGGATGTTGGGATACAACACGGCGAATCCCGCCGCCACCAGCAGTTGGCCCCACGCCTCGCCCGTGTTTCCCCAACCTCCCGTTGGACCGCCATGCACCAGCACCACAAGCGGCAGCTTGGTTTTACCGTCGTAGCCTTTCGGTTTCAGAAGGCCCGCTTCAATTTCCGTGCCATCGAACGATTTGTACTTGAAGTATTCCGGCGCAACCAACCCGTACTCTTTCCAGGCATCGTTGACGTGACTTACCTGCTGCGCCACTCCTTTTGTGTCGCGCAACCACAGTTCCGGCATCGACGTTGCTGTCTCTCCCACGAACGCAATCTCGCCAGTGGAAGCCGCAGAGAATTGGCTTGGATTTACCGGGAGTTCCGCGGTCATATCCTTGCGTTCCCCCTGCTCGGTATAGCCGACAAACTTCCTTTGGAATCCATCGACGTACACCGCCACCATCCAACCGCCTTTCACGAAGTGATAGTCCGCTATGGGCCGGTCCAGGCTCGCGCCCGTCAAGTTTCTCGCAAGTCCCCCTTGCACCGAGATAAGCTGAAGATCGTGGGGTTCCGGGCCGTCGTCTCGGCTGCCGACAAAAGCGATCACTTGCCCACCCAGGGTTACTCGCAAATTCCCGAAGGGCCCGTGCGGCGCAAGCAGTTCGTGCTTGTTGCCATCGTTCACGCTTACCAGGTAGATGCGGTCGGTCATGCGGTCCGAGGACGGACGATCCGTCGCCTTGATCACGATGCTTTGCCCATTTGGCAACCACTGCAGTTCCTCGACTCTCCACGTCAGCTCAGTGAGTGCGCGCTCTTCGTGTTTTGCCAGATCCATGACGCGCAATCGCGCATACTTCTCATTCCGATCCACCACGCGCGCATCGTCTTTGTCTTTTTCCTTTTTTTCCTCCGCTTCGGTTTTTGGGTCGGGGGAAAGATACGCGATGGACTGGCCATCCGGAGCCCATGCGAACAGTTCCAATCCTGCTTTTCCCTTGGTTATCGCGGCCGCCTCTCCTCCCTCCATCCTCAGGACATAGATCTGTTGTTGCTCGCCACGATTCGAGAGGAAGGCCAGTTGTTTACCATCGGGCGACCAGCGCGGCGAACTCTCGCTCTTGTCCGAGTAGGTCAACTGGCGCGCTCTGTTGCTCTGCTTGTCGTACAGCCAGATGTGACGGGTGCGTTTTTCGCCCGTTTGCGGATCACCTACCACAAACGCCACGCGCGTTCCGTCTGGAGAGAACTGCGGGTCTTGCACGCTGCGCAATTCCAGAAACGACTCCGGCGTCGGCACTTTTTTCGCGGCAGCCGTAGGCGCTGGCGTCGCGCCTTGCTCCTGCGCGCGTAGCACGCCGCCCGTGAATAAAGCCACCGCGCATCCCATCGCCAATCCAGACCTAAGCATGCTGCCCCCATTTTGCGGCTACGTGGAGTGACTCGTCGCCCCATGCAATTCTCACTGATTCTGCGACTGTATGCACCGCTCCAGTCTGTGTCAACCGCCTGCCCATGCGGAGCTCTGCGCGGTTCCCAAGAACCTATACACGAAACCTCCTTGAATGGGATAGGATTTCCAGGCAGCAGCTTATCCGCCCTCAGTTCTCGACACCAAAATCACCGTTCGCAGGGGAAAATGAATACGGTCCAGGAAGATCGCCGCTCGCTGATTTTACTTCTTACGCTTTTGTTGTTTCTTGTCTTGTCGCCATTTCTAGAGGGTCATCCAATCGGCGACCTCATCCTTATCTTTTCTCTTTATATATTCCTGGTTGCTTCGATCGTGCAATTGTCCGCGAAGCGTGGGCTGATGATTGTCTGCGTTCCTCTGGTCATTGCATCCATGGTATTGATTTTGGTTGGATATTTTCATCCGACTCCGCCGTTAAAAGTTATCAATTTTGCCCTGCTGGCCGTCATTCTCGGCATCGTTTCCATCGGACTTTTTCTTTATCTCGGGCGGACAGGCTCCATCACCAGCGGTCGAATCCATGCGTCGGTAAGCCTGTATCTGATCCTGGCAGTGTTTTGGTTCGCCATCTACAATCTGATCAATGTCCTGCGCCCCAATTCCTTTCTGGAAGTCGGTTTGGGCAATACCTCGATTGAGCACATTCCCCGCGCTACCTTCCTGTACTTCAGTATGGTGACCTTGACGACCTTGGGCTATGGCGACATCGTTCCCATTAGCGCTGCGGCGCGCATGTTTGCCGCTCTGGAATCGGCCACCGGTGTTTTGTACATCGCCATTACCGTCGCTCGGCTCGTCTCCGCCTACCAAAGGACCGACGACAAGCCTACGTTGCTGCCTTAATGTCAGATAGGAAAGAGATCATGCACCAAACACTTCAGGTGGCCACAACGGCTCCACGCCGTGTGAGCAGGACGCGCGAATAGCGCTTTTGCGCCAACGGTGAGGTAGACTCTCATTACGGAAACTTCCAATGAAAAACCTTCTTGCAGTCCTTCTGCTGTTCGCGTGTTTCTCTGTTTCGCGCGTCGCGGCGCAGTCTTCGTCAACACAGGTTCAGCCAGTTTCTCCGGCAACCAAACAGCAGTCCCCGGCGCCAGCGCGATTTCGCGAGCTCGATTGGGACACGTACCTCGACAAGGTGCAGGGCGCCTGGATGGGCAAAATGATTGGCGTTACCTTCGGCCAGCCCTGGGAATTCGAATACCTGGGCGCGCCCATCGGTTTTGACATCACCGACTGGACCCTTTCCCCGACACAGATGAAGGCCGACCGCGCTCGTTCCACAAACAAGACCGATTACGACGAACCCATCACCAAGGAAGTGGACAGTCAGCAAGTGCACATGAATCGGCAATTCGTTGAGAGCTCGGAAAAAGAGCATCCCAGTTTCGGCGCGCCCGACAACGACGACATTTACATCAATCTGCTGTTCCTGTACTGCCTGCGCCGCTACGGCATCGATGTCGACCCCGTCACCGTCGCGCACGAGTGGGACGCCAAAATTCGCCAAGTGTGGCACGCCAATGATGCCGGCCTCGCCAACATTCGCAAAGGCATCCTGCCGCCGCAATCTGGCAACCCTCGCTACAATCTGCATGCCGACGACATTGATTTCCAGATTGAGTCCGACGTGTTTGGAATGATCTCTCCGGGGATGCCGCAAGTTTCCAACCGCTTCGACGACCGCATGGGTCACATCATGAATTACGGCGATGGCGTTTATGGCGGCATGTTCATCTCCGCCATGTACACGCAAGCGTTCTTCGCCAAGAATATTCGAGAAGTTGTGGAGAACGGGCTGAAGGCCATTCCCGCGCAGAGCCTGTACGCACAGCTCATCCGCGATGTGATTAAATGGCATGACGAAAATCCCAACGACTGGCTGAAGACCTGGCACCTGCTGCAAGCGAAATGGGGCGAAGTCGATCACTGCCCCGACGGCTACAAGCAGCCCTTCAATATCGACGCGAAACTGAATGGCGGATATGTCGTCATCGGGTTGCTCTATGGCAATGGCGACTGGTACAAGACCATGAATTACGCCACGCGCTGCGGCCAGGATGCCGACTGCAATCCCGCCAACGCCGCCGGAATTCTCGGCACGCTGATCGGCGCGCGTGCCATTCCCGCGGAATATCGCGAGCCGCTACACAACACCTACTGGAACAAATCCCTGGCAGGCCTTCCCGATTCGTTCGAAATCGATGTGCTCTCTGTCGAGACCGCGGACCTCGGCTTGAAAGTTCTTCTGGCGAATGGCGGTGAGGTAAGCACTCGCAACGGCAAACTCGTTCTGCAGATTCCTTATCAGGAGCCGGTTGCTCCTGCCACGCTGGAACAGATTCGCTGGAACGAAGACAAGCCCGTGCTGGATAACACGAATTGACGGCCAGCTCCTGCTCGGCTGGCCCGGAATGCGGATCTAATTGACTTCGTGATTTTCTCCGGGTAGCCTGAAGGTCCGATGTTGCGCCGCTTCACTTCGCTCCAACCTGTCCACTCAAACACTGTTCTTTCTTGTGCGTGTGTCTGTTGTTGCCTCGACGTTGGACGGGAGGAGACCGGCGGCTAGTTTTTCAACCCCACTAGATTCGCTTCTCACCTGACCCACGACTCCGATCGTGGTTTTTTTGTTTTTTGAAGCGTTTCGGAAAAGCCGCGGAACATCGAATCCGATTCGACGAGGAGAGCATATGAGCAAAACTCTTTCGGAAGTGCTAGACGCAAACGCCAAATACAGCGCGAATTTTGGCGACAAGGGTAAGCTGGCCATGCCGCCCGCGCGGCGTTTCGCCATTCTTACTTGCATGGACGCGCGCCTCGATCCCGCAAAATTCGCTGGATTGGCCGAGGGCGACGCCCATGTGATTCGCAACGCCGGTGGTCGCGCCAGCGACGACGCCATCCGCTCGCTGGTCATCAGCTATAAACTCCTGGGCACGCAGGAATTCTTCGTCATTCACCACACCAATTGCGGCATGGAGTTCTTCACCAACGAAGTGATGCGCGATTTGCTCAGCTCCAGCCTGGAAACGGCTCAGCTCACCTCCAACGGCTTCCGCGACGTCGGCAAGGGACCCGGCGATCGTTCCGGAGAATACATTGAATGGCTCACCATAAAAGACCAGCGGCAGTCGGTGCTGGACGATGTCGCGCGCATTCGCAATCACCCGCTCGTCCCCACGTCCATTCCCGTTCATGGCTACATTTACGATGTGGCCCATGGAAAGCTCATTGAGGTGGAAGGCGCTCGCGCGGTTGGCGCCTCGGCCTGAACGCCCTTAGTGTCGCTCGAAATTCAATAGCCCCACGCGCAGCCGAACCGTGTGGGGCTGTTGCTTCATTGCCCACTGCAAGCGCCGTGGCCCCGCTTGCGAGTTAAACTTGCTGTACGCCCGAAACAGGTCTGCCCGCTGCCGCAAGAAACGACGCAGCAGAATGCTGAGGCATCGATGGGGATGCAGCAACCAGCTCTCGCAGCACTTCCGACTCCCTCGCAGGATGAACGCACCATGGCGTTTCTCGCTCACCTGCTTCAAGCCTTCACCGGTTTCATCGGACCGCTGATTATTTTCTGTGTGAAACAGGATTCACGCTTCGTAAAATTCCATGCCCTGCAGGCGCTGGTCTGGCAACTCTGCTACATGGCCCTGATCTTCTTCGTCAGCATTGGATTCATTTTCAGCATTTTCTCTAGTGTGGCGCACATTCCCCCAGGTTCGCATCAAGGGCCTCCTCCGGGATTTTTCATCTTTTTCCCAGTCTTCTGGCTCCTGATCATGGGTGGATGGGTTGTGAATGTGATCCTGGGAGTCGTCTACGGAATCAAGGCCAACCGCGGCGAGTGGGCGGCGTATCCCATCATCGGTCAATGGCTCCTTCCCAAAGAAGTATCTTAGTTTTGTTCTGCCAGATGCCTACGCTTCGTTGCAGCGGCCGCGATGCCTCGGATACAATCATTCGTTTACCGTAGTCTCGAAAGGCGCGACTGAGCGAAATGCACACGATCCAGGTCCACAATACCCTCACGGCAAAAGTTGAGCCCTTCGTCCCGCAAAAAGAGGGCGAAGTCCGCATGTACACCTGCGGCCCCACCGTCTACAACTACGCCCACATCGGCAACTTCCGCACCTTCGTTTTTCAGGACATTCTTCGGCGGTTCTTGAAGCTGCGCGGCTTCAAGCTGAATCACGTCATGAACCTCACCGACGTGGATGATCGCATTATTGCCAACGCCGCCGCCGCTGGCGTTTCCATTCGCGATTACACGGAAAAGTATATGCAGGCTTTTTTCGCCGACTGCAAGACCCTGAGCCTGGAGCGTCCCGAACATTGGATCCGCGCCACCGACCACATTCAAGACATGGTCGCGCTCATCCAGAAGCTGCAGCGAGAAGAGTTACACCTACGCCAGCGAAGGCTCCATCTACTACCGCATCGCCAAATTCAAGGACTACGGCAAACTCTCCAAGATCGATCTCTCTGGAATCCAGGCGGGCGCGCGCGTCGAGTAGACGACGCTACGAAAAAGAGAGCGCGCGCGATTTCGCTCTCTGGAAAGCGCCCAAGCCCGGCGAACCAGTCTGGGAGACGCCGATTGGCAAGGGCCGTCCCGGCTGGCACATCGAATGCTCCGCCATGGCCATGAAGTATCTCGGCGATACCATCGACATCCACACCGGCGGCATCGATCTGGCCTTCCCGCACCACGAAAACGAAATCGCGCAAAGTCGGAAGCAGCTACCGGCAAGCAATTTGTCCGCTACTGGATGCACGCGGAGCACCTGCTGGTGGAAGACGAGAAGATGTCCAAGTCGCTTGGTAACGTCTTCACGCTGCGCGAACTGTTTGCCAAGGGCTACAAACCTTCGGCGCTTCGTTTTGCGCTCGCCAGCGTTCCTTACCGCCGGCAGCTGAATTTCACGTTCGATGGCTTGCAGCAGGCCACCAGCTCTGTCGAGCGTCTGCGCAATTTCGCGGCGCGCCTGAAAAACGAAAAATTCCCGGCAGGGAAGCAGCCCGGAATGGCGGCGCGCATCGCCAAGGCAGCGGATGATTTCGATGCCGGTTTATCCGACGACCTGAATACCGCGCAAGCGCTCGCCGCAGTCTTCGATTTCGTACGCGAAGCCAATATCGCGATGGACAAAGACGAATTCCGGCAAGGAGACGTGAAAGCCGCGCAGGAGTTCCTGAATAACTTTGATCAGGTTTTTGCCGTGCTCGAAGACAACGATGCGGAAAAACTCAACGCCGTCGGTTTTGCGCCAGCCGCTTCGGGAGTGGACGACGCCGAAATCGAAAAGCTTGTGGCCGAACGTCAGGCCGCTCGCCAGCGCCGCGATTTTCCCGCGTCCGATCGCATCCGTAAGCAACTCGCGGACCGTGGTATAATTTTGGAAGACACGAAAGACGGCAACGTCCGCTGGAAACGCAAATGAAACACTTTCACTTTTTGAAACGCGGTCGTGAAGCAGTAGGTCCACGTGTCCCCCGCAAGTTTCGCCCGTCGAGCGTTCGGCCGGGTCTCTACGGCGTAGATTAAGTCCGTTATCGCAGGTCGAGCCGGTTTTGCAGCTCCCACGCCTGCTGTTTCTCTCGCCTCTCGCCACATCAACCCGCTGAACCGATTCTTGGAGGAATCATGATCACCGCCACCGAAGCAAAAACCAGACTTCCCCGCATCAATACGCCTCTGCCGGGCCCTAAATCGCAACTGGTGATCGACTACGACCACAAGTTCATGTCGCCTTCGTATATGCGGGACTATCCGCTCGTTGCCGACCACGCTTATGGCTGTATTGTCGAAGATCCCGATGGCAATACTTTTCTGGACTTTGCCGCCGGCATCGCCGTGTGCTCCACCGGCCATTGCCATCCCAAAGTTGTCGAAGCCATCCAGAAGCAGGCTGCCGACATGATTCACATTGCTGGAAACGACTTCTATCACCGGCACATGCCGCAACTGGCCGAGCGGCTGGTGGGCACCATGCCGAAGTCCAGCCATTACAAGGTGTTCTTCGGCAACTCCGGTACGGAGGCCGTCGAGGGCGCTATCAAGCTCGCGCGTTATTCCACGCGTCGCGATAAGCTGATTGCCTTCTATGGCTGTTTCCATGGGCGCACGCTCGGTTCACTTTCGCTGACCGCCTCCAAAAACACGCAGCGCAAGCACTTCGGTACGTTGCTGGGAGGCGTAGAGCACATTCCTTTTCCGTATGCTTATCGCTGCGCTCTGGGCCACACCAAGGAAACTTGCGGCGGCGAAATCATCGAACTGCTGGAGCAGCAGATCTTCAAGCGCCTTTTCGCTCCGGAAGAAGTCGCCGCCATTATCGTCGAACCAATTCAAGGCGAAGGTGGCTTCATTCCCGCACCTGCGTTCTTCCTGCAGGAACTGCAACGCCTCTGCAATCAGCACGGCATTGTGCTGATCCTCGACGAAGTTCAGGCAGGCATGGGCCGCACCGGAAAGTGGTGGGCCTACGATCATGCCGGCATCACACCGGACATTGTGCTGACCGCAAAGGGCATCGCCAGCGGCATGCCCATCAGCGCATTCATCGCCAAGGAAAGCATCATGCAGTGGAAGCCCGGCTCGCACGGAACCACTTACGGCGGAAACCCCGTCTGCGTGGCCGCGGCGCTGGCTACCATGGACCTGATCGAAGGCGGCTTGATGGCCAACGCGGAAAAAATCGGCGGCTACATCTTCAGCAAGATCGCCGACTGGCCCAAGCGCTTTAAAATTGTTGGCGACGTTCGCGGAAAAGGCCTTATGATTGGCGTCGAAATCGTGCGCGACCAGAAGACCAAGGAAAAGGGCGCCGCCCTGCGCGACAAGGTCATCGACAATGCTTTCCACCGTGGCCTGCTTACGCTCGGCTCCGGCGAAAATTCCATTCGCATGTCTCCTCCGCTGACCATCGATCAGGAACAAGCCGACTGCGCCATCCGCATCATGGAAGAAAGCATTCGCGAAGCCGAGGAGTCGCTCTAACCCGGCGCCAAACAATCTACTGACTTACGAATCCCGTGGCCGCAGAAAATCACGCCGGCCGCGGGATTTGTGTCTATACTGGATAGGTTAGTGTTTATAGAGTAACGACGGAGATCGATGCTCGGGCGAATCGGATTTGCGTTCGTGCAGTGGAAGTCGCGCCACGGTCTTTCCGGCCCTGCCGCATCCACTCCCGGGGAGCAGAAGCTTGAGGCGCTGCAGACCGGCGTGCGTGGGGAAACGTATGCTTACTGGTACCTGCGGCGCCTCGGCTATATTTTCATAGCCCGAAACTACATGCCGGAGCATGCCAAAGGCGAACTGGACCTCATCGGCTTCGATGGAGATACGCTGGCGTTCGTTGAGGTTCGCACACGCCTCGCCGTTAAAGGCAAATTCGGTCTTCCCGAACTGAGCATCACTCAGGAAAAACACGAGACTCTCATTCGCACCGCGCATTACTTCCTTCGCGAGCGCCATCTCAAAGAGTGCCCGCTGCGCTTTGATGTTGTGGCGATTGATAACACGCCCGGCCAGCCTCCCGTCGTTCGCCTGCACAAGTCCGCGCTCAGTCCCGTACTTCACCTTCGTTCCGAATGGTAGTTCCTTGCTGGCCGCGTCGTGCGGCTTGGCTTATACTCGCAGACCTCGCGAGTGGTCGTCCTCAATCAAGGAGTTTCCGTGATGCGAATGCTTGCTGTCTGTTTGTCAATTGTGTGCACCGTGCTGTTTCTGATCGTCGCGCCTCAGGCCCAGCCGCAAACTCGCGCGTCTGATTCTCTCACCGGAGAATGGCAGCTCACCACGGTGGACATGGCGATTCCTTTCGCCGAGCGGCTACAACTCGCGAGCGACGGCGAAAATATCACCGGGCAGATCTACCGCAGCGGGAAAAGCGTTCCGGTGAAAGGAACTGTGAAGAACGGCGAAATACACCTGGAATTTCAGGATGGCACAGACTCCGACATCTACAATGGCAAGCTGACCGACTCGGGAATGTCCGGAAACTACTCCGTTAAGGGCGAGTCCGAGACGACCACGGGAACCTGGAGTGCGAAGCGCGCCCCTTCCGACAAGCCTGCGTCGCCACGCCCCCTCGATTTCGTTCCGACAAATTTCTACCGGCAGCTGTCTGCGGATACGAAGCCGGTGCTGCGCATCTGGCCCGGGGATACCGTGCATACCACCAGTGTTGACGCCGGTGGCCAGGATGAAAAAGGCGTAAAGCGCGTCGCGGGGGGCAATCCGCTAACCGGGCCGTTCTATGTTGAAGGCGCGATGCCGGGAGACGTGGTGGCGGTCACCATCAAGCGGCTGCGCATCAACCGCGATTGGGCCATCAGCGATAGCGCCCTTGTCGATCGCGCGCTCACCACTGACTACGTTTCGGAAAATAAACAGGAGTGGAAAGATACGCGCTGGCATCTGGACGCGGACAAGCAGATCGCCACGCTCGAAAATCCTCCCGAGCATCTGAAGAACTTCACCGTGCAGCTACGTCCTATGCTCGGTTGCGTTGGCGTGGCCCCCAATCCCTGGAGGGCCCCGGTGCAAACGCAGGATTCCGGCAGCCTCGGCGGCAACATGGATTTTAGCGGGGTGGCAGAGGGCGCAACAATCTTCCTGAACGTGCAGCAGCCCGGCGCTTTCCTGTATCTCGGCGATGCGCACGCGGTGCAGGGAGACGGCGAGTTGAACGGCAACGCGCTGGAGACCTCTATGGACATCGTGTTCACCGTCGAGGTGCAGCGTGAAAAGCATATTGGCACTCCGCGCGTCGAGAATGCAGATTACCTGATGGCTATGGGCCTCTCCGGCTCGTTGGACGATGCCTTTCGCGAAGCCACGTCAGGCCTTGCCAGTTGGCTGCAGTCCGACTACAAGCTGACCAGCGCCGAAGTTGCGTCAGTTTTGGGTACGTCCATCGAGTACAAGGTGTCCGAGGTAGCCGACCGCAATGTCGGAGTGGTCGCCAAGATCCGGAAGGCCAGCCTCTCGTCGCTCACCACCGCAAAATAAATCGCTGCGGCCAGACGTGCGCGTAACTTAATCTTTGTGGAACCCGATGGCATCCAGCGCCGGCTGAATCTCTGGGTTCGACATGAACGTCTTCCAGACCAGGCCGGAGCGGTGATTTTCGATCATCACCACGATCGGCGCCTGGTTCAGCGCCATGTTCACCTCCTCAAACCAGTTCTCCGTTTCATTGTAGCCATCGCGAAATCCGTAATTCCCCCACAGCTTTCCTCCCAGGTCGCGATAAAAATGCTTCAACGCCTTCATCGATTCTTCCGGCGTGTACGGGAATGAGGCCAGCGCCGCGGTGCAGGTCAGTCGTGCCATTGTCGTCGCGCGGCAGCGGCCGGCCTCCAGCCGAGTTCACGCCCGCGGAACGGCCCCAGGCATTGTCGCCGTAGCCCTTAAAATGCCGCGGGTTTTCCACCGAGTAGTCGTGGCTGATCAACGCGATGTTGCGATTGTTCTGGAAATAGTTGGTGTAGCGGTCGCGCTTACCGCGTGGGTCGAATGCCATGAACGAGTAGTGGGTGAAGAAAAGTTCGCCGCCATTCCCCACGCCAACATCAAGTTTGTGGCCGTAAAACGTGTTCCCGTTCGTGTAGTGGTCGCCTTCCGTGGTTCGTCCCCAGCCCTGGCGATAGCGCACCGCGGTATCAGACTGGCTCGCCCAACCGCTGTGATACATGCTGGCAGGAACCGCATGCGTGGGCGAAGCGATCGCCAGCAAATAAATGATCATCGTCTCGTTCCATCCGATCAACGGATGATGAATGTAGAAACCAGCGTCCGGAGACCAGTGCCAGTACAGAAAATTGGGATCCGGGCCGCCGCGATACCAGTCCCACTCCACCGTTTTCCAAAAGCCCGTAATCGTCGAACGAATTTCGGTTTCCTGCGGCGTGTCGCGATTGAAATACTGCCGCGCCACCAGCAACCCCTGCATCAGGAACGCGGTTTCCACCAGGTCGCCGCCATCGTCGAACTTGCCGAAGTAGGGAATCACCTTGCCGGTGCGGCCATCCAGAAAATGCGGCCAGACGCCATGAAAGCGGTCGGCGGTCGAAAGAAAATACGTAATCTTCTGCAGACGCTCGACGCCTTGTTCGCGCGTAATGAATCCTCGTTCCACACCCACCACAATCGCCATGATTCCAAAGCCAGACGAGCCCAGCGCCACCAGATTCTTGTTGCCCGGCTGGATCTCAATGGCCATTCCCGCATTGGGATGCGCCGCTTCCCAGTAGTAGCGGAAGCATGCCTCTTGCACCATGGTCAGCAACTCGTCATCGCTCATGGCGCGCGTGTTGCCGCTGACCGCTTCGGAAAGCGCAGATTCTTTGTAGCTGGAATTCACGGCGGAAACTTTGTAGCTGGCGCTCTTGCCGCTTTCCCCCAGAAAATCCTCGAAGCGTGTGCGATCGCCACGTTGCGTCGTCAAAGGTGCGAAAGTCTTTCCGTCGAAGGAGCGGTAAATCTTGTAGAACTGCAGATCCGCGTCTTGCACCGGCGCCCAGGTCAAATCGATGTGGCGATCGTAACCCTTCGCGGCAAGCCCTGAGGGAGCGGCGGGAGCCTTGGCAGACGCTGGCGGCGCATCGCCGATGGTGATTTCGTCGATGTACACCGTGTGCGGCTTGTTGTCGTCCAGGCCCTGAAAAATTGTGATGCGTTCCAGTTTCTGGGGGTCGAACGCCTCAGGCTGCGTGTCTCTCATAATTCCGACGAACGAATTGAACGGTAATTCCAGCTGCACCCATTTGCCCGCCGGCGGTACGTTCTTCGCGCTAAATAAGGGAATTGCGGGAGTGCCGTGACGATCTGAGTCGCTTAGCATGATGCGTGGCGACTGCTCCGCCGAAATCGCGTCTTCGGCATAGCACCACATTCGCAATGCGGATCCGGCGAATTCCACCCGGCCGTAGCGCGCCCGCACATCCAGCGTCACATCCCAATCTCCGCCCGTTGCCGATCGCCATTTCAGCCGCAGCGCGTTCGGCGGCGTCAGGTAATGATTTCCGTCCACGGGAAGCTTGCTGCCCGCCCGATCCAATTCGCTCGGACCGACGACATTGCTTTGGCTGTAGTACCAAGAGCCGTCCGCCAGGCTGTTGTCAAAGACCACGTGCCGGTCGTAATCGATCTGGCCAAACGCCGCCACGGGGAGGCACAGGCACGCGGCCAGGCAAACCAGGCGAATTCTCATGAATGCCTCCAACGGAGCGACGCATCCCATCCTCAGGAATTCTAGAGAGACCCGCGAGAGTAAGCAACGCACACGATTTCGCCAGGTTCGCTCGCGCTGGCCCAACTCGCGGTACAATACGGAGTTTGCATCGCAGCGTGCAGCGCGGTAGTGTAATTACACGTTTTCGGAGGGCTAATTGCCTGAGTTACGTAAAGACCCCATTACTGGGCGTTGGGTGATTATTTCGACGGACCGCGGTAAGCGGCCCATGGATTTTCTTAGGGAAAGCGTGTTTCCCGGCCCGCCGCAGAATTGTCCCTTTTGTCCTGGAAATGAATTAAAGACCCCACCCGAGATCCTGGCCTATGGCCGCAACGGTGCCAGCGCCAACACTTCGGGCTGGAACATTCGCGTGGTCCCCAATCGATTTCCCGCGCTGGGCATCGAAGGCGAACTTGACCGCGAGGGCGAAGGCCTGTTCGACAAGATGAACGGCATCGGCGCGCACGAAGTCATCATCGAGACGCCGCAGCATCAAACCACTCTTGCGCAACTCCCGCAAAAGTCCGTCGAGGACGTTTTCTGGGCTTATCGCGACCGCATGCTCGACCTTAAGAACGACAAGCGCTTCCGCTACATTCTTATCTTCAAGAATCATGGCGAAGCCGCTGGCGCCTCTGTCGAACATCCCCATTCCCAATTGATTGCCTTGCCTATCGTTCCGCGCCGCGTCCGCGAGGAAGTGGACAATTGCTGGCACTACTACGACGAAAAGGAACGTTGCATCTTCTGCGACATTATTCGCCAGGAGCGCGACACCGGCGAGCGCGTCATCGGCGAAAACGACCACTTCATTACCGTCGCTCCCTACGCCCCGCGTTTCCCGTTTGAAATGTGGCTGCTACCCAAGGTGCACGGTTCGGCTTACGAAAATAACCAGAGCTCCATGTACGCCAGCCTGGCGCAAATGATGAAGGACACGCTGATGCGCTTGGAAGCAGTGCTGGACCGCCCCGCGTATAACTTCATGATTCACACTTCGCCCATCGGCGAAGAAATCAACGATCACTACCACTGGCACATCGAAATTATTCCCAAGCTGACCAAGGTCGCGGGTTTCGAGTGGGGCACTGGGTTCTATATCAATCCCACGCCGCCCGAAGAGTCCGCGCGATTCCTGCGCGAGGCGCAACTGGAAGAGCCCGTCAAGAAGAAGTAAACCGGAAAGATTCATGCTGCCGGGGGCACCCTGTGCTTACGGGCCAAGCGAGTTTTCGCTATAATTGAAAGGTTGAGGCGCGGTACCCAAGTGGTAAGGGAGAGGTCTGCAAAACCTTTATGCGTGGGTTCGATTCCCACCCGCGCCTCCATAATAATCCTACAAAAAGCCAATAAAATTGAAGGTTTCTTAGGCACTTTCAGAAATTGTACCGAAATTGTACAACGCTTTTCACAGGGATCCCTCGTTTTCGCTGTGTGCGATAGCTATGGCGACGGCCTTGTCTAGGGCATCCTGTCGGGTTTTGACCCACGGCGAATAGTGTTTTTGCGTAATCCGCAGGCTCTTGTGCCCCAGCAGCGTCGACACATCCTCGAGCGAAACTCCAGCTTGAAGCAGGGACACTGCGAAGGTGTCACGGAATCTGTGACTGTGGCCATTCTTAATTTTCGCCTTTTTGAACACATCAGCCAGCCGCTTACGCCACACTGACACCGCGGCAGGTAACTTCGATGTACCGGTCCAAAAGAAGTAGGCGGGGTTTCTGTGCACCACTTTCCGCAGCGCATCCGCAACAAACGTAGGCAGTAGGACGGACACGTACTCACCTGTCTTGGCTTGATGCAGCTGTAAGCGATCGCCTTTGAGGCTCTCGCAGGCCAGTGCGGTTGTATCGCTGATCCGCAAACCGCTGTAACGCATCGTCAGGATAAAAGTGCGAACGCGAACATCGATTTCAGGCAAAGCAGCGGTTTTGAGAATTTGGGTCATCTCGGATTCGGGGAAGGGAAGAGTTGGCTTTTCGTTTACTTTCGGAGATTTTAGATTGGTGGCTGGATTTTCACTGATCCATTTTCGGACCAGTGCGAACTTGAAAATACTGCGGAGTCGCTCGAGCTTCTTGGAGGAAGAAAGTGGACCGTCATTCCAGGTCGCACGGAAGTCATCGAGGGTGGTGAGGTCCAGATCAAGTACATTTCGAATGCCTTTGTCGCGTGCAAAATCTTGCAGTTGTCGGAAGAGGTGTTTGTATTTTCGAAGTGTCTCACCACTTAAGTTGGCTGCTTCTGCTTCCTGTATAAACTTCTTTTGCCAATCCTCGATGGTTACCCGCTCAACTCGGATTGGCCTCGAACCCTCAACATCCCATCGGCGAACCTCGTCTTGGGCTCGATTCCAGTCGCGGATCTTTAGGGCCTCCCGAACCCTCTCTCCATCGGCCTTGGTGCCTGACACCCATATCGGGCACTTGCAGCGATACTCAGATCTCGATCTGAACCTGCACTTTGCCGGATTGTGGCGGCGATAGGTGATCAGCATTTATTCGGAGAGCCTCTTGTGAACGCGTAAGGCCACGCTCTCGGGAATACGCAATGTCAAGTAGGGACGCTTGTGACGCGGAGACTTTTCACCAATCTTTAGGACTCCTGGTTCCGACCGGAAGAGATTTCGTATTGTCTCCACATCGACGCCCCAGACTTTGGCCAGGTCAGCCGGCGCATAGTGTCGCTCGTCGACAATCAAGTTCTTGTATGTCTTTCCTTTGTAGCTGAACGAGTGACCGCGTCCAACGCTTATGGTCGGCTGCGATACGGGTTTCGGATCAGGGGACCAGGTCAGGAAAGATGAGGAACGAAGCAACTCGGCAAGAAGTTCTGTCTCCATGCGAGGATTCTACCACCGCGGAGGCAACACAAACAGAAAGAGGGCCGCGACCCTTGGGAGGCCACGCTCTTGAACGTCGAATTGTGCCGACAAAGAAGAGCGCCGGCCATCTCATGATTATCGAGACGGCCAGCGACTGGACTGCAAACTTTCAATCTCCTATCTTGCCATGCGATGACTCACTCGAGCACATACCTGCTGACGACATGAACAAACGGAGGATGTTTGTAACCGCTTTGGCGGAGGTTGGTGACTACTAAACGGTTGTCCGTGCAGGTTGTCACTGACGGGGAAGCCGTGGTCTGTTCAAGTCCACGCAAGCAGTAAGTTTGCGAAAGACTGGTTGATAGAGGGCTCTTATCCGCCTAGGAGTGTGTCCGAGAATTCCGTTCCGTTCTATTGAATTTGCTTGAAAAGGAACTGGCGGGTGTGCGAATTTTTCAAATCATGACGAAAACATTCCGAACCTACCTTCCAGAACAGAGTTTGCTGCTACCTCCAAGCCTTCGTGAGTGGTTGCCGGATGATCACTTGGCCTATTTCGTGTCTGATGTGGTGGACCAACTGGACCTTTCCGCGATTGAGTCCGTGTATGAAGAGGAAGATCGAGGCCAGCCGCCGTATCACCCGGGAATGATGACGAAGATTTTGCTCTATGGGTATTGCGTGGGGGTATTTTCGTCGCGGAAGATCCAGAAGCGCTTGGTGGAGGACGTTGCTTTTCGAGTATTGGCAGCAGGTAACCAGCCCGACTTCCGCACCATATGCGATTTTCGGAAGCTGCATCTGCAAGCGCTGGAATCCTTGTTCCAACAGATGTTACGGCTGACGTTAGAGACCGGGACGATGAAGTTGGGGCGGGTGGCTCTGGATGGGAGCAAGGTGAAAGCCCATGCGAGTAAGCACAAAGCCATGAGTTATGAACGGATGCAGGAAACGGAGAAGCGGCTACGGGAGGAAGTCCGGAAGTTGTTGAAGCAAGCCGAGGCAGCGGACAAAGAAGAGGATAGCCGATACGGCCGGGATCGCCGTGGGGACGAACTGCCGGAGGAGTTACAACGGCGAGAAACGCGGATCGGACGAATTCGGGAAGCCAAGCGAGTGCTGGAAGAGCGCGCACGGGAACAAGCCAAGAGCGAGGGGAAGGATCCGGAGAAGGCCCAGCCGGCAGCGAAGGCGCAATATAACTTTACCGATCCAGAGTCACGCATCCAGAAGGGGCCGGATGGATTCGTGCAAGGCTACAACACACAGATTGCGGTCGAGCCGGCCTTTCAGCTGATCGTCGGGCAGACGGTCACGCAGGCGGCAAATGATAAACAGCAGCTGGTGCCGCTGATCGAGGCGATCCAAGAACAATCAGGACAGAGACCCAAAGAAGTTGTGGCGGACAGTGGGTATTGCTCGGATGAGAATCTGAAGTATCTGGCGAAGAGAAGGATGACCGGGTTCGTGGCGACGGGGAAACAGAAGCACGGTCAGCGGAAGCAAGCCTGCAAGCGAGGGCCCTTACCGAGAGGAGCAGGTCGCGTCGAACAGATGGCGCGAAAACTGGAGACCAAGGTTGGGGCGGCGGTGTATGCGACACGAAAATTCATCGTTGAGCCCGTATTCGGACAGATCAAACAGGCGCGTGGATTTCGGCAGTTTCTCTTACGTGGGATCGAAAAAGTACGAGGCGAGTGGGCCCTGATCTGCATGACCCACAATATTTTGAAGTTTCACAAGATCTGCTACGGATAACAGCGGAGTTTCTGGTACCCAGGGGTGCAAAGAGAATTAACTGGAAGCAATTTTCAAGTTTTAAGAACTACATCCGGCACTTCGCCCAACACATGGATCAACAATGACCGCCCTGAGACCATCAAATCTTAAATCTCG
>CAVVJG010000007.1:0-44223 GCA_963748365.1 Candidatus Acidiferrales bacterium
GGCAGAGCAACTTGGTAATCTCTGGCGTTCTTCTTCCACAGCTAAACGACCGAGTGGTTCGACCGAACGGCCACTGAGTGTGACAAGTTGGTGGCTGATTTCCGAGCGAATTAACGCGGAAGTAAATCAAGGCTCTGGTTTGCCATTATGAAAAAAACCTGAACAGAAAGACCGGGCTGGGAATAGTCCTTCAAGAGCTGTGACGGAATGGGGAGTCGATTGGTGTGCATGCTATTCTTGTTTTTTCAGCGGCATTTTGCATTGCAACCACCAGGGGGCTGTAAAGCGTATTGTCTTGAAAAGACTGTACACTCTCGTTCCGACGCTATGTCTTCGGCAGCCTGTGCGAAAGGAATCGTGGCGAATCGAACCTGAAAGTGGTTGATCCGAAGGGTGCTGGCGTGAAGGCTTCTGTTCAGATAAGCAGCGAAGCAAACGGGTATAGAGTGCTCCTGGTTACTGACGATCAGGGTGGACTGGATGTACGGCGGATGCCCTACGGATGTTATCAGCTCATCATTGAGCAATCTCGATTTCGCGGTCATTCGGAAACTGTGCGAATTAATTCTTCGATCACCATTGAATATACGGTTCAACTCAAATTGAGAACCGTAAATCAGTCCGTAGTCGTTAGCGCAATCAATACCTTGATCGATCCCGATCAGGCCGGATCTATCAATCAGATCGGTCCAGATCAAATCGACCACCGATTAACCTCGGTTCCCGGTCGTTCTGTCCAAGAATTGGTCATTACGCAGCCTGGATGGATTTACGAAGGAAATGCAGTATTGCATCCGCGGGGCTCCGAATATCAGACACAGTTCGTGGTGGATGGGATTCCCCTTACCGATAATCGCTCTCCCAGCTTTGGACCTCAAATCGAGGCAGACGACGTCGAATCGCTCAGCCTGTACACTGGTGGATTTCCTGCTGAGTACGGGCGGAAAATGGGCGGCGTCATCGAAGTAAACACGACACCCGATTCGCAACCGGGTTTCCATGGGCAGGCCGTGTTGTCTGGCGGGAGCTTTGATTCTGCGGCAGCGTTCGCGAAGGGCCAATATAGCTGGGGAAAGAATATCTTCGGAGCAAGTGCTAGTGGAAGCATGACCGATCACTATCTGAACCCCGTAGTGCCCGAAAACCATTCCAACACGGGTACGCTGGGTGATTTTTCAGCCAGCTACGAACGAGACTTGACGCCCAATGATCGTTTGCGGTTTATCGTCCGGCACGAAGTTTCGCGCTACGACATTCCCAATGAGTTGGAACAACAGGCAGCGGGGCAGCGGCAAAACGCGGACAATATTGAGACCATGGGCATCGCTTCCTATCAGCACACGTTCTCCTCCAACGTGGTTGCGGATTTCCGCGGGATGGTTCGCGATAACGCCAATGACTTTTACTCCAATGAGGATTCAACGCCGATTCAGGTGTTTCAGCACAACTGGTTTCGCGAGGGATATTTCAAAGGTATGGTCACGGTGAACCATGGCCGGCAGGAATGGAAATTCGGCGTCGAAACGGACAATACATTTTTGAACGAGAATTTCAGTTATATCATCACAGACCCTACACAATTTAACGACGCCACTCCTCCCACGTTTGCCTTTCAAGGAAACAAACCGGACTTAGAACAGTCCGCGTTCGTACAAGACTTGATCCATCTCGGCAAGTGGACCATCAATGCCGGATTGAGGTGGGATCACTACCAACTTGAGACGAATAACCAGGCGTTCTCGCCGCGCTTCGCAATTTCGCGCTACTTTCCTTCCGCTGATACAGTTGTTCATTTTTCGTACGACCGCGTGTTTCAGACTCCGTCGTTCGAAAATATTCTTCTGTCGAATTCGACAGAGATCTTGTCTCTCGATCCAACGAATTTCTTGAGATTGCCCGTCGAGCCCTCGCAAGGAAATTATTTCGAGATTGGCTTGTCCAAGTCGTTTTGGGCAAAGCTGAAACTCGACGTCAACTATTATCGGCGATACGTCAACAACTATGCAGATGACGACCAGATTTCTAACACTACCATCAGCTTTCCGATTGCATTTCGAAAATCGATCATCTACGGCGCTGAGGGGAAAATCTATATTCCCGACTGGCATGGATTTTCGGGACTGGTGAGTTACTCCTATATGGTCGGCAATGCCTGGTATCCGGTCACGGGCGGGCTCTTTTTGGGAGACGATGCTTCGGATGCCACCAGTCAGACCACCGGGCACTTCCCGATTTCGCAAGATCAACGCAACACGGTGCGAGGCCGAGTCCGATATCAGGTCAAGCCACGGTTCTGGCTGGCATTTGGGATTCAGTATGACTCTGGTCTTCCGTTTGAATTTCAGGGGGACCCTGCGGACGCTCTCGACCAGTATGGTCCAGCAGTCATAAGTCGCGTGAACTTCGAGCGTGGCCGGATTGACCCAACGTTTCAGGTAAATGCTTCGGCGGGAGCGGAGCTTTACAAATCCGATCGCCTAAACCTGCGCATACAGGCTGATGGACAGAACTTAACCAATGTCCTGAACGTGATCGATTTCGGTGGCCTGTTTTCAGGCAATGCGATCGGTCCGTCGCGGAGCTTTGCTCTCCGCCTTACAACGAACTTTTAGCGACTTTGTTTCAGGCCTGCGGTCAGCCAGCGATCAACGCAATCATTGGAACTACCGGACGTCATGTGGATGAGCACCCTCGACGCGCGTGTGGAATCTCGGCACAACTGAGAAGTCTGTAACAGTACAATTAGCTGCGCACTCGATTTTCGCTCATGTTTATTCTGTGTCCCCAGAGCTTGCTGGGGAAGCAGGGAGCAGCCCGGTCGAATACAATCTCCATCTCCGTATATTTCGGCAGCACCACATCGCGCCCATGCCTTGTCAGAAGGAATACTCCCGACACACATGCACCTACAATCCGCGCCGTCCCAGCAGTCGAGACATCGGTCGCCGAAGACACAATCAATTCGATCACCAACTGCACCCCGTCATCAGTCAACTTCGCAATTCCTCCGGTCGCTGCCAGATTCAACACCATCCACCCGAACTCCGGCCGATCGCCACGCAGCCTTCCCTCCTCATCGAGTGTCGAGTGAGAACGCCTGTCCACTTCCACATGAGAAGTACGGCCTCGCTGGAAACGACCGCTCAACTCTGTGCCTACGAAATCGTGCCTACTGAACCGATGCATCGCTGGAAAGTGGCTTGGGAGAGTTCGCGCAAGGCAGCGAACGTCTCCTGCCGCTTCCACGATCTGCGGCACACGTTCATCTCACGTCTGGCCGAATCTCAGGCTTCAGACTCCACAGTAGTGGCCCTTGCAGGGCACGTGTCTCGCGTCATGATGGAGAGCTACTCACACATCCGGATGGAAGCGAAGCGACGGGCAGTAGACTACCTTAGCGGGACGGATTTTGAGCCGGGTGTGGCACAAAATGGGGCACAGTTTTTGAGTGATAAATCAGAGGCTAACTCATTGAAGAATAATGGTGATCCGGGTAGGACTCGAACCTGCAACCCGCTGATTAAGAGTCTGTGGGAGCCAAACCTGCATCACGAATCTTGTAAATCAACGCTCGGTAACTGATTTTTAGAACCATCGCCGCCTTGCGCCGGTTCCACTGGTTGGCTCGCAACGTTTCAAGAATCAAGTTACGTTCCATCTCTTTGATCGCTTCTTTGGCCACACGCTTCAAAGGAACAATCTCAGCTTCCATCGAATTGTTTTTCCTGGAAATCGCATATTTCTGCGGCTGCTCTTGGACCAGACTCACTTCGGGGCCAATCAATACATACCGCGCAATTCCATTTGAGAGTTCTCGTACATTCCCTTTCCAATTTAGATTTTGCAGATACTCCAGTAGTTTCCCCGAAAAAGGCTCCGATTTCATTCCAAACTGCGCTTCGTAATGTTTTCGAAAAAAATCGGCGAGTGCGGGAATATCTTCACGCCGTTCTCGCAGGGCCGGCATTTTCAATCGGAACACATGAATGCGGTAAAACAAGTCTTCCCGGAATCTTCCCGCGGCGGTCTCTTGTTGAAGGTCCTTGTTTGTAGCGCACAAGACTCGTGCATCCACCTTACGCTCGCAATGATCCCCAATCCGCGAATAGGTCCCGTCCTGCAAAAAATGCAACAGTTTGCTCTGAAGATTCAGGTCAAGGTCTGCAATTTCATCCAGAAAGAGCGTCCCGCGATGAGCCATCTCCACTCGTCCGGGTTTGGATTGCGTGGCTCCCGTAAAGGCACCCTTCTCGTAACCGAACAACTCACTCTCCAGCAATGGTCCGGGAATCGCCGCGCAATTAATCTTCACGAATTCTCCCGTCGCGTACTCAGAATTCGTGTGGATCCAGCGCCCCAGAACTTCCTTGCCGGTTCCACATTCTCCACAAAGCAATATTGGAATGTTTGTTCTGGAGATCTTTTCGGCCAGCGTTCGAACTTCGGCCATAACCTTGGAATGACCAAAAACGATGTCGCTGGGCGGCGTAGGATTCAGCCTCCCCCTGTCCGCTATCTTTGTGAAATAGTCTCCCGACATATTGTTCGGTAATTCTGATGCACATGGACAACCAAAGGCCTTTGGCGAACGGCTTTCGGCAAAGGGCGCGGGATACACTTAAGTTATTTATTATCTGTAGCATAGAAAGAACGAAGCACGTGCGGTACTGGAACTTGGTAGGTACAACCCTTTTCTGCTCAGGTCGATAGATGGAAATTTTAGGCCTTATCGGAGGAACGTTTGTTCTCCCGTTCGGCAACGGTTGATCGGTGATCCGCCTTTTCGTCGTTCTTCAGGTCCAGCCTTTTTCTCCCCGAATTATGTCGAAGCGCTCGATAACCGCCGCCACTCCCATCTTCGGTTCGCCTTCCTCAACGCGTCTTTCTACCCTTACAACCTTGCCCTGCGCGCGTACAAAAACATCCGTCCCATTTGTAATTTCAGCCGGCAGCGTCAAAGTGATATCTAGCTCAGAACCTGATTCCATGTCGCGGTCAATCACAAAAAAGAGTCCTCTTGTAGAAATATCCCGGGTTTTCCCCTCTTGGCGGCCGACGATCCGCTCGGTCGCAAAGCGGATCATAACCGGCAGCGTTAAGTCGTAACGTCGTGCGGTACGGCGTTCTGTCATCAAACTCATTCTCGGCTCCGTCTCTGGCTTTCCAAATGGACCTTCATACCACCACGTTCATACAACTACATGAAAGCGCGCAATTAGTGCTTACATTCCCCAATATCCTGCTAAGCCCAAAACTTTCGTAAGGCGGTGACGGGCGCAACAACGGCCTATAGTCTCTGGACCTGACACGACGTAGATTCAGAACCGTGTCAACTCATCTGCAGACCTTTCGATGCGCAAGATATCGCGCCCCGATTTTCCCTGCAAGTTGTGTTTTAGCCTTTTGTGCCCAAGTGAAACGACGTCGTACTAGACCTAACTACTCGCCCTTCAGTCCGGCTACGACGCATGATCCCACTTCTACCTCTGCTTTTGTGGCCGCAGGAGAAGCGCCCCGGGTCCTGGGGGTGTCTAGACTGAACTGTCTCATCTTGTAGAGCAGCGCCTTGTAGCTGATGCCCAACATCTTGGCGGCATCTTTGCGGCACCACCGGGTCTTCTCCAGTGCGGCCGCAATCGCTTCCATCTCCACTTCATCTTTCAATCCTCGTACCAGAGCTTTGAGCCCTTGTTCGCGCGGTGGCTGCACTTCCTGGCGTGGTGAAGTCCGCTGGCGTGTCGCCGACATCTCCACCAGCTCGCGCAAGCTCCCTTCATCGTCTTCAAGAATCACGTAGCGTTTCACAAAATTCTCAAGCTCGCGCAAATTGCCCGGCCAGGGGTAATTTACCGCCGCATCCAATAAATGTTTGGACGGAGTCTGCTGCGTCTTTCCGAATTTCTCGCTGTACTTTTCCAGGAAATGCTTGAACAACAAGGGTATTTCCGAGGTCCTTTCGCGCAGTGGAGGCACGTTGATCGACAGCACGTTTAACCGGTAATACAAATCCTCGCGGAACCTTCCGTCCTTCAGAGCTTCCTGAACATCCACGTTTGTGGCCGCAAGCACCCGCACATCCGTTTCGATCAGGTGTCGGCCGCCCAGCCTTGAATACTGGTGATCCTGCAACACGTGCAGAAGCTTTGCCTGCAAGTGAACGGACATTTCCGCAATCTCGTCCAGAAATATCGTGCCCTTGTTGGCGAGTTCAAATTTCCCCGGCTTCGCGCGAACTGCTCCCGTGAAAGCTCCCTGCTCGAACCCGAACAGTTCGGACTCCAGCAACTCACCGGGAAGAGCCGCGCAGTTCACCTTAATAAAAGGTTGATTCCTTCGCTTGGATCGCAGGTGGATCATCCGCGATACCACTTCTTTGCCTACTCCGCTTTCTCCACAGATAAAAACCGGAACGTCTACCGGCGCGATCTGCAAGATCTGTTGCCTGATCCGAACCATCTGCGGGCTGGCCACTAGAAAACTCAGATCTTCCGTCACCTGGTCGCAGTAATCGCGTAGCGCCTGATTTTCCTGGGTCAATTGCTTCTTCTGTCGCGATTTCAGCATCGCGGCATCCAGTTCCGTCTTTTCAAATGGCTTGGTCAGGTAATCGTGGGCACCCAACCGAATCGCTTCCACCACGGTGCCTACTTCGTTCGAACAGGACAGCATGATGACGTTCAGCGTCCGGTCCAGTTGCATCAATTCCTGCAGCGTTTCCAGCCCGCCCATTTCTGGCATCAGCACATCGAGAATAATGAAATCTGGCCGTTCACCTTTGTTCACCAGATTGAGGGCTTCTTTTCCGCTGCTCACCGTTTCCACTTCGAATCCGTCCACTTCAAGCAGCGTCTGCAGGTATTTTCGGATGCTCGGTTCGTCGTCCACTACAAGGATTCGTTCTTTCACTGCCATAACTGTCCCCTTTTCGCCCACTGTCTTACTTATTGCTGATCCATCGGCAACAAAAATGCAAACGTGCTGCCGCGTTGATGCTCACTCTCCACCCAAATCTTTCCTCGATGCGCCTGGATCAATCTTTTGGCGATCGCCAGACCTAAGCCCATCCCTGAGGTGTTTCTGTCCACGCGCACGAAATCCTCAAATATTTCCTGATGATGTTCCGCGTCGATGCCTGCCCCCGAGTCCGTCACGCTGACTTCCACGCTATTCGGCCTCGGCAAACGGAATCTCCTACGTTCCTCCACCTGAGAAACCTCTGCCACGCGCCGCTCCCAGAAATGCGGTTTGGCTCGCAGAGTCACACTTCCGCCGGCAGGTGTATGTTTCAGGGCGTTGTCCAGCAAATTTGCGGCGGCCTGCTGCACCTTCTGATAATCAAACCGAAATGTTGGTATCGACGGGTCCAGATGCGATTCCAACTTTACTCCCTTGCGCGTAAACGCTTCCAACCATCGGCTGGACATTTCCTCCAGGCAGTCGCGCAGATCGTTTTCTCTAAGCTGTAACACTAATTTCCCGCTCTCCAGTGCGGAGTAATTCAGGAACATGGAGACAAGTCGTACCAACCGCTCGCAACTTTCCTTGGATTCTTCCAGAATATCTTTTTGTTTTTCCGTCAATCTTCCCAGTGAACCAGTCAGCAACAGGTCGTAATATCCTTTAATCACCGCCAGCGGCGTTTTCAGCTCGTGTGCGGCTGAAGCAAGAAATAAGGTCTTTTGCCGGTTAACTTCCTGAAGTTTCAAATAGGCGGCCAGAAGATTCCGGTAAGTGATCTCGCGTTCCTGCAACAACTCTTGAACCGTTATCTGCGCATTGCCTAGAGCATCCGTCTGGGATTTTTCGTCCTCGGCAAATTCAACGGACAACCAATCCGATTCGGGAATCCACTTCACGCATGCATGATAAGGCTTAAGACCTGTGTGACCTTTCAGTTCGACTTCCTGCTCTCCTAACTCTATCCTGCGCACAATTTCTTTGGGGTCGACCTTTAGAAGTTCGGCAAAAAAATTAAATGACTTCTGTTCGTTCTTTCCATGTTCTTCCAGGCATCTCCGTGCGCGCGAATTGGCCAGTACTAAGTAGCCTTCCCGATCGGCGACCACCAAGCCCTTTTCAAATGTATCTAGCAGCGCGCGAACATGCTCGGGCGGCAGACTCTCGCTACGAGGGCCAACTCTGCCGGAAGTATTAGTGATGGTGCTGCCCATCAATGGTGGTCCTTGGAAAGTGGTAAATTTTTTCCCATGTCTTAGAGACCCCATCCTTGCAGAGGTGTGCGGAGACTGTCAATGGTAAATCCGTTAGTTTGCACTTTTTGGGAACTCCAGGCGACAAATCTTCCTGCTTATGTGCTAGTCTGGCCTCAACCAGTCCTTTAAGTGTCTATAAGTGCCTTGAAATAGATGGCTTGCGAATCGCCAGGATTCATTGCACTGGCACTCCACCTGCTACTTGTGTACTAGGTCTCCAGTACTAAGACTATGGATTCTCGCCTAGACCAAAAGATTAGTGAGCGACCCCGCATGAATCCTTCGGGAACTCGCCGTTCCGCTCGGATCCGCATCCAGGTGCCCGTCTTCGTTCGGGCTGCCGATGCCACCGGCACTGAGTTCATTGAATTGAGCAAAACCCTGAATATTAGCGCGACGGGTGCATGCATCGCCTGTTCCCATCTGCTACGTTTGGAGCAAACCGTCCAGCTCACGATTCCAGCCCCCTCCCCGGCCTCCTCGAGCCTCGTACCCAGCGAAACTCCACCCATTGTGGCTAAGGTGAAGCGACAGGATATGAGGGGAGAACTGCGCCTGTTCGGCTTGGAATTCCTTCGCCCTCTTGAGTAAATCCCTATCCCAGTACTAAATTAATTCCCTTCCCCCCTCACCGCACGCCGGCCCGCTCCTCCCTTTTTGGACCCATCTATAAACTCGCTTATCCCTTCCTTTTGTAATAGGATACCGCCGTCCCCAGAGCCTCCTCCCTCTAAAGGTCGCAGGTTGCTCGCACAGTCTGAATTGGAACCTGGCTTGCTCCCTTCTTCATTAGACAGGTTTGCTGTGCTAGCCCCAGCCCCCGCGGGGAGAGGCAGACTTTAGGAAACCCAGGCTATGCCCAGCCCCGGCGCCCCAACGGCTCCGCGTTTGCCCATCGAAGATTCTTATCTCGAGCTGCTTGCCGATACGCTCGAAAGCATGGATATTTCTGCCCGCAGTCATTTCCTGCAGCGCTACTTTCGCGCAACAACTCAACTTGATCTTCGCGAATCCCAATGCCTCCAGCTGTGGGAAGAAATACTTACGCGGCGTCTCGAACTCACGAAACAACTCGGCCGCCCTGTTTCACTAAAGGCTGTGCTCATGGATGTTTTGTCTACGGCAGGTCTCGTTCGCGTTCCAGTGGTGCTTGAATATGGCGAGTACAAGAAACTTCAACGCAATGCGGTCACCGATCCACTCACTGGATTATACAATCGGCGTTTATTTGCTGAGTCATTTGAAAAGGAATTGAACCGCGCGCGTCGTTACGGTTTGCCCCTTGGTATCGTTATTCTCGATTTGCATCGCTTCAAGGAAGTAAACGATAAATACGGCCATCCTCGCGGTGACGATGTGTTGAAGGCAGCCGCAGGTACATTTCAGAAAGCGCTGCGTACCTCCGACTCCGCTTTTCGGATTGGTGGCGACGAGTTCGCCCTGCTTCTGCCGCAAACGGATCCCGATCAGGCTCTTGCCCTAAGCCGCCGTGTGGAAGCGGTGTTTGCGGAAATCATGCGCCCACTTCAACTTGCCATCAGCGTAACGATGGATCACGGCGTGGCAAATTTTCCCCAGGACGGTGACCAGGCCGACCAACTTATTCATGTCGCTGACGAGCGTCTCTATCGTCTGAAACACGCCAACCACGTTCGTTCTGCGGAACCTTCGGCTGCCCGGTCACCCTTTCAGGCAGCGCAGCCTGCACCGGTCTCAATCGCAGCTGGCCGCGTTCCCGAAACGGCAGACGAGCAGTCACGCCGCACCACGACGACCCTTCCTCATCCACTCACAAGCTCGATTCCCGCGCCCGATACATCCGTTGCATACTCCATGCAGCGGAAGGCCGAACGTGTGTCCATGGTTGGCACCAAAGCCTATGCAGTGATCGGCGAACAAGGCAGCCGCCGTGCGCGCGTCCTCGACCTCGGCTTTGGTGGAGTGGCCCTGGAATTTGAGCAGCCCGAAGAGCTTCCGGAGAATATTCTCGCCATTCTGCATGTGCCGATCCTTCCACCCGTCCGCGTGTACTTGAAGCCGGTCTGGACCCGGCGCACTTCTGAAGGCGCGTTCCGCTTTGGCTGTCATTTCATCTCCTAAACTGCCAAGGGTCTCCGTTTTCTTGCTTTAAGCCACACAACATCACCTTCCAGGCGGCCCTTTTCTACCCTTTACGTCGGTTCTGCAACGATTTTCAACCGTCGCGCCCTGTCCTCTAGTACAGGTTGGAACAGGGGCCTACCTGTACCTCAACTGTACTTCGGTCAAATTGCCTGTCCCAATGGCCAGCATGGAAATTCTATATTCACGAGAGTAGGGGGCATTTTGTTACCACAGCTGTTGCGCAATTCTTTCCGTCTGGCAAACCGTCGGCTTTTTCCAGCCCTTGCTGCCTCCCTATTTGTACTCTTCCTGCTTTCCGGTTGCGCTGACTAGCTTATCGACTCCCGAGACTCTGTCACTTTCCGGTACCGGCGCAAGTTCGACTCCGCTGCCACCGCCGCCACCACCTCCTCCTTCACAACACACTGTCCACCTCACCTGGAATCCCAGTAGCAGCGTGGTTATCGGCTATCGCGTTTACCGCTCGCTTTCCGCTGGCGGTGGTTTCCAGCTCCTGAACGGCACGCTGGTCAACTCGACCTCTTACGACGATGACACCGTTACGTCCGGCACCACGTACTTTTACACCTTCACTGCTGTCGATTCCTCGAACATAGAAAGCACCGATTCCAACGAAGCCTCGGCTGCTGTTCCGACTCCGTGATTTGTGCGGGTTTTGCATTTCGGCGAATTTCCCGTATAATTGACGGTTGTCTCGTGACCTAGCGACGTGGCTGTACTCTTCCATCTGGGAATTGCCGCGCAGACCGGACACGACCAGGGAGAATTTATGAAGACCGGTATCCACCCCGATTATCACGCTGTAACCGTCCACTGCGCTTGCGGACACACTTTCCAGACCCGTTCGACCATCAAGGGCGACATGCTGCGCGTAGAAATTTGCTCCGATTGCCACCCATTTTTCACCGGCAAGCAGAAATTGGTCGACACCGCGGGCCGTGTCGAGCGCTTCCAGAAGAAGTACGCGAACGTTCCCGCTTCCACCGCGAAAACGAACTAAGCGTTCATTCAAGTCAATCTCGTCTTACAAATGGACCGGCGATCAGCCGGTCCATTCTTTTCTCTACTAACTCTTTTGTCGCCCTCTTCTTCTCCGTGTAGAATCAACTCTCATCGTGGCCACGCAATCCCGCATGTTCGATGGCGCTCCCACTCCCGATGCTTTGGAGTCGGCACCGCCACGCGTCACTCTCCGCAACGCTTTCTCTCATCCCTTCGATTCGGCCATCGCTGCCGCTCGTACGTGCTACTCCACTCACCTCATTAATCCCGACGAAATCACCGAAAAGCAGCGCCTCAATATCGGCGCCGGCACTTTCTATAGCGGGCACCACACTGTTTACCAACACGCCCATTTTGAATTTGGCCTGGAGAACGTCAGCCGCCAGTTTGTCTGGTCCTTCCTCCACGCGCACCCGTTTTACAATTCCGAGCAGCAGAGCCAGCGCTATGTCCGCCTGAACACCGCGCAGGCCTACATCCCGCAAACTTCACTCTTCTTCGACGAAGGCTCGCGCCGAATCTACGAAGCCGCCATCATCCGTGCATGGGCCTACTATCGAGAGCTTTCTGCCCTTCTCGTTCCTGACGCGCGCGAAATTCTGAACGACATCTGGCACATCGGCCCGATGTCTCACCCTAAGCGCATCGTCAAGATCGAGCGTTCCTCCGAAAAGCGTTCCATCGAAATCGCCCGCTACGTTTTGCCACTCGCCGCGTTCACCACCATGGTGCACACCGTGTCAGGCATCGTGCTCCACCGGCTCTGGCGCATGTGCTCCGCGTCCGACACGCCTAGCGAAGCCCGTGCGGTTATCGGCGATATGGTCGCCCTGGTCCGCCAGATCGATCCGCAATTCTTCGATCGCTTCGGCGCCGCACCACTCGAAGAATTGCCCGAATGGAAAGATGTAGCCCCACAACGCATTCATGCCGACGAATTTGTCGCCGAATTCGATGCTCGGTTGCAGGGCAAGACCTCTCGCCTTGTCGACTACTCTCCCAATGCCCCGCGCGTGCTTGCTGATTCCTATCGCGCCGTCGTCGGCCTTCCGGAATCGGTATGCTCCGATGCGGAAGCCATCGATCGCCTGCTAAATCCCGCGCGCAATCTCTATCGTCTCGAAACTCTGAACGTCGGCGTGCACGCGCCGATGATGCGCGCCCTGCAGCACGCTAACTACACTTTTGCCAAGAAAATCAGCCACACTGCCGACAGTCAGGATCAGCGTCACCGCATGGTTCCTGGCTCACGCCCGTTGCTTACGCTTGCCGACACCCGCGAACCGGACTACATCACTCCCATGCTGTTGGAACACAATCTTCGCGCTAAAGAACTCTACAAACGCGCCATGCTGGATGCCTGGCATGCGAAAAACCAGCTTCTCGATCGCGGCGTTCCGCCAGAAATAGCTCTCTACGTTTTACCGAACGCCAAATCCATTCGCCTCGTCGAGACCGGTTCGCTCCTCCATCTCCTCCACAAATGGACCATGCGCACCTGCTTCAACGCTCAGGAAGAGATCTATCAGTCCTCCATGGATGAACTTGCGCAGCTCCGCGAAGTCCACCCGCAACTCGCGAAATTTATCGGGCCACCTTGCCATATCCGCGCCGGTATCACCACCCCCATCTGCACCGAAGGCTCGCACTTCTGCGGCGTAAAGGTCTGGTTGGACTTTCCCAACACTCCCCGCCGCATCTGAGGTTCAAAATGCTTCGCGCATTCCTAACCTTACTGCTTTGCGCTTGCCTGGTGATTTCTCCGGCCCTCGCGTACGACACTGAACTTTCCGACACCGCTGTGCGCGAAGCCTATTTCCTCGGTCAACGTAACAGCGAAAAAACTCGCGCCTTCTTCGTTCCCTATACAAAACATCTTCCTCTCCCCAAAAAAGGCCCGAACGTTTCCGAGATTCGTCTGCTCACTCCCGTCGCTCAAATCGTGCAGATCTCCAGTCAAGTCACCTCTGGCTACAGCGCCCAGCAAGCCGGACTCGACTACAAAGCTCGCGGCGATACTATCCTTCTTGTCGTGCACATCGAATTCACGCCTTCCTATGGCCCAATCGACGCCGAGCATTCCTCCAAAGACGCTGCCGGGAAAAAGGGACTGGCCTTGCGAACAGAAGATTTCTGGCAGGATTTTCGTTATGGAATAAGGCAGAAAGCAGATTGGATTGAGCCTCGCGCCATTCACGGCGAAGCGGACTACGGTGGCCCGGATTCTTTCAGCGGCGGTGGACTAGTGGGAGCCTGGGTCTACGTTGAATATGACGCACAGAACGTCGCTTCCGATGACACCGATGTCAGCGTCTTTACCATCGACGATCAGGAAGTCCAAACCACCTTCGATTTGGCAAAGTTACGCTAGTCCCTGAGAACTCTACTCCGCATCCCGATTCACAATTGCCACACGGAACAACGGTTTCGCCGCCTCCGACCCATCCATTTCATAGGCCTGTTCCGTCTTGCCGGGATCGTAACCCCTCCATACCCATGTCATCTCCGCCGGAAATTCCGCCGCTCCATGCGCCGTATTATGCGAGCCTTTCCCAAAACTGAAATGAAAATCATAGTTCTTCTGCTTCAATGCATTCGCCATCCGAATATTGGCCATCGGCCAACTTCCATACCGCAACTCCAAATCTCCAGAGCCATCCTGCAGCCAAACGCGAATGTTTCTCTTTTGTTCTCGCAAAACTTTGTTCGGATAGTCCTGCCCGCCGTCCGGATTCGCGGGATCTTCCTTCCACTGAATCGACTCAAAGCTGCCAATCCACGAAATCACCCGGCTGAACTGGTCCGGCATCTGCCATACGGCGTTGAAAGCACAGATCCCGCCGGACGACAGTCCTGTAATCCCCCGGCTGTACGCGTCTTTCCGAATGTTGTACTTCGCCGAAACCTCCGGCAGTATTTCATCCCGCAGATACCGCGCGTAACGATCGCTCACTGTGTCGTACAACGTACTGCGCATCGAATCCTTCAAATCCCGATTCCACTTTTCCCCATACGCTTTTACGAAGTTGTATGTCGGCGTTCCCGGCGAATCACTGATGTCCCCCGGATTGATGAACACGCAGATCATCACCGGAATTTTCTTTTGTGCAATCAGGTTGTCGATGACATTCAATTCCATCCTGTTGCCATCGCGGCGGATGTATCCTTCACCATCCTGAAATACCATCAGCGCCGCGGGAGTTTTCGCATCATATTGTGCTGGAACATAAATCCAGTATTCGCTTTTCATCTTGTCGTAAATCTTGCTGATGTGCGTCATTTTCGACGAAAGCGTCCCCACAGGCACTCCCGGCTGCGTATACGAATCCGCCGTAAACGCCGGTACATCCGTGCTCCCGCCAAACTTCTTTCCATCCACCAGGTAATAAAACGAGTGTGCTCTTCCTAACCCATCAATACGCGCAACGCCGTACCACAGCTTCGATCCCGCCACGCTCTTCATCTTCGGTCCAGCCGCATCATCAATAAAAAGCGTTGGCTCCAAATCCGCTTCCATAGCAAAGAAAAAATCTGGCCCGTATCCAGCCCAGGCCTTTCCTTCCTTCAACGCCTTCGCATCCAAGCTCGCCTCAATTGACTCAGCCAGCCCCGTTCCGTTGGATTTCGCCAACGCAATCAACTGCAACGCATTCAATTTCTCTGCCGCCATGCAAGGCGAGCTCACTAGCAATCCGGCGCAAAGCAGCAACGCCGACACGCATTTCTTCACTTGATTTAGGTTCGCCATCGATTCCCTCTGCGTATTCTGGGTCTCTGCGTTAACTCTCTTCCTGTTTTCAATCGTTAGCTCTTCCAACGCAAAGTGACCGGGCCATCCATCGGATGCACTGCCGGTTCCCCTGTCCGCCGCGACTCCAGCAAATTCTGCTTCAGCGCGAAATACCATTTCGCCGGTCGGTCTGCGTCATCAATCAACATAAGACGCGGATTATGCTTTAACCCCTCCGCCTGCTGGATCATGGTCACTTGATCCTGCCGCAAAAACACCTTCGCAAACGCTCGGAAAATCGCAACGGGCAGGGGCACGTTCCAGGCCGCCACAAAATCAATCCGGCACAAATCCCGCCGCACGGGAGTGACAGTCGCGCGGCTTGAAAACCACAGCTTGCCGCTGTGAATCTCTTCAAACCGCATATTCGGCAACACAAAATCAATCGTCGTCGTCACCGGCTCACCCGTCATCTTCTTCAGCAATTGATACGGCGCACTGTTCGCCGAAGGCGAATGCTTGCTCATCCGGAATCCCTGCGGAATCGGCTCAAACTGTTTGGCCTTTTCGTGAATGCTTTTCCTACTTCGCCAGAACCACGATTGGTGCACAAACGGCCCGTGCGCCGGGTCCATCAATCCGATAATTCCCTGATCGACATGCGAGGGCAGATCGCATCCCAACCGCGTAATTTTAAATTTCCCGCTGAATTTCGGCAGCTCAGGCACCGCAGGGAGCGATTCCGCCAAACGCGTTCCAGGCGCATTCACATACACCCACACATAGCCGTCTCGCTCTTCACACGGAAAGTGGGTAGCGCTTATTCTCTCCACTTTGAGCTTGTCCGCACTTGTGAGCGACGGAATCTCCACGCACCTCCCGCTGCACGCATCAAATTCCCACCCGTGGTAACTGCACTGCACATTCGTCCCGTCAAAATGTCCATACGAAAGCGGAATCCCGCGATGAGGGCACGTATCCCGCATCGCAAACGACTTGCCCTCCGCCGTTCGCCCGATCACCAGTGGAATTTCCAGCAGCGTCGCCGTAGCCAGGTTGCGCCCATAAATCTCGTCACTCTTCATCGCCGGATACCAGAAATCCCACAGAAATCCCAAATCCTCTTCCGCGGGACTTTCCTGCCCCGTCTTCGCCGCCGTATCCAAAGTTTTTCCCGTCATCTCACTCATTTTCTAGCTAATCCCTCTTCCTTCGTTGCATCGTAGTATAGCTGCGGAACCTCAGCAACGGTTCACGATCAATCGCCACAAGCCTTTAGAGGTTAGCCTCCAATTTTCAACGTCTAAACCAAATTACTTCAGAGCGGCAGCTAATTTGCCGCGAAGTTCCTTAAGTCCTCTCAACCTTGATAGAATTCAGCGCATGAGAGGTATTTTGATTGCATAGTCGCACTGGTGGTAGTTGGTGGACTCGCATTCGGAGCACGCTACGGATTGAAGATCCGCGCGAAAAAGAAGCGAAAAACTACTTACGAGTCAGCTCTACGTTCCTTTACACGAGACCTGAACCCGGGAATGAAGAGGAAGGAAGTCGAGAGTTACCTCCAAGCCAAAGATGTCCACTTTTTGCAAATGTGTTGTGTGGCATCGGAACTCTCCAAGCGACATTCGTTGGACAATTTAACGAAAATCGGCGAGGAGGGCGCACCCTGGTACTGCAGCGAACATAACGTCTATATAGCGTTCCAATTCACCGACCACGAACAGCCAGTAAAGGGGTGGAAAGCGGATGGCTCCGATACCTTGAAGGCCATCACCATTTGCCACTGGCTTGAAGGCTGCCTCTGAAGTCCAGTTTACCGACGAACCCAACCAGGGCAAATCACCAACCGAAAACTGGCTCCTGATGAACTCTTGACCCCAATTGCACCACAACCTTTTCCGCGATATTCTAGTGACTAGAAATTCCCATGTACGCCACCTTCTATTAGCGGCCTCTACTTCCCGCCCTGTCCATCGGGGCGCGCATTCCCTTTCAGAATGAACGAACTCTGCACGTTCTCTGTGCATTTCACTTTGAACTTTCAACTCTTAACTTTAAGCGGTTAATTCAGAACTCCCCCAAGGATCAATCATGGCTGCCCTTACCCTTTCCGAAAAACTCGATCAACTCGACCTCCGCTACCAGGAGATGACCGAGCAACTCTCCACCCCCGAAATCGTCACGGACTCGGCAAAGTTCCAGAAGCTCGCCAAGCAGCACTCCGATCTTCAGCAGATCGTCGAGAAGCATCGCGAGTTCAAGCAGATCGAAAAAGACCTCGCCGGCGCCCACGAAATGGTGCTCGAAGCGGAAGACCCGGAAATGAAGCACATGGCCCAGGATGAGGAAAAACAGCTCCTCGCCCGCAAAGAGCAGGTTGAACGCGAACTGAAGCTTCTCCTCCTGCCTAAAGATCCCAACGACGACAAAAACGTCATCGTGGAAATTCGCGGCGGTACCGGTGGCGACGAAGCCGCGCTCTTCGCCGGCGATCTTTTCCGCATGTACTCGCGCTACGCCGAATCGCAGGGCTGGAAAGTGGAAATCATGGAAAGCTCGCCCTCTTCCATCGGAGGCCTGAAGGAAGTGATCGCCGCCATTCAGGGCAACAAGGTCTACTCCAAGTTGAAATATGAAAGTGGCGTGCATCGCGTGCAGCGCGTCCCCGCTACGGAAACACAGGGCCGCATCCACACTTCCGCCGCCACCGTTGCCGTGCTTCCCGAAGCCGACGAAGTCGACATCAAGATTGAAGCCAAGGATCTCCGCATCGACACTTTCTGCTCCTCCGGCCCCGGCGGGCAATCCGTCAACACCACCTACTCGGCCGTGCGCATCACCCATCTGCCCAGCGGGCTGGTCGTCTCTCAGCAGGACGAAAAATCGCAAATTAAGAATCGCGCCAAGGCCATGCGCGTCCTCCGCGCCCGCCTCTACGAAATGGAAATCGAAAAGCAGCAAGCCGCACTCAGCGCCGAGCGCAAAGGCCAGATCAAGACCGGCGATCGCTCCGAAAAAATCCGCACCTACAACTATCCGCAAAATCGCATCACCGATCACCGCATCGGTCTGACCATCCACCAGCTAAGCGAAGTCATGGAAGGCAAAATGGCGCCGCTCATCGATGCCACCGTCACCCACTATGAGGCCGCGCGTCTCAAAGCCGAGCTTTCCGAGGCATAATCTCTGTATCCAAGATCGGAGGGGACCATGCTCATTCGCCCGGGTTCCAAATCAGGTCCTGCCTGGATGCGCAACATCAGTGAATCGCTCACCGACCCCGAACGCACGCGTCGCGTCATGATGCCTTTCTGGGCTTTCTTCATCCTGTACATGATTGTTTGCATCATACTCACTCACTTCATTACCGCGGTCGCTCTCTCGAAAGACTATCTCTACAATTCCCCCACGCACATCGCCGGCCTGCCGCTGCTTTCTTACGGCTACGCGGCCCACGGAATTATTGCTATCGGGGGACGCGCTACCGGCATCGTCGCGTTCGGTGGGGTCGCTATCGGCGTTTTCGCTTTCGGTGGAGTTGCCATTGGCGCGGTTGCCATCAGTGGCGTTTCCATCGGCCTCTTCGCGCTGGGTGGAGTCGCTCTGGGCTGGCGGGCACTTGGCGGCCTCGCAGTCGGAGAGTCCGCGCTCGGCGGCTTAGCCGTCGCACGTCACGCCTTCGCCGGGAATGGCATCGCCTACGGTTCCGTCGAAGCCAGCGGTCGTCAGAAAGAGCATCTCTTCGGATGACGGACGCTTCTATCGACCGGTCTGTTCGTGGACTGCTGAAGCGCGGCATCGAACTCCTCCGCAATGCGCACATCCCCTCCTACACGCTGGCCGCGGAACTTCTGCTTCTGCAAGCCACCGGTCGCGACCGCACCTGGATTTATTCACATCCCGAAGAAAACCTGCCGCCGTACGAAGTGGAAAAATTTCTAACTCTGATCCACCGCCGCGCCAACGGCGAACCAACGCAACATCTCACCGGAAAACAGGAATTCTGGGGCCTCGAATTCATCGTCACTCCTGACGTGCTCATCCCACGCCCCGAAACCGAGCATCTCGTTGAAGTAGCGCTCGATCGCTTAGCGGTTCGCGAAGTACGTGCAGGCCGCGATCCTCGTCTCACCGGCGAAAATCTCACTCTAGTCGACATCGGCACCGGCTCCGGCTGCATAGCCGTCGCTTTGGCAAAAGAACTCCCCGCTGCAACTGTTTACGCTACAGACACCTCCCCAAAAGCCCTGGAAATCGCCAAAGAAAACGCCGCGCGCCACAATCTAGCCGGTCAAATCACTTTCATCGAATCAAATCTATTCAACGCTTTCCCGCCACTCGCCACTCCCCACTCGCCACTTCTTTTCGACCTGATCATCAGTAATCCTCCCTATATCGGCCTCAATGAATCAGACTCACTCTCCATCGAAGTCCGGGATCACGAACCACAACAAGCCCTCTTCGGCGGCCCTGAAGGCTATGAACTCTACGCCGATCTGATATTCCAATCGGCGCAACAACTAAAATCCGGCGGCTTGCTAGTCCTCGAGCTAGGCCACAACAGCCTCCCCGCCGTGCAGCCCCTCCTCGACCTCTCCACCTGGACCAACATCGGCGTCACAAAAGATCTAGCAGGGATAAATCGCGTCCTCTCCGCCGAACGTTTGTAGGATTCCATTCCTGTGGCACAGTCACTCCTGACTGTGCTCTTGGGTTTTAATCTTTACTCTTCAACCCCGCACCACGAAGTCGTAGTCTACCCACATGCCAGACCTGGCTCGCTTCCGCGCCAAGCACGGCCCCGTCGACGAGCGCGATGTTCCGCTCCACTCCACCATTCTCCACGTGGACATGGACGCTTTCTTCGTTTCCGTCGAGTTGCTCGACCGCCCTGACCTTCGCGGCAAGCCTGTTGTAGTCGGTGGCCGCCCCGATCAGCGCGGCGTAGTTTCCGCCGCCAGCTACGAAGCGCGCACCTTCGGCATACACTCTGCGATGCCCCTACGCACCGCCGCCAGGCTCTGTCCTCACGCCGTCTTCCTCGATGGCCATCACGAGAAATATTCCGAATGGAGTGATCGTATCGCTACCATCCTCGGCCAGTTTTCTCCCATCGTCGAAATGGTTTCCGTCGACGAAGCTTATCTTGATCTCTCCGGTACCGAGCGCCTCCACGGCCCTCCATTTGCCGCCGCAGACAAACTTTTGCGCACCATCACCAAAACCACCAGCCTCCCCTGTTCCGGCGGCCTCGCCACCACGCGCCTCGTCGCCAAAGTCGGCTCCGACCAGGCAAAGCCCCGCGGTCTCGTCTGGGTCGCTCCAGGAATGGAAGCGCGTTTCCTCGCGCCGCTTCCGATTCGAAAGATTCCCGGCATCGGGGACGTTACCGAGCGAGCCCTGCGCGCCCTCGGCATCGAAACCGTCGAACAGTTGGCCTCTCATCAGCAGGAAAAACTCGAAAAAATATTCGGCCAATGGGGAACCGCTCTCTTTCGCAAAGCCCGTGGCGGCGATGCGTACGAATTCCTCATCGACGCCGAACCTAAATCTATCTCGCACAATCACACTTTCGGTGAAGACACCAGCGATGTCGAACAAATGGAGTCGCTCCTCTCTCATCTCTCACAGAAAGCCTGCAAGCGTCTCCGCGAAGCCGGTCTCTCCGTCCGCACCCTAACCCTAACCATTCGTTACGCCGGCTTTGAAACCTACACTCGCTCGCACACCGTGCCGGAACCGGTTCGCCTCGACGCCGATATCTTCGCCGTTTTCCTGCAGTTGTTCCGAGAACATCGCGACGCAGAGCGCAAAGTCCGCCTCCTCGGCGTCGCGCTCTCTTCCCTGTCGCACGGTGCAGAGCAACTCGACCTCCTGGAACAGGCACGCCGCGAAAAACTCGAAAAATTAACCCAGGCCACCGACAAGCTCCGCGACAAATTCGGTTTTGGCAGCGTCCAGTTCGGCGGCTCGCTTCGAAAAGGCGAACCGCGTTAAACTGCCTACCGTATAATTCCACCATGAGCACTTCCGCCCCACCAACGCCGCAAGCCGCGCCTCCCGGCAAACGCTTTGGCAGTTCTCTCAAGGATTTCTGGCAACGTGTCAGCGAAGGTCGCGCCATCGATGATCTTTGGTCGCAATTCGCTGCCGACGCCCAATCCAGCTACGGCTTCTACGGCAAAGACGTCGACTGGGAAGAGATCGACAAGCTTCCCCGCTGGAAGCGCCCTTTCCCCATTGTCAGGCAATTTTTCTGGGCGCTGATGAACAAGCTTTCTCCGGCGCGCCGCGTCCTTGTCCTGGTCGCCATCGCTATGCTCTTCGTTTCGGGAGTCAAGTTTCACTATCGCGACGAGTTTTCTCTTGATATCAATTTTGAATTCATTGCTGCCCTCCTCTTCCTGCTCCTGCTTTCACTGGAGCTCGCCGACAAAGTCATCATGAAGCGCGATCTGGAAATCGCTCGCGAAATTCAGTCCTGGCTCGTCCCTTCCGAGCCTCCCGTCATCCACGGCGCAGACGTGGCATTTTCGACCAGGCCGCAAAATTCTGTCGCCGGTGATTATTTCGACGCGTTCTATCCCGATAGCGACGCGGAATCGGACGGCAAACTCATGCTGGTCATGGCCGATGTCGCCGGCAAGAGCGTCCCCGCCGCCCTCTTGATGGCCACCTTGCAGGCCAGCCTGCACACCATCGCTTCCGAGGGATTTTCGCTCCCTGAACTTTCCAAGCGCCTGAATCACTATGCATCGGCGCACAGTCTGGACGGCCGTCGATTCACCACCGCCGTGATCGGCGAATACCAGCCCACAACACGCCGCTTCTCCTACGTGAACGCCGGGCACAACTCTCCGATCCTTCGTCGCGCAAATGGCGCCACCGAACGACTCGAATCCGGAAGCGTCCCATTCGGCATCACTCGGGACGCTATTTTCGTTGCTTCAGAAGTTTTCCTGCAGCCTGGCGATACCCTGATCCTTTTCACCGACGGCGTTGTTGAGGCCTTCAATTCTTCCGGTGAGGAATTTTCAGACGAGCGTTTGGTTGCTCTTGTGCGCGCCCTTCCCATCATGCCCGCCAGAGTTTCCCTGCAAATGCTGATGAAGCAGGTCGACGATTTCGTTGGCGCGACCCGGCAGTCCGACGATATCACCTGCTTGATTCTGCACTGTAGTTAACTTCTTCCCCTTGAAACTGAAATCGAATTCACGCATCTCATTTATTGGACTCTGCCGCATAATCAAATCGTGACTCTAAGGGCACTCGCCAATTCGATCTGCGAGACTCTCCAGCAGAATGGCCACCAGGCCCTGCTGGTAGGTGGTTGTGTGCGCGACCTTCTGCTGCATCGCTCTCCAGGCGATTACGATGTCACTACCGACGCCGCGCCCGAACGCGTCATGCAACTCTTCCCCGGCAGCCTTGGCATCGGAGCGCAATTTGGCGTTGTGCTGGTCCCACGCGACGAATTCAAAGTCGAAGTCGCCACCTTTCGCCGCGATCTTGGCTATTCCGATGGCCGCCATCCCGATCAGATTGTTTATGCCAAAACTCCGCAGGAAGATGTCTCTCGCCGCGACTTTACAATCAACGGCCTGCTCATGCGCCACGATTCCAACGAAGTGCTCGACTACGTCGGGGGTCAAGCCGATCTTCAGAACGGTTTGATCCGCGCCATCGGCGACGCCAACCGTCGCTTCACCGAAGATAAGCTGCGCCTGCTGCGTGCCGTCCGCTTCGCCGCTCGTTTCGGTTTTTTCGTTGAGGAAAAAACGTTTGCCGCCGTAAAAAATCACGCCGCGGAGATTCACGCCGTTTCCGCGGAACGCATCCGCGACGAACTCACCAAACTCCTCACCGAAGGCGCGGCCCGTCTCGGTTTCGAACTCCTGGATGAGTCTGGCCTGCTCAGGGAATTGCTTCCCGAGGTCACCGCTATGAAAGGTGTCGAACAGCCGCCCCAATACCATCCCGAGGGCGATGTCTGGATTCACACTCGCATCATGCTCGAGGGTCTGGCCGCCGGCGCTTCTCCGGCTTTAGCTTGGGGAGTTCTCCTTCACGATGTTGGGAAGCCTCCCACATTTCGCTCCGCGGCTGACACGAGAGACAGAATCCGTTTCGATGGTCACGTGGAAGTCGGCGTTTCCATGGCCGAACATATATGCAAGCGCCTTCGCTTCTCCAATGAAGATACCGACCAGGTCAAAGCACTCGTCGCTAATCACATGAAGTTCAAGGATGTCGCTCAGATGCGGCAATCCACGCTAAAGCGATTCGTCCGGCAGCCTCGCTTCACCGAGCATCTGGAGCTGCACCGCCTCGACTGTGGCGCCAGCCATGGCAAGCTCGACGCCTACGAAACCGTTCGCAAACTTCTGGCAGAAACCCCTTCGGAACAGGTCCGCCCTGCAAGACTATTGACCGGAGACGATCTAAAGGATATGGGTTATAGTCCAGGGCCAAGTTTCCAGCGTATCCTTACCGCCCTTGAAGACGCTCAGCTGGAAGGCCTGATCTATACCCGGGATGAAGCTATTTCCCTCGTGAAACGTATCTATTCCGAGGACAGAAATGGCCGATAGTACTATTTGGCACCACCCGTTATCCGCCCATGGCGTCGCTATTTACTTTATTTAGATTTAGTTACAAGAGCATTTGCTTGATCTAGGTTGTTACGATAGAATCTTAGTGTTGTCGACTAAAGTTAGTTGCTGTAAGACATTGCAGAAGTGAGCACCCTTTCCGCACCTTCTGCATCTAATGTTCCAAGGCGGCCGTCCCGCTGAAGATTTTTCGGCTGGCTTGGGGGTTAAGTCATGGCTGACAAAAAGCATATTGTTCCTGAAACACTGGCAATCTTGCCAGTTCGCGACACCGTTCTGTTCCCTGGAGCGGTTCTACCGCTGACCGTTGGGCGAGAGAGCTCTCTAGCGCTGGTTAATTCGCTGACGGGCGATGAGAAGTTGCTGGGCGTTGTGGCTCAGCTCGATCCACGGATTGAAGATCCCGCCGCGGCCGATCTCCACAAGGTGGGTACACTAGCAAAAGTTCACAAGACCGTGAAGATGCCGAATGGCAATGTGGTTGTCTTTCTGGAAGGCTTGCAGCGCATCCGAATTACGGAGCTGCTCGGCCTGCGCCCCTTCCTTCGCGCATCCATCGAATCGGAACCGGACATTCTCGGTGATGACGACAACGAACTGGAAGCGCTCGAGCGCAACGCGCAAGATCTCTTCCGCGATGTCGTCAGCCATTCGCCGCAATTGTCTGACGATTTGCAGAACGTCGCGATGAACATCGATGATCCCGGCCGCTTATCCGATTTTATCGCCGGCACGCTGCCAAGCCTCTCCACGCTTCTGCGCCAGGAATTGATCGAAACTTCCAGCGTGCGCAAGCGCTTGGAAATGCTCATCCGCGAACTTTCCAAGGAACTCGAAGTCCTCGAGCTTCGCAGCAAAATCAACGAGCAGGTTCAAGAGCAGGTCAGCCAGAACCAGCGCGAATACTTGCTGCGCGAGCAGATGAAGGCCATCCAAAAAGAATTGGGTGAAATCGACGATGCCAGTGCGGAAATCGACGAACTGCGTAAGAAAGTCGAAGAAGCCGGCATGACCGCGGAAGCCAAGAAGGAATGCGAACGCGAGCTCAAGCGTTTGTCCAAGATGACGCCCGCGTCCGCCGAATACATGGTCTCTCGCACCTATCTGGAATGGATGACTTCGCTGCCCTGGTCCAAATCTTCCGGGAGCGCGGAAATCGATATCACCAAGGCGCACGAAATCCTTGATGAAGATCACTACGATCTGCAAAAGGTGAAAGAACGCATCCTCGATTACCTGGCCGTTAAGAAACTCAAGCCGGAAATGAAGGGTCCCATACTTTGCTTCGTCGGGCCTCCGGGCGTAGGCAAAACCTCGCTCGGTAAATCGATCGCTCGTTCGCTCGGCCGTAAATTCGTGCGCATCGCCCTTGGCGGCATGCACGATGAAGCCGAAATTCGTGGCCACCGCCGCACCTACATCGGTGCGTTGCCTGGGCAGATCATTCAAGGGCTTAAGCGCGCCGAGTCCAACGATCCCGTCTGCATGCTCGACGAAGTCGACAAACTTGGCCGTGATTTCCGTGGCGACCCATCCTCGGCATTGATGGAGGTTCTTGACCCGGAGCAGAACAGCACGTTCCGCGATCATTATCTCGACGTGCCGTTTGACCTCTCCAAGGTTATTTTCATCGCGACCGCCAACTGGATGGATCCCATCCCGGGGCCGCTGCTCGACCGCATGGAAATCATCGAGCTGCCTGGCTACACCGGTGAAGAAAAAATTCACATTGCACGCAAATACTTGATCCCCAAGCAGGCAGCAGAGCATGGCATCAAGGAAGGCGAGCAATTGGAATTCACCGAAGAAGGGCTGCGCGAAATCATTCACAGCTACACGCGGGAAGCGGGCGTCCGCAATCTCGAGCGCGAAATTGCCACTCTCGTCCGCAAACAGGCGCGCAAGATCGCCGAAGGCAAGACCGAAAAAATGGTTGTCACGCCAGAGGTGGTTCGCGAATTCCTCGGTGTTCCTAAATTCCGCACCGAGCGCGAAGTCGAAGAGCGCGTCAAGAAACCCGGCGTAGCAGTAGGCCTCGTCTGGACCCCTGTCGGTGGCGACATTGTCTTCATCGAAGCCAGCAGGATGCGCGGTGGCAAGCAGTTCACTATGACCGGCCACTTGGGGGAAGTCATGCAGGAATCAATGACCGCGGCGCTCACATGGACTCGTGCCAACGGCGAACGCTACGGAATAGATCCGGACTTCTTCCGCAAGCTGGACATCCACATCCATGTCCCCTCCGGCGCGGTTCCGAAGGACGGCCCGTCCGCAGGCGCGGCGATGGTTACCTCGCTCGTCAGCTTGCTCACTAACCGCCCGGTGAAAAATCGCCTTGCGATGACTGGTGAAATGACTCTCTCTGGCGTCGTGCTGCCCATCGGCGGCGTTAAGGAAAAAGTGCTTGGCGCAAAGCGCGCGGGTATCACTCACGTCCTTCTGCCAGCCGACAACGAGCCCAACGCCGTGGCCGATCTTCCGCCCGAAATTCTCGGCGATTTGAAGATCACCTACGTCCGTACGCTCGATGAAGTTCTTGAGCACGCCCTGGAAAAGGATCCCATTGCACCCGTAGTCCCCGAGCCGGAGCCTCAACAGTCCGGCTCTGGTGATAGTCCAAGAGCTATCCACTAACAGTAGCGGCGGCAAAAAGGCCTGGCGAGAATCGTCAGGCCTTTTTTCTTCCTCGATCTCAAAGTAGGGGCCGCTTCCTGAGGCGGTCCACCAATACAACCAATTCCATATGTACCCGAATCGGCCCCGTTAGCTCATATTTACTTCAATCGTACCCTGTCCTTTCGTACAGAACGCCATCCACCCAACTACTGATACTATGTGAATTCCAAGATGTCTTCGACCGCAAAATCAAACATTTCGCCTACTGAGCAGGCCACGGTCCTCGCCCAGCGTTTAACTGAAGCGTTGTCCCGCGAGCGCATCGTCCCGCACTTTGTCGACTCTTACGTCGAGCAACACGGTCGTTACGGCCTCCAGGTTCATGCTTCGCTTTACCGTGACCTGCTGACGTTGCTGCATCGCGAAGCTCTGCTTGCCATTTCCGCAAAAGTTCTGGAACTCGTAACCAAGGCCGGCCTAAACAATCCGCCCTCACTCAAGCCTCTCAATCGTAGAGATGCTGCTGTCTTTCGCCAGAAATATTTTGCCGCCATCACCCGCCTGCAAAAATGGAATGCCGGGGAAGCGTTGGATTTTCAAACCGACCTGCAGATGTACGAGGAAATTGTCGCCCGCGCCGCCTCCCCGCCGCGCCGTCGCAAATCCTTCGAAGTCGCCAATCATCCCTTCGTCGACCGCTGCGCCTTCGTGCTCGATTCTTCTTTTATGGAAAAAGCTCGCGTCGCCGCCAGCAACGCCCTGACTGACCTCGAAACTCTCACCGCCAGAGTTACAGAAGAACTTGCAAACTTCGTGCCGGAAGAAAAGCTTCCTCGTAAGCGTTAAATCTTCAGCCCGTTTCCTCGAGAATATGAGCCCGCGACTCTCTGCTCGGCGTTAGGACGCGGCGTTCAATTTCCGCTTAGCTCACTCGCTCCACTTGCACCGCCGTGCCGTAAGCCAACACTTCTGTCACTCCCTGCATCACTTCATTTGCGTCGTAGCGCATCGCCAGTATCGCGTTTGCTCCGTGTTCCCCTGCGTGTTCCAGCAACAACTCATACGCTTCACCGCGCGCCTTCTCACACAGCTCCGTCAACACGCTGATGTTCCCCCCGACAATCGTCTGCATAGCCGCTGCAAGATTTCCCAGCACGCTTCGCGAACGCACCGTGATCCCGCGCACCACCCCGAAATTTCGCACCACGCGGTACCCTATCAACTCGTTGCCGGTTGTGACCATTGCGGAATCCACTCGATTTGCCATATTGACCCTTTCTCCCCTCGACTGCTGTTTACCGCTGCGATTCTAACCCTACACAAGCTCGTTCGAACAGCCTGCTCCTCTGCTATTCTCATCTCAAATGGAATCCCTATTTGACGTTTTGGCGATCCTTCAGATCGCTTCCGGCGGCTATCTGCTTTGGCAGGCCATTCTTTGGCTGACCTATGTCCAGAAACGCCTGAAGACCGATCCCGGTTTTTATGCTCCTCGAACCGCGGTGTTTTGTCCCTGCCGCGGTATGGAAGCAGGCCTCGAACGGAATCTCGTTTCGCTTTGCGAATTTGATCACCAGAACTACGAAGTCTTCTTCATTGTGGCTTCAGAGAACGATCCAGCGCACAGCATCCTGAAACGCGTCGTCGCTTCTTCACGCGTCAAAGCTCACATCGTAATCGCCGGCCCGCCACAGAATTCCAGTGAAAAAGTTAACAATCTTCGCGTTGCCATCGAACAACTTCCTCCCGAGTTTGAAGTATTTGTCTTTGCTGATTCCGATGGTCGTCCCGGTAGATCCTGGCTTCATAAACTTGTCGCACCACTATCGGATTCCCGAATCGGTGCCACTTCCACCATGCGTTGGTTTGTTCCCACGCAGAATGACCTCGCGACCGCGTTTCTGGCCGCCTGGAACGCGCCCGTCGTCACCATGCTTGGCGGGCACACCAAGAATTTTTGCTGGGGCGGCGGCACTGCGATACGTCGAGCCGTTTTCGACGAAATCGGCATGATGGACGTCTGGCAATATGCTTTTAGCGACGATTACTCACTGACGACCATGATCGAACGCGGCCGTCGCTTCGTCGTGTTCCTTCCGGAATGCCTTACCGTGTCCTACGTGCAAACTGATTTCGCTGGCCTGCTCGAATTCACCAATCGCCAGATCCGCATCACCAAACTTTACCGCCCACAGATGTGGGGGATAGCCTTTGCCACTCATTTCCTCTACTGTGTAACACTTCTGCTCGGAAGTTATCTGTGGCTTAGTCTTCTCATCGCTTCACGCCCCGCGTTTCACATCGCAACACTCTTGGTCCTGCCACTTCTCTTGGCTTCTATTCGAGGAGCCATTCGTGTGATCGCCGTCACAGAAGCTCTCACCGCTTTTAGAAAGCAAATCATGTCGCAATCCTGGATTTACATCGTTTTAAGCCTCTTTGTTCCATTCTTGTACTTGATCAACTTCTTTTCCTCGCTCATCGGTCGTCGCGTAACCTGGCGAGGCATCACCTATGAATTGATCTCCACAGAGCAGATTCAGATTATTGGTCGCTAATTACAGCTTTCCTCATCGGGAAAAAAGTTCGGGCCGTAAGCATTTTCTACCTACCCTCTTCACCCGACTTTGTTGTACTGGTACCCTAAGTCTTTGAAAAGAAAACCTGTAGAAAAATCGTTACTTCGGCCTCCTAGATGCCCCAGTTACGCGTGGTCAGGTGTAACTTTCGCAAGCTATAAATCGGGGACTCCTTCTCGCTTATCCCTGGTGGTGATTCTGAGGGTTCTTTGGGGATACGCGGGGCCTGCTTCAAACCAGGCCCCCATTGCTTGCTTGCTACTTCCGACCATCTCTTAGGAGGCTACAAGAGACCAAACCAATAAGAGTGCTTCGCCCCCCACCGCGAGGCTCTTACGGAGGAGTGAATCGTGAAGTTCATCCGCAGGACAGCAGCAACGCATTCAATCGGTCACACCAAGTCTGCTTCAGCGAAACCTGTATATCTCTTCTACGAAAAATCAACCGGGACTGCTCATTTTCATGTCGAAGCCGGTCCCGAAGGTGAACTACCCGTAGATCATGCTGCTGGCCTCCTCGCCATGCACTGCATGGTGCGGGGCCAGTCACCTTCCGATTACATGATCATGGTTCCCGCCGACCCCAGCAGTCTCTCGGGACTCGCCGAGAAAGCTCAGCAGATTCTTGAATCGGGCCATGGTGCGAAGAGTTCAGTTCGACTCACGCGTCGCGAAGAAGAGGTCTTGGATGGGGTACTTCGGAGTCTTGCCAACAAAGAAATCGCATCCTTGTTGAATCTTTCGGAACGTACTGTGAAGTTCCACGTATCTTCCCTGTTGGCAAAATTCAAAGTTCGCAGCCGCATGGAATTGTTACGTGAATCTTCACGCCTTTCCACAAGGCCTTTGCCCGCTGCAGTCACTGCTCCCGCAGCCGAGTTCAGGCCCTTCGTCGCCAAGAAACATGCCTATCACGCTCCCGTGAACTCTGGAAGAATTTTGCCGTTAGCACATGCACGAATGATGGCTTGATAGAGCAAGCCTTCGTTCATTCCTTCCTAATAGAAAACCCGGCTCGCTTCTGAGCCGGGTTTCTTTTTTACTAGACTCCTTGCTGAAACCTACTTCTTCGCTGCATCGTACAACTCCGCCGCCTTATCCCAATTAACCACGTTCCACCAAGCTTCAATATAATCTGCTCTCAGGTTCTGATACTTCAGGTAATACGCATGCTCCCACACGTCCAACCCGAGCACCGCTTTGCCCCCTGCCAAGTACGGCGTGTCCTGGTTCGCGGTGGAATCGATCACCAGTTTTCCGTCCTTCAACAGCAGCCACGCCCAGCCAGATCCAAACCTGCCGAGTCCAGCCGCCTTGAACTTGGTTTTGAAATCGCCTAACGATCCAAAACTCGAGCTAATCGCCGCTGCCAAATCTCCCTTTGGCTCTCCTCCGCCGCCCTTCTTCATTTCCAGCCAGAACAGCGAGTGGTTCCAATGTCCGCCGCCATTATTGCGTACCGCGCCTCGGATTGCTTCCGGGATCGCGTCCAGGTTTTTCAACAGATCGTCCAGCGACTTTGCCTGCAGGTCCGGATGTCCTTCCAACGCCTTGTTCAGATTCGTTACATAAGCGCCGTGATGCTTGTCGTGATGGATCTCCATCGTTTTTGCATCGATGTAGGGTTCCAGCGCGTCAAACGCATACGGCAGGGGGGGAAGTGTGAATGCCACGTGTGTATCCTCCAATTTTGATTTGAATCCAAATTCCGGGCGGGTCTCCGCTTGCAACAGCCCCGGCGCGACTGCATTCGCACCGAGCAGGCCAGCACCGACAACTCCACCGTTCACGAGAAACTTTCGGCGATCCATGGAAATCCTCGGTTTCAGTGATTTCTTCGGTTCGCACTGATCACTACAAATTAGCCGCTTCAGTGCCAGCCAGAGTATACCGCCTTAACTAGCAACCGCTCAACCAACCGCCCCGTAATGGCGGCCTTACGCTTAGCGTGAGCTTCATAAGAGCGCCTTCCTACCGGGCACTTATGTGATGCGCCCTAGCGCCCATTGGGCAGATACAGCAATTACTTCATCCACTGATTTTCTCAGACGTTCCAGCACCGCGATCGCTTGTCCATGCCCAGCATTTGAACTTTGCAACTTCGCATTCCCCAGCGCGATGCACGCATTTCGCACCAATCCTCGCCACTTCGTCCGTTTCATTGAGCTTCCACGAAACAGTTCCCGAAACTCTTTCTCGCTCATGCCTGCAAGCCATTCCAGCCTTGGCAACAACAGCGATCTTCCCGAATTCATTGCCCGCGGTTGAAATTCTTTCAATTCCGTCACCGGCGCTTTCCGGTTGTAAGGACAGACATCCTGGCAAATGTCGCATCCGTACACCTGCCAGCCGATCTCTTCACGAAACTCCTCTGGGATGTTTCCGCGCAGTTCAATCGTAAGATATGAAATGCACTTCCGCGCATCCATCACATATGGTTCAATCAACGCTCCGGTCGGACACGCATCCAGGCATTGCCGGCAATTTCCGCACAAATCCGGTGGCGCCATTTCTGCCGTCGCAAGCGAAGGGGTCAACTCCAGTGATGTCAGGATCACTCCTAGAAACATCCATGAACCCAGCGTCTCGTTCAGTAATAGTGTGTTTTTTCCCAGCCATCCAAGGCCCGCATATTTCGCAAGCACACGCTCTGCCACAGGTCCAGTATCCGCGTAATTCTTCGATACAAACGTCTCCCCAAACTTTTCTCTCAGTCCCGCTTCCAGCGCATCCAGCCGGCTCCATAATACTTCGTGATAATCGTCTCCCCACGCAAACCGCGATATCCAGCCTTGCGGCTCACAATCGTCCGCCGCACTCGCCGCTTCCACAGAATACGGGTGCTCCGTGTTGTAGTTCATCCCGCATACAATGACGCTTCGCAGCGATTCCAGCGCTATCGACGGATCGCATCTCCGTGGATCTTCCAGATACTTCATCTCTCCGTGAAACCCCCGCGAAATCCATTCATCAAAATGTGCCAGCTCGGGAAAAGTTCCCGCAGACACCACGCCGCAAAGAGCAAACCCCAGCGAACGTGCCCGCTCTGTAATCCACTCCGTCTCTGCTTGCGTTCTCATGTCTTCTTACGTAGGGGGTGCAGCACTGCTGGACTCAAGCGAAAAAGATTGTCACCCTGAGCGGAGTGCCACTTGCTTTGCCCACACCAGCAGAAGGATCTCAATCCTTCCACGCCGCTTCCCTCAGTCGAAAATCACGGTCTTGTTGTCATACAACAATATCCGGTTCTCTATGTGCCACCGCACCGCCCGCGAAAGCACCACCTTTTCAAGGTCCCGCCCCTTCTCCACCAAATCTTCCAGCCCATCTCGATGCGAAATCCGCGCCACTCCTTGCTCAATAATCGGCCCGTCGTCCAGCACTTCCGTCACGTAGTGCGCCGTCGCTCCAATCAACTTCACCCCGCGCTCATAAGCCTGATGGTGCGGCTTTGCTCCGATAAACGCCGGCAAAAACGAATGATGAATATTGATGATTCTCTGGGGATAGTACGCAATGAACTCCGAAGACAGCACCTGCATGTACCGGGCCAGCACCAGGACATCTATCTTGTTCGCTTCCAGTAACTCCCGTTCCTGGCGCTCTGCTTCAGGCTTATTCTCTTTCGTCACCGGAATCGTGTGATAAGGAATCCCATAGAAGTCTGCGTGTCTCTTCGCATCGGGATGGTTGCTGATCATCAATGGAAAATCACAGGATAGTTCGCCGTTCCGTTGCCGGTACAGCAGATCCACGAGACAGTGATCGAGTTTCGATACGAAAATCGCCACGCGGGGGCGGTAATTCCCTATCGCCATCCGCCAATTCATTCCAAATTTCTCGGCGATCGGTCCAAAAGCACCCGCAAAGTCCTTCAAGTCCAGCCGGAATCCCTCCAGGTTCCACTCCACCCTTGCCAGGTAGTAACGTTCTTCGCCCGCTTGATGCTGCTCAAAGTGTAGAATATTTCCGTCATAGCGGTAGATGAACTCGGCGATCGTCGCGTCCAGTCCCTTTCGGTCCGGGCACTGCACAAGCAGAATGGCGCTGTTTTTCAAAGCCAGCTCCGCATCTAGATTGAATCTACGAAAGAATTGTACGCGAGGAGCTGCGGGTAGTGGTTCAGTTCTCTCACTGTGGCACAGTACTCCTGACTGTATTCTTGGACCTTTTCATGCAGGGGCGGCTTTACGCAGCCTACTTGGTGGCCATTGCAGTGGCCGACCTTCAAATCGGCCTTCATTTCTTTCCTCGAATTACAACTGCGAAAGAAGGATTCCGTCCAACAAGACTCTCTACTTAAAACTTCTCACTGCTTCATGTTCGTCTGTGTACACGTCAAAGACGGTAAACAATTTCGTGATCTGCAGAAGGTCTTTCACTTTTCGCGTCAGATTCAACAGTTTCAATTCACCCTGCCGGCTCCGCACCGCGGTAAATCCGCTCACCAGTTCGCCAATCCCCGAACTATCGATGTAATTAATGTCGCCCAGATTCAGGATAATTTTGGTATTGCCGGTTTCCAGCAAATCTCGGATTGTCTTCCGCAGCAGGGCACTGCCTTCTCCCAACGCAATCCTCCCGCTGAGATCGACCATAATGATCTGTCCAACTTCACGCGTCGTAGCTATCAAGGCTGACATGAGTCTTTCCTATGCTTCCTGATGAGGTGCAGCACCCGGGCGAGATGCTGAACTCGATCCATTACTGCCTGGTGATCCGGGCAGCGGCAACTTCTTCGCCATGATGATTTCCGCTCCGCCTGTGCACCCGGCCACCACATCAAATTCGTCCATGAATGCCTTCATCAAAAATATTCCGCGTCCAGACGTACTCAGCAAATTTTCTTCCGCCAGTGGGTCTGGAACGTCCACCAGTTTAAACCCTTTACCCTCGTCCATGACATGAATAACCATGCGTTCCGTGCTCAAATCAATTGCCAGGTGTATCTTCTTTTCTGGTTTTTCCTGGTTTCCGTAGTGGAAAGCGTTGATCACGCCTTCTCGCACCGCCATCCCGATCCGGTAGCATTCGTCTTCCCCAAATCCCGCAGCTTCCGCCACTCGAAGACACATCTCCTCGGCGAGATTTACGCTCTCTACGTGAGTATCCAAGGTGACTTCCAGGTGCTTGGTGTCTGGCGTCATTCCTGACCGTTAGCAGCCCCTAATTCCCTGAAAAATTGCGGTACATATCCGTAACACAGCCCACAAACACAAGTCAATGGAGCCGTTAGTCGATTATGGCAATAGCGAGTTACTTTCGTTTTAGCGCCTCAAGTGCCTCCAGCGTGCGCGGCCAATCCGACTTCAGCAGCCGCGATAAGCTCTGGTCTGCCAGCACCCTTCCTCCCGTCTGGCATCGCGCGCAATAATTCGTTTCATTATCCGCGTAGCGAATCCGTTGGACCCTTTCCCCGCACCTCGGGCATGGCTGGCCATACCTTCCGTGTACCGCCATCTCCTTGCGAAACGCCGTCACGTTTTCCGGAAAGCCGCCGTCCGCCTCCGTTCGCAGCCGCTCCATCCACATCGCCAGTGTCTCGCGCGTCGCCGCAAACAGTCGCTCCCACTCCTCATTCCCCAGCCTCTTTGTCTGCGTCACGGGCGACAACCCCGCTGAATGCAGTATCTCATCCGAATACGCGTTACCAATGCCGCTCAACAATCGTGGATCCGTCAGCGCTCTCTTCAGCGTGTGATTCTCTAAAGTAAGCACCCCGCGGAACGCTTCCAGATCGCATCCGAAGACATCAATTCCTCCGGGGTCCATCGCGTGCAGCGCCTTCTCGCCTTTCACGATATACAATGACGCCCGGTGTTTCGTTCCCGCTTCCGTCAACAGTAGCGATCCATTCGTAAAATCAAACGCCGCCAGACTGTTCCGCCCCACCAGTTTTGCCCCCCGTTCCCTCCAGTGCAAACGCCCCGCAATCATCAAGTGCAGCACGAGCCAAATCTCGCCTTCCACTCCAATCGCAATCCGCTTTCCAATTCGCCTTAGTCCGAGCACCACCCGCCCTTCCAGGCTCGCAATCGGAGGCTCCGCAGTCCGCAGCAGAAACGGACTCGCCACACGCACCTTCTCCATCGTCTTGCCAACGATGCGCGCTTCCAACGCACCAATGTACGCGGCAATGTCTGGCAGCTCCGGCATGCGTATCAGCTTGCACGCCTCCCGCCCACCTTTGCAACTTCGTCTTTAGTGGCACAGCCATTCCTAGCTGTGCGGTCCCCACTCCCCGCTGGCGCCTCCCACCCAGCACGTCATATAATCGCCGCGCTTGCGGCTGAGCACATAATTCCGTGCGTCATTTTCTCCGCACCTCAAAGGACTTTTCATGAATCGCATTCATTCCTTCAGCAAAATCCTTGTGTTCGGTTGCTTCTTCGCCTTGTCTTTCCTCCACACAGCGCACGCGCAAACTCCCGACGCTCCTCCCAAATATCCCGACTTCCCGAGCGAAACGCCCGCCAATCTGGTCCCTTCCACGCGTCGGTTTCGACTACGAAAAGCGCGACGTCATGATCCCCATGCGTGACGGCGTCAAACTCCACACCGTCATCATCGTTCCCAAAGGTGCTAAAGACGCCGGCATCCTCTTCACCCGCACTCCTTACAACGCCTCAGGCAATTTCGGCCATTTTGCCAGTCCCCGCTACGGCGTTTCCCTGGAGCATGGCGATAGCCCCGTCGAAATTGTGGTGGAAGACGGCTACATCCGCGTTTTTCAGGATGTTCGCGGCAAATACGGCTCCGAAGGCGACTACGTCATGACGCGCCCTCTTCACGGCCCATTGAATCCCACTCCGGTCGATCACTCCACCGACACCTACGACACCATCGATTGGCTGGTCAAAAATATTCCGGAAAGCAACGGCCGCGTCGGCATCATCGGCATTTCGTACGATGGTTTTCTTCCGCTCATGGCGCTCGTCAATCCCCATCCGGCGCTGAAGGTTTCCGTACCCATGAATCCGATGGTCGACGGCTGGAAGGGCGACGACTGGTTTCACAATGGTGCATTTCGCCAGCAGATGATGCCCTACATCTACGAACAGGAAGCCACTCGCTCCAGCGAAGCCAGTTGGTGGTACGGCCATTTCGACGACTACGACAATTTCCTCGAGGCCGGTTCTGCCGGCGAACTTGGCAAAATTCACGGCCTAGATCAAGTCGGCTTCTGGCGCAAACTCCTCGAGCATCCCTCCTACGATTCCTGGTGGCAGTTGCAGGCCATGGATCGCATCCTCGCCGATCAGCCTCTTAAAGTTCCCGTCATGCTCGTCGACAGTCTGTGGGATCAGGAAGATATCTACGGCGCCACCGCCGTCTACAAAACCATCAAGCCCAAAGACACGGCGAACGACAAAGTCTTTTTAGTTCTCGGACCGTGGCATCACGGCCAGGAAATTGGCGACGCCAGTACACTCGGCGCCCTGAAATTCCATACCGACACCGCTTTCTATTTCCGCCAGGAAATCCTACGTCCCTTCCTCGCTCAATATCTAAAGTCCGGCGCGCCTAGGGCCGACATTCCCACCGTCTCTGCCTATGAAACCGGCACAGATCGCTGGCTGAAGCTTCCCAATTGGCCCGCCGGATGCACCTCCGGCTGCACCGTGAAGCCCACCCCTGTTTATTTCAACGCTGGACTGAAACTCAGTCTTGACGCTCCGAAATCAGGCGATTCCCAATTCGCGGAATATGTCTCCGATCCATCCAAGCCCGTTCCCTATCGCGCTCGCCCGATTCATCCCATGGACAGCAACCTGTCTACGTGGTCTCGCTGGCTGGTCGATGATCAGCGCGAAGCCTCCGGCCGCCCCGACGTTTTAGCCTTCGTCTCCGATCCCCTCTCGCATTCTGTCAAAATCAGTGGCCAACCAATCGCCAATCTCGCGGCCTCCACATCTGGCACCGATTCCGATTGGGTCGTAAAGCTGATCGACGTTTATCCCGATGAAGTAACTATGGACGCCCCTATGGGCGGTTTTCAGCTCATGGTTTCCGGCGATATTTTCCGCGGACGTTATCGCGAAAGCTTCGAAACTCCCAAGTCTCTCGCCAGCGACAAACCGCTGCTTTATCGTTTTGCCTTGCCCACTGCCAATCACGTTTTCTTGCCCGGTCACCGTATCATGGTCCAGGTACAATCCAGTTGGTTCCCTTTATATGACCGTAACCCACAAACATTTGTTCCCAATATCTTCTGGGCCAAGCCCGAAGATTATAAAAAGGCCGTGCAGCGCGTGTATCACACCCCTGGCGAACAAAGTTTTGTGGAGCTTCCAGTGGTTACAAAGCCTTGATGCGGATCAATCTACATCTCCTTAGCTGCATCAAATCTCGACTGCATATTTCGTGTTTATCGATGGTATCAATAGCCGCTACGGCACAATCTCTAAACTTCTGCACGTGCACGGCTAAATCTATATACTTGGGCAATTCCCTCCCTTGGGGTGGGGGGAGGTTTGTCTACTCGACGGATTCGGGAGCGGATGCTTGGATGGAAGATCCTAAAAAAATCCTCCATCCGCGCCGAACCCACATCGACTTCCACCCCAACGATGTGAGCATCAATCCCGTACACGGACGCGCTGATTGTTTTGAACAGCATTGGACCTGAAGTGGATTCCTGCACGCAGTCATATATCAATTAGTAACTATACGCCAGAGATATCGTTAGCCGCGTTCGTCGACCTGCGTACTATTTAGGAGGTCTAAGCTTCAGCTCCTATCTTTGCTGTAATGCGCCTCTCTAACGTTGACAACCATTCCTTTACTGCCCCTCCCCGCACACGTATAGTGTCTTCATCAGTCTGCACCACCATCTCTTTTCGAGAGGTTGCCTATGATTGGCTGGGTTGTGCTCGGCGTCCTCGTTCTCCTGGTGATATTTCTTATCGGTATGTACAACGGCCTGGTTCGTCTCAAAGTTCAATGCGATAACGCTTGGGCCGACATCGACGTTCAACTCAAACGTCGTTATGACCTCATTCCCAATCTCGTTGAAACCGTCAAAGGCTATGCCGGCCACGAAAAGGGAACTCTCGAAGCGGTCATCAATGCTCGTAACCGCGCCATGTCCGCCACCGGCCCTGCCGACAAAGCCCAGGCCGAAAATGTTCTTTCTGGCGCGCTGAAAAGCCTTTTCGCTCTTTCTGAGGCTTACCCGCAACTTCGCGCCATCGAGGGTTTCACCTCTCTCCAGAATTCCCTCTCCGCCATCGAAGACACCGTTCAGAATGCGCGCCGCTATTACAACGCCGTCGTTCGCGATCTCAACACCAAGATTCTCCAGTTCCCCACAAACATCTTTGCGGGAATGCTCGGCTTCAAACAGCGCGAATTCTTTGAAGTCGGTTCTGCCGCCGAACGCGAAGCTCCCAAAGTCAGTTTCGGCACTCCTGCTGCCCCGACCACCTGATTTCCGTCACGCTTGCAACCATGCTTTTGCCCACTCGACTCTTTCGCTGGACCATCGCCCTCCTCAGCGCGCTCCTATTTTCGTTTTCTCCAGCTTCCTTTGCTCAGCAGAAGGCCAAAGAGTTCAAGAGATTTTATTCGGACATCGTCATCACCCCCGATGGCAAGGTTGATGTCACTGAAAATATCACCTGCAAATTTATCGGCGGCCCCTGGCATGGCATTTATCGCAATATTCCCGTCGAATACGCTGGGCCCCGCGGCATGAACTACAGCCTCTTTCTCGACGTGAAATCCGTCCGTGACGAAGAGGGTCGCCCATTGAAATTTGAATCCAGCCGCGAACGCCAGTACCGCAAACTCAAAATCTTTATTCCCGATCCCGACAACTCCACCCGCACTATTTCCATCCAGTACGTCGTCTCCGACGCCCTCCGTTTCTTCGACGATCATGATGAGTTCTACTGGAACATCACCGGCGACGAGTGGAACGATCCCATCGAATCCGCCGGCGCCCATATCGTCTTCCCATCCAATGTCACCAACCTTCGCGCCAGAGCCTTTACGGGCGCGTATCGCTCCACATCCAGCGACGCCACCACCGAAATCAATGGTGCCGGCGTTGACGTTAATACCACCGGCCCGCTCGGCATGCACGAAGGCCTCACCGTTGCCGTTGCCTTCGAAAAAGGCGTCTTTAAGGAGCCCACGTTTCTCGATACTCTCTGGCTCTACCTCCGCAGTAACTGGCCGATTGGTATTCCCTTTCTCGCTTTCTTTGGAATGTTCCGCCTCTGGTGGAATAAAGGCCGCGATCCTCGCCTGCGTCCCATCGCCGCTCAATATGGACCTCCCGACAAACTTACTCCCGGGGAAGTCGGCACGCTTATTGACAATTCCGTCGACATGCGCGATATCACCGCCTCCATTGTCGATTTGGCCGTCCGCGGTTACCTCGTCATCGAAGAAAAAAAGGTTGACCATCTCCTCGGTCTGACGCACTCCACCGAATACGTCTTCCATTTGAAAAAATCTCGTGCGGAATGGTCCGCCCTCAAACCTCACGAGCAGCAGCTTCTCGATGGCATCTTCACCATCGGCAATGCGGGTGATCTCGTTTCACTCTCCGATCTTCACAATCGCTTCTACACCAGCATTCCTCCCATCAAGAACGCGATCTTCGGCTCCCTCGTCGAAAGCGGTTATTACGCCAAGCGCCCAGACAGCGTCCGCTCCAATTACATTCTCCTCGGCTTCATCACTGGCATGCTTCTGGTCTGGGGCGGTTCCGTCCTCGCCAAAAACATGGGCATGGCCCCGCTCTCCTTCGTCGTCGCTGGCATCCTTACTGGAGCGATTATCTGTGGTTTTGGTTTGTTCATGCCCGCACGCACGCAAAACGGCGCCCGCGCGCTTGAGGGTGTCTTAGGTTTTGAAGATTTCCTGGACCACGTGGAGGCTGACCGCTTCAACCGTATGATCAAAACGCCTGAAATGTTCGAACGCCGCCGGGGATCGAGTGCACGTCGTGGTAGCAGGCGTTGCCCTCGACCTCGTCGGCATTGGGGTTGACGGCGAAGACTTCGTAGCCCCGGTCCCGGAGCCGCTTGTAGACGACGTTCGCTGCGTGATCCTTGGGGTGACGGACACCCCGGCGACCGCGACCCGCTCGGATGCGAGAAACGCGGTCGCCGCCTCCTTGATGGTGGTCATGGCCATGCCTCCCTTCGCTCAGATACTGCGAGGCGGCGCTCTTGCTCGCCGCGCACCATCGGGGCGCCACGGATCGTGGTCGTATGGCGCCCTGGCTAGTGGTGGTGCCTGAGGCCTGGAGCGCGACGAGCAGCGCGAACGCGACGAGGAGCAGGTACGCGGGGGCGTAGGCGCGCCGCTGCTCGGCGAGTCGTGGCGTCGGCCGTATCAGCAACGCCACGACGAGCCCCTGCGCCCTCCACGAGCTTGGTCATGACGCCGGTCGGGTCAGTGATCTTCTCGGTGAAGAGGAGGTACGCGACGATCTGCGCGGCGAACAGCAGCGCGGCCGCCCGCGGCGGCCAGGCGCTGCCGGGATACAGGGCGAGCGCGATCGCCACCGCCGTCGTCGCCAGCACCGCGCCGATGAACGCGACCCCGAGGTACGGCGACTCGTCGAGATGCTGGGGCACGAGCCCCGCGTGCACGCCGGCGCTGAACGCCAGGGCGCCCATCAGTGTCAGATGCGCTGCGATCGGCCGCGACCGGACGGCCTCGGCCAGGCTCGCGCCGAGGCCCCTCTTGCGACGTGAGGGCGCTGCCGGCCCGATGGCCATCGCAAAGACGCTACCAAGCTGGCGAACGCGCCAACCGGGCGCCCCGGCAGCGCACGCCGCTCCGTGTGGCACGATTCGGCCTGATGCGTCGCGGGCTGGCCTGGCTCTTCGCGCTGCCGGTGATGCTGGCCGGGTCGCAGGCTGCGCACGTCCTCGCGTACCGCTGGGTCTACCCGTCGACCGACGTGCGGCTGCACGCGCTGTTCGTCACCGGCCACGGCTACCTCGACCGGCTGCCGTTCGTGCTCGCCGCCGGCGGCGCCGTCGCGCTCGTCGCGCTCCTCTTCGCGGCGGCCGACGCCTCGCGCGGCCGGCACGTGGAGCGCCTTCCGGCCGCGGCCTTCGCGCTGCTGCCGCCGGTCGCGTTCGTCATCCAGGAGGTGCTCGAGCGCTCCGTGCACAGCGGGACGTTCGTCTGGCAGGCCGTCGAGGCGCCGACGTTCCTGCCGGGGCTTGCTCTCCAGCTCCCGTTTGCGCTCGTTGCGTTCCTCGTGGCGCGGCTGCTGCTCGGCGCTGCCGAGCGGGCCGGCCGGGCGCTCGCGGCGGATCCGCCGCGCACCGTCGTCGCGATCACGCCGCAGCGGCCGCCGCAGCCCGTCCTCGCCCGCCGCCGCTCGCTGCTCGCGCTCCGCCTGGCCCAGCGCGGGCCACCGCCACTCCTCGCGTAGCCGTAGCGGCGGGCGCCCGCCCGCCGTTTCCGACCACGTTCGAAGGAGGCTCTGTGAGAGGCAACGTACGCCTGCTCGTACCCGCTCTTGCGGCTGCGGCCGCGCTCGTCATCCCGGCGGTGGCATCCGCCCACGCCATCATGTCGCCGCCCGTCGCGCTGAAGGCGAAGCTCCAGCAGTTCACGCTGTCCGTCCCGACCGAGGAGGAGGGGCGACCACCACCGAGATCGAGCTCACCGTCCCGTCCGGCTTCGGCATCGACTCGTTCGAGGCGCCGGCCGACGGCTGGAAGATGCAGGAGCAGACGACCGGCACCGGCGAGAACACCGTCGTCCAGAAGGTGACCTGGACCGGCGGTCACGTGCCGACCGACCAGGACTCGGTCTTCCGTTTCAACGCCTCGGCCGACTCGGCGAAGACGTACACGTTCGCCGTTCGCCAGACGTACTCCAGCGGCAAGGTCGTCGACTGGAGCGGGCCTGAGTCCTCCGACACGCCCGCGCCGACGATCGAGGCCGTTTCCTCGCTGGGCGGCTCGAGCGGCAACTCGACGCTTGCCATCATCGCGCTTGTCGTCGCGGGGATCGCGCTGATCCTCGCGGTCATCGGGCTCGTGGGCGGCAGAGGAGGCCGGTCGCTGGCGTGAGACGCGCGGCCGTCCTGTCCGGCCTCCTGGCCGCGCTCGTGCTCCCGGGCACGGCCGCCGCACACGTCGCGCCCGGCGCGCCGGTCGCGACGGACTTCAGCGCGCGCATCCGCGGGCTTGTCCCGCCCGCGGAGGCCGTGCGCGCCGCCATCGTCGACGGCGACCGCCAGCTGTCTCTAAGGGTCGGCCCGACCATGAGCGTCACCATTCCGGGCGCGCTCGGCGAGCCTCTGCTGCGCTTCTCGCCGGAGGGCGTCTTCGTGAACCGCCGCTCCGTCACGGCGCAGTCCGACCGCATCGCGGCCGCCGACCTGCGGCCCGTCGCAAGCGCGCAGGCGCCGCCGCTGTGGGGCCGCCTGACCACGGCGCACACCTACCGCTGGCACGAGCACCGCCTGCACGCGCTCGAGCCGCTTGCCGCCGGGCGAGCGTCCGAGGCCGATCTCGGCCGCTGGTCGGTGCCGCTCGTGATCGACGGCCGCCGGTATGCGCTCATGGGGACGCTGCGCTACCGCCCGCCTGGCGCGACCTGGGCTTGGATCGCGGGCGCATGCGGGATCGCTGTCCTGACGTGCGCCCTCGTCGCGGCGGCGCGGCCGGCCTGGCAGGGCGTGACCGTCGCAATCGCCGTCGCCGCCGTCCTGCTGACGGGAACGGCCCATCGCCCGCGAGCTGTACCGGCGGCCGGACGTGGTGGCCTCGAACTACCTTGCGGTCGCGTTCACGATCGCCGTGGGGGCCGCACTGCTGTGGGCGCTCCTCCGTGGCCGCGAGGGCGTCCCGCTCTTCACTGCCTGCCTGGTCGGCATCGGCAGTCTCTTCCAGGGCATCGCGCTGTCCCCGACGTTGACGCACGGCTACGCGCTGACCGCCCTGCCCACCCCGGCCGCGCAGGCCGCCGTCACGGCGCTCCTCGGGCTCGGCGCGGGGCTGCTCGCGGTCACGCTCTGGGCGCAGTTCGCGCCGGGGAGGGCCGCGGCATGAACGGCCAGTCGGTGCGCCTCCTCGTCGGGCTCCTCGCGCTCGCCGCGGGCATCGCCGCTGTGGTCGTGATGATCGTGCTTCTCGGACGCACCCCGGGGCCGGTATGAGCGCGCTACGGAGGGAAGCGGTACGAGCGGTGCGGGGGGATGTAGGGCCCGACCTGGAGCACGAGCTGGTCGTGGTCGCGCAGCTGCACCAATCGCGGATCGCCGGGGACGGGCACGCCGTTCCGGTAGAGGCGCACCGGGCCGCGGAAGGAGAGCAGCCGCCCCGGCCGCAGCCGCTTGCCCCAGGCCGCGAACAGGCCGCCGAGTGTCCGAGTGCCCTCGAAGTGGACGACGCCGGTGGGGTCCGTCGTCCACACGGCGCCGCGGCAGCGGGCCGCAGTGATTCGGCCGAACCGGTCGCGGCTGCCGCGCACGCCGATGCCCGCCGGCACGATGACGACCCGCCCGGCCGCGAACAGCTCGACGTGCACGCGCCCGCCGCCTCCGAGCGGGCCGGGCGCGCAGGCGCCGTGTGCCGCGGGCGCCGGATGGAAGCGCGGCCCGGCGCCGATCGGCGTCGGCACGAGCAGCGCCACGGCGGCGACCGCAACCGCCGCCGGGCTCACCAGCGAACTCCGAGGAGGCACCTCATGACCGTCCGCATTGTCGTCGCCGCGCTGCTCGCGCCGCTTGCCCTCGCCGCCTGCGGCGGCGGCTCCGGCGGGCCGTCGATCACGATCCAGCCCGGCCAGACGTATCACCTCCAGGGCTTCACGCCCAGCGGCCCGGTCGCGGCCGGCAAGCCGACGCCGATCTCGTTCACGATCATCCAGCCCGACGGCAAGCCGCTGACGGCGTACCGGCACGGCGCCGGCCCGCACAACGGCGTGCACCTGATCATCGTCCGCCGCGACCTGAGCGAGATCATCCACCACCACCCGCCGGTCGGGAAGGACGGGAAGATCCGCGACACGGTCACCTTCTCGAAGCCGGGCCCGTACCGCGTCGTGATCGACGCCTACCCCGAAGAACGCCGGCCCGGTTCCCGAGCTTCCAGCTCTTCGACAAGGTCAACGTCAAGGGGCCGTACCACGCGGATCCCACGCCGCCCTTCAAGCCCGTCGAGACCGAGGACGGCTACCGGTTCGCGGTGACGGGCAAGCCGAAGCTCCGCGCCGCCCAGGCGGGCCTCCTCGACTTCAGCGTCACCGGGCCCGACGGCAAGCCGGCGACCTTCACGCCGTGGTACGGCGCGCTCGCCCACGCGATCTTCTTCCGCACGGGCTCGCTCGAACCTCCACACGCACGTCTGCGCGCCCGGG
>CAVVJG010000008.1:0-23640 GCA_963748365.1 Candidatus Acidiferrales bacterium
GCGTTCGAGGAGATAAGAGCACAGCCGATCTTCGCCGAGACCTCGCTTCCCACATCCGAACATATGGCTCGCTTCGCGGGCGACTTTAGTTACACCAGATACGAGCTTCGGATTGGATCTGGAAGCCGAAAGCGTGGTCGCACACCTAGCCGCCTCTTGCTTATCCGGTCCTTTCAGGTCGCCACCAGCCGTTGCGGTGCTGCGTTCAACGACGCCCAAGATATCCGGTTTTGCTGAAACAACCGGATAAGCAGAAGCCGCCTAGTCTTTAGCTCTGCCTAGCAGTCCCGCAGCGGCTGCTTTGTCCTCTCCCGAGTCTGCTCCGGCCCAAGCTTATAAGTCAGCTTGTTGATTGCGCCGGTAAAGCGGAACGGGACCTGATACTCGAAGTCGTCAAAGCCCATGTCCAACTTCCCTTTGAACTTCTCGATCCATTCCTTCGTTGGCTGGTGCGGCGCATGGCTGCCGCCGGGAACGTAGTAGACAAAGAAAGCTTTGTCCGGTGCGGAGGCGTTCAGATTGCTCATGTACTGAATGGCATCGTCCGCGAGATCAGTGGTGAGGTTGTAGCCGGGCTTGCCGACCCATGGAAACACCTCCGTTGTATTGCGAAATAGGAAAGGGGTCCATTGGTCAGTCTCACCGCCCAGGTACCCATAGAAATATTCGAATCCCATGCCGACTGGCCATTGGTTGAAGGGGCCAGCTGTGCTGCTGTACTGAAAGCCGGGAGTGTTATGGTTCTTGCCGAACCACGATGTGGCGTAGCCGTTCTCCTTGAGAATCTCGCCGATCGTGGCGTTATCCGGTCCGATGATGGAATCGTAGCCTGGGTAGCCGGTGGACAATTCGCCGATGACACCAAACCCGACGGAGTGGGTGATGAGTGCCGCCCGAGTAGGCGAGCAAAGAGCAGTAGAGTGAAACTGCGTATAGCGCAGTCCCGCCTTGGCGATACGGTCCAGGGCAGGTGTGGGGATGATACCGCCAAACGTACCTGCCACTCCGTAACCCTGATCGTCGGTCATGATCAAAGCACGTTCGGCGCACCCTTGGGCGGCACCACGCTCGGCGGCCACCAAGGCTTGGAATCCTTAGCCCCAATACTGTTCACTTAAGAATAAGGATGGATTTTAAGATGCTGACATACTTGTTCGACGCACGGTGTCTTGGCCGCAGCGGGTACTTGCTCATCTTGCGTTTCACGCCGCGTGGATTCCATCGTTTGCGACTGGACACCACACGTTCTTCGAGAATTTCGTCAAGAATCGCGTGATGGAGGTTTTTTCTCGCCTGAGGGGGGAATAGCATCCCAGACTGATAACTTACGGCGAACGACGCGTACCGCGTGGAGAAAAGAGAGCCGGTCGGGATCTTCTGCAACCGACAAAGCGGCCTCGTGCATCAACTGGCGGACGGCAAAGTGCGCCAGCAAAAAACCATAGAACTCCTGCTGCACCAGTTCCGGAGTCTTGCTGCGCAGCACGATCTGACGTCCGCGGAGATGGGTCTTCAATTCGTCAAACGTGTTTTCGATCTCCCATCTCTCGTGATAGAGAGCGGCCAGTTCTTCGGCCGGCGCTTTGAACGGATCCAAGATCGTCGTGACCAGCCGGTAGATCGGTTCGGCGTCGGGGATGCCGTCCAGCTGATAGTCAATAACACGAACTCGTACCCCCTTCGTTTTGTGTCGCGCATCCTTTTCCGAAGGATAGATAGCGCTGATATAAGAACCATCGCTCAATCGTTCGAGTACCTCTAGCCGCAGGTGCTTGCGCACTCGCCAAAGCAAGTCGCCACCGGTAGCTTGGGCCTTGGTCCACAGCGTGAAACCAAAGAAAAACCGATCCGCTAAACACAGCATCCCGGGTTTTAGTCGGGGGATCACCTCCTTGGCGAGGGTGATCTCGCCGGTTGAGTAGCTTCCCATCCGGCCACCCAGCAGTACATGAGTGCCGTTCTCCAACAGCGCGACGAAGCGCAACTGCGGATAGGCGCTCGATCCTCGACTGGCGGCGGGACGCCCGAACTCGTTTTCGTTCTCTTCGGTGTCGGCGACATCCAACGTGCTGCCGTCCAGACTGAGCAGTCGCCACTCTCGATACCGCGCCCCTCGCGTGTTCTCCGAAGCGATCGGTACGACCACCTGCTCATAGAGTCGCCGCAAGGGTTCTGCGCCGAGACGCGAGCGAGCTTGCGAGATACCGGACTTACCCGTGGCCTGTATGGTCTCGTTCGGTTTGGTGAGCCACTGAATGCCTTCGAGCAAGCAGCGCAGCACTTCCCGATAGGAGGACTGCATATAGAGCGCCAGCGCAATCACGTAATACACCACGAGATGTGCTGGCAGCTCTCTTTGCCGGATGCTGGTCTTACCAGTCGCGGTCAAAATCGCATCAATTTTTTCTCGTGGAACCGCTCGGCTGACAACCCCGAGGCTGATGTAATCGGTGATGCGGCTTCCTACCGGCAAACTGGCAAGCGTTCGAGCCATAGCGAGTATTCTGCCCCTCCACCGCACAGAATACTCTAAAATTTCTTAAGTGAACAGTATTGGCGCTTAGCCCGAGTTCGTCACGAAACGGCGTAAAGTCCAGCTAAGTCTCTTAGAATCAGTTTAGGCTATGGCCGAGTCTGCACTACATTTCAGGATCTGAATCGGCTCCAATCGCTCCGGCAACTCCAGGCGGAGTTGGTTGAGTAGCCTTTCCTGATCTTCTTCCCGCTTAGTAATCCTGCGCAGCCAGATTTCTCGTCCTTCGACCGTCGGTAGCACGATGTCGACGCTGTACAGTTCGGAGAGTCGCTTCAAGGCTTGCGCCGGTGAATACTCCGAACCACTGCGCTTGAGTAAATGCTTGAGTGTTACCTGCAGTGCATAACCGAGAAAGGCTACCAGCACGTGGGCCTTCACGCGCTTTTCCAGTTGGTGGAACAGCGGCCGGATGGCCAACTCGCTCTTGAGCGTGCGAAAGGCAGATTCCACTTCCGTCAGCTGCATGTACTTCTTCCATAGATCGGCAGCACCGTTTACTGTCAGATTCGTACGCAGCAGATAGGCTCCCTCGCGCGCTTCCAGCCATTGCTGTTGCTCCGGCTTCTGCCGCCAGACCAAGCGTGGCCCTTCTTTGCTATCCTTCACCGCCATCTCATAGAGATCCGCCACCTGCGGATGCGAGGCTTGAATGCGGCCCAAGCTCATAAACATCTTGCCGCGATCCATACTCGGCGTGCTTTTCCATGTTTACGCTCCACCGTGCGCAGAATCGTTTCGACGGTGGAAACATCGGCGCGGTTCCCATCAAACAGTTCGTAGCTGAACGGAAAACCGTCCTGGTTGACGATCAACGCTAAAACCAGTTGCTCGCAGTCCGGGCGATGATCCCGCGAATAGCCCCGCCGCATCATGGGGTTCTCTTCCGCTGCTCCTTCCACATACGTACTGGTCAAGTCATAGAGCAGCACATCAAACTCGGCCTGGAATAGCTCGCCAAAACGTTGCTTCAGATGCTGTTCGAGCTTGGTCTTTAGTGGCAGGAGACGATCCAGGCAGCGATACAGCCGCGTGTCGTTGATCTTGCCTTTCGCGATGTGCAACAGATCGTCCAACGCCGCGGAGGGATACCAGTGTCGTTCGATGGCCAGTTCACTACCTGGAGCACACAACCGGTTGATCGCCAACACCGCAGCCACGCGGGACCACGGAACATCGGCGATCTCCTGGTCCAGATGTTGGGCAAAAAACTCCTGCAACCCCAAACGCTTCCATAACTCCAACCCAAGATAACAGTCACCAAATCGGCGCGTGCCTTCGACGCGAACCTTCTTCACCAGCACACGGGCGACACTCGGGTCGTCGGGAAGCGCCGCATCGTTCGGAAACAACTTCAGCTGCGTACTCTCGCCCTGCTCGTTGAAGGCCTCGATGGTCTTCTGCCAGCGAGCCTGAGCCGAATCGTTCAGCTCCCCCAGATAGCAGATGGTCCGTTGTCGTGGACCATCGGGTGTGCGAACGGTCTCCACCAGCGACCAATATCCGTGCTCCTTACCGTCTTTGCTCCGATGGTGTTGGCGCAGAAACATCCTGGGGTGATGGTGTCAGGAGAAAAGCTGCAGTTCAAGTGGGTTGGTCTGCACTACATCGCGTTTTCAATCGACCGAAGTTGAAAACAAAGTACTTTCAAAAGAAAAAAGAGAACACAATGTCAACATCTCAGTGTTGGTGACGAACTTCGGTTAGCACTATCCTTGATCACTCCGCCAAACTTCGCAGGCGGTGGTGGAATCTGTTTCCCGTCGATGGTGGTCGTGGCGCTCGGCGAACCCGGCGTTCCCGTGACCTGCTGCGATTTTGCTCCGGCGGCTGTCAACAAAAACATAAAAGACAATACTAGGAGTCGAACGAATCGTGAGGGCTGCAAAAGCTCTTTCACCATTTCAATTCCTCTCTCTGAGACCTTGTATTCTGCGGGAATGTCTTGGTCGGCTCGGTAGTGATAGCGGTAGGCGGACCGTATCGACTGATGCCGAGGTTTATCACATCTGCGGTAACTGAACAACAGAAAGCCCAATCAGTGGAAGCTCACGACTTCCAGGCATACGGTCGTAAATTGCTAACTCGCGATCTCGGACAAGTGGCAAACCGACATCACGGCCCAGAAAACGGCGTTGTAGGTAGCTTGCAATCCTTGGGGACCTTGAGTTCTACGCACCAAACAATCTGAACTATAACAGGTATGTCAAAGATTGACATCGCCACGGTTTGTCGGTATTTTAATTAGAGAATGCCAAACCCAAGAGGTTAGCCATGGATCAAATGAACGTCTCGATTACCGATCAACTCGCGGGCTACGTTCGCAAGAAGGTAAAGAGCGGTCGCTACAACAATGCCAGTGAAGTTGTCCGCGAAGCTTTGCGGCGCATGGAAGACGAAGACGAGCGCGCATTGCGGCTAGCGAAACCCACTGCTGAAGACATCCTCACCGACCTTACTGAGGAGCAGCTTGCCGGTATCCGGCAGCGCGTTCGTGCCAGGATCGAAGGCATCGAGGCAGGTAATTTCGTCGAGTACGAAGGACGCGAAGGCCTAAAAAAGCTCGCAGAGGGTGTGAAGGCGAGAGGACGTAAACTTCTTGCACAAGAGGCCTCGGGCAAGTAATGCGTTATCGCGTCTCAGCGGATGCCGAGCGAGATTTGGAGGAGATCTTCCTCTATTGGGCCAGTCGGGCAAGCGTGGTGACCGCAGACCGCGTTGTTGATCGGATTACGGATCGATTCTGGCTGCTTGGCGAACATCCGGACGCGGGCAAGTCTGCAGGTGACATTGCTGTTGGTGTGAAGTGCTTCCCTGCAGGCAAGTATCTCATCTACTATCGAAAGACTCGTCGCGGCACAGACATCCTTCACATTTTTCACGGCGCTCGGGATCAGCGTGTGGCCTTCAATCGGTAAGGAGACGCAGTCAGGTAATGTTTTGGGTGATGTCACGGATCCCACGCCCCAATGGGCAAGTTAAGGGCAAAACATCTCCAGGAGTTCTAAGTGGAAAGTTTCGTTCAACCTGGGCAAGTTAAGGGCAAAGAATGAGCGAATTTGACCCGTTTCGAGACATCAGCGCGATTGAATCGACGGGACTTAGCATGCGCCCATATTTCTCATAACCCGAAGGTCGTCAGTTCAAATCTGACCCCCGCAACCATTTAGTGCAATAAAAGCAAGGGCTTACGGATCTCCACCGTAAGCCCTTTTTCTTGCAAAACGCGAATGTCACTAATTTTGTCACTACCCCTGAGCTTGATACGCTTCGACTTTTCGCATGGCGTCGCGCAGATCGGTTTCCGAAACAATGTTGTAGCGGTCAAACACGCTGCGCGTTCTGTGACCGCTAATGCTCATGGCGATTTTTTCACTGACGCCGCTTCTCACGAAATTTCGGATTGCGGAGCGCCTCAAGTCGTGGAATAGCTTTTGTACCCCGGCCAGACGGCACGCTGTTTTCCAGCTTCCCCGAAACTCAATGATGGGGCGCCCATCACCCCGATGGAAAAGAAAACTCGTGAGGGTGCCGTTCACGAGGCGGGCTTTCCGGCGTCTTTCTACGACGTTCACCAGTTCGCCGACGAGGGGGATGCAGCGCGCCTCGCCATTTTTGGCATCTTCACCTCGTAGCCTGATAAGCCCCTCTTCCACGTTCGCCCATGTGAGTGAAGCGCATTCACCCCGACGCCACCCCGTCAATCCGGCAAACTCCACGAAATCCCTCAATCCATCGGGCGGCAAGTGCGAGAGAACGGCGCGAAACTCTTGCTCCGAGAAAAAGCCTTGCCGTGCATTGCCCATTTCGCTGAGTCGCCTGATTTTAGGGACACGCGAAAGGTGGTGCCGCTCCATCGCGAACTTGAGCGTTTGGCCCAGAAGCTGCGTCACCCTGTTCACCGTGGCAGCGGCAGCACCTTCCGCGATGCGCTTTTCAATGTAGCCGTCGACGTCTTCACTCGTGAGGGCGCGCGCATTGCATTTGCCGAAGTCGGCGCGGAGCCGTTTGAAGTTGGAGGCATTCTTCGCGTCAAACTTCCCGCGAATTTCGTAGTCACTTTGCAAGGCGTCAATCAAATCGTTGACGGTGAGGTATTGTTTTTTTGTGATCGCCGAGGTTGGCGCGGACAACCCCGCGTCCACGAGGGCAAGCCGCGTCCGTTCCGCGGCTTCCATTTTTCTTGCCTCGTCCTTGTTCTGCTGGTGCGTGGACTTCTGGACAATCCGGCCAGCAAACAGGAACCGATAGACATAGAATTTGCCACGTTTGAAAACCATTTACTTTCCTCCTTTTTTCTGGCGAAGCTTTTTCGATCTCCGCAGTTCTCTCATTTTTCTCGCGCGGTCTGCCTTCCGTTGTGGATCGGATTGCAGGACCGCAATTCGGTGCTCATCACAGCAGAACCGTTGATGGCTGAATCGCGCAAAGAACCACTTGAGGCAGTCCACTTTCTCGCATCGCTTGAGGTTGCTCCATGCACCCTGCTCCGCCAGATCCAGAAAAAGAAGAATCATCCTCGCTTGACCGTCGACACCTTTACCTGCGTCGTGCCATTCGATTTTCCAGACGTCATTCATCTGATCGATGACCGGAGCAAATCGATGGTCGAGCAGGATGCTGTTCGCTTGTATTTGGAGCAATGCCTTCACTCTCGAATCTTTCGTTTTATGGAGAATCGGGATCTGCGACAACTACTCTGGCACCGTCATCGGTTGGTGCAGATGCGCACGCGAATCCTGAATCAGTTGCAGGCATTGGCGATGAACGAGGGCTATCGCTTGAAGAAAAAACTATTCAGCGAACAAGGGCGAGCACTGTTAGAGAAACTAGCGTTAGGTCCTTGGGCCAGGCGACGCCGGCAAGAGTTGTTGGAACTGCTTGACCGCATGAATCCAACGATTGAGGAGTTAACCGCAGCCGTCGAGCGGGAAGCCAGGAAGCGACCTGAGGCGATGCGGCTGATGACTCATCCCGGTGTCGGTCCAATTACGGCACTGGCCTACGTGCTGATCATCGGAACTCCGACTCGGTTTCAATGCGGCAAGCAGATCGGCACCTATGTTGGGCTGATCCCGTGTGAGGACTCCAGTGCTCGCAAGCAGAGATTGGGACACGTTACCAAGCAAGGCAGTTCCTTGTTGCGGTTCTTGTTGGTGGAGGCAGCCCAAACGGCAGCGCGCATTCATCCAGACTGGAAACGTCGGTACATGCATCTGGCGATGCGTCGACACAGAAGCATTGCCAAGGTAGCGATGGGACGCCGGCTGGGGATTCGGTTGTACTGGATGTGGCGGAGTGGTCGTGAGTATTCGCCGTCGGTGGAGTTCGGTTCGTACGCGGGACAGCTCGGTAGTACCCATGGCGCGAAGTAGTGCGTCGTCCAAGTGATGGGGCATCCCGCTCCCTGCAAAGGGAGTTTGAAGAGGTAATCATGGTCGAAGTCTTGATCGGAGAGATGGTTGGGTCGAACTGAAGCCGACCGAAAGATTACGAGCGAGCCGTGGTCGTCGAAGCAGAAGTCAAGAAGCGCAAGGAAGACCACTCTTAAGAGTGAACGGAGAAGTGTGCTCAAAAAGGATTTGACAGGGCCGACATTGTTAGAGATGGGTACTAGACCCCCGGCTTCAATTCTGATAAGCGCGCATCAACTGAACAAGTAGATTTTTCAAGTTCCCGATCACGGTACGTTAAGGCTTCCGACGCTTTGCCCGATGCTCCAAGTATGCTGCGGTCTTCGTCGACTCAAGGTATTCCTTCGCGAGTTTCAATTCATACACACGCGTGACCTTATCGGAGACCAAGACAGGATTCCCGCGCCCCCCACGGAAGCACATTGCCCTTTGCTGCCAATCGATATTCGCTCCAAGGTTCAGCGTGAACATGACGCCAACCGTGTGGAATACGAAGATGCGCCAGTGGTAAGGGGCGGGAACTCGCACTGGAGGATTCAACGTAAGTTGCATCCGCTCGGGCCGCGAAACCACAACGTCGAGCGTTGCGAACTGTCCCGGAAACGGGATATCTCCTCGCAAGTAAAGCCGGATGAGCTCTTGGCATGGGCCAAGCTCGCGCTCCGCTGACGCGAGGACGGTCGGTGTCGAAGTGCCGCCCCAAAATACAAACTCCTGGCTCACCTAGTAAACCGGGAATTTAATGCGCAGCAGATTCACGAAGTATTGGCAATAATGGTGAACTCACAGAGAAGAGAAGGAGGGTACGACGGAATATGGGGAGTGAGGGCGGAATTGACACGGGGCTGCGGCCCCACGCGAGAGCGAGATTTACCGTGCATCCTTGATTTGGGAGATGCGCCCAGAGGATCAGGGGGTTAGCGGGAGCAGCGGGCTTTTTGGCCCCAGAAATAGTTTAGTAAGGAAGAGCGCAAGGACGCCGGCGGCGAGGAGCAGGAGGCTTCCGGGCTCAGGGGTTGAGGTGGCGGAGGAACCGACGGTGACAGAGGCGTCGGCGCTGAGAAGGTTCCCGTTAGAGATGGTGTCGAGATCCGGATTGAAATCCGGGGAATTCGGATCGACGCTGAAGAGGTCGTAGAAGACGACCGCGAGGCCGGTGACGGTGCCGGTGGAAGCGGGATTGATGAAGAAACTGCCGAGGCCGGTTTGGGTGTTGTTGTCGAAGGCTTCGGTGACGGACGATGAACCGACGACGATGAATTGCTGGCCGATGAAGTCGGTGTAGGTGCCGAAGGACGTGCTGCATGGCGAGGTGATGGGACCGACGCAGAAGTCGGAGCCGGAGATGACGGCGAAGTCGGGGCCAGAGTTGGCTAAAGTGAAGCCCCAGCCGACGGTGGAACCGGCGGGGCCGGTGAGTGCTCCGCCGACGGGGTCGAGAGTCAGGGAAATGTCGTCCGCTCTGGCGCGAACGCCGAGTGCGAACAGAAGCAAAGTTGCGATCGAGAGCGTTCTGAAAAGTTTCATGGTCATCTCCGTGATTCTCCTAGTTCGTTATTACTGGTATTGATTGGTGCGCGTGACGAAGCCGGAAACGGCGCCATTGTTCGCGGAGTAGGTGAACTTCGCCGTGAACCGCACGGAGGCCGCACAACCCGTGAAGTCAAGCGCTACGGTCGTTGTCCCCGTTTGATTGGGGCCAAGATTGCCGAGCAGTAGTGGGAACGATGCTGCGTTCTTCAGTACCGGCGTGCAAGCCGCGCCAAATGTTTGCGTCAAAGTGAAGTCATGAATCATCACGCTGTTCGCCGCACCCGGGCCGTTGTCCAGTAGTGAGAGCGTCCAGACGCGGGCGTTCGAGACGCCGGATTTGGCGATGATGTTGCCAAACATGGTGGCATTGAGAGGCGCGAAGTTGGCGGTCACGGTGAGATCGTGGTCGACGATCACCGTTGATGTTATGGAAGCTGGGTCGGTGACGGGGCCTGTCCAAACCGCAAACGCGTACCCTGGATTGGGGATTGCTCCGACGGGGATTATCGATCCTACTGGGAAGGAGTTGGTCGTGGGAGCGGTGGTTCCGCTGCCTGGCGGCGAGACAAGCATGGTTAGCTGGGCTGTGGGTGGAACTTCCTTTATCGGACCGACGGTATCGCAAAAGTCGCCGAGGACTGGACCCAGGCTGCGGCACTTTTCGAAAGCCCCGATGTCGAATCCGTTGCCCTGTGGGCGGTCCAGGCCGCGTTGGTCGGAAGCCAGGGACGTCGCTGGATCGGCGGCATCAAGGGCTGGGCTTGCAGCCGTAATGGCCATTGTCGGAGTGAGTCCCGGCGAATTCCGCTGCAATGGTCCCAGCAATGGATCAGCAGAACTTACCACCCCAGGACATCCCGAATTGTTGCCAATCAAGTTTCCAGAACCGCTGGCCTGCACACCGGGAGAATAGAAGCACGCACGATCATTAACTTCCGTGAAAATAATAGTGTTCTCCAGCGTGAAAGAAGTGGGTACCCCAGACTCCAGGTCGACAACAATCCCGGATCCTTCCGCCGGGAGAGAATCGGTGCCGGAAGTGAAGTTTCCGGCCAGCGTGGAATTTTGCACCGTGAGGCTGCCATTTACCGCAAAGAGGGCCGCGCCTTCGCCAACGCCGGCGGTGGCACGCAAGCAGGAGACGGCATCACAGCTGTCAAAAGGGTTGGAACCAGCAAAGGCTTCGTTCCTTGTGAAGGTGCTGTTTTGGATGACTACCGTTCCATTGTGGCTAAAGATTGCCCCGCCCAACGCTGCACCACTGCCTCCGGCAAACGGATTCCCACCCTGGCCGCCGAATTTGCCAGCTGGACCACCTGGATCTGCATCTAAGCTGAGGAAGGAAAATCCAGTGCTCGCTCCGCCTCCGCCGCCATAGCCCCCAGCCCCACCATGATCACCGCCACCACCACCGCCTCCGAAGCCACCCAGTCCTGCATCCGCATCCTCAAGAAGAGTTCTATTGCCACCGCCCCCACCCCCACCGCCATAGTTTCCGTTTCCGCCCCTGCCGGTGTCCGATCCTCCGCCGCCCCCGCCGCCGCCGCCGCCCGGGCAGATTGCACTTGTTGCATCTCCGCCGTCTGCGTTTCCGCCCGTTCCACCGCAAGCAATTCCTCCCGCCCCTCCAACGCTCAAATTTATGGTACCGCCCATGATTCCATCCCTAAGCGTTCCACCACCACCGCTGCCTGCTGCGGGGCCGCCACCGCCGCTAACGCCATTTCCGCGCGATCCGCCGCCGCTGTTGCCACCCAGGGTTCCGTGAATCGTCGTCCCGCCGTTACCTCCCAATCCGCCGCCGCCACCACCGCCACCGAGAAGCAAAGCGCGGATGGAGCCATTTCCTCCAAATGCCCGGTTGAAGTCGAATGTGGAGTTCTCAACGGTGAGTCGACCTCCCTCGACGTAGATCGCGCCACCTGCGCCCAAACCTCCTCCTCCGCCGCTTCCACCATCGCCGCCTTTTGCGATGAATCCCTTGATATACACATTTCGGATGGTCAGATTTCCACCTGCCGCAATCGAGAAGGCTCGCGCGTGCTGTGTTCCGCCCCACTGCAAAGTGGAGCCATTCCCTTCAATGGTGATTACGGACCTGATTCCAGGAGTCGCCGTGGGCCCCAGGGCATTTTCGATGTCATCTACTATTTTAAGGAGAGTAAAGGAACCCTCGATTGGCAGAATGATCCGGTCGCTCCCATTGCCCGGGAGGCAATTTGTTCTCACGAAGTTGGGAGTTCCGTTGACGTCGTACGAGGAAACCGCGATGTTGTCGTCGAAGTTGGCCGAGTAGATCGCCTCCTGCAAGGAGCATCCCCCAATGCCATCCACCTTATCTGCAAGCGACGTAACGAAAATGAACCCTTGCGCCGAAGCGGGTTTCGCTCCACAGAGAGCCGTGAGCAGGACGAGAAACAGAGTTAACGGAGCAACGTACGGGAAGCGGGAACGCCTGCCGGAGCTGAGGCGGAAATGCAAAGGCTTGGCGATTGGGTGCAACAGGCTGAAGCCAGGAATGGAACTCATAACTCGCCTCCGAGATCGACCGGATACAGTTTTGGGACGGGGCGACACCGCGGGGGGAGTCGGCCAAATGTGGAGGCAGGTATCGCAAATCGCGAGGAAGGGGTCAATGCAGGGGAGGTCAGGAAAAGGTGGGATTGAGGTCAAGGCCCAAGCCGCTGATTGCACGAAATTTAACTTGCCGCGGAACATCGAGACAGGGCAAGATGCGTGTACCGTCCCCTCTGATTTGCAGGTCATTACGTGCAAGAAAAAGTTGTCAATTATCGGTTTGGGCCCTACGAACTGCGTAGCCGGACGCGGGAACTCTATAAACACGGCACAAAGCTGAAGCTGCGTGCGCAGCCATTCCAGGTGTTACGGGCACTGCTGGAGCGGCGCGGGGATGTGTTGACGCGGGAGGAATTGCGGGAACTGCTGTGGCCAAAAGAGACGTTTGTTGATTTTGAACATGGTCTGAACGCGGCGATCAGCGAGTTGCGGGGAGTGCTGAGCGACACGGCCAGCGATCCGCGATACATCGAGACGCTGCCGAAAATTGGATACCGGATCAAAGTACCGGTGCGGGAGACGGATACAGAGCGCGGAGCGACGGATGTGATTGCGATGGAGGAGCCTTCGCCGCCGATTCGGGATTTCGTCTGGCGTGGTGAAAACAGGTGGGCGGGTGTTGAGCGGAAGAAAGTGGAAGAGCCGCGGCCGAGTCTGGCGCCGCGGATTGTGGGGGCACTGCTGGCGATGGCGCTGATCGTTGGAATCGGCTTGGGAGTCAGGTGGGTCCGGGCGCGTGAGGCAGCGAAGCGAAAGGCAATGAAGCTGGAGGCCACGAAGAATACAAAAGTGATGCTGGCGGTACTTCCCTTCCAGAACCTGACGGGAGATGCGGGACAGGAATATTTCAGCGACGGGTTGACGGAGGAGATGATCGCGCAGCTCGGGCTGATGGATCCAGAACATTTTGGAGTGATTGCACGGACGTCGGTGATGCATTACAAAAATACGCAGGAGAATGCGGAGCAGATCGGGCGCGCGTTAGGCGTGCAGTACGTACTCGAAGGAAGCGTGCGGCGCGAGGCGGAGCGAGTGCGGATCACAGCGCAATTGATCCGGGCGGCGGACCAGACGCGCTTGTGGACGAAACAATTCGATCGCGAAGTGCAAAGCCTGCTGGTAGTGCAGAGCGATATTGCGCTGGAGACCGCGGATGAGATTCAGCAGACGCTGGGCGCCAACAAGGCCGGCGGGCCACAGGTGGCGACGGCGATGTCACGCGAGGGTTATGAAGCGTATGACGAATATTTGAAGGGGTTGTATCTCCTGAATAAGCGAACGGTGCCGGCGTTTGAGCAGGCGATTGCGTGTTTTCAAGGGGCGATCAAGAAGAACCCGCGATATGCGCCGGCCTATGCAGGACTGGCGAACACGTACACGCTGCTGACCGGCTACAGCATGTCTCCTTCATCGAGCTATATGCCGCTGGCGAGGGCCGCGGCGTTGCGGGCGGTGGAGCTGAACGACAAGCTGCCGGAAGCGCACACGGCGCTAGCGCTGGTGGTGCAGAATTACGACTGGGACTGGCACACAGCGGAGAAAGAGTTCAAGCGGGCGATTGAGTTGAACCCGAATTATGCAACGGCACATCACTGGTATGCGGAACACCTGGGCTTTCGAGGACGCTTCGAAGAGGCGTTTAAGGAGAGCGACGAAGCAAAGAGACTGGACCCGCTGTCGCTGATCATTGCGGCCGATCGCGGAGCGCTGCTATATTTCGCGCGGGATTATGACCGGGCGATTGAGCAGTTGCAGGTGGTGTTGGAAATGGATCCGGCTTTTTCTCACGGCCATATGATTCAAAACGCGTACGCGGCGAAGGGTATGTACAAAGAAGCGATTACAGACATTGAAAATGGGAAGCGAGGAGCGGGGGGAGGACCGTGGTACTGGTCGGCTAAGGCGCGGGTGTATGGCCAATGGGGACACCAAGCGCAGGCAAACCAGGCGCTCGAAGCACTGGAAGAAATGAACAAGCGGCATCCCGTAGATCCCGCACCGATAGCCTGGGCACACATGGGCATGGGGCATCGGGAGGAGGCGCTGCGATGGTTGGAGAAGGCGTATGAGCTGCACTCGAATGCGATCACAATGCTAAAGGTTGAGCCCATTTACGACCCAGTGCGCGATGATGCGAGATTTCAGGCCTTGTTGCGGCGGGTGGGGTTGGGGGAGTAGGACGTAGTTGACGGCGGGTGACTTTAGTCCGCGGGGTTGCGGAATGCGATCTCGGATGAATTCGGAATCAATCTCGGCAAGGGTTATATAGATCGCGTACTCAAAAATCCCTTTTACAAAAGCCAATTCTTGTGGGAAGGAAAGCTGTACCCCGGCACTCACACTCCGCTTGTTCCGGTGGAATGTTTCGAGCAAGTGCAGGCCGTTTTCCGTGGCCACAATAAGCTCTGATATAATTCCCATGAATTTCGGCGCGCTGGCCGAACACCCGGTCGATCCCCGCGCGCAACGCTTTCGCTCCGTCGATCACGAACAAGTAGCGCCGCTCCGGATCGAGACCACGCGCCACCAGGTCTTCCAGCAACTCCTTCACCACCGTGGTGTTTTCTCGGTCCTCGAGCGCACGGCGCTGCACCAATTCCGTTTTGAGTTTCTGTTCGCTCATGGTGGAACAGGAATGCGTATTGCAACGTCGTCCTGGCCGTCGACGTACAATGGGGAAACCGGAAGTTGTTCCGGGCCAGATGTTTGAATGTATAGGTCGGGGAGGAGCGCTTGGTGTACAACTATACTAACGTCAACTCAGGAGGCCTGCCATGAGACTGTCAGTCTTTTGTGGGGTGAGCGTTGATGGCTTTCTTGCTCGCCCGAATGACGCGCTCGACTTCCTACACACAGGTGAGCAAGTGCCTCACGGGTTCACAGAATTCTTGGCCAGCGTCGACGTAGTCGTGATCGGCCGCAGGACCTTCGAGGTCGTGATGAAGCTTGGACACCTGGCGCTTTACGGGAAGAAGCCAGTGGTTGTACTAAGCAGCCGTCCGCTCGATTTGTCCTCGGTCGCAGGCGAGAATGTCGAACAAACGTCCGGGGCACCGGACGAAATCAAAAAGCAGCTCAAGGCCCGCGGCTTCAAGCATGTCTATGTAGACGGCGGCAGCACCATTCAGCGATTCCTCGCAGCCGGGTGCATCGACCGACTAGTGATCACGCGCGTGCCGGTGCTGATCGGGGCAGGCATCGCTCTGTTTGGTCCAGTGCCGCGCGACATCTGGCTTCGTCATGTCGAAACACGTTCCTATACAGGCGGCCTGGTTCAGAGTGAATACGAGATTGACGCTGGAGACCGTTCTTAATCGGGAGGACCAAAATCCCGACTAGGCAACTTGGAAGTTGGCCAGAAAAGGGGGTTCTAGGAAGGTGAGTGAGCCCTCCCCGAACTGCACTAACTCCTGTTCAACGCTATAGTCGGCATGTTCGGCAACCATCCTTTGATACGCTCTCTTAGTTGTCCGTATGGTGATCTCAGGATTCACGCCACATGACTTGGCTCGAATATCATGAATTGACGAAGCACAGTGCAGAGTCGCTGCGACGAAATCAGCACTACCTCGATTGGGCCAATATGCCCAATCCGTTTCGGCATTATGAAGGCGTTCCGCTCGTGGATTTGCCGGCCGACCCGCCGGCCCCACAGATTTCGGCTCTCGAAGTACTCGAGGGTAAAACAGGAAATACTCTGTCGAGGGACGGTGCGGAATTCCTTTCGCAGTTGATGTTCTATTCAGCCTCGATTAGCGCGTTCAAGCGAGTCCCGTCCACCGGAGCTATCTACTCTCTGCGCATCAATCCTTCTTCCGGTAATCTCCATCCGACCGAATTTCACTTCTGCACGCGAGGATTGGTCGATTGGCCCGATGGCCTCTATCATTACCGCCCCTCATCCCACATGGCAGAACGACGTGCCATCGGAGATTTTGGGGCGAAACTTGTCAACAACTCTGCCCCACTCATTTTCCTCCTGACTAGTATTGCTTGGCGCGAAGCCTGGAAATACAAGGACCGGGCCTATCGGTATTGCTTACACGACATCGGACATGCCTGGCAGGCTCTCGCGCTTGCGGCTCGGTCTCTCGGAAGCGAGAGCTTTGCTATGGGGCATTTTTTGGATGACAGGGTGGCGGAATCGTGTCTCCTCAGTGCGGATGAGTGGCCCATGTTAATCGTTGCGCTTCACGGCACGTCCATTCCGGTGAACAAGCTGAATGCAGACGAGACGGTTGTGTTTGGGGGCCAGCCCAACCGACTGTCGGAAGAGCAAAGAACTTACCCTCTGATCGAACGCATTCACACTGCCACGAAGCTCGGCACAGAATCCACCAGTCCCTCTCCCGGCGAGCCAAAGGTATCCGGGCGCGGGGAAGTCAGCCTGCCGCCTCCTGTCTCCACAAACCACGGTTTCGGTGACGTCGTTCGTACACGGCGTTCTGCTCTTGACTTCAAGGGTGGGCGCGAGTCGATCTCCTTCGCGCAACTTGCGACTCTCCTGTCCATCACAAGGGAGCGTCTGTTCGCCGATTTCGCTACACATCGTTACGTCCATCTTTATCTTTACGTCCATCGCGTCGAAGGCTTGGAGCCAGGTGTTTATCGCTTCTGGCCGGAGCATGCAGAGTTGGAAAGAATCAAAGCAGGGGACCAACGCCTGGTGGCGGCAGCCCTGAGTTTGGGACAAGACCTGGCCGGTAATGCATGCGTGGCATTTTCCATGATCGGTGATTTTGAAGGTGCTTCCAGCAGGTACGGAGATCGCGGTTATCGATACGTGCATTTCGAGGCGGGAGCAATTGGCCAACGAATGTATCTCGCTGCCGAGGCTCTTGGACTGGGAGCAACAGGCATCGGAGCATTTTTTGATGAAGAAGTGAACCGATATCTGGGCCTCTCATCTGAGCTAGGACAAGTCGTCTACCATTTCGCAATCGGTTACCCGGTTGCTGACCCGCGCCTGGAGGCTTGAGAACGTATGGTGGGTATCCTGGTACACGGGAACAACCATTTCATACTGTCCGCACGTTACCTGAAGAGGCAGCCGCGCTGGCGCTGGTGCGGCACTGGTCCATCGTCCAAATTGGCGAGGCGAGGTCGTCGTCTTTAGGTCAATGGCAGATTAGGTCGAAAGAGTTTCGAGAGAACCTGGAATGGGCAGTCATTGTCCCGGGCGACCGTGAGACCTCTCCAGGAGTCGCCCAATTACTTGAAGAACTTTCAGCTCGCGGGGTAACCATCCGGAGATTGTGTCGCGGCTGCTGGTAGGAAAGAGCAGCGTCCCTCAATCGACAACGCGTCGAGACTCTTACCAGAAACGGGGTCTGAGGAGATCAGGCGCAAGCGACGTTCGTCGAAACATCGCTTCCCACATCGGGAGTCAGCGAAATTTGACTCGTCCATTAATGGCCGCGTTAATCAGGCGAACTTTGGGCCGAAATGACCGGCAAGGCAAGGCCTCGGGTTAATGTTTTCATGAATAATCTAGGAAGACGGTTGTTAGTTGTTTCCAACAGAGCTTTTCAACCTCGTGGATAAATTCAAAAGCAATTGAGGACTTTGTATTCTGCAGCGGTCAGTTATATGTTAGCGATGGAGCCAAAGTTCTAGAGTACAAATTCCGGGCTAGGTGAATCGGTATGAATCCCAAGTACCCAACCAGTGCTGAACATCGACAAGACATGGAGCGTGTCTTGCGCATTCTTGAGGACACGCAGCCGATCGATCGAACCTTTGCGGTGTCTAAGGAGGAATTTCAGACCCGCACAAGAAACATCAACGCGGCGCTCCAGCGGCACGGGCACAAGGTAGGGATTGTGTTTTCCGACGAGCACTACTGTGGCGACGTTCCCTACCTCGGCGGAAACATTAACGTTTCAATCGAGCAGGTGGCAGGCGTTGTCGGGCCGACGGGGTTTCATATTGTTGCTGGACTTGAAGGAGGCTACGTCGCCGAGCAATTAGCCGAGCGTGCCGGCGCCGTGGTACACAAAGTGGAAATGCTGCAGTTGGCCGACGAGAAGTATCCCATCGCGGCGGAACGCCTCGAAGATGTGATTACTCAGGCAGCGGGTGGACCAGTCGATCATGTTGCGCTGCTGACGCCACGCCAGGTTATCCCGGCCGGATTGTTGAGTTATCTGGAAGAGCTTTTTGGCACAGACGGCGTTGCGGACGCGCAGGAACTTTATTTCAAGGTCAAATACGAAAAGAGCGAACGCGAGATGCAACTGATCGCCGATGCGGCTCGCGTTGGAGACGCGATGTTGCAAGCCATGCTCGCGGTGCTGCGCCCCCGCCGATTGGAGAGCGAAGTTGCGGCGTGGGGCGCCTGGACCGGCCGAATGCTCGGTTCCGAAGATGACGGCTTCAAAATCATGGTGGGTGCCAACGAGGCTAACCGCACGCTGATCGGGCCAGCGCTCAATCGTCCGATCGGCGAAGGCGAATGGGTGCACCTCGGCGTAGCTCCGAAGCGCGATGGCCTGACCGCTTGCGTCCGCCGCTCTGTGATTGCTGTCGATCGTCCTTCGAAAGTATCCGCCGATCAGCGGTACTGGCTCAAACTCGTTGAAGGCGGCTACCAAGTTGGCGAGGAATGGTATCGAAAAGTGGCCGCGGAAAATCTTCCGGCGCGTGTGCAGGAACAAGCTCTGGTTGACTACTTCAGCGCGCACTCTGATGAAGTATCAAAGCGGATTGGAAAACAGATCGACCTTGCCACACTTAAACCCTATACCGGAACGCATAACTCCGGATACACCGAATGCCAGGAATTCTTCGGCGCCATCACTCTGGATAGTCACGAGCCACTCGGTTCACAAATTGTGACCATGCTGGATGTGGCGCTACGCGGCATCGGCAATCACTGGAACGATGTGGTCATCCCTGGATTTGACTTCTGCGTCGTCGAGAACACGCTTGGTAAATTTGGGACGCGCGTCGAACGACTCTCGAAATTGCCGGTGAACGTCCAGGAATTGGTGCAGGGCTAGCCGTGAGTCGCTTTCGGCGATACTCCATTTGCCTCGCCTGCACTTGGCTGGTGGTTTCGACCATTGCCCTGGCCAATCCGCCCGAAGAGACTGTCGCTTCCATGTTTCTCCGCGAGAGTTGGGCCATTCAATCCTCTGCTGACGTGCACGAAACAGGTGACGCCATTTCCACTCCCGGTTTCAAGCCGCGCGATTGGTATCCGGCAACTCTGCCTTCCACAGTGCTAAGCGCACTGGTAAAGAATCGCATCTACCCGGATCCCTACGTTGGGATGAATCTGCGCTCGATTCCTGGAACCAGCTATCCCATCTTCAGTGATTTTTCAGAATTATTGATGCCGCCGGGAAGCCCGTTCCTGCGCTCCTGGTGGTTTCGCACGGACTTTCAGCTTGCCGCCGATTATCGAGGCAAAACACTGTGGCTGAATTTCGATGGCATCAATTACCGGGCAAATGTTTGGATGAATGGTCGCGAAATCGCATCCGCCGACAAGTTGGTGGGGACGTGGCGGCTGTTTAACCTAGATATTTCCGCGGTTGCGCGGCCAGGCGAAACGAACTCGCTTGCTATCGAGGTTTTTCCGCCTCAGCCGCACGACCTCGCCATCACTCTTGTAGACTGGGCGCCGATGCCTCCGGATAAGGAAATGGGCATCTGGCGCGATGTGCACATCGACACTACTGGTCCGGTGGCCCTTCGTTTCCCCGCGGTGTTCACCAAGCTCAATCTGCCAGCCACGGACCTGGCCGAACTGACGCTCAGGGTTGATCTGCAGAACTCTTCCGATCATGCAATTGGAGGAACACTCAAGGGAAAGATCGAGAACATCGAATTCTCGCAGCCGGTGCAACTTGGCCCCAACGAAACAAAACTCGTCCGGTTCACGCCGGAGAATTTCTCCCAACTTAAACTCAAGAACCCTCGCCTCTGGTGGCCCGCCCAGGTGGGTCCGCAGAATCTTTATCCACTCGACCTGCAATTTGAAACTGGCGGAAAGGTCTCCGACTCCAGCCACATTCAATTCGGCGTTCGCCAGGTCACTTCGGAGATTGATGATAAGGGTCATCGGGTCTACCGCATCAATGGAAAGAACATTCTCATCCGCGGTGCCGGATACAGCTTTGACCTCCTTCTACGTTCCTCGCCAGAGCGCCAACTCGCCGAACTTACTTACGTACGCGATCTCAACCTGAACGCCATCCGCCTGGAAGGCAAGCTGGAGAACGATCATTTTCTCGAGCTCTGCGACCGCATGGGAATTCTGGTGATGGCTGGGTGGTGCTGCTGCGATCAGTGGGAGAAATGGGGAGACTGGGATACGGAAAATGAAGTGGTAGCTGCTGCTTCCCTGCGCGACCAGATTCGCCGCCTTGAGCGGCATCCTGCTGTCTTCACTTGGCTCAACGGCAGCGACTTTCCCCCTCCACCCAAAGTAGAAACTGTGTATCTTCAGATTCTGAAGGACGCTGATTGGCCCAACCCCACCGTGTCATCGGCCTCCGGCAGGTCCACTCTCGTCGGTCAGAGCGGTGTGAAAATGACGGGCCCATACGAGTACGTCGCGCCAGCTTTCTGGTATTTGGACACGAAATACGGCGGCGCGTTCGGCTTCAACACCGAGACCAGTCCCGGCCCCGCCATCCCTCCCATCGAAACTCTGCGCCTTATGCTTCCCGAAGACCATCTCTGGCCTCCAAACTCGCTATGGGAATATCACGCCGGAGGAATGTCCGACACGCTCGGCGTCTTCACGGAAGCGCTCAACGAGCGCTACGGCCCCTCAAATTCCGCGGAGGAGTTTTCCCGCAAAGCTCAAATGCAAGCGTACGAAGCGCACCGCGCCATGATGGAAGCTTACGGCCGCAACAAATACAGCTCTACTGGCGTCATCCAGTGGATGTTGAACAATGCATGGCCCAGCATGATCTGGCATCTCTACGATTGGTACCTTCGTCCCGGGGGGTCTTACTTTGGCGTGAAGCGCGCCTGCGAACCTCTGCACGTCCAGTATTCGTATGACGACCGATCGATCGTCGTTGTGAATTCCTACTACAAGAACTTTTCCGGCCTCAGAGTCGCTGCCAAAGTGTACAACCTCGACATGACCGAAAAATTCTCGCATGAAGTTACACTTGACGCGGCTCCCGATAGCAGTGTTCGCGCATTTGTGTTGCCTGATCTCGATGGACTGAGCCCCACCTATTTCGTAAGCCTTCGGCTCGAGTCATCCGGGGATCTGATAAGCAGAAACTTCTACTGGCTTTCCACGAAGGCGGAGACGCTCGACTGGGAACGGTCCGACCGGGATGAGAGTGGCCAATATGAGATCTCGACCTGGACTCCCACTAAAACTTTTGCGGATTACACGGCGTTGAACACTCTACCTGAGGTGGACCTGGCCGTGACTGCACAATCAGCGCGGGGCCCGGCCGAAAGTTCCACTACCGTAACCTTGCACAATCTTAGTTCCACGCTCGCCTTTGGGATCCGGCTAAAAGTCGTGCGCCCGCCGAGCGGTCACGTCAGCCGCTATGTCCTCCGGGATGACGAGGTGCTGCCTATCTTGTGGCAAGACAATTATTTTTCATTGCTTCCAGGCGAAACCCGTCAGATATCCGCAAGCTATAAATCAGAAGGACTCGACCGGACCTCGCCGCTCGTCGAGGTCCAGGGATGGAACGTAAAAACGAAAGTAATCCAGCCCTGAGAGTGTTTGTTTTGTCTTCCGGAGAAAAGGGCCCTCGGGTGACGTCCCGGGCTTGCTTGATGAACATCAGTGCCTGGTAAAATGGGCACCGGCCCAAGGGGAAGATTTTTCTCTTGACATTCCCTTATATAGGACTTGGACGGTTAGGGCGTTTGGACGTAGCCGCTCGTGCGGCGGACTTAAGAATCGGACGAGTTCCCGCTAGAGTCGTCCTGCGATAAGGATTCCGTCCCGGCGCTCCTGCGCCTATAATCCGGCGGTAGGGGAGCAAATGTTCACGAAGAGAGTCTTTGCCGGATGCGCCATCGCCCTGCTTGCGGCGAGTGGTGTCGCGCAGGAGCACCAGCATGGAAAAGGCGAAAAGTTAGGCGCGGTGCATTTTGCCACATCATGCAATGCTGAGGCGCAGAAGGAATTCGATCGAGCGGTGGCGCTGCTGCACTCCTTCCAATTCAATCACGCCATTCAAGGATTCGACGCAGCGCTCAAAAGTGATCCGACTTGCGGAATCGCGCACTGGGGGATCGCACTCAGCCAGTGGAGCAATCCGTTCGGGGCTGGCATGAAGGACAACAGCCAGCTACAGGCGGGACGCGAGAGCGCCGAAAGGGGCAAAGCCGCTGGCGCAAAAACGGAGCGCGAGCGAGCGTACATCGCGGCCGTCGCCAGCCTGTACAGCAACTTCGAGAGCACGCCACAGCAAGCGCGTTTGCTCGCCTATCGAGATGCGATGGAAGGTCTCGCGTTGAAATATTCCGACGATCAGGAGGCGCAGATTTTCTACGCACTAGCGCTTGCGGCTGCGGAAGAGCCGACCGACAAAACTTACGCCGCGCGGCTTCAGGCGGGCGCGATCCTAGAGAAGCTATTCCGGGAAGAACCGGACCATCCCGGTCTGGCGCATTACATCATTCACACCTACGATGTGCCGCCTCTGGCGGGAAAGGCGCTTATCGCCGCACAGCGTTATTCCGATATCGCGCCTGATGCGCCACACGCGCTGCATATGCCGTCACACACGTTCACGCGTGTGGGCTACTGGCAGAATTCTATCGACAGCAACCGCGCCGCCGCAGCAGCTTCGCGTCGCGTGAGCCAAACGGCAGAAGAGCTGCACGCAAGCGATTACCTCGTTTACGCCTACCTGCAGACCGCCCAGGACGAAGCTGCGCGCAAGGTGCTCGAGGCGCTGCCGGAGATAGCCTCGCGTTTCGATCCGAAAGCGGTGGTGAGCGGCGCGGCGGGTCCCGACGCGGGATACTTCGCGCTGGCAGCGATTCCCGCGCGCTATGCTGTGGAGCGTCGCGACTGGCAGCGGGCGGCCGAGCTCGAGCCACGCGAGACGCCGTTTCCCTACACCGATGCCATAACCTGGTTTGCGCGCGGTATAGCAGCGGCCCGGTTGCATGACGCGGCAAAGGCCCAAGCGTCGGTTGCTGCGCTACAGGACATCCGTGTACGTCTGGAGAAGGCAAAGGAAAGCTATTGGGCTGGACAAGCCGAGATCCAGCGCCTCGAAGTGAATGCCTGGAGCTCATTGGCAGAGGGACGGAAGAACCTCGCTTTGACTATGATGAAGTCGGCAGCCGAGATGGAAGATGGAACCGACAAGAAGGCAATTACGCCCGGGCCGCTTGCACCTGCGCGCGAGCTTTTCGGCGAGATGCTGCTGGAGATCAACCAGCCCGCGCAAGCGTTCGAGCAATTTGAGGCGACGCTGAAGAAAGAGCCAAACCGCTTCCGTGCGCTGTACGGCGCGGCCCGCGCCGCGCAACTCAGCGGCAACCGCGAAGCAAGTCGCAAGTATTTTGCCGAGCTATTAAAGATATGCGAGCATTCTGACAAGCCAGGACGGGCGGAAGTGCTGGAGGCGA
>CAVVJG010000009.1:0-14045 GCA_963748365.1 Candidatus Acidiferrales bacterium
AACAGCAGGATCGTCAGCGCCGATGGGACATGGTACAAGATGGTGCAATCGGGGCCGGCGGTGCTGGAAGACGACGTGGAGATCCAAGCGAACTCCTGCGTGGACCGGGCGACGGTGGGAGAGACGCGCATCGGCCGTGGAACGAAGATTGATGACCTGGTGGTGATCGGACATGCTTCGCAGGTGGGAGAAAACGGGATGATCTGCGGCCAGGCTGGATTGGCGGGCTCTACGAAGGTTGGGAACAACTGCATTTTGGCAGGACAGGTCGGAACGGCGGGCCATTTGACGATTGGAGAAGGAACGGTGATTACGGCGCAGAGCGGCGTGCCGAATGATGTGCCAGCGCGGGCGCTGTATTCGGGTTATCCAGCGGTGGAGAACCGGCAATGGTTGAAGATGATGGCGGCGCTGAATCGATTGCCGGAATTGTATAAGAGGGTCCAGGCGTTGGAGGGGAAAGAGGAGAGTAAGAAGTCTTGAGCGTTGCGTGATGAAGAGACGCTTGTAGTGAGGATTCAGTTGAGATCCTTCGCTTCGCTCAGGATGACAACTTTTTTAGCGGTGGAGCATGGAGCGATGGCGTTGAATCTAAACCTGCACAGCCAGGAATGGCTGTGCCACAAAAGCAAACTCGAGATGGCGCCTGAAGGTGGCCGCTACGTAGTAAAGAGGGCGGCGTAAAGCCAGGCTTGTCCAAATTAGGTTTTCAAGGAAGGGCGGAAAGACCTGTTACTTTAGGTTGGGTTCCGTGACAAGAACCAACGCTAAGGACAGGAGATTCCGCCTTGAACCGAGTATGCAGCATATTTTCTCAGTTATTGCAGTTCTTTCCCCGTCTGGAATTTGAACAGGCTGTTCGAGAGACCCGCGCCGAGCGTCATGCTCGCGGATTTACCTGCTGGGGCCAATTCGTTGCGATGCTGTTTTGCCAGTTGGGGCAAGCCCGTTCGTTGCGTGAGATTTGCGGCGGCCTCGCGGGTTGTGAAGGCAAGCTGAAGCATCTCGGCGTTCCTCAGGCGCCCAACAAGTCCACGCTCGCCTATGCCAATGAGCACCGACCCTGGCAGTTGTATCAGAAGGTCTTCGGTATTTTGTTTGCTCGTTGCCAGCAGGCGGCGGGCACGCGACACGGTTTCCGTTTTCGCAATCCACTGCTGAGCATCGACGGCACCATCATCGAACTCTGCGCCACCATGTTTGATTGGGCAAAATACCAGCAAACCAAAGGCGCGGCGAAGCTGCACTTGGTTTTGGACCACGATGGACATCTGCCGTGCTATGCGGTCATCACCGAAGGAAAAGCCTCGGAGGTGAAAGTAGCGCGTGAATTTCAGTTTGCTCCAGGCACGATCTTGGTCTTTGACCGCGGCTAGGTGGACTACCAGTGGTATCAACGGCTAACCGATAGCGGTGTGTTCTTCGTGACTCGCCTGCGCCAGGACGCGCACTACCGTGTTCTTGAACAATGCCCTATTCCGAGAAATCGCCACATCCTCAAAGATGAAATCATATCGCTGGGCAGCCACCACTACCGGCAAGCGGCGCGATTCCGTCGTGTCGAAGTTTGGATTGAGGAACGTCAGGAAGTCCTGGTGCTGCTGAGCAACCACTTGAGCTTTGGCTCCAGCACCATCGCGCAAATCTATCGAGAACGCTGGCGGATCGAAGTCTTCTTCCGCTATTTGAAGCAGAACCTACGCATCAAAACCTTCGTGGGCACCAGCGCCAACGCACTGCACATCCAAATTTGGACAGCACTGATCGCCATACTGCTGCTGAAATACTTGCAACTGCGGGCTCGCTACGGCTGGTCACTATCCAATCTAGTCGCGCTGCTGCGCCAACAACTCTTTGTTTACCGCGATTTGCACACCTGGCTGGATGAACCGTTCCAAGCCCCTCCGGCTTTGGACGGCCTGCATGACGGCCAGTTGATTCTGGAATTTAAGCTGGCTCTTTAGGACAGCAGGGACCCAACCTGAACACAAATTAATGCTCTCTGCACTCAAAGTCTCAATCTTTTCAAGGTTCGTAACACCGCCGCCATCCTAATTTGGACAGCCCTGGCTTTACGCCGCCCCTACACAAGCTATTATTTAGGCGAGTTCAGGGAGTGGAAACTTTTTCTACTTCGGACATCAGGCGGAGAGTGTTTTCGCCGAGGATTTTTCGGACGTCGGAATCGGAGTAGCCTTTTTTCTGGAGGGCCTCGGTAATTTGCGGGAGATGGGTGACGTCCTGCATGCCGATAGGCATTACGGCGCCATCGAAATCGGAGCCGAGGCCGACGTGATCGATGCCGGCAATTTTAACGGCGTGATCGATGTGATCGATGATGGCGGTGTAGTCGACCTTGGGCAGCTTCCCTGCCTGCATCATGTCTCGGACGACCTGGTCGCCAGTGACCAGAGTGCAGGCTTCGTTGTCGCCACAACGTTTCTTCACTTCAGCATTAATTTCCTTTTCGGCGTCTAAATTGTTCTTTTCGAAATCGCGAAATTCCTGACTTAGAAATCCCACGTGGTAATTGATCTGGACCACGCCACCATTTTTGGCAAGGTCGCGGAGCATGTCGTCGGTCATATTGCGCGCGGCGTTGCAGATGGAGCGGCAGGAGGAGTGCGAGGCGAACACCGGGGCTTTGCTGACGGCAAGGACATCGTAGAAAGTCTTGTCGCTGACGTGAGAGATGTCGACGATGACGCCGAGGCGATTCATTTCGCGAACAACGTCTTTGCCAAAGTCGGTGAGGCCGTTGTGTTCGGATTTGTCGGTGGACGAATCGGCCCACTCCGTGTTGCCCATGTGGGTGAGGGTAATGTAGCGGACGCCAAGAGCGGCGTATGAGCGGAGGGTAGCTAGATCGTTGTCGATCATGTGGCCACCTTCGAGTCCCATAAGCGCGGCAATTTTATTTTGTTTGTGAGCTTCGCGAATTTCGGCGGAAGTGGTGGCGAGAGCGAGATCTTTCGGATGTTTGCGGACTTGTTCGCGGACGGCATCAATTTGATCGAGGGCTTGCTTGACGGCGGTGGGACCGACGGTTTTGCTGGGGGTCCAGATGGAGAAAAAGATGGCGTTCAGGCCACCGTCGCGCATGCGTGGGACGTCGATGTTGCCATCGGCGTGGCGCTCACCGATATCGAATTTGCCGTCTAGAAAACGCTGCGTGGTGTCGTCGTGCGTGTCAACGACGATGGAGGAAAAATGGAGTTTCTTTGCTTTGTCGGAAACGGAATCGGCGGCCATGAGGAAAACTCCAAGCGAGAGAAAGGCGATGAGACAGAGAATGCGATGCATTGATCCCCCAGAGACGAAGAGAGAGTTTAGCAAGAATGGAGTGGTGGGAGAAACGGAGAAGCTTGTGATCCTTCGCTTCGCTCTGGGTGACAGAGTTGTTTGGCGGGATGGCCTCGCACGCCGTGGGATTTAAACCCGCACCCTTGGAGGCGGGTCGCTCCGGTCGGGATGACAAAGCAAGAAAAGCCAAACCCAAGACCCACACGCAAGACCGGCGTGCGGGGCACCCGGCCGATCTAAAGATCGGCCACTACACGGACAAACCCGAGAGCACAGTCAGGAGTGACTGTGCAACAAGTGCAAAGAGCGCGTGGCTATCCGGCGGCGTGGACGGTGGATTGGGGGCGCTCGGTGATGGCGGCTTTGATGTAATCACGGTTGGTGCGGGCGATTACTTCCAATTTGATTTCCTTTGGACAGGCGGCTTCGCACTCGCCGATGTTGGTGCAATTAGCAAAGCCTTCGATGTTCATTTGTTGGACCATGGCTAAGGCACGGCGGTCGCGTTCGACTTGTCCTTGCGGCAGATGACCGAGGTGCGAGATTTTTGCGCCTACGAAGAGAGCGGCGGCGGCGTTGGGGCAAGCGGCAACGCAGGCACCGCAACCGATGCAGGCAGCGGCGTCCATGGCAAGATCGGCGTCCTGTTTCTCAACCGGAATGGCATTGCCATCGGGGGCGCTGCCGGTGGGAACGGAAATGAAACCACCAGCCGCGATGATGCGGTCGAACGAGCCGCGATCAACGGCCAGGTCTTTGATGACAGGAAAGGCTTTGGCGCGCCAGGGTTCGAGATAAATTTCGTCACCATCTTTAAAATGGCGCATGTGAAGCTGGCATACAGTAGTGCCCTTGAAGCCGCCATGGGCTTTGCCGTTGATCATCATGCCGCACATACCGCAGATACCTTCGCGGCAATCGTGATCAAAGGCGATAGGATCTTCTCCCTTGGCGATGAGGGCTTCGTTGACAACATCGAGCATTTCGAGAAAGGACATGTGCTCGCTGACGTTGGGAGCGTCGTAACGTACCATGCAGCCCTTGTCGGTGGAATTTTTCTGACGCCAGACGTGAAGAGTGAGTTTCACTTGTAGCTCCGTTGAGAAGGCTTCACGTAATCAAAAGTGAGCTGCTCTTTGTTGAGAACAGGAGCGCGACCTTCGCCCTGGAAACCCCACGCGGCGACGTAGGAGTAATGCTCATCGTCGCGCAGCGCTTCACCCTCAGGGGTTTGATATTCTTCGCGGAAATGACCACCGCAGGATTCTTTGCGGTTGAGCGCATCCATGCACATAAGTTCGGCGAGTTCGAAAAAGTCGGCAACGCGGCCGGCCTTTTCGAGAGACTGGTTGAACTCTTCGTTGGCTCCGAGAACACGGACATTTTTCCAGAACTCTTCGCGAAGGGCGGGGATGAGGGAGAGAGCCTTCTGGAGTCCAGCATCGTTGCGGCCCATGCCGCAGTAGTCCCAGACGATTTTGCCGAGCTCGCGATGGAAAGAGTCCACAGTGCGTATGCCGGTGCCGTTCAGTAATTTCTTGGTGATGTTGGTGGCGTTGGCGACGGCTTCCTTTGCGGCAGGCGCGTCTGTCGAAACCTTTGCTGGCTTGGCAGTGGCGAGGTAATTGCCGATGGTATAGGGAATGATGAAGTAGCCGTCGGCTAAGCCCTGCATGAGCGCGCTGGCACCGAGGCGATTGGCGCCGTGATCGGAGAAATTGGCTTCGCCGAGTACGAACAGACCAGGGATTGTGGACATCAAGTTGTAGTCGACCCAAAGACCGCCCATGGTGTAGTGGCTGGCGGGAAAGATGCGCATGGGGACTTTGTAAGGATCTTCACCGGTGATGCGGTCGTACATTTCAAAGAGGTTTCCGTAGCGCTCGGCAATTTTTGCTGGGCCAAGACGCTGAATGCAGTCGGCAAAATCCAGATAGACACCGAGACCGGATTCGCCGACGCCGCGACCGGCATCGCATTCGGCTTTGGCGGCGCGAGAAGCGATGTCGCGCGGAACGAGATTGCCGAAGCTGGGATAGCGACGCTCGAGGTAGTAGTCGCGCTCGCTTTCGGGAATCTGACTGGGGGCACGCTTATCGCCCGCCTGCTTGGGAACCCAAATGCGGCCATCGTTGCGAAGCGACTCTGACATGAGTGTCAGCTTGGATTGATATTCGCCTGCGACAGGGATACACGTGGGATGGATCTGCGTAAAGCAGGGATTGGCGAACAGGGCGCCACGTTTGTAAGCGCGCCAGATGGCAGTGGCATTGCAGCCTTTGGCGTTGGTGGAAAGATAGAAAACGTTGCCATAGCCGCCAGTAGCCAGGATAACGGCGTCGGCCATGTGAACTTCGATTTTGCCGTCGTAGAGACTGCGGGTGACAATGCCCCGAGCGTGGCCATCGACGACGATGAGGTCGAGCATGTCCATGCGCGGGTACATTTTCACGGAGCCAAGACCGATTTGGCGTTCGAGGGCCTGGTAGGCGCCAAGAAGAAGTTGCTGGCCGGTCTGGCCTCGGGCATAAAAGGTGCGCGAGACTTGCGCGCCGCCGAAGGAACGGTTGTCGAGGAGGCCACCATACTCACGGGCGAACGGAACGCCCTGCGCGACACACTGATCGATGATGTTCACGCTAACCTGAGCGAGGCGGTAAACGTTGGCTTCGCGAGCGCGAAAATCGCCGCCCTTTACGGTGTCGTAGAAGAGGCGGTAAATGCTGTCGCCATCGTTGTGATAATTTTTCGCGGCGTTGATGCCGCCCTGCGCAGCAATGGAGTGAGCGCGCCGAGGACTGTCCTGATAGCAGAAGCACTGAACGTTGTAGCCGAGTTCGCCGAGGCTGGCGGCAGCAGCGCCACCGGCGAGGCCGGAACCAACGACGATGATGTTGTACTTGCGCTTGTTGGCCGGATTGATGAGCTTGAGATCGAATTTGTGTTTATCCCAAGACTGTTCAATCGGCCCTGTTGGGGCATTGGACTTTAGTTCCATCGAATCAGGCTCCCTAAACAGGCTTGATGAAACCAGCGAGAACAGCGACCGGCATGGAAATTTCTGCCGATGGCTATCAGGATGGCGACAATTTTCGCAAAACGTTGCAGCCAAGGCGTGTAGACCGGATGGCTGAAGCCGAGCGATTGGAACATGCTCACAAGCCGTGGTAGAGGTGATAACAGAGCATGATCATGGCAATGATGTAGAACAGCGAAACGGGCCAAACCTGAAAACCGTAAACGACATTGTTATACACATTGTGCGGATCAAACGGCCCGCCAGGGTGAACGGCGCCAAAAGTAAAGTGCAGCAGATGGTAGATCAGGAAGGCCAGGACGATCGGGCCGCTCCACAACATGGTGCGAGAGGCGTACGTGGAATTGAGATTGGCCTTCTTGACGTATGGAACTGGCCGCGCTTCGCGCTGCAGGAGCCAGAGTTGAAACGACGACCAGATATGCAGGCCTACCGCGATGAGCAAAGTGATGCGAGCGCTCCACAGAAGAAGCGGCAGCGACTTCAGGGCCGCGGAGTAGTGATTAATTTTTTCAGGAGGCAGAAAGATCTGCAGATTGCCAACCAGGTGACCGACGATGAAACCGAACAAGATGAATCCGGTGACGGCCATAATGGCTTTCTTGCCGACGGTGGTCTGCCAGAACTTTAAACTATCGGCCGTAATGTTTGTCGCCGTAACGCTCATGGGATGTAGTGGTCCTTGTGCCTGTAGTGCACGATGCTGGATAACGAATGAGACATTTTAAGAAGATGAGTTGAGTCAGGCCGGGTTGCCGTAGGGGACATGCCCTCTCCGCCGCAGGTATTCCCATTAAGATGGATGGAGCGCAACAGACATTGGAGCGATGGGAATGCAGCAAAGACAGTATATGAAGTAAAGAAAAGTGTTGCAAGTGAGGCTGTGAGTTTGAAAGACACAAACATTTCTAAAACTTCTTGCGAGATGAGGGCTAGGGCCGGAAGATTGAAGCTGGATAGACGAAAGAAGTCTCCGCAGGACCCCGCTCCCTCCTGCAGGCAGTTGGAAAGAAACGTCTAAGGGAAAATATGGCCACGAGTCTAGTGTCGGAACTGGAACGCATGGCGAATGCGCTTGAAGGCGACGGGACGGAAGCGCCGGAAATACCGTTGGCGGAAATTGGCGAGCGGATCGCGAAGCATTTAGGCGTGAGGACCGACGAACTGGCGATTTTAGGCGTGTCGCACCGGTGGCGGCATTTGCATTTTCTGGTACCAGCGGCATTGAAGAATGTTGGATTTATTCCGCTGACAAGCATTCGGCGTTGGCCGCGAGGACGGCGAGAGACAGCCGTCCGGAGATCAACAATAATTTTACGGTGGTGCGGCACGCGAGCGTGTTTGAAGGTGTGCGCACGGCGACAACGTCGGGTGAAGCGATCCAGAAAATAGTGAGCGCGCCGATATTGTGCGAAGGAAAAGTAGTGGGGGTGATGCAGGTGAGCCGCAAAGGCGTGAATGTGACGGACTCGGGGCCAGACTTCACGGCGGATGATTTGGGAAAAGTGCTGGCGTTGTGCCGGCCGTTGGGGAAATTGGTGCGGCACGTAGTGGGAAATGAAGGGGCCGCGGGAGATTCTGACAAGGCTTGAACAAAAATCAATTGAAATGTGTACGGATGTTAATGTGTCCGGCGCAAATTAAAGCCGACAATCTTTGTTCTGCATTGACACTAAGAAACCTTCTTGTTACTTTTCCACAAGCGTATATTTTTCAGCGTTAATTCACTAACGGAGGCCGCGACCTGGCACCATGGCGTTTGTAGCTAAGAAAATATTTTTGACCAAGGGCGTCGGAAAACATCGCGAGCGGCTTTCGAGCTTTGAGCTAGCCCTGAGAAACGCGGGCATCGCAGCCTGCAACATCGTGCGCGTTTCATCGATCTTCCCGCCAAACTGTAAATTGATTTCGCGCAGCGAAGGATTGAAGCAGATCAAGCCGGGGCAAGTGGCGTTCACGGTGATTAGCGAAAACTCCACTCGTGAACCGCACCGCTTGATCGCTTCGAGTATCGGACTGGCGTTGCCGGGCGACAAGAGCATGTACGGCTATCTTTCGGAGCACCATTCGTTCGGCGAAACGGAAGAAGTGGCCGGGGAGTATGCGGAAGAGCTGGCCGCGGAAATGCTGGCGACGACGTTGAACGTGGAATTCGATCCGGATTTGTCGTGGGACGAGAAGAAGGAAGTTTACCGGATATCGAACAAGATCGTGCGGACGATGAACGTGACGCAATCGGCGGTGGGCGACAAGCGCGGGTTGTGGACCACGGTGTTGACGGCGGCCTTTTTGATTGGCGACGACGATTAAGAGAGTTTTAAGTGGCTAGTTTTAAGTTCTAGAGAAGGAATTGTGGGTTGGGCGCTTCGATGTTCGAGGCGCCATTTTTTTTTTGCGTAGAGGGATGGGACGAATGGTTCGCTATGGATTTGGTTGGTGGTTAATTTGAAGTTGAGGTCCTTCACCCGCGAATGGCGCGGGTGAAGGATGACCATTGTCAGGCATGGTGATCACCTGAAGATGGACGCTACTAAGAATCATATACGTCGATTCGTCAGGAAGAGTTTACTGCTCTAAACGTCGAGAGAGTAGGCCAGTCTTAGCCAATTGGAAAGGTCGGCGTCAATCTGGTCGGTGGACGTCAGTTCGATGCGGTGAGTGATGCGATCTTTCTTAGCGAGGCCACTGGTGTCGATGAGGCGTTTTGGGAGTTTGCCTTTGTGGGTGGTAAAGCAAAGGCCAAAATCTATGCGCGTGTTGGTAGTTGGTTTGATCTGTGCGAAAACGTGCGAGCGATAGAGAGGCACTATCGTTTTGCAGGGACAGACTTTCACGTCTTTGCCAAGGGATCTCCCCAGTTTCAACAATTGTTCAAAAATTGGACGAAGCTGAGATTTCTTGCCGGAGTATTGCGCTTCGACGTATTTGACGGCTGTGGCGAGATATTCTTCGGGGGTGTCCTCTTCCCCGCCCTTCCCTTCCGCGCGATTGGCGATCTCCCAGGCGGCGTTGGTACCGATATTGTGCTTTGCTTTAAGCCAATCGTGGCGGGATGCGAAGTCTCTAGGGCCGTCTTTCTTTGACGAGGGCAATCCAGTCGTCAAGGGAACGGCCCGTTTTTGCCGGCAGTTCGGCGATCCATTTCTGGACCATGGCGACGCCAGGATGGACATCGTACGACGCAGTTGATTTGGTCATTGCCGCACCCGTTATTTTTTCTTGAAGTGGCCGAGGCGATGAAGGACCGCGCCGACTACCAGGGGAAGAGCGACAGTGGCGTCTTCAAAAACTTCGGCGAGTTGGCCGCCTTCTTCAGGCGGAACAAATTTTCCCCAGGAGACCGCTTCGGTGTAGGTGCTGCCGCTAAGGCCGCCCCAATGGACGGGTTCGGGACAGATGCGAACTCCGTAGGCGTAACGTTTGAGTGGAAACTTCTTGTAGCCGCGGCGAGCCATGAGCTCGGCGTAAACGCCAAATTGTTGGGCCCAGTTGCGTGGAACGCCTCCTCCAACCGTGAAGATGCCCATTTTCTTAGTGGCCATCATGGTGTCAGCGAACATCTCAAAGTCTTCGAAGGGATCAAAACGAAGAAGTGGGTGGCCGTCGCGCTGGCGACCGAATTTGTTGAGAGCGAAGTCGAGACCTAGTTCAGAATCGCTGAAGGCAGGGACGAAAACGGGAACGCTATGCTCGTAGGCAGATTTCAGAATGCCACGACCCTTGGTATTTTTCTGGAGAAATTCGCCAATTCTGCGGTGGAGTTTGTAGCTGCAGACGACTTCATCGGGATCCCATTTTTCGAGAATGCCATCGACAACTTCTTCGACGTGATCGAGATTGGTTTCGGGTTCGAGAGAATCGTAAACGCGGTTGTAGCCGGCGAGAAAAAGCTGCTTATCGTCCATTTTGGAGGGATCGTACCGGAAATGGGAACGGCCAGTGGCTTCGACCAGGCCGTGGGCCATGAGCGCGCCAGTAGAGACGATAGCTTTGACGATGCCGCTTTCGATGAGATCGCAGAATACCGAGGGCCCATTTTACCGACGGTCAGAGCGCCGGCAAGGGTCATGACCACAAAACAATCCTTGTCGCGAGCCATGGCTTCGAGAACGTCCGCAGCGTCTCCGATCTGGCGAGCCGTGTAGGCAGTGTCGCCCATGGAGCGGACGAGATCGTCAATATTGGAAATTTTGGAGAGATCAAGGGGAAAAATCGGACGGAGCTTGTCTTTAACAGGATCGTGAAGAACGCGGCCGGTCACGGTTTTCTTGGGATGCTTCGCCATTTAAGCTCCTGAGAAGAAATATGAATGCGGTGTTACAGGATATTTGGATTTATTAGGAATTATAGTACTTGAAATCAGGAAGAAGATAATAGAAATCAGATGCCGGAGATCCGGAACCAAAGCGAAGAGAAAAACGCGATGCGGAGGAATATTTTCGCGTGATAGGATGACGGTATGGCAAAGAAATTCACCGTTGGGCTAGTGCAGATGAAGTGCACGACAAATAAAGAAGAGAATCTGACGCACGCAACGGAGAAGATCCGCGAAGCGGCGAAGCGTGGGGCGCAGATCATCTGTCTGCATGAACTGTTTGCGGGCGAATATTTTTGCAGAACCGAAGATGCGGAACTATTCGATCTGGCGGAGGCGATTCCGGGGCCGACGACGGAGCGACTTGCACAGGTGGCTAAGGAACAAAATGTTGCGCTCGTGGTATCGCTGTTTGAGCGACGCGCGGCGGGGGTTTATCACAACGCGTGCGCGGTGCTGGATGCGGACGGAAGTTACCTGGGGAAATACCGGAAGATGCACATTCCAGACGATCCGCTGTACTACGAAAAGTTTTATTTTACACCGGGCGACCTTGGATTTCTGAATTTTGATACGAAATATGCGCGGGTGGGAGTACAGATCTGCTGGGACCAGTGGTATCCCGAGGGTTCGCGGTTAACGGCAATGCAGGGCGCGGATGTGATTTTCTATCCAACGAGCATTGGATGGCATCCCCATGAGAAGACGCAAGTGGGTGCGGCGCAATTGGATTCTTGGCGGACGATCCAGAGGGCACACGCAATCGCAAATGGAGTGTACGTGGCGGTGGTGAACCGAGTGGGATACGAAGGAAAACCAGAGAAAGGTGATCCGGGAATTGAGTTCTGGGGTAATTCGTTTGTGGCCGATCCTTCGGGCAGATTCTGTCGGAAGCTCCGGATAATAAGGAAGAGATTCTGGTGGCGGAGTGCGATACGGCGGTGAGTGAAGATACGCGGAGAGGCTGGCCGTTTTTTAGAGATAGAAGGATCGATGCGTTTGGGGGGTTGACGGAGAGGTGGTTGGGGGGGAAATAGAATGTAATAAGTTAAAGAGCAAGAAAAGGGCTTTACCACTGTGAACGCAGAGGACCACAGAATTCACGGAGACGCAGTAGATAGACTATGACAATGAAAGGTGGAGGGAAGAGGCCGGTAGAGCTGGGGTATCGAATGCCGGCAGAGTGGGAGACGCACGCGGCTACATGGCTGGGATGGCCGCATGAGCTGACGGATTGGCCGGGAAAATTTGCGCCGATACCGTGGGCGTTTGCGGAGATTGTGCGGCACTTGTCGCGCGTGGAGAGAGTGTATCTACTGGTGGAATCTGCCACTGCAGAAAAGCGGGTACGCGGAATTTTGGAGAAGGCGGGAGCGAATCTGGAAACGGTGGATTTTTTCCGGGTGCCGACAGATCGCGGATGGATGCGGGATTCCGGGCCGATTTGCGTGAAGAATGACGCGGGCGAAGTGGCTTACAACAATTTCGTGTTCAATGGATGGGCAAAATATCCGAATCATAAAAAGGATTCGGGAGTAGTGGTTAAGGCCATAGCGCGATTGAAAAGACGATTGTTTTTGCCAATGCGGGACGGACGGCGGGTGGTACTGGAAGGCGGATCGATTGATGTAAATGGACGCGGGACCCTGCTAACTACGGAGGAGTGTCTGCAGAGCAAGGTGCAGGAACGAAATCCAGGATTTACGAAGCAGGATTACGAGGAGATGTTCCGCGAATATCTGGGAATTACGAAAGTGCTGTGGCTGGGAAACGGGATCGCGGGAGACGACACACATGGGCACGTGGATGACTTGACGAGATTCGTGGATGCGACAACGGTGGTAACGATTGTGGAAAAGGACCGCAGCGAGGCGAATTATGCGGCGTTGCAGGACAACCTGCAGCGGTTGAAATCGATGACGGATCAGGATGGGAAGGCATTGAAAGTGGAAACGTTGCCGATGCCAGCTGCTGTGTATTTTGACGGGCAGCGATTGCCGGCAAGTTATGCGAATTTCTACATTGCAAATAAACTTGTGCTTGTGCCGACGTTTAATGATGCCAACGACCGGGCGGCACTGAACACACTGGCGGAATTGTTTCCGGGGCGCGAGGTGGTAGGCATTTCGTGCCGCGATCTGGTGCTGGGACTGGGGACAATTCATTGCATGACGCAGCAGGAACCGGCTGCGGGGTAGTGAAGGGTTGCAGGAAGGGGGAGTTTCGGAGCAAGACGAGTTGGTTAAGGTCCTTCACCCGCAAAATACGCGGGTTCAGGATGACAAGCGGACACATAGAGTCGAGGAGGAGAGATGGCGGTGCTGAGCGTGGTTGCGTTTCTGCAGGAACGAGTCGTGGTGGTCGAATGGCAGCGCGGATTGCTGTGGTGGATCGTTCTGGGATTGATTGCGGGATGGCTGGCGGGAAAACTGGCGCGCGGACGGGGATTCGGGTGCATAGGAGATATTCTGTTGGGATTAATTGGATCGGTGATTGGTGGTTGGATTTTCACGAAATTGGGAATTGTGCACACCAACACGTTTCTGTTTTCGTTGGCGGCGGCCACGGTGGGTGCGGTTGTGTTGGTGGCCATCGGGCATTTATTTTTTGGCGGGAAAGAGCGGTGAAGATTAAGAGAAAGGAATTCCACAGAGCCGGCGGAGGACCACAGAGGTCACGGAGAGTTCGCGGCAAGATTTGAGGATTAAGACGCAGAGGACGGCGTAAAGCCGCCCCTACATTAAATAAGGACTCAAAGGTTAGGATTTGGGAAAGTTGGGATCGGCTTTGACTTCCTCGATCTGCTTGGTGTGACGTTCGCTGTGGGCGGCGATGAGGAGGATCCACTCGTAGCCATCCATTGGTGGTCCGGCGGGTCCAGCCATGGCGTGCTGCCTTAGGTCGGGAGTATTTTTCAGATAGGTCTCGGTGGTGCACGACTCTCCACAAAGTGTTTTTCAGAGCCTTCAGGGGAACCATATTTATTGACGGGCTTAAGCGGTTCCGGAGCCTGGCGCTTGGTGGTGCGATCGGGAACGCCTTTCAGGATGCCCTCATCGATAGCTTTCACGTCGCGATCGGGAACGGCTGGTGATTTCATTACTTGTTCCGTGATGAGGTTGCGAAGAAAGTCCTCTGCGCTCGCGATGTGTTCCAAGCATTCGGCAACCGACCAGCGATCGGGATCAGGTTTGAAGTTCATCTGGGCTGGAGACAGACCCTTTGCGGCCGCCAGGACGGCCTTTTTGTGGACTCGAGGTACTGCAGAGCTTTCTCTTCATCGGCTTTCGTGAGTTCCTGAGCGCGAATGGGAATCGAAAACAACAACAAAACCGCGGCAAAGCCGAGAATCAAACATCGCTTCATATGTACTTCCCTCCCCCTAATTTG
>CAVVJG010000010.1:0-30731 GCA_963748365.1 Candidatus Acidiferrales bacterium
CGCCACATCCTCAAAGATGAAATCATATCGCTGGGCAGCCACCACTACCGGCAAGCGGCGCGATTCCGTCGTGTCGAAGTTTGGATTGAGGAACGTCAGGAAGTCCTGGTGCTGCTGAGCAACCACTTGAGCTTTGGCTCCAGCACCATCGCGCAAATCTATCGAGAACGCTGGCGGATCGAAGTCTTCTTCCGCTATTTGAAGCAGAACCTACGCATCAAAATTCGTGGGCACCAGCGCCAACGCACTGCACATCCAATTGACAGCATGACGATACTGCTGCATACTTGCAATGCGGGCTCGCTACGGCTGGTCACTATCAATGTAAAGCCGCCCCTAACACAAGATTATTTAGGCGAGTTCAGGAAGGAAATTTTTTCTACTTCGGACATCAGGCGGAGAGTGTTTTCGCCGAGGATTTTTCGGACGTCGGAATCGGAGTAGCCTTTTTTCTGGAGGGCCTCGGTAATTTGCGGGAGATGGGTGACATCCTGCATGCCGATAGGCATTACGGCGCCATCGAAATCGGAGCCGAGGCCGACGTGATCGATGCCGGCAATTTTAACGGCGTGATCGATGTGATCGATGATGGCGGTGTAGTCGACCTTGGGCAGCTTCCCTGCCTGCATCATGTCTCGGACGACCTGGTCGCCAGTGACCAGAGTGCAGGCTTCGTTGTCGCCACAACGTTTCTTCACTTCAGCATTAATTTCCTTTTCGGCGTCTGGATTGTTCTTTTCGAAATCGCGAAATTCCTGACTTAGAAATCCCACGTGGTAATTGATCTGGACCACGCCACCATTTTTGGCAAGGTCGCGGAGCATGTCGTCGGTCATATTGCGCGCGGCGTTGCAGATGGAGCGGCAGGAGGAGTGCGAGGCGAACACCGGGGCTTTGCTGACGGCAAGGACATCGTAGAAAGTCTTGTCGCTGACGTGAGAGATGTCGACGATGACGCCGAGGCGATTCATTTCGCGAACAACGTCTTTGCCAAAGTCGGTGAGGCCGTTGTGTTCGGATTTGTCGGTGGACGAATCGGCCCACTCCGTGTTGCCCATGTGGGTGAGGGTAATGTAGCGGACGCCAAGAGCGGCGTATGAGCGGAGGGTAGCTAGATCGTTGTCGATCATGTGGCCACCTTCGAGTCCCATAAGCGCGGCAATTTTATTTTGTTTGTGAGCTTCGCGAATTTCGGCGGAAGTGGTGGCGAGAGCGAGATCTTTCGGATGTTTGCGGACTTGTTCGCGGACGGCATCAATTTGATCGAGGGCTTGCTTGACGGCAGTGGGACCGACGGTTTTGCTGGGGGTCCAGATGGAGAAAAAGATGGCGTTCAGGCCACCGTCGCGCATGCGTGGGACGTCGATGTTGCCATCGGCGTGGCGCTCACCGATATCGAATTTGCCGTCTAGAAAACGCTGCGTGGTGTCGTCGTGCGTGTCAACGACGATGGAGGAAAAATGGAGTTTCTTTGCTTTGTCGGAAACGGAATCGGCGGCCATGAGGAAAACTCCAAGCGAGAGAAAGGTGATGAGACAGAGAATGCGATGCATTGATCCCCCAGAGACGAAGAGAGAGTTTAGCAAGAATGGAGTGGTGGGAGAAACGGAGAAGCTTGTGATCCTTCGCTTCGCTCTGGGTGACAGAGTTGTTTGGCGGGATGGCCTCGCACGCCGTGGGATTTAAACCCGCACCCTTGGAGGCGAAGGGTGCGGCACCCGGTCAGAATGGTGGTTGCGGTTGATGGTCGCATCGGTAGAGGAGCGGAGTGGTGCTTGCCAGGATCCCTCCACTTTGCGACCCGGCGCGCTAACACTGCGCGCAAGGAAAAACCGGGTCGCTCCGGTCGGGATGACAAAGCAAGAAAAGCCAAACCCAAGACCCACACGCAAGACCGGCGTGCGGGGCACCCGGCCGATCTAAAGATCGGCCACTACACGGACAAACCCGAGAGCACAGTCAGGAGTGACTGTGCCACAAGTGCAAAGAGCGCGTGGCTATCCGGCGGCGTAGACGGTGGATTGGGGGCGCTCGGTGATGGCGGCTTTGATGTAATCACGGTTGGTGCGGGCGATTACTTCCAATTTGATTTCCTTTGGACAGGCGGCTTCGCACTCGCCGATGTTGGTGCAATTAGCAAAGCCTTCGATGTTCATTTGTTGGACCATGGCTAAGGCACGGCGGTCGCGTTCGACTTGTCCTTGCGGCAGATGACCGAGGTGCGAGATTTTTGCGCCTACGAAGAGAGCGGCGGCGGCGTTGGGGCAAGCGGCAACGCAGGCACCGCAACCGATGCAGGCAGCGGCGTCCATGGCAAGATCGGCGTCCTGTTTCTCAACCGGAATGGCATTGCCATCGGGGGCGCTGCCGGTGGGAACGGAAATGAAACCACCAGCCGCGATGATGCGGTCGAACGAGCCGCGATCAACGGCCAGGTCTTTGATGACAGGAAAGGCTTTGGCGCGCCAGGGTTCGAGATAAATTTCGTCACCATCTTTAAAATGGCGCATGTGAAGCTGGCATACAGTAGTGCCCTTGAAGCCGCCATGGGCTTTGCCGTTGATCATCATGCCGCACATACCGCAGATACCTTCGCGGCAATCGTGATCAAAGGCGATAGGATCTTCTCCCTTGGCGATGAGGGCTTCGTTGACAACATCGAGCATTTCGAGAAAGGACATGTGCTCGCTGACGTTGGGAGCGTCGTAACGTACCATGCGGCCCTTGTCGGTGGAATTTTTCTGACGCCAGACGTGAAGAGTGAGTTTCACTTGTAGCTCCGTTGAGAAGGCTTCACGTAATCAAAAGTGAGCTGCTCTTTGTTGAGAACAGGAGCGCGACCTTCGCCCTGGAAACCCCACGCGGCGACGTAGGAGTAATGCTCATCGTCGCGCAGCGCTTCACCCTCAGGGGTTTGATATTCTTCGCGGAAATGACCACCGCAGGATTCTTTGCGGTTGAGCGCATCCATGCACATAAGTTCGGCGAGTTCGAAGAAGTCGGCAACGCGGCCGGCCTTTTCGAGAGACTGGTTGAACTCTTCGTTGGCTCCGAGAACACGGACATTTTTCCAGAACTCTTCGCGAAGGGCGGGGATGAGGGAGAGAGCCTTCTGGAGTCCAGCATCGTTGCGGCCCATGCCGCAGTAGTCCCAGACGATTTTGCCGAGCTCGCGATGGAAAGAGTCCACAGTGCGTATGCCGGTGCCGTTCAGTAATTTCTTGGTGATGTTGGTGGCGTTGGCGACGGCTTCCTTTGCGGCAGGCGCGTCTGTCGAAACCTTTGCTGGCTTGGCAGTGGCGAGGTAATTGCCGATGGTATAGGGAATGATGAAGTAGCCGTCGGCTAAGCCCTGCATGAGCGCGCTGGCACCGAGGCGATTGGCGCCGTGATCGGAGAAATTGGCTTCGCCGAGTACGAACAGACCAGGGATTGTGGACATCAAGTTGTAGTCGACCCAAAGACCGCCCATGGTGTAGTGGCTGGCGGGAAAGATGCGCATGGGGACTTTGTAAGGATCTTCACCGGTGATGCGGTCGTACATTTCAAAGAGGTTTCCGTAGCGCTCGGCAATTTTTGCTGGGCCAAGACGCTGAATGCAGTCGGCAAAATCCAGATAGACACCGAGACCGGATTCGCCGACGCCGCGACCGGCATCGCATTCGGCTTTGGCGGCGCGAGAAGCGATGTCGCGCGGAACGAGATTGCCGAAGCTGGGATAGCGACGCTCGAGGTAGTAGTCGCGCTCGCTTTCGGGAATCTGACTGGGGGCACGCTTATCGCCCGCCTGCTTGGGAACCCAAATGCGGCCATCGTTGCGAAGCGACTCTGACATGAGTGTCAGCTTGGATTGATATTCGCCTGCGACGGGGATACACGTGGGATGGATCTGCGTAAAGCAGGGATTGGCGAACAGGGCGCCACGTTTGTAAGCGCGCCAGATGGCAGTGGCATTGCAGCCTTTGGCGTTGGTGGAAAGATAGAAAACGTTGCCATAGCCGCCAGTAGCCAGGATAACGGCGTCGGCCATGTGAACTTCGATTTTGCCGTCGTAGAGACTGCGGGTGACAATGCCCCGAGCGTGGCCATCGACGACGATGAGGTCGAGCATGTCCATGCGCGGGTACATTTTCACAGAGCCAAGACCGATTTGGCGTTCGAGGGCCTGGTAGGCGCCAAGAAGAAGTTGCTGGCCGGTCTGGCCTCGGGCATAAAAGGTGCGCGAGACTTGCGCGCCGCCGAAGGAACGGTTGTCGAGGAGGCCACCATACTCACGGGCGAACGGAACGCCCTGCGCGACACACTGATCGATGATGTTCACGCTAACCTGAGCGAGGCGGTAAACGTTGGCTTCGCGAGCGCGAAAATCGCCGCCCTTTACGGTGTCGTAGAAGAGGCGGTAAATGCTGTCGCCATCGTTGTGATAATTTTTCGCGGCGTTGATGCCGCCCTGCGCAGCAATGGAGTGAGCGCGCCGAGGACTGTCCTGATAGCAGAAGCACTGAACGTTGTAGCCGAGTTCGCCGAGGCTGGCGGCAGCAGCGCCACCGGCGAGGCCGGAACCAACGACGATGATGTTGTACTTGCGCTTGTTGGCCGGATTGATGAGCTTGAGATCGAATTTGTGTTTATCCCAAGACTGTTCAATCGGCCCTGTTGGGGCATTGGACTTTAATTCCATCGAATCAGGCTCCCTAAACAGGCTTGATGAAACCAGCGAGAACAGCGACCGGCATGGAAATTTCGCCGATGGCTATCAGGATGGCGACAATTTTCGCAAAACGTTGCAGCCAAGGCGTGTAGACCGGATGGCTGAAGCCGAGCGATTGGAACATGCTCCACAAGCCGTGGTAGAGGTGATAACAGAGCATGATCATGGCAATGATGTAGAACAGCGAAACGGGCCAAACCTGAAAACCGTAAACGACATTGTTATACACATTGTGCGGATCAAACGGCCCGCCAGGGTGAACGGCGCCAAAAGTAAAGTGCAGCAGATGGTAGATCAGGAAGGCCAGGACGATCGGGCCGCTCCACAACATGGTGCGAGAGGCGTACGTGGAATTGAGATTGGCCTTCTTGACGTATGGAACTGGCCGCGCTTCGCGCTGCAGGAGCCAGAGTTGAAACGACGACCAGATATGCAGGCCTACCGCGATGAGCAAAGTGATGCGAGCGCTCCACAGAAGAAGCGGCAGCGACTTCAGGGCCGCGGAGTAGTGATTAATTTTTTCAGGAGGCAGAAAGATCTGCAGATTGCCAACCAGGTGACCGACGATGAAACCGAACAAGATGAATCCGGTGACGGCCATAATGGCTTTCTTGCCGACGGTGGTCTGCCAGAACTTTAAACTATCGGCCGTAATGTTTGTCGCCGTAACGCTCATGGGATGTAGTGGTCCTTGTGCCTGTAGTGCACGATGCTGGATAACGAATGAGACATTTTAAGAAGATGAGTTGAGTCAGGCCGGGTTGCCGTAGGGGACATGCCCTCTCCGCCGCAGGTATTCCCATTAAGATGGATGGAGCGCAACAGACATTGGAGCGATGGGAATGCAGCAAAGACAGTATATGAAGTAAAGAAAAGTGTTGCAAGTGAGGCTGTGAGTTTGAAAGACACAAACATTTCTAAAAATTCTTGCGAGATGAGGGCTAGGGCCGGAAGATTGAAGCTGGATAGACGAAAGAAGTCTCCGCAGGACCCCGCTCCCTCCTGCAGGCAGTTGGAAAGAAACGTCTAAGGGAAAATATGGCCACGAGTCTAGTGTCGGAACTGGAACGCATGGCGAATGCGCTTGAAGGCGACGGGACGGAAGCGCCGGAAATACCGTTGGCGGAAATTGGCGAGCGGATCGCGAAGCATTTAGGCGTGAGGACCGACGAACTGGCGATTTTAGGCGTGTCGCACCGGTGGCGGCATTTGCATTTTCTGGTACCGGCGGCATTGAAGAATGTTGGATTTATTCCGCTGACAAGCAATTCGGCGTTGGCCGCGAGGACGGCGAGAGACAGCCGTCCGGAGATCAACAATAATTTTACGGTGGTGCGGCACGCGAGCGTGTTTGAAGGTGTGCGCACGGCGACAACGTCGGGTGAAGCGATCCAGAAAATAGTGAGCGCGCCGATATTGTGCGAAGGAAAAGTAGTGGGGGTGATGCAGGTGAGCCGCAAAGGCGTGAATGTGACGGACGCGGGGCCAGACTTCACGGCGGATGATTTGGGAAAAGTGCTGGCGTTGTGCCGGCCGTTGGGGAAATTGGTGCGGCACGTAGTGGGAAATGAAGGGGCCGCGGGAGATTCTGACAAGGCTTGAACAAAAATCAATTGAAATGTGTACGGATGTTAATGTGTCCGGCGCAAATTAAAGCCGACAATCTTTGTTCTGCATTGACACTAAGAAACCTTCTTGTTACTTTTCCACAAGCGCATATTTTTCAGCGTTAATTCACTAACGGAGGCCGCGACCCGGCACCATGGCGTTTGTAGCTAAGAAAATATTTTTGACCAAGGGCGTCGGAAAACATCGCGAGCGGCTTTCGAGCTTTGAGCTAGCCCTGAGAAACGCGGGCATCGCAGCCTGCAACATCGTGCGCGTTTCATCGATCTTCCCGCCAAACTGTAAATTGATTTCGCGCAGCGAAGGATTGAAGCAGATCAAGCCGGGGCAAGTGGCGTTCACGGTGATTAGCGAAAACTCCACTCGTGAACCGCACCGCTTGATCGCTTCGAGTATCGGACTGGCGTTGCCGGGCGACAAGAGCATGTACGGCTATCTTTCGGAGCACCATTCGTTCGGCGAAACGGAAGAAGTGGCCGGGGAGTATGCGGAAGAGCTGGCCGCGGAAATGCTGGCGACGACGTTGAACGTGGAATTCGATCCGGATTTGTCGTGGGACGAGAAGAAGGAAGTTTACCGGATATCGAACAAGATCGTGCGGACGATGAACGTGACGCAATCGGCGGTGGGCGACAAGCGCGGGTTGTGGACCACGGTGTTGACGGCGGCCTTTTTGATTGGCGACGACGATTAAGAGAGTTTTAAGTGGCTAGTTTTAAGTTCTAAGTAGAGAAGGAATTGTGGGTTGGGCGCTTCGATGTTCGAGGCGCCATTTTTTTTGCGTAGAGGGATGGGACGAATGGTTCGCTATGGATTTGGTTGGTGGTTAATTTGAAGTTGAGGTCCTTCACCCGCGAATGGCGCGGGTGAAGGATGACCATTGTCAGGCATGGTGATCACCTGAAGATGGACGCTACTAAGAATCATATACGTCGATTCGTCAGGAAGAGTTTACTGCTCTAAACGTCGAGAGAGTAGGCCAGTCTTAGCCATTTGGAAAGGTCGGCGTCAATCTGGTCGGTGGACGTCAGTTCGATGCGGTGAGTGATGCGATCTTTCTTAGCGAGGCCACCGGTGTCGATGAGGCGTTTTGGGAGTTTGCCTTTGTGGGTGGTAAAGCAAAGGCCAAAATCTATGCGCGTGTTGGTAGTTGGTTTGATCTGTGCGAAAACGTGCGAGCGATAGAGAGGCACTATCGTTTTGCAGGGACAGACTTTCACGTCTTTGCCAAGGGATCTCCCCAGTTTCAACAATTGTTCAAAAATTGGACGAAGCTGAGATTTCTTGCCGGAGTATTGCGCTTCGACGTATTTGACGGCTGTGGCGAGATATTCTTCGGGGGTGTCCTCTTCCCCGCCCTTCCCTTCCGCGCGATTGGCGATCTCCCAGGCGGCGTTGGTACCGATATTGTGCTTTGCTTTAAGCCAATCGTGGCGGGATGCGAAGTCTCTAGGGCCGTCTTTCTTGACGAGGGCAATCCAGTCGTCAAGGGAACGGCCCGTTTTTGCCGGCAGTTCGGCGATCCATTTCTGGACCATGGCGACGCCAGGATGGACATCGTACGACGCAGTTGATTTGGTCATTGCCGCACCCGTTATTTTTTCTTGAAGTGGCCGAGGCGATGAAGGACCGCGCCGACTACCAGGGGAAGAGCGACAGTGGCGTCTTCAAAAACTTCGGCGAGTTGGCCGCCTTCTTCAGGCGGAACAAATTTTCCCCAGGAGACCGCTTCGGTGTAGGTGCTGCCGCTAAGGCCGCCCCAATGGACGGGTTCGGGACAGATGCGAACTCCGTAGGCGTAACGTTTGAGTGGAAACTTCTTGTAGCCGCGGCGAGCCATGAGCTCGGCGTAAACGCCAAATTGTTGGGCCCAGTTGCGTGGAACGCCTCCTCCAACCGTGAAGATGCCCATTTTCTTAGTGGCCATCATGGTGTCAGCGAACATCTCAAAGTCTTCGAAGGGATCAAAACGAAGAAGTGGGTGGCCGTCGCGCTGGCGACCGAATTTGTTGAGAGCGAAGTCGAGACCTAGTTCAGAATCGCTGAAGGCAGGGACGAAAACGGGAACGCTATGCTCGTAGGCAGATTTCAGAATGCCACGACCCTTGGTATTTTTCTGGAGAAATTCGCCAATTCTGCGGTGGAGTTTGTAGCTGCAGACGACTTCATCGGGATCCCATTTTTCGAGAATGCCATCGACAACTTCTTCGACGTGATCGAGATTGGTTTCGGGTTCGAGAGAATCGTAAACGCGGTTGTAGCCGGCGAGAAAAAGCTGGTTATCGTCCATTTTGGAGGGATCGTACCGGAAATGGGAACGGCCAGTGGCTTCGACCAGGCCGTGGGCCATGAGCGCGCCAGTAGAGACGATAGCTTTGACGATGCCGCTTTCGATGAGATCGCAGAAGACGAGGCCCATTTTACCGACGGTCAGAGCGCCGGCAAGGGTCATGACCACAAAACAATCCTTGTCGCGAGCCATGGCTTCGAGAACGTCCGCAGCGTCTCCGATCTGGCGAGCCGTGTAGGCAGTGTCGCCCATGGCGCGGACGAGATCGTCAATATTGGAAATTTTGGAGAGATCAAGGGGAAAAATCGGACGGAGCTTGTCTTTAACAGGATCGTGAAGAACGCGGCCGGTCACGGTTTTCTTGGGATGCTTCGCCATTTAAGCTCCTGAGAAGAAATATGAATGCGGTGTTACAGGATATTTGGATTTATTAGGAATTATAGTACTTGAAATCAGGAAGAAGATAATAGAAATCAGATGCCGGAGATCCGGAACCAAAGCGAAGAGAAAAACGCGATGCGGAGGAATATTTTCGCGTGATAGGATGACGGTATGGCAAAGAAATTCACCGTTGGGCTAGTGCAGATGAAGTGCACGACAAATAAAGAAGAGAATCTGACGCACGCAACGGAGAAGATCCGCGAAGCGGCGAAGCGTGGGGCGCAGATCATCTGTCTGCATGAACTGTTTGCGGGCGAATATTTTTGCAGAACCGAAGATGCGGAACTATTCGATCTGGCGGAGGCGATTCCGGGGCCGACGACGGAGCGACTTGCACAGGTGGCTAAGGAACAAAATGTTGCGCTCGTGGTATCGCTGTTTGAGCGACGCGCGGCGGGGGTTTATCACAACGCGTGCGCGGTGCTGGATGCGGACGGAAGTTACCTGGGGAAATACCGGAAGATGCACATTCCAGACGATCCGCTGTACTACGAAAAGTTTTATTTTACACCGGGCGACCTTGGATTTCTGAATTTTGATACGAAATATGCGCGGGTGGGAGTACAGATCTGCTGGGACCAGTGGTATCCCGAGGGTTCGCGGTTAACGGCAATGCAGGGCGCGGATGTGATTTTCTATCCAACGAGCATTGGATGGCATCCCCATGAGAAGACGCAAGTGGGTGCGGCGCAATTGGATTCTTGGCGGACGATCCAGAGGGCACACGCAATCGCAAATGGAGTGTACGTGGCGGTGGTGAACCGAGTGGGATACGAAGGAAAACCAGAGAAAGGTGATCCGGGAATTGAGTTCTGGGGTAATTCGTTTGTGGCCGATCCTTCGGGGCAGATTCTGTCGGAAGCTCCGGATAATAAGGAAGAGATTCTGGTGGCGGAGTGCGATACGGCGGTGAGTGAAGATACGCGGAGAGGCTGGCCGTTTTTTAGAGATAGAAGGATCGATGCGTTTGGGGGATTGACGGAGAGGTGGTTGGGGGGAAAATAGAATGTAATAAGTTAAAGAGCAAGAAAAGGGCTTTACCACTGAGAACGCAGAGGACCACAGAATTCACGGAGACGCAGTAGATAGACTATGACAATGAAAGGTGGAGGGAAGAGGCCGGTAGAGCTGGGGTATCGAATGCCGGCAGAGTGGGAGACGCACGCGGCTACATGGCTGGGATGGCCGCATGAGCTGACGGATTGGCCGGGAAAATTTGCGCCGATACCGTGGGCGTTTGCGGAGATTGTGCGGCACTTGTCGCGCGTGGAGAGAGTGTATCTACTGGTGGAATCTGCCACTGCAGAAAAGCGGGTACGCGGAATTTTGGAGAAGGCGGGAGCGAATCTGGAAACGGTGGATTTTTTCCGGGTGCCGACAGATCGCGGATGGATGCGGGATTCCGGGCCGATTTGCGTGAAGAATGACGCGGGCGAAGTGGCTTACAACAATTTCGTGTTCAATGGATGGGCAAAATATCCGAATCATAAAAAGGATTCGGGAGTAGTGGTTAAGGCCATAGCGCGATTGAAAAGACGATTGTTTTTGCCAATGCGGGACGGACGGCGGGTGGTACTGGAAGGCGGATCGATTGATGTAAATGGACGCGGGACCCTGCTAACTACGGAGGAGTGTCTGCAGAGCAAGGTGCAGGAACGAAATCCAGGATTTACGAAGCAGGATTACGAGGAGATGTTCCGCGAATATCTGGGAATTACGAAAGTGCTGTGGCTGGGAAACGGGATCGCGGGAGACGACACACATGGGCACGTGGATGACTTGACGAGATTCGTGGATGCGACAACGGTGGTAACGATTGTGGAAAAGGACCGCAGCGAGGCGAATTATGCGGCGTTGCAGGACAACCTGCAGCGGTTGAAATCGATGACGGATCAGGATGGGAAGGCATTGAAAGTGGAAACGTTGCCGATGCCAGCTGCTGTGTATTTTGACGGGCAGCGATTGCCGGCAAGTTATGCGAATTTCTACATTGCAAATAAACTTGTGCTTGTGCCGACGTTTAATGATGCCAACGACCGGGCGGCACTGAACACACTGGCGGAATTGTTTCCGGGGCGCGAGGTGGTAGGCATTTCGTGCCGCGATCTGGTGCTGGGACTGGGGACAATTCATTGCATGACGCAGCAGGAACCGGCTGCGGGGTAGTGAAGGGTTGCAGGAAGGGGGAATTTCGGAGCCAAGACGAGTTGGTTGAGGTCCTTCACCCGCAAAATACGCGGGTTCAGGATGACAAGCGGACACATAGAGTCGAGGAGGAGAGATGGCGGTGCTGAGCGTGGTTGCGTTTCTGCAGGAACGAGTCGTGGTGGTCGAATGGCAGCGCGGATTGCTGTGGTGGATCGTTCTGGGATTGATTGCGGGATGGCTGGCGGGAAAACTGGCGCGCGGACGGGGATTCGGGTGCATAGGAGATATTCTGTTGGGATTAATTGGATCGGTGATTGGTGGTTGGATTTTCACGAAATTGGGAATTGTGCACACCAACACGTTTCTGTTTTCGTTGGCGGCGGCCACGGTGGGTGCGGTTGTGTTGGTGGCCATCGGGCATTTATTTTTTGGCGGGAAAGAGCGGTGAAGATTAAGAGAAAGGAATACCACAGAGCCGGCGGAGGACCACAGAGGTCACGGAGAGTTCGCGGCAAGATTTGAGGATTAAGACGCAGAGGACGGCGTAAAGCCGCCCCTACATTTAAATAAGGACTCAAAGGTTAGGATTTGGGAAAGTTGGGATCGGCTTTGACTTCCTCGATCTGCTTGGTGTGACGTTCGCTGTGGGCGGCGATGAGGAGGATCCACTCGTAGCCATCCATTGGTGGTCCGGCGGGTCCAGCCATGGCGTGCTGCCTTAGGTCGGGAGTATTTTTCAGATAGGTCTCGGTGGTGGCACGACTCTCCACAAAGTGTTTTTCAGAGCCTTCAGGGGAACCATATTTGTTGACGGGCTTAAGCGGTTCCGGAGCCTGGCGCTTGGTGGTGCGATCGGGAACGCCTTTCAGGATGCCCTCATCGATAGCTTTCACGTCGCGATCGGGCACGGCTGGTGATTTCATTACTTGTTCCGTGATGAGGTTGCGAAGAAAGTCCTCTGCGCTGGCGATGTGTTCCAAGCATTCGGCAACCGACCAGCGATCGGGAGCAGGTTTGAAGTTCATCTGGGCTGGAGACAGACCCTTTGCGGCCGCCAGGACGGCCTTTTTTGTGGACTCGAGGTACTGCAGAGCTTTCTCTTCATCGGCTTTCGTGAGTTCCTGAGCGCGAATGGGAATCGAAAACAACAACAAAACCGCGGCAAAGCCGAGAATCAAACATCGCTTCATATGTACTTCCCTCCCCCTAATTTGCAGAATTTGCTAGCTCGCCTGGGCTGCGCGCTGCCGGATCTCCTCAAGAGTGAGGTCTTCCTTGCGAGTAGCAATATACCAGTGATTGCCCCACGAATCGATTAAACCTCCCCCACGATCGCCGTAGAACTGATCCTTCATGGGCAGAAATAGTTTTGCGCCAGCAGCGAGGGCTTTATTGAACACCGCGTCGCAATCCTCCGTGTAGTAGTGCAGTGCGCAGGTGCGCGGGCCCCATTCCCCGTGGGCTTCGCCGCATTCCAGGACGGAGTTGCCAATCTGAAATACAGCGTTAGAGACAGCGCCGTCGGGAGAGTTGTGTTTTGTAAGGATGGAAGCGCCGAAAGCGGTTTGGACGAAGGAGAGCAATGCCTCCGCGCCCTTGACGCGAATTCCTGCGGTGATGTCGTGAAAATGAGCCGGACGGTAGGAATTATCAACGATATGTGTGGAGAGAAACCACTGATTGCCGCTCGGATCCTCGATGCCCGCTTCACGGTCACCGTAGGGCATCACGCTGGGTTCGTAGAGAAATTTCGCTCCGCAATCCACAGCACGACGATAAGTGGATTCGAGGTCGCGCAAATAGAAATGGAGTTGACCAGGAAGAGGATCGAATTGGACGCCACCGGTATCGCCCATCTCTACGATCGAATCGCCGATTTTGACAGCGGCATGGGTGATGGAGCCATCGGGTTCGGGTGTGCGGATGAGTTCGTGAGCTTGAAAGGCATCGCGGAGGAAATCGAGGAGATGCGCTACGCCGCGAACGACAAGGTAAGGAGTGACATTGCGATAGCCTTCGGGAGTGGGGGAGGTGGATTTCGTCATGGTAGTTCCCCTTCGTGGATAAATTCCTGGATAGTTTGCGTGAGAGCGGAGAATTTGTATTGTATAAAATTTACGGGAGGGAGAAAGCCAAGGATTCAACGCAGCAGGCCACAGAGGTCACGGAGGTATTGCGAAGTTAGAGAATTGGCAGGTGATTGTGGTGGCCGGAAAAAGTGGAGTGGTCGGAGAGGTATTTGGAGGGATTGACGCCGGCGAAGGATTGGAAGTCGCGAATGAAATGGGATTGATCGAAGTAGCCGCAATCAAGGGCGACGTCGGTCCAGACGACAGGACGGCCGGCGGAGATGCGGCGCAAAACATCCTGGAAACGGCGAACGCGGCAGAAAAGTTTAGGGGCCATGCCCACGTGATGTTTGAAAAGATCGATGAAACGGCGGGCCGTGAGGCCTGATTTGTGGGTGAGATCCGCGATGCGCGCGGTTCGAGGAGCGTGGAGGAACTGCGAGACGGCATGTTCGACTAGAGGTTGCACATCGAAACGGCCGGCAGCCCGCTGTAAGAGAATTAATTCAACTGCGCGAAGTTTTTGTGCGGGCGTGGAAGCCTCAAGGACGCGTTCGCGAAGTTCGGTAGCAAGGCGCCCCCAGAGATCGTCAACGCTGACGATGTGATTGTGAAGTTCATCACAAGGCATTTTGAGGAAAGGAAGGGCACCCGCCGGCCGGAACGAGATGCCAACGACGCAAGCCTGTTCGTCGGTGTCGATGGCGATGGAAGACGTGCGTGGGCCGGTGAAAGTAATGGGGCCAAAAGTGGAGCACCGGGAGGTGTCGTCCGGATCGTAGAGGCGAATCTGATCTTCAGCGAGGTTGATGACCAGAGACATGCAGCCATCGGGCATCAGGCGTTCTTTGGCATGGGGCTGCGGATCGTTCTGGTAATACCAGATTTGCTCCACAAATCGGGAGAGTGGAGGGCCGGGAGCGAGAAGCAGGCGATCCATCGCGGTATGGTACGCCTTGAAGAGGGATGAGGGAAGAGGGGAGAAACGATGGTGTGTGATACGATTTCTGTTCCGAGTGTGGAGTACTCATTCCTTGAGCAAGACAAATAAATCACTGTTAGCAATACCTTTAGGTGGGCTGGGCGAATTCGGGATGAACATGATGGTGTTGCGCTATGGCGACGACATTATCGTGATTGATGCGGGAATGATGTTCCCGGAATCCGAACTGCTGGGCGTGGACCTGGTAATCCCAGACATTACCTATCTAAAACAGAACATGCAACACGTGCGAGCGATTGTGCTGACGCACGGACACGAAGATCACATCGGAGCGCTTCCTTATATTTTGCGCGATTTGAATGTGCCTATCTATGGCACGCGATTCACGCTGGCGCTGGTGAAGAAAAGATTGGAAGAAGCGGGACTGCTGCAATCGGCGACGCTGCGGGAAACTACGCCCGGACGACTGGTGGAGATCGGGCCGTTTGAGATTGAGTTCATTCCAGTGACGCACAGCACGATTGATTGCGTGGCTCTGGCGATACGCACGCCGATTGGCGTAGTGATGCACACGGGAGATTTCAAGGTTGATCAAACTCCGGTGGACAATGTGCCATTTGACCTGCATACGTTTGCGAAATATGGCAACGAGGGTGTACTGGCGCTGTTCAGCGATTCGACCAACGTGGAGCGACCGGGATTCACGCCGTCGGAGCGGACGATTGTGCCGCGGATTGAAGAGTTGGCAAGGTCGGCGCCGCGGCGCGTGATTCTGTCGTGTTTTGCGTCGTCCATACACCGCATACAACAGGTGATCGATATTGCAGAAAGAGTGGGGCGCAAGGTTGCGTTTGTGGGCCGCAGCATGGTCGACAACGTGGAGATTGCGCACAGCCTGAACTATTTGCGGATTCCAGACGGCATGGTAGTGCGGCCGCAGGATATCCGGAACTTTGAAGCGAAGAAGCTCTTGATTTTGGCAAGCGGCTCGCAAGCGGAACCGATGTCGTCGCTGTCGCGAATCGCAGTGGATAATCACCGATTTGTATCGGTGGATGAAAACGATACGGTGATTTTGTCGGCGAGGATTATTCCCGGAAATGAGAAGGCGATTTTCCGGATGCTGGATCACATGTTCCGGCGGCGTGCGCTGGTGTATTACGACAATTCGGCGGGAACGATTCACGTATCCGGACATGCAAGCCAGGAAGAGCAGAGACTGATTTTGCGATTGGTGAAGCCGAAATATTTCATTCCGGTGCACGGGGAATACCGGCATTTGTTCCGTCATGCGGCGTTGGCGCACCAACTGGGCGCGGTATCGGAAGAGATTTTGCTGCTGGAAGACGGAAAGTGCATTGAATTCACCGAGGATGGAGTTGCGCGACGCGACCCGGTGGCCGCGGGTAGAATTCTGGTGGATTCGGGTTCGCTGGAAGAGATTGAAGAGATCGTGGTGCGCGACAGGAAACATTTGTCGGAAGAAGGAGTGGTGATTCCGATAATTGCGATCGATAAGCACACGGGAAAAATGGAATCGGCGCCGGAAATCGTTTCTCGCGGGTTGATGAGCGAAAACGGAAGCGAATTGATGAATGGAGCGCGAGAGATCGTGCTGAAGACGTTTGAGCAATCGAATATGGAAGAGCGCGCGGACTGGTCGGTAATTAAGGAAAAGATTCGCGTGGATTTGAAGCGCTATATCAACAAGCACACGTCGAAGCGGCCGTTGATTTTGCCGGTGATTTTGGAAGTTTAGAGAGGGAGAGTGGCGAGAGTATTGACCATTCTTCGGCCTGAGAAATAGCCCAGATCAAGAGCAGGTCTTCAATGGCCTTTGCCCATTCGAGTTTCAATGGCACGATTACAACTCCAGGGCATGACGCACGGGTTATGAATTCTCCGAAAGCTGCAGGCATGGTCTTCCGGTCGTGTGTAACCAACACTCTCCCAGATGTTGCCGCAATCTGCAGAATTTCCAAATCGCTCTTGGCCGCTAAATCCGCCTGGTTGGCGGTTTGAAAATCAACGAGAGGCTCCCTACGCATCACTCCGGCGGCTATGTAATTAATGAAATTCGCGTCCGCAAGGAATCAAACTTTCATTTTTGTTTCTGTAGGGAAAATGCGCGCCTAGCTTCTTCCAATTTCTTATAAGGAGGGGGTGCTTTTCGCGTGAAGCCGCGCGAAGCCGAATCAGTTCTTGTTCATCCTCCACCAAGGCGGCCTCAACTTCGGGGAGATGAGCCAAATAGAAAGCAATGGCTCCGTACACTTCCTCAAGCGTGACGGCGGGGAGAGCCTCCTGGATCGATTCGGGGGAATGCCCAGTGGAATATGCATAAACGATCGTGTCCAGGGCAACACGCTTCCCGGCGATCCAATATCCACCTTCGCGTTTTTCTACATACTCTTTAGCCATGGTAGCGGTCTCACACCATAGCTTAACAGATTACTGACCCGCCCCACCGTTGAATATGAGTTAAGATTTAACGCCAATGTCGAATATTGATCAAAGTACAGGCGAACGTGGGCAATTCCCTGCCCCAGGTGCTGGAGCGCCGATGCCGCCTAGCACTTCGCGCGCTACATTTATTTTTATTGTGATTACAGTGACGCTGGACTTTCTGGCGTTCGGGATTATTGCGCCTGTTCTACCCAATCTGATTGTTAATTTTGAGGGCGGCAACATGGTCCGCGCGTCCGCGATAACCGGATATTTCGGATTCGCGTGGGCGTTAATGCAGTTTTTGTTTTCCCCGGTACTGGGAGCGTGGTCAGACAGGTTCGGGCGGCGACCAGTCATACTGCTTTCCTGCTTGGGATTGGGGCTGGATTATATCTTTATGGCGATGGCGCCGACGCTGCGCTGGCTGTTTGTGGGCAGAATTATTTCGGGGATAACGACGTCGAACGTGTCCACGGCATTTGCTTACATTGCCGATGTTACGCCACCGGAAGGCCGCGCAAAGCGGTATGGATTGTTGGGCGCGGCATTTGGACTCGGATTCGTTGTTGGACCCGCGGTGGGCGGCTTGCTGGGGCATTACAGTCTGCGCGCGCCCTTTTGGGCAGCGGCAGGATTGAGCCTGGCAAATTTTCTGTATGGACTGTTCGTCTTGCCGGAATCGCTTCCAGTTGAAAAACGAGCGGACTCCGCGTGGCACATGGCCAATCCACTCGGTTCCCTATCGTTATTGCGATCACACCCGGAATTGAGCGGGCTGGCGGTGGTCAACACATTTTATTATCTGGCGCACCAGTCGTTGCCCAGTGTCTTTGTGCTGTATACCGAATTTCGTTATGGATGGACGGCACGCGGAGTGGGAATCTCGTTGGCGGTTGTAGGAGTGTTCGCCGCAGTGGTGTCTGGCGGGATGGTGGGCCCATACGTAAAGAGGTTCGGCGAGCGGTGGAGCTTGATTTCAGGACTGCTTTTTGGGGTCGTGGGATTTGTGGGTATGGCGCTGGCGCCAAGCGGGTGGACATTTTTAGCGGCGATTCCGTTTATTGCGTTGTGGGGAGTGGCGGGACCGTCGATGCAGTCGCTGATGTCGCAACGCGTGGATCCAAATGCACAGGGGAAATTGCAGGGAGCGATCAATTCATTGCGGGCGCTGACGGGGATGGCGGGGCCCTTGCTGTTTACGCAGGTTTTTGCGGCGGCCATCTCGGCGACGGCAATCATTCATCTGCCGGGTGCGCCGTATTACTTGGCGGCGTTGCTGCTGGTGACAAGTATGTTCGTGGCGGTCGTGGTGACCAACAAGCATGGAGAGAAACAGGCCACGGCGACGGTGTAAGGCGGATTCCATAGCAATGCCTTGAAGTAGTGGGAGTAGCGGCAAGATGTAACGCAAGAAGGCGGCGTAAAGCCGCCCCTTCATACGAAGAACGGGGAAATTCCATCAAATACGCCGATAGAACTGATAGGAAATCTTGATTCTTGCGGAGCAGGGGTATAGGCTTGCGTGACCCAGAAAAACCCGGCAGGAGGAAATGCGATGGCTACAGCGATGAGCGTAATCGAACCAAAGGTGAAGATCAGCGCGACGAAACTCTTGATTAACAACAAGTGGGTGGATTCGGTGTCGGGGAAGACGTTCCCGACGATTAATCCGTCGACGGGTGAGGTGATCACCCATGTGGCGGAAGCGGACGCTGCAGACGTGGACAAGGCAGTGGCGGCGGCGCGTGCGGCATTCGAGAAGGGCGCCTGGCGGAAGATGAGCGCGTCTCAACGCGGATTATTGATGTATCGACTTGCGGACTTGATTGAAAAACACGCGGAGGAGTTGGCGGAGCTGGAGTCTCTGGATAACGGAAAGCCGTATCACGTGGCGTTGGGAGCGGACCTGCCGCTGACGATAGCGTGTTACCGCTATTACGCGGGATGGGCCGACAAGAATCAAGGCAAAACGATTCCGGTACAAGGGCGCTATTTCACTTATACAAAGCACGAGCCTGTAGGCGTTGTAGGGCAGATCATTCCGTGGAATTTCCCCCTGTTGATGCAGGCGTGGAAATTGGGCCCGGCACTGGCGGCAGGTTGCACGGTAGTGATGAAGCCAGCAGAGCAAACACCGCTCTCTGCTCTGCGCGTGGGTGAATTGGCACTGGAGGCGGGATTCCCGGATGGCGTGCTGAATTTGCTCCCAGGATACGGACCGACAGCGGGCGGGGCTATTGCACGGCACATGGATGTCGACAAAGTGGCGTTCACCGGATCGACTGAAGTGGGGCACCTGATCATGAAGGGGGCTGCGGAATCGAACCTGAAGCGCGTGACTCTGGAATTGGGCGGAAAGAGCCCAAACATCGTGTTCGCGGATGCGGACATGGACAAGGCAATCGAAGGTGCGCATTTTGCGCTGTTCTTCAACCAGGGGCAGTGCTGTTGCGCCGGGTCGCGACTATTTGTTGAAGAGAAATGCTACGACGAGTTTGTGGAGAAGAGCGTGGCGCGCGCGAAAAAGCGTACCGTGGGCAATCCATTCGACAAGAATACCGAACAGGGCCCGCAGGTGGATCAGGATCAATTCAACAAAGTGATGAGCTACATTGAGTCTGGTAAGAGCGAAAAAGCGAACCTGGTGGCCGGCGGAAACCGGGTGGGTGATAAGGGATTTTTCATCGAGCCCACCGTGTTTGCAGACGTCAAAGACGATATGAAAATCGCGAAAGAGGAGATATTTGGACCGGTCATGTCGATCCTGAAGTTCAAGGATTTGGGCGAAGTAGTGGAACGGGCAAACAAGTCATTGTACGGATTGGCAGCGGCGGTTTGGACGCAGGATATTACCAAGGCGCACGCCATTGCGGATGGGGTACGCGCGGGAACGGTATGGGTGAATTGTTACGACGTGTTTGACGCGGCTGCGCCATTTGGGGGATTCAAACAATCCGGCATCGGGCGCGAATTAGGCGAGTACGGATTGGCGAATTACACGGAAGTGAAGACGGTTACCGTGAAGTTGTAAGTTAATACGCCAACAGAAGCGTCGGATTTTAACACAGAGGCCACAGAGGTAAGAAGCACAGAGGTGGCAGAGTAAGAGAATATTATCGTTACGCCTGCAGGAGTGCGAATCTGTGGCAATTCAGGTTATGCCGCCTGTAATCCGAGAGTATGAGCCGCGCGATTTTGCCGCTCTGCATAGATTAGACCAAGCCTGTTTCGTTCCAGGGATTTGCTACAGCAAGTGGATGCTGCAATATTACTTGAACCTGCCAACAGCGGATTGCCTGGTAGCGGAAGAAAACAAGAAAATTGTTGGATTTGTACTGGCTGATGCGAATCCGCCGCTGGCCCACATCATCACACTTGATATAGCGGAAACCCACCGGCGCGCTGGTGTCGGTTCGGCGTTGTTGCGCGAAATAGAAGGCCATTTTGCGTTTCATAGTGTTGAATCCGTGCTGTTGGAAACGGCAGTGGACAATGAGAGCGGGATTGCCTTCTGGCAGCATCACGGTTATCGTACGGAAGCAGTCATCAAACGTTATTATCTCGGCCGAGTTGACGCGTATGAGATGCGGAAGCGGCTCTAGCTCCAAAAAAACAGAAGAAAAGACCCCAAGGAGCTAAGACTCTCCCTGGGTTTCAAACTCCGGTCTCGCGATGCGAGGGCGGCCACTACAAAAGCGGGAGCACACTGGTGAACGATTACTTATTGTCTGTGTTGCTGGGAATTGTCGAAGGACTTACGGAATTTTTGCCGGTTAGTTCCACGGCGCATCTGCGGATTGCGGAAGACTTGTTTCACATCGACTTGAGCAGCGGTTACTGGAAGATGTATTCCATTGTGATCCAGCTTGGCGCGATTCTTACGCTGCCCATCTATTTTCGAACGCGAATTGCGAAATTCTTGTCAACGTTTCCCAGCGGCGAACGGGGAGACCGGACGATCATGACCCACCCGCTGAGCCTGGTGATAATCGCCTTCGTAGTGACTGCGATACCATCGTTCCTGATGACCAAGCTGATCGGAAAACATCTGGAAAGTTTGACCATTATGGGGACATCGCTGTTAATCGGCGGGATTGTGATGTGGTTCATCGATTCGAGAAACGCAAAGGCCGAGCAGGCAGGGGAACAAACGAAAAGCGGGACGATTCACACCTGGCACATGGAAGATATGAACTTGGGGCAAGCGGTGTGGGTTGGCGCCTGCCAGATCCTGTCGGGAGTGTTTCCTGGGACTTCGCGGTCCATGTCGACAATAGCAGGTGGACAGTTAGCTGGGATGTCGCGGGCGTCGGCGCTGGAGTTTTCATTTTTCCTTTCGATGCCGACGATGGTGGTGGCAACTGGATATACGCTGTTAAAGTCGCTGCGCGGGGATGGTGCGAACCCGATTGGAGTGGGTGAGATTGATACGCATGGATGGATCGTGCTGGCAATTGGATTTGTGGTGTCATTTATCGTGGCGTACGCGAGCGTAGCGTGGTTCATGGCGTGGGTGAGGAAGCGGGGATTCGGGCCGTTTGCGATTTATAGGATTGTGTTGGGGATTTTGGTGCTGTTTTTTGCTTCGAGATTGGCGGGGTAACAAGAAAGCAAAGGATCTAGAGTAAAGTCCATTCTTCAGGCCGGGGTGAAGCCAGGCACCTACATGGACACCGTTATGGAAAGTCGGACTTGCGGTGGAGGAGCGGTTTGATATGATTTGGGCGTTCCTCGTGAACAGAGTGCATCAGCGCCGCGCCTGTTCGTGACACTCAGCCTTCCCCAAAAGCTGAGGAGATATTCTTGCGCTTCCTGACTCCAACCGAAAACAAGCGGCTCAATGAGCTGATCGGATTCTTGTGTATCACCTTGTCCATTCTATTAGGCTTGTCGCTGCTGTCCTACAACCCTCGCGATGCGGCGTTCAATGTGAGTGCTGCCAGCGCCGATAATGTTCCCGTGCACAATTGGATCGGCCCGGTTGGCGCATACTCTTCGGACTTGTGTTTCCAGATCTTCGGATTCGCGGCATTTCTGTTACCGGTGGCGATCGGGATCATTGGATACAGATGGTGCCGTAGTCAGCGAATTGATTCCCAACTAGCCACACTCGGGGGATATGCCCTGCTACTGCTATCCCTGCCCTCCCTGCTCTCGATGGCGCACATGCCTGACGTGCGTGGAGCTGTGCCTGCGGGAGGCCTTGTGGGAACCGTAGTGTCTCACGGGCTGAGGAGCGGATTTAATTTTGGAGGCGCGGTGGTCGTGGCGCTCGCCTTATTTGTGGTTGCGCTTTTCCTGACTACGCAATTTTCGTTCAGTGGGGCTCATGCGTGGGCTAGCGGAGCGAAGGGCCCGTTAGGCCGGATGGAGAAGCTGGGAATTCTGCAAAAGACGCAGGCGCGCTGGCACGCGTGGCAGGACGAACGCGAGCAGAGGCGGAACAGGAGAGCAGTGGAAGAGCGGCGAATGGCTGGACGCAAACCGGTGGCTCCGCAAATTGTAGGCAAAGCGGGAGCCGCGGAGGAAACGGCCAAATCGATACACTTGAAAGATGAAGGCGACGTGTTCCGCGGGAAGAAGGCAGTACTTGAGGAGGAAGAAGACGAGGACAAGGCGAAGGCCTCAGGACATAAAGCGCCGATATTGTTCGCCAATCAAGAAAAGCCGGAAAAACCCAGGAAGTCTGGGGATATAAAGATCGAAAAGACGAATGCCAATTACAAACTGCCGGGCGTGCAATTGCTGCGAGAAGGCGAAGGCAGCCACAAACTGGACGAAGATGAATTGAAGTTGCGGGCGCGGGCAATCGAGGAGAAGTGCCACGAATTTGGCGTGGAAGGGCGCGTAACGCAGATTAATCCTGGGCCGGTAGTTACAACCTTTGAGTTCAAGCCGGAAGCGGGGATTAAGTACAGCCGAATTATCGGATTGACGGAAGATTTGTGCCTGGCGCTGAAAGCGGAATCGATTCTGATCGAGCGTATACCGGGGAAATCGACGATCGGCATTGAGGTGCCGAACGACAAACGCGAAACGATTGCATTGCGGGAAATTATCGAGGCTACCGAGTTCGCAAATTCGCCAAGCAAGCTGACACTGGCAATGGGACGCGACCTCCACGGACGGATCCGGATTACGGACCTGGCTTCGATGCCGCACTTGCTGATTGCGGGATCAACGGGCACCGGCAAGAGCGTATTCATCAATTCGTTGCTGATGTCGATCTTGTATAAGTGCACGCCGGATGATGTGAAGGTGGTGCTGGTCGACCCGAAACGTCTGGAATTGAACTTGTACGAGGGGATTCCACACTTGATCGCGCCGGTGGTTACGGACCCGAAGGTGGCGTCGAACGTTTTGCGGAATGCCACACGCGAGATGGAAAACCGCTTGAAATTGCTGGCGCAGCGCGGCGTGCGCAACATCGACCAGTACAACCGGACATTCCAGAAGCAGCAATCGCTTTCGTTGTTTGCCACGGTGGAGGAGAGCGAACACAAGCCGCTTCCCTACTTGATCATCATCATCGACGAGTTGGCGGACTTGATGATGGTGGACACGAATAATGTGGAAGAGTCCATCACGCGACTGGCACAAATGGCGCGTGCCGTGGGCATCCACTTGATATTGGCGACGCAGCGTCCCTCCGTAGACGTGATTACCGGGTTGATCAAGGCGAACTTCCCTGCCCGCATTTCGTTCCGTGTGGCCAGTAAAGTGGATTCACGAACGATTCTAGACTCAAACGGATCGGAGTCGTTGCTGGGCAAGGGCGACATGCTGTATCTCCCGGCGGGATCGGCGCGTTTGCACCGCATTCACGGCCCACTGGTGTCGGAAGACGAAATCACCTCGGTGTGCGATTTCTGGCGAGCACAAGCTCCTGCGAAGTACAACGAACAACTTCTTGAAGCGCCGAAGGAAGATGATGGCAAGGGTGGTAGCGCGGCGGGCGGTGGTGGAGACGGCGAATCTGGCAGCGCCGAAGGCGATGACGACGAACTGTTCCAGGACGCGGTGCGGGTGGTATGCGAAGCGGGACGTGCTTCAACATCAACGCTGCAGCGGCGTTTGCGTATTGGATACGGCAGGGCAGCGCATTTGATCGACCTGATGGAGCGGGATGGCATTGTGGGCCCGCCGGATGGGACGAGGCCGCGCGAAGTGCTGAAGAATCGGAACTGGATGAAGGAAATTGACGATTCGCAACGGTGAGGCACAGGCAGTGGTTCGGCGGAATGATATCGAATGCACCTACCCCGCATCAGTATCTGGGCAGCCAACTTACCTGTAGGGACGCAAAATGATTCAGGAATGCGCTTCGAGAAATTTGCCGAGGACGGCTGCGGCGTGTTCGCAGAGCTTGCGATCTTCATGGCCAAAGGCGGCCAGGAAGTGGCTATCGATGTCGAGTTCGCCCACGACTTTGCCCTTCACAAAAACGGGAACAACAATTTCGGATTTAGTTTCAAGCGAGCAAGCCAGATAGCGGGAGTCGGAATTCACGTCGTCAACGACGATGGTCTTGCCGCTGGAGGCCGCCGCACCGCAGATTCCCTGGTTCAGCGGGATGCGCGTGTGCGGAGTCATGGTGCCGCAGAAGGGGCCGAGCACCAGCATATTGGGATCGCCATTGAGTTCCAGCATATAGAAACCGACCCAATTGTAGCGGGTGAGCTTTTCGTGAAGCAGGGTGACGATCGACTTCATAAGCGCCTCGGCGGAAGCGGCCTTGGCAGCGAGGTTGTCAAGCTCAGCAATTACTTCGGTGGATTTAACCTTTGTTGTGGTCATTTGTCAGTAGTCCAACACAGCCAAAGTCACTGGGAGAATTCAATTTTACCCGGATTGTGGCGGGAAAGTAATCGGATCGGCAGTTTGTTGAAAATTCCAGGTTCAATTGACACTCCGCCGCGTGGCCTCTAAACTAATTAAATTACGTGCCGGGGTAGCTCAGTGGTAGAGCGCCGCCCTGAAAAGGCGGGCGTAGCCAGTTCGATTCTGGCCCCCGGCACCACTCAGTCGTGTAATCGCACCTTCCCCAAAGAAGTCTATTTGGCCGTTTGCTTTGAAGCCAAACTTCCCGCCATCCGAAACCCTTTCCAGTGTGAACTTGCCGATCTGTTCGGCTAGCAATGCTTTCGCTTCGTGAATCGCAGCCGGATTCGTCAACACTTCCTGCAAGCGTGCAAGGCGAGAAACCGCAAAAGTCCGAAGTTCGTCGAGCCTCTCTTGGAGCGAGTCCGGCCCTGGCTCGATCGCTCTGTCCGCAATCTCTCGCAGCCTGGCTTCTCGTTCCGCAATCGCACTCATGACGGTCGTCGATGCGGTCCCCGACGCGATCATTTCCACCAGGCGTTTGAGCTCTGCCTCAATGCACGCTTTCTCGCTACGAAGATCCTTTAGCCAAGATTCCACTGAGTCGTGTCGCTGTCTAATTTCTTCCTGCAGGCCGGCGATCACGTAGTCGATGAACTCTTCCCGGAGCACTCGCTCTTGAAGTCCTGTTAATAACCGCTCCTCTAATTGCTGCCGCTGGATTCGCAGGCCGTTCTTGCACACGCTGTCTCCTCGCTGCGCATGAAGAGAACAACCGTACTCCGACCGCGAAGTCTTGGCCCTGCCGCCGACGAGCGCGATGCTGCCTCCACACTCACCGCAAACCATCAGGCCCGAGAACAAGTAAGCCTTCTTCGATTGACCTCGGGTGAGACCGGTTCCTTCAACCCCCGCACCCCAAAGCCTTTGAGTTATCTCAAACCTTCGCTGAACTGCAGCAGCCATCTCCTCGGAAACGATCCTGAGGTGTGGCGCAGGGGTTATGACCCATTCCGATTCCGGCCGGCGTCGATAAATTCGCTTTCCAGTTCCCGGCACGCGCACCTTGCGCTTTGTGTTCCAAATAAGCTGTCCCTCGTATCGGGGATTCTTGAGAATGTGCCGGACGGAGGACACGCACCATGACTGGCTCACCCTACCTTTCTGTGGCTGGGGTGACTTCACGCCTTCGGAGTTCAGCAAGTAGGCTATTCGCTTCAATGAATGGCCCTTGCTGTAGAGTTCGGACATTCGGCGGATTGTCGCTGCCTCGGTCTCGACGATCTCGAGCTTCACTCCGTCCGCATCACGCACGCTACGATAGCCAAACACTCGGCCACCAGTGCGAAGCGATTTCAGCGCGCAGCCCTGCATTCCTCGATGCGTTTTGAGTCCGAGTTCCCTGGAATACACGCTGTCGATCAACCCGTGGACACCGAAGAGAATTTCAGCTTGAGAGCTTTCTGAGTCAACGCCTTGCGACACGGCCACCAAGCGGATACCTGCAAACGTCAATCGCTCGTACAGGTTCAACGCGTCGGCAAGCTTTCGGGTTAGCCTGGAGGTATCGTCGATCAGGATTGCGTCGAAAGGGCGCCCTTGTTGCTCGACAGCAGCGAGAAGTTCCTGCAGGCCGGTGCGCTCCGCGCTGCTTCGGATTCGAGCGACTTGAGGTGCTGTGCAGCCCTGAGGACTTTTTGCTTAACGGATTCAAGGGAGGCCATTAGGAGCGCGAGACTATAACACAACTTTGCGTCGAGCAAGCTACGGACTACTGACTGAAGCCTTGTTGTCTAGTGCGATAGAATTCAGCCATTCGGGGTGAGCCCCGTTACACTGAAGTCCGCGCGGAGTCCGCAAATGCCGAGACAACTGAGCGGCTGGGCACTCCAAGCGAAAGCCCACTGGAAGCAACTTTGTTCAGACCATGCGCAAAAACAACCGTTCAGGCGATCGGAGCAGAACCTTGCCCCGACGCTTTACTATGGCACGGTCACGTTGCCACCCGCTCATCAGGCGGCTTGTGGTGAAGGGCGTGACATTCGCCGCGTTTGCCAACTCTTCGTTTGTGATCTGCAGAAGCACACCACCTGGGGCTTCTTCGCCGATCGTCCGGGCCAGAGTAACAAGTACCTGAGCAACCCGCTGTCGCGCCGTATGGCAGGCTAAGCCTATGTGCGACGCGAGGTGCCAGGCCAGGTAATCCGACGCCGTTAACAAGGCGTTCTCCAGCAACTGGGGGTACCGTTCCACAAAGCCTCGGATTGTGGGGCGATCCCACACAAACATTGAGCCGTCCGTCACCGCCTCGGTGCTGAAGAGATAGGAAGAATGACTCGACAATACAGTTCGGCCACCAAATAGGTCTCCTGGTCCGATCCACTGAAACAGAAGTTTTCTGCCCTCATCAGTAACGAAGAAAAATCGGATCAAGCCTTTCGTCAGCAGGAAAAGATGGTTGGCAGGGTGATCCTGGTTTGTGATCACGGATTTAGCGGCGAATCGGCGTTGCGTTGCCGCTGCCAAGATTGTCTTGTGAGCAGCCGGAGCTAATCCGTCAAGAAAGTGTGATCTTAGGCTCACCGATACAGCAGCAATCCCCGAAGCAGACATAGGTGCGTCTCCCAGAGCGAAAGTAAGCCGAGTCCTAACTGTCCGGGCGGCTAGGGGAAGAGGATCCAGTCGACTTGGTGAAAGAATCGAGCTTTGGGAAGCCATTCTTCCGGGGAGGGGGTCTCGAGCCGGATCCTCTTATCGGTTACGGTTGGGCGGAGTGTAGGACGGCCGAGCGCCGCTGGAAACTGTCAAAAGTACCAAAAGGGATGAAACGACCGCGGAAAACCTAGGATTTGACTGGACTTTTGCAATCCATTCATCCGCCGAGGTGCCTGCTATTGCGTTCGCCACACAGAGCCAGCGGGGTTGTCATAGCTGCCAGATTGCGGCATTCGAAAGACATTCTGATTCATGCCGCTATCGGGAACCGAAACTCGATGTAGAGGCTGTTACGTGCAATACTCTTCGTTCAAAGGCACCTTCTTCCGCCTCGGACGATTTGGTTTTCATGACGCCGAAAGGCACGCCACTCAGTTCGAAAAATCTATATAACCGCGAGTTAGCACCTGCATGCGACCGGATCAAACAGCCACGAGTCTCCTGGCATTCGTTTCGACACACTCATGCAACGCTGCTCACAGAAACGGGGGAGTCAATCAGGACGGTTCATTTGGCGGTTACATTGGATCGTGTGTCGATATTACTGAGCAAAAGCAGGCCCAACAAGCCCTCTCAGCCGTGAGCCGCAGATTGATCGAGGCTCAGGAGCAGGAACGTGCTCGCATCGCCAGAGAACTTCACGATGACATAAGTCAACGTCTCGGACTGTTAGCCATCGAGTTAGACCAACTCCAGCAAAATGCTTCCGGCTGGCCTGCCGAAGCCCGTAGCCGTATAGGGGAGTTACTGAAGCAAACCTCCGAGATTGCGACAGATCTCCAATCTTGATCGGCGGCTTCCTCGGCAGCCATTCTCGGCCGCCTTGACAAGCATTGACTCGAATAGTTGAGTGAATATTCGGTCCAAATCGTGCTTCTGAGCTTTCCGCCTGATAGTTTTGACAGTAGTTCCTGCTAACCGGCTTAGGTACTATCATTCGCAAACTGGTCTGGCATTTCGCAGGAGATCGGTTCAGGACCAGTCTCATAGCCTAGACTGAAAATACAGCACGGATTGCGTAGGAGGGACGCTAATGGAAAGTGTTTCTGCGCACGGAAAACGCCCGTGTTTAATGATCGCTGACGACCACGCGATGTTCGCTGAGGCATTGCGGGTCTATCTGGAAAAGACATATACCGTTGTAGGATTGGTGCATCACGATCGCGCCATGATGGCTGAAGCCCTGCGACTTCGGCCCGACCTAATAATCGCTGATGTCGGTATGCCAATCTTGAACGGGCTAGATGCGGTTCGCAGAATCAAAGCACAAGCCCCCAACATCAAATTTGTCTTTCTTACAATGCAGCATGATCCAAATCTCGCTGCTGCAACTCTCGAACTCGGTCCAATCGGGTTTGTATTGAAAAGCTCGCCGGGACAAGAACTGCTGAAGGCCATCGATAATGTTCTGGGCTGCAAGCACTATTTGACACCCAAGCTGAGAGCCCGAGACTGGATCGAAACAAAGACTAGGGCGCGGCAATTCTCAAAAAATTTGACCCAGCGACAAACGGACATTGTTCAGATGCTCGGCGAGGGACGAGCGCCAAAGGAGATCGCAGATCTCTTAGATCTGAGCGAGAAATCTGTGGAGTTCCACAAACACCACATCCAACAATCATTCAACCTTCCAAGTAACGCCGCCTTGGTCTTATTTGCCCTGAAGCGAGGATTGATCTCGATTAATCCCTAATCCGATTACTCCCGCAATTGAAAGGACAGACTAATACAGACGAATTAATACCCATGTCAACCAAGCGACTTAAATGGAATAGAGTCCCTCGACTCTCCCCAAGAGTGATCCTTCTCCTAGTGGGGTTGGTATCCCCACTATGGGTCACGCTCGCTCAAAGCATACCTCAATCGCTACTTTCTAGTCCCCAAGCCCAATTTGCGTTGGCGCGAGAATTCAATTTCTCGCCAGATTTGCGCCTCGCCCAACCCAGTCTTAACTTGAATGTCAGCGCCGACGCTTCCCCAGGCTCTATTTCCGCGCCTCCCTCGACTTCAGCGGTTTCCACTCCGTCCATCCTGGTTCCGCCAAGTAGCACATTACTGCTTCCCCCAACTTCATGCTCGTCACCTGTCCAGTTTGGTTTATTCTACGCCTGCCCCACGATCTCCAATAATGAGTTTGCTGTCGTGGACGTAAAATTCGAGAGCACCTCCGTAACGCCCGTACAGTCAGCTAGGCCACCCAACGAGAGCACAAAGTTGAAAGCCGCTTTCTGGCAGTCGTTCGGCTTTCTCGTAGCGGGTCACGCATTCCGCTTCGGTATGGACTCTGGCGCTCGTTATCTCCTCTTCCACAAGCCGTTCTGGCATGACTACTGGCTCTCCGCCGATAACTTCCATATGGACCATTGGGGCGATGGCGATGATTTTCTCGTCAACTACATCGGTCATCCCATGGAAGGTGCCGTCTACGGCTACATTTTTCTGAATAACGATCCTAAGGGCCGCTCTGCCCGTTTCGGCAAATCTTCCACCTATTGGAACAGCCGGCTGAAAGCCATGGGTTGGGCCACGGTCTGGGAAGCCTATTTCGAAATCGGTCCCATCTTTAGCGAGGCCGCGTTCGGCAATGAAGGCGGTTACTACTACTATCCGGGGTGCGGCCGCACTCTCTGCGATAAACCTCACAAGCCGCTGACCAACAACACGGGCTGGGTTGATTTTGTCATCACTCCAGTCGTGGGCATGGGCTGGATTGTTATGGAGGATGCTATCGAGCGCGAGTTTGTCGATCGCATCGCCAAAGATAGTCCCGCTCTTAAATACAAAATCCTGCGCGGGTCTCTCGCGCCGAGCCACACCTTCGCCAATCTGTTTGCAGGCAAGACTCCCTGGTTCCGTTATCCCGAAGAAGATTCCTTCCAACAGACCTTTGGTGGTCCGCTTCACCCAGCTGAGCGTCCCGCGTGGAAAGATGGTCCGCGTTTTGCTCTTTCGGCGCAATACATCTCCATGCAGCTTCCCCTCGACAGCGAATCCTGCCAAGGCTGCAAGCAGTTCTATCCGGGCTACGGATTCGATTTCAGTTATCGCCTTGCCAAGTACGCTTGGTTCGACTACGGCCGTCAATCTTTTCCCCGGCTCCGGTTCCTTTGGCGAACATGGCGCTGGTCAGGAAGGTCTCGCCGGATTCAAGTTCGGTCGCTCGATCGGTAATTGGGGAATCTATTCCAATCTTCGGAACGGCTTCATTCACTACGACAAGGCTCTCGTTCCTGGTAGCACCACCAGCTACGAATCGGTGTGGCGCTATGCTCTCGACCTTGGTGGCACCGTTGAGTACGCGGCTTCCCGCAATTCCGTCATTCGCTTTAATGCCGGCACCACGATCATCCACTATCTGCAGCCCTACAACGACCCCAAGCAGCCTCCCAATCAGCGTCATTTCCACTCAGTATTATTCATTCAAGGGCAGTCCCTACATTACGACTGGTTACGCATTTCGTTTCTAGCCTAGGGCAGAACGGTGCTCTTTGATTTAGGTTTTCAGGATAAATAGCTATT
>CAVVJG010000011.1:0-213747 GCA_963748365.1 Candidatus Acidiferrales bacterium
ATACGGCTTATCGGACAAGTTCGAAGCACAGCATCGTTTATTGAACGAAAATTTGTGACTGTAATCTGTGAAATTAGGCGCGTGAACTTAGGTTAGTAATTCCATCGAACCTGTTCTACAGCGCAATGAAATCGTGAGCTACTTAGGCGCTGAGCGAGATTCGTCACGCGAAATTATATCCTAGTAATATGACCGAGCTTATAAAAAGAAATCCTGCGCATGGCGAATTACTTGCCAACAGTGGATCTCCTAAGTTTGCTTCAGTACTCAAGCTCTCGCGCCGCGAGCTTAAGCATTGCACCAAAATTGTGCAAAATAGGGCAGTTTGCTCCCCTCCTACCACCATACCCGTCAACGAACCGCTCGCCTCCTAACTATTTCCAGGCGAGCGTGAAAACGGACTGATGCGGCATCTGGATGGTTAGCGCGCTGCCAGCCAAACGAAGTTGAACTGCGCGTTCAGAGCCGCTGTTGGCCAGCACTGCCACATGAGTGCCATCGGGATTCTCCGCGGCCACGTGCGCTACATCTTTTGACCCACCTGTGGTAGAGAAGACTTTCGCGCCACGTTGAATCATGCGCGAGTAGTGTGCGAAGGCCCAGTATTGACCACTGCGCGTGACTGCTTTGTTGTGCGAATCCACGGTCACGACTCCGCCACAAGGGAAAGGCCCGATGTTAGGCTTACCCTGCTCGTCGAGCACGAGATTCCACGCCGTAATACTTCGTGCCCAATTGCGCAGCACTTCGGCGTAGGTAGTCGACCATTTCGTCCAGTCAGTTTGATAGTCCGGCAATGTGTAATCGGGGCCGCCTTCGGTCCAGTAGGCGGACTTTTCGGGAAAAGCTTCGTGCACGCGGGTCATTCCAGAAGGATCGCCCGCGTAGCCGTGCCAGGCGATACCCTCAATGAAGCGATAGGCGTCCGGGTCACTGAGTTCGCCGATGGCACGTCCCCACAGATTGTAGTTGTGGTCGAGGGCCCAAATCTTCGTGTCCATCCCGGCGCTGCGCAGCGCGGGGCCGAGATGCCCCTTGATGAACTCGATCTCGTACTCCTGCCCCCACAAACAGGCGGGCATTCGGCCATCCTGATCGGTGTCGACTTCGTTCTGCACCGTGATGGCGTTGATCTTGACGCCGGCTTCCTGGTAGGCCTTCAAGAATTTTAGAAAATATTGCGCGTAGGGAGCGTAGTTGGCTTTGCGCATGGAGCCACCTAGCAAGGAGTTGTTGGCTTTCATCCAGGCTGGGGGGGTCCACGGAGAGGAAAACAGGAAGAGATCGGGATTGACCCTACGTGCCGCAGCCAGGGTAGGGATGATGTAAGCGCGATCTGGATCGATGCTAAAGCTGGCAAGGGTGGGATCCGGTTGCGGGGTGTCGTCATACGTATAGGCTCGCGTTGAATAATCGCTGGCACCAATACAGGTACGGCACACGTTGAGATTCATTGCGTCGGGCGAGAAGAATTCGTGCAGTAATTCCTCACGTGCGTTGGCGGGCATGGAGTTGAACATATAGCAGGTGGCGTCGGTGAACGCTCCGCCGAAGCCGAGAATATCCTGGAAGTGCTTGGTAGGATCGAGGGTGATCGCATCGGCGGCCGAGACGGATGTTGGCTGCCAACGAAGCGCGCTCTCTGGAGCGAACCGGCGCGCGCCATAGGTGGACCAAGCGCGCACTTCACCGCCGGGCGCGGCGACGCCGGCCAGGGCTGGCAAGGTCGAGGAAACGGCGGCGCTGGCAACGGCGGCGGTGGAGAGTTTTAGGAAATCGCGACGGCTGGGACTGGACACGGGGCCTCCTAGGGTGACTGCGAACAGAACAGCATGCACGCAATCCAGGCGGCAGGGAAGCAAAAAATGGAAAAAACAGGGCAGCAAGAGCAACTACTGAAATCGAAATCACCTTGCCACCAGCAGAATTTATTCGCGGGAATCCATTTTTGGGTATCACACTAGGAATTGCGCAATGCTTGCGTTACTCTCTTTTTGAACGACTGATACACCCTGCAAAGAACGATGGAGGAAATACAGATGAAAGCAATGCTTCGATTTTTGGCCGTAGCGGCCCTGTTGGTTGCTGGCCTACATGCTGCGGATGAGGTGGTGTCGGCGGTCCATGGCGTTGTGACGAAGGTAGACGCAGGTTCGAAAACGATTGTGGTGAAGTCCACGGATGGAACCGAACACACCATCCACTATGTAGATAAGACCGTGGTGCGCGGCGCGGATGATACTGCCGCAGGCGCCAAGGATACCTATCACGGTATTGCCGTTGGTTCCGAAGTTGTAGCGCACTACACCGTGAAAGGTACAGAAAAGACCGGCGTGGAAATCGACAAGCTGGGCAAAGATGGAATGAAGTCGGTCGATGGCACCGTTACCAAGGTTGGAAAAGACGGCAAAACGGTAGTGGTCAAGACCGCTGATGGTACCGAGCAGACTTTCGACGTGGCCGGGCATGATACCGAGGCGGCGGCGAAGGGCATTGGTAAGGGTGCGGACAAGACCGGCAAAGTCACTGTGTATTACACGGAAGATGCCGGGAAGAAAGTCGTGCACTTCTTCAAGAAGATCTAGACCCTGTAATCGGCGCAGCTGTCGCGGTTGAGAAAAACCAGGCCCGTCGCTTCGCGCGGGATGACATGTTGGAATGTATGCAGAAGCACAGAAGGGCCGGGTATTCTACCGGCCCTTCTTATTTGTTAGCTGCTGCTCATTGAACGACCTTCACTTCACCAACGTGTAGTTCTTTCAACTTCGGCTCGATAACGGCTCGATCGCCCACGGCCACCACAATCATCGCGTCGGGATGCAGGTATTGTTTCGCGACGCGCAGCGTGTTTGCCGAATTTACCTTGGTAATTTCCTCGGGCAAATCGCGGTAATAGCCCAATGGCAATCCAAATACACCCTGTAGACCGATGGTTGAAGCCGTAGCTTCTACGGTTTCAAAATTGCCCACCAGTGTCTTTGAGAAAGAATCCTTCGCTTTGGTTAACTCCTCTGCGTTCAATTCTGATTCTCGGATACGCTTTATTTCCTTGAGCACCTCTTGTGTCGCTGGCGCGGTGGAATCTGTTCGCACTCCCGCAGCAACCAGAAAGGGTCCAACACCGCGCCTGAACTGAAACGACGAAAAAGCTCCATAGGTATAGCCGTGCTCTTCGCGCAGATTCATGTTGATGCGGCTAGAGAACAATCCGCCAAGCGCCGCATTCATGACTTCCAGTGGCACATAATCTGGAGTGGTCCGGCTTGCGCCCAGGCCGGTAACAGCAAGAAATGTTTGCGGAGCGCCCGGCTTGTCGACAATCAATGTTGCCGGCACGGGTGGTGCAGGTGTTATGGGAACTTTAGTGGTGAATGCCGGGCCAGTCCAACCACCAAAATATTTATTGGCAAGTTCCATCAACGCAGACTCCGAAAGATCACCTGCCACGGCCAGAATGGAATTAGAGGGAACAAAACCCTGTTTCCAGAACGCCTGCATGTCATCGCGAGTGATGGCTTTGTTCGATGCTTCGGTGCCGAGAACTGGATAACCATAAGGACTGCTCGGATAGAGAACGTGACCGATGGTGCGAAATGCCACGGCACCGGGCTCGTCGTCTTCCTGCAGCACAGCAGTGATGCGGCGGCTTCGCAGTCGCTCAATCTCTTTTACATCAAATGCCGGATGTAAAGTGGCGTCGGCCAGTAATTCGAAACCTGCGGGAGCGTTCCAGGTGAGGGCACTGAGCTCCAGAAATGCACTGCTGTATCCGGCTTCTGAGCCGAAGGTGGCGCCGATCTGGTCGGTGTCGTCGGAAAATTTCAGCGAGGAACGCGTTGTAGTACCTTCGCCCAGCATGTTGGCCGTGAAGCTAGACAGTCCGGGTTTGTCGAGCGGATTCAATTCGCTGCCGCTGAGGGAGAAAAGCGTGGCGGAAACGAGTGGAAGATTGTGGCGTTCCACCAGAAGAACAGAGAGGCCATTCGCCAGTTTCACCTGCTTGGCTACGGGCAAGGTGAACTTTGGCGCTGGACCGGGTGCGGGCGGCTTCGCGCGCCAGTCTTCGTCGGCCATGGCACTCTTGCTTTCGCCGGCGGCTGCGGCTTGCTTCTTGTTTTCTTCGTCGCTGGTCTTGGGAACTTCGGTAACTACCTTTTCGCCGGGAATGCCGTAAACCACTGCGCGTGCGTTGCTCTTAAAAAGGTTTTGTACCACGCGGGTAACCTCGGCGGGCGTGGCGGCGTCATAGCGTGCAAGATCCTGTGAAAAATAGTCTGGCGTGCCCGCGTACCAATTGTAGTAATTGAGGCGATTGGCCACGCCGTTGGTGCGTTGGAGGCCGCGCACCAGCGCAGTTTCCGTCACATTCCTGGCGCGTTCAACTTCCGCGGCGGTGACTCCCTCCACGCGTATTTTTTCAATCTCCGCGTCAATGGCCTTTTGCGAGGTCTTCGAGTTTAACATTCGGCTTTGCGGTGACTTCCAATTCGAAGATGGAGCCCAGTTGCGTGCCCTGAAGACTAGCGCTCACGTCCTGGGCAATTTCCTTTTCGTAGACCAGCGTTTTGTAGAGTCGGCTGCTCTTACCCCCGGCCAGAATTGTCGCGAACAGGTCGCATTCCACGTCGCCCGGCTTAAACGCTGGCGGCGTTATCCAACCCATATAAATGCGCGGCAATTGCACCTGATCAGTCACGACCTCGCGGCGTTCTGACGTGACGGGCGGCGTGTTTACTGATACCTTTGGGACGGGCGGCCCTTGTGGGATGCTGCCAAAGTATTTCTCTACCGCGGACTGCACGTGCTGTTTGTCAAAATCTCCGGCAACCACCAAGGTCGCGTTGTTTGGCGTGTAGTATTGGCGAAAAAATTCACGAACATCTTCGAGCTTGGCGGCTTCCACGTCGGCGTGGGAACCAATCACGTTGGGGTAGAAGGGGTGATCCTTTGGAAAAAGCTGGTGGATCAAGCCTTCTTCCACCAGTCCGTATGGCGTGTTCTCAGTACCTTGCCGTCGTTCGTTTCGCACTACATCGCGCTGGTTGGCCAGGTTTTGGATGTCGAGTTTGCCGAGCAGGTAACCCATGCGGTCGCTTTCCAGCCAGAGCGCGAGATCCAGTTGATTCGGCGGAAGCGTCTCAAAATAGTTCGTGCGATCAAAGTCGGTGGAACCATTGATGTCCGTTGCTCCCGCGCCTTCCAAATAGCTGAAGTGCGCTTTGGCACCAACGTGTTCCGAGCCTTCGAACATCATGTGTTCGAAGAGGTGGGCGAAACCGGTGCGTCCCGCTTTTTCGTTGGCGGCCCCAACGTGATACCAGATATTTACGGAGACCAGGGGCAGCGTGTGATCCTCAGAGAGGATGACTTCCAGTCCATTCTTTAACTTGTACTTTTCAAACGGAATCGTCGGTAATTTGTGTCCCGGAGCAGTTGCCGTCTGTGCGAGGGTGGTACCACTGAAAACAAGAAACGCAGCCGCGAAAACCAGAATCACTTGTGCGCGCACTAATCTGAGCCCAAGAAACATCCGTTGCCCCCTAAGAATCATGTTGGAATGATACAAAACTGAGCCGAGGCGCGCACGTTGCGCCAACCGCAACTTTTTTCGGAGCTGCCACCAACTGGAATGGATAGATGGCTGATTACCAACAGCAATTCCCGGCGGAGTGCCAAAGACTGGCGCTTCGGGTAGGCTCATTAGCATGAGAAGCTCTCGATCCTTCTGGTTGCCTGTCACTCCTGCTCAACTTCTCCTCACTTTATTTGCTTTCTTTCCCGCTCAATTGTTCGCTCAGACAATGGGTACACCCGCTGCCAGCGTTCCGCCGAGTACAACGAATACGCGAGCCTGCACGGCAAATCCGGTTCTGGCTCCCAGCAGCAAAACCAAATCCGCTAAGAAATCCAAGCATCCGTTGTCCCCTGACCCTGCTCCGACGTGCCTGGAAGTAAAAGGTGAGCCCATCGAGATTCAGGAGTTCCTGCAGTCGGTCGTGCGTGAACTGCAATGGCGCACAGGGGAAAATCATGCTTCCGAAGATACCTGGACGTTCGTCCGTTATTTAAATGAAGAAGAACTGGCCAAGTACGGCGACACAAAAGTGCTGGTAGAACCGGTGGAATTTAGCGGCGGCAAAGCCGCGGTCACAGTGCGCACTACGGAACTGCCCGACGGCTATTCGCGCGTGCAAGTTAGCGCTCATTTTCAGGGAGAAGGGAAGTCCACCGACAAGATTATGACGCAACCCGCGAACAGTTGGCCGCTGCGATCTAAGGGAGTGCTCGAGCAGGAAATGGGCGAAGCGCTGCAGACGCGCTACAAGCACACGGAGTGAGCGCTCAATCCGCGGCGACGGGACGCTCCAGTGCCTTGCTCATGTCCGCATGAAGCAAGCGGTGGAAGAGATGTTCTCCGGCTTCACGCCGCACGGACAGACGGCCTGCAACGTAGGCTCGCGAAGAAAGACCCCGCTGCACTGAATCGCAAATCGCCATGTCTTCGTCTTGAACCTTTTCGCTTACGGCGATGCTTTCCCGATGGTGTTTTCCCGCTGACGAACTGATGTCCGCGAAGTAATAGTCAAAAATGACCGCGCACTTGTCCACGCCAAGAGGGAGCACAAGGTTTGTGTCCATCACGCCGGAATATGCATTGATCATGAAGTTGGGATAAATCCAAAGGTAGAAAGCGTGACCTTGCCGCGTGGAGCCAATGGCGGATTCTAATGCGCCGGAAGAATCCAGCGGGCTGGACTGCAAACACGCGCGTTCTAAATTCTCGATCGTATATTTGGTGTACTCCACAACGCTGCTCAAACCCTTGTGCGCATGCGGAACGTGATAGCCGCCATCGAGATAATTGTCGACGTACACCTTCCAGTTGCAGTTCAAGGTATAAATGCGCCGGTCGAAGTAATGCAGCTTCTCGGTCAATTTCAGCGGCGCAACTATCTCGGGTACTTTGCCGAGAAATTCGCGAAGAGGCGCGGCTTTCCCATCAAGATTGACAAATACGAAATTCTCCCAAACGTCGAGGCGCACCGGCACCAAGCCGTTCTCCGCGCGTTCAAAATTGCAGACACCTTCAAATTCAACCATGCCCTTCAGTGCCCCATCGTTGCCGTAGGTCCATCCGTGATAAGGGCACCGAAACTGTTTCGTGCATCCACTCTGTTCCGGCACAACGGCTGCGGCGTGATGCCTGCATACGTTGTAAAAGGCTCGCAAGTTGCCGTCGTCGCTGCGCACGACCACGAGCGGTTCTTCGTTTACATCGATGGTGAAGAACTGTCCGCGTTCCTTTACCTGGTCCAGCCGGCCCACTCCTTGCCAATTGGCCGCGAAGACGCTATCGCTCTCCAACTTTTCTATTCGTGTGTCGAAGTACCACGGAGCGGGGATGGTGTAAGCCTGTTCCAGTGGATTGGAGGGGTTATACAGGCTCAGAACCTCGCGAATGTTGTGCTCAATCATGAAGATCACTCCGGTATGAATCTACAGAAAGTCTATGTGGCGATATTCGAGGGAAAAAATGGTGAGGGAGAGAGGACTTGAACCTCCACGGGTGTTACCCCACAAGATCCTAAGTTTTGTATAACACCTTGCACTGAATTGCAATGCCTTGCAGGAGGTTGAACAAGCCCCGCATTATCAATGAATACCTTCTTCGACCATTGCCATGGATTGCAGCGGGTTGCATTGAAGGATCGCCGAAACCGACATCAGAACTGACACCAGAAAAGGAGAGCGCATAGTTCACTTCTCCATAATGTACCCCTGATTTGAGTTTTGAGTTTCAGCAGAGGAGGGGATGCCAGTTTTACCGTTCCTCTAGTTACATCGCCAGCATCGCCAACGCCTGCTGACGAACGCGTAAATCACATCCTATAACCCGCATCTAGGCCTCCTTCGGTCCGAGCACTGTTAGGGTGCACACCGAACAGTCTACTCGGGCCGTCGCCAGGCCGGCCTAGTTAAGACCTCAATCAGGCACTGGCGAGTGTCTTGGTAGCCAATCTGTTGTAGTTTCTGGTTTACCGACGAGTTGTCCAAAGCCCGGCTAGGGGTTCGCGCAAAAGAGTTTCGAAATGATTTCCGTCTGGCCGACAACAGTTGAGATGAAAGCAAGTGCAGCGCTCGTGACTCACTGGCGGAGGGGGATGAAGGGAGCGCTAGACGGCCCTGCTCATGTGAAACAGGAAAAGGAGAGAGAGTTGAACGTCGCGGGAGAGGTTTAGCGGCACCATAAAGACAGGGATGCGGAAGAGGCGACGCTCGGCCCAGCGTTGACGGACTGTGTTCCAGAAGGCATCGAGATCGGCACGGGTATAAACCTTGTTGGAAGCAAGCAAGGGACTCCACTTGGCCCAGAAAAGTGTGAGCTTGGAGGGCACTTGGAGTGTGGGGAAGTGCAGCTTGGCGCGCTGAAAGGCTGTCTGGAAGTCGGAGATTTTGAGCTGACCATACTTCTCACGCAGCTTGGTCAACTCTTCCACCACACGCTGCTCCGCCGCGGAAGGATGCCTAGTCTGCAGCCACAATTCTTCCATCTCCACCAGCACGCGCAGCATGCCTCGCAGGTGTTCGCGAATCTCCCGAAGCCGCATGGTGTAATACTCCCAGCGTCTCAGCACCGGCAATCCCGGCCGCCGCTCTGTCCGGCCCTTCAGTCGGATATAGCCGCACATCATCGGATGCCGGCCTTCGGTCTGAATAGAATTTTTGTACCAGACGAAGCGCAGGAAATTGTTCCAGTAATTGGCACGCGAGCCCCGCTGCAAAATCGCCTTCATGTTTGGCAGGCTGTAAAACGTGCGCCACGCATCAAAATAGGCTTCTTTCCACGAGCCGTGTTTCAGGTTCGGATGGTGCGTCACCTCGTGCTGCGAATCGTACAAATTGAAATCCGGATTCATCCACTCGCCGCGCCGCTTCATATTCAGGTGGTCCATCGAACCGGGCAGCGGCATAAGGATAAAGAACGAGGCGTGGTCCGGCCGCACTTCTTCCATCAGGAATTTCAGGTCGCGGCGAATGGAATCCACCGTATCGAACGGGAACCCCAAAATGTAGCCGACATGCGCGGAAATATCTGAATCGCGATAGGCCTGAATGAGCTGGCGGTATTCGCTGACCTGATTCTGTTTCTTGCCAGCCGCGGCCAGGTTCCCCGGGTCAACGCTCTCCATTCCGATAAACACGTTGATGCACCCGGCCTGCTGCGCCTTGGTCACAAAATTCTTGATCTTCCACGACAGCACGTCCACCTGCATCATGAATTCGACCGGAATCTTGTCCTCGGTGCGAATCTTGATCAACTGATCGAAAATCGCCTCCCAGTTCTTGTTGCGCGCGAAATTGTCGTCCGTGAAGAAGTAAAACGTGATGCGGTTTTCGTAATAATTCTTCCGGATCGCTTCTCCGATATGTTCCGCCGAACGGAACCGCATCTTTCGTCCTTGCACATTGATAATCGTGCAGAACGTGCACTCGAACGGGCAGCCGCGTCCGCAATCCAGCGTGCCGAAATTCGACGCTACGAATTTCCTTAGGTATTTCCGGCGAATCGCAGGAATCGGCTTGGTATAGAGGTCCGGCTTGGCGTTCAGGTAATCGTACATGGGCTTGAGCTGACCGTTCACCGCATCTGTCAGCAGGTCGCCCCAGGTTTCTTCCACTTCACCTTTGACGATGGTTACGCCTTCATCCATCAGTTGCTGAATGTCCGAGGGAATTTCCGGTAGCAACGCCAGGTAACCACTTACGTGGAAGCCGCCGATCAACACCGTCAATCCGGCGCGGCGAAATTCCCGCGCCAGGTCGCAGGCGCGTGGGAATTGATTCGTTTGCACACCCACCAGGCCAACAATCGTCTTCGCCAGGCCCCAGTGCTCGGAGCGGCAGATCTTGCGCACCGGAATTTTGTCCACGGTTTCGTCGTACAGGTGGACCTTCACCTTCCAGCGGTCACCGAGGCGCTTCTCGCTGATCACGTCTTCTGTCAACCCCGCGAGGCACGCCAGCGTGTTGCTAGGCAGAACTCCACGCCAATGGCGGACCACATAACCATCATCGTCATATTGCGAAGGTTTGATGAGATATAGGATTAGTTTCTTGGTGGCCATGCTCTCATGCGAGTTATCGTTAATTCTGCACCGAATCGTGCGACTTCTCAGAAAGTGTCATCGCCTTATCCCTGACGGTATGCTCCATCCTGGCTGGCTTCGGCGCTGTCCAATATTGGACAGCGCCGCGCCGCAGCGACGTTTAGGTCTGATTTGTGGGAGGCCGTTTGGTGTAGAAGAGCCGAAATCGGTGAAGCCGCTGATTCAGGGACGCCAATGGAAGATCGGCAGACAGCTTCCAGGCGTAAGCGCAGTCGTTCACGATCTGAGTTGAACGAGTCGGTGGTCGGGCTGATTCGTCACGCCGCGGCGCATCGAAGAGTCGAATGCAACTTGAGATTATCCTGTGTAATGTTCTCCGCCACTTTAACACTAAGAAGGAGAGCTACGATTCGAACCTCATCATCTCTGCAGATCGACAACAAATGATTCTCAGTATTCCTACGATGTGTTCATTCCCGACAGCCTTCCTGCGGTATTCTAAAGGCATTCGACAGTTCCGTTCCGAAACAGGTCCAAAACATTCATCGAGGATGCGGAAATGAAGGCTACGTCAAAGATTGCGGTGTTTGATACTACTCTAAGAGACGGTGAGCAGGCAGCGGGGACTCGTTTGGGGTGTCGTGACAAGGTCACGCTCGCGCGTCAGCTCGCCCGGCTGAAGGTGGACATTATCGAGGCTGGTTTTCCAGCGTCGTCGCCGGAGGACTTTGATGCCGTCCGGAAGATCTCGCAGGAGATCAAGGGGCCCACAATCTGCGCACTGTCTCGTGCGGTTGCCGCCGACATCGAGTCCTGCGGCAAGGCGCTCGCCAAGGCCACGCGGCCCCGCATCCACACCGGCATCGGTGTCTCCGATATTCACATCATGGGCAAGTTCCGCGATGAGCGGTATGGCAAGACGCTCGAAGGCAAGCGGGCAAAGCTTGTGGTCCTGGCTGTGGATGCTGTAACGCGTGCGCGCAACTGTGTTGGAGACGTTCAGTTCTACGCGGAAGATGCCGGCCGCGCCGTGCCCTCGTACCTCTTCGAAATGTTGGAGGCGGTCATCGACGCGGGCGCCACGGTCGTCAACATTCCTGACACTACCGGCTATACAGTTCCCGAGCAGTACGGTGAATTGATTCGCCGCATTTCCGAGAACGTCCCAAACATTGCGCGCGCAACCATCAGCGTCCACTGCCACGACGATCTTGGTCTTGCGGTGGCGAACTCTCTGGCAGGTATTCGTAATGGTGCGCGTCAAGTGGAAGGGACAATTAACGGAATCGGCGAAAGGGCCGGCAACGCTGCCCTGGAGGAAATCGTCATGGGTATCCGGACCCGCGCCGACTACTACGGAATAAGCACCGGCGTCGAATCTCGCGAGTTCTTCCGCACAAGCCGCATGGTGGCGGACATGCTCGGAATGCCGGTTCCCGCCAATAAAGCCGTCGTCGGCTCGAATGCGTTTGCGCATAGTTCCGGCATCCATGTGGACGGATTCTTGAAAGACCGTCAGACCTACGAAATCATGAGTCCCGCAGACGTTGGATTGACGGAAAGCAGGGTCGTCCTGACTGCGCGCACCGGCCGGGCCGGGCTTCGCGCACGGCTCGAGAAACTCGGCTACGAACTCTCCAAGCAGGAGCTGGACTGCATGTACCACCGATTCCTTGTCGTGGCGGATAAGAAGCAGGAAGTGCTGGATGAAGACCTTGTTGCACTGGTTCACGATGAATTGCCTCCGGTCAAACAGAATGTGAAGCTGGAATACCTGCATAGTTACAGCGGTACGACAGCGATTCCGACTGCAACCGTGCGGCTGTTGGTGAAAGGGAAGTTGAAGGAAGGAGCTTCGGTTGGCGACGGACCGGTCGATGCTGTTTACAGGGCGATTGCAAGCCTCACCTCCATCGAGGCGAAACTCTTGCGCTATGACATTCGAGCGGTAACCGAGGGCACCGAAGCAATGGGAGAGGTTACTGTTCACCTGGAGATCGGCAACCTCCGCGTCGTGGGTCGCGGCGCTTCAACTGACATAATCGAGGCCAGTGCAAGAGCCTACGTGGACGGCCTGAACCGGCTGGGCTGATTGAGCAACATGGATCAGAGGAGATCGCGGGCAGGGCCCGCTTGTGCTTTTGCGAAAAAAAACCGCGCGACAATTACACGGCCAACGCGAGCGATTACCTAATTAAGTACAAAGCCGAAGTTAGTCGAATCAGTCCTTGTCGCTCTCGCCTACTGGTCGGGCCTAGGTTCTGATTCCGAGGAGAAACGAACTTTGCAGAGTATCGCAGATCTTTGCAGCAGAAAAGTTTAGTGTAGGAATGGTAGAGAATCAAAAGGGAAACTTCCGTTGAATGAGGTGCCTCTTATGAGACCGGAAGAATAGATTAGTACGCGACTACGCGATCATTGGGGGTGCACTTGCCATAGCCAAATGAGCGTCTCTCATTGTGGAGACTATCGAAGCGAGTTTTGACCGTTGCTGCCTCATCAAAATCACAAATTTCGCGAGTCTCGGCTGGCGGCAAAACTCGTAACATTTGTCCTGATCATGTCTCTCTCATGTCGGCATATTCAAGACGGGTTCCAGCCGCGCGTTCAAGGAGCAACACATTCTGCCGTTCGGATCGGTTCACGACCACGACTTTCTGGATTCATTTTCTGATAGAAGGTGCCCCACATGTGCTGACCTTCCTCCGGGTTCCTGTGTACCTCGGGATTCTTGTTGAACAGCCACTCGTCCGCTCGGTTGACGATCTCCTGTCGGATCAGCCACCCAAGGATCAACCCGGCATATTCAATAGGATAGGCCACACCAATCTCCTCACAGGCCTCGAACAGCGGCTCGAACACACCATTTTTGAATTTCTTCCAATCTTTAACAGTCTCCCAACTCGTATCAAAGGAGTCACTCCGATCTTCGTCAACCGCGTCTGCCCAATGGTTGATTTCATCGCGCATTGCGGCAACTTGGGCAACCGGAATGTTTTCGAGCGCTTCTTTTAAGTCTGCCAGTGCACTCTTGGGGATTTGCATACACCTGATCATTCATACCGTTTCTCAACATCACACGCCTCCTTCTCCCGCCGACTTTTCTTGTCGAGCTCGGGTGTGAAACGGCTACGATAAAACTCCGGATCTTGCGGCGTCGCAACTTGTAGTTAAGCAGGCTGTACTGAACACGCAACTAAATTCATGATTCGTGAGTTTTTCGAACTCGTTCGCCCCCGCTCTGACCACCCTTCTATCTTTTCTAATATAGTCTGCCAACCTCCTTCTTAGTCTTTGGGCCACCGGCCGGTCTAAGCTCCCAAAACCGAGTGCCCCAATGTCGTACCCCCTGCCGGGAATTTAACCCCTTCCGCAAGGCGTTCAAGCGAGTGGTGGAGATATGATCTAAAATTGACGTGACTCGGCTGTGCACCTTTCGAGTCGCCCGTCGTTCCCCAGTTGTAAATGATGGAGGCTAAGTGGTCAGTATTGATTGTGCGCGCACGGTCCTCCATCTCCACATCGCGTTCCGTCCGTCCTGCATGCAGCAGCCAGCGCATGTGTACCGCATCGGTCGATTCCGGTTGATCCATTATTTCTACATGTTCTACGACGGTTTGATGCTTGATGGAAAGTACTTTTTGCAGATGCTTCTCCGTGCAGACGACAGTCACCTTGACTCCAGGATCGCATGTAATATTCGCCGTTTGCTGTGGCGCCAGCGTCGCGTAAATAGGGACAACCACTGCGCCCAACAGGAGAGCGGCGAACTCCGCAACCGCCGATTCAGGCCGATTTCCAGGTAGGATTGCTAGCCGGTGTCCTTTGGTCAGACCCCAGCGGCTGAGCACCCGCGCCTTGCTGGCCACATAACGGTAAAATGCCATCTGAACTAGTGGGAACCCATTTGTTGGTTCCCCGAACGAGCATCACCTGTGCCAACCCGCGTTTTACGATGGCAAAGTAAGTATCGTTAAGGGTTAGAGTTTTCATACCCGGGCAATGTCTCCTGCCATTGTAGGACGAAGATGACTCGCTGTTCCTGGACAACTAAAAAGGGGACCTCTCAGTTTAAAGTATTCGTCTTCGCTACTTCCGCTCCCCCCAGCTAAGAGTTGACCCCTGACTGAAGATAAACGATAGATGGCGATTAGTAATCCGAGCAACTAGGCTGTCTCCATCCTCTTGTGGGAAGGGAACAGTCTTAAGCACTTTGATCGGCTGCCGGTGGTGACTGCACGAACTGCCGCGACGTTTTCTGTATCATCTCCAAGAGGGCCACCCGGTCAGGTTTAACCAGCTCGGCGACACGCTGCTTGTTGACGTTTGCCACGATGATTTGCCCAACTTCTGTATTCACGTCCGAGAAAATCCCCAAACTCTTCATCTTCAGCGTTTGGTACTCGTTGTCTTCGGTCGGAGTAACGTAGTGAACGATGCTCGCTTTGTAGCGGTGGATCAAAAACAATTGGACGAGCGTCATCATTCGTTTCTTTTGTAGCGGTGCGACCCTGTTCTGGTCGCGAACCGAGAGAAAGTTCCGGCCGCGGCGATCCTGGAGACTTGCGAAGATGACGTTGGCGAGCTTTTCGCCACTGGACTCGTCGAGTACACGCAGTTCCAGCAGCTCCGATCCGGCCGTGTGAGGACGCAGCTCGACCCGCATTTTCGCCGGATGCTCCCAGTGCTTTCTCCACGCTGCAAGCCACTCCTCCAGCAGCTTAACGGGAACTTCGGTCTGAACAAGGTGCTGGAACTGTGTCGATCCCCTGCCCATCGCTTTGGTTGCAGCAGTTCGTCCCGACGAAGCCATCAAGGCGCCGTCGAGCCGTGGTCCTCCCACCAGCGTTTGTGGAGTCCGATAGGGAGACTCCAACAGCCTGAACTTGCGCTGGAGGCGCGCCAGCCCCAACATCCCATCCTCCTTCAAGGCGGTTGCGAACTCCTCAGCGGCCATGCCGTCGATCTGGTGTCCACCGTAAGTAATGAAGTTGAAGACATACCCCAGTTTTCCCAGCTCCTCCGGAAACCGCTTCATCTCTTCATCGCTCATGCCTGTGGTGTCCCAGTTGAACGACGGCGACAGATTGTACGCCAACATCTTGTCAGGATATTTTGAGTGGATCGCTTGCGCGAACTTCTTGGCGTCCTCCAGATCTGCCGTCTTGGTCTCCATCCACAAAATGTCCGCGAAAGGCGCCGCCGCCAGCGATTTGACGATGGCATAATCGATCCCACCCTGGATCTGATAGAAACCTTCCGGTGTCTTCGGCAGCTCGCAATCCCAGACGAGTTCGATACCCATTGCCTTCGCTCGTTCGCGCGCTTCGTAGAGGGAAGCTCGTTTTGAGAACGCGAGCCATTCCTCGATGCTCATGTCGTAATGTTCGCCTTCGTCCGTGCGGGATTTCATTACGTCGGCGACCGCCTGCCCATAGGTTTTCAGCGCGGCTTCTGTCTGCCAGATTTCCATATAGCGCGTGTCGATCCGTTCGAGCGCAGCCTCAAGCTCCGGTGTAGACGCATTCATGAGGCCCCAGGCAGTCTCGGTGATCATCGAGATGAGCCCAACCTGTCCAAGCCAAGCAAAGGTAGCCTTGTACTCGGTTTCCGACACGGCGAACAGGAGGTGTCCATGGACCTCAACCCCCAGTTCAAACAGCATTCTCAGAATGGCTAGATAGCCAATCCGGTAGCTCGGCAGCTCAGTATTGGTTGCGCCCAGGATGAAGGGCTGGTCTCGCTCGTCGCTACGATTGTCGAGAAACGTCGCCGCTTCAGCATCGGTTCGGGCCACAATGATACCTGGCACCCGCATAATATCAAGCTGCAGCCGGGCCGCGTTAAGACGTCTAATCTGCTCGTCCTCGGCAACGAGAACCTTACCGCCCTGATGGCCGCACTTCTTCGCTCCGGGCTTCTGGTCTTCGATGTGGTAGCCGGGAACCCCAACTTCCACGAAGCGGCGGATCAGGTTGCGTACGTGCGCATCCCCGCCGTGGCCAGTGTCGGCATCGGCAATGATAAAGGGTCGATAATCGACCGCTGGAATCGACTTTCGCTGTTCTTCACTCATTCGCGTGCGCGCGAAGTGCTGGTTTTTGTCAGCTGTGAGAAGTGCTCGGACCAGCACAGCTGCCTCGTCTGGCACCTGGCTGAGCGGGTAACTAGCTAGGTCTGGACCTGGATCTTCCGCGAGCGACCCTTTGGCAGAGGTCGCCCAGCCACCCAAGTAAATGCCTTCGATGCCCATCCGCTTCAAGGTAACCGCCTGACCCGGCGAGTAAGGGCCGAAGGTCGTGATCTGCTTGCGTTGCTCGAACAGTCTGCGGAGGCGCACGTAGAACTCTTCGGCTGCCTGTCGAGCAACGGAGTAGTCGCTGAGGATCGTGCCTTGTTGCTCGACAACGTCACGCGGAGAGTGAAGCCGGACGATGCCGGCGAATCGAGGACTCGCAAAATATTGTTTGGTGGCGGCCACCTGCTGTTCAAATGTAATCATAAGCTCTCCTATCTGTCAGCGCGGGGGAGTGATACTCCGGGAGCTCACTGATGGACGTGTACTCCAATGATGTGACCATGTATGTGAGCACAGTCACTTTGGCAGGCCAAAATGGACAATTACGTTGAGTAACAAGAAATGAAGTTAATTACCTGGAGAGAACAGTGGGTTAGTGTTCGAGGAATTCATCCTTAGCCTTCGATCCTAAGAATCTCCCGAGCCACTGGCGATGTGCGTCATGTTGCCCAAGGGTGCGGTTGGTTCCAAAGTGGGCAACAAAAGGTCAGTAGGCAAAGCGCACCACCCCTTGCCAAGAGTCTTTGCTCCTTGTTTGCCGCACCTCTATCAAAGGGACTCTGATTTGCGTCGAAGAAACCCTCGACCTGTGAACTCCTCATTTAGAGGTTTTTGGTTCCATTGCTTTAGCCGCACTACGCATAGCCGATCAGCGGAAGACCGTAATTCGTTAACACCCCGTCTGGCGGGCCCTTTAGCCACCTTCGCTCAAGATGCGTTGATATGCTGGCACAGTCAGAAATTCAACAAATTGCGGTGAACGGATGAGATCACGCATCAACTGCGCCGCTTCTTCGCAAGCTGTATAGCGTGCAGCATCCACGGCCAGTTTGGATCTTGCAAGTTCTTCGTGAACTACAGCGTCGCACAACCCTAGATCCACTTTCCGGCCATCCTTTAAATGACGGCAATGGAATATCCATTGCCAGAGCTGTGCGCGGCTGATCTCGGCGGTTGCGGCGTCTTCCATCAGGTTGAACAGTGGAACACAGCCAATGCCACGAAGCCAGGCCTCTAGATAGCCGATTCCCACCGCGATGTTTTGGCGGAGGCCGGCCTCAGTGATGTCGCCAGGCGGTACCTCTAGCAAATCCGCAGCTGTCGCCCGGAAATCCAATAGCTTCTTATCGATCTGATTCGGAGTCGGCATCAGGCGATCAAATACCTCCGTGGCAACGGGGACGAGCCCCGGATGTGCCACCCAAGTGCCGTCGTGACCATCGCCGGCCTCGCGCTCTTTGTCCGCTCGCACCTGTACGATCGCCCTTTCGTTCGCCACAGGATCGCTTTTGATTGGGATGAAGGCCGCCATCCCGCCCATGGCGTGAATGTTGCGCCGGTGACAGGTCTGGATCAGGAGTTTGCTGTACGAGCGCAGAAAATGTGTAGTCATGGTTACTTGCGCGCGGTCGGGGAGTACTGCATGTGGGTCGCGCGAAAACTTTTTGATAAAACTAAAAATGTAATCCCAGCGACCACAATTCAATCCCGCGGAATGATCGCGCAGCTCATACAAGATTTCGTCCATCTCAAAGGCGGCGAGGATGGTCTCAATCAGAACCGTTGCCCGGATAGTCCCGTGCGGAACCCCTAGTTTCTTTTGCGCGAAGACGAAAACGTCATTCCACAACCGGGCTTCCAGATAACTCTCCAGCTTGGGTAGATAAAAGTAGGGACCTGTGCCGGAAGTTAGCAATTCCTGGACGTTGTGGAAAAAGTACAAGCCGAAATCGAAAAGCGAACCAGACATTGGCTGGCCATCAACAAGAACGTGGCGTTCTTCGAGATGCCATCCGCGCGGTCGCACAAATATCACTGCCGTGCGTTCGTTGAGCTTGTAGTTCTTAGCGCTCGCAGGATCGGAGAAAGTGATGGATCGACGCACGGCATCCATGAGGTTGACTTGCCCCTCGATCTCATTCGCCCAAGTGGGTGTGTTGGAATCCTCGAAATCGGCCATGAACACTTTTGCGCCCGAGTTCAAGGCGTTAATGATCATCTTTCGTTCTACCGGGCCGGTAATCTCCACTCGACGGTCCTGCAGATCTTTGGGAATTGAAGCGACAATCCAATCCGACTCCCGTATCTTTCTCATCTCCACTAAAAAGTCCGGCTTTTCTCCGGCATCCAACCTTTTCTGACGTTCCCTACGAGCGGTGAGAAGTTCGATGCGCCTGGGATTGAAATGCCTTTGCAGTTCAACTACGAACTGAAGAGCGGCTGGAGTTAGAACGACATCCTGCTGGGGATGTGGGTGAGCAGAAAACTCAACTCCTTGAATGGTCGGTGAAGGAGATTTCATAAAACAGTACCTCTTTTCTGACGGAACTTACGTCTGTCTTGCCGTTGAGAAAACTGCACGATAAAAGAACATTCGCTCGAATTTCATCATTCTTACTTACTACCGCGCGCAGACACCGGGCCAGTAATGGATCGGGTTCCTAAGAAGAATGAGAGTGTTGTCCGCTTCCTAAAGAACAGGTCACTGTGATCCAGGCCGCACACGCCTAGGAGAACTTCGAGAGTTTTCATAGGGGCCTCCGGAGAAGCAGCGGATCCGCCACACTCCACGAAACAACTTGACACGGTGGTGGGCCGGACGTAGAGTGAAGCTGTATACTGCAGTGCAGTATATCGAAGTACGAGAGGAGAATCAATCATGACGGCGAGAATGAAGAAAGCGCCGCACGTGGCCTCGCCCGATGGTTTACTGATGGGCTGGGCTCGTGAAGGCGTGCATAGCTTTGTAGCTGCGCAAAAGATCCTCATGGATTTGGCGGCCCACGAGAAGGCGCTGCTGGTTGGGATGGTGCGAGAGAGAATTGGCAAACCGGGATTCCGGCCTGGCGCTTCCATGGTCGGAATTACCGCGACGGGTGTCAGGAACCTGACCAATGTTGGGAAAATCCTACTGGACCTTGCTGCCGACGAGACTGCGCTGGCATTCGACGCAGTAAAGGAAGGGATTCGTCTTCCTGTGATGGCGGGAACCATGTCCGAGGTGTTGCGCCACAGGGTGGACACACTAATTTCGTTGCAGAAATGCATGTTGGATGTCACAGCAGAACAGGCGCACGCCCTTGCGGAATCCTATCAGAAGGGCGAAGGGATGCCGGCCGCGACGAGTGTAGTAGAACTGACGCGGCGCGGAATCGAAGGATTCGTGGAGCGTGAGAAGAAGTTTTTGGACTTGGCCGCGCACGAGGTGAGGGCGGCGGCGAAGGGCGGCAAACGAACGAACAAGGAACCGCGGAAGCGGATCGAAGTATTGACGACGGTGGCGCGGGAGGGAGTGGACAAGTATATCGAAACTCAGAAAAAGCTCCTGGATCTGGCCATTGATCAGTTGGAGGCGACGGTGGAAGTTGCTCGCGGAGGCAAAAAGGCGGCACAGCAGGAAGCGCGGCCGTTGTTAAGAGAACTGACGGGGAAAAGCGTGGCAAACATCGTGGCCGCTGAAAAATCATTACTGGAACTGGCAACGAGACCGATGAAGAGAGCAAGTCGAGAAAAGGGCAGAAACGGCACTCGTACTCAGCGCAGAGCCCATTATCCTGCAAAGAAGCAAATGGCTGGAGCACACAAGGCCGTTGCCTGAGTGGGCCTATCCCAAATGGATTCTGCCTAAAGGGGCGCCGGATCCATCCCGACCGGCTGTCCCGCCGATCCTTGCCGGCAACGGCAAGGATCGGTGGCAGAACGATATCTTTTCCACAATGTGGTCAGCACGCGCTCCTTGCATGGCAGGCAGGGTCAGGTAAACTGACATGCGAATGAGAACTCGGCGCCCCTCGCACCGCAAGGAAGAGGAATTCATACAGTCGCCTCTCTGGCAGGAGTGGCTTGCAGGAGTAGAGTTGGCTTTCCTGCAGGTTTCACCGGTTTACTGGGGATATGGCGTCCCTCACGGAGACGGATCGGCGGTGGTGCTGGTTCCGGGTTTCCTGGCCTCGGATCTTTACTTGACGCAGTTTGCCATTTGGCTACGACGAATTGGTTACAAGACATTTTATTCCGGAATTCGTTGGAACGCCGACTGTCCCAACCTGTTAATCCGGCGAAATTTGGATGCTGCCATCCAGCAGGCCAACGAGTCGAGCCAAGACAAAATTCATCTTATCGGTCACAGTCTCGGTGGCTCGTTGGCTCGCGCAGCCGCAGCGCAGATGCCTGAGCGTATTGCTTCGGTGATTACTCTGGGGGCGCCGATTCGAGGGCTTGCCGGACACGCCGGGGTTATGCGTCTTGCTGATTTGGTGCGCAAGCAGATCCTCGCGCACCATGGCCGCGGCGTACTGCCGGACTGTTACACGGCCACATGCACCTGCGACTTCGTGGAGTCACTGAAGGGAGAATTGCCGAAATCGGTACGCAATACCGCAATCTACACGAAGACAGACGGCTTGGTGGACTGGCGTGTGTGCATGACGGGCGACCCGAGAGTGGATTTTGAAGTTTCTGCCACCCATATCGGAATGGCATTCAGCCCGCTCGTCTACAGCGTGGTTGCTCATCGGCTGGCCGGCACGTGACGAGCCACGGTCCCCTCGCATTTCCAATTAAAATGGATCACGGTCTATCGCACCGACTTCCTCGCTGATTTCTGCAACGTGAGGAAAATCAAAACTGCAAATTCAGCGCCCATTCGCGGCAGGTTCCTTGCTCTGACAGCGCCCATGGCACGCCGTGGCTCTGGAAATCTCCGACATCACACCGAAAGGTGATCCTTGTCACATACGCAGCACTCGGGCGGGACTAGCGTGACTAACGTAGATGGGCGAGCACAAGGGGTTCGGGATGGGCGCCCGGTTTGACTTCTCGTTTTTCAACGTCCTCAGGAAAGTATCCTCCAGCTGTATTCACAACTCTCGACGAACACCTACCTCCATCGTTGCGGTAGACGGCCCAACTAAGGACTGCGAACCAAAGCAAGACAAACCGGATCAGGAGCACAGCCGATCGACCCGCGGCAGGGCCGCACATCCGTTCTACTAGGCGCTTAGTTCGGCTCATTTGCGGTGAGCGCGACGTTCGTCATGTGCGGTCAAGGCTGTAAATGCGCAAAGTGCTGCAGCATTAGCTAGCCCAGTGGAGACATCTGCGCTGCGAGGACAAGGGGATAGGTCACATCTGATTCTTACGGACTACAGGGATCGTCCGAGCAGACATGCTTCCGCAAGTGATGATTCCCCAGTAAACGCAAGGGAGGCAGCAAATGATGGCGAGTGAAGCAGCGGAGGAACGGGCCCAGATCCCGTCGGCTAAAGCAGACCTTAGTGCGGAACGAATCGGTTATCTTGAAAGATTGGTCAGTCAGGCCAGAACCGCTGCCGCCATCTTTACACAATTTACCCAAGAGGATGTCGATCGAATTGTTAAATCGATGGTGCTGTCTGGCTTGGAACAAGCTCAGCATCTCGCCCGCCTGGCGGTTGAGGAAACCAAGCTCGGAGTCATGGAAGACAAGGTCATCAAGAACATGGTGGCGACTGAGTTCGCCTACAACTACATCAAAGACAAGCGCACCGTGGGCATTATTCGCGAGATTCCCGAGCGCAATCTGGTAGAGATGGCCGAACCGATCGGGGTCATCTTCTCAGTTACGCCGGTTACGAATCCTACTTCCACGGTGCTTTTCAAATGCATCATCGCCATCAAGACACGCAACGCGGTCATTTTCAGTCCCCACCCAAACGCCTCGCGATGTTGCTCGGAGGCCGTGAAGATTATGTATGAAACTGCGCTGAAGCATGGGGCACCCGAAGGCGTTTTTTCTTGCCTGGATTCCCACACCCTGCAGGACAACGCTTACCTAATGCGTCACAAAGATGTGGGCCTGATTGATGTCACCGGTGGGCCGGGCGCAGTTAAAGCGGCCTATAGCTCCGGCAAGCCAGCATTGGGTGTAGGGCCTGGCAACACGCCGGTGTATCTGGAAAAAACGGCGGACCTGAACACGGCTGTGGTGGACATCATCGTATCCAAAACCTTCGATAACGGAACCATTTGTGCCTCAGAACAAACGGTAGTGATCGACGATGAGGTTTATGACCTCGTTGTGAAGAAATTTGCGGAACTGGGCGCACATATCTGCAACGAGAGAGAGACGGAACTGCTTGGGCTGGCCGTGATCGATCCTAAGACTGGGTTAATGCAACCGATGGCAGTCGGGCAGAAGGCCACGGATATCGCCCGACTTGTTGGTCTTTCGGTGAAGCCTAGCACCAAACTTCTAATTGCACAGATTCGAGGCATAGGATGCGAACATCCGCTATCAGTTGAAAAGCTGTTCCCGGTGCTCTCGGTCTATCGTGCGAAGTCCGTCGATGAGGCGTTCCGGGTGTGTGTCGACGTAAATCATGCCGGTGGACTGGGGCATACGGCGGTCATTTTCTCGCGCAACGATGAAGTCATCCGAATGTTCGGTGAGGTGATGAACGCGGGACGGATCATTGTGAACTCGCCTGGCTCCGTGGGAGCGGTGGGCGGCGTTTACAACGATCTGGTGCCTACCTTCTCCTTTGGCTGTGGCACCGGCGGCGGCAACAGTACTACCGACAATGTAAATATCTATCACTATATCAATATCAAGCGCGTAGCTCGGAGGACACAAGCCCATATGTGGTTCCGTGTTCCCAATCAGATTTATTTCAACTGGAACGCGGTGGAGAATGTGCGCCAGTTTCCATCTCGCTCCACCATCATTGTTACCAGTCCGGCATTAGAGCAGATCGGACACGTAGACCTTGTCCGTCGCTACATTCCGGAGGGCACCCAGGTTCATGTCTCGGTTATTCCCGATGCCGAGCCTGAGATCAAGGTGATCCTGCAAGGCGTGGAGGCACTCAACTTCTACAAAGCCGACCAAATCATCGCACTGGGTGGTGGGTCGGTGATCGATGCGGCCAAGATCATGAAACTCAAATACGAGTCACCGGAGGCCGACCTGGAGGAGTTGGCCGTGCCCTTTCTCGATCTACGCAAGCGCGTGATCCAATATCCAACCGAGAAAATTAATCGGGCGCGACTTATTGCCATTTCTACAACTAGTGGAACGGGAAGCGAAGTTACTCCGTTTGCCGTCCTGACAGACAAAGAACACGGGCGCAAAGTGACCCTAGCCGACTACTCGCTGAGCCCGGATGTGGCCATCGTTGATCCGCAATTTGTAATGTCCATGCCGAAAGGTCTAACCGCCGACACCGGCATCGACTGCTTGACCCACGCGCTGGAAGCTGGAGTCTCCACTTACGCTTCGGCCTACACCGATTCAAACGCCATGCAAGCAATCCGGCTGGTGTTCAAGCACCTGCCGATCGCTTATGAACATCCGCGGGATGAAGAGGCACGTTGCATGATGCACAATGCCGCCTGCATTGCGGCGATGGCGTTTTCTAACGCGTCAGTGGGCGTGAACCACGCCTTGGCGCATGCCTTCGGGGCGCGCTTCGGCGTGGCGCACGGCCGGTCGAACGCACTCATGTTACCGCACGTCATTTCCTATAACGCCGCTGTGCCCACAAAGTTCCTTCCGTCGCCGTACCAGAAGGGGTACGTCGCGCACAAGAAATACGCCACAATCGCGGATTTGCTTGGTTTGGGTGGCCATTCGATCGAAGAAAAGGTGGAGAACCTGGTGGCGGCGACAGAACAGTTGCTCGACCAATTGGAGTTCCCGCGTTCGATCGCCGATTTGGGAATCTCCAGGAAAGAATTCGAGCGGGCAATTCCTGATCTGACCAAACTCGCCTTCGATGATCCGTCTTGGCGATCAAATCCTCGCATGCCACTCATGAGTGAATTAGCCGAGCTTTTTTGGAAGGCGTATCAGGGGCGCAGCCTGGCGAAGGTGACCAGTGCATCTCAACAGCAAACCGCGTAAGGGAAGGCGGCGTGTATGGCAATGACCACCGTGGGGCTCAAGATTGATGGAGAGCGTTTTGTTCAAGCGCTGCTAGAGGCTGTAGGAAAACTTGACAGTGTAGAGGTCGAAGTGACTTTGGATTTCTCTTCCGTACACCGGGTCGATCAAAGGGTGCTCAGCGCAATGGAAGAGTTCGTGGGCGTAGCTGACGACAAAGGTGTCAAGGTCGTGTTGTTCGGCGTAAGCGTGGGCGTCTACAGAGTACTTAAATTGGCGAGGCTGGCCTCGCGATTCTCGTTTGTGAACTGAGATGCGCGACAGTCTGGCCAGCGAAGTATGGTAACTGAGCGGGAGATCGGCAATGCAAAGCGATGGGCGGGGTGATCGGCTTTCCTGGGGTGATACTCTCTTCCTCCATCTCGAACGCGAGGGCATGCCCCTCAACGTGGCGTGTGTCTGCGTGTTTGAAAGTGAGATCCCTCTTGATGATTGCATCCGGTTTATCGAATCGAAGCTGCCGCTTATTCCCCGCTACCTCAAACGTTTGGTGGCTCCGCCGCTTAATATTGGGCTTCCCAGCTGGGAATACGACCCAGCCTTCAACATCCTGAGACATGTCCGTGAGGTGACACTGCAGCACGGTACCGATGCAGAGCTGAGGACGCTCGCTGGGAAGATTCTGAGCACAGTGATGGACCGGCAGCACCCGCTCTGGGATATGACCTTTGTGCATGGTCTGAAGGGCAATCGCAGCGGGCTCATCTTACGTCTGCACCACTGTCTCGCCGATGGCATCGCTGGTATCGGGATCTTGAATGTGCTCATGGATGCGAGCTCAGTGGCGCCTCGTCTGCCTAGGCGGAGGCTTCGGCACCAAGCCCCACCGCCTCGTGGCGTAGTGACATCGATAGCGAACACCATCATCGATTCGTATTCTGAATTCGCTAACCGAATTCTCAACGCCCTGACGGACCTATCAAGCGTGGCGGAACGCTTTGCCGCGAATCCCGAAAGCTTGGCTATGAACGAGTTTAGCTCTTTGTTCCCGGAACTTAGTGCGCCCACTGAGCGGTTAAGGTTCAACGTTCTTTACCGCGGACCGCAAAAATTCGCCTGCGCCGAAATTCCACTGCCAGATATCAAAGCCATACGGGGCGCATGCGGGGCCACCGTGAATGACGTCATTCTCGCGCTTGTGACAGCGACCATCCGGCGATACCTCGAACTGCATGGGGACCACCTCAAAAGGCGACTGCTGCGCATAATGGTTCCGGTCAATTTGCGTGGGAGCGCCAGTCCGGACGAATTGGGGAATCGCATCTCGCTAGTCCCGGTCACCATTCCGCTGGATCTTCGTAACCCTCGGAAGCTGCTCGCTGCCGTTCATAAGAGAACGGAGTTTCTCAAACGTGTGCATGTCGCCGAATTGGTAAGTTTCGCCGGCGGTTTGATCGGCATGCTCCCGACTTCAGGCCGGGCTCTGGGCGGCTATGTCCTGAGCCGTTTGCCGTTTACGCCTTTTAACATGGTCTGCACCAATGTGCCGGGACCGCAGCATCCGCTCTACCTGCTCGGTCGCAAGATTCTGCACTGTTATCCCTATGTCCCGGTCGGCGGCGAGATGGCACTTAACTGCGCCATCTTGACCTACAACGGTACGGCGTATTTCGGGTTTAGCGGAGATGTCCACGCGGCACCGGATCTGCGGCGTTTGGAAACGCTTCTGAAGTTAAGCTTCACGGAACTGCGAGAAGCCGCCGGGATCAGCCATCTGGGTAAGAGAGAGAAACAAAAAGAGAAGGATAAAGAGAAGACGGTCTGCGCGAAAGCGAAGTTTGGACCGACAGTGGCGTCCCTGGTGCCGGTTCCTGCATCCGTTCTCGTTCGACCGCTCCCTTCGGCCGCATCTGCAATAGCAGCGGGGCCCGCGGAGATAGCGAAAGAGGTCTTGACGCCGATGAGCACCTAAGGATCGTCAGGCAGGGGAGAAGTGTGCGTGGAAAACATCGGATCAGTTGCGCAAATAACATCCTGGTTGGTCGCGGGTCAAGTCCTGTTCTTACTCATTCATCTCCTCGGGATCGTGTGTTTTTCCTACATTGTCGCACGGCGCTTGATACCCCTCCTTCGAGGCCAAAATGATTTTCGTTTTGACCAACCGTGGGCGCGACTAGGAAGGGTGCTGAAATATTGGCTGGGTCAGTGGAAGCAACCACGCTACAGGGTTGCAGGAACCCTGCATATTTTCATTTTTGCGGGCTTCCTGGTCCTCGTCATTCGTGCCTTTTCTGTGCTGATCGTCGGCGTTTCCCAGAATTTCGTCATGCCCGGCCTTTCAGGATCGGCCGGTCGTTTCTACGAAATAATCACTGATTACGCCGCTACCATCGTTTTACTCTGCATGGTAATCGCTATAATTCGCCGGCTAATTTTCAAACCTGCGCGGTACGCTGTGCCGGAAAAGTATGGCAAAAGCCACACGGCCGACGCCATCTTCCTTTTGTCGCTGATCGCGGTCCTGATGCTAGCCGACAGTCTCTTCGCAGCCGCTAAGGCCACCGCCGAGTCACAGCAAGGACAGCCCATTGAAGCGTTGGCCGTACTTTCGCTCCCGTGGATGTTTGGGAAAGTTCTCGCCTCAACTTCCTCGCCTACTCTCGGAAGGCTCTACTTTAGCGCCTATCTTGTCCATGAACTGACCTTCTACTTCTTACTTTGTTATCGGCCCTTTGGAATCCAGTTTCATGTGGAAACCTCTCTCTTCAATATTTACTTCGCAAAGTTGGACCGGGAGATTTTAAAACCGGTCAGATGGGGCGTCAGCGATGAGCATCTGGACCAGTTGAAATCTTTCGGAGTGAAGACATTCGAAGACTTTACCTGGAAGCAGATGCTCGATTTCTATTCTTGCGCTGACTGCGGAAGGTGTTCAGACAATTGCCCGGCCAATGCCGTGGGAAGGCCGTTGTCGCCGCGATTCTTCACCATCAAGGCAAGAGACTATAGCTTCCGGCATTATCCGGTGCTTGGACGCACGAACAATGGCACGGCGTTGATCGGCAGTATCTACTCGCAGGATGAAATCTGGTCCTGCACGAGCTGTGGAGCTTGTGAAGCGGAGTGCCCGTTGTTAGTGGAATACATCGACAAGATCGTGGATTTGCGCCGAGGTATGGTCGATGAAGGGAATGTGCCCCAATCCCTGCAAAAGCCACTGAAAGCGCTGGTGAGCCGTGGCAATCCATACGGCAAACTGGAGAAGAAAAGAGCCGACTGGGCCAGCGCCAAGGAATGCCAGCAAACCTGCAATGTCAAAACCCTTGACGATCACAATAGAGCGGAAACTCTTTATTTTGTGGACAGCATCACCTCCTACGATGACCGCATGCAGACAATCGGGCGCGCAACAGCGAAGATCCTCAACCATGTCGGAGAAGATTTTGGAATTCTGGGCGCGAAGGAAACAGATAGCGGGCATGAAGTCCGGCGATTCGGCGAAGAAATACTTTTCATGTCTTTGCGGAACCGCAACGTGGCGGCCATCAATGCGTCCGGAGTCCGCCACATCGTTACTGCTGACCCGCACGCTTACAACGCCCTGAAGCATGACTATAAAAATGTGCCGCCTGTGGAGCACATCAGCCAGGTGATTGCCAGGGAAGTGGCAGCCGGCAAGATCAAGTTCAGTCCGGTAGAAAACGAAAACAATGTGTACACCTACCACGATCCCTGCTACCTGGGGCGGCATAACCAGATATACGACGACCCTCGAAAGGTGTTGGATGCGATTCCCGGTTTGAAGAGAGTTGAAATGAGCCGGTCCCGAGACCGCTCATTCTGCTGCGGTGGTGGTGGACTGATGCTGTTCTACGAAGCAAAAGAAGATCAGAGGATGGGAGTGAAGCGAGTGCAGATGGCGGCGGAAGCCGGGGCTAATGTGATCGTCACGGCCTGTCCATTCTGCATGGTGAATATCGAAGATGCAATCAAGGTCGCAGGGATGGAAGGGAAAATGACTGCTATCGACCTGACGGAGTTGGTGGACCAACAAATCGCGCGGGAAAGCCCCGATTTAGATACAGAAGTAGGTGCCGAATTTAAGGAATGCGTAACGTCTTCGTCCAGTCGACTCCAGTGAACTTGAAGCGAAGCGCCATTTGCGGAGGTGAATGTGGAGATTCTAGTTTGCGTAAGAAGAGTGCCCGATACTTCGGAAAACGAGATTGAAATCAACAATACAGGAAACGACATCAAACGCGACGACTTGGTCTATTCGATTAACGAACCGGACAACTATGCGGTCGAAGCGGCCCTGCAGATCGTCGCCAATGTCGGCGGAAATGTCACCGTCGCCACAGTTGGTGGCGAAGATGACGAAGAGGTCTTGCGCCGAGAGATGGCCATGGGCGCGAACCATGGAGTGCTGATCGCAGATGAAGCTTTCGGTGGATCAGACGGTAGGGGCATTGCCACTGTCCTGAAAGCATTTGTGCTGAGAGGGCACTATGACCTGATTTTGACCGGAGTTCAGGCCGAGGACGGTGGCGCCCAGATCGGCGGAATGCTGGCAGCGCTGCTCGATTATCCGTTTGCTTCTCTTGTCAATTTCATTGAGGTGCTCGAAGGCCAGAAACTGAAAATCGGCCGAGAGATCGAGGGCGGCAACAAGGAATTGAATGAGATTGACCTGCCCTGTGTTCTCTCGATTCAAACAGGCATCAATGAACCACGTTATGTCGGCATGCGAGGCATCCGGCAGGTGGCCTCAGTCCCCATTCCAACTGTCAGCGCAGCGGACCTTGGAATTGACCCAAGTAGTGTAGGAGAGGCTGCAGCGAAAGTGAAACGGGTGGACTACTTCGTCCCGTCGCTGGGCAAGGGTGCCGAGATTCTGCACGGTAGCCGGGAAGAAAACATCGACAAAGTTCTGGAATTAGTGACAGCCAAAGGAGGGTTGAAATAATGGCTCGCATATTCGCTTACATCGTACACAAGGATGGCGTGACCGGCGATTCTGCGTTCGAACTTGCGGCTGCAGCGCACAAGATCGATGCCGCTGCTTCGCCGACTGCCATTCTCACCGGCTGGGGTGCGAACCTTGATGCCGCGTGCAATACCCTCGGTGATTCCTACCCTGAGATTTGGAAAATCGCAAATGAAGCTCTTGCTTACCCCAATGCCGAACTGGTCCGCAAAGCGCTGCTGAAAGTCTTGCCGAGCAACAGCATTGTGCTAATTGGTCATGAACATTTCGGAATTGATCTGGCGCCAGGACTTTCCATCAAGATGAATTCGGCTTTCATCTCCGACGTGCTGGAAGTCGCCGGGGTTGAAGGCGCTGATATAAAAGTAATTCGCCAAGAATTCGGAGGACAGATTGGCGCTCATGTTCGGTGTGACTCTTCATCGGGCGCGGTTCTCACCATACGTCCCGGCGCGTTTAAGTCGACGGAGGCTATGGCGGGACGCGGCTTCGTGGTTGACAAATCAGGCGAGGTCGGCCCTCTTGCAGCGGGTCGACGATATCTAGAAACGGTCGCTGCGGAAGCGGGTGATGTGGACATTACCAAGTACAACGTTTTGGTTTCTATTGGCCGCGGCATTCAGGAAAAAGACAACGTGGCCATCGCACAAGAGTTGGCAGACGCCATGGGTGCGGCGGTGAGTTGCTCGAGACCCGTAGTCGACGCCAAGTGGATGGAAAAGTCACGACAGGTAGGCTCATCTGGAAAAACTGTCAAGCCCAAGGTCTATCTGGCATGCGGCATCAGTGGCGCGTTCCAACATTTGGCTGGCATCAAAGGCAGTCCGTTCCTGATTGCCATTAACAAGAATCCGAAGGCTCCGATCTTCCAAGTCGCGGATGTCGGAATTGTCGACGACATCCTGGAGTTCTTGCCGGAATTGACCAACAAAGTCCGTGAAATGCGCAACGTTTCAGCAAAGTGAGGCACCACCCATGATCGCGAATAAAACACTGAAATTGAGTCTGAAATCGCTCAGGGACTTTGCCAAGAAACGCCTGCCGGACGAAGTGCTTCGAGAACTTGATGAACGCGATGAATGTCCGTTGGATGTTGTCCGTGATATGTGCAGCCCAGACCAATTAGGCATTCAACTCCTGTTCATTCCGGAAGAGTTCGGGGGCATGGGTGGAGGCGCTTTCGATGTGTATTGCATCTGTGAAGAGATGGCGCGCATCGACCTGGGCGTCGCCACGGCTGTCTTGGCCACGTTCCTCGGCAGCGATCCGATCACCGTCGGCGCCACTCCGGAGCAAAAGAAAACATGGCTGACTCGCATCGCAGAGGAAGGATTGTTGTTCGCCTACGGTGCCACGGAGCCGGAAGCCGGCAGCGATTTGGGGGCGCTTCGCACGACAGCGGACCCAGTCAGCTCAGATGGCCATGTTGTGGGTTACAAGATCAACGGGAACAAACAGTGGATCAGTAATGGAGGAGTGGCGGATGCGTACACGGTTTTGGCCAATACGCCCAGCGGTCCGAGCTGGTTCGTCGTGGAGAAAGGCACGAAGGGTTTCACCCACGATGAGCCAGAAGATAAACACGGTATCCGGCTCAGTAACACGGCGGCCCTTGCGTTCAACGACGTCTATGTTGAGGCGGACCGGCTTGTGGGTGGCGTCGAAGGCCAGGGGTTAAATCAGGCACAGGCGGTGTTCGGGTACACGCGCCTGATGGTAGCGGCATTCGGCCTGGGAGCGGGCTGGGCTGCGCTCGATCGCGCAATTCCTTACTCCACCAAACGTATCCAGGCCGGGGCGCCCCTCTCGCAAAAACAAGGATACACGCACAAGCTAATCGTCCCGCACGTGGCGCAACTTGAGGCTGCGCGCGCTTACATTGAAGAAACTGCGGAACGCATCGACGCCGGCGCCGAAGGAAGCCTGAACACCGAAGGCGCCATCGCGAAGTACATGGCAACCGAAGCCGGCAATGCAGCCGCCGAGGCCAGCATCCAGGCGCTCGGTGGTTACGGTTACACGCATGAATACATGGTGGAAAAAATCAGTCGTGACGTTCGCATCACTACGATTTACGAAGGCACCTCCGAGATCATGGAGATGACCATCAGTCGCGACCGTTGGCAGTCACATCTGAAAACGCGCGGGCAGCACTATCACGAGCTAGCGCGTGAACTCGAGGCGTTACACTCCCACCGGCCAAGTGTGGGCGCTGACATCGCGGCAATGGCGTTGCACGCACTGGCCGAGGTTATGGAAAAAGCGCGAGTGGCGCGCCTCACCCGCTATCAACATATTCTGCTACGTCTTGGAGAGTTGATCTCCTATGCCGAGTCCGCGGGTTGTTTGTCCCGCCGCGCCGCGCTTTTGTCCGAGGGCAAGCTCAACGAAAAAGCGAACCGGCGTTTTGATGCGACTGCACTCGAAGCGATCAGCCGCATCTTTGCCCGCGACGCCGCACTCAAGGTGGCCGAAGGCGGCTTGCGTTGGGTCATCGGAGCCGGGGGCATAAGCGATGCCGAGATGGCCGGGTTTGAAACAAGCTTGGGATTGCCTGCCATTCACCGCGCGCAGTCGGGCCTTCTTTCCGACATGGATTACGTAGCTGATGCACTGTACGGCCGCACGGCTAAGCATAAGGAACTGGCCGCGTAGCGCTTAACGATCAACGCTCGCAGGAGTCTCGTCATGGAAAATACTTCATTTCGCGCGATAGCCATTGTGGGAGCTGGAGCCGTTTTGCCCGATGCCCCGAATGTCCCTTCTTTTTGGAAAAACGTGAAGGAGGGCCGCTATAGCATCAACGAAGTTACGCCCAATCGCTGGGACCCGGCACTTTACTACGATCCTGATCACAGCGCCCCGGATAAGACTTACTCAAAAATTGGCGGTTGGGTGCGTGAGCATGTGTGGAACCCGGTTATGTGGCATTTGCCTATCCCGCCTCGCGTGGTCGATGCCATGGATGAGTCGCAAAAATGGGCCATTGCCTGCACCCGTGAAGCGTTAGAGGACTACGGTTATCCCAAACGCCCGCTGGAAAGCGACCGCACGGCTGTGATCCTCGGCAATGCCATGGCGGGGGAAAAGCACTATCTCACCGTGATGCGCGTGCTCTTTCCGGAATACGCGCGCGAATTAGCCGAGAGTACGAGTTTTGCCGCGTTGCCAGAGGCGATCCGCCGTGACATTACGCACGAATTGCACGACAGAATGGGGAAGCTCCTTCCTGAAATTACGGAAGACAGCATGCCCGGTGAACTGGCCAACTGCATTGCCGGCCGCATTGCCAACGTTTTCAATTTTCACGGCCCCAACTACGTTTGTGACGCTGCCTGCGCATCCGCGATGGCAGCGATCAGTTCCGCGGCACAAGGACTTATAGAACGAGAGTTTGACGTGGCCGTCACCGGCGGCATTGACCGAAACATGGGCGCCTCGACCTTCGTCAAGTTCTGCAAGATTGGTGCGCTCTCAGCAACCGGCACCCGTCCCTACGCCGAGGGAGCCGACGGCTTCGTCATGGGCGAAGGTGCCGCGATCTTTCTGCTCAAGCGTTTGGCCGACGCTGAGCGAGACAGCGACAAGATTTACGCCGTATTGCGCGGCATGGGTGGGTCGAGCGATGGTAAGGGTAAGGGCATCACTGCACCGAATCCTATCGGTCAAAAATTTGCCATCGAGCGTGCCTGGCAGAATGCCGGATTATCGCCAGCGACCGCGACATTGATCGAGGGTCATGGCACTTCCACCCGCGTCGGCGACGTAGTCGAAGTGCAAAGCATGATCGATGTGCTCAGCACTAGTCAGCTTCCCTCGCATTCAGTGGCGCTCGGTTCGGTCAAATCGAACTTTGGGCATCTCAAAGGAGCGGCCGGCGCTGCCGGCTTGCTGAAAACCATCTTGGCGCTTCGGGACAAAGTATTGCCGCCCAGCGTGCACTGCGAGCATCCCAATCCGGAAATCGACTTTGCTCACTCTCCGCTTTACGTCAATACCGAATTGAAACCATGGACGATTCCCGCAGATAGCGTGCGCCGGGCCGGTTTGAGTGCCTTTGGTTTTGGCGGCACCAATTTCCACGCTGTGCTCGAAGAATACATTCCCAACCGGCTGAACGGAAACGGTAAGCGGTCGGTGGCGGTGAGTGAGATACCATCGAAAGTGAAAGAACTAATGCCAGTCCCAATGATGAATCTGCCAGAATTCTCTCCTGCATCTAACTCTTCTCTCTACAAAGCCCCATTACGCGGTGCACTGGTAATCGGTGCCGCCTCCGAAGCCGCGCTCGTCGAGCGTTTACGCGCCGTGGAGAAGGACGCCAAAGCAGGCTTTGCTCCGGCGCCGACTGCCCCAGCTGAATCCGACCTGCGCGCGCCGGAGCGCCTGACCATTGACTACGCCAACGCCTCTGAGTTGGCGAACAAAGCAGGCAATGCACTCAAAGCGCTGGCGGCCAATCAATCGGCAGCATGGAAAGCCCTGCGCGCGCAAGGTGTTTTCCGGGGTCATGGTCTCGCTCCCAAAGTGGCATTCCTATACACCGGTCAAGGCTCTCAATACGTGAACATGCTCCAACCGCTCCGGGCAACGGAGCCAATCGTGGCTGAAACATTTGCGGAAGCAGATCGCGTGATGACTCCATTGCTCGGCAAGCCCCTCACCAAATTTATCTTCATCGACATAGCCGATCCCAATGCCGTCACTAAGGCCGAAGACGATCTGCGCCAAACCGCGATTACTCAGCCAGCCGTCCTGGCAACCGACCTCGCCCTGACCCGGCTCCTGGCCGCATATGGCATCGAACCCGACTTCACCATAGGGCACAGTTTGGGTGAATACGGAGCGCTAGTCGCGGCCGGCGCCCTCCCTTTCGCTGATTCCCTGGAAGCCGTCAGCGCTCGCGGGCGCGGAATGACCCAGGTCGCGATGGAAGACAACGGCCGCATGGCCGCAGTATTTGCTCCGCTTGAAGAAGTTGAGCGAATCTTGAAGACGATCCAAGGTTACGTCGTGATCGCCAACGTAAACAGCAACCGTCAGGCGGTAGTCGGTGGCGCGAGCAAGGCAGTCGAGCAGGCCATGGAAGCCTTCCAAAAAGCCGGCTATGAGGTATCCGCGCTCTCTGTGAGCCACGCCTTCCACACATCGATCGTGGCCGGAGCGAGCAAGCCATTGCGACAAGTCCTGGAGCGCCTGCATCTCGAATCGCCGCGTTTGCCTATCGTCGCGAACACAAGCGGCGAGTTTTATCCCATGGGGCCGAACGTCGTGCCGCAGATACTGGAAATTCTTACGCAGCAGGTCGCCTCTCCTGTCCAATTTGTTAAGGGTTTGCGCACGCTGTACGCTGCCGGCGCTCGCATGTTTGTCGAAGTTGGACCCAAGAAAGCGTTACAGGGATTTGCCGAGGATGTCCTCGGGAACCACAACGATGTGGTTTCGTTGTTTACCAATCATCCAAAAGTCGGTGACATCGTCGCTTTCAACCAGGCGCTGTGCGGCCTTTATGCAGCGGGACTGGGACGGGGAATCGCGGATGGCTTACGCAAGTCCTCCGTGGCGACCATACCGGCAGTCTCCTCGCCGGTGGAAACCCATAATCCAATCCCTGCGGCGGCGTCCGCAACAGGCGCCACGCCGTCAGGAATCGCGCCGTCGAACGGCGATCGTTACAACGAGCTCGGGCGTTTGTTCGCCGATGTTCTCGATCGCGGTTACGAGATCTACCACGGCCCGAAGGAGGTCTCGAACGATGACCCGGTGGTCATCACGGGAGCAGCGTTAGGCCTGCCCGGAACCGATCACATCTTCGATGATGGCAACATCGGCCGCATTCTACGGGGCGATCAGTTAATCGATTCCATTCCCACGCGCTTCCGGCGCGCCATGCTCGACAAACACATCACGCGTCTGGTAAAGAGCGAAAGCGGAGAGGCCAGGTTCGAGACCATCAGTGATGTTGCGGACGTCATCAAACTTGCAGGCCGTGCAGGAGCTTTTAATCTGGAAGTTGAATTTGGAGTTTCCTCCGAGCGCGTGGGCGCTCTCGATCGTGTCACCCAACTCGCGATCGCGGCTGGTATCGATGCATTACGTGACGCCGGCATCCCGCTGGTTATGCGCTATAAAATCACGACTAAAGGCACGCAATTACCGGAGCGCTGGGGATTGCCTGAGGTTTTGCGCGACGATACGGGTGTGATTTTTGCTTCCGCCTTCCCAGGATATGACTCGTTTGCTGATGAAATGGCGCGTTATTTCGCGGACCACGAACACCGCGAGCAGTTGGCCATGCTCGAGAGCCTGCTCACACGTGCAGTCGAAGCGAATGGACATTCCGTTCTCGTGCAGGAGATCAACCGGCACATCGATGAATTGCGCGCCGCCATCGACAAAGATCCCTATGTCTTCAACCGCCGCTTTTTGCTCCGAGTCTTATCCATGGGACATTCCCAATTCGCCGAATTCATCGGCGCCCGCGGTCCCAACACCCAAATCAACTCTGCCTGCGCGAGCACCACACAAGCAGTGGGGCTGGCGGAGGACTGGATCCACGCCGGAAGGTGCAGCCGGGTGATCGTCATCTCAGCAGACGATGTCAGTTCCGACCACCTAATCGATTGGATGGGCGCTGGCTTCCTAGCCAGTGGAGCGGCAGCCACCGACGAAGTGGTCGCAGATGCTGCCATTCCCTTCGACCGCCGGCGGCACGGCATGATTATCGGCATGGGAGCCGCGGCACTGGTCGTGGAGAGCGCGGAAGCCGCGCGTGAACGTGGAATACAGCCCATCTGCGAAGTGTTGTCCACCACTACAAACAACAGTGCATTCCACGGTACTCGTCTCGATGTCCAGCACATCGGTCAAGTGATGGAAGCTCTGTTGGTCAAAGCTGAAAAGCACAGCGGCATTTCGCGTAAACAGATAGCGCCACAAACAGTTTTCGTTTCCCACGAAACCTACACCCCGGCCCGCGGTGGCAGCGCCTCCGCCGAGATCCACGCGCTTCGTGGCGTCTTTGGGGACGTCGCGGATCGCATTGTAATCGCGAACACCAAGGGTCTCACCGGACATGCAATGGGCACAGGCATCGAAGATGTCGTCGCGGTCAAAGCCCTGGAAACCGGATGCGTGCCCCCGGTCGCCAACTTTAAGGAAGTTGATCCGGAGTTGGGACAATTAAACCTGTCGAAAGGCGGGGCCTATCCCATCGAGTACGCCATACATCTGGGAGCAGGATTTGGTTCGCAGATCAGCATGATGCTACTGCATTGGATGAAGACCAAAGACGGGATTCGTCCCAGCCCGAACGCTCTGGGCTATTCCTACCGAATCGTCGATGCCACCGCCTGGAATGCCTGGATGACTAGCGTTACGGGCAGACCGGCCGCCGATTTAGAGGTAGTCCACCGCACGTTGCGCGTGCGCGATGAAGGGTCTGCGCGGCGGGTCTCGGAAGCCCCCCAGGATTCACGAACGATCGTAGCAAAAACTGCGGTGCCAACGAGCACGCCGCAAGCGCCGCCACCGACTCCAGTCACTGCCACGAGTCCGATGCCACCAATCATCGCAGTCGTTGAACCGGTGCCCAAAGTTCAAGTCGCCACTCACGTACCTTCCACACCGCCAGAAGCTGCGGCAAAAGCCGATCCGGTCAAAGAACGCATTCTCGCTCTGGTGGTAGAGAAGACCGGTTATCCGAACGACATGCTGGATTTGGATCTGGATCTCGAAGCGGACCTCGGTGTCGACACCGTCAAACAGGCCGAAATGTTCGCAGCCATCCGAGAGATCTACAACATCCCGCGTGACGAGAACCGCAAGTTGCGTGATTACCCAACCTTGGCGCACGTAATCCGGTTTGTGTACGAGAAACGGCCAGACCTGGCTGCAGCCCCGACGGCAGCGAAAGAAGAAGTGCAACTCACAACGCCGCAGACCGCTTTGGTGGCTGAGAAACCAGCACCGGCTACGGCGTCTTCACAAGTCGTCACTGGTGATTCCGTCAAAGAACGCATTCTCGCTCTGGTGGTAGAGAAGACCGGTTATCCGAACGACATGCTGGATTTGGATCTGGATCTCGAAGCGGACCTCGGTGTCGACACCGTCAAACAGGCCGAAATGTTCGCAGCCATCCGAGAGATCTACAACATCCCGCGTGACGAGAACCGCAAGTTGCGTGATTACCCAACCTTGGCGCACGTAATCCGGTTTGTGTACGAGAAACGGCCAGACCTGGCTGCAGCCCCGACGGCAGCGAAAGAAGAAGTGCAACTCACAACGCCGCAGACCGCTTTGGTGGCTGAGAAACCAGCACCGGCTACGGCGTCTTCACAAGTCGTCACTGGTGATTCCGTCAAAGAACGCATTCTCGCTCTGGTGGTAGAGAAGACCGGTTATCCGAACGACATGCTGGATTTGGATCTGGATCTCGAAGCGGACCTCGGTGTCGACACCGTCAAACAGGCCGAAATGTTCGCAGCCATCCGAGAGATCTACAACATCCCGCGTGACGAGAACCGCAAGTTGCGTGATTACCCAACCTTGGCGCACGTAATCCGGTTTGTGTATGAGAAACGGCCAGACCTTGGGCTGGTGCCAGCGACTACATCCTCACCAACTATCAGCGCTCCAACAGTGCCCCCACCGCTGCCAATTGCGGACGAAGCTACCACGAGTGATGTGATTGACTCGATTAAGGAGAAGGTGCTGGAGATTGTGGCCGAGAAGTCTGGCTATCCCAAAGACATGCTGGACCTAGATCTCGACCTGGAAGCAGACCTCGGCATCGACACCGTCAAACAAGCGGAGATGTTCGCGGCCGTGCGGGCAGCTTACAATATTCCGCGCGATGAGAATCTCAAGCTGCGCGACTTCCCAACACTAGCCCATGTAATCAAGTTCGCTCGCGACAGGCAGCCCGGCTTGGCACACGTGGCTGATTCACGCTCTTCTGCCATCCAAGAGAAACAAGTATTGGCACAAGAAAAACCGGCAGTACCCGCATCCTTGGCTTCGAAAGCCGTGACGACTGCGCGTCCGATCCCGGCCAGTTTCGATGCCACCAATCGCATTCCACGCCGAGTACCTATTCCCAACTTGCGTCCTCCGCTTGCCCTCTGCAAGCCAACCGATGTGACGCTCGAGCCTGGTCGGCGAGTCGTCGTTATGTCGGACAAATCTGGAGTAGGAGACACGCTGGCGAAGCGGCTACGGACGATGGGCATAGAAGTTCTTCGCCTCCAAGATAAGCCCGATGCGGACGAGTTGGTCACTTGCCTCAAGAACTGGATCGCCGCGGGCCCGTTGCATGGAGTGTACTGGCTGCCCGCGCTGGACAACGAGAGAAGCCTCAAAGATCTGGACATGGCTACCTGGCACGAAGCCCTGAGGATACGTGTCAAATCGCTGTATGCCACCATGCGTATTCTGTATGAGCAGATTGCGGCGCCTGGCACCTTCCTCGTGTCGGCGACGCGGCTGGGTGGACAGCATGGCTACGATGAGGCCGGAGCAACTGCGCCGTTAGGTGGCGCAGTCGTAGGCTTCACCAAAACGTACAAACGTGAGCGGATGGACGCTCTGGTCAAGGCGGTGGACTTTGAAGCGGATCGGACTCCGTCAGAAGTCGCCGATATTCTGATCGAGGAAACATTGCGCGATCCGGGCGCAATCGAAATCGGTTACAAGGAGGGGTTGCGCTGGACAATCGGTCTTCAAGAACAGCTCGCCGCCGATGGCAAACCTGGTCTAACCCTGGACCGTGACACTGTCTTTCTCGTCACCGGCGCGGCCGGAAGTATCGTATCGGCCATCACCACCGACTTGGCGACTGCCTCTGGCGGGACATTCTACCTGCTCGATCTGGTGCCCGAGCCCGACCCGGAGAATCAAGATCTCAAGCGATTCGTGACCGACAAGGATGGCCTGAAGCGTGATTTGTTCGCACGCATCCAGGCACGTGGCGAACGTGCCACGCCGGCCCTCGTGGAAAAAGCGCTGGCAGCTTTGGAGCGCGCGCAAGCAGCACACTCCGCGATCGCTGCGGTGCGAGCTGCCGGCGGTACAGCGCATTATTTCAGCGTCAACCTTACAGACGCGGACGCCGTAACCAAAATCATTGACCAAGTGCGGGAGCGTAGTGGACACATCGACGTGCTGCTGCACGCCGCTGGCACGGAACGCAGCCATTTCCTGCCGGATAAGGATCCGCGTGAATTCGATCTGGTCTTCGATGTCAAGAGCGACGGGTGGTTTAATCTTCTACATGCCATCGGCGACATGCCCCTCGGGGTCACGGTGGCCTTCAGTTCGATTGCCGCGCGCTTCGGCAACGGCGGACAAACCGATTACAGCTCGGCCAACGACCTGTTGTGCAAGATCACCTCGAGCTTCCGTCACACCCGTCCAGCGACACGTGGCATCGCGATCGACTGGTCGGCATGGGGCGGCATGGGGATGGCCACGCGTGGTTCCATTCCTAAGATGATGGAACTCGCAGGTATCGACATGTTGCCACCGGAGGCGGGGATTCCATTGATTCGCCGCGAACTCACGGCGGGAGGCACGAAAGGCGAGATCGTCATCGGCCAGCGGCTCGGTGTTTTGTTGAACGAGTGGGATGCCACGGGCGGACTGGATACGTCAGTCGTCGAAGCCTCAACGAGTCTACCGGCAAGAGGACCAATGATCGGCAAGATTGCAGGCATGACTCTGCAGAGGGGCCTCAATATCGAGACCATACTGGACCCGGCCGTTCAGCCGTTTCTGCACGATCATCAAATCGACGGCACTCCGGTGCTGCCCGGAGTCATGGGCCTCGAGGCGTTCGCCGAAGCTGCACTATGCCTGCTTCCTAGCTGGCATGTGGCTGCGATCGAAAATGTGAATTTCTTCGCACCCTTCAAGTTTTATCGGAGCGAACCGCGCCTGGTGACCTTGGAGGTGACCATTCATCCGCAGCGTGACACGTTGCTGGCAGAGTGCCGCTTGATCGGTCGCCGGTCCCTCCCCAATCAGGCCGAGCCACAAGTGATGACCCACTTCACCGCCCAGGTGCGCCTCACAAAAAAGGTGCCCGCAGGGATGACCGTGCCGACGCTAGCCTCGCCAAACGGACACATGATCAAAGCCGCCGACATCTACCGCCTTTATTTCCACGGACCCGCATACCAAGTTCTGGAGCAAGCGTGGAGCGATGGAGATCGGATGTTTGGCCAAATGGCTAAGAATTTGCCAAGCAATCATGTTCCGTCCGAACAGCCAACGCTGATGGCTCCGCGGCTGATCGAGCTTTGCTTCCAAACTTCCGGGCTCTGGGAGATGAGCGCCCTAGGCCGCATGGGTTTGCCCCAGTACATTCGACAGGTCAGCTTGCTAGGTACTCCGAATTTGGCCGTGGGCGGTTTGTATGCCGAAGTCACACCCAGGCCAGATCAAGGAAGTTTCGACGCAGAGGTTGTGGACGCGGTAGGAAACCGATACATGCAAGTGCGTGGCTACCGCACAGTGGCACTCCCTAACCTCGTCGACGCAGAACCATTAAAGCGACTGCAGGCCGTCGCAGTGTAGGAATCGAAACGTCTTGCACTTAAGACCTGCTGATTTGAGGCGTTATGCCGCAAGAATTTCAACGCGTGGCCATCGTAAATCGCGGCGAAGCAGCCATGCGTTTCATCCACGCAGCCCGCGACTTCAATCAGGAGCACGGTACATCACTACGCACCATAGCTCTCTTCACCGATCCTGACCGCCATAGCATGTTTGTGCGTGAAGCAGACGAAGCAGTGTGTCTCGGTCCCGCCCAGGTCGTCGAACCGAACACGCAGCATCTCAAGAGTAGTTACGTCGACTATCGTGGCCTCGAGCGCGCACTGGCGGTCGCGCGTGCGGATGCAGTCTGGGTGGGATGGGGCTTTGTGGCCGAACACGCCGCATTCGCCGACCTTTGTCGCGAGCTGGGGATCGTCTTCATCGGCCCGGATGGCGATGTGATGCGTCGAATAGGCGACAAGATCGCCTCAAAACGATTGGCCGAGCAGGCGCAGATACAGGTTGTGCCATGGAGCAATGGGCCGGTGGAAACCCTCGAGGCCGCCTCTGCACCATGCCGAGCGCTTGGGTTATCCGCTCCTTATTAAGGCGACGGCCGGAGGAGGCGGTCACGGAATACGCTTGGTGAGTTCGGCGCCACAGCTTCCGCAAGCCTTTGCAAGCGCCCAGGCCGAGGCGTTCAAGGCCTTCGGGAACCCAACTGTCTTCCTGGAGCAACTGGTGAAACGCGCGCGTCACGTTGAGGTACAGATTATTGCTGACCACTACGGAACAACGTGGGCCGCCGGCGTGCGTGATTGCACCATCCAGCGACGCCACCAGAAAATCCTCGAAGAAGCACCTTCGCCGGCGCTCTCTCCGGAGCAAGAGCTGTCGCTGCGCGAGGCGGCGGTGCGCTTGAGTCAGGCGACGGGCTATCACAACGCTGGCACCGTCGAATTTCTGTATGAACCAGAAAACGACCGGTTCTCCTTCATGGAAATGAACACTCGCTTGCAAGTCGAACATCCCGTGACAGAGTGCACAACGGGGCTCGATCTCGTGAAACTTCAGATCCACGTCGCACGCGGTGGCCATCTGGAAGGCGAACCGCCCCGCACAATTGGACATGCCATCGAAGTACGACTGAATGCGGAAGATCCGGATAACGGCTTTGCTCCGGCTCCAGGCCTTATTGAGCGGTTCAGAATTCTGCTAGGACCGGGCGTGCGTATCGACACTGGAGTGGCTGAGGGCGATGCCATCCCAGCGGAGTTCGACTCGATGATTGCTAAGATTATCGCCTACGGCCAAAATCGAAAAGAGGCGCTTTCTCGCCTGCAGCGTGCGCTGCGCGAGAGCGTCGTCGTGATCAAGGGCGGTACTAGCAATAAAGCGTTCTTGTTGGAATTGTTGAACCGCCCCGAAGTTCAGTGTGGAAAATTTCATAACGAGTGGCTGGACCAGTTGGCGGCAACCGGTGAGCACCTCTCCAGACGCTACGCCGACGTGGCGCTGGTTCAAGCCGCGATCGAGGCCTACGATGCGCAACTAGCCGTAGAGCAGGCGCAGTTTTACGCGTCAGCGGTGCGTGGGCGGCCGCAGGTCCGCAGCGATGTAGGCTGGACTGCGGAGCTGCGCTATCGCGGCCATTGTTACGCCCCTAAAACTTATCGCCTCGGACCTCAGCGATACCGCGTGGAGATGGATGGAACACGCATCGATGCCCAGATCGAGCGTTGGGGTGAGTTCGAATGTTGGATCACCGTCTTCGGACGACGTTTTCGCGTCGTCTCCGTAGTGCAAGGACTAAATTACCGGATCGAGGTAGACGGCGTATCACACCAAATTGATCGAGATGATGGGGGTGTGGTGCACGCACCAGCGCCGTCTGTGGTCGTTTCCATTCTCGTCAAGCCCGGGGACACCGTTGCAGTTGGAGCCCGCTTGGCGGTGCTCGAGGCCATGAAGATGGAGATGCAGTTGGTAGCCCCATTTTCCGGGAAAGTCCGACAGGTGATGGCCATCCCCAACATTCAGGTCGACACAGGAGCGCCACTTCTGCAGATCGATCCGGTTGCCGATGACAACACCGCTGCAAGCGCGGAGCGAGTGCTCTTTGGTACCTCCCTCGCTCCGAATGAAGAAATAGACGCCATTCCAATCCACCTGCCGTCAGAGCCTGGATGAGCTCCACCAACTCATGCTGGGTTTCGACGTGGATCCAAAGCACACCGCGCGGTTGCTCGCCGATTGGAGCGGGAATTGCCCCTTGGACAGCAACGAAATAAGACAGCGCGAGGATGAGATCCTTAACATTTTTGTAGATATATGTTCGCTGTTTCAGCGTGAGCCGCAGGTCAACCACCAAGCTGGCGCGGAAGAACCCAGCGCCGAGGCTCATCTTTTTTCCTACTTGCGCATGCTGGAAACGCACGGTGAACGACTACCTCGCACCTTTGTCAGCGCGCTCCAAAGAGCACTGGCGCACTACGATGTGAGATCGCTCGAACGCTCTCCTGAACTTGAGGAGAGCTTGCTCTGGATCTACAAGTCACATCAACGCTTGGAGCAACAGGTCGCGCCCGTTGTGAGCGTCCTCGAACGACGCTTGCAGGTGCGGTCGCCGCATGCGGAAGAGTCCTTTCGAACGCTTCTGGACCGAATGGTCTCGATCACCAACGGGCTTTTTCCCGCGATTACTGACCTGGCCCGGGAAGTGCGTTATCGCTACTTCGACCAACCGCAGTTCGAGCGAACACGTCTGCAGATCTACGAGCAAATGGAGGAACACCTCGCCTATTTGGCTGCTAATCCCGATTCCCCGGACCGCCACGATAGAGTCCGAGCATTGATCGGATGTCCACAGCCGCTGTTCGCTCTGATCTCCAGCCGATTCGCAACCGCCGACCAAACCATGCGCCAATTGATGTTGGAGGCGCTGACTTGGCGGTACTACCGGATTCGAAAACTCACGAACTTTCATTGCTTGGCTGTAGGATGGACAGTGTTGTGCATTGGCTGAGTACGATCATGAGGGAAAACACATTCACGTGTTCACGACGCACTCCGAGTATGGCCAGCTTCCCGAGGCGGCGCGGGCGCTGTTTCCCATGATCGCGGAGGTGCCGCTGGATCACGACATCGCTATCGATTTTTACGTTTTCCACTCTGGCAGGTTGGGCGACCCGGAGGCTACGCAGCAGGAACTGCGTTCCGATGCTCAACGAAGTTGGCTTCCGGCGTTCCATCCGGCGCATCGTAGTGTCCGTCGCCGGTACGCGGTCACGGTCAGGGCACCGCCGGCATGCATTTCACCTATCGCCCCAGTGCGAATTTGTATGAAGAGGAGAAGCTTTACCGCGGAATTCATCCCATGCTGGGAAAACGGTTGCATGTCTGGCGGCTTAGCAATTTCAAGATTGATCGATTGCCGTCTGTCGAAGATGTTTACCTGCTCCACGCCGTGGCCCGCGAGAACCCGAAGGATGAGCGGTTATTTGCGTGCGCGGAAGTACGCGACGTAACTCCAGTACGAGATGGCGCGGGCCGAGTCGTACAACTGCCGCATTTGGAACGCATGTTAATGGAAGCGATGGCTAGCATACGGCTTGTTTCAGTCGCGGCGGCCGACCCATCAACGTCTTCACTGGAACCGCATTCTGCTGAATGTGTGGCCAACGCTCAATCTTGGGCGGGATGAATTGCGTGATCTCGTGAACAGACTGGCACCCGCCACGGAAGGTCTGGGGTTGGAACAAGTGATTGTACGCGTACGCATTCCTAGTCCGGCAACTGGCGAGTTGCGCGATATGGTGGTGCGCATCTCGAGCCCGGGCGGCAGGGGTATGCTCATAACCTTCCGACCGGCCGACGACCAACTTCAACCAATCAAACCGCTGACCGAATACGGCCAGAAGGTCGTCCGCATGCGTCAGCGGGGACTTATCTATCCTTACGAACTCATCAAATTACTCACTCCCGCTCCGGAACACACGCGAGCGGAATTTCCTGCGGGCGATTTTGTTGAGTATGATCTAGACCCGCAAGGGCGACTTGTCGCGGTCGATCGTCCGTATGGCCAAAACAAAGCCAACATTATCGTCGGCATCATCCGCAATTTTACAAGCAAATATCCTGAAGGCATGACACGCGTTCTGTTGTTGGGCGATCCGAGCAAGGATCTGGGCGCCATAGCCGAACCTGAATGTCGACGCATCCTCGCAGCTTTGGATCTGGCCCAGGCGAAGTGCGTTCCTCTCGAATGGTTTCCCATCTCAGCTGGCGCCAAGATCTCCATGGACAGCGGAGTGGAAAACATGGACTGGATTGCCCGTGTGCTACGGGGCTTGATCAAGTTCACGCAGGCCGGCGGCGAAGTGAATCTGGTGGTTAACGGGATCAACGTCGGCGCTCAACCGTACTGGAATGCCGAAGCCACCATGCTGATGCACACCCGAGGCATTCTGATCATGACGCCGAAAGCGGCAATGGTGCTCACCGGGAAGCGGGCGTTGGACTACTCCGGCAGCGTCTCGGCTGAGGACAATCAAGGGATCGGCGGCTATGATCGCATCATGGGTCCCAACGGCCAAGCGCAGTACTGGGCACATGACATCGAGGAAGCCTGCCACATTCTGTTGCGCCACTATGAACACACCTATGTTGCTCCGGGAGAGCGTTTCCCTCGGCGGGCCGCAACCACTGATCTGATTGATCGAGATGTACGAGTCCATCCTCACGGCAGGAACGGGGACGTTGGCTTCGAACGGATTGGCGAAATCCTGTCGGATGAAACCAATCCCGGGCGCAAGAAATCCTTTGATATTCGCAAAGTGATGATGGCGGTTGCTGACCAGGACCATGCGCCGCTCGAGCGCTGGGGTGGCATGCGCGCGGCCGAGACCGCAGTCGTGTGGGATGCCCATCTCGGCGGTTATCCCGTTTGTCTCATCGGGATTGAATCCCAGCCAGTGCCGCGGTTAGGATTTGTCCCCGCCGACGGGCCGGATCAATGGTGCGCGGGCACGCTCTTCCCGCAATCCTCCAAGAAAGTGGCACGTGCGATCAACGCAGCCAGTAACAATCGACCAGTGGTGGTCCTGGCCAACCTGTCGGGATTTGATGGCTCGCCCGAGTCCATGCGCAGACTGCAGCTGGAGTACGGCGCCGAGATCGGCAGGGCTGTAGTGAACTTCAAAGGACCGATCGTCTTTTGCGTGATTTCGCGCTATCACGGAGGCGCTTACGTGGTTTTCTCACGGGCGCTGAATGAAACGATCGAAGTGGCAGCGTTGCAGGGAACGTATGCCTCGGTTATCGGCGGCGCTCCAGCGGCAGCCGTGGTGTTCGCGAGTGAGGTTGAAACCAGAGCGCGTAAAGATGCGCGCCTTCAATCACTAAACCAAGCGATAGTGCTGGCTGACGGCGCGGAGAAAGTCCGGTTGCGCTCCCAGTGGGATGAGCTTTTCAAAGTCGTACACTCCGAGCAGTTGGGCGAGATGGCTTCCAAGTTCGACAGCGTGCACAGCGTCCAGCGGGCTCTCGACGTGGGTGCTCTCCATTGCATCATACTGCCCGCCAAGCTGCGGCCTTATCTCATTGATGCGGTCGAACGCGGTATTGCGAGAGAAGAGGAACTGCATTCTGGAAAGCGCGATGACGAAAAGCCGAAAATGAAAGTAGCGGCTGCGTTCGCCGCCGCGGGGACTTCTTAATGGAAGTGTATTGGTTGGAACAAACCGAAGCGGATCTACCCGGCGGAGACGATTGGCTGAGCCCGAACGAGGCCGTCCGGCTGAACACGATGCGCTTTGCCAAACGTCGAAGCGACTGGAAGCTGGGACGCTGGACAGCTAAGAATGCCCTGGCCCTATACCTCTTATACTTGAAGGTCCCCGCGGATCCACAGGTCCTTGCGAGCATAGAAATACACCCGGCTCCGTCCGGTGCTCCGGAAGCCTTTTTTCACAACAGACCGGTTGCCGCTACGGTTTCAATCAGCCACCGCGCCGGGATCGCCGCGTGCGCGGTCGCCTGTTCGAGTGGGGTGCTGGGTTGTGATATTGAGACAATCGAACCGCGCAGCGACGCTTTTGTCGCTGATTATTTCACCACCGCAGAACAATCGTTCGTCGCGGAAGCGTGCGCCGTCGATCGCCCACGCCTCTTGGCTCTGCTTTGGAGTGCGAAGGAGAGCACGCTCAAGGCGATGCGCGAGGGCTTGCGGCTAGACACGCGGAAGGTAATCGTGAGCCCCGTGGATGCGGCATTCGATTTTGATGGTTGGAACCCGATGGTGGTGTGTCATGCCGATCGCCGAATCTTCTGCGGTTGGTGGCAACATGCGGACAGCTTCGTGCGGACTCTAGTGGCCGCGCCGGCACCTAACCCTCCGATTCGCCTGCGGATCCCGGATTACGTTCCCGATGCAACTTCCTTGCGCGCATAAAGGATGGTGTTTGGCATGACTGCCCGGATACATTTCACAGGGCCTCTCCGCTATCGCCTACACTGTGCCGCTGGGCTATGCCAATCCCTTTTCGTAGTGTCTACGCGGCAGGCGCTCAAGGGTCCACGCCTGCCCGGATGGAACTGGCTCGTTGAACTGGCAACACAGATGTTGAAGCGCCAGACGCTTGCCGCTCTCCGGATGCGAGATGTGAAGGAAGCGCGCCGCTATCTGGACTCGGTCGTCATTAGTTGGCCGGCGCTGTCCGAGGTAAACACCACACAGGTCGTGGAAGAAAAGTTCACGGGGAGTTGGTATGCCCGCAAGGACACAGAGTCGGAGGTGAACGCACTTTACTTTCATGGCGGCAGATACTCGTTTTATCCACAAGCCTACGCTGACTTTATCGCGCTGCTCACCCTTGCTGCGAAGTACAAGACGTTCGCTCTCAATTACAGTCTCGCGCCGGAACATCGGTTCCCGGCGCAACTCGAGGACGCGCTCAACGCCTATAGACGTAGTCTTCGAAACCTGGGAGGACATGAGCCACGTCTTCCAGATGTTCGGGCCGGATTCGCCCCAAAGCGCCGAAGCGCTGCGGAGAATTGGTCAGGTGATTGAAGAAAGAGTTCGAGTGAAGAAGGGAGTGCTACTGAAGTAATCCGGTCGGAAGCGGCAATCGCAAAGGGTACGTAGTGAAGCCATGGCACATGATAACAACCAATTCGACTTCGATTTTATCGTCATCGGATCCGGCTTTGGCGGCAGTGTCTCCGCCCATCGGCTGTCGGAGAAGGGTTACAAAGTTGCCGTCATGGAAATGGGTCGGCGATGGACGTTCAATAGTTTGCCGCGCAGCAGTTGGTCCATTCATCGCTGGTTCTGGCGTCCCAAGCTCGGGCTGCGTGGCTTCTTCAACATGCGGCTGTTCAGACATGCAACCATCTTCCATGGTTGCGCCGTAGGTGGCGGGTCGATTACTTATGCGAGCACATTGCTTCCACCTTCAGAGAAAGTATGGGGAAATGGCTCGTGGGAGGGGTTGGCCGACTGGAAACGGGAAATGCCCAGGCACTATGAAACTGCATCGCGGATGCTAGGCGTGACGGAAAATAAAATCCTTGGACCTGCCGATCAGCTCCTGAAGAAAGTCGCGGAAGCTGTAGGATGCGGGCATACTTTTTACTGCACCAAAGTGGGCATCTTCCAACCGATGGATGCAAATCCAGGTCAAATCTTCCCTGATCCATTCTTTGGAGGAGAAGGTCCACCCCGGAGCACCTGCATCGCGTGTGGTGGTTGTATGATGGGTTGCCGCCACGGAGCGAAAAATACGCTGGACCTTGGCTACCTATACTTGGCTGAAAACCGCGGCGCAAAGGTATTTCCAGAAACGAAGGTGGTAGACGTTAAGCCGCTTGCTCAGGCGAGCGATGGCAGCGCAGGATACGAGGTGCACACTGTTCGGTCTACAGCCTGGGTTCGCCGTCATCCTCAGCGGTTCACCTGCCGCGGCGTGGTCTTCTCCGCATCCTCGCTGGGTACCATGGAGTTGCTTTTTCGGCTAAAAGAAAGAGGTTCATTGCCGGCCATCAGCCGGCGTCTGGGCAGTCACGTGCGGACCAATTCCGAATCCCTGATCGGGGCTCGCATGCCGGCCTGTACTGAGGACTTGTCGCAAGGCATCGCAATCGGTTCCGGGATCTATATTGACGAGCACACTCATATCGAAGCAGTTCGCTACCCAAGTGGTTCCGACACGATGGGGCTTCTTACCACAATCCTGACGAATGGCCGCCCGGGTCCGCAACGGATTGCACTTTGGCTGAAAAACGTGATCGCCGGTCTGTTACGTCACCCGTTTAAGATGGTACGCGTGTTACAGCCGTGGGGCTGGGCGCGAGAGTTTGTGATTCTGCTTTGCATGCAAGCGCTCGAGGGGCAGATCCAGATGCGCTGGCAGCGCCCGTGGTTCTGGCCATTCAGAAAGTTTCTCGTCAGCAAGGGCAAGAAGGTGCCCACCTACATTCCGAAAGCAAACGAATTTGCGCAGAAATTCGCGCAGCTTGCAGGCGGTATTCCGATGAGCATGCTGCCGGAGATTCTGTTCGATGTTCCGGGCACGGCACACTGTATCGGAGGCTGCGTGATCGCCGATTCTCCCGACCACGGTGTGGTTGATTCACGCCATCGCGCCTTTGGATACAAGAACATGTACATCTGTGACGGTTCGGTGGTGGCGGCCAATCTCGGCGTTAATCCCAGCTTGACGATCACTGCATTAGCCGAGCGGGCCATGAGTTTCATCCCCCCGGCGGCGGAGGCAGATTGGAATGGATTGGCAATGGGGCTTGGAAAGTAATCTGATTGGCGTAATTAGAGAACACCCCAGTTACATTTTCCTTCGAGTCTCGGCCTGTTTCCAGGGGACTTCAATCCAATTTCGACGCTGATTTGCACGAGGTCGGGTCCTATGGCACAAACCGCAGAGCCAATGCAGTTAAGGTTTCAAACCGTAGAGGCTTTTGATGCATACATTCACGAAGCCGAAGCCGCGATAGAGCAGAGTCCGCAAGCGAGCGGCCAATTTCTGTGGTGCGACCTTGTTTCAGAAAGAAGCCGGCAGGTGCGAGGAGGACAAATCTTGGCTCAATTCTGGGTGGGCCGAGGGCCGATCAAAGTTCCGAATGGTTTAATTCACGACTGGATCGGCGCCGTCTTTATTCCAGGTACGACGTTAGACGATACGTTGTCTCTGATTCAGGACTACGATAACCACAAGAATATCTACAAGCCCGAGGTGATCGCGTCCAGGCTTGTGAGTCATCACGACAATGAGTACGAAATTTATCTGAGGCTTCTCAAGAAGAAGATTCTGACGGTAGTCCTAGATACCGATCATCAGGTTCAGTATCGTCCAATCCATCGTTCGCGCTGGGTTTGTCACTCGCGCACGACGCGCGTTGCAGAGGTTGAGAACGCGGGAAGCACAAAAGAAAGAGTCCTGCCGCCAGATACAGGTTATGGATTCCTATGGCGCCTGTATTCTTACTGGCGATTTCAAGCGCGTGACGGTGGTGTGTACGTTGAGTGTCGAGCAATTTCCCTGACGCGTGATGTGCCTTTTGGGCTGGGATGGGCCATCGAGCCGATTATTCAGAAACTCCCGAAGGAGTCGCTGAGCAACACCCTAGAGGCAACACGCCAGGCGCTACAACGCAAGGCGGTGCCTTCCTTGGGGTCAAGAACCTGACACTACGACGAACCCTGTCGTGACAGTGATGGTCTTTCTTGTATTCGCCTTTGCGACGTCCATCGATAGGTGGGGAAATACCATGGGAGATTAGGTTCAACATTCGAAGTTCTGGACCAACTGTTGTCTGGTAACGCGAGGACTGTTTCTGTTTTGGTCAGGTGTCTGGCGTTAGGAGCGAGCTGTGCGAACTCATCCGCTCGTCCCCTACTGTTCTCACGAATACTTCTGCTAGAATTCAGGCATGCTGTTGGAAAAAGCGCTTCGAGAAGCGCTCGCCGGCGCTTCCCCCGATTTGGACATCCATTTCTCTCCATCCGCCTGGGGAATTGTCAAAAGGGAACCCCGATCTATACGAGTTGTTGAGCACCGTCAACGAGAATTCTCAATGGATTTCTGGATGCAAGGGGTTGAATATGGCAATGAATGCGCGAAAGAGTTTGCGGATGTCGCTGAATCCATACTTTTGTTTCTGATTCAGCAGGCATCTCTCAGACGCTGGCATCGCGATTCCCCTGGTTCCATCCGCATCCGGCTGGCGTAGCTCATGAGCAAGGCATCGAGGTGTACGTGAGCCATGTGTGGTCCGAACTTGAAAGATGGGTGACCTGCATAGACCTCCCGAAACCGTTGCCTGTTATCCTCAACCTCGGTCCGGTCGTACGAGAGGCTGCTAAGAGGCCCGAATTGCGGCACCTTCGACCGTACACATCGCTCTTCGTTCTATGCTTCAGTCGCACTACAGGATATCCGTTCTCAGGAGACTGTCCACATGCGGAGCCTATTGGAAACGACCTGTATCGGGTGACTTCCGCGAACGGAACGGTGCTCTTCGACGGTGTGGATGCCGTGCAGGCTGCGGACGCTCTGGTCGCCGCCTTGCCGCCCAATTGTGGTCCGGCAACCGCCGACACTGCGGAACGTCTGTAGTCATTGCCATCGTCGCGTTTCGCAATCAGTTCTTCGCCCGAATTCCTCAGACGCCAGTAATTCTGGTTGACCATTGGGAATGGGCCAATCTTAGGCAACTGCAAGTGGATGATAGCCCCATTAGTCAACATGTCGTTTCCGACTCATAAACGCGATGGCTCCACGCAGAAAGACGAGCGTCAACGTCAGATAGAATACGTCCAGAATCAACTGGTGCGGCATCATCACTAACCTCCCTCAAGTAAGTTGTGCGAAATCTGCACACTGTGCTTTCCCTGCTCGACGGTTTTGCCGTTGGCGATGGGTGAAGTTTATTCTGGCAGGGAACGATTGGGAGTGGCCGTTTGACCAAGCGCTAACTCAATCCACTTCGAGTGTGGATTTTAGAATTTGTTGCTTGGGTTCCATAGAGTCGATCACTTTCAACACAGCAGATACGTAAGCCCGCGTTTCGCGCGGCAGCATGCCCCGGCGGGCAATCAAAGTGAAATCGTGGGATGAAGTGCGGTCGATGGCGCGCTGAACTTTATCCTCCCCCGCGTTATAGGCAGCCAAGGCCATGGACCAGTCTCCGAATTGAATGTGGAGGTCGCGGAGGTATCGTGCCGCTGCCTTCGTTGATTTGTAGATGTCGAGCCGCTCATCGAATCCAGGTGTAACCATCAATCCATAGCGGCGGGCAGTATCCGGCATGAATTGCCAAATGCCGAACGCTCCTTTGGGGGAGAGCACAGTAGACTGGCCGCGACTTTCGACAAAAACAATTGCTGCGAGTTCGGCGGGTACACCTTCTTCCCTAAGGATGCGTTCAAGCATGGGACGAAGCTGTTGGAACCGACTTAGTCCATGGATTGCCCCAATTACTTCATCAACTCCAATCGGGGGTGCACCCATCATGGGCTCGGGGGATGCTGACAAGTTGTTCAATGGGCCTTCAACCAAACGCACCTCAGCAGTAGCCAGGATTCTGATTGCAGCACTGGTCAGCGCGTTGTGATAATTCTTGAAAGCATCCCCACTCGAGAGCCCCTGCAAATTTGATTGAACTGTCTGTGCCGGGCTATGTAGGGCATTCAGCAGTAGTGTTCCGGCAATAAGCAAAATATGTATTCCGAATTTGCATCTTGAAATGCTAAGCATGGGCGACCTCGGGCTCTCCAGTAGGCTCAATCTGCAGTGAAGGACCACCTTTTTTCAATTTGGGTTTCACTTCAAAGTTCCACTTCCAGATGGCGAAGACTGGCGGATAAATGACTAACTCCATTAAAAAGGAAGTAATGATTCCGCCGATCATCGGGGCGGCAATACGCTTCATCACGTCGCCACCCGCGCCCACCGACCACATAATGGGAAGCAGTCCAAACAGCATGCAGGATACCGTCATCACTTTTGGTCGGAGGCGCTTGACGGCTCCTACCACGATGGCTTCTCGTAAATCATCCCAGCTGTTCATTTGCCCCTTTTTAATCGCGTCGTGGTAGGCAAGATCCAGGTACAGCAGCATGAAAACAGCTGTCTCCGCGTCCACTCCGAGTAGCGCAATGAGCCCAACCCAAACCGCCATGCTCATGTTGTAGTTGAGGAGATATAGGAACCAGACCGCACCAATTGCAGAAAATGGCACAGCGAGGAGAATGATGAAGGTTTTCACCGTGGACTTGGTATTGAAGTACAACAGAAGGAAGACGATGAACAGCGTGATCGGAATCACGATCTTCAGGCGCTCTTTCACACGCTCCATTGCTTCATACTGCCCGCTCCAGACGAGCTGATAGCCGGCGGGGACGCTGACCTTATCCGATACGACTTTCTTGGCTTCTGTCACGTAGCTGCCGATGTCGCGCCCCGAAACGTCCACGTAGACGTATCCGCTGAGTCGGCCGTTTTCGTCTCGAATCATGCCGGGGCCTGTCTTCAGGGCGATGTCGGCAATTTGTGCCAAGGGAATCTGCGCGCCGGATGGCGTATTGACCAGCACCCTCTGTAACGCTTCTATATCGGAGCGGTAGTCCCTCAGGAAGCGGACATTGACCGCGTACCGTTCGCGTCCCTCAATCGTGGTGGTTACTGGCTCGCCGCCAACCGCGGACATGAGTACGTCGTTGGCGTCATCGACGGTTAGACCGTAGCGTGCAAGCTGATCGCGTTTGAGATCGAAGTCCAGGAAATAACCACCCGTGGTCCGCTCGGCAAACACGCTTGTCGTTCCGGGGACGTTCTTCAATGCCATTTCGATTTGTTCACCAACTTTTTCGATTTCGCCGAGATCGGAGCCGAGCACCTTGATTCCAAGCGGAGTGCGCACGCCGGTGGTCAGCATGTCGATGCGGGCCTTGATCGGCATGGTCCAGGCATTCGCCAATCCCGGCATCGTGAGCGCCTCGTTCAGGCCTCCGGGGCCGTAGATCAGTTCCGGCGTTGTCTGGTGATCCGGCCAGAAGCGACGGAGTGTACCCTGCAACCAGTGCGGTGCCCGCTTCGAATACCAGCGGTCGTGTTTTGGCCACTCTGCCTGCGGCTTCAGAACAATGACAGTTTCCATCATGGAGTAAGGCGCAGGGTCCGTGGCGCTCTCCACACGCCCGGCTTTCCCATAGACACGTTCGACCTCCGGGAAGCTCTTGATAATTTTGTCCTGGATTTGCAGTAGTCTGGATGCTTCGGTCACCGACATGCCAGGTAAGGTGCTCGGCATATAGAGGAGAGCGCCTTCATCGAGTGGCGGCATGAACTCCGAACCGAGTTTGAAAAACACCGGCACGGTCAAGGCCATGGCAATAACGGCGGCAGCAATCGTTTTCCATTTGTGTTCCAGCACGAACTCGACGACTGGATAGTAGAGCTTCATCATCGGGCGACTGATGGGGTGGTTGTCTTCGCTGCGGATCTTACCGACAAGCACGCTGTTGACGATTTTTGCCACCCAGCGCGGGCGGAACTTGAAATCATCCATGCGGGTGAACAGTAGCCGCATGGCAGGATCGAGTGTGATGGCCAGAACTGCCGCGATCACCATGGCGAAAGTCTTGGTAAATGCGAGGGGTTTAAATAACCGTCCTTCTTGTGCCTCCAGCGTGAACACGGGCAGGAACGCAACTGCAATCACCAGTAACGCAAAGAAGCTCGGGCCGCCGACTTCTTTGACGGCCGAGATCACCACATTATGATAGTTGCCAGGCCGTCCTTCCGCGTTCCAATGCTCAAGTTTTTTTTGTGTCTGCTCGACCACGACGACCGCTGCGTCCACCATTGCACCGATTGCAACAGCGATTCCTCCCAGCGACATGATGTTGGCCGTCATTCCTGACATCTGGATGGGAATGAAGGCAAGGATGATGGCAACGGGGATAGTAATGATGGGAATGATGGCGCTCGGAAAGTGCCACAGGAAAATGAGAATCACCAGGCTGACGATGATCAGCTCTTCGATGAGTGTGTGCCTCAGATTATCGACTGAGCGGTCGATCAGATCGGACCGGTCATAGGTGCTGACGATCTTCATTCCCTTCGGCATCGTCGGTTCGATTTCTTTTATTCGCTGCTTTACGTTTTCGATAACCTTCTCGGCGCTCTCTCCGAATCGCATGATCACTACGCCGCCGACGGCTTCTCCTTCGCCGTCCAATTCACCCACACCTCTCCGAATGTCAGGTCCGAAGGTGACGGTGGCGAGATCCTTCACCAGAACGGGAGTGCCCGTCTGCGGGTTCGACATCACGACGATGTTGCCGATATCCTCCAGCGATTTGATGTAGCCGCGTCCGCGCACCATATACTCACGGCCAGACATCTCGACCAGCCGCGCACCGACATCGTTGTTGCTCTTCTGAACCGCATCCACAACCATATTGATGGGAATCTTGTAGCCGAGCAGTTTGTTGGGGTCGATATTGACCTGGTACTGTCGAACGAAGCCGCCCAAAGGTGCAACTTCCGCGACGCCTGGCACGGATTGCAACGCGTACCGCAAATACCAATCTTGGAAACTCCGCATCTTTTCAATGCTGTATTGTCCGGTGGTATCGACCAGAGCGTATTGATATACCCAACCAACGGCCGTTGCATCCTTTGCCAACTCAACGCTGACACCCTTCGGCAAGCGTGGCGTAACAGAGTTCAAATATTCCAGGGTTCGCGAACGAGCCCAGTAAATATCCGTGCCTTCCTCAAAGATGATGTAAACGTAGGAGTAGCCGAAATCCGAGAAACCGCGGATGTCCTTAACCTTCGGCATGCCGAGAAGAGCCGAGGTGATGGGATAGGTGACCTGGTCTTCCATGATGTCGGGACTGCGTTCCCACTTCGAGTACACAATCACTTGGGTATCGGAGAGGTCCGGAATTGCATCCAGCTTCGTGTTCTTCAGCGAATACCAGCCAAGCAGTACAGCTACGCCCACGAAAAGAAACACAAGGAATTTGTTCTTCGCACAGCCTTCGATGATTCGATCAATCATGGTTGCTGGGCCTCCGCCATCACCTCTGGCAAGGTTCGTAATGCCCCGCCATTTTCGGTCACGAAAGTTTCTGCCGCTTTTCTGTCGCTGAACGCGAAGGTGCCGGGCGAGCAGCGGTCGAACGCCATCTGGGTCATGTGCTTCGATTCATCCATCTTGGACATGTCGTGTTCACAAGCGACCACGCGACTATCCTCGACAAACCACGCCGTTTCGGGATTCACCATCTTTCCCGTTGGATAGTCCGTGACTCTAATGAGCCGCAGAGATTGCCTCTCCTGTCGCGCCTCGGTTACCGCACAGTGCGCGCAGCAGACATCACGCCGGCGTCCACCCACTTCGGCGATGACGTGCGCTTTAGGGCTAATGTGCCGCTGGCAAAATCCGCACTCTGTCTGAGAGCGTCGGGAAATGAGTCGGTAACCGCCGGCAAAGAGTCCCGCAACTACGATCAGAACGAGTGCCGAATAAACGGAAGCTTTTTTTGACATAACCATCTCCTTAGTGCTGCATCCCGTTCATGGCGCTCCTCAGGCGGCTTTCGGAATCGATCAGGAAATTTCCAGAGGTAACGATGGTCTCACCTGCCTTCAGGCCAGACAGAACTACCACTTTGCCTTCGAGCTTTGCTCCCATCTGGATGACGCGCGGCTCGAATACACTTCCCTCGTGGACGACAAACACGTACTGTTTGTTACCGGAGTCCATAACTGCTTCCTGCGGAACAAGAATCGAATTGCCGTAATCGATCTTCAGTTGCACGTCAGCAAACATCTGGGGTTTCAACTTGAAATTTGGATTTGGCAACTCGATGCGTACTTTCACTGTGTGGGAAATGGGATCGGCGGTCGGATAAATGTAGGTGATTTTCCCGGTGTAAGTTTTTCCGGCATAGTAACTGAGTTTCATTTCCGCCGTCTGGCCTACTTTCACAAACGGCACCTCGTACTCGAACACATCCGCGTTGACCCAGATCGTCGAATAATCACTAATCACGTACAAATCCATATCCGGCGTGATCGCCGTTTGGGGAAACGCTTTGCGATCAGTCACAAAGCCGCTAATTGGTGAATAGAAAGTTAGTGTCTTGCTAACCTCGCCCGTCTCATCCAGCTTGTTGATTTGCTCATCGGTAATGTCCAACAACTTCAACCTTTGCCTAGTGGAATTCAGCAAAGATTGCGATCCTTGCGAAACATCCTCGAAAGGCGAAGAAGCGAGTTCCTTCACGCCTCGCTTTGCGATCAAGTATTCCTCTTGGGTGGCGACCAGTTCGGGGCTATAGACCGTGAACAGTGGCTGGCCTTTCTTGACCAGTTGGCCAACGTAGTCCACGTAGATCTCGTCGATATACCCACTGGTCTTCACGTGCACATGGGCAATCTTGGTCTCATCGGCGGCAAATTGGCCCGTCGTGCGCACTGACCTAATCAGGTTCTGCCGACCTACTGTTTCCATCCGAACGCCAATAACTTGCTGCTTCTCGGGTGCGATCTTGACCGTCCCTACAGGCATTTTCTCCATGTCCTCGTCCGCGTATTTCGGAAGCAACTGCATCCCGCAGTCAGGAGCGACGCCGGCTTTATCCGACTTGTAGGCGGGATGCATGGGGTCGTACCAGAACAGGATTTTCCGTTCACTAGGCTTGGTCTTGTCAGGAGCCGACGGCATATCTTCCATTCCCGGCATACCTTTCATGCCCGGCATGTCCTTCATGTCCGTCATATCGTGGGTTGCCTTGGTCGATGCGCCGCTAGTTTGAGGGCCGCCACGGTTATCTGCATACTGTGGAACCAGGTCCATCCCGGCCGGGGCCTTACCTGGCTTGTCGTAGTGGTGCTCCGGGTTCATCGCATCGTAGTAATAGAGAATTCTTTTCTCACCCGCAGCGGTCTGGTGCGCAGCGTGATCTTGGGAGGACTGTGCTGTTGGACTCGCAAGAACCCAGGTTGCCAAGCCAACCCGGTAGTGCGCCAAAGTCAGCAGAAAAGCACCAGCAAGAATTGTCAGTAATGCTATCTTGATTATTTTCGCGTATCGATTCATGGCTCTTTCCTCAATTCGCCAATTCCACCCCGGTGATCTGCTCCAGATTCACCAGGGCCTTTTGGTATGTGGCCAGTTCTTGGTAGTAGTTCACTTCGTATTCGAGTACCGATTGGAAATTCGCTAGAAGACTCTCGAAGTCGAGTGTCCCCGTTTGATAGGAAGCCATCGACGACTCCAGCGCGAGTGCCGACTGCGGAACCAACGCCTTCGTATACAGAAGGAGCAACTCATCGGACGCCTTCGCCTGAAGGTATTGTTCCTTCACCTGAAAGAGCAGAACCGTGCGGATCGCTTCCCGGGTCTGTTTTCCACTTTCCACGACGAAAGTGGTTTCACGCACTTCTTCCCGCTGCTTCTTCTTGTAGAAAATTGGCACGTTGATTCCAACGTTGAAGCCGTGCATGTCCGGCAAATCCGGGCGCTGCCAATAGTCGTAGCCGACACGAAAGTCCGGGTAATAGGTTTTCTGCGCCAGAGCCACGGCGTACTGGCTCTGCTCGATAACCTGTTCCTGTTTACGAATGTCCGTGGAGTTGGCAACGCCCTTTTCCGTGATTTCTTCAAGCGAATAGTTGAGTTCTGCCTTCTGGACCGGAGCAAGGGTTCCAATCGGAGCGTCCGAAGGACGGAGAAGAAGACTGTTGAGTTTTGCGGCGAGCGTACGACGTCTCTGATTGAGCGTCGTGAACGTCTGGAGGATACGGCTTATTTCCAATTGCGAGCGAATTACGTCTTGCTGTAGAGCCTTCCCGACTTTGTACTTCTCCTCAGCGATGCGCGTAAGTGTTTCCAGCAGTTCCTTGTTCCTCTGTGTAATCAAGAGTGCCTGATCAACAGCCCAGAGTTCGTAGTAAGCCGACTTCACATCTGCCCGCACCTGGCGTCGAGCCGCTTCCAAATTCCATTTTTCTGTCTCGACATCTTTTTCTGCAATTTGTCCGCGCAGCTTCAACTTTCCGGGATACGGGACTTCCTGCATCGCATTCAGGCCACGATAGCTCGAGGGATCGAGATGCTGGACGCTGAAAGGCTCGATGTTTCCCATCCATCCCACGCCCACTGTCGGATCGGGCAGCGACTTGACTTGGGGAATCCGCGCTTTCTTCGACTCAATCATTTCCGCTTCCGCCCTAATGGAAGGGTAGACGTGCTCAGCCTCAATCAAAAGGTCCGCCAGTTTTGTGGGTTCTCCTACCGAAGTGCTTTGAGCGTGGAGGACGGGTGCTGCGAATACAAGGAGAGAGACTCCGAGAATCCAAATCGAACTGAACTTCATAAACTTTCCTTTCACAGTGTCGAGGCAATGGCTGACTGACCTCGATGCCTTTATTCAAAGCTCGGGAAACCCAACGCACTTAGACACCTGTGCGCACGGTTAGCTGTGATCAGGACAGATTCAGATTAGGAAGGTACAGAGAAGCGACTGGAAACAAGGTGGTGAGGAGGTTTCGACGACAAGGAGTGTGCTGTAATGTCTGGTGCTCGGAACCGCAAGTGTACTCAAAGCTGCCGCGATCTTAATGGCCGGTCCAACCTGAACCCCAGTGAACTGTATTTCCGGGAGCGGGGCCTGCGAGGTAAAGCAACAGGACTTATCTGAGCCTCTGGAGTATTGCGTCCCTGTACTATGGGGGGGCATTTGATTGCATGGAGACTGGGTTGTCGCCTCTGCGCACCCAGCCATTTTTGAAGAAAGCAAAGCACAAGCCGACAGCGGTGCAAACCCAGCGACGAATAGGCTCAACGCAAGTCCGAAGATAAGTATTTTTCGCATTAACTCCAAGTCCAGCAGGTAGACACCCTGCACGCTCTGTATCCATGATCTCTTGTCTCTTTGTCCGACGATGTGATCCACATCACTCGGATGTTAGCCGACCAGCCAATTTCTCGCGTCGAGGACTTAATCAACAACAGAATCAACAATTGCTGAAAGAAGCGGTCGCAACGCCATCGAACGATGAGACTTAGAAATTGGGGCTTCTCTTCGATCCCCACCGCCCCTACCAAAACCACCCTTATACAACGGCTTACCATCACGTTTTACAACAATAAGCCATTTAACAACAATCGGACTAGTCGCTCTCAGCCTCATCAGATGTTTGGTAATTCATGGCTCTGTGCCTAGCGAACACAAGCAGAGAGATGCCAAGGATGAATGCCAAAGTTTTTAGCCAAAAGGGTATGGAGGAGAATAGGCTGGTTACTGCCACTCCCATCCAGATACCAACGAACATGGTGCCGAAACGAATGAGGAGAAGTCCAAGCCTGTCATAGTGCTCTCCATCAGTGTGTAACCAGTCTGACATCGCCTTTGCCCCTCCAATTCTCACGGTAGCATTCTACTGAACAGCGTGCTAAGCAATACGTGCAGCACGATTATGAACCGCGTCACGCTGCTGACTTCCTACCACGTGCCCGTAAATTCCCAGAGTAATCCGTGGCCACTGTGCCTCGGTTGCCTCTGCACAACAGTGCATCCCTTCGAGCCAATAACAACGGCCCTAGGAGACCTGCAGTTTTTGCAGATAAGGAACGCTGGCCCTCATCATTTCCAAATCCATTTCGACGTAGTAGTTCTTCACGCCGCCCGTCTTCGCGGCCATAAAGATTTTCTTCCAATCAAGACTACCTTGCCCCACTGGCACGATTTTCTTCGTCTGTGCCGACCAGCCTTGCACGTGCATCGAAAAAAATCGACCTGGATACTTCGTGAAATATTCCGCGGCGTCGTAGCCCTCGCTGATCGTAGAAATCTGGAATTGAAACTTGACCAGTTTCGGATCCAGCAGGCCGATCAGCAAGTCGTAAGTGCGCTTGCCATCCACCGTGGACGTCTCAAAATCTTCATTGTGAAGACCCTGCTGGATGCCAGCTTGGGCTGCTTTTTCACCCATCTTGTTGTATTCGTCGGCCGCGCGCTTTACGTCATCCATGGTGGGATTCTTGGGTCCGTCGAGGCTCGGCACAATCATTTGCGTCAGCCCGACTTCCTTGGCCCAGTCGATTCGGCCCTCCTGATTCTTTCTCAATTCGTCGATGCCAAAGTGAGAACTCACACAGGTCAGACCGGCGTCGCGGAGGATTTTTCTAAGTTGCGACCCGGAATATTTGGCGAGCCCGGCGAAGCCAGAGTCCGCATAACCTACAGGCGAACAAAGTTCGACGCTCTGGAATCCAGCCCCTGCGAGTTGTTTGATGGTGCCGGGAAAGTCCTTGGCAATCAATTCCCGTACCGGCCACGTCTGACATCCGATTGGCAACCCAAGCGGACTTGCGTAAAGCTCCCATGCGCTGGCAGCCAAAAAACCTGCGGCGGTTTGCGTGGCCGTCCTTATTAGGAAATCTCTTCTAGAAATCGCGGACATGTACTCCTCCTTACCAGTTTCAATTTCAGAATTCATCTTCACGGCGAACTTCTGTCTGTATCATAGCCCTACCGGGTTCCTCGCCGCCGTTATTGGACAAGCCATGCCCTACAGTTCCCATCCAGTCCTGCGATCCGGTCGAACGTACTTCTGTGCGAGGTCAGAGTTGCCCACCTTCATCTTCGCGCTATCCCAATTGAGTTTTTGTCCCGTGCGAATCGCAACGTTCCCCAACAACAGTGTCTCCGTGACCCGGCCAGAGAATTCGAAGTTGCCTCCGGGAATAACTTTGCTTCCCTTGCAGGCGTCAAGCCATTCCCGTTCGTTGCCAGGTGACCTCGACAAGGTTTTTGGCGGCTGTTTGTAACTCTTCATTCTTGTCTCGGGGATAAGCTTGGGATCAGCTCCGTTGAACGAGCACAGAATCTTGCCGCGATCTCCAATGAACAGCAGCCCTTCCTCCTCTTCCGCGTCTCCCTTTAGCGGACGGCCTTCTTCCAGTTCGTCGGGGCGTAGCGGCTTCAGGCCGCCGTCATACCAGCTGAATCTTACCGGTGGCATTTCGCCTCGGGCAGGGAAGTTGTAGTGCACCATTGAGGCCAGTGGGAAAGTCTCATCGAAGCGGTCAGTGGAGCTCGCTTCCACACTTAAAGGCGCTTGTAGTTTCAATACGCGGAAAATCGTGTCGAAACTGTAAGAACCCATATCGCCCAAAGCGCCGCACCCGAAGTCATACCACCCTCTCCACACGAATGGCAGATACGCATGGTTGAAGGCGCGTTGCTTTGCAGGACCCAGCCACAAATCCCAATCCAAACCTTCGGGTGCTGCTTCGGGTTCCTTTGGAAGTTCGATCCCCTGGGGCCAAAAGGGTCGGCTGGACCAGTTCATCACTTCGCGCACCGGGCCAATCGCCCCGTCCCAGATCCACTCACAGAGCAGGCGGGTGGATTCCGAAGCCTGGTTGGCGACCGCAATCTGGGTGGCCACGCCCGTTTCGCGAGTGATTTCCGCAAGGCATCGCGCTTCATAGATAGTGTGCGTCAATGGCTTCTGGCAAAAAACGTGTTTGCGCTTCTTCATCGCCGCGGCAGACACCGCCGCATGCAAGCCGTCCGTGGTGCACACCACCACGGCATCAAGATCTTTCTGCTTCTCCAGCAGCTCGCGGAAATCGCTGTACGCCGCACAACCACGATACTCGCCGGAACGTTGCTGCGTTGCGTAATACGCGTTCACAATTTTTTGGCAGGGATCGCGGCCGGCAACGCCACTGGTGACGCGGAGCGAATGAGACAATTGAATGGGTTGGTCGGGGCTGAGCCAATCCCAGCCAGATTGTACTCCGAGCAATTTGCGGACGGAGTGGCAGAACTCGTGAGTATCCCACTGCGGATAGTTCGCGCTGACTCTGTTGGGGTCGCAGACGGCAACACCCTGGACGTCGGTTTCCTTTAGAAAATGAAGCATGACGCGCAAGCCTTGTGCGCCAACCCCGATGAAAGCAATATTGATCTTGTCGCTTGGCGGAACGTGTCCTGTGCCGCCCAAAACTCGACGCGGCACGATCGAAATTCCAATCGCCGTGGCGGCAGTTTGCTTTAGAAACTTTCGCCGCGAAATTGATGTATTCAGGCAATTTTCCGATCCAGGCCGAGTCTTCACAGCGCCTCCTAACCGCAGCTTGCAGGGGGAACAATCCTGTCGGTCGTGTATAAAGTATGTAAGATTGGGATGATTTTCCAGTTCTAGTACCGCGTCTGTTTCTTATTTTCTGACATTCTCCGCTCTTATCCCATGAAAGTAATCGCTTTAGGGAGTGTCCAGTTCGCAGCCACTAGGTCCCAATCCTGCTACTAAAATTCTATTACACCGGTTCGACCGCTGAACCTGATAATGCGAATGAGTTTTTCACGTAGCTGTGCCCTGCAATCATTTTCGATGATGCTTTGAACTAAATGGCTGATTGTGCGCGATGAAGGGAAACCTAGGGAGAAGATTTATGGAAGAATATCAGGAAGGGAACTATCGGCAGCAGAATCAGGAAGGGAATTCATCGACCGGAGGTGGTCCCAGCGCTAGTCGGTGGTTAGGCCTCGCGGTAATCGCTTTGCTCGCGGTTTCTGGTGTCAGTCTCGGTTATGCCTATCATCAACGAATCACGGTTCGCGATCTAGAAGCGCAAGCTTCTGCCTCAAACTCGGTGGTGGCGCAGATGCAAAACCAGGTCAATAGTTTGACCGCAAGGCTGAACGAAATCACAGCGGCACAGGCCACGCATGCCGCGACACCAGTCACATCTTCAGAACCAGAGTCCGTCTCGGAGAATTCAACCAATGTTGCTGAAAATCCCGTCGCGCCAGCACCATCCGCTAAGCCTTCACTAATAAAACACCCTGCGGCCAAGCGAAAGGTCTCCACCGATAAGCGATACACGCAACTTCAGGCACAACTCGTTGAACAACAGAAACAGTTGAAGGATACGCAAGATCAGCTGGAGAAGTATCGGTCCGACCTGCAGGGAAACATCAACTCCACTCGCGATGAACTCAACGGTTCCATTGCCAAGACGCATGAAGAGCTAGTGGCTCTCGAAAAGCGCGGCGAGCGCAGCTATTACGAGTTTGACCTCGCAAAATCCAAGCAGTTCCAGAGGGTTGGTCCACTCTCCATCTCTCTGCGCAAGGCGGATACAAAACACAAGAGCTACGATTTGGCGATGATCGTTGACGACAATCAACTCGCCAAGAAACAGGTCAATCTCTACGAACCGATCTCCATCCACACGGAAAATGGATCGCAGCCTCTGATGGTCGTGGTGAACAGAATCGAAAAGAACCTGGTTCATGGCTACATCAGCGCTCCTAAGTACAAACCCTCTGAGCTCGCGTCGTCCGCCTCGAGCGTTGCACCTGTTGTCGGCAATACCCCGGCGGCTAACGACAATCACAATTCCCAACAGCCACCGCCCCAGCAATAAGAGTTACGAAACTGATCATTCGCGACGGTGAGCTGAATCCGCCTTTGCTTGGCTTGCGCCGACGGCGGTCTTTAAATCCGCTCCCTTGCCAATTGCTGGAGATCCGGGACGTAGCAGAAACTCCAACGGTTGCGTCGGACTCGGCGCGCTAAACGCAGGGTCGCTCAAAACGGATTTTTCATCTTGTCCCGTGTTTTTTTGCCACGCTGTGAAGTTAAAATCTGCACCTTTCCAATTGAATGCTCCCGGGCCATCCGGATAATAGTCATTCTCTGAAAAATTGAACGGACCCTCGACACCTTTTTCGATAAAGACGTGGTGCATCGAGCTGTTCACAAGTATGTTGTTGTTGACGGAAATTTCTCCCGTTTGCCTGGTGGTCGAACTGACGTATAGATGGATGCCGATTCGGCTGTTGTAGCAGGTGTTGTTCTTGATCTCATGCCGAATGTAGTTCGCCATGATGCAAGCTCCTTGCGGGTGGTTGTAGATCAGGTTGTGAATGATTTGGTTGTGCTGGCTTGGGTCGTAATTGGTGAAAGTCCCGTGCGTGCCATCGTCGTGAATCACGTTGTAGCGAATCACATTGTTGCTGGAGCCCATCGCCGGCCGACCTGTATCGATCGACAATTCAATTCCTGACAGTCTGGCCTTGTAACACTCATTTTGTTCTATGATGTTTGCATTCGATCCGGAAAGGCCAACACAATAGCCCTCGCCCTTTCGCGTCGTGTTGGTGTTGGAATAGGCAACATTGTGGGCAACCAGGGAATTATCCGTCTCGTGCAGATAAATTCCCGCCCCGTTGTCATGCATTTTGTTTCCCGTGATCGCTATCCCTACAACCGTTAACCCCTCGGGATAAACTACAGAACGGCAGCGCTCTCCTCGGGGACAGCCCACTGTATAGATGCCGTTGTGGGCGTTGTGATGAATTTCGCTATTTCGGATGCTCCCTGTGTTGACGCACGCCTGCCCAGGCCCAGCGGCGCGTCGCAAGCGCATGCAGGGTCTCGCCATATACGCCATTAACAATCAACGAGCCGTGGCGGATGTTCACTCACCCACGAACAATTGAGGCCCCACTGCGATCGATGCTACGCAAAGCCGTGCGTATGAAGTGCACGCAGCCGGCTAATGCACCTAATCGAGTATCAACAGAACTAATCGAATTTCGGACCTCTCATGGTATCGAGTGAAAATTGCTCATGCCGAGGCTTCCTTTGTAGCAGAATAGGGTGCAGGGTACGTCGCTATCCGGTCCAGTTTCAGACCGGGCACTTCGGGAAGGAGTTGGTCTTTCCATGCGAAAGTTGGCCGAAGTTGAGGAAGCTAAGGATCTAATGCACGAAGCGATCGATTGGTCCGTCTTGAAATGGATGTTTGAAAAACCCAGAGTACGGGAAACAGCCGATCGGGCAAACGACGCCCTCGACCATTTGGAGCGAAACATCAAAGCGCGTTGGAGTGAGCAGATCAAAGCCGCTTCCCGTGAACTTTCGGCTAAAGCTGCAGGAACCGCCCGGCGAAACGAAAAGTGTAAAAAGTTGCCACCGGCCGATCCCCAAATCATTCTGTTTGTCGAGGGAGTCAAAGAGGCTGACGATGCCGCTCACCGCGCCAGGACGGATGCGGAAAAAACCTTCGACGAAGCAGAGCGCAAGTTGAGCACCAGTTTGGCCCGCGAAGGTTGCCAGAAAGCTATTCAATCCTGGACGCTGCATGAGAAAGCAATACGCAAGGCCGAATCTGTGATGGAATTGACGAACACGAGTGCTTGAAGCCGTACCTTCCTACTCTTTTCGGAAACCAACCCTCGTTTTCTTTTCCCCTACTAGTCAAATTGCACTTGGCCGGTAACTCTACGAACGCTCCTGACCGTGCGCTCCCCGGTCGGCCGTCTTGACATCGCTAAAACAGCGTCGTACATTGAAATCATATACTGCATTGCAGTACATTCTAGCCCGCGGCCAAAGATGGTCCAGGCCACTCAAAACGCGGATGGCAGTGCGATGGAAGATCGCCTCAAAATCGACAATGCACCTTTACGGCGAGCTCTCCTTCCATTTCTCACTGGTTGCGCAACCGCTGCTGAGAGAATCAATGCTGTGCAAGCCGCCTTGGAAAGCGAGGCCGGAAAATCTTGGCGTCAAGAGTTGGGCAAATGGACTGTCCGCATGGTGCCTGTTGAACTGCTCGTGCCCGACGTGCATAAGGATTGGCGCCCTATAGTCCGTGAAGCAGTGCTTTTTGTCGTCTCCAGGCTGTCGCCTTCCCGCCTTGCCCCCAAAATTGTCGAACAGATGGCGCTCCCGCCCAACACCTCCGCAGAGGTGCGCCTTCTTAAGTTTATTGCCAAGGTTCCCGGGCTGCAAAAAATTGGTCAGGTTCTTGCGCGAAATCGTAATTTGCACCCACGGCTGCGGCGCGCCCTGATCAAACTCGAAAATGGGATCTCCGATGTAACCATTGAAGAGATTCGCGCCATCATAGATGGGGAGCTTCGACTGCAGATCGAAACGTACGCAATTAAAATCCAGCGAAGTATCCTCTCTGAGGCCAGCGTCAGCGCCGTCGTCGGCTTTACCTGGCAAAACCCTGCGTCCGGTCGGTGCCAGCATGGAGTTTTCAAGGTCCTGAAGCCACACATCGCAAACTGCTACGCGGAAGATATGAGGATCATTGGACAACTTGCCCAGCGTCTTGCGCGTCAGCACCGGACATCCGGAGCTCCCATTGGGCGTCTCGCAGAGACCCTTACGGAGATCCGGTTGCTGTTGCAACGAGAAGTCGACTTTCCTCGGGAGCAGGCCACGCTTGCCGATGAGTTGAGCGAATATCGTTCGCTTCGTGGAATTCGAGTACCGCACGTGATTCCGCTGCTCTCGACCAATATCATTACCGCGCTGTCTTTTGAGCGTGGTAAGAAAGTGACGGAAGTCCACGCGCTCCCGGCCAAGCTTCGAATCAACATTGCCCAGAGACTTGCAAAGGCCTTGCTCGCTGTCCCCGCCTTTTCGCGGCAGAAGGATTCCATCTTTCATGCAGATCCCCACGCTGGCAATTTGTTATACGACAAAAAACGGAATCAGGTGGTGATCCTGGACTGGGCCTTGACGGCTCGGCTCAGTAGGAAACAGCGCAAGTACATTGTCCTTCTCGTACTCATGATGCAACTGCGCGACGCGAACGGTATGTCCAAAGCCGTCGAAGAATTGTGTCAAATTCCCGCCGCTAAGAGTCGCAAGCAATCACTTGGAATCCGCCAGCATGTCGATCGCCTTTTGGATGAACTTCCGCTTACCCATTTGCCCGGTCCCATGGATGCCATGCGGCTTCTCGACAATATTGCACTCGATGGGACTCGATTCCCGGCGGCTCTGCTGATGTTCCGGAAGGCTTCCTTTACTCTTGAAGGAGTGGTGGAAGACATAGCAGGATCGCGGGTACGTTTGGACTCTTTGATGGCGCGCCACGCTTTAGCAAATTGGACAAACACTATCGCCACCATTTTCACGCTCCTCTCGCTTCGTGACTGGCTGGGGCTCGATTGGAGTGCTCTGACATATGCCACGCGATTCTGTGCCCGGGCCCTGCTCCGTCCCTGGTTTTGGCTTCCCGGTCTACATCCAAACGCAAAAGGTGCGTAACAACATGGATGTCAAGCAACCGGCCGGATTATCGATCGGTTCGTTTGCGTGCGGGACGACCGCGCGCCTTAGTCTGCTTCAGTTGCGTCTGCAATTTTTCTACGTGGCGGCGGAGTTCTTCCACCTCTTCCTTGTCCGCCGCAGGCGATGGCCACGCGTGTCCGGAGAGTAATTTGCGCACGAATTCCAGGGGACTCGCAACGGCACCCTTTGCATCTGTGATTCGTGTGTGCAGACTTTCCTGAGCCTTTTTGTAAAGATCTATGGTGCTGTTCAAGTACCACGTCAGAAAATCGTGCGTCGCTTTGTCTGAACTCCTCACCAATTGCGTCAACAACTGAATTGGCAGGGCAATCTCCCGTTCCCGCGCGTTCTCAACAATAATTTGCGTGAAGATGCTTCGGGTAATGTCCTTGCCAGACCGGCCGTCCACGACGCGCACATCAATGCCATCCCGGACCATCAGGGCTATGTCCGCAAGCTTTACATACCGGCTGGCACCGGGATCATAAAGCCGCCGATCGCTGTATTTACGGATCAGAACTTCGGGGTTTTTCAACTGGTCCTCCAACGAGCCGCCTCGCTTGCCGTACGCTCCAATAAACAGCTTGACATGGTCCTGCACGCGACGTACAGTCGTCTTGGATACTGCACTGCAGTATACCCAGGACTCGAGAGGAGAATCAATCATGAAGGCGAGAGGCAAGAAATCAACCCATGTGGCCTCCCCCGCTAATCTATTGACGGGTTGGGCTCGCCAAGGCGTGCAAAGTTTTGTAGCCGCTCAAAAGATTCTTATGGAGTTGGCGGCGCAAGAAAACGCATTGCTCATCGGAATGTTGCGTGAGGAGTTTGCCAAATCGAATTTTCGGCCCGGTGCTTCGATGGTCGGAATCGCCGAAGCGGGCGTGAAGAACCTTAGTAACGCCGGTAAAATTCTGTTGGACTTCGCTGCGGATGAGACCGCACTTGTCGTGGATGGGGTTAAGGAAGGGCTGCGGGTACCTGCTGCGGCGGGAGCTGTTGCGGATGTGGCTCGCTATCGCATGGATACCTTAATCGGAATGCAGAAACACATTCTGGATGCGGCCGCGGAGCAGACCCATGCGATGGCCGACTCTTATCGAAAAGGCAAAGGTCTGATGGCGGGCACAAAGGTCGGCGAACTGGCACGGCGTGGAATCGAGGGCTTTGTCGAGGGGGAAAAAAAGTTTCTCGATATGGCCGCACGTGAATTTAGCACCGCAACCAGGGGTGGGAAGCACGCTGGAAAGCGGCGAGAAAGAATGGAAGTTTTTACAGACCTCGCTCGACAAGGTGTCGAGAAGTATATCGACACTCAGAAAAAACTTTTGGAATTGGCTATCGACCAACTGGGGACCGCAGGAAAGCCCAAGGTTGACCGCAAAATAGCCATTCGTAAATCGACACCTGGACCCTGGAAAGAACTGACGGAGAAGAGCGTTAAGAATATCGTTGCTGCAGAAAAGTCGCTTCTGGATCTTGCGACAAAACCAAAGAAGGGGATCGCTCGCGAAGAGATCCGGAAGTCCGGCCACCGGCCGCGAAGCAGAACTGTTTACGCCCGGGGACACAAGACTGCGGAAGGTACTGCCGTCGCCGCGAGGTAAGGCCGCGCCATTCCTAGTTACTTGTTGGCCTTATACTGGCTGGGTGAATACCGCGGTCTCGATTTGTTCAGTTTGAGAAAGAGATCGGACACTGGTTGTCTTTTTCTGAATTCATCCTGACTGTCACATTTCGCATTGCGGACTTCCTTGGGTAGAATGGCAAGCACATGACAGTGCGTCGACGCCTGCCTCGCAAAGAGCAAAATGAAGACCCATCTCCCGTCTGGCACGAGTGGATGGTGGGAGTGGAGTTGGCTTTCCTCCGGCTTTCTCCGCTTTTTTGGGGATACGGAATCCCGCACGGTGACGGTTCGGCTGTGGTTCTTGTCCCAGGATTCCTCGGTACCGACCTCTACTTAACCCAATTTGGCAGATGGCTTCGCCGGATTGGCTATGAGGCCTTTTATTCAGGGATTCGCCTGAATGCCGATTGCCCCAACCTTTTGATCCGGCGACACCTTTTTGAGTCTGTCAATCGAGCCCACAAAGCCACGGGTGGGAAAATTCATCTCATCGGTCATAGCCTTGGTGGTTCCATCGCGCTTGCCGCTGCTGCTCAAATGTCCGATTCGGTTGCGTCCGTTATTACTCTTGGTTCGCCAATTCGAGGGATTGCCGGACACGCATCCATCTTGCTCGCTGCGGATTTCGTCCGAAAGCAAATTCTGGAAAAACATGGTCGGGGCGTGCTGCCAACTTGCTATACATCTCACTGCACCTGTGATTTTCTTGAGTCGCTAAAGGGAAAACTTCCGAAAACTGTGCGTCAGACTGCCATTTACACGAAGAATGACGGAATCGTTGACTGGCGTGTCTGCCGAGTGGGGGACCCGGACATCGACGTCGAAGTTTCCGCAACGCACATCGGAATGGTGTTTAGCCCCCTGGTGTACAGCATTGTTGCTCACCGGTTGGCCGGTAAGTGATCGACCACGTTTTCTTCTGTATGATTATTCCGAATTTTATCTTGCGATAGCCTGAAATTTGCTTTACCGATGACGTCCCATACGCTCATGGCTGGACACCCAGTCCGAGGAAGAGATGGCTGCGCCTAATGAAACTTCACCGGCCAATGCTACACCGGCAATTATTTCTGCCAGCCGATTAACTTTGCCTTTCCCGTAACAGCCGAGAATTTCCAGGCACTTGCGCTGCGTCGCCAATCCTGTGCCTCCACCGTAGGTGGCCACGATCAGCGACGGTATGGTGAGGGAAATGTATAAATCTACTGGGCTCCGCTTTCTGTGTTCTTCAGGCTGCCAATTGTGTACAGCCTTTGAAGCAATGAGCCCGGGATTTTCATGTGGCCAGTTTCTGCCTGCGCGGCTTGGTCTATGCTGCTTCCTTCGTGTGCTTCTCAATCACAGCTGGTGCGACAACTGTCGGCGGTTCACCCTCCGCGGATTCAGGAGCGCCAGCTCGCACAGGCTCGGCTGAGCTCCCCTGTTCTCTCTCGGTCACTTGCATCCTTGTTCGCGCGTTCCGTACTTTCTTTGAGACCGCAGAGCGCCGCAACTCTTGGAATGAGACAACCACAAAATCGAGAAGCTGATCGACGTCCGGAGCTGCCTGAGTATCTGCGATGATCCCGAAAAACAGCTTTCCGTTGTAGCTATGTACTGCGCACCCAACCCCAAGGTCGTAACCCGTCGGCACTTGCGGATAAGCCGCCAACATCCGCCTTCCCACGGCATATAGCGGCGTGGGAGAACCGATTACGTTGGTGCAGATCATGTTCATCAGCGATACCGGTAAGATGACGTCTGGAATATTCTTCCAGAAAAGCGCTTGAAGGATAGGTGGCACGGTCGCAAACCAGTTCGCGGCGAGTCCCGCCAGGGAGACTGCTCCAGACCGTTTCAGAGTGGCCGTTCTTTCCGACACCGCCTGAAGCATCCGAATTGGGCCACGAGCGTCCAGCGGCAATGCCACAGGCAGAAACGAAATCTGGTTTCCTTGCTGATCCTTATCATCAGTTTTTCGGATATTCAGGGGGCATATAATGCGCACGAAACGTTTGACAACGGATTGTCCGTGCAACTTCACATAGCCGGCCAATGCCCGCGTCAACACCGCCAGCATGACGTCGTTGACCGTGCCGCCTGCAGCTTCACGAATCATCCGAACATCGTCCATGCTGAATTCAGTCCAGCTGAACTTCCGTGTCCCCGTGCAGGGTTTGTTGAAGGGAAGTCTTTCTATCGAGGCCGCATATTCCGGCAGCAATGCCACCAGCCCTTTCAGCACGCTCTCCTTTTTGTCGCCCATAAACCGCTGCACAATGTCCAGCATTCCTGCTTCAAGTGAGAGCAGGCTGGTCATCGTGTTGTTGACCACGCGAGAGAGTTCGTTCCCCACAGAGGACTGTGCCTTGCGTGGCCGACGCGGTCGAAAGTACTGTTTCGACCTACCGCGGGAGAACTTGGGAGTCGGATCTAACATTAATTTGATCAAGCTCGCGCCCGAAACCCCATCGGCTAGCGCATGATGTACTCGCCAAATGATTGCTCCGCGTCCGTCATTCAAACCGTCAACTACATACATGTCCCACAACGGCTTGTTGCGGTCCAAGAGTCCACTCAGGATGCGACTTGCCAGAACCTGCAACTCGGCTTCTCCACCCGGAGCTGCAAGCCTTACACGGTAAATGTGACGGCGAATATTAAAATGCGGATCATCTTCCCAAGTGGGGAATTCAAGACTCCACGCCGGAGCCACGGGGATCTGCCGGTACCGCGGAACCAGATGCAGCTTCGAGTTTATGTTTGAAACGAACTCAGCAAAGGGGATAGGCCCATCAAAAAGGCAAACGCTGGCTATGTGCAGGGGAATCTCTTTGCGTTCCAGGTAGAGAAAGGCGGCGTCAGCCGCAGACAATCTACAAGTTGAAACCGGCTTACTCATGCCCGTGGCTCGCTAGATCTCGTCAAAACTGGCCTGTTGTTAGACTGCACCCTTGGTACTCCTCCGGCACGACAAGTGGATGTGATACAGGTCACCTCGCCTGGTGATGTGCCCCGCTCCGTCGGGGATGGTTCGCACTTGGTACCAACCATCAGGCCGTATGCCGGAAGGGTCTTTCCTTAACAACTGCAAAATCCTCTGCGTCTTCGTACAGCGCATTGATCCGCTGTCGATAGCGTTCTTCAACGACTTTGCGGCGAATCTTCAACGTTGGGGTAAGGCTGCCATCCTCCGCCATAAATTCTTCTGCCACTACCAATACTTTCTTCAACGTTTCGTGCCGCGACAGGCCACGGTTTATCTGCTCAACGATGTCTTCGTAAAGCGCCTGAGTTTTCTTGCTGGCAACCAATTCTTCATGACACGAAAACGGAATGTGACTGGCGCGCGCCCACTCCTCAAGGAGCGGGAAGTACGGTGAAATAATGACGGACGCAAACTTCCTGCGGTCTCCAACTACCACAGAAGCTCCTATGAAAGCATTCAGCTTGAGGGAATTTTCGATGGGTTGTGGTGCTATGAATTTTCCGCCCGACGTCTTCAAGAGATCTTTTTTCCGATCAGTGACAGACAAGAACCCGTCCTCATCCAGTTTGCCAACATCTCCGGTTTTGAACCACCCATCAGCAAACGAATTGTTGGTCTCTTCCGGGCGGTTCCAATACCCCTGAAATACGGAAGGTCCTCGCACTAGAATCTCCGAATCTTCTGCGATCTGCACCTCCACATTGGAAAGCGGTCGCCCCACCGTTCCAATCCTGTGCGCGCTCGGCGTATTGAGCGCTACGACGGGCGAGGTTTCCGTCAGGCCATACCCTTCATGGATCCGAATCCCGATGTTCGCATACCATTCCGCCAACTCAATGCCGAGGGGCGCTCCGCCAGAGACGAATATCTCCGCCTTGCCGCCCATTCTGGCGCGCACCTGCGAATACACCAACTTGTTTGCCAATTTCCAACGCAGCGATGTAGGTGCCTTGCCAGCCAGAATCTCTGCTCGATGTTCTTGGCCAACTGAGAGAGCCCAGTTATAAATATTTCGCTTCGGAAATTCATTGGCCTTCTGCTCCACCTGCCTGTAAATCTTCTCGTACACTCTCGGAACGCCAACAAAAATGTCTGGCCGAACTTCCAATAGGGCCTGCGGTAATTGTTCGATGAAAGGGCAATACGCCAGAGCCACGCCGCGGTGCAGCAAGGCAAAATCAACGTGACGAGCTGTCACATGTGACAGAGGTAGAAAGGAGATGCAAGTTTGTCCAGGATGCACATCAAATCCGTCGAGCGAACACCGGATATTTGAGGTGAAGTTACCGTGGGTCAACCGCACACCCTTAGAGTCGCCGGTGGTTCCCGAGGTGTAAATGATGGATGCCAGGTCATCTGCGCCGATCGTGCGTGCCTGTTCGTCTAGCCCCGCATCGCGTTCAGCCGGTCCTTCCTTCATCAGTCTGCGCAGGTGGACGGCATCTCGTGTTTCTACTTCATCCATTACAACTACTTGTTGCACGACAGTCTGATCCCTGATGGAGAGGACCTTTTCAAGTTGCTTTTCCGTGGAGACGACCACGACTCCCGCTCCAGAGTCGCGCAGAATGTGTGCAGTCTGTTGTGGAGTAAGAGTGGCGTAGATGGGCACAACCACTGCTCCCAATAGCAAAGACGCGAAATCCGCAACTGCCCACTCGGGTCGATTTTCGCTCAGTATCGCAACGCGATCACCCTTATTCAGTCTCCACGCGCGAAGCACCCGTGCCACGCCGGCCACATCCTGATAAAACTCTCGGGCGCTTATTGGAACCCACTGGTCCGCGCGACGAACCTGCATCACCCGCGACTGCCCCTGCTCCACGATAGCGAAAAAAATGTCGTTAATAGTCTGTGGGTTCATGACTGCTCAGCATTACTCGGCAAAAAACGAGATATGCCATTTGACCCTCTTAAACCCCGCTATAACCGCGATATGAATCTCGTCTGGCCTGCTCGTATTTCTATTTGAAGTGTCCCCACCGAAACGTCGGCCCAATTGTGAACCGAACATAGTTTTGTCTACCGGTCAACAAATCAGAGAACAGGTGAGTATTCACCCAGTCGACCGAGACTCGTATCCCCACCCGGCGAGACACAGCACCACCACCTACTCCGTCGAACCATGTAGTGTCGGTCTGAATGGAACCGGATCGTCTCATAAGACGCCCCGTGAGTTTCACAACTCAGTCTAAATAGTGTCCGCTTCCGCTGCTGCGTGAGCGAGATTGCCGCGCGACTGCCGGGAGGTAAGACCAGATTTCGCCACAAAGACAGATGGATAGCAGTGATGCCCATCACCACAGGTAAAATAAAGTTAACTACCGTTTCAGTTCATCGACTCTGCTGACAACGAACAGGATGATTCGGGCGCCACCGCTAAAAGTCGAAGTCACCGTCAATGCGCCAGAGACGGCCAACGGAGTTGTAGAAGGTGCCGTAGCTGGGAGAGCCGAGGTATTGCTGGACGTCCCGCGGTTGAAAGTGGTTAAGGATGTTGGAGACTTTCAGTCCACCGAGGAACTGGATGTGGTGGCCGTGGAATTTGAAGTCGAAGGGATACTGGATCTTGGCGTCGACGCCGACGAAGGTGGGGAATCGACCGGCTTTGTTGCGTGCGCCAACGTAGTCCCAATTGACGCCAACGTTCGAATACGGGAAGCCGGAGTGAACATCAACGATGGGTACGAACTGAAAGCGTTTGGGGAGTTGGATAATGCCCCAGAAGAGGACGCGGTTGGGGGCGTCGTGCGGCAGAGGTCCGTACTGATTGGCGCGGATGAGCGGATACGAAATGTTGCCGAAGAACTGATTGTAGTCGTTGAGTTCACCGTAGGTCCGAGAGCGGACGTAACTGGCAATCATGGTGGTATCTTCGGTGGGCTGCCAGCGAAGCATGACGAGGAATTCGCGGTAGCTCTGACGGCCTGAATTGAAGAGGCCTAGCTGCGCGGAGTTGTTTGCGCCTTGGCTAGGGTTAACGAAAAATTCGCGGAAACCATTGCGAATTTCCGCGCCGCAGCGAAAGAGCAGATTCTTGCGCAACTCGCGATCAAATTGAAAAGTGGCGCCGATGCTGTAGGGGACAGTAAGTCCGCCGTCGCCCGTGACGATGATGTGAGTGAATGTGGCGGGGCTGCTGAGAGGGGTGAAGCCGTCGGCGGCGAATTGCGTGATGGTTTGCGCAGGAATGTTGGGGAAAATTGCGACGTTGATGGGAATCTTGTCGTAGAAAAGACCGACACCCCCGCGGATGGCAGTGCGATTGTCGGCGGAAGGGGCATAGACGAAACCTACACGGGGAGCAGTGTTGAGGATTTCAGAGGAGATACTGTCGTGATCGAGGCGGACACCGAAATCGAGGATGAGGCGCGGATGGATTTGCCAACTATCCTGGAGAAAGAGAGTGAGGTCGTTACGGTCGGCAGCGGAGGTAAGAAAGCTGTCGGCATAAGTGATTCCGCTGCTGAGCGTGGAGTCTTGACGAAGAACATTGATGGGAAGATTGGAAAAGAAACCCTGATAGGTCGAGCGGGCAAAAGAATAACCCAACGAGAGCAGGTGACGTCCGTGAAAGACAAGTGGTCGAAGATGAAGATTCTGCGACCACTGATATAGCCAGGTGTGACGGCCTTGATTGTTGAAGTATGAACCGGAGTTTTGTTCTGGGAAAAGAGTCATTTCGGCGGGAAGAGAATCTGCAGGGAATATTTCGGTGTTGAGCCGCTTCACGGAAAAAAGGGAAGCAAGATAGCCGCCGCTGGGAAGAATCCAGCGTTCCGTGGCGGAAGTGAAGAAACCCCGCTGCCGAGAATCGGCGGTAACGGGTTGAGGATCAAACGTGTCGATGTTGGCGTAATCGGTATTTTGTGGATCAATGGTGAGCATGGTGGTGAGGTGATGGTTCGCCGTGATATTCCAATCGATCTGGCTGTGGGTGTTGGCGCGCTCAGTGACGCGAACGTTGTCGGGATTGGGAAGTGAGGGGACGCGAGTAACGTCGTAACCGAAGTACAGGGATTGAAAGATGAAAAGCTTCCCCTTGAGGATGGGGCCGGAAAAAGTTAGATGTGGTGTGGCGCTCTCGATGCCATGCGGTTTGTAATCAATCCAACGAAGGCGCGGAATGGGATCTTCGAATAGGAATTTCCATTCGTCGGTGCCCCCGCGGGTGTTGACTTCAATGACCCCGCTGCTGAAGCCCCCATATTCGGCGGAGAAAGGGTTGGAGAGTACGCGCATTGATTCCACAGCGGCGGTGGGAAGTTTCAGTGCGGGTTGCCCGGTGACGGGATCGGCGATGCTGGCGCTATTTACGAGTGCGCTAGTCTGATTGGCCTGCCCACCCTTGATGTGAATGAGGCCGTCGGGCCCACGAACGACGCTGGGAAGGAGGGGAAGCGCGTCCTGGAAATCGCTATTGAGGCGAACGACGGATTTGAGGACCTTGGTGGTGAGGGTGGGGCTGGAGGCCGTGCTGGAAGTGACGTCCACGCCATTTTGCTGCGCGGTAACAGTTACGCTTTCGGTATGCTTTTCTGGAGTGAGTTGGAGATCGAGCTGATTTGGTTTTGCGGAATCGAGAGTGATGCGCCGGGTTAGCGGGTCGAAACCAGCTAAAGTGACGGTAATTTCGTATTCGCCTGGAAGAACCCCAACGAATGAGTATTGGCCAAGATCATTTGTGATGGTGGCGATCTCTTCGTTGGCGGCGAGATTCTTGAGCGTCAACTTCGCGTTGGGCCAGACAGTTTGTACTTGATCCGTGCCAATGGTAAAGACGACGCCGGAAAGTTTGGCCGTTTTGGGTGCTGGACTCGCATGTACAAAAGAAGAAAGTGCAAGGAGGAAGACACACAAATAAGATGCACGAAGATACCAGTTCGCCGATGAGAAGCGAAATCGATTGAACATGGCAACCCAGGCGCAGCGCGAGCCGCGCAACCTGAATCTAGGATGGCATAGACTCCCCAACAGTTGCATCCCCTTCTTTCCATGAATTCGACCCGCTCAATAACGAAACGTCCAATACGACCGAACTGTCTTCCTGCTGGACGAAAAGGGCCGCGCGTGTGAGGATTCCATTTCATCTTCAGGAGCTTGAACATGGCCGCAAGTCCTAAATCAAAAACTAAAATCACTGCAATCAAACCTCTGACGAAGCGGAAGGCATGGAATGCCGTTGAAAGCGCACTACAAGAAAATAGAACCGGTGCACCTTCGCGACCTTTTCCAGAAGGATTCCAGCCGAGGCGAAAAACTTACCCTGGATGCCATCGGTGTGTATCTGGATTACTCAAAGAATCGCATTACCGAACAGACTGTCAGGTTGTTGGTGGAACTGGCCAAGGAGTCGGGCCTGCGCGAGCGCATCGACGCGATGTTTCGCGGCGAAAAAATCAACATCACCGAAAATCGCGCCGTGCTTCACGTTGCGCTGCGCGCCCCCAAAAGTGAATCCATTGTGGTGGACGGGAAGGACGTTGTTCCGGACGTTCATGCGGTCCTGGACAAGATGTCGGCATTTAGCAATCGTGTCCGAAGTGGCGAATGGAAGGGCCACACGGGCAAACGCATTCGCAACATCGTTAATATAGGTATTGGCGGCTCTGATCTCGGCCCGGTCATGGCCTACGAAGCTCTCAAGCACTATAGCCAGCGAGATCTGACATTCCGTTTCGTCTCTAACGTCGACGGCACGGATTTTGCGGAAGCAGTCGTGGATCTCGATCCTGCGGAATCCTTATTTATTGTCTCCTCGAAGACATTTACAACGCTTGAGACCATGACTAACGCCCATACCGCGCGAGACTGGTCGTTGAAAGCGCTTGGCGGCGACGAAAGGGCTGTCGCTAAGCATTTCGTGGCTGTTTCTACCAATGCTGCCGAAGTCACGAAGTTCGGCATCGACACCGCAAACATGTTCGGCTTTTGGGACTGGGTCGGTGGCCGCTATTCGATGGACTCGGCAATCGGTCTATCCACGATGCTGGCTATCGGTCCGGAAAACTTTCGTGCCATGCTCAATGGATTCCACCAGATGGACGAACATTTTCGTACCGCGCCGTTTGAGCGCAATCTCCCTGTGCTTCTTGGATTGCTCGCCGTTTGGTATAACGGTTTTTTCGGCGCGCAAACCGCCGCAGTGCTTCCCTACGAACAATACCTGAAGCGCTTTCCTGCTTACCTGCAACAACTAACCATGGAGAGCAACGGCAAGCACGTCACCCTGGAGGGTAAGCGAGTAAATTATTCCACGGGTCCAGTCTATTGGGGTGAACCGGGCACCAACGGCCAGCATTCCTTCTATCAACTGATTCACCAGGGCACCCCGCTCATTCCCTGCGATTTCATCGCGTTTGCTTCGACCCTGAATCCCCTCGGCCGCCATCACGATATTCTCTTCGCCAACGTCTGCGCGCAGGCGGAAGCGCTTGCCTTCGGCAAAACCGCCAAGCAGGTCAAGGCGGAAGGCACTCCAGACTGGCTCGTTCCTCACCGAGTCTTCGATGGAAATCGCCCTTCGAATACCATTTTGCTCGAGAAGCTCACCCCTGAAGCACTCGGCAAGTTGGTTGCCCTCTACGAGCATTCCGTCTTCACACAGGGAGCGATCTGGCAAATTGACTCATTCGATCAGTGGGGAGTGGAACTCGGAAAAGTTCTAGCGCAGCGGATTATTCCGGAACTGGAAGGCAAGGCCGAGCCGAAACTGGAGCACGACACTTCCACAAATGCAATCATTCGTCGATATAGAAGGCTGAAAAACCCTTTGTGCTGAAGGCTCCCGAGGGTAGTGTGGCGGGCGCAGTGGCTGCAAATCAACTCTCTGGTTTAATTAATGATCCGTCCGCTCGCACGCTTGCCTCTGGCGATCTGGCGGCGATTTTCCTCCCACGTCGCGGAATGTTGGGGGGTCTCGCTTCGCTACCGCGGCATTGAGCTATTGCGACGTCTCGAAAATTTGGAGGCTGCGGCAGAAAAGGGAAGCACAGCGGGGATTCCACTGCTCTATCCGTGGGCCAACCGGTTGGAATCGCTCACCTATCGAACTGCTGGTAAGAAGGTGGATCTAGCCGTGGCCTCGCCGCTGTTGCACTTCGATGATAACGGTCTTCCGATCCATGGCGTTCCGTGGGCATTGCTCCCGTGGGATGTGTTGGATTCCAGCCATTATTCCCATGTGGCGCAACTCAATTGGAATCGATCTGACCTGCTTGCCATTTTCCCTTTCCCTCATCGAGTTGAGATGACAGCAACCATTCTTGCCGACTGTCTGCGGATTGAAACCGTGGTTATCTCTGAAGACGAACCTGTGCCTGCTTCCATCCTTATCTCGGATTGCCGAACATCCCGCGTGCCAAGTGGCAATTGAAGATGCCCGCCATGCGAAGGCTGCTTTTGAATGCGAACGGTATTCCAACAGGCGCAATTGAACCCTTCGCCGCGTTCGACGCCGCTATCGGCGAATCCATTTTTGACGATTGCTTTGTCGTGAAGGATCGCGATGCGTCATTTAGCCTTTTGGGTGGCGGATCCGGATTACCCTGCAGTTTCTCGAAGGGTACAGTTTTGCGCAGATTTTTGCGCCAAAGGGTAAGGACTTCATTGCGCTTGAGCCGATGACCGCGCCGACCAATGCGCTTAGTAGCGGTCGCGGATTAAGAATTATCGAGCCGCGTAGCGAGTTTCGCGCAGCTTTCCGAATTAGTGTGCACGCATTCCCGATTGTTGCCGACGCGCAGTGACCAACCGATTCATAACAAAGCGCGGATTCACGGTTCGCCCTCTCCGCTTCGCTTTCGGTTAACTTACCGTCAGTGTCTGGGCGTAGGGTCCCCCCCGCTATCTTTGCCCGTTCAAGAACAATGATTGACAAGGAATCGAAAAGTAAGTAAAAGAAATGAAGCGAAACTGTTCGAAAGGGCCGTTTCCACAAGAGCGGAAGCGGTCAAACTCGTGGGGGGTGTTTCATGCATCTGTCAGCTCGATCCTATTCGTCTCGATCTGCGGTGATTGCGCTGCTCTTGATTTTGCTCGAAGCGGCACTTGGGGTTCCCGCCTGGGCGCAAGCCAACTTTACGGCGCAGCTTACCGGCGTGGTCACCGATTCCTCCGGTGCCGTGATTCCTGATGTGAAAGTCACAGTGACGGAAGAAGCCACGAATGTAAGCGTCACTCACGAAACAGACTCGCGGGGCATTTATGTCTTCACCGGATTGCGCCCGTCCAAATATACGATTCACGTGGAAGCTCCCCAATTGGCATCGCAGGAACGTAAAGGCGTGGTGCTGGGTGTAAGTCAGCAGGCCACACTGGACTTTACCCTGACTCCCGGCGTAGTGACGGAGAGCGTAACAGTCACGGGACAGGCTCCTTTGCTTGATACTGGCAACGCCAGCCTCGGCACGGACGTGACTAACGAATACGTCCGGGATATCCCGTTGCCCGACCGCAGCTTTTTTGGCTTGGTATTTCTCTCGGGCGGCGTCACGGAGACCGCTGGCCAAGGCACGGCAGACTCTTACCCGACAGGTACCAACTTTGTGTCCAACGGCCAGCGCAATGCCACTGCCGAAATACGCGTGGATGGCGCCCTGACCAGCGCTCCGGAGCAGGGCGAAGGCGCGACCACAAACGTCTACTACCAACCGTCCGTGGAGATTGTTCAGGAATTCAAAGTGGAGAACAATAGCTTCTCCGCGGAATTCGGCAACAACGGCGGCACGGTAGTGAATATCGTTCTCAAAGAGGGTGGCAATAAGTTTCACGGCAGCGGTTGGTGGTTTGGCCAACGATCGGCTCTGGATGCCAACGATTTCTTCAGTAACGCGCAGGGAATTCCCAAGGCCGACCACGTTCGCGATCAGTATGGATTCTCGCTTGGCGGTCCGATCAAGAAGGAAAAGACATTCTTCTTTGTCGATTTCGAGAAACTTCGTCAAAACGACCCTACTTCGATTGACGCCTTTGTCCCCACGGCGGCGGAACGCGCAGGAGACTTCCGCAACACTTTCGTTGTCTGCACCGATTCATCCCAGGGTTGCGAGGTGGGGCAGCCCGTTCAACAGCACATTTACAATCCCTTTGGCGTTGATCCCGACACCGGTGTGCGTCCGGACTTCACCGTACCCAACGTAATCGACTCTAACCTGATCAGCACAATCGGCCAGAGCATCATCAACCTCTACCCCCAACCGACGGTTGACAACGCCGCTCCTGGCACGCAGAACTATCACAATGTGGTTCTGAGCAAAAGTGATGGCTACCAATTCGACGTAAAGATTGATCATCACTTTAACGACAAGAATCGCCTATCGGCGCGCTACAGCCAGGTCCACAACACCTTTGCCGTGCCCACGATTTTTGGTGACGGCGACTTCAACGATGGATTCAACAGCACCACGGACGTGCATAACGGAGTCGTGGAAGACAATTGGAGTCCCACATCGACGATGGTGTGGACCAACCGTTTCGCCGTAGATCGTGTCGTTTCACCAGTTACGGAAGACTATCCGAATCTCAATACCGCCTTTAACGCTCCCGGCGACGCCATCCTTTCGGAGGTCAACGGGCTTACGCGTTTCCCTGTGATTCAAATGGAGAACAACGCCACCTCGTTGTTCAACCAGTGCTGCACCGATACCAACTTTGCGCATACCTTGTATTCCTATAGTTCCGCATTATCCTGGGTCAGGGGTCGCCACGTATTGAAGTTTGGCGGCGAGCAGAGGCAGTTCTTTAATAATTTCTTTCAACCCAATCCCCCAACGGGCTTTTTCCAGTTCAACCAATCAGAAACCGAGCAGGTGATCGGCAATGGCCTCTCAACAGAGGGAAATTCCTTTGCGAGCCTGCTATTGGGCTACGGAAATCCAGGCAGCAGCAGCCTCGCGGTTTTCAAGTCTGTTGCCAACAAGTCACTGGAAACGGCTTTCTATGTGCAGGACGACTGGAAGGTCAATCCGAAGCTGACGATAAATATCGGATTGCGCTACGAGTGGAGCACTCCCTACACCGAGCGGAACAATTTGATTCAGTACAGCAACTTCACAGGCGATAGCGGCATCTCCGTGCCCATCAATGTTCCCGGCCTGATTGATCAGACCGTCAATCTGAATGGCATCACCAAGTTTCCAACCTCCGGGGATCGCCACATACCGGTAGACCGCAACAACATTGCACCACGATTCGGTTTTGCCTACACCATCGACCCCAATACCGTGATCCGCGGTGGAGCCGGAATCTACTATGGCCTGAACGTCGCCACTAATTTTCAATTTACTGGCACGGCCTTCGGCAATTCTCATCCCATCCTGTTTTCTAAAGACAATTTCCAGACGCCATTTGCGTCGCTCGACAATCCATTTCCAGACGGCTACGCTTCGCCGCAGGGCGAAAAATATGGGGAACTCGCACTTTGGGGCTTTCCCAATAACAACAATCTGGATACCGGCGAAGGGCGCAACGCGGAGATCTACCAGTGGAACCTGGGTGTGCAGCATCTATTTCCCTGGGGAGTCACCATCGGAGTGGATTACTCCGCGAGCAGTAGCTCTCATCTTCCGTTCAGTTCTTTTTCTGGGACTGCCAATCGCAACTTTTTGCCTTCTACCGTGCGCAATCAGGTTGTCGCGCAATATAATAGCTGCCTCGCAGGCCCGACTCCGGACGAATGTGTAACCCCATCCAATGTCTTGGGTCAATTGGTGGACAATCCCTTCTTGCCGCTCTTCACAGGGTCCAACGCCATTTTTAGCGAGCCCGAATCCATCTATAACGACGACCAGATTCCAGAAATTAACCTTTTGCGTCCGCATCCGCAATTTGATGGAGCGTTCAGCGGTCTCACCCGGCTTGAAGCTAGCGCCAACTACAATTCCCTCCAAGTCCGATTCCAAAAGCGGCCGAGCCACTACGTAAGTTTTGAAGGCAACTATACTTATTCCAAAGCCATCGACAATTCTTCAGCCGGAGCAAATGCCTTCATCACGGACAGTCTCAGCGCTGGTAATCCCCAGGAGTTGGATAATCTGAGAGCCGAACGTTCCGTTAGCGCCAACGATGCGACTCACCGTTTTGTGGTCGCGGCTATTGTCAACGTCCCCATCGGTCGCGGTCTGTGGATTGGGAAAGATATGAATCCGGTCCTCGACGCCATCGTCGGCGGTTGGACGGTCTCCACGATTGTCAGCTTTCAGACCGGCACCCCCATAAGCCTTAGCATGGCCAGCGCCCGCTTGGCAGACGGCAACCAACGGCCTAATCAGATCTGCCCGTCGGTTACATCAGGCTTTAGCTACCACCAGGCTGCCGCCAATGGACAGAACATCTCTCTAGGCGCAGACCTCGATCCAAATTCTGCGTCTGTGATAAATACCAGTTGCTTTTCTGACCCCGGTGACCAGGTTGCCGGGAACGCCCCGCGCTATTTCTCTGGACTGCGCGGCGACGGAATTCATAACGCCGACTTTTCGGTCAGCAAACAGTTTTCGTTCCACGAAAACATGAAGATCCAGGTTCGCGGCGAGTTCTTCAATTTTACCAACACACCTCGGTTCGGCTTTCCGAATACGGCGTTTGGCGATTCCGCATTCGGACAGGTGACCGGCACGCTGAACTCACCACGGCATATTCAGTTTGGTATCCGGTTCGAGTTCTAGGTACAAATAAATGCAGAATCGTATTCGGGCCGGTCTCTGTCTGTTCCTCGGTGTCTTTGCCGGGACGGCGCCTCTTGCATTCGCGCAGGAACAGAACTGGACAAACTATGTCCGCATTGGGGCATACGGCTTGCACGCAGACAACGCCCCGGCAATCGTTCGTAATGCGCAAAAGAGCCACGTCTTTGGCATCGAAGTCGATAACGACATCCCTGGACGCTACGAAAGTTTTCTCGACCCAACCGCAAAGCTGAAAGCCATTCGGGCTATTGCCGATGCGGCCCATGCAGCCAGGAATCATGCTTTTGTCTACATTGCGGGCACCGAGTGCATTACTGCGCACGCCGACACCGCCGCTCACTCCGTCGTGAAAGATCATCCGGAATGGTTGCAGCGCAACCTTGCGGGCGATCCCGCTGTGTTCACCTCGGGCGCGGCGTTCTGGATCAGTCCTGGCGACGAAGACGTATGGATTAGCCCCTACGCCATGGACTGGCGAAATATCTATATGGAACATGTACGGAAGATCGCCGCGACGGGCATTGACGGTATCTACGTCGACATTCCTTACTGGATGACCCACTTTGACGGATGGGAAAATACCTGGGCCAGCTTTGATGATGCCACCGTCGCCGCCTTCCGCGATAAAACTGGACTGGACGCGAAGAAGGATCTGAAGCTCGGCAACTTTCAGGATGCCAATTTTCGTAAATGGCTCGATTTCCGTATCGACACCTTCACGGAATTTATCAAAGAAATTCGCGACAATGCCCGCAGTGTGAATCCACAGATCATGGTCATCCCGGAAATCTATCCCGGCATCGAGCAGGAAGCGACCCGCGTGGGAGCCGATGTCTACGAAATGTACGCCGTTTCAGACGCTATCGCCCACGAATACGAGTTTGGCGGTGGCGACCATATGGCCTCTTCCAGGTCGCAGCTCGATTGGTTCTTGTATCAGGCGGGCATGCTTACGTTTCGCGCGTTCGCTCCGGGCAAGGCTACGTGGATTTTGAACTATTCCTGGGACGGCGATAAAAATGTTGATGCCCGCGAAGCCATGAAAACTCTCGCAAATTCACAAATCATCGCGGGAGCAAATTTCTGGGATGCTCCTGGGCATTCCATGGCCGGCTCAAATGACGAAGCCACGCGCACACAAATCTTCCAATGGATCGAAAAGCATCAAGACAGGTTCTATCTGCCTCGCCAACCAATGCAGCCGGTAGGAGTCTACTTTTCACCGAAGAGTAGAGATTATGACCCGGAGATATTTCTGCCATCGTATCGGGGGCTCCTGGTGCTCCTGTTGCGAGAGCACGTCGAATTTCAAGTGGTCACTCCGCGCACTTTGAGCGAATTTCGGGGCCAATTGTTGATCCTGCCGGAAGTCACCGAACTGAATTCCGTTGAGCAAAGCTCGCTGAAACGTTTTGTGGACGGTGGCGGACGTATCCTTAGTACCGGCAAAAGCCCGAATCTTCCCTGCAACGCAGAAAGAATCACCTGCACATCCGCCAGTCCACAGAGCCGCTACTTCGAAGCACTGCAAAGTGACTTTGCCACAAGCATGAAAGATGTGCCAAAAGAGTTTCTGGCATCCATCAAGATCAAAAATGATATTGAACTCGATGCGCCTTCCACCGTGGCTGCTAATTTTGGGCGAGTCAATGGTACACCGCACATATTCCTCGTTAACTTCACTGGAATAGTTCCGGGCAAAACGGTGAGTCCCTCGCCAACCACTGGCATCAAAGTTAGGATTCCCGCTACCATGGGCGACACCCTATTCTTCCTTCCGTTCCTTGGAGATGTGCAAACTGTGCGAGGAACCAGTCAGGGTGACAGAATGGAATTCCTGCTTCCTGCGGTAGAACGTGGCGCCGTTGTCTGGGTAACCACGCGAAAGTAAGGAAATCGGATGTCAACAACTCTCACGCCTGGGAAGAAGAAAGGCCTCGAGGCCGTCGCCAACGTGCGCGGTGTAATTGCTGCACTTGCCATCGATCAACGTGGTGCTATGCGTGGCCTCTTTGGCAAAGCTATGGGCGTGAACCCGGATGTCGTGCCCGATGAAAAATTGATTCAATACAAGGAGGCCGTCAGCCGAATTCTCACACCCCATGCCAGCGCGATTCTCCTTGATCCGGAATATGGCCTGTCGGCCGCCCGCCTGCGCTCCAAGACTGCCGGGTTGCTGCTTGCGTATGAGAAGACCGGCTACGACAAAGCAGTGAGTGGCCGCTTGCCTGACTTGTTGGATCATTGGTCAGCCCAGCGACTCGTGGAAGCGGGCGCGGATAGCGTTAAGCTTCTCCTCTATTACGCATCCTCCAGCAATCCTGTTATTAACGATACTAAGCACGCTTTCGTCGAACGCATTGGTGCGGAGTGCGCGGCCTGCGATGTTCCGCTCTTTCTGGAACTGGTCACTTATGCCGAAGGCCTGGACGACAAAAGCGCGGAGTTTGCCCGCCTTAAGCCCGAAGTCGTCACGCAGAGTATGGTGGAGTTTTCCAAACCACGCTATCGAGTCGATGTACTAAAGGTCGGCGTCCCTGTGAACATGGATTTCGTCGAGGGCTCACCATCCGCCGGTCGCGAAATCTTTTACACGCGCGAAGTTGCTCTTGCCAATTATCGTCGGGCCGCCGCAGCAGCAACCATCCCCTTTATCTATTTGTCTCAAGGCGTAAGCAACGAAGCGTTTCAGTACGCATTGGAACTTGCTACCGAAGCCAAAGTGAACTTCAGCGGAGTTTTATGCGGGCGCGCTACCTGGAAAGATGGCGTGAGTGTGCTCGTCAAGGATGGAGAAAACGCTTTGAACGACTGGCTGGGCACAGTTGGCGTGCGTAACATTGAAAACGTAAACTCGCATCTGCGGGCTGCCTCTCCTTGGAATCGCGGAACCGATCAAACGGTTCCGAGTTGAAGAGTGCTATACAAAAAGGGATGACGGCTGGAACGAAAAACGCTACGGAGAGATTGCAGGATATTCTGCAGCGGAATCGGCGCGGCCAGGGTATTGGCGTGTGCTCGATATGCTCGGCAAACCGTTACGTCCTCGAATCAGCCATTCACCAGGCCCACCGCGATAGCACCCTCCTGCTTATTGAGTCCACATCGAATCAAGTGAACCAGTTTGGCGGGTATACCGGGCAGAAGCCTGGGGATTTTGCTCGATTCCTTCGTGAACTAGCCGACTCCTGGAAGTTTCCATTTGAAAATATCGTGCTTGGCGGAGATCACTTGGGCCCCCACGTGTGGCGGAAAGAACCTGCGGCACACGCGATGGAGAAGGCCTGCGCTCTGGTCCGCGATTCTGTCCTCGCGGGATACACCAAGATTCATCTCGATGCCAGCATGCATTGCGCCGACGACCAGGGAGATCGCCATCGCCCTCTGCCTGACGAAATTGTCAGCACTCGTGCGGCAGAGATGTGTGAAGTTGCCGAACGGGCGCACCGTTCTATGCCCCCTGGAACACCTGCTCCGGTTTACGTAATTGGAACGGAGGTGCCGATCCCTGGTGGTGAATTGGAAGCAGGCAAAGCCCCGGACGCAACGCGGCCTGAAGATTTGCAGCAAACGCTGCGTATAGCAAAGGCAGCATTTCGTGCGCGCAAACTGGAAGCCGCTTGGGAGAGAGTGATTGCCGTTGTCGTACAACCTGGCGTGGAGTTTGGCGACGCCAGCGTTTTTCGTTACGATCGCGCGAAGGCCGGTAAGCTCCCCCCGTTTGCAGAATCCGACTGGCATGGGGTTTTCGAGGCGCATTCGACGGACTACCAGGCTCCGGACGCTCTGCGCCAAATGGTGCAAGACCACTTTGCGATTTTAAAGGTTGGGCCCTGGCTCACATTCGCGTTTCGAGAAGCTGTATTTGCGCTGGCCGCAGTGGAAAAAGAATGGCTTGTGGACAAACCGGGTGTGAACATCTCGCACGTCCGTGAAGCGCTGGAGCAAGCCATGCTCGAGAATCCGGCTTATTGGCAGGGCTATTATCATGGTGACGAATCAGAGCAGAGGTTCGCAAGAAGATACGGTTATAGCGACAGGTCGCGCTATTATTGGCCGCAGCCTGTTCTAGTTGCCGCGCTCGACAGACTATTGGCCAATCTGACGGCGCATCCACCGCCGCTCTCGCTGCTCAGCCAATACCTGCCCAAGCAAGCGGACCGTGTGCGTTCCGGCGTGCTATCGACTAGGCCAGTGGAGTTGATACGCAACAAGATCATGGAAGTGCTGGACGTCTACGCCGCGGCTTGTGGATCGCTCGACGAACGTAAATGGAGCACATCATGTTGAGTGAAGAACGCCGCAGAGAGATTCTCGATTTGTTGCGGGCTCAAGGCCGCGTGTTGGTGCGCGATCTCTCCAGGCATTTTCATACCTCGCAAATTACCATTCGAAAGGATTTGGAATATCTCCACCATGAAGGCCATTTAGAGAGAACTCACGGCGGCGCCCTTCCCAAGGAAACCGGTGCACTGCAGGACAGCCCCTTACAGGAAAAAGCCCGCCACCACCGTCAGGAAAAAATTCGCATTGCTGCGGCAGCGGTAAATAAAATCCGTCCGGGCCAAGTCATTATTCTTGACTCCGGCACGACCACCACTGCGATTGCCCGTGCTTGCCGAAACATCAAGAACCTCACCATCATCACGAATGCCACGAATATCGTTGCGGAGCTTGCCGGCTCGCCAATCGAGGTAATCCTCACCGGCGGCGTGTTGCGGCAGAACTCCTTTTCGTTGGTTGGACCCCTCGCTGAGGAATCACTCCGCAAACTCAGCGCGGACCTGCTCTTTCTGGGAGTGGATGGGCTCGATGTCAACTACGGCTTGACCACGCCAAATCTTCTGGAGGCGCGCGTTAATCGTGCGATGGCAGAGTGTGCCCGCCGCACCGTGGTGGTTTGCGATTCCAGTAAGTTTGGCAAGCGGAGCTTGTCTCTGATTATGCCCATCTCATCGATTCACGAAGCTATCACCGACAAGCATATTGCGAAGCAGGACTTGAAGGCGCTTCGCGACGCCGACGTGGAAGTCACTCTCGTTTAGCCGTTCTGATAATTTGTTACTGGCGTTGTTCGGGTGTGAAACCCTGCCAGCTCAGTAATCTTATACGCGCGCAGAAGATTCTAATTTGCAGGTCGGGGAGACAAAACAGTGGCAACATTCGATGTTAGCGTAATTGGCGAGTTGAATCTCGACCTGATTCTCTACGGGCTTCCTGCGGCTCTGGTTCTCGAACGGGAACACCTGGCTAAGGAATTGAGCATCACTTTGGGCAGTTCCTCGGCCATTTTCGCCCACAACCTCGCGATCCTTGGCAATAAAGTCTCTTTTAACGCCTGCATTGGCGACGACCCCTTTGGCGAAATTTGCGTTCAACGACTTTCTGCCAGCGGCGTCGACACTTCGCACGTCCGGAAGTTGAAAGGGAAGACCACAGGGCTTACCGTTATTCTCCCGCAGCGCAAAGAGCGCTTCATCCTCACCTATCCCGGCACCATGTACGACATGAGCACCAAAGAGTTGGACATGGCGCATGTATTCAATGCCAAGCACCTGCATGTCTCTTCCTATTTCCTCCATAAGGGACTGCGTCCGCATTTCATCGATATATTTCGCAAGGCGAAAGATGCCGGTCTAACCACCTCGTTGGACACCAATGACGATCCCGAAGACCGCTGGAGCGGGGATATTCAACTTTTGCTCCGTTATATCGATATACTGCTGCCCAATGAAAGAGAGCTATGTAAATTGGCGCAAACGGACGATGTCGAGAAGGCGGCAGACATACTCGCCTCGAAAGTGCATAATCTGGTCATTAAGCGCGGTTCGCAAGGCGCCGTGGCTCGCGTGGGGAAAGAAAAATACACAGCCTTCGCTCCCATTGTTGACGTGGTGGACTCGGTCGGTGCTGGGGACACGTTTGACGCCGGCTTCATCCACCAATTTATTCGCGGGGCAAAAATCGAAGATTGCCTGAAGTTCGCGAATGTCGCGGGTGCGCTCTCGGTAACGCGCGCAGGGGGTACCGAAGCGTTTCGCGATTCCGCCCACCGCGCCGCATTTGTGCAGAAACATGCAGCGGGGATGGGATCTTCCGGTTTTCCCGTATCTTCCCGCCCGCGTTAGATCAGAAACTCTGTCTTCAAGGGGTTGGCGTGGCTTCCAGCAACAGGTTTCCCTTGAAGTCCACTTTCAGTTTTGCCGCGGGGCCAGTGACAGTTCCGAAATCTTTATGGTTCACGTAATCGGTAACGTGAAACGTTTTGGCGGGCAAGCCGCGTAGCTCCACTTCGCTGCTCCATGCTCCTTGTTCGGGCAGTTTCCTTTTGTCCGTGGCTGGTTTCTCAGGAACATAAAATGCATAGTAATAGTGCCCGTCTTTTTCGATCGCGTAGGCTTCCGGGAAATCGAACCCGTATACATACAAGTCGAGGAAATTCCCTTTGGAAAGCAGTTTCTGGTTATAAAGGCCAATCCATTCCTTCCAGTGGGCCTCTTTTTCCGGCGTCAAATACACGTTTTTGAATTTTCCGCCGTTGCTTGGCCAGGTAAATTTGGTTCCCAGCACGCCTCCTGTACCCAGCGTTGACGCGAAATCATCGCCAATGTCCTCTTCCTTGTCAGTGAATACATTGTTGAGACGCGTCAGCTCCACGTGATCGCCATAGATGGCGGCTTGCGGCCCCAGCAGCGCTTTATACATTTTGATGCGCCGCCGTACCTGAATTGCTCCGACGGGATCGGCCGTCACGGCCTGGTCCATGTAACGTAACCACGCCAGATTCGGTGGAGTGCCGCATGGACAACTCTGCGTTACGCTGTCGGGCTTCAACGCGCGCGTTGTTTCGAAAATTACTTTGTACACCTCGCCCATGGCGTTCACAGAGTCTTGCGGCGATTTGTGATGGTGCTTCGGGTTATAGCAAAGCGGCATTGACCAGATGTTGTCCAGTTTGTGCCCATCAAATCCCCAGTCTCGAATGAATCGCTCGGTGACTTGTCTGTAATAAGCCTGCACCTCGGGCACAGCTGGACAGAGGGCCGCCAAATTGCGTGCCATGCGCGCTGGTTTGCCCAGCTTATCGAGAATCAACCAATCGGGATGCTCCTTCACCACTTCCGAGACCACGAACTTTCTCCCTCCATAGCCAAACCTTCCATCCTCCACAGCCAGTGGCAGCCACCACACTTGCACCTTGATGTTCTGATCGTGGAATTTACCCACCATGTCTGGGATGTCCTTGCCCTTAAATGCAACTCCGTTCGGTTCCCAATCTCCATAGTTATTAAACCAGCCGTCGTCAAGTGTTGCCCAGTGAATCCCAAGTTCTTTCAGCTTGGGAATTGTGTCCAGCATGAGTTTGGGCGTAACGCCAAATTCATATCCCCAGCCGCACCAGCTCACCGCATAGTTCTCATCATTGTTCAGGGGACGGGTCAGGCCTTCTTTGTCGAGCACCCTGGACCAGAGACTCAGTGGTTGGTAAAAATCACCCGCATAAACAGTCAGAAAAGTTCGTGGCGTTGAAAATACCTCCCCCGCTTTCAGCAGTGTGTTTGCCGGGATGCGCACGCCGACCTCGACCTCGCCCTTCGCAGTTGTCTGCACGGGAATTGACACCGTCAGTGGCAACGTTTCAACGTGGCCAATCGCCTCACCTACATTGCGTGACCAGAAAGCAACGACCGGAATACCTCCACCTACGGCTCCAAGATCGTCCTTGGTTGACACCTGGGCTCCAAACGGATTTTCTTGCGTAAACTTTGCGGGCATCGGAAAGATTTCGTCCTTGCCCCACTTTAAGCTAGACCCCTGGAATGTCCAGAGTGGCTGGCTCGATCCAGCGCCATTCGAGGGCGTCGCAAAAACGTGCTGCTGCAACGTGACCGAGTCAAGTTGTAGATCTGTTTTTCCGGCATTGCGCAAGCTCATTGACAAGAGTGCTAAATTCGGAAAACTGTCATAAATCTCGATCGTAACGGTTTCTGCCAACTCTGTCCCTGGGATTGTTCCTGTCACCACGATCTGTTTCCCAACCCCGCCGAGCTTGCCGGTCGCGGGGCGCACTTCCGCTTGTGCCAGTTGCAACTGAACTCCCGAATATTCCTTCTTTCCAAATGAGACGCTCTGGGAATTGCCAGGCGGTGCGGTGTCGAGAGTGTTTGGCGAATTGGACGTCAACAGGGAAGCCATTAAATTGCCAGACGAAGACAATTGAAACTCCGCAGAGGCGGTCCGTGCAGTAATCTTTTCGCCGGAAATCTTCACGTCGATGCCTGACTTCGCCTCGCCGAGAGCCTCCACTTTTGGCTTCTCTTCAGCTTGCTTTTGACAACTCAAAAGTAAGGTCGCTCCCAAAACGCCGAGTGAGAGTGCCGCGGACTTCCACAGATTCTTGCGCAGGTTGGTTTTCATCTCATTGCTTCCCTTTGAACTGTTTGAAAATCTTGTCCGCATTCTTGTGATACACCTTTTCCAGTACACCATCCGGGAGTTCCATCCCGTAGATTTCCCAGCGTCCTTGCGCCGGATATCCCCAATAGGGGAAATACTCATCCGCTGTTTCCAGCCAGCGAAAATAATTTGCGTACATCGGTTCTTCGGGCAGAGTATCGCTGCCGAAGAGGATGCGATCCTGGTAGTCGACAAAGAATTTACGCGCGCGGCGCGGTTGACGGCCAAGCTCAGGCTGCCGCTGACCGAATTCTACGTACATGTTGGGATATTTATCCAGCCAACCGGACACCGCATCCAGGTTTTCCGGCCAGTTTGCAACGTGGAGCGCGACAAACGTAGTGTGCGGGTGCTTCTCAAATACGTGATTACGCTGCGCCAAAAGTGTTTCTTTGGAAGGGAATGGTGGTCCGTAAAAGCTCCATGTCGGATTGGAGATCAATTCCTCGTACCGTTCATTGTATCTGTCGATCGGCGTGAAGAATGCTTCCGGATCTGTTGAATGAATTGCCACCGGAATCCCTAGACGACCGCACTCTGCCCAGACGGGATCCAGACGCGGATCATCAATCGCAATAAACTTCCCTGATTTGTCGCGTACGCCCAGTCCCAGGTCTTTCAACACTTTCAGCCCGCGCGCGCCGCGCTTTACCGCGTCATCCAATTGCTCTACCATCTCCGCGCTGAAGTTGGGGTCGTCGATTTTGCTCCAATCAAACTGCGTAAACACCACGAAACGCTCTGGGTAGGGTTTCACCATTTTGTCGAGTACGCCTTGCAGTTTGTCGCCCCACATTCCCGTCAGGATTACGATCTTCTGCACGTTGGCCGCATCCATCCGCCGTATCACTTCCGCTACTGGAATTTCTTCGCCGTGAACGCCGCCAGGGTCGTTTACGTGGTTGTGAATGTCAATCACCGGATATTTCGCTCGGGGAGTCGCGTGCGCCGCCGCGTGCAGCATGGACTTGGGTTCAAAGTCCTTCAACAGCAGCGTCATGTTTTCTTTGGCCTTGGGATCAACACCGTACTTGATCTCCTGTTTTGCGCTTGCATCCTGCGGCGGCTGTTTGTCTTGACCGGCAGCCACGAAGGAAAAGCTCGCCGAAGCCAACACGACAAAAGCACCTAACCTGAGAATTTGTTTCCATACGAAAGCGGTGACGTGCATTTAAGACTCCCTGGGAGACCGTATCCTGTAGCTTCCGCCAGCGCTGCGAAGTCGATTGTGTCTCTCGCGGAGAGTGTACCTAGGAACGAAATAAAAAGAAACATAAAGTATCAAATCGAAACTATTAGTAAGTCGCCCCTAAATCGAGCTTGAGGCTCATGATTTGCGAATTCGACTGTGTCTGGGCTGCAGGTTACCGTGTTTTCAGGTCAAACGTCAGGATGCTGATGTCGTCCTGCTGTCCCTGGCCCCGGGGTTGTTCTGACCATCTTGAAAGTTCATCCAGAACGGCTTCCGCGAACATATCTACAGCGAGGCCCTTATTATCTTCCATGAATTTGGTGAAGCGCGCTGTGCCAAATTCCTCTTCCGCGGGGTTCTTTGCTTCCACTATTCCGTCAGTGTAGAGCACGCCTCTATCGCCCTCTTCTATTGGCAACTGAAGGGAAGCATAAGTGGCCTCGCCAAACATGCCGAGCACCAAGCCGTTTTCCAGTACTTCGCTAACTTTGCCGTCCGACTTGCTCCAAAACAACAACGGCGGATGACCGGCTCCGGCATAGGTCATCTGCTTCTTTTCCATATCGACATATACATAAGCAGCCGTGACGAAATTATGTTCAAACTTCCCACACAGCGCCCGGTTCAGGCCAGAGAGCACTCGCGCCGGATCCGAAGCGTGCCCAGCCTGGGCCGTTAGCGCAACTTGTAGCATGGACGCTATCAACGCGGAGGGCAGGCCGTGCCCGGAAACGTCGGCCATGAGAATTCCCACATGCTTGTCGTCCACAACGATGAAATCGTAAAAGTCACCCGCCACCGAAGTCATCGGGAGGTAGCGCGCCACAATATCGAGCCCTTGGATTTTAGGTGTCTCTCGCGGCAGGATCGAAAGCTGAATCTGCCGCGCCATCTCCAGTTCATTGTTGATTTCCACTAATTGATGGGCAATTTGTTGGTGTGCTTCACGAAGCATCAGATGCGTTCGCACGCGCGCTTTCACCACTGCTTCGGAAAATGGTTTGTGAATGTAATCGACTGCCCCAACTTCGAAACCCCGGGTTTCATCGTCAGTCCCGGTTTGCCCAGTCAGAAAAATCACCGGAATATTCTGCGTGTTGGGATCTGCTTTCAGGCGTCGACACACCTCGTAGCCGTCCATGCCCGGCATCATCACATCCAGCAAAATCAGATCGGGCTTCTCGTCACCCGAAGCGATGGCCAGGGCTTTCTCACCATTCGTGGCCACTTTTGTCTTGTAGATGTCTTTCAGCGCTCCAGATATGACCCCGATATTTATGGGCGTGTCGTCCACGACCAGAATTGTCTTTTGCGGTGCTGCTTTGGCCATCGTTTCACTCCAGTTTAAGAGACAGTCTAGCCGCAATGCCGGAAAGGGAATTGAGGGCCGCCGCAAAATCGAAATTGCCAATCGGTTCTGCTAGTGCTGTTAATTCTCCTTCGGTCAGTACTTTTGACAGGACTGGCCGCGCCTCAAGTATAAAGTCCGCTGCATCCCCATCGTCATTCTTGAGCAAAGTCTTTAGCCGTAGGAGCTGTTGGTGCACAGAGGCTGCATCCGCAATGAGTCCTCCGTCGCGGCCAGCTGCTGCCTCATCCGGCAATGCGGATCGAATTGCCGACACTACCGTATTCAGCGCCGCCGCCAGTCCATTGAGCGTGGGCGCAACCTCTGCCTTCATGTTGATTGACGCTTCCACCCTCGACGCAACTTCCGCCAGCGCGGTCGCCCCCAGATTTGCCGCTGCCCCCTTCAGAGAGTGGGCCGCTCGTGCAGCCACCGTTGAATCACCCGCATTCAGTGCAGTGCGAATTTCTACGATAGTTCCAGCGCCTGCCTGCGCAAATTTTCGCAGCAGCGATTCATAGCGTAAGCGATTTCCGCCGGTCCGACGCAATGCACCTTTCGTGTCGATTCCGGCGATTTGCGGCATCGCGGCTTCTAGCGTTGTTGCAGGCGGGGGCATACTTGCGGCCGTTTCCATCGTTGCAACATTTGTCGGGCTGCCGCCGTTATGGCGCGGTGATATCCAACGCAACAGTACCGTGAACAGTTCGTCGGGATCGATGGGCTTTGCGACGTGATCGTTCATCCCCGCAGCGATGCACTTTTCGCGATCCGCGGCCATCACATTGGCAGTCATGGCAATAATCGGTAGCTTGCTGTGTTGCGCTTCCTTCCTGATCAGCTTTGTCGCGGTGACGCCATCCATCACTGGCATCTGCATGTCCATCAACACGATGTCGTACTTGGACTTGTTCACCATTTTGACGGCTACCTCCCCGTTCTCCGCCAAATCGATGGCCAGATGCCCATCCTCCAGCAACCCTAGCGCAACCTCGCGATTCAGTTCATTGTCTTCCACCAACAGCACTCGCGCCCCGCGTAACCGGCCGATCTCTTGTTTTGGTGCGGATTGCTCGTCATATGTCTTTTCTTCGTTGGCGCCCAATACTTCAATAGCGGAGTCCAGCAACATTGATGGCGTAACCGGCTTGATCAACACGTTCGCGAATGCATTATCCTCTGCTTGTTTCAGAACTTCTTCGCGGCCATAGGCTGTGACCATCACCAAATGCGGCCGCACCTTGAGGTTTAGCAGTCCGCGGATTCGTTTCCCGGTTTCTATGCCATCAATTCCCGGCATTTGCCAGTCCACGAATACAATTTCATACGGCTCGCCCTGTTCTGCGGCCTGACGCACCATTTCGACGCCTTCCAGCCCTGATGGTGCTTCGTGTACAACAAACGTCATGCTGGTCAGCATGCTCGACAACACCGTGCGCGCTTGCGGATTATCGTCAATGATCAGCACACGCCGTCCTCGAAGATCGGGTCTGCTGGCACGGCGCAAAGAAGAGGGTGCGCCATCGCCCAACCGCGCGGTAAACCAAAAGGTACTTCCTTTTCCAACTTCGCTGCTGACCCCTACGTCGCCACCCATCAGCTGTGCCAGCCGCTTGGAAATCGCCAGTCCCAAACCTGTGCCGCCGTGCTGTCGAGTCGTGGAAGCATCTGCCTGCTCAAAAGCCTGGAACAGCCGACCCATCTGCTCTTCGGTCAGGCCAATCCCGGTGTCGTTCACGGAAAAGCACACCAATTGACCATCGCCGTACTTTTCCTGCACTCGCGCCTTTACGACAATCTCGCCACTTTCCGTGAATTTCACCGCATTGTTACAGAAATTGATCAGGATTTGTCCCAGCCGCAGTGGATCGCCTTTCAATTGTGTCGAGACCGTGGGATCGATGTCGAAGATCAGCTCTAGCCCCTTCGCGGACGCCTTCTCGGAGATCAGGTTGCTCACATTTTCCAAAACCTTTTCCAGGTCGAAATCGATATTCTCAACTGACAATTTCCCCGCTTCGATCTTCGAGAAATCCAATATGTCATTGATAATGCCCAGCAAGTGCTGTCCCGACATTTGTATTTTCCGGACATATTCTCGCTGTCGCGGATTCAGTTCGGTCCGCAACGTTAAATGCGACATGCCGATGATGGCATTCATCGGCGTACGAATTTCGTGGCTCATGTTGGCCAGAAAATCCGCCTTTATTTTGGTGGCTTCCTCCGCCACCTCTTTAGCGCGCCGCAGTTCGACTTCCGACGCCTCCAGCGCCTGATTGATCGACTCCAGTTCTTCCTTTCGCGCAGTGATCTGACGTTCCGAAGCGGCCAGCGCTTCCGCTTGCGCCCGCGTTTTTTCCAATAACTGCCTGGTCGCAATATTCCCAGACAGGATTTCTGCACTCAGTGCCAGTGAAGGTAGAAGCGCATTCAGAAACGCTTGCTGTCGCTCCGTCAGCGGGGAAGTCGGAGCCAGTTCAATGACTGCGGTAACCGCATCCTTGTTGATTACCGGGAGAAAAAGCAGTTCGCCGGGTTTGACCGTGCCCAACCCTGCTGCAATTTGCACCTGATCGCTTGCTTTTATAGAAAGCGTCCGCTTTTCAGCCGCGGCTTGCCCCACCAGCCCCTCGCCCAACGCGAACTCCCGATGACTTCCCTCATCGTTTATGGCAAACGCCCCAGCGCGAACGTATCGCTTCGTCTCATCTTCCGCGAAATACAGTGTGCCGTAAATCAGCGGGATGGACTGCGACAGCCTCGACAGCAGTGCAGTAGTAAATTCTCTGAAATCGCGAACTGCCTGCAGGCTTCCCAGAGTCGAGGCAACTTCACCCTTCACCCAACCCTGCATTTCACGTTCTCGAGCACCGCTCTGCAGGGTTTGCAGCGCACGGCCGATTTCCCCAATTTCGTTGCGCCGGTCCATATACGGAATGCGTTCATCGAGCTTTCCGTCGGCAAGGTCCTGGATGCTGCCGCGCAATGTCAACAATTCTTGGACGACTTGCGTCTGAACAACCAGAAAGGTAGCCGCATAGGATGCGATTAGGCCGAGCCCTATGACCAGCCAGGTGATCAAAATCACATTATGCGTTTTGTTGGTAAGGTAATCGGACTGTTGGTCTACGGATTTACGAAGCACCTCCACCAGGTCGATGGCCGCTTGACGCGCCTGCTGCAATTCGGCATCAACTCCTCCGCGCATCAGATCCATGGCTTTTTCACGGTGGCCTGCCAGGGCCTCATCGCGCACCGGCCGGGCTCTTTTGGCGGCATTCTCGAACAATGTCGCGGCGGCTTTGATTTCATCGTCACGATGCTGGCTGTATTCCAGCGAATCAGCGAGGGCAACCTGCTTTTCTTCCAGCGCACTGTCCAATTCTTCGTCAATCAGGCGCACTCGTTCGGGGTCCGTCTCAGCAATCATGTTGTACAAAAGCATGCCGAACCGCATGGTTAACGACCGTCCGGCGGCCACGCTCTGCAGGGTCTTGACGTCATTGACCAGCAGCTCGTCGTACTGTGTGTCAATCCGTTTGATCTGGTACGATGAATAAACTCCGGCCAACACCACCATCAATGCCAACGGCACCATGGCGATCATCAGTTTCTTTCGTAGCTTTAGATTTCTTAAAAAGCGGATCATGGATGCGTACCAGTGGCCGACAAGGTTTAGCACTGCCTGCAGGAAATTGCACTCCCAATTTGCAGGAAACTATTCGACCAGACCGTGACGTACTGACATTTTACTTCGGCTCGGCCCTCGACGCATTCCGATGTCAAGTTCTGTCAGAACGACATATTGCGTCTTGAGGAGTCGACAAAAAGCGTCAATTATCGGGATAGATACCACCCCGGAAGAGAATCAGACGTGAATGTCACCTAGAGCATTAACTGTAAGTCATTATAGGGAAGTCTCTTAGATAAGTTATAGTACGGTCGTACTACGGACCGTGAGACTGGAATGAGACTTGCACTTAACAGGCACGTTCTCTGTCCGACTATAAAGACCCAAGGAGCTTTAAATGAAGAAACAGAAGGGCTTTTCACTCATCGAATTGCTGATCGTGGTGGCCATCATTCTGATCATCGCGGCCATCGCCATTCCGAACTTGCTCAAGTCCCGTATGGCGGCCAACGAGTCTTCGGCTGTTGGTTCCATCCGTACGCTCAACACCGGCTGAAGTTACCTATGCTTCCAGCTGCCCCAACGTTGGCTTCTCGGCCACCATCGACGAACTCAACACGGGCGCGATTTGCGCAGGCGGCACCGGAATCATCGACAACGTTCTGGCCACTGGTAACAAGAGCGGCTATACGTTCGCCTACACGTCAGCCACCAACGGCGCGCCCGTGAACACCACCTACACCGTGACGGCGGTTCCTCAGAAGGTAGCCGTGACCGGTCAGCGTGGTTTCTTCTCCGACCAGACCGGCGTCATCCGCTACACGCTGGATGGTTCTGCTCCGACGAACGCCGCTTCTGCTTTGCAGTAAGCTGAATTCGTTGGGAAAGGTTCGCAACAGAGGGGGAGTCAATCGACTCCCCTTTTTTCTTATCAAGAAATTGCATATTCGCTTTTGACCTGGAACCTGCCGCTATCGCTTTCTTGGATGCAAGCGGAGATACGACTCAAATGCCTCGTTCGAAGCCATCTGATGTAAAAGTGGTTTTCGCTCGTTGAAACTCTTCGGCTCTGCCAATATCTTTTTTCGCGCTCTGCCCAGATGCTTGATCCATCGTTCGTACTCTTCGCCAAACTGCATTTCCAGTTGCTTTCTCAACCGCTGGGCCAGTGCTGGACTCTGCCCGCTCGTGGAAATGGCGATGACCAAAGGCCCACGCCGTACCACCGCCGGAAAATAGAAGTCGCACAACGGGGGCACATCCGCCACGTTGCACAATATTCCCCTCCGCTGCGCCTCGCGATAAATCTCTTTATGCGTTTTTGGTGAAGAGGTCGCCGCCACCACTAGGTAGACGCCCTTCAGATCGCTGCGTCGGTATTTCCGCCTGTGCCACCTTATCTTTCTTCGTCGGGCCCAGGACCGCACAGCCTCGGTACCTTCGGGTGATACCACGCTGATCTTCGCTTGCGCTTGCAACAGATGCGCAATCTTCGACTCCCCCTCGGCGCCTGCGCCCACCACCAGGCATCTTCGGCCCGCAACCTTTAGAAACATAGGTAGTAGTTTTACGATCTGGTAGCCCCGAGAAGTCAAGTTGTTCAACTTCCTCTCTTCTTTGGAAAGTCTTCGCCGTAAGTGTAAACGGACACGACAGTCGAATCCAGCACATCCCCATCGCGCCCCACAGTCCCAAACCTCTGAATGCAAAATCCAGCTACAAAGAATGCAAAAAATGAATCGAGCAATGTCTTGTGATGAACTTCGTTTCCCCCTACACTGTCCAGCATGTACTCGACCTCGCGTTTGAGCTTGCCACTTTCCAACTGTTGTCCATGTTGTCCGTGTTGTGCATGGGTGTGCTCTGGCGCTGGGAGGCTCACAGTCTAGAAATCTAATTCTAGTTGAGTCGTATTTAATCCCACCTCCAGGGCGTCCTGGCAGGTGGGTTTTTTGTTGTTAGGGGTCTCCTGAAGGGTGAAAAGGCTTTCAATGACTGAACTATCGACCGACTACACTACTATCGCTACGTCGCCGAACGATGGGTTTAACCCGATTCTCGGGGCTCCGCGAAAGAAGTTAACTCACCTGCAGGCACTTGAAGCTGAAAGTATCTACATTCTGCGCGAGGCGGTGGCGGAATTTACCCGTCCCGTCATGCTCTATTCCATCGGCAAGGATTCCTCGGTGATGCTGCGCCTGGCGCAGAAGGCCTTCTATCCCGGCAAGATTCCGTTTCCACTGCTGCATATCGACACTAGCTACAAGTTTCCGGAAATGATCGAGTTTCGAGACCATTATGTGAAGGAGATTGGCGCGGAGTTGATTGTGCACCAAAACCGCGAGGCCCTTGAGAAGGGTGCAAACCCCTTTACCCTCGGCACACAGAAGTGCTGCGGACTGCTCAAAACCAAATCACTTCTCGATGCCCTGGAGGCTGGAGGGTTTGACGCTGCTTTTGGCGGCGCGCGCCGCGATGAAGAAAAATCCCGTGCCAAGGAGCGAATTTATTCCTTCCGTGATTCTCAGGGGCAATGGGATCCCAAGAATCAACGGCCCGAACTCTGGAACAATTTCAATTCGCGCATCGATAAAGGTGAGAGCATCCGTGTCTTTCCGCTCTCGAATTGGACGGAACTTGACGTCTGGCTCTACATCCATGCGGAGAACATTCCCATCGTCCCTCTCTACTACGCCGAGGAACGCGAGGTTGTGGAACGAAACGGCTCTCTCGTTCTGGCGTATCCGCACGATCGCCTGCTCCCCGGTGAGAAAACAAAGCGCGTGAGTTGCCGCATGAGGTCCCTGGGTTGCGTGCCTTGCACGGGCGCCATTCGATCCGATGCGGACACCGTCCCCAAAATCATTGCGGAGATGATTTCGTTTCGTAAGTCCGAGCGCGAGAATCGCGCAATCGACCATGATGAAGAAGGTTCGATGGAGATCAAGAAGCGTGAAGGATATTTTTGATGATAACCGCCGAGCATACGGAACGCTTTGAGAGCCTCGAGAGTTTCCTCGATCAGAATTTGGGGAAAGAGTTGCTTCGCTTCACCACGGCTGGAAGCGTCGACGACGGCAAGTCCACCCTCATCGGCCGCTTGCTGCACGACTCAAAATCGATTTACGACGACCAACTCGCATCTATTAAGAAAAGCCGGCTCAATCGCTCGACTGGCCCAATCGACTTTTCCTTACTTACCGACGGCTTGCGCGCGGAACGCGAACAGGGAATTACCATTGATGTTGCCTACCGCTATTTCAGCACTGCCCGGCGAAAGTTCATCATTGCGGACACCCCGGGTCACGAGCAATACACGCGAAACATGGCCACCGGCGCTTCCACTGCAGATCTCGCCGTCATCCTCATCGATGGTACGAAGGGGTTGCTGCCGCAGACACGCCGCCACGCCTATATCGCATCATTGCTCGGGATACCTCACGTACTTGCAGCCGTAAACAAAATGGACTTGCTTGGGTTTCAAGAGAATGTCTTTCTGCGTTTGGAAGCGGAATTTGCCTCCCTCGCCCAACAGCTCGGCATCCCCTTCGTTCAATGCATTCCAATTAGCGCCCTGGAAGGCGACAACATCGTTACGCGGAGTGACAAGACGCTCTGGTATTCGGGGCCAACTTTGCTGCAGCATCTTGAGACCGTACCTATTCGCCTGGACGATGGAACGGAAGCGCTGCGGTTTCCCGTTCAATCGGTCCTTCGCCCCGACAGGAATTTTCGTGGTTTTTCTGGCCGCGTCGCGAGTGGAACCGTTCGCCCGGGTGACGCTGTTCTTGCTCTTCCCTCCAAACAAATGACCAAGGTGCAGTCCATCGTCAGCTTCGATGGTGATCTGGAAGAAGCCATTCCCTCGCAGTCCGTCGCGTTGAAGTTGGAGCACGAGATTGATCTCAGCAGGGGAGACATGCTGGTCTCACCCGTTAACCCTCCTCATGTCTCCAGACACTTTACAGCAATGCTCGTCTGGCTGAATGCAAAAAGCATGCAGCTCAATCAAAGCTATTTGTTGAAACATGCCGGTCGGCAAGTTAAGGCCAAGGCAACGCGCATCCGATTCAGGATCGATGTGAATACCTTGACCGAACATCCTGCCACTGAACTGGAAATGAACGGAATCGCCTCTGTCGAATTTGAAACCAGCGCACCGCTCTTTTTCGATCCCTATGCCCGCAACCGTACAACGGGAAGCTTCATCCTGATCGACCCCGTTTCCAACGCCACCGTCGGTGCGGCGATGATTCGCGAGGATCTTTCGCACCTCGGCTCTTCATCTCTCGACGATTCACGAGTCCCGCCAGAACGGGGAATTGGCGTCACTCTGATTGAACGCTGGCAGCGTCACGCTCATCGCTCTGCCATCTTTTCAATTGCAGGCAATCGCGAATTTGCAGAGCGTCTCGAGCGTAACTTATTCGAGAAAAGTTTCGACGCGGTTTTCGTCGACGCAACGGACATTTCCTCCCAAGCCCTTCGCATTTCACTCTCCTCGCTCTGGCGAGCCGGTGTCGTAATTGTTCTATCGACGGATGCAGGCTCCCCGGAACAATTGGCCTCCTTGAAGGAAGTCGCGGGTGATTTCCTATTTGAAATTTCAGCGAGTGGACTTCACTCGGATCGTGAAGATTTCTTGAAGCAGGCGCTGGCCCTTGCGGAAACCCTTCGCGTGAACAACGGGGAAAGAGCCGAAGGAAAGGTGGATGACAATGCACACTCAGGCTGACTTTGAGCACCTCGAAGGTGCCGGCGCAGACGATTTTGTAGACTCCCTTCTCGCGAAGTACCCAGACTCACACGCCTGCATCACCAATAGTTTTCAGGCGGAAGACATCATCGTCCTTGATTTGCTGCGAAAGCGTCTGCCCAATATCCCTGTTCTGTTCCTGGAAACGGGCTATCACTTCCCTGAAACTTACGAATTTCGCGACAAAATTGCGCGCGAGTGGCAATTGAATCTTGTCAATGTTGTTCCCAAGAGGACCGTGGCGCAGCAGGAATCTGATTTTGGAATTCTATATAGCAAAGAACCTACCAAGTGCTGCCAGTTGCGTAAGGTGGAACCGTTGCTCGAAGCCCTGCAGCCATTTGAGATTTGGTTCACGGGATTGCGCCGAGAGCAATCTCCTACACGAAAGAACCTGAAAAAAATTGAGCAGCACCATTTGCCGACCGGTAAGACTTTGTTGAAAGTGAGCCCGCTTGCCGACTGGACTTGGGCGCAGGTGTGGGAATACACCGGCGCCAGAAAGTTGGCGTATTTGTCGCAATACGACCAAGGCTACCTGAGTATTGGTTGCCAACCCTGCACGGCCATCCCTGATGACCCGAATAATCCAAGATCAGGGCGCTGGGGCGGACAAAAGTTGGAATGCGGCATTCACACCTTTTCGGAGCGATCACAATGATCCACCTTGTCTTGGGATTTGTTATCGCCTTTGCCGTAGGACTAACCGGAATCGGTGGTGGAAGCTTCACCGTCCCGGCACTCTTGTTGATTGTGGGCCTCCCTGCGGGGGAGGCGGTCGGCACGGCTTTTGTATTTGCTGGAGTTCTCCGGCTGATTGCCGCGCCCTTCTATCTGGCCGCGAAACAAGTTCACGGCCGTTACTTTCGCCTTCTGGTGCAAGGCGCTGTCCCCGGCCTTGTGCTGGGCATGTTCTTTTTGCGGGTCGTCGCAAAAAATGAGAGCAGCCCGTTTGTCATCATCGCGATCGGTGTATTGCTGGCGGCTTCCTCCAGTGTCACATTCGTACCGCGTGTTCAGAACCAGAGTTTTGCCTTGAAGAATTCCCGCTGGCTTCCATGGCTCGCCTTTCCCATTGGCGTCGAGTCAGGATTTTCATCCGCAGGCGCCGGGGCTCTCGGCACGGTCCTGTTGCTCAACTATTCGGAAATGACGCCGGCCCAAGTAGTGGGTACGGATCTCATGTTCGGACTCGTCTTGGCGGTCATCGGTAGCGTCACTCATTGGACTTTTGGTTCTATAAGCACGCCCATCTTGCTGCAGTTTCTCGCGGGTGGAATTCCCGGAGTGGTCCTGGGGTGCCTGTTCGCCAGGCGAGTGTCCGCACATAAGCTAAAAGCGGTGGTCGCGTTGATCGCCATTTGCGCCGGTCTCCAGCTAGTTTGGTCAGGTGTCTCGACGCTCTCCACGCGGAACGTAGCCAACTCGGCTAGATTCCATGTCACAAAATCCAAAGTGGTGCAGCCATGAACCTATTTTTTGGCACTGCATTGCTCATGCATTCTCGCCAGGTATCACTTCAATCTGCGTCTATCTCGCAGGTCTCTGCTCTGTTTTTCTGTTGTTGTTGAACCTGCTTCTTTACTTCAGATCGCAGTCCACTATTTCTCGATCAAAAAAATAACTTGGGCGCACAAGCCAGCCCAATAGGTTTTCAAGACCCTAGGAGAAACGCGATGGGTTTCCTTAGAACAAAATTTCGGCAAAGCAAACGCGCCGCACTATCTCTTATCTTAGCTCTTGGCGCTACCCCCTTCTCGTCTCCGCTTGTCATGGCACAAGGTGATGCAGCTCTCGGTGGCACTGTCAGCGACGTTTCCGGCGCGGAAATACCCGCTGCCAAGGTGACCATCAGGAATCTCGAGACCGGTGCACTTCGCCAGATCGATACCGATTCGTCCGGGCGATTCCACGCGCCTTCTCTCCCTGCCGGGCCTTACGAACTCCTCGCAGAAAAGCTCGGCTTCCGCACCGATCGGAAAACCGGGCTCACACTGGTGATCGGCCAGCATGAAGAAATTAGCCTGGTCCTGAAAGTGGAGGACGTTCGTCAATCGGTTGAAGTAAGCAGCGAGATTACCGTAGTCACGGTTACGACCGAAGACAGTTCAGGCGTTGTCGGTGAGCGCCAAGTGAAGGACCTACCTCTGAACGGTCGCAGCTACGATCAGCTCTTGACTCTGAATCCCGGAATTGTCAACTACACGTCGCAGCGTTCCGGTGGCATTGGCACTTCTAATTCTGTTCTCGGCAACATGTTTTCCGCCTCTGGTCACCGTCCCCAGGAAAATCTTTTTCTGCTCAACGGAATCGAGTACACCGGCGCCTCGGAAATCAATAACACTCCCGGCGGTGTCAGTGGGCAGCTTCTTGGCGTGGACGCCGTGCGCGAATTTGCCGTCGTGAAAGACACCTACGGCGCAGAGTATGGCAAGCGCCCCGGCGCGCAAGTCAGCGTCGTCACCGCCAGCGGCACCAATCAATTCCACGGCTCGGCCTACGAATTCGTGCGAAACAGCGCCCTCGACGCGCGAAATTTCTTCGACCAATCCAGTATTCCAGAGTTTCAACGCAACGTGTTCGGTGGCTCCCTCGGTGGGCCGCTTAAGAAGGACAAAACATTTCTATTCGGCAACTACGAGGGGTTTCGGCAAACTCTCGGCCTCAGTAACGTGACACTCGTCCCCGACGACAATTCCCGTGCCAGCGCGGTTCCCAGCATTCAACCTTTGCTGGCATTGTGGCCTGTCGCCAACGGTCCTGAAATCCTTACCTCCACGGGAGAACCGAGCGGAATTGCAAAAGCCTTCAGCAATCCCGTGCAACATATCCGCGAAGACTTTGCCTCTGCGAGATTCGATCAGAATTTCTCAAACCTGGATTCCCTTGCGGGCGTCTACACCTTCGACGATAGTGAAGCCCATTCGCCCACCGACAATCCAATCACCAGGGTGGACATCTCCTTGCGGGAACAGGTTGCCAGCCTCAGCGAGACTCACATTTTTTCTTCCAACCTGGTGAACAAGCTGACCTTTGGCTTTTCGCGCGGCGCATTCTACTTTAACAGTGGCACAACTGTTTCTTTGCCTGGCTGGATTCATGAAGGCCAGCCCGTGGGTGCGGTCGTCGTCGGCGGAGGCACAACTCTCAATGGCGCATCGCAGATCACCAATGGTGGCACCAACGCAGGGAGCAATCTAAGCGCCGTCCGTAATCTATACACCGTTGCCGACCAACTCTCATTCACTCACGGCCGGCACACCTTCAGTTTCGGGGAATGGTTTCAGCGCCTGCAAGCCAACGACACGCTCATTCAGGATCAGTACGGCCAGATTTCCTTTTCGAATCTACAATCCTTCCTTCAAGGCAAGGTCAGCACTTACACTTACGCACCGGGCTATACACCACTTTCCTGGCGTTCCACACAGGCGGCTGTTTATGCTGAAGATGCCATTAAAATCAATCCTTCTTTGGAAGTGCGAATCGGTTTCCGCGCTGAATTTACCAACGGCTGGAATGAGGCTCACGGCCGCGCCTCCAACTATGCCTTCGATCCGAATGGCGTAATCCTTACCACTCCCGCTGTCGGCGATTCTGCGTTGGCTGTCAACAATGCCAAATTCCTACCAGCGCCCCGTTTCGCCATTGCTTGGGCACCCTTTGCCTCAAAAAAGACCGTGGTCAGGGCCGGCTTTGGTCTGCACTACGCCTTGCTCGACAATCTAAGTTACCGTCTCGATCAGAACGGCCCATTCAATTCTGTTTTTGCCGCCAAAAATATTGCGTTTTCCAGCATCGCGCCCGATGCAACATATTCCGGATCTAAAGTCATCCCCAGCGGCGTGCAACCAGATCTGAAAACCCCTACCGTCGAATCCTGGCGATTGAAGATCGAACACCAGTTGACTCCTGTCACCACATTTGCGGTCGGTTACGTCGGTTCGCATGCGTATCATGAGTTGCTCTCTGTGGACGCAAACCTGCCCACGCCCACAATTTGCCCCGCTGCGCCTTGCCCAACGGGATACCCAGATGGCGCGTTCTACTATCCAGCTGGCGCTGCGTTGCAGAACAGCGCCGTTTGGAACACAACGCACTGGTTCTCCGAGGGAATCAGTTCTTATCACGGCCTCGAGGTTGACTTGGAGCATCATTGGTCACGTGGCCTGCAATTCCGCGCTGTGTATACTTTTTCTAAAACATTGGATGACGGCGACAGCATGAACACCAGCGTTGCTACAAACTCCCCAGCTTTTGTCGCGAATCCTCTTCAGCCAAAGGCAGACTACGGTCGCGCATCGTTCGATCTCCGTCATTCAGCTGTGATTCAAGCCATCTATGATCTTCCGTTTGGGTCCACAAAGTTGTCTCTCAAACACCACTGGCTCGATAAGCTTGTGGAATCCTGGCAACTCGGCGCAATCGTCACTCTGCAGTCTGGATTACCGTTTACTCCTCAGTTGTCCTACAACCCTTCCAACGACGGCGATACCCGTAATCCGGTTCGGCCCAGTTGGAATCCTGACTTTTCCGGAAACGTGATCGCTGGTGGACCTGATCAGTATTTCGATCCGAACGCTTTCATTCAGCCGTTACCAGGCACCTACGGAAACGTTGGCCGAAATATTCTGCAAGGCCCGAAACTGGCGAAGACCGATTTGTCCCTTTCAAAGAAGTTCGCTTTGTCCGAGCGGGTCGGATTGCAGTTCCGCGCCGAATTTTTCAACCTTTTCAATCGTACAAACTTGAATACCCCGAATCCGGTCGTTTACGCCTCGGCAACCGGAGGCCCGTCTCCAACCGCTGGTGTGGTTACCGCAACCTCCACCAGTTCGCGGCAGGTTCAACTGGGGCTAAAGCTGTCTTGGTAAGAGAAAGAAAATTTTGGCAGACGACTCTGAAGACCAAAGCGCTGATGGCATCTGTCCGCCCTCAATGACAAAGAAGCTGAGCCTCGTCCAGGATTTGCGCAGCTCTGCGCTTGATCCAGCTCAATTTACTTCGGCAAGCGGATACTGGACCCTGTTAGTATCTACCAGAGTTAGGCGGCTTATCCTCCGCAATCCGCCTCTATTAATCTCGGGTTCTTCAAGGGCGATTCGCACTGCGTTCTTCGCGCGGAAGCCGCCACAGAAAGGCTCACGATTCATGAACCGCATAGTCGGCCAGTTATTTCTCATCTCGGCTTCCGCGTTGGTTTTTGCGCAATCCGCTTCCGCACAAAAAGTTTCCACCACTCTCGACGACAAATATAGCTTTTCTGACCATAAACGTTATGCCTGGCGCGAGAACCGGCTAATGACTCGCCAGAATCCTGACACCAATGAAGTTATGGACATCAAGATTGTAAAGAATGTGAACCAACTTCTCGCCGCAAAGGGTTTTGTCGAGGTTAAGGAAAAGCCTGATTTCTACATCTATTACGATGGCGGGGGCAATGTAGCACTCGGGGCCGGAGGCGCTAGCCAGGCGGGCTCTGGTCCGACCACCTCCGCGGACATTACCCCGAACTATGGATTGGGCAACGGCCCTGCGCTGTCCCCTTCAACTTGGATGAAAGTAAACGGCCAAATCGAGTTCCATATCGTGGATGCGGAATCCAAGAAACCCGTCTGGGAAACAATCTACAGCAAGAAATTCCGGGATCCAGACAAGGCCCTGAAGAATATGGACAAAGAATTGAATGAGCTAGTCACGAAATCGTTCAAAGACTTTCCCCCCAAAGCAAAGAACTGACCTGATTGCCGACATTCCGTGCACGGTCACTCCGTTCGCCGACCTTAGTTGTTTTAACAAAGACAGCTAAAGGGACTTCTGTGTTGGAATCCTCCGCGACCAGGCGTATGTCTTTACCTACCAGCAGGTTTCGGCGGGAGTGTTCCAATTGAAAAATATTGCAGCGATACGGACGGAACATAGCTTGGTAGCACGGGCACGCTCCGGCGATCTAGATGCCTTCTCCGAATTGACAAAAAGGCATCGCGGCATGGTTTATCGAGTTTCCGTCAAATTGCTCAAGAACCAGGAAGATGCGGAAGACAACGTGCAGAACACCTTGCTTAGAGCGTACCAATACATAAGTCGATTCAATAACAGATCGCAGTTCTCCACCTGGCTGATTCGAATTGCCATCAACGAAGCACTTATGCTTTTGCGCTCGAGGAATTCCCGCAAGGAACAGATCACAGTAGGCGATACCGATAACGACGTAGAAATGAAATTGAATGTCCAGGATCCTAACCGTGACCCTGAACTTCGGTATCTCAACAAAGAGCTGGTGTCGAAAGCCTTGGAGGGACTTCCTCCGATTTTGAGAACGGTGTTCTTAATGAGCAAGTTGGAAGGTTGGAGCAATGGTGAATTGAGAGAATGCCTTGGTCTCTCCACTCAGCAACTGAAACAGCGAGTCTTCCGGGCAAAATTCATATTGCGGAGAAGGGTACACCGCTTCTCGACTGACACCCGAACCATAGGCTGTGCCGATCCATCCCTGTAATTGTCTGGAGTCCGCAACACTCCGGTCGAACCCAGCTTACATTGAAAACAAAGGCTAAATCGCTCGCTTGGATTAGATCAGGTGGAACGCAACCCGATCGAGTACAGCCAGATAGATCGCTTCTCCCGGGGAAGCACTGTCGAATCAATGCATTGAATGGTGTTGCATCGACCGTCTGAACTGGCACGACTTATCAGGAGTTTGGAGAAGACACTTTATTCTTTTATCGGTTATGGTCCTGGTTGCACGGAAAGATTGCGAACTCGTGGGCTGAAAATTGAAGCAATGAAAACGAGGAAGGCGATACTCAAGCAGTTGCCGCGGCCGATTCGCCGAAGGACCTAACGGCCACAGCTTCGTCTTCCCTAACGTCAAAGACTGTGAGCATCTTTCCAAGCTGCATAACCGTCCGTACTTTTTTCGTAGGATTGAGCAGCTTTAATTCCCCTCGTCGCTTTCGCGCGCTTGCCAAGAAACCGATCAGGTAGGCAAAGCCTGCGCTGTCGATGCAACTGACGTCGGCGAGATTAAGCAGAATTTGCTTATGTCCCTGGTTTAGCAGGTCGCTGATCAAATTGCTCAGTGAGGTACATTCTTCCCCGAGGACAATCTGGCCGCTGATGTCGACAATCGTGACGAAATCTACTTGTCGGGTTGTTGTTGTCATTTTCATTGGCAATCTTTCTACAGCGCTTTAGATCAACATGAATTGAGTGGCCTGTTCCTCCGCACACGGCTGCAGCAATGAATCGCTCCGCCAATCATTGTGAAATCCCGTAGAGGATTTGGTTAACCGTCTGCAGGCGCTCTCCTCAGAGAAAGCGATGACAAGATATTCTAGCTCTTGCCTTTTGTCGACTGGCAACTAGAGGTATCCCTAGTGGTGGTCCGGAGTGAGTCAGAGTTGTCCAAGGTGAGTATGAGGTGTTTAGAGGTTTCCCTATGGCGTCCGACGATACGTGATTCCGAGCCGTCCCAACCTCTCCGAGAAACGTGAAGAAGTGAACTATGTCCGTTCTCGGTCGTCGGCGTCGAGGTACCCTCGCGACTGCCCCGGCAACCTAACCAGCACGGCCCGTTTGAATGCCGCGATCGCGTCTTCGGTCCATTACGCTGCGAGAGAGTCCTTCGGACGATTTCATTCGTACAGAAGTCGATCAAGTCCATTGGAGCACCTAGAATCTGCGATTTCAGTGTACCTAGGGATTCCCCCAGTGCAACGGCGGCTATCGCGCCGTTACGCTTCAAGAGAAACTTGGCTAATCAAAAATGGCAAGCATCAAGCTCCGCCACGCTCAGCCGCATATTCCACCGAAACGCTTCGTGCCGAAAGGCCAGCTTATCTTTGCTTACAGCGTTGCTAGCCCCGGCCGCCAGGCTGACTTATGAAACTGGATGAGGTGAATCAAGGCTACCCGTAAAGAAATCACACGGTGCCGCCTGCAAAAAGGGATATCCTCTGGACTAACTCCGTCATATGTGTTTCGAGGAGGCTCAGAATGAAACTATGCACCCGCGCATTAATGGTTTTTCTTGGCACCGTTGTCACGGTGAACTTGACAATGGGTCAAAAGGCACCCAAATCGCCGAAGGGCGGAAATAACGGTCAGGAGATCGGGAAATCCTATTCGAAATTGCTGCCTGAACAAAAACGTCTGGTCGACGACTACATCAGAAACTATAACGAGACCACCGGAAGCAAAATTGTACCGCAAGAAGCGTATGATAGCGCCCGGCTTTCGGTTCGTACGACGTTTGACGCCGTGACTCACGCACTGTTGAAAGCGAAGCTGACCGACCTTAACCGCAAAAATCTCGGTTGTGCGATTGATCTTGTCGAGGCGGTTGACGAAGTGATGGGAGAGGAATCGACAGTAGGGGGTGACCGTCAATTTCGCGTCTACGTTTATCTTAAACCCAACGCGATCGACATTCTCATGAAGAGCCAGGAGTTCTATCGCGATCGCGACAACACCATCTATCACAAAGGTTTTCCAATCTGCTATCGCCTGAAAAACGGGCCACCGTCGATTCAATTTTCAATCTCTCGCGACAGCAAACTCGCAGATGTTGACGTGGATTACCGTTCGACAGGTTTCCCGAAGAGCCTTGTCAACGGACATCTGACAGCTTCGAACTCAGACGTCCGTGCCGGGAACAATCTAGATAAGCATGACCAAAGATGGGCCGGGCTGAACGGATGGTGGCGGGAGGTGTTCGGACTTTTGGGAAGCGGAGGAGCGATACCGCCAAAACAAGAGACTACTGAACGCCTGGGCCGTATTCCTGTGAATCCCGCCGTTAAAGAGAATCAGGGAATTGACAGGACCGCGCACGATTTTCTGAGGAGTTGGGTGGTAGACAAACAACCGAATCTTTCTGTCGCATATTTTTCACGCCGTAGCTACCCCTGTTTGGAGGTCATCACGAAAAAAAACCAAAAGACGATGGCGCCAGGCATGATGAGGTTAGGCGTGGTCGCGGCAATGAATAAATTCAACACTGCCACGGCTACGGTGAGTACTGTTGGAGACGTCTTCGAGCCTGCCGATCAATGGCTGCCGGAATTGAAAGAAGCTAAGAACGCGTATGCCTCAGAGTTTCGACTTGTAAACATACCATCGGATATCGGAGCGGATGTGGAGTGCGTGGCCGAGCCCTATGATGAGGAAAGGAAACATCCGCAGGAGAAGTACTACGGGACCTCATTCAGGGAAAAGCGGGACGGTAGTGGCCACAAAATGATGTCGATACTTTGGACGCGGGAAGCAGGCTACTGGAAAATCGTAGCCATCCGCATCGAAGACAGCGGCGATGCGGGAATTCTCCCAAAGCAGACTGCAGTCACGGTACCTGCGGAGGAAGATCCGAAGTCTATTTTAGGCGATCCAGAAGCGGTCAAAGACATTACCCGGTTCTACGAGACCTGGGTGGTGAACCGGGATAGCGTGCAAGCTTCCAAATTCGTGTCGCAGCGGGCGTACCAGTGCTTGGATGCCTCTTCAGCAGCAGAGGAGCGTCGACCGCCGGTGAAACGGATAACGTCGGCGCTGGACCGAGTGCTGCAGCGAGTTGCGACAGGGAACAGTCTCTCCAGTTTGATGTCAAGTATCCGGCCGGTGAACGAACTGCTGCGTCCGGTAGAGCATGAAGACTCGCAGGCATTCGCGATTATGGCTGTACCGGATCAGAAAGCTGACAGTTTCTTGTGCCACAACCGGCGTCTGCCAGAAAAAACGCAGGAATTGAAGCCGAGCGAGGCGAAGTACGGCGCCTACTATTTGTCTGCGAGCCGACTGAATTTCGGTGAGGAGCAGTCACCAGCGCTTCTCCTGCTGTGGACCAGAGAGGAAGCGGCATGGAAAGTAGTCGCGTGGGCGGTCGAGGTTCCGTAGAGGGATAAGCCAAGATGAGTCTGTCCTCTGAGTTTGACGCACTACTACGCCTCGCCAGAGTAGCCGCGGCCATCGGCACGTCGGTGGGCCCCAAGTGATAAGCGCCGATTGTCGATTACATCGACACCACTGGTCAGTAAGGCCCTGGCTTATTACGTCGATTTTACAAAGAAACTCCACCGTGGCGGACTCCCATTTCAGAATTCCACGAATCCGATCAACCTTCGGCAATCCGCGGAACTTCGGAACCGTTAGGATCACTGTTTCGCTCGTGTTCTTAAGGGAACTTGGAGCTTCAGAGTCTAGCCCGCAAGAGGAGCAAAGCGCGTAAGGCATAGGATTAGGGCAACTGAAAACGTATGAATTATCAACGTCGAGCCGGCAACTCGGAGCGGCGCCGCAACAATTTCACTCAACGTGTAGTACTTCATTGTCGGTTTCGTCCTAACGAACAACAACGCAAGTTTGAAGCGAACCCGGGATTGGAATGTTTTCACTCCGATACGATCTCGATGGCTTCGACCGCGAAGAAATCGTTCATAAAATCAGATCTATTTCGTCGGCGCGACAATGCAACAGAAACACATATCCATACGTTGTGCCAGAGAAGCTTCGAAAAAACAAAATGCCTACGCCTCTATCTGACTGGGCTGCTACCCGATGCATCCTAATTTCTGGAACTTGCTGCGAGCAGATATTGCTACCACCAAAACGATGATCAACAGCAATCCCAGACCGACCAATGGAAGGTAGCCTACCGTCACCGGATTCGTTTTTGCCGGCGGGGCCGGCATTTCGACTGCCTCCGACGGTGCAGCCGTAGGTGCACCGTCGGCGATCAACAAGGGAGTGTCTGCTTCTCTAGTTTGCACGGGTGCCGACGTCGGCATTGTGCCCATTACACTCCTCTCCTGAGACAAACCGATACCGGGACTCCACGATTTTTGTCGCCGTGACCACCATTCCTTTCTTGAGACCCAACGCATCAACCATTTGCCCATCCAAGTTGAACTTCTGATCCTTAGGGATCTTAAACGACTGATTTGTTCCGTTTTCCAGCGTCAATATCACCGCGTTAGGTGCCGCGATGAACCGAACCTTTCCTTACACCGTCTCGATGGTGGTAACGATCTGCGGTGTAGTTGTAGTCGTAATCGATGAGGCTGATTCGACCCGGATTATGAGACTAGAGTCATCCGCAAACGCTTTTTCAATAATTCACGCGCGAAATCAAGCAAAAGGCGATTTGGTTCAACTCAGCATCGGAAACCATCTGATCAACTTTCGCCTTATCCTGCATCACTGCCGCCTTGTACGCAGAGCTATTCAGGCCGAACACGCCCGGCCGCGTGAGATCATTTTTTTCGTCGTGACCGCGTTTCTTCGTCGACGGCTACTTTTTGTTAAGGTCGTCATCTTTGTAATACTTCGTCCCTTGAAGAGTCAATTGAAGTGCGAGGCCATTCTTGGTGATCTGGTAGACCCATACTCCCGGGGCAACTTCAGCCGCTCCCGAGTAAGCTCCGCCCTTCTCGCCCGCTTTGGCGGCAGCGTCCGCTTGCCCTGAACCGGACCAGCCGGAGTCCAGAAATTGTGCCAGCGCCTTTTCGTTCTCGAAGATGAACACTACGACATAGTCTTTCACTCCCATGCCCAGACCCGCACCGGCCGAAGCCATCTTCATAAAGGTTTCTTGCTTGGTCTTGTTGTTGACGGCCAGTCCTGAACCGCGTGCCGTGCTCAACAGCAATACGTTCACCCCCATGTTGTCGAAAACGGCGTAGCCCGCCGCTTTCTGGATAGCTGCTTGAGAAGCGGGTTCTAGCTTGTACAAGTCCTGCAAGGCCTCGGTTGCCATCTTACGGGTTTTCTGTCGTTTTTCTTCATTGTCGTCCGCGGCGACGCATATCGCTGCCGATAAGATCGTCATGGCTAACATCGAGACAATCATCTTCACTTTCATCGGAATACTCCCTTCCCGAAGTTCTGCGACCGAAGTGCTGAGGTTAGTGTGAGGACTTGGAGCGCCCTGTTACAGCTCAGCGAATCCACCAAGTCAACGTTGTAGGCTGGTTCCAGATCGCGGACAACTAGGGAAATCCCTAAAAATTCCAAAGGGAGTGCTCACTCCCGAGAAGGTCGCTTTTTTATTGCACATGGTTTTCTGGCGAGGCCGCTCGCTACATTCGGTTTCGTGCGGGAGTAGCAATTGGTAGAGGCTAATGCATGTAAGAAGCGGAGGAGACTCCTCTCCGGATGATTCCCATATCCCCCGAGAAACCGTTTCGAGGAAAGTCACTGGGCCTTTTACCACCGACTACGGAGCTATCAATATTATTGGTTTCCTACCTTTGAATACAGACTCACCAGTCGCGCGACCAGGACCGCAAGGAAGAGTTGACCACCAACACCTTCGACGATTGCGATACCGCGAGCCAGGTCCGCTCGCGGCACAATATCGCCATATCCACGAGTCGCAAGCGTCACGAAACTGAAATAGATTGCGCTGGCTTGAGAAAACTCGCCCTCGAAGGAAAACGTGCCTGGCTTCAACTGCTTGAGAACCCAGTTTGAGGAGACCAACGTAGATGCCCGCAAGCAAATAAGCACTGAGGGCTGCGTACCGATGCTCCGCGTCAACCTGCTTAGCGCCGCTTGCGTGTTACAAAGACCCCAGATCCGGGAGTCGTGCAATCTCGGAGACCCAGCCGGCTCCTCCTGTTCGGGATGAAGTAAGGTCAGGTCCCGATCAAACGCGAAATGTCCAAGGCTACCAAGAAGACACACAAACAACGATTTACGATAATTACGGGCCGAGAACAGCCCTGAAAGTGCCAAAAAACTTGCTAGGGATTTCCCCAGTTGTTTGCACTAGCTTTTGAGCATATCAAGGTTAGCACTAGGCACCCAGAAGCGGCTGGTCCACCCTGCCGCAGTGGAATACTCAACAGGACTCGGGAACTGGCCGTCACCCCCAAAAAGTATCCCGAGTCCTGCCCTCCAATCTAAAGGCTTTTTACTTCTTCTCGTAGGGCGTGGAAACTGTGATGCGATGCTTTCAACGTACGCCAACTAACTGCCTAACCTTGGCACCGGCGTCGACGCGCCATATTGAGGGGGAGCGCGGTAACTCAAACAAGTAAAGATTATGTCACCGGTTGGAGCGGCACCCAGACTTCAATTCGTGTCCCCTCGTCAGGCTTCGAATGAATCTTGAATTCTCCTCCTAGGAGGCGTGCGCGTCCTTGCATGCTGAGTATTCCTAACCCAGGTATTTTCATCTTTTTTGTATCGAATCCCACACCCTCGTCGCATAGTGAAAAAAATAATCTTTCGCCCATTTGGTGCACACTTAATCGAGCCTTTTTCGTGCCGCTGTGTTTCTTTAGATTCTGAAGTCCTTCTTGAGCGATACGAAACAGACATAGTGCAACTTCTGGCTTAACGCTGCAAGGAATTTCCCCAGATGTGAAATCGACTTCGATGCCTTGCATGGCACTAAACTCTCGACACAGAGACTTCAATCCGATAACCAATCCTAAGGTGTCCAACGTGGACGAATGTAGTCGATGCGATAAGTTGTGAAGATCGTCGCCGAGCTCACTAACTGACTGCCTGAACTCGTCGAATGTCTGTTTCAGCGTATCTGGTGAATCAGGAAGCATTTCCGCAGTATTCTGCAATCCGAATGCAAGGAGTGCCAAGCGTTGGCTAAAATCGTCGTGGAGTTCGGAAGCCAGTCTACTTCGCTCTTTCTCCTGCGCGTCGATCAATTGGCCACTGAGTTGCACCTGGGTGTCTCGCGACTTCTTGAGTTCCGCTCGGCTCTGCTGCAGATATGCTGCAAGAAGGGACAACAGGAGGATTGTGAGTAGCCCACTAATCCAGATCCGTTTGGTGCGCTCCCAAACTGAAATTTCGCGGTACAGCACTATGCTACCAGGTGGAAGCTCGCTCTCCTTAAATCCCCAACGATCTAGAGCTCGCCAATCGAACATATAGACGTTGCTGTTTCTCACCACGGGAATTTGCTGTGGTTTTACGCCGTCGAGCATCCTCACAGCCATCCCGGCAGCGACCTTACCGTCCGTAGCCCAACTCACCACAAAACCACCCACAGTTCCTTTCCCGATATCCACGTCATCCGTGATAAACACTGGCGCATTCGCGGCGTCTGCAACCATAGGCACGGCCTGGGATGCGTCAATAAAGTGCGCTCCGGCGGCATCCTCCATAATGGACGTGTAATAGACGATCGTCTTGCTCGGCAACTGCCTCAGCCGTTCAAGCAGCGCGGGCATCTCTAGGTTCGTGAGATACGTGAATTCGAATCGCGACTCGTACCCACGCAGACTTTCCTTGGTTACTGCTACAAGGCTCCGATCAAACGCTCCGACTCCGCCCACGACAACCACATGTTTTGTGTCGGGTTGCAAATGTAACGCCGCGATGAGGGTCTTTTCTGGCTGTGCTACTCCCCAAACACCTGTAAAGTGAGAATCGGGTTTCAACTGGTCTAACATTTCTTCTGTGGTGCCGCAGAAGATAACCGGTGTATTTGGAAATGACGTTTCGTGGGATTCCACTACGAACTTGAGAGAGGAAGGTCCGACAGTGATGATCAAGTCGGGCTTGCGGTTTGCATATTTACGAATATACCATTCTTTAAACCTGCGCTGGGAATCCTCGTCTGGGAATAAAGTTGATTCAAGAGTTTCGTTATAAAGTTCGATTTGGTATCGAGAAATCTCCAGACCAGTGACGATTTCTTGATCGAGAACCGCAATTCCTGGCGACGAAATAGAACTGAAGTCATTGAAAATGAGAACCCGCCGGACTGCCTTTTTTTGTTCAGCTCCAATTGATTGAGGAAAGAGAGAAGCGGCAACGACAAGCAGCACGACGGCAAGCCTTGCACGTCTTGGCCACCCATGAGGATTACGGCCAGAATCGAGCCCACTAACCTGTCTACATTCTGTTGACAAGTCGCGCTCCAGTGAGCCGACAACGTAAAACCTGGCAGGCAATTCTTGCGACGCGAGTCTCACTCTGAGTCACTTACAAGAATTACGTTGCTAAGCCGCGCGTTCGAGCATGCCCATTGAATACGAAGAGTGAGGGTTTTGTCGACACGAATATAACACCGATGGGGATTCCGAGAGTAGGTGAGTCTCCAAGCAGTGTCTAAAGCGTTGACCCGCATTTGAGTGGAATCTGCTCGAACTGCCAACTGGTCAAGGGAGGTTCTGCTGCATCGAAATTGAGAGGCGATTTCGATGCAGTCCGTTTTACGAGTCCGCCAATTTTAGTTGCGAATAGCGTCGGAACGGCATTTGAATACGGTGGGACCGGAATTGTAGACGGTACCTGTCGAGCAAGTCTGTATCTCGCACTTTTAAAAACGTGAATCCTTGATTGGCCGATAGAGAAAAGCATCGTTCAATTTCGTGCTGAGTTTTTCAAGACGCTGAAGTACCTCCAGTTTGCCAATCCCGATACTAACTCCAAATCACCTACGTTCGGCGTCTTCAGCAACAAGGCTGTAAACCGTTGTGCTATCCAACTGCCGCTAAAGCTTGCGTTCTGCACAACTGTGCTCTTAACGATTGTGCGGAAGTTCATGAGACAGGGTGGCTCTGTTGACATCTTTGGGAAAAGGCGGCGATGTTTCAAGCGATACAAGTTGAAGCTGAGTCCGAGCAACAGGGCTTGACGCATCTGCGTGCGCAGCGAACGACCCGGGGTCCAAGCCGAGAGTTTTCGTTTGACCGAAGAGAACAGGCTCTCGATCAGGGCGCGGCGACGGTAAAGCCGTCGTGGGAAAGCATTTCGCATCTTGGCGCGCACTCCATGCACGCGCCAAGTTTTCTTTCCGCGTTTGGCGGGAATCACGCGCTGCGCTCCAAGGCGTCGGCGGATGTAAGTATGATTGCGCTCGCTATCGAACTCCGCGTCGGCCAGCACCAGTCCGATGCGGGTTTGCTTGGAAGCTGCTTCGATGACGGCAGGCAGATTCGCGCAGTCGTTCCACGGACCGCGCCGCGCGAGTTGCGCCAGTACGAATTGCTGATCCAAATTCACGGCGACCACCCACTTCAGCCAGTGCCGCCAAGGCAGCGGTTTCTGCCCGTGATGATGCATGCGCCGCACAAAAAACGTGCTCACCGCGCCTTGCGCCAAACCCGTGGCGTCTACGGCGACGCGCGCCCGCTTTCGCTTTTGGCGCAACGATCCGCGCAACCGACGCACCGTTTCGCCAACGGCGCGCTCGATGGTCTGATCGTCGAGACGCTGCAAGAAACGATACAGGGTGGTGAAGTCCGGCACACTCACAAGCCCCAACACCTGGCACAATTCGCGATGTTCGCTCAAACGCACCTCGGCTTCGCGAAAGGTCCAGTCTTCGTAACGCATCAGGCAGAGAATGGTCAGCAACTGCGGCTGATTACATTGGCGCTTGCTAAAACGGCTGCGGTAGCGAGGGAGCACCGCCCGAGAGACTTACAGAGCGATGCGGGCAAAAGGCAGGAGTCCAACTTCGGCCATCGCACCTCCTGCCTCCATAGAAAACCACGCAGCCGGTCAATCGCCCTCTCGAATTTCAATGAAGTTGCGAGGATGTCAACAGAGCTAGATAGGGTCCAGCGGCCCTTAAATGTGCCACATTCCCAGCCCACTAGGGGAATCCCTAGTAGCAGTGGGTATCGGGGCGCTGTAAATATCGGGATCGGGAGTAACCCATACTGTTCGAACGGTCGGGCTGCTGTCGACTTCTTGGGCGGACCGATAGCAGCCCCCTTTATTCTTCGGATCGAAGAAAATGACGATAAATGGGTTTTTGTCTCCAAGCCTAGACATTCCTTGAGGAATGTCGCTTGGCCGCCCCAAGGAAGATGGTGCAATGCGAATCCAAGTCGGCCCCATTCGTGACGCTAGCGCCGAGGGAGTAGTCCGAAGGGAAGTCTTCGCGGCCCTGGCCTCGGCAATTGAATTGATCGGCTTAATGGGACTAGCCCTGCTGATTCTCAGTCTCTTGTTGACCTCCTAGTGGCGCCCCATGGAAATCACCAAACTCAGTTCGCAACTTTCCGTCGCTTTAGAACACGCGACCCTACATCTCAGGAGATCCCTGATCCAATTCGCCGAACGCACAATGAGCGCCGTCCAGAAACTGCGGGAGTTACTCGCAGGCTCCCTCGATGCGGCAGTGGTGGCGAAAGCCAAAATCTCCAAATTCGGTTCGCAACTTCTTGTCGCTTTGGAACAGGCAACCCTACGACTTCGACAGGCACTGAACCCACTCACCGAACGCGGAAAGGGTGCCCTCAAGAAAATGCCGGAATTGCTGGCAAGCTCCCTCGATGCAGCTGCTGTGGTAAACGGCAAAATCACCAAATCCGGGTCGCAACTCTTTATCGCCGTGAAACAGGTACCGGCACGTCTCCGGCAAACACTTACGCCGCTCACCGGATTCGGAAAGAATGTTCTCGAGAAAACCCGGCATCTACAGGAAGCACGTCGGGGAAGAGAGAATGATTTAAGGGAGTTGCTGGCGAGTTCTGTCGACGCCGTTGTTGTAACAAATGTTGAGCGCCGGTTTATTGCCGCAAATCCGAACGCCTTGCATTTGTTCGGCATCTCGGACGCCAACATAACGCAGTTCACAATTGACGCCTTTTTATTGGAAGGTGAAATTCTGCACCTTGACGGAAATGGTTTGCCTTTCATCAGTCGCGAGGAGGCGCAAGGTGAATGTAAGATCAGGCGCCTTACTGGAAACCTTCGAATTGCCGAGTACATTTTCGTCGCAAATTTTGTCCCTTTTCGGCATTTATTTATATTCCGTAGCGTGCGCGAATGGAAGCCCAGAAGACGCGCTGCTGCTCAGTAAAACGTTATAACCGACAAAGTATGTACAAGTAGCTGGGGGTTTTCCCAGTTGTGAGGTTGCTAGCTAAAACCTAGCATCCTTTTCGGAGATCTCCCCGAATCTAATTAGGGCCAGAAAGCTAAACTTTGCACGCGGATTATTGGTGCGTGCTTTTCCAAGTAGAAGTGTTGGAATTGCTCGGAAGCGCTGGAGGTGCAACTATGACGTGGCGTCAATTTTGTCGGCTGAAATTATTCTTTCTTCTTTGCCTCCCTGCAGTTTGCTCTGGCCAAACTGCTGGCGGCGGTTCGAGTACTGCGTCGAATCCTCTCAACGTGTACTCCCCGCCTTGCATCTCCCAAGTTAAGCAGTATATCGCCGTAGTTTGCCAGATTACACCAACAGGGGGCGCACAACCATACAGCTATGCCTTCACGGGTGGCTTCCCAACTGGCATGACGATGTCCACTGGATTGGGCGGTGGCTTGATCGGTGGCACGCCCACGGGGATCGCCGCCGAACAGACCACTGTGACCGTTACCGACGCCAGAGGGGCTACCGCTTCAACTTCCTTCATGATCACGCCTGCGGGCTTAACTGACTCTGGTCCCTGCGGCAGTTCCGTCTGCGTCACGGGAGCAGGCTACGCCATCAAAACAGCGGAAGGTTACACCATCACAACATTAGCCACGGTGCAGATGGCGGCAACGACCCATTGGAGTGATGGCAGCACATTCGACGTAAGTTCAATGGCGACCTGGGCCTGCGCTCCGAGTCCGCAATGCGGTTCGGTATCAGCGAGTGGTATGTATACGGCCGGAAATTCCGTCGGTACCTACCATGTGACGGCAACGTTCTCGGGAGTAACGAATAATGGGGGGTCGGGTGTCCCGGTTACTGTCGCCACCATCCAAGCACAGACCAAAGAGGGTGAACGAGTTGCAAATTCTGGCATGGTGATGAGGGAAGTACTGCAACTGCGGAGTGGCATACCTGCGGCTGTGCTGCAGAAAGCAGCTTGCGTTATCGTTGTCCCTTCAACCCTCAAATTCGCTGCTGGCGTGGGTGGGAGCTATGGGCGCGGAGTTATGACTTGCCGCGGAGGGCCCGACTTTCAAGGGCCGTGGAGCGCACCGTCTATGATCGCGCTTGGCGGAGGCAGCTTTGGTTTGCAGGTCGGCGGGCAGGCCACGGACTTTGTGCTCCTTCTCATGAATGACCGGGCGGCCAGTAGCATATTGACGAGTAAAGTGAAGATCGGGGCTACTGCGTCGGCCGCCGGTGGGCCTATTGGGCGAGAATCAACTGCCGCCACAGACTTATTCCTACGCGCAGAGATACTTTCATATTCACGCGCTCGTGGACTTTTTGCTGGCGTGTCGCTTGAAGGCACCACGCTCCGGCCCGACAACCGGGCTAACCGAAAGCTTTATGGCAAAGACCTCAGTGCGAAAGCAATCGTTCTCCGGGGTGAAGTTTCGCCGCCATCCTCTGCGCTCGAACTGCTCTCGGTACTGAACAGTAAGTCACCCACCAACCGATCCAAGGTCGGTTCAAGCAAAGCGAAATGATCGTACCGCGGACCGCCCAACCGCAGCAAGAACTCCAGGCGCTTCTTGTCGAATGGACCTTAGATGAAGTTGCCTTCCAGATTTCGATATGTGAGAACGAGTTCTGCATATAGCTAGAAAAAGTTCTCGGTGCGTTACTTCAAGCAGCGGTTTCTCAGATGACCCACATCGGCTCAGTCGGACACGAATTTAGCTAGGATGATTATTACTAGGATATATTTTATACAAAGTGGTATTCCTTGATGGGCTCGCCGACATTGCGACCCTGAGGGAAATTTAAGTGCGCCAATTTTCCGGCGAAAAAAACCGCCTGAATATTACATATTCTTCAGTTGCTTCCCTGGATTTACAGGCGTATACATATGCCGAAGCCTCGGAGGTGGAGATTTGCAACTACCCCACCTTGACAGACATCTACGGACCTTCCCCGGTAGGATTTCCGACCCCCACCTGAATTTAAGCAACATCTCTGCAATTGCGTTACTCCTATTCTCGTTATTGCTGGGCTCTCCCGCCAGGACACAAACTTTACTCAAGAAAAATGTCCTCATTTTAAGTGAGGTGGGTTTGTCCCATGCTTTAGCCACCGTAATCGCGCAGCAAATTGTGACCGGTGTTGAAGAAACGTCGAATTTTTACGTCGAATTCTATTCTGAGAGCCTAGATTTAACCTCTTTTCCAGTAAAACCTTCGCCGGATGAAGCGCGAGCGTGGATCGATAAGAAGTACGGCTCGGAGAAGTTGGACGTCGTAGTAGCGCTGGGCCCAGGCGCAATTGACTTTCTCTCAAAGTATACTCAGTCCCTGTTTTTGGACGTTCCCATCGTAGTTTGTGGTGCCGGTCCGGCTCAACTGAACAATGCGAAGCTCGACCCCAGATTTACGGGAACATGGCTGGAGCTTGAACCTCGCAGGACCCTCGAACTGGCCTTGCGCCTTTTCCCGGACACCCGCCACATATTCGTAGTGGGCGGTAGTTCGTCGTTTGACAAAGTCGCGATCTCCTTGACGAAATCGGCAATCGCTTCCGTTGATAGCGCCGCAGATATTCGCTACCTCATGGACATGGATATGAGCAATTTACTGGAACAACTCGAGAAACTCCCCAGCCATTCCATCGAGCTGTATACTTCTTACTTTCAGGACGCCGCCGGAAACAAATTCCTTAACGCAACAAAGGCGCTCCCGGCAATTGCGGCAGCCTCCAATGCTCCGGTTTTTGGCATGTCGGACACATATATTGGACATGGAATTGTCGGCGGTTATGTGATGCCGTTTGAAAAACAAGGGAAGATTACCGCTCATATTGTGTCAGAGCTACTCGATGGAAAAAAACCACAGGAAATTCCAATGCAGACTATCCCTGGCGTCTACATGCTTGACTGGCGCGAACTGCAAGCTTGGCATATCTCCGAGAGCAAGCTGCCTGTGGGAAGTATTGTCATGCATCGCGAACCTAGCCTTTGGCAGCGTAACGAGTGGACGGGCGTGACGGTACTTACGATTATCCTCAGTCTCTCCGCTCTGGCGGCCTATCTCCAGCACAGCCGAAAGCAACTAAAGGATGCCAGGGATAGGCAAATGCAGCTCAGCGGTATGCTGATCAATGCCGAGGAGGAGGAACGCAGCCGTGTGGCGTCCGAACTCCACGATGACTTTAGCCAACGCCTGGCAATTCTCGCTTTAGGAATAGAAAGCGCTGACGAAGCAATTCCAATATCGCTACCGGATATTCATAAGCAATTGCGCGAGCTCAAAAGTTCTACAAGTGAGCTTGGAGCGGATCTCCATACCCTCTCACACCGCCTGCATTCGTCGGCGATTGAGAGCCTCGGACTAGTTCCAGCACTCACATCCTTATGCAAGGAGTTTACCGCGCAGCAAGGTGTCGTCGTCCAGCTTACCGCGGATGATTTGCCTAGATCCATCCTCCCCAACACATCTCTTTGCGTTTTTCGAATCGTTCAAGAAGCTCTTCGAAACGTGAAGAAGTACAGCGGCGCCACTCAGGCGGAGGTGGAGCTACAGATGGCTGGCAACAAATTGAAAGTTACCGTCCGTGACCACGGCCGTGGCTTCGATCTCGCGAGCATGCGTGGCGGTATGGGGCTTGGGCTCCGGAGCATGAAAGCGCGCGCGCATCTGTCAGGCGGAAGGTTCGAGATTTATTCGCACCTCGGGGGTGGCACCACCGTCTCGGCCTCCTTGCCGCTCGAATTTCCAGTAAGGAGCGCCACCTCCAGGCCTGCGGACGAATGAGTGCGATTCTGCGCAAACTGTGCCATAATGATTATCCTGCAATCCGCCCGGAAAGCATGTCCCCTCATGGAACGCCTCTCTTCCGACAAGGCCGGTCCTAGACTCTTGATTGCGGACGACCACGTGATCTTCGCTGACGCCTTACGAGTCTACCTGGAGAAAAAGTATCAGGTGGTCGGTCTCGTAGCAGACGGTCGAGCCTTAATCGACGCAGCCCTTTCTCTGACTCCCGATGCCGTCGTCGCCGATATGGTCATGCCCGCCCTCAACGGATTGGACGCTGCGCGCAGAATCAAAGAACAATCTCCCAATATGAAATTCATTTTCCTTACCATGCGTGACGACCCAAATCTCGCCGCCGCAGCTCTTGAGCTCGGCCCTGTCGGATTTGTCCTCAAGCACTCCGCTGGACCGGAACTGCTGGAAGCGATCGATCATGTTCTGCGTGGAGAGTCTTATCTGACTCCCAAGTTGCGTTCTGAGGATTGGGTAACCACCAAGGCTCGGGCTCGGTGGTTCAATATGGAGTTGACCCCGCGCCAGAGAGATATCGTTCAACTATTTGGCGAGGGAAGAGCCATTAAACAGATTGCTGATGTGCTGAACCTGAGTGAAAAAACGGTGGAATTCCATAAACATCACATCATGGAAGTGTTTAGCCTCAAAAATAATGCGGAATTGATTTTGTTTGCCCTGAAACAAGGCCTCATCTCCATTGACCCCGCTTTTCCGGAACGCCGAAAGGCAGCGGGTACTCGCGGATAGGCCTCTCAACAAGCACCTGAATCTATTGCTAGGGATTCCCCCAGTTGCGCTACCTCTCCGGGGTGTTAGTGTCAGTCCTTGGTGATGCAAGTCCGGCTGCTCCTGCTTTTGTAGTGTATGGTAATGGCTTTTTACGGAGGCGAACCTTGATTCGCCCGCGCGTATTCTTGGCGGATGACCACCCCGATTTCTTGAAACTCGAAATGGCCTTTCTGAAGCCGTATTTTGAACTTATCGGCACGGCCACCGATGGGGCTTCGCTTGTCTCGGAAGTTTTGCGTCTTCGTCCTGACGTCGTCGTAGTCGATATCACTATGCCGATAATGAGCGGAATTGAGGCGGTTCGCCAACTTATTCAGTCGGGTTCCACTGCCAGATTTGTATTCCTTACCATTCATTGTAGTGACGAACACGTCAACGCTTGCCTGAAACAGGGTGGTCGTGGATTTGTGACGAAATCAGGTATGAAATCCCACTTGATTCCCGCAATTAACGCCGTCCTCGATGGACTCCCCTACGTTGCTTCCTCCTCTACGTTTTGACACACCACACTACCGTTTTTCATTGTGAGTTAGGGATTTCCCTAGTTGTCCGGTAAGTCGATTCAGCTTAAATGAATAGGCATTACGAACTTTAACCGGCCAAAAACCGGCGCGAACCCTTCTATCGATTTGGCGGAGACGCTATCTTATGGTGCGAATTAGTACGCGCAGAGCACTTGGCGGTTTCGAACGACTTCTGCTCTTGTCCGGAATCTTGATGCTCGTCTTGTTTGCCGCCGCCCACCTCTATAACACTATTTACTCGTCTGCCGCTATGCGCTCATTCTGGCGCACGCAATCCTCTTCCTCACGAGTCACCGCCGATTCGTCCCACCGGAGTCTTGCAATCCCTGATTTCCACTCGTGGTCGCAAAAGCGTATCGAGGCTTATCAGGCTAGTCTGTTCGCCCCTGTGCAGCCCCCTTTAGGCGTGCTTAGGTTCACTTCGATCAACCTCGAAGTTCCCGTGCTCGAAGGTACCGACGACCTTAGCCTGAATCGTGGCGCCGGCCATATCGAAGGCACGCCGGCTCCTGGCGAATCCGGCAATGTCGGTATCGCGGCACACCGCGATGGGTTCTTCCGGACCCTCAGAAATATTCATCTTGGCGACCCCATCGATCTCATTACGGAAAAGGGAAACGTTCGTTATGTCGTGGACGAAATTGTAATTGTTCCACCCGACGACCTGTCTGTATTGGCGCCGAGATCCAAGCCCGCTCTCACTCTTGTGACTTGTTATCCATTTTATTTTGTCGGTAGTGCGCCCTTGCGATACATCGTAAGCGCAACCATCACGGATTCAAACGATCTTGCGGATTCCAGGCAATCACGTTCTCTAGCTGAGGAGCGTGTCACTCGAAATTCGCACTGAAGTCGGCCCTGCGCGCGTTATCAGCGATTTGAGAATTCTCAGCTTAATTCAATTTGGAGGATTACAGATGAAAGCAAGCAATCGGACCAAAATCGGAATCGTACTGGCGGCCGGGATACTCTGTATCGTTCTTGGCCTGCCTTCCATCGCTCAGGTTCAGACGCAACAGAGCACGACGGCCGGGCCATCCACCAAGAACGTCACCGTCGAGCGCGGCGAAGTCGTGATGGTAGCAGGCAACGACTTGGTCGTCAAAATGGAAGATGGAACCATGCGCCATATTTCCAATGTACCGGAAAGCGCCAAGGTCACCGTAGACGGTAGGCAGCTCGGCATTCACGATCTAAAGCCGGGTATGAAACTCCAGCGTACCATCACCGTCACCACCACACCTCAGACGATCACTACCGTCCAGACTGTTACCGGAAAGGTCTGGCACGTCACCCCGCCTCTCACAGTTATCCTGACATTGGAAGATGGCACTAACCAGTCCTTCAAAATTCCCAACGGCCAGAAATTTAATGTGAATGGCGATATGGTGGATGCCTTCGGTTTGAAAAAGGGAATGGTCGTCACCGCCACCAAAATTGTTGAAGTACCTGAGACCGTTGTAGCTCAACAGCGGAAAGTAACCGGAACGATGCCTCCGCCTCCAACATCTCCGCCAGCCGACGTGCCAATCCTTGTCGCCAAGGCAGAACCGGTCCATGCGCACGCGGCCGCGCCGGATAGTTCCACTCCATCCCCATCGAAACTCCCCAAGACTGCCAGCGACTGGCCTTATGTTGGTCTCCTCGGCCTCCTCTGTATTTTCGCGTCCTTCGGAGTCAAGTTCCTTCGTGCAAATCTGGGACTCTAAGTTGAACCCACCGGGAAGGAGTCGTATAGTGTCGACTCCTTTTCGTTCCCTTCGAGTTCGCGATTGCGGTGATAGAGGGTATTCCAGACATGACGAAAAAAAGACTTTGCGGTGAGCTTCTCAAAATCCTTGTTAGAAATTGAGTCGCGGTTCTATGCACTCTTCTGCTCTTGCAGATTAATGTCGTTCCTGCGGTTCAGTCGCAAGGGCAGCCTGCCGCTTCCCAACAGCAAGAACCGACGGTCAAGATCGCAGAACTCGATGCCATGCAGATCTGCCACGGATACATGGAATCGCAACACGAATACGCGATGACCAAACTTGATGGTGCCGAAGTAAACCAGTACGCGCAACGAGTCATCAGCACCCCAGGAAAGCAAGACGGTTTGGTTTGGCGAAACTCCGACGGCACCCTCGGCGGGCCCAGCTTCGGCGTAGAACTAATTTCTTCAAAAAGTTGCACCAACACCGTTGCAGGTCAGAGGCGAATCGAATGGCAACGTGGACGCGGAGATTCGCCCCAAAGTGGAAGGATCTTTGTTAGGGCGCCTCTACACGGAAGGCTCATTCGTCTGCTTAGCACAACAGAAATCAGCGTTTGAAGCCATCGACGATTCGACGTTGGGTAACACTCAGATAGTTAGTTCACGTCGGCGCCAAAAACCGCGCCCCGTACCGTCACAAATGCGACTGTTTTTTGCGAGTGACGAGCACCTTTCTTTTAAGGTTAGGGATTTCCCTAGTTGTTGCGGTTCTTTACCGCTGCTAACAATGGCGCAAGTCCAAGTGAGCCCGGCGGCGCACGGCTGAATCCTTTGGGCACAGGGCCATTCTCCTGTACTCGCTCAAGCCGCGATCGCAGGCGGAGGAATCATGAGTACTCCTGCAAAAACCGAAACTGCTCGAGTCGACCAATTCTTCATGGCCGAGGAATCAAGATTCGATCGGTGGCGCTATCTGTTGCAATCGTCGCGCCTCTGGGACCGGTCGTTCGCTGCGCAGGATTCCAACAAGGCACAGCATCAGACCGCTGTCGCGAGTGCCTTCCAGGAGCTACGCCAGTGGGAAGATTTCTTTGCTTATCCCGGACAAAAATTGCTCGCCTCGCTGGAGGACCGTATCTCTTCAGGCGATGCCACCGGTGCGGCTCGCTTGAGTCAATCAATCGGCAACGCTCTGCTCACTCGTTCCTATCGGGCCAACGTTGGGGACTGGGAGAGTGACGACGAATCGCCCGTCAATTTCGGCGAACGCGTCCCGGTTGTGAGCGACGATGCTGCTACACACCCCCCGTATTTCGAAGTGCTCGTCGTAAGTCCTGCGCGCAGGACAGCGTGGCAGCAGCTTGCGAATGATTTGCGCAAACTGCGCAGAACGCAAGACAAATTTGTCTATGAACCGGTGTTCGTATCTTCGTTTGAGGACGCCGTGCTCGCAACGATTATGAACGGAAGTATTGAAGCGGTAATTGTCTATGAGGGCATCTCGCTTCCTTCATCCCACAACAGCCCAGTTCTGCGTGAGTTCCTCACCAGCCACTTGGCCGTCAGCGGTATATCCCCCGGTTCCGCGGATTACAGCATGGCGCTTGCCCAAGGATTAAAGCTGTTACGGCCTGAGCTCGACATCTACTTTCTAAGCGACCGGAAAGTGGAATCGGTCGCCGGCGATGTCAACGCGAATTTTCTCCGAAGAGTTTTCTATCAGGTCGAAGAACCCTTGGAACTCCATCTCAGTATTCTGGATGGCGTTGCCGACCGCTTCGATACTCCTTATTTCGACAACCTGCAGAAATATGCCCAGCGTCCCATTGGAACTTTCCACGCTCTTCCAGTTGCCCGCGGAAAATCTATCTTCAAATCGAATTGGATTAGCGATATGGGCAAGTTCTACGGCATCAACCTATTCCTCGCTGAATCTTCTGCTACCACCGGCGGACTCGACAGTCTTCTAGAGCCGACGGGCAACATCAAGTTGGCCCAGGACAAGGCCGCTCGAGCTTTTGGCGCCGACCATGTTTTTTTTGTGACCAACGGCACTTCCACCTCAAACAAAATGGTGGAACAGGCTCTCTTGGGCCCGGGCGATATCGTGCTGGTCGACCGCAACTGCCACAAGTCTCACCACTACGGTGCCGTCCTCTCAGGTGCTTATCCCCTTTATGTCGAAGCGTATCCCCTCACACAATATTCCATGTATGGAGCGGTACCTCTCCGCATCATCAAGAAAGCACTACTTGATCTGAAAGCCGAGGGACGCCTCGAACGGGCCCGCCTGTTGGTTCTCACGAACTGCACGTTTGATGGCCATATCTACAATCCAGAAAGAGTTATGGAGGAATGCCTCGCTATCAAACCCGACCTCATCTTTCTCTGGGATGAAGCGTGGTTTGGATTTGCGCGTTGGAGTCCCTTCTATCGTCGGCGCACCGCCATGGGAGCCGCCGCCATTTTGGAAAAAAAATTCAGCGACCCTGCTTATCGCGCGGCCTATCAGGAACAGGAAAAGAAGCTTGGAGCCGACCTCAAGGCCGACGAAAAAACATTACTCGGCACCCGCCTTCTCGCAAACCCCGGCAAAGTCCGGTTGCGTGTTTATCAAACCAATTCCACGCACAAATCGATGTCCTGTCTTCGCCAGGGATCCATGATACTGGTCAGGGATCAGGACTATCACACCGTCGAAGAACAATTCCACGAAGCGGTTTTCACCCACGCTTCCACGTCCCCCAACCTCCAGATCATCGCCACCCTGGATATCGCGCGACGCCAGATGGAGTTAGAGGGATACGAGCTCGTGAATCGCTCCATCCAATTGGCGCTCGACGTCCGCCGTGAAGTTAATTCCCACCCACTCATTTCAAAATACTTCCGCGTACTTGGCGCCGACGACATGATCCCCGCGGAATTCCGGAATTCGGGATTCGTGGACTATCTTACTTCCGGCGTAAATTGGGCCACCGTTGTGAAGGCCCTCAGAGAAGACGAATTTGCTCTTGACGTCACTCGCCTTACGCTAGTGTGCGGCTCTGCCGGATTTGACGGCACACAATTCAAGAATCTCCTTGCCGCCGAATTCGATATTCAATTGAACAAAACCTCGCGCAACAGTGTCCTACTCCAAACAAACATTAACAATACACGCAGCGATATCGCGCAACTCATCAAGGTTCTCGTCCAGATTTCTCAGGGAATCGACAAGAAACTCGCCGAAGGTGGTAAGCCGGCGAAGTCGGCCTTTGATGCGCGTGTCAAATCGCTGATGAACGATGTCCCGGACCTTCCAAATTTCAGCCGTTTCTTCGACCGCTTCCGTGAAAACCCGTCCAGCAGGACGAGTGAAGGCGACATACGCACGGCCTTCTTCGCAGCTTACCGCGAAAATCAGTGCGAGCACCTGAAGCTGTCCAGCCCTGAAATCGACAAACGCTTAAAGGACGGCCCCGAATTAGTATCTGCCAACTTTGTCATTCCATATCCTCCTGGCTTTCCAATTATGGTGCCGGGTCAAGTTATCAATGCGCAGACCATTGAGTTTATGCGAAAGCTCGACGTCAAGGAGATTCACGGATTCAGTGCGGCCCTGGGATTGAAGCTATTGAATCCTTCGTTTCTTCAATCGATGAAGGTGCCGGCTAAGGAGCAAATTACAAATACTACGAAGCACGGAAAGCCAAGAACTGCCCGCGCCGCGTCGGGAGACTAGGTGCCACGCGGCCAGCCACGAGCTCGCGCCAACGAAATTCGAAGTATTGGTCGTTTCACTTTGTCTGAGGAGGAAATCTATGGCTACTCCAATGGTACGTCGCCTCTCGGTGACTCTCGAACAACAAAAACAACTTGAAAAGCTCAGCCCGTTTGAGTTGAAAGATAAATTAATTCATCTCGCCAGCGAATCCGCTCGGCACAGTGCCGACACCATGTTGAATGCAGGTCGTGGCAACCCCAACTGGATAGCCACAACCCCCCGTGATGCGTTCTTCACTCTGGGTGCATTTGCGATCCACGAATCGAAGCGGGTCTGGGATGAGCCTGACTTGGGCGGCATGCCCCAAAAGACAGGGATAGCCCAACGTTTCTCCGGTTACTTGGCGGCAAATCCCACTGCGCCTGGAGTAGGTCTGCTTCGATCGGCCGTCGAATATGCGGTGAACGAATTCAAGTTTAACGCCGACGCATTCGTTCACGAGTTGGTCGATAGCATTATCGGCGACCAATACCCATTCCCTGATCGCATGCTGGTCCACGCGGAGCGCGTCGTTCAGGAATACCTCGCTAAGGAAATGTGCGGTGACAAACGCCCCGCCGGAACTTTCGACATCTTCGCCGTCGAGGGTGGCACTGCCGCTATGTGCTATATCTTCGATTCGCTGTTGGTGAACCACATCTTACATCGGGGCGACAAGGTCGCTCTCGCTCTTCCGATGTTTACACCCTACATCGAAGTCTGCCATCTCGACCGATTCCATTTCGATATCGTCGAAATCAATGCCTGCGAAGTTTCCATCACCGACGGGAGGCACACTTGGCAATATCCTGAAGCCGAAATCAATAAGCTCAACGATCCCTCCATTAAAGCGCTCTTCTTTGTTAACCCCAGCAATCCCCCTTCTGTGGCTATGCGCGAAAGTTCCATGAAGCAATTGGCGACCCTCATTCAGAAAAACCGTCCGGACCTCATTGTGGTTACTGATGACGTCTACGGCACTTTCGTACCGGGCTTCCGTTCCTTGATGGCCGAAGTCCCACACAATACCATCGGTGTCTATTCCTTCTCGAAGTATTTCGGCTGTACCGGATGGCGACTCGGCGTCGTTGCCATTCATCAGGATAATATTTTCGACAAATCCATCGCGAATTTATCCGAAGCGGTCCGCAGGGAACTGAACAATCGTTACGGGCCATTGACCCTTCATCCCGAACAGATCAAGTTCATCGATCGTATGGTCGCCGATAGTCGTTGCGTGGCGCTCAACCATACTGCCGGCTTGTCCTTGCCTCAGCAGGTCCAAATGACTCTGTTCTCTCTTTTTGCTCTCTTGGACAAGGATGACCGCTACAAGAAACTCACGAAGCAAATCGTGCGGCGTCGTTTGCAAGCCCTGTGGGCTGGCATGAATCTGCCGCTACCTCCGGATCCCATGCGCGCGGATTATTACGCTACCCTCGACATCATGGTCTGGGCCGAAAAGATGCACGGTCCCAGTTTCGTCGAATTCCTCAAGAAAAACTATCACCCCTTTGATCTTCTCTTCGTTCTTGCGGAGAAATTCTCCACCGTTCTCCTCAACGGAAGCGGCTTTGCCGGCCCCGATTGGTCCGTGCGAGTGTCTCTGGCCAATCTACCAGACGAGGCTTATTCCAAAATCGGCGAACAACTCACCACTGCGCTGCAAGTCGCGGTTGATTCTTGGAAGGCTCAAGTTCCTGCCTAGGGAGGATCGACGATGTTCATCTTTACCTGGTTTGCTGGAACCCTCCGACAGTATCCCGAGATCGCCATTTTCCTCACTCTGGCTCTCGGTTATTACTTCGGCAAATTCACTTTCAAGGGAATTGGCCTCGGTTCCGTCACAGCGACTCTGTTGGCCGGCGTCCTTATCGGACAAATTGGCATCAGCATCTCCCAACCGCTAAAGTCAACAGTCTTCTTGATGTTTTTATTTGCGGTTGGTTATGGTGTCGGCCCGCAGTTCGTTCGCGGTGTCGCCAAGGATGGCGTGCCGCAAGCGCTTTTCTCCGTAGTCCAGTGTGTCTTCAGCTTGGTGATCCCTGTAGCAATTGCCAAATTCGTTGGCTACGATCTCGGCTATGCTGCGGGACTCTATTCCGGTTCCCAGACCATTTCCGCGGCCATGGGCCTCTCCACCGACGCCATCAATCGATTGGGACTCGCCGCGGAAGAATCCAAAAAAGTGCTCGACTCCATGCCCGTCGCCTACGCCGTTACCTATATGTTCGGCACCGTCGGATCGGCCATCATCATTGCTCTAGTCTGCCCCGCGCTCGCTCGCATTGATCTCGTACGCGCCTGCAAGGAATACGAGGAAAGGTTTGGTGGCAAGAGTGAACTCGGCGGAATTGGCTCCGCCTGGCATCGTTGGGAGACCCGCAGCTTCCGCGTGCAGCCGGGTGGCAAAGTGGCTGGCCTTCGTGCCATCGAAGCCGAAGCGTTGGTTCCCGACGCACGTGTTTTTATCCAGCGTGTTCGCCGCAACGGTTCCGTCGAGGATGCCACTGCGGACACCGTGTTGCACGAAGGCGATGTTGTCAGCGTCGCGGGCGCACGGGAAGTCCTCGTTAAGGTGACCGGTGAAGGAGCTCGAGAGGTCGACGATCCGGAGTTGCTCAGCGTCCCTATCGAGGGCGTCGATGCTTACGTCACCAACAAATCCGTGGACGGCAAGACCTTGGCTGAACTCGCGCAATTTCCCACCTCTCGCGGTGTTTTCCTCCGAAAGATTACTCGCGGCGCCACGGCCACTTCCATTCCCATTTTGCCGAATACTAAGATCTACCGCGGTGACATTCTCACCATCGTTGGTCGCACACAAGACACTTCGGCAACCGCCAAAATGCTTGGTGTCGCGGATCGCCCCACTGACATAGCCGACGTAGCCTTCATCGGCGCCGGAATCGGTGTCGGCGCCTTGATTGGAGCACTGGTCTGGAAAGTCCATGGCGTTCCACTCACCTTATCCACTGCTGGCGGCGCGCTCATCGCCGGACTGGTTCTTGGATGGTTCCGTTCGACGCGTCCCTCCTTCGGACGCATTCCTTCTCCGACCGTTTGGTTCATGAACTCGGTCGGTTTGAATATCTTCATCGCTATCGTCGGTATTTCCGCAGGTCCGGGATTTGTGAACGGACTCCGCACGCAGGGCATTAGCCTTTTCCTTTGGGGAGCCGTTGCCACCACTTTGCCTCTCATCCTTGGTATGTACGTCGGCAAATACATCTTCCGATTTCACGACGCGATCCTGCTCGGCATTCTCTCCGGCGCGCGCACCACCACAGCTTCTCTCGGCTTGGTCTGCGATCGCGCCCACAGCCAAATCCCCGCCCTCGGCTACACCGTAACCTACGCGATCGGAAACACTCTCCTCACCATCTGGGGCATGGTACTCATTCTTTTGCTGTCGTGACGGAACTCCTGAATTCGTTCGGGCGTCCCCAGTAGGTGACGCCAGCAAAGGGACTGCTTATGGATTGGCTCTCGCACCCACTTACGAAGTATCCGGAGATGGCCGTATACCTCGCAATAGGAATCGGATACCTTATCGGCAAGTTGAAGATCCATGACGTCGGGCTTGGTGTAGTAACCGGTTCTCTCCTCGGCGGTATCTTCCTCGGCAATTTCTTTTACGTTCCTGTCTCCGACCAGGCGAAGTCGATGTTGTTCCTCCTCTTTCTTTTTGGCATTGGATACTCCGTCGGCCCTAGTTTTTTTCGTAGCTTGAAGGGAGATGGTTGGCGGTGGGGTGTGCTCGGTGTTTTTGTTCCGGTGATGGGGCTTCTCGCCGCTTATTCCGTCGCCAGATTCTTGCATCTCGATCCGGGCGATGCCGCCGGCTTGCTTTCGGGTTCCCTCACGGAATCTCCAGCTATCGGCACGGCCAGCGAGGCCATTAAGGCATTGTCCGTACTTACCGAACAAAGGGATCTCTGGGTGGCGGCTCATATCGCCGTGGCCGATGCCATCTGCTACATATTTGGAACTTTGGGCGTCATCTGGTGGTGCAGCAGCCTTGCTCCAAAACTTCTGCGCTTTGACCTTCGTGCGGAATCCAAGAAAGCTGAAAACAGTCTTGGCATTCATGCAGCAAAGCCCGAAGTTCAATCTGCATGGAAATCACAAACCATGATCGCCGGCGTCGCAGCCGCTCAGGAAAAATCAAACAGTCCTGTTGCGATCCAGGGTTACTCCCGCACCGCGGCTTTCGGTCACATTTTTCTTACCACGTGGGGAACCATCATCGTCTCCCTGTTGACCTAGGAGAATTTGCTGTAGAAGAAGCTTCATAACTTCGCCCTGCAGCGCGCGACACCGCACCAGCGGCTAGTTCAGGAACCAGGAGGGTCCAAATGAAAATCCAAAAGCTTTCTCTTATCGCGACCATTTTTTTGTTAGCGGCGGTGATCCCGGTAACTGCCGCGGCCCAATCCCAGGCCCCTTCCGACGAGACACAAACCCTTCGAAAACTCGTCGATCAGATGCAGGCCCAGATGGCCAAAATGCAAGCGGAAATCGATCAGCTTAAAGGCACCAAAGTCGAGGCGCCACCAAGTCAGGCCACAACTGCTGCGGCTCTCCCTCCACCTCGACAAAATGGAACCATTCAATCCTCGGAACCTCCGCGCGTGGGTCCCACCTCCCCGCATGTTGGTGATGCCACAGCCAGCTATCGGGAGTTTTCGGAGGATACCGTCGCAGCTGCCCGCTTCAATAACGTGCCTCTTGATCCGAAGTACCACGGTTTTTTTCAGTTGCCGGGAACACAAACCATCCTGAAAATCGGTGGCTACTTCAAGACAGATTTCATCTATGATATGAAACCTGCAGGAAATGCCGATTCTTTCATCCCCTCCTCTTTTCCCATCCCGCAACCAATCGACGTAAACAACACGACCGTTTCGATCCGACCCACACGCCTCAGCCTGGACTTTAGGATTCCTTATACAGCGGTGGGAGAAGTGCGCTTTTATGCGGAAGGAGATTTCTTCGGCTCCAACTCCACCACCCCGAGACTCCGCCATGCTTATGCGCAAGCCAGAAACCTTCTTATCGGACAGACCTTTACAAACTTTATGGATGCGGATGCTTTCCCAGACACCTTAGATTTCCAGGGGCCCAACGGCATGGTCAGTATCCGAAATCCGCAGTTTCGTTATGGATTCGCGCTTGGTTCCCACACCACTCTCCACATTTCCGTGGAAAAGCCCAGTTCAGACGTCATCTTCAAAACCGCCCAGTTCGCAAGTCAGCCCGAAGCTCCAGCTCCCGACGGCGCAATCCGATTGCGTCAGGAATTCGATCGCGGGCACTTTCAAGTTGCCGCCCTGTTTCGATCCATCGGAGCATTCGTTACGACAACTCCCCAGAAAACCGATTCCGTATTTGGTTGGGGCATAAACACCTCTCTGGGATTGAAGACTTTCGGCAGTGACAATCTGATCTTCGCAGTTGCGGCCGGCCATGGAATCTCCCGCTATATCCAGGACACATCCGGACTTGGGATTGATGCGGAGCCGGCATCAGGGGCGCAAACTCATTTGGTCGCGACTCCTGCGGTGGGAATAGAGGCAGCCTACCAGCACTATTGGTTCAAGAGGTTGCGTTCCAGCGCGATTTATTCTTATGCTGCCGTGAACAATACTGACTTGGCAGCCCTAACAACCTACAATCATGCCACCTATACAGGCACTAACCTGATCTGGAATCCCGGTGGATCCTTACATGTGGGTGCAGAATTTCTCTATGGTTGGACGATGGACCAAAATGGCCAAAAGGCAAACGCGCCCCGCATTCAATTCAGCGCGAAGTATAGTTTCGTGAAGGTTGATCCGAATTAAGATTATGCTAGCACGAGAAATTCACAAGATCGGACTTGATTGGGCTGCATCTGTGATTTTGTTCGCCCGGCGATGCGTGGTCCTCGCTCCTCTCGTTTTCACACTAGCCTGTAGCCAACCCGCAGTTCACACCCCAGGAGCTAATCCTGCAGGTGAGTGGCGCACGTTTGAAGGCACTTGGTCCGCTTCAGGCACTCGACAAACGCTCGTACTCGAGCCAGATCATCGAGTTTCCACTTTCGATTTAACCGGCTCGCTCCTGCTTGTCGGTAATCGCGGACTGGGAGCGGGATTCCGCGCGAGAGCGATCGGTTTTTCCGACACTTCCATGGGTATGGACGGACGGTGTGTGTGGACGGATGAGCGCGGTGACAAGGTCTACAGCGAATTGAAAGGTGAGTGGATAAAAACCGGGAATCGTATCGCCGGCACATTTCTGGGTGGAACCGGTCGTTTCGCTGATATTGCCGGCGAGTATTCCTTTCAGTGGGAATACCTTATTGAATCCGATGACGGATCCGTGAGTGGCAGGGCCGTCAACCTGAAGGGCAGGGCGCGGTTTGGCTCAATCGCTACTCTGAATGGCGTGGAACAATCCAAATGAGTAAAGCCACGATTTCGTTACGCAAGCGGATCTTACGCGCCGCTCCCTTTGTCCTCGCTTTTGGCATCTGGTTTTGGCCGATCCCAGCAGGGCTGACGAAAGAGGCTTGGCATCTCTTCGCGATTTTTGCAGCCGCTATCGTCGCCGTAATACTGAACTCATTTCCACTCTTGACCGCCTCGCTGCTGGCGGTTTCGGCCGCCGTACTCACGCGCACGGTCGATCCTACCAAGGCTTTTGCTGGCTTTGCCAATCAGAGCGTGCTCCTTGTGGTCGTGGCATTTCTGGTCGCAAACGCGGTCGTGAAGTCGGGGCTGGGAAAGCGCGTCAGTCTCTTGGTGGTAAGTATATTCGGGCGATCCACGTTGGGATTGGGTTACAGCATATTTCTTACGGATGCAATGATTGCACCCGCATTTCCGAGTAATACCGCACGCGGCGGCGTACTTTACCCCATCATTCTTTCCTTAGCCCAAAATTCTGGCTCCCTGCCGGACGGCGAGAAGAATCGCAGGATGGGTGGCTACCTTATGTTCTGCGGCATGGCCAGTCTCAGTCTATCGTCCGCGCTTTGGCTTACCGCCACGTCGGGTAACCCGATCGCAGTGTTGTTGGCGACACCGTACGGCGTGAAGATCAACTTCGGTTCTTGGATGCTCGCAGCGTCAGTTCCAATACTGACAATGATTGCCTTGTTGCCACTTGTCCTATACAAATTATTTCCACCTGACGTGACCGAGACTCCAGATGCGCCCGATGCCGCGAAGGCAGCACTACAAAGCATGGGGCGCCTAACGCGGGACGAGTGGATCGTTGCCGTCGTATTTGTCTTCATGGTGACCGGATGGGTCATGGCGGGGAGCCTCAACTTGAGCCTCGCTGCGGTTGCATTCGCCGGCCTCGGTGCGCTCCTCGCAACCAACGTCCTCACACTCGATGATATCAACTTGCAGGGCGGTACCCTCGTTACTTTCATTTGGCTGGCGGTGCTATTTGCCATGAGCGGCCAACTGAACGAGCTTGGCTTTATGGGCTTCGTCGGGGGCCGTCTCACGTCGCTGCTCGGAGGGATTGCGTGGCCAATGACATACGTGATTCTCCTCGTGCTCTACGTATTAATGCACTACATGTTTGTCAGTCAGACGGCGCAGGTCTTGGCTCTCTTCGACGTTTTCCTGGGAGTCGGAGTATCGTCTGGCGTTCCCGCACCCTTAATGGCCTTTGCGTTGCTCTTTGCCAGCAGCTACTTCTCAACGATTACTCCCCAGGGCGGCAGCCAGAACGTAATCTTCGTGGGGAGTGGTTATCTCACCCAAATTGAACTCTACCGACTGGGCCTGTTAACCACGGTCTTTTGCATGATCGTGTTTTTGGTGGTAGGAACACCTTGGTTGCTTCTCGTCGCGCGATGATGCAGCCGTTAGCTGCATTCAGAACGTTTTTGGCATCATCCGCACAGTCACTTAGAGTTCCGGGCGCTCATCTGTTGAGGGCCAATGGTCCACACTAGACAAGCACAAACAAAAGTTGTCGTTGTGATTTTGGAGAAGCGGATTCAAACTGCAGTAGCGAAAAGCAGTTGAGCAACATCTTAAGAGCAGCAACAAACTCACAATGAATGTCACGAAGGATGATTCTTCTTGCGCGTCATACAAGTCCTTTATTTCACAGCATAGTAGGACGCTCTCGAATTAGAATCACAAGTGCGAAATTGGGTAAAATAGAAAATAACTTTTCCCATTTTTCCCCTCCCGAAGAATGAGATGAAACGCGGTAAAACCCATTAGACTCCGCTTGGCGGCCCAAGCGGACACCTTCGTGCCCGGACCCGCATCATGTCCCGTAAGCGTTAATCAGATGCACCTCTCAGCCGACCATCGGGCACTAGGTATTCCCCTAGTTGTATCGCAGTGTGGCCAGGGCTAAAAGCTTAAGCACAGGTAACTCGCGAGTGGTCGGTGCAGACCCGCCGGTCTAGAAGACCAGAGTAGAGGACAGCCACAGAGTCGAGAAGTCGTGCGGATTATGGAACAAAAGTCGTCCATCCCTAGCCGAGGGCATACCCTTCCGGGACTGCCCTTTGTTTGGACGACTCACCGACGTAGGAGATGTCCCTACTGCCACGGAGAGGTGTAAAGGGAGAGGCGCAGGGGACTCGTAAAGTTGACTCTCCTGTTGGCTGTTCGATCGTATCGGTGTCTTGATTGCGACAGGCTGCACTACGGCTTTTGTTTTTAGTGCGGGACTGTCATCTCGTGGCTTTGGCTAGGGATTCGATAGTCGCAGTGTGGTTGAGGGCACTTATCTACAAGCTTGCTCCCGCGAGCCTTTGATCCGGTTTCTATCGGTTCGGCCAGTTTGAAAACAGCAGACAAATCGAATCGAATTCTTTGTCAAGTTCAACAAAGGAGAACAGAACATGAAGTCAAGAAATAGTTGGATGAGAAGCGGCCTCGTACTCGCTTTAGGGACAGTCTGTGTTGCTTCTGCTCCAAATGCCTGGGCACAAGTAAAGACAACAACGAGTATACAACCAGGTCAGAGTAGCAAAGTAGTTCGGGTTGATCGTGGCGAGGTTCTCGCGCTAGAGGGTAACGATTTGATCGTGAGAATGGAAGATGGCTCGGTCCGACATTTTGAGAACATCCCGGAGAGCGCCAAAGTTACAGTTGACGGAAAACAGCTGGGAATTCACGACCTGAAACCAGGCATGAAACTTCAGCGCACGATCACCACGACAACCACCCCTCACACCGTAACCTCTATTCTGACGGTCACTGGTAAGGTCTGGCACGTCACTCCGCCACTCTCAGTGATTCTGACGCTGGAAAACGGAATGAATCAGTCGTTCAAGATCCCGAAGGATCAGAAATTCGACGTGAATGGAGAAATGGTAGACGCGTTTGGTCTCAAAAAAGGGATGGTGGTCAGGGCGATAAAAATCGTAGAAGAGGCTCCCATGACGACCACGGCAGAGCAAAAGAGAGTGACCGGCACGATGCCTACACCTCCGCCGACTCTGCCAGCCGACACTCCTCTGCTGATTGCCGAGGGTGCGTCCACGGCCGCTCCGTTGGAGACTTCGGAAGCGCACCCTGGCGCCACGACAAAGGGGGCAGCTGCGTCCCCTGCGACTTCGGAGGCGTCTTCATCGCCCGCGCCTATGGAAGCACCTGCTGCTGACACCACGGAAGTGCCCGCTGCCCCTGAGAAAGCGAATCCGACGGGAGGCTATACTGCACTCGTCGGTCTAGGAATCCTGGGACTGATTATTGTTTTGGTCGCAGCAAAATTCGCTCGTCGGAAGTCGCGCGCTTAGGATGGTTCGAGAAGGAGGAGCCCACTAATTTTGAGGGTCCTCCCGTCTCAACTTTGTTCCTGCGCCCCCAAAAACGTCTTTTCGCACTATTAGAGCAGTCGAGTAAGGACACACCTGAAACCGAGTCAGAGTTCCGATGATCAGCACGTAGGCGAGTGCCGTAATTGGACCGACACCGGGATGCGTCATCAGCCGCATTGCCTCAGGTCGCTTCCTGGCCTCCCGTTCGACGGCTGCGGTTAATTCCTCAATGATCGGATTCATACGGTCGAGCAACTCCAACAACTCTTGCCGGCGGCGACTGGCCCAAGGAGCCAACGAGAGTTTCTCTAACAGCGCTCGTCCTTGTTCGCTGAATAGTTTTTTCCAGCAATAGCCCTCGTTCATCGCTAGCGCCTGCAGCTGATTCATGATTCGCGTGCGCATCTGCACCAACCGATGTCAATGCCACAGAAGTTGTCGCAGGTCCCGATTCTCCGGACCCGGCACCCAAATTTGCGGAAAGTTATTTTCCCGCAACAGCCTGAGTAAAAGTCGGGCGTCCTCGCGGTCGAACTTCTGCTTCTTCACTCGCTTGGCTTTGATCTCTGCAGGGTGACCGATCCACAGTTCGAAACCTAATTCAGCTAATAGCCGCTCGAACCAGCGTGAATGTCCGGTGGCCTCCATTCCTACCCGTACACAGATTCCTCGCTGCTTCAGGCCTCGATAGAATTTCTCTGCTTGTCCATTACTGTGGTTCAGTTCCTGTTCGTCATACTCGCCAGTTTCTTCCACAAAATATGCAATCGTCTGAAAGCTCGGGTGGTAATCTACGTCTATCAGTAACATGTTCGGCTTCTCGTGCGCCGGAGAAACCGGCGAGGTGAAGTGAATGCAAAATCACACGATGAAGGAATAACGAGCCACATCGACCCCGAGTCATGCGGTGCCTCCCGCGAGGGTGGCGTCGAAGCGTTGACAGGGGAAAATATGGGACGGGTATTCAGCCGCGTAAGAACTAACTCCGGGACGCTGACGCTGTAAGGAGAAGCGGAAGGCACTACCAGGCACACCGATATCGTGAGGTGTGACGGGGTCCCGCGCGGTCATAGACCCCGCGCACGTATGGAAGCACCTCGCAAGGGAACCGGGAGATCCCGTGTTCACCCGGAGGTAACAAGACCGGGACGCGTCGGGAAGTCCAAAGACGTACGCCGACGATGAACGAACACGGGAAGTCGGACAGACCTGAAGTACGTGAGAAATCCCCGAACAAGACTGGGAAACCGGATGCGGAGGGGATGGAGGGAAGAGGTTTGACCAAAGGGAACCTGCCACAGCAAAACGCAACCCGGACACCGAGCCGGATCGTTGCGCCCAATGCGCTGGAGCGGGTACGTCAGGCAGCAAGAAAAGATAAGAAGCTACGATTCACAGCACTCCTGCACCACATCTACAACCTAAAAACACTGCGCATGGCCTACTTCCGTTTGAAGAAGGAAGCCTCGCCAGGTGTGGACGGGGAGACGTGGCGGCACTACGGAGAGCAACTGGAAAATCACCTCCAAAAGCTCTGCGAGATGCTGAAGCAAGGAGCGTACCGAGCAAACCGGTGAAAAGGGTGTACATCCCAAAGGCCGACGGGCGGCAAAGACCGCTAGGAGTAACGGCGCTGGAAGATAAGATCGTCCAGCGTGCGACGGTTGAGGTGCTAAACACCATCTACGAAACGGATTTTCTCGGTTTCTCATACGGGTTCCGGCCAAAGTGAAGCCAGCATCAAGCATTGGACGCACTCTACACCGGACTGCTGACAAGAAGAGTGAGCTGGGTGCTTGATTTGGATATTCGCAGCTTTTTAGACAAGATTTCGCACGAATGGCTGGTGAAGTTCATCGAGCATCGAATTGCGGACCGACGCGTTGTGCGACTCATCCAGAAATGGTTGAACGCCGGCGTGTTGGAGGAAGGGAAGCGGATACGAGTGGAAGAAGGCACACCTCAAGGCGGCAGCGCATCGCCGCTGCTGGCCAACGTCTACCTCCATTACGTATTCGACCTTTGGGTTCAATCGTGGCGCCGAAAACAAGCACACGGTGATGTCATCATCGTGCGATTTGCAGACGACATCGTTGTTGGACTTTAGGGAAAATCGGATGCCAAGCGGTTCCAGACAGAACTGACGGAACGAATGCGGAAGTTCGACCTCGAGCTGCATCCCGAGAAAACGCGCCTACTGGAGTTCGGACCATTTGTGATCCGGAACCGCCAGTGGCGTGGAGAGGGGAGACCTGAAACGTTCAACTTCCTTGGCTTTACGCATATATGCGGAAAGAAAAGGAGCTCAGGGCGTTTCACAGTGTTACGGCAGACGGTCCACAAACGGTTACAAGCGAAGCTGAACGAGGTAAAAGCCGAGCTTCGGCGACGCATGCACCACCCTATCCCCGAAATAGGTCAGTGGCTACGATCAGTAGTTGATGGACACAATCGCTACTATGGTGTGCCCATGAACGACGCTGCGCTGCATCTTTTTCGACTCCAAGTAGGACGGCTGTGGCACCGCGCTTTATCACGCCGCAGTCAGAACGGCCATGTCCACTGGGATCGAATGCATCGGCTCATTGCCCACTGGCTGCATCCTGTTCGCATCTATCATCCTTATCCTCTGCGCCGCATGGGCGTTGTCACCCAAGGTAAGAGCCGGATGCGGGAAATCCGCTCGTCCGGATCCGCGGAGGGGGTCATAGGCAACTGTGACCCCTGCTCCGACCCTTCCGAACCCAGGGTCGTCATGCAACCACAGTGTACGGTCGAGGGAGCCGATCTTTGTTATGCAATCAAGTAGCTCATAGTACCTACATGGCCGACAAATCGGGAGTTGAGGCACAGCCGCAAGAGGTTTTGATACTTAGGTTTGTTCATGCGGAAATAGTCCCAGTTACCTCGGAAAGCCAGTCGAGGTAGAACAGAAAGTGGAGTGCAGTAAGCAATTAGGCCGGATTTCTTCTCCAGTGCCTCAACAATTTTCTCCATTTTCAACCAAGGCAGTAAAGTTTAGAATCTGTTCGCTCACAAGCAGGTCATCATCGGAATGATTCCCTCTCCCTTTAATCGATTGGATTATCCTACCCTCCGTAAAAGTGTGTATCTGAATCAGGCATCCCTAGGATTGATCGGTCAACCAGCAGTGACCGCAATGCATACTTTCATAGACGATGTTGCCAGGCATGGCAACCTCTACATGTCCGATAGTGATGAGGTGGGATACTTTGAAACGCTCCGCGAACGCGCAGCCAGATTGCTTCATTGCAATTCAGCGCAAGTCGCGATTGTCGCCGGGGCAAGTGAGATATTAGGGCAACTTCCGTTGTTACTTCAGCCGAGGTTGAATAGCACAATTCTGGCTGTTTCATCAGATTTTCCCGCAATAACTCGGCCGTGGCTTCGTCTGGCTGCCCTAACAGACCATAGGGTGCGCTTTGTTGACGACCAGCCTACGTGCAATCTGACCGATACACTTATAGAGGCGATTGATGAGAATACTGCTGTGGTTGCGGTGAGCAGCGTGCAATACGCCACCGGTACGGTAGTGGATATTTCTCGCCTGCGCCAAAGCACTGACCGGGTTGGTGCACGTTTAATTGTAGACGCTACGCAAGCGGCAGGTGCGATGCGGGTGGACGCGGCGGCGTGGGATGCTGATGCCGTCGTTACCAGTGGCTACAAATGGCTTGGCGGACACGGAGGCGTTGCACTCGCGATCATGTCGCCACTTTTGCTTGAGCAAATACCCCCTTTATCGGGTTGGATGGGCGCATCGGATCCCTTTGGATTTGATGCGACCTCAGTGTCGCTGGCTAACGATGCTCGGCGCTATACGCAATCAACAATGTCGTATGCCTCCATGGCTGGTCTCACGGTAGCAGTTGAGCAGTTGTTGTCCTTGGGCCAAGCTCGAATTGAGGCACATGCACGAACGTTGGCAGCAATGTTGGTTAGCGACGCCAGCAAGTATGGTTGGCAACCGTTTCGTAGTCTTGGCGATCCTTCCGCGTCTCCACACATCATTTCACTGGGACACCCTCGCGAAAGCGTACAAGCAGTTGTAGAAAGTCTTCGTGGTCATAATATTGTGTGCGGTATACGTGGCGGACGCATTCGGATCTCGCTCGCCCCTTACAACGACGCAAGTGATGTCAACACTCTTATCGAAGCATTTACAAGAGCACGACAAATCAGGAGTTGACCAATCACCCAGAGAACTAGCGTAGAATAGAGCATCGTACAATCGCGCGAGGCACCCCCTCCGCAAACCAATCGCTCCTTGATTATGCCTGGGTAGGAATAAACCTGAGGTGATCTATGAAATACCAACTCAGTATTACTTTAGCCCTTGTACTCGCTTTTCCGCTGTTTGCGCAGAACAACGAGGCAACCCGTGTCGAAAACGCGGGACAAGCAACGGAACAAATTCTCAACGCTCCCGAAAGGATTCCACAAGACGCACTCGATCAGGCGGATTGCGTTGTGATTGCACCTTCCGTCTTAAAATTCACGGCCGCTCCTGCCGGCAGCTACGCCTCAGGTGTGATCACTTGTCGCGGCGGCATTGGCTTCAATGGCCCTTGGGGCGCGCCAGCGATGGTCGCGCTTGAGAGCACTACCGCCGAAGCACAACTCAGAGGAAATGCCACCGATTTCGTTCTTCTCCTGATGTCACCACGGACCGTGGACAAACTGCTCAAGGATAGAGTCAAGCTCGGTACGGATGCCTCTGCCGCCGCTGGCCCCGTAGCTGATACCACTTCCAGGAAAACTGATTTCACTGTGCGAACCGATGTTCTTTCCTATTCGCGTGCAAGTGGGAAGCTCGCGGGTATTTCCCTCGAAGGTTCGACGCTGCGGCCAGACAATGGCGCTAACAAGAACTTCTATGGGCAAGGTGTAACCGCTGAGAGTATCGTCTTCAGTAATTCCATCTCAGTGCCAGATAGCGCCAGGAATTTGTTGGCCACTCTGCAGAAAGTTTCCCCGGTAAAAAAACTGAAAGCAGTACCGAAATGAAGGTCAAAACGAACATATGCGATACCGGAGTTCAAATGTCTCGGAGCGCGGGGTAATTTTCAAGTGGTTCCAAATCTTTTAAGTGGAGGCTAGAGTACCCACAAGTCCGGTTAGTTATATAAAAGCAGTTGACCGCGCCTGGGTACAGTCACTGGTGCCAGAAACTTGTCTCAAGTTACCTTCATCTGGAAAATCTAATCACGGGTCCGGTTCGGCAAGCTAAGGCCGACTTCCAAGTGGTGCCTCGAGCCCGCATAAAAGTATGGCTCCGGTACTGGCGATCGCTGGCATGGTGGCAAGGACCGGATCGTGTTATTCAATGCTGCTGCGGAAAGAATGTTCGCCTGTCCGGCAGACGCGGCGATTGGCGCTTGCATCGTCCGTTTTATCCCGCAACGCTTCCGTGCCGAGCACTCTAAACACGTAAGTCGCTTTGGTGAGACTGGGGTCACATGTCGCAATATGGGTGCTCTGGGCATACTTTGGGGACTACGATCCACTGGCGAAGAATTTCCCATCGAAGCTGCGATCTCCAAGGTTGAAGCAGGCGGGACAAAGTTCTTTGCAGTCGTTATTCGCGACCTCACGGAACGCTACCGTACGGAAGAGACCGTGCGCGAAAGTGAGGAGCGTTTTCGCTTGGTGGCGGATACCGCCCCCGTTCTAATCTGGATGTCGGGAACCGACAAACTCTGCAGCTACTTCAATAAGCCTTGGCTGGAGTTCACTGGGCGATCATTGGAACAGGAATTGGGGAATGGCTAGGCGGAAGGTGTAAACCCGGAGGACTTGCAGCGGTGCCTCGACACCTATACGCAATCCTTTGATCGGCGAGAGAAATTCAGGATGGAGTATCGGCTACGGCGGCACGATGCAGAGTATCGATGGGTTCTCGACATTGGAGTGCCGAGATTGATCAGGATCGCATCTTTGTCGGTTACATCGGGATCTGTGTCGATGTCACCGAGCCCAAACGGACGGAAGAGGCACTGCAGCACAAAGAGATGGAATTGACGGAAGCCCAGCGTTTGGCTGGAGTGGGAAGCTGGCAGTGGGATGCAAGGGCAGACAAGGTGATCTGGTCGGAGGAGCTTTATCGCATCGTCGGTCGTGATCCCAAGTTGCCAGGGCCTTCCTTCAAGGAGCACCCGAGCCTCTTCACTGCTGAAAGTTGGGAGCGGCTGCAGGGCGTTGTTAAGGAAGCGTTGCTCGACCGTCGAGAAAGTAGCGCGTAACGTGAAACGCTGGCGCGAAGGAGAACAAGCCTTGCGCTGGACAGCTACCGGTTTGCTGGAAGCGCAGAAGAAATTCCGGCGAGTGAAAGGCTATCGGGAACTGCAACTTTTACATCGCCGGATGAACCCGTCGTTGACTCAACAGGCCCAGGTCGCGTAAGGTGCAAAATGTCGAGAGCCGCTGCTTTCTCTTTCAGGTTTCAACTAAAGGCGGGACAACTTCTGCTGGGAATATAGGCATCTCCTGTGCACAATGGAGGTGCCTATGGCGATGGGGCAGCCTAAAGCGACGCGAGTCAATAAGCAGGATGATCAGGATCGTTCTGACGACGCACAGAGACAACTACGGACGCACCACCGGCGAGACTGACTAGTGGAATCATCCACAGAGTAAATGAGGGTAGAGTAGACGCCGCAGCGGGGAGAAGGAGCAAACCAGCTGCAAAGCTTGTGAAAAGATAGAGTAGTGAACCGGCTGATGGCCAGAGTCCGACGCAGGTGAATGCAACAAGCACACCCAACGTTGCAGCCACAGCTGGAACATTCTCATCGTCGCCTTCGGAAAACACCGCGCACCGAGAGGTCTGATCTGTCGAGCGCCCTGGGCCGCTGTTGACACCACCGGCAACACGATGAGCCGCCACAACATCAATGACCTCTCCTCGCATGATCGCTGCGATCTCGCTGTTCGTCAGAGCAAATGAGTAAATTCGAACGTCTCTAATGGATCCGGCAAACTCGAAACCTTCGAGATCACTCCGCTTGCCGACGTACACAGCCGAACGAGAGCTATGCTGCGTGCCTGTTACCGAGCCAACCAAGAAGCCGTTATCCAGTTTCCCGTTCAAGTAAACGTCCAGCGTCCGCTCTTCAGCGTCGTAGACCCCGGCCACGTGGTACCACGTACGTACGACGAGAGGAGTGGCTCCGTAGCGCGCCATGAGATCTCCGCACGCATTGGTGAGTTTGAAACCAATTGTGCGCGGCCCTCTGTCGACTGTCGTATCTAACTGATAGCCAAAGCCGCCATGAAGTTGTGAGACGATCGCTGCGTCGTCAACAGGGAATGAGGTGGGCTTGATCCAGGCACTGATTGTCATGCTGCCGACGAGCCGAAGCGCCGTCGAACGGCCAAAGTCGATGTAATCCTTCGCACCATCGAGCGTGACCGAACGGCCGTTCACATCGGCAACACACTTCGGTTCGTTGCTGAACCTGCCGTTCAGGGCATGCCCGGAAGAATCAAATGCAACTCGATTGCCAGTTTCGTCGAGCTTCCAATAGGCTTCGAGGGTCCCAGGAGACGTCGCTCCCCGCGTACTTGGGGTGGGGCCCGCAGCGGCCCATACCAGAAGAATGAGCGCGAACGCCACCGCCGCCGCGACCAGCGTGTTCCATCTGTTGATCCTGAGGCTCGGTGAGCGAATTCGCCAGTGAACACTGACTACGGCCCCAAGGAAGGCTCCGATCACATTCGAAGCGAGATCGATCGCCGAGCAGACGCGGTGCATCATCGCAAGTTGGCTGAACTCGGCAAGCGCGGACATCACGGCTGCTGTAATAACCGCCCGCAGCAACCCTAACTCTCCGAGCACAATCCCTACCGGAAGATACCCCACGACGTTCGCTACGACGTCGGAGGCGTGGACGCCGAAGTCCAAGGCAACGTGGCTCACTGGTCGTAGCTCCACGGGAATTGCCGTTGCAGCAAGTACCATCAGTATGGCCGGCGCTCGCAACCTGATCCCGTCTGCCCGGCGATTGCTGTTAAGTAGCATTGATCTGTCGCAACTCGGTTAAGTTTCAATAAGATGGGAGAAACTACCTGTGCAAGACTACCGCGCTTTATAGGAGGAAGAAAGTGGAATTGCACGTAACCCAGGAGCGCTCACGTCGCAGGAAGCAAGATACGCCAAACAAGTTCGCACGCTCAAGGTTTGCAGCGAATATGACATTCCGCTTAGTTCCGCGTAGGCCCATTGCCAACCGCGAAGGTCAACGCCACCCGAGAGATCGCGCTTCTCTCCCACCATTACTGCCGAGAAGGCACGGGAGCGGGCGCGGAAATATATGCCGGACATGGGCCGGATACGGTCAAGCTGCTTTGGAATTTACGGAAGATGTAGACTGTATTTCCTTTCCTTTGCCGCAAATCCTTGCGGAGAACCTCCGATGGAAAAGAAAAGGGATGAAGGGCGCAAACGATAAGGGCTGATAACGTGTCAAAGGCCGAGTGCCTGTAAGCCCTTCGTTTTAGTCAAGTTTAGTCGTATTTAGCAGTCCTTAGTCATTGCAAGCGAGAAGCCCGAACTTGCCCTCATAACCCGTTCCCACCAATATCCTAGAACCGTTAAGCATGACTTACTAGTTGCACTGTCAGCGCCGATGCAAAAATCCCCATAGTGCCGGTTGAATTTTCCCCACCCCCTGATGTGGTACACCGGAGCCTACTCCGCATGGAGGAGGTTCCGAGACTTGTTAAGGGGGAAAGACGTGCAAGAACTAAAAGAACTGCAACGCCAAGGGATGAGTATCCAGGCGATCAGCAAGCTGACCGGCTGGGACCGCAAGACGATTCGAAAATATATGTAAGCGGCGGGGCTAGCGCCAGAGTACGGGCCGCGTTCACCGCAGCCAAGTAGGCTCGATGCGTTTAAGCCGTACTTGGAGGAGCGTCTGCGTGCTGGGGTATGGAACGCGCGGGTGCTGCTGCGCGAACTGCGCGAACGGAACTACACAGGGAGCTACACGATTCTGACGGACTGGTTGCGACCGCAACGCAGGTCGGCACGAGTGGTGGCGGTGCGGCGTTTCGAGACAGCTCCGGGCAAGCAGGCACAAGTGGACTGGGGTCATCTGGGCACGCTAGAGATAGCCGGGCAGGAGCAGAAGCTGCATGGTTTCACCTTCACTCTGGGTTACAGCCGAAGACTGGTAGCGGAAGCGGCATTGGATCAAAAGCTGGGCACGCTGCTGCGGCTGCACGAAGCGGCGTTCCAGCAGATCGGCGGAGTGCCGGAAGAGATTCTCTACGACCGCATGAAGACGGTGTGGCTGGGGACGGATGAGCGAGGCGAGATCGTTTGGCACCCGGTGTTTAAGGATTTTGCGCACTACTGGGGCTTCACGCCGCGGCTGTGTCGGCCGTATCGCGCACAGACGAAAGGGAAAGTGGAATCGGGCGTGAAGTATGTGCGGCGGAACTTTCTGTGCGGTTTGCAGGGACGCGAGCCAAGCAGCCTGAGCGATCTGAATGCGCAGTTGCGCGAGTGGATTTGGGGAGTAGCGAACCAGCGTGTACACGGAACGCACCCGCGGGTTTTGGCCCCCCCACCTCAGCAGTGATAAACTCTTTTTGAAGTAACGATCAATGTGCGAACGCGCCTGTAGCTCAGCTGGAGCCTTGCATGCAGAGTTCTCTGAGTATATCTTTCTGGGCATTTGGGAAATCAAAACGGAAAGCTAGGCTAAAAACCCTCGAGACATTCGCAATTCGCAATGCAGTCTTCTCGCAATTTTCTCGAATATGATAAGAGGGTACCGCTAAAACGAAAAGGAAACTGCAGAGACTGATTCAAGCTCGTCGTCCGTTCGCCACCCGCACCAGCGAGATAGACGAGAACGGGCGGAATGTCTTGCGAGGAATTGGATACACGCCGGAATGAGATCTGATCAAAACCTACACAAGCACATCATCCATCTGCTCTTGACGACCATGTCTTTTGCATGGGCCCTTCCGGCCACAGCAGCAGGACAGGTCGTATTTCTAAAAGGAGCCGGTGAGGAAACGCTTGCGCAAAAGCAGTTGGAATTGGCAAGCCGGTTTTATGGTCTGAGGCTCCAGTCCCTAGTAGTGCAGTCAAACTCCGGTGTGCTTTATGCTCTCGATCAATTAAGGAAGCCAGTAACGCTGGCGGTTGTTGCCGAAGCATCGGTAATGCAGGGCACCCAAAGCACTCAAATACTTGCAGCATTGCAACGCCCGGGAAATGGAGATGTGCCCCTCCTCATCGTCGGCATTACACACAACATAAATTCATCTAATCTACGGCAATGGTCAAATGGCGCTGTTTCGGCTTGCAATTCAGTGCCGTTCGATGGTGTAAACGTTGACTATCTGGTTGGCACTGACAAAGTCGCACGTCAGCTTGCGGGGGTAAGACTTCCCGCTGTTCTTTCAGCCGCGTGTACTTTCTCTATGGACAGTTCTCGTACGACGACTCTCCTTTCGGCGGAGGGTAGTTGGGGGCTTGATCCAGTTTTTATTCGCACGAAGACCAATCCCAATCAAATCTTCTTTCTCGCAGATATGGGGTCTTCAGCGGACCCAGCGAATCCACCCAAGCTGGGCTTAGGCGAAGTGCTCTCTCGGGTCGCGCCGTTCTTGATGTTTGTTCGGTTCGCTGCAGGCGACAACGGCTGGCATAGTCCTGGCCACTATGCAAATCTGACTGTTGACGACGCTTGGCTCACGGAGCCCTACGGCTACCTCAATTACGAAACCCTCTGGACTGAAATGGAAAAACATGATTTTCACACAACAATTGCATTCATCCCGTGGAACTTCGACCGCAGCGACTCTCGGCTAGTGTCCTTTATTCGTAGCCATTCCGACAGATTCTCCTTCGCAGTCCATGGAAATAATCACGACCATCAGGAATTCGGAACATACGGCAGAAAGCCATTTGCCGAGCAGGTCGCAAACCTCCAGCAGGCCCTCGCGCGGATGAACACTTTTCAAGATTTGACCGGGCTCCGCTTCGATTCCGTCATGACATTTCCCTATGAAGTAGTTCCGCCGCTGCAGACAGTGCGCAAGTTAAAGGAATATGGGTTCGCCGCGGGGACAAATGATGGTACGGTGCCATTGGGCTCCGCGCAGCCCTCCGATTCTCTCTTTTTTCTCAGACCAATCACGTCGGATTTCGCGACGTTTGCCTTGGTTCAAAGATATCCAGCAGAACAGCGCGATTTGAAATCAGTGATTGCCATTCATGCATTCCTCGATGCTCCACTCTTGTTTTACTGTCATCAGGATTTCTTTACGAGTAGCATCGGTGCGTTCAATCCAATCGCCGATACCGTCAACCAGCTTCAACCCGACACCCGTTGGGGTGGTTTGGGAGATGTTGCTCAACATCTCTATCTGGTCAAGCGGCAGGATGACACGCGCTATGAAGTTCTGGATTTTTCGACCGATTTCGTTCTCGACAACAAGTCTCATCGAGATGTGACGTTTCATGTCGAGAAGGCAGAAGACGGGTTGACTCCCATTCAAGGTGTCACGGTCAATGGCGAGCCCGCTTCGTTTCAACTTTCAGCGGGGTATCTACGGATGTGGGTCCTGGTCCCCGGGGGCCGTTCGACGCGTGTCGTTGTCAGATATCAGAATAATTTGGAATTAACTACGATTGATGTTTCCAAGAAAAACCTGCGCTTCGCAATCTTGCGCCATGCATCTGATATTCGGGACATTACAATGTCCAAGTATCGCGTCGGCCGAGCCATTACGGAATTCTATTACAAGCACCACATGAACGAGGTCGAATCAACTCTGGAGTGGGCACTCCCCCTTTTCATTTTGTTCCTCGTCTCGTCCGTTGTATTCCTTCGGTCTGGCAAGAGGGCAGCGGCGAAAAAGTCAAGGCCTTCGCGCCTTCCGCACACGAACTGAACCCGCGGCACCTGTCATGATCATCGATTTGTTTTGAACCAGCTCTACTCTCTGAGGTGAAAGAAAACCCTCTCACGCCGATCTAGCCGGAAACACAGCCGACGGGAAAATCACTTCGAAATCACTCTCAGGAATTTCGATCTGAATAGATTCCGAGTCGACACATTCCGAGTGGCCCGTGCGGAAGCAAATAGAGGAATGGTGTAGAACAGTAGTGTTGAAATGGAACGCGGAGGACAAGCAAAGATTCCTGGCTCAATTTCCGTCGGATTCCATGCCGTACAAGGTTAAGCAGGCGCTGAGAGCTCATCCGACGAAGAGTGGAGAAGCAAACGACAGACAAAGAGGAGTTAGAGAAAAAAAAGATCCGCCCGAGAAGAACTGTTCATGATTCGGTGTCGGAATCGTTCACCAGCGAAGCTGTGAGTTCGGATGTAGCTGAGCCTACCGCATTTCCATTCTCGTTGTTGTTCGCGAGAACCCTGAGCGCGTCCTTCAGTGCGTGGTCGAGTTTGACCTCTATGACGGCTCGCGATTCGTCGACAAGCTCTGGAGCGACGCGACTAGGCACCGCGAAAAATTCTTGGCACTGCGGCCGCTGTGGACCACCGCCTTTTCACGGCGCACCCGGTTGATGTCATAACGAGGTCGGCCTCACGAGGAGCCGAGTAGACTGTCATTTAGGGCCTTCGGCCCGCGAAACTTCATGAAAACCACTCAGAGGTAAGATGGGAACGGTCCGGAGCGGCGAGGTCGACCGAACATTGGAGAAGTCGAGGCCGTTAGACTGTCTGATCCGGAACGTGCGTGATTGAGTGAATAATTGGGCGTCGTTGTTTTCCCCTGGGGGAGCGGCGATCACGACAGCTGTTGAACGAGATGGCCCGATGTCCACAGCGAGTGCATTCATCGAGATGTCCGCCGAGAGCGGCGGTACGACACCGCCGAATGGCTCGCAGCACTTTGACGTGTTTCCAGCGCATCCAATGACGGTTTCGTTCGATGAAGGCTTCTCCTGCAGCGCGGATGAGATCGGCCACCTCCAGAGGCGGCCGGCTCATCGCACCACCTGACACCTGGAGTGCAGAAGCTGGTTACGGCGAAAAAATATGGTGAAGAAGGTGGTTGAAGGACTTTGGGTTGGGGAATTTGTCGATGATAGAGAACTGTCAGATCAAGATTCGGAACCACTGCGCGGCATTTTTGGTCATGCTCGGAGTCAGGCCTGAATCAGGATGCTAAGAGCCACGTAGGTGCCATCGGCATCATGCAGGTAATGCCCGCAACCGGCGCTGAGATGAAGGTGGGAGACATCCGTCAGCTGGATCCCAATATCAATGCCGGAGTTAAATATATTCGATTCATGGTGGATGAATACTTTGCCGATGAATCCATGGATGATCTCAATAAGATCCTGTTCGCCTTCGCTGCTTACAACGCTGGTCCCGGCCGAGTGAGGCAACTGCGCAAACAGGCCGCTGCACAGGGCTTGAATCCCAACGTTTGGACCGAAAATGTGGAAATGGTTGCGGCTGCACGAATCGGCCCGGAAACGGTCACATACGTCTCAAACATCTACAAGTATTACATCGCGTACAAACTCCTCGCTGAACAGGAAACGGAACGACAAAAGGCCCGCGAATCGCTCAAGCAAAAGCCCACCTGAGGACGGAAACATTCTGGCATTTGAGACTATTGCTTGAAACAACGAGTTCAACGCCATCAGTTCGTCAATTTGGTCTGGAACATCAACTCGCTAAGAGCAACGCCACTCCTTGAACTTGCCCAGGGGCAATAACGGAATGGAACAGGAGAGGGGAACCAGAATGGAAATTAAGTCGCGGTCACATCGTACGCAAGAGCAATCGTTCAGACGAAAGGAGCAGAACCTTGCCGCGACGCTTTACTAAGGCACGTTCACGTTGCCACTTGCTCATCAGGCGGCTTGCAGTGAATGGCGTGATGTTCGCCGCGCAAGCCAACTCCTCGTTAGTGATCTGGAGTTCAACGCCACCCGGCGTTTCCTTGCCGATAGTGCGGGCAAGAGTTACGAGTACTTCAGCAGCTCGTTGCCGAACCGTGTGGCAGGCTAAACTTATGTGGGACGCAAGATGCCAAGCCACGTAGTCTGATGCCGTTAACAACGCGTTCTCAAGCAACCTGGGAGACCGTTCGACAAAGCCTCGGATCATGGGGCGATCCCACACCAACACCGAGCTCTCCGTCACTGTTTCTGTGCTGCAGAGATAAGAAGAGGGGTCCGACAAAATGGTCCGAACACCGAATAGATCTCCCGGTCCAAGCCACAGAAACACAAGCTTCCGGCCTTCTTCCGTAACGGAGAAAAATCTGACAAGACCTCTCGTCAACAGGTAAAGATGGTCAGCAGGGTGATCCTGGTTTGTGATCACGGAATTGGCGAAGAATCGCCGTCGTGTTGCAGCTGCGAGGATTGTATCGCGATCTGTCCGAGTCAGTCCATCGAGGAATTGCGATCTCAGGCCCAGGGATACAGCAGCAATCCCCGAGGCAGGTATAGGTGCGTTTCCCTGAGTGGAAATGGGCCGAGTCCTTCCTCTACGGGCGGCTCGGGAAGACGATCCTGTCAACTTTAGTGAAAGAATCGAGGCCTGAACGCCATTCTTCCCGGGTCGGGGTGTGTTGAACCGGATCCTCCCGTAGATTGCGGTTCTTTGAAGAATAGGGCCACCGAAACAAGTTGGGAACTGTCAAAAGTACCACCAAGGGGAAATTGACGGAATTGACAGTGTCAAAGACGGGCTTTCATTGTGCTGGCGCGTAGCTCAAAGCTATGATTCTGTGCTGATTTTCCCGCGGTAACTCCTGGAAAGTCAGAAAATCGGAAAAGTTCGGGCCAGTACCCACTTCGGCGGACTTGAGGTCGCTACGCGAGAACCATAAGATTCGATAGGCAGTTATGAAACCAAGCACATCTCATACTGAACCGGAAGGGCCGGTAAGGTCGGTGTTCAGCCTGGATGTCTGCACGAATCTTCGTGTCGATGATCTACCTCGTAGGCGATCATCCCATCGGGTCGATCACGCGGCGGACCATCTCATAAACCCTTCCTTACTCCAATTGAGGACTTGTTTCGAAGTTCCGAATACCTGTGGCTAGGCCTGAACCGGAGAGGTTGAAAACCTGCACTGGTAATTCTGACAATGGACTGCGCAGTTCAATTAGTCAGAAGATTGGCGGTAAAGGATGCCAATCCGATGCCCGCTTTGCATCGACGAAAATGGATGCTTCTTGGTCATCGTTTCTGGCTCCGTTGTTTGACGCGTCGAACTGAACTCGAGAGACCTGCCCCATGAGTGTCGCCATCCGAGCCGACCGAGAAGGAAACCACGCGCGTCTAGTGGCGACCGGTCCGTTCGACCTGGCCCATGCGACGATGGCAGCACGAGCATTGGAGAACGCGGAGGCACTTTTAGCTGGCTGTGGCTCGGTCGATGTCGATTTAGCGCAGCTTGAACGAATCGATGGCGCCGGTGCAGTCTTGCTGGCAAGGCTTCTCGATCGGCTGGATGCGGGCGGTCGCCACGCGCGCGTCATTGAAGGCCCCAACCGCGAAGCGGCAAGCTTAATCGCAAGTTATCGCGAGCGCCGGGCGGGGCTCCCAGAGCGCCCGACACGTGTGATGAATCCGCTGACGCGGATCGGAGCTCTAGCGGCTGAAGTGCCTAGCAAGGCAAACGAAGCATTTGATTTCACCGGTCGCTGTGCCGTCGCGTTTCCAAAAGCTGCGGCCACACCGAGATCAGTCGATTGGCGTTCCTTGCCGAGGCTGATTCAAGAGATCGGCGCAGACGGGCTGCTGGTTACGAGTGCTGCCAACTTGCTGATCGGCGCAATCATCGGGTTTCTCGGCGTTTCGCAGCTCAAGGGCTTTGGAACAATCGCCCTTGTCCCCCAGATGGTAGTCGTCGCACATTTCCGAGACCTTGGACCACTGGTCACAGGAATGATTATGGCCGGACGATCGGGCGCGGGTATTGCGTCGGAGATCGCCACAATGAAGGTGTCCGAAGAGGTCGATGCCTTGCAGACGATGGGCTTCGACCCAGTGAGATGGTTGGTCGTGCCACGCTGTCTCGCTCTCGCTATCACGGTGCCGATTTTGACCTGGCTTGGCGACGTACTGGCCCTTGTCGGTGGATTGGGGGCCACGATTGTCGTTTCGCATATGACAGCAGGCGCCTTTGTCGAGGTGGCCTTGAACGCGATCAGTGTCAACAACTTCTTTTCGGGTCTCGTCAAGACTCCATTTCTGGGGCTCTCAATCGGATTGATCGCATGTGGTCAAGGGCTGCTCACACGCGGCGGCGCGGCCGCTGTCGGGACCCGGACGACGACCGCCGTGGTGCTGGCCCTCTTCTCAGTGATTGTGATCAGCGCGCTGTTCACGTTCTTTTACGCACTCATAGGTATCTGAACATGTCTCTATCAAGGCCACACATCACCGTCGACGATCTGCGGGTAGGTTGGGGGACGCGGGTACTCCTGGAGCACATCACCTTCCAAGTCGAGCGCGGAACGATTTTTGCAATCCTCGGCGGATCGGGGAGCGGCAAGAGCACGCTGCTGCGGTATTTGATCGGACTCGAGCGGCCCCAAGCCGGGCGCATCGACATCGACGGCGTCGGCGAGCCGCACTTTTACGAGGGCGTGCCGCGCTTCGGAGTGCTTTTTCAGTCGGGCGCGCTCTTTGGCTCAATGACGCTCGCGGAAAACCTCGCTCTCCCCTTGACTAGATGGACTGCGATACGCGGCGCGACCGCGCGGGAGCTCGTCCAGGCCAAGCTCGACCTCGTCGGGCTTGGTCCGTTCGCCGAGCATCTACCCGACGAAATCTCAGGCGGCATGAAAAAACGCGCCGGCATTGCTCGTGCTCTTATGCTCGAGCCCGATCTGTTGTTCTTCGACGAGCCGTCTGCCGGTCTCGACCCGATTTCGGCAGTCGAGCTCGACCAGCTCATCCTTACGCTTAGCCACGATCTAGGCATCACGGTCGTTATTGTGACCCACGAACTGCCGAGCATTTTTCTTGTGGCCGCCCACTGCATCGTGCTGGACAAAGCCGCCAAAGGGGTCGTGGCAGCGGGCGACCCGCGCAAACTGCGCGACGAATCAAAGATCCCGTTCGTTCACAATTTCTTCACGCGGTCGGCGCCTGGCATGTCCGCGCATAAGGGAGGGTAACCCAATGGCTGTCGAGAAGAGCTACGCGCGCCTTGGCTTTTTCATAGTATTAACACTGGTACTCCTCTTGGTAACGGCGGTTTTCTTCATTCAACGGCTGAAGCAGCGTCCCGCAATCGGCATGGTCACCTACACCACCGACAATGTCTTCGGCCTGGACGTCTCTAGCCCCGTTCGGCTTAGGGGCGTGCCAGTGGGCCGCGTCACAGACATACGTGTGAACCCACACGGCACGATCGTCCAAATCGACTTCGAGATGTTCCTCGATCGCCTTAACACCATTGGCCTGGACGTCAGCCGGCTCCGGAAGATTACCGATGTTGGAGGCGTGTTCCCCAACCTTCGGGCCCAGCTCATGGGCAATCCAATAACGGGTGAGGCGTACTTATTGCTCGAGCAACCCGAGAATCCACCCCCGCCGATGGTGCTTGCGTTCAAACCGGATCGGCCCTACGTTCCGTCGGTGCCCTCGCCGTTCGAGATGGCGCAAGATCGGCTGCCTGCGCTTTTGGACCGCGCTAATGCGACGCTGGAGACCCTCAGAGAGATTGTCGCGCGGATGCCCGATAGCCTCGATCGCAGCGACCGATTCTTCGACAACACTAACCGCATCATGCGCGAGAGCGAGCTACCAACGCTGAGCGCCGACTCCCGGAAATTCTTTGCGACGACAAGTGCGCAGATCGAGCAGATCAGGTCCGACATGGACGGAGTGATCGGCAGCGAAGGGTCACTGGTCAAGTTCTCTGAAGAGGCGCGGGCCGCAATCAAGGCCGCAGACCTTCCGGCCGCGACCCAAGCAGCGCGCGAAGCGGCGGACAATTCCAGACTGGCGGCGGACGATCTCCGACGCACCCTGCCGGCCATTCGGGATTCGCTCCAAGAAGTGCGCGAGCTCTCGCGAATGCTCGAGGAGCAGCCCGAGTCGTTGGTCTATGGTCCACGACCGCCAAAGGAAAAACACCGATGACGCGCGTCTCCCGATCAGGCGCCTATCTGCTCTTTACGATCATCTGCCTGGGTGAAGCCGCTTGCCTGCGGCGCCCCGCTACGACACCGAGCCACATGCTTGAGCCGCAACTGCTAGAGCCACAACTGCCACAACCAGCGACGCAAGTGACTAAGGCTCCCAACGCAACTCCCGTCCGGCTGCTCGATACACTAGCACGCGGACACATCGGCCGCCGTGTTCTGCACCAGCAACCGAATGGTGAGTTGACCGAGGACGTCGTCTGGCGATGGTCGTCCGCTCCCGACCGCTATCTGGACACGGCACTGCGCTTGGAATTGGCATCGAGTCCAGATGTGCGCCTCGTCGATACCGGCCGCGCACGAGCGCTAGCCGCCACGCTCCTCATATGGGACCTCGATTCTGCGGGGGAGACGCGACTGGTCGGAGCTGTGGAGTTTCAGGTCACAGGGACCGACCGTGAGGTCCATACAAAAGTAGTCCGATCCAGCGAGCCCGTCTCAGCGGAGCTACCTGGCGACTTGGCTGCCGCAGCAGGCCGCCTCTTGCGCCGCCTGGCGTCTGAAGGTCTGGCGCTCGTCACAAGCGAACGATGAGGAAGTGGGAAATGTTCTCGGGGCATTTGTGGCTTCCCTCGTATACTGCCAAGCTGCGGAAACGTTCTGGAAGTTGCCACCAACTTCTCCGCTTGCTCTGGTCGCCGTAGTCGGCGCAGTCATCGTTCTGCTCATCTACCACGCGGTGTCCCGCAGCAGCGCCCACGTGTAAGCAAACGAGCAATATCACCACGGCAGGATGCAGCAACTTTGCACCCAACTCTACTTGGCATAAGCCTGAAAACCTAAATTAAAAAGCACCGTTCTGCCCTAACTCGGTTAAGTTTCAGTTGGATGAAAGAAACACCGAGGAGGACAAAACAGTGCACTGGAAACTTAAAGAGATCGTGCAGCGAATCCCCCAGCTTCTCGCCAACACCCGATACTGGCTAGAGAGCAAAACCTTCTCAATAGATGAAGCGCTGCTTCGCTTTCACCACCAGCTCACAAGAATTCATCCGTTTGCAAATGGCAACGGACGTCACGCGCGAATGATAGCCGACGTCGTCGTTGTAAAGTACAGCGGAGCGGAATTCACTTGGGGTGCCGGAAAAAACCTAGTAGCACAAGGGGATGCACGCAACAGATATCTCGCCGCGCTACGCAAGCTCGACGCCAATGAAAATGACGTGCAATCGCTGCTCGAGTTCGCGCGCTCGTAACGGCGGCTATTGCGACGGTGATCCGGTTTGTTTGCATTCTCGATCTGAAGTTGCTGCTATTCAGAGAGTAGTTGCTCGATGAACTTGATCCGGCATCCTGCAACAATTACTCCGTTTGTCTCAAAAGAGATCTCCAAATTATGACTCTACTTGCTACTACTTTTGACTGATTTGAGGGTATTGGATCCCCATTGGAATCTGGTGGTTGGAGAAGATCTAAAATACATATTGAAAACAAGAGACATACGAGCACTCACCAGCCCCTCACCTCCCTCTCACCAACGGAGGTTTCAATCCCCCCCTCTCCGCCAGATTTCCCTAACTGTATCCAGCGTCGAGACTTGCTGACTTCCGACGAAAAAAACTTCTACATAATCCGCGTACTTCCGAGCTTCTCGGGTTGCACGCATCGTCTCCAGGGACTTCATCGCATTCGCTGCGTCCGCACTCACCCGGTAATCGTCTTCACAACGGGGCCATTCCAGAACGCAGGAATCGGCTTGTCGCTCCATTTGAATGTCGGTGCGTAAAGAATTGCTTCATCCCAGTTGTTCCCTTGATTCAGGCAGCAGTTTGCTTTGGATCGAGCTGTCGAGTGGGCCGTAAGCTTCACAAGCCTTTGGTTAATCATGAAGGCCACTCGGGTAGCCTGCCGCCGAAAGTAACAACAAACAACATATCTTTGATCTCCCTGCCTGCAAATAAGTTCCTCGTTTGCTCATTGTTGGGGAGGGCGAGTTTCCATGTTCCCGCAGGCTGTGCATCTCGAAGAGAAAGCCACCCGGTTCCATTCGCGGCTCGCGTACTGATCAGACCGTTTTCGGATCGGCAAACGCCTCCAAGCGAGCCGCCGCCTGGCTGCGCCAGCTGAAGTTGCACGCCATCGATTTCGACTTTACTTCCGTTGCCGGGCGCCAGATAGAGAGCCACATTCTGAATCTTGGTGTTGTCAAGGCTTGGCGGAAAGTCTCCCAGTACTGTCTCGAATTCGACCGTCATTGGGGTATCGGACTGATCTGGGTTGTTCAGGTCGTACCATGCATCGGCAAACTGATTTCGGAAACTGAACGCGCGGTCCGAGCTGATTGTTCGCTTTGCGTTAAGCTGCTGCAGGACGAGTTGCTGGTAGTCAAAACTTGAGAGCGCCGTATAATCCATCGTGACGAGGACATCCGCAATTGTGGAAAAATCGAATTGGTTTGCCGGCTTCGGCAATCTGAACTCCCAGCTTGTCGCCACACCGCTCCCCTCGAATGGCAGGAGCATGTCTCCCTGGTCCTGAAGATCGAACAATCCTGTCGAGTTTACTGGTGCGCTCAGGGCTATCGATTCAGGAGCGCGGCGAATGATCGCCGTTTGAAACGTATCTCCCCCCGTGACGACGCGGGACAGACCAGTCGAAGCAAGCGTAGCCCTGATGCCCTGGTTCGGCGGAATTAGCGCAACGACGGTGGTCCGGACTCGCTTGATCAAGCGTAGATAGTGGCCGGGAAAGTCGCGATCAAATACCTCCATCTTCGTCGCGAACGGCAAGACTCCGGTTTCAAGGAAACGCTGGAAGGCGATCGGATCGAGTTGCACCATGGAAATGGTTTTGGTCAGTTGTTGCTTTCTCTTGTTGGTATTAAATGCGTATTGGTCAAGCTGATAGATGTCTTGCAGCAAGCGGGCCGATCCCGTAAGTCCCCGACGGTCCGACGCGTTCGTTTGATTGGCTGAGGTGCTGTCATTCGACGGAGGCTGCCAATAGTCATCCTGGATGTATCTTGGCGCCGTTTCTTGACGCTCAAATCCAAGTTGAGCCTGCGCGACTTGGGCCATGCTGGTGGCCTGCTGGAGAAAGAAGCTGTACACCTTTTGCAGCACTCCGCTCATCCAGTCGTAGAGTTCCTTGTTGGTGAATTTATTGGTCAGGAAGTTCAAAACATCCTTGGCTTGATCGGCCTTCATTTGTTCGATGGCGCGTTCCTGCTCGGCTACTCCTACTCCGTCATTTGCGATCAAGACTTGTTGCTCTCCGATTTTCACATCTTGATCGGCCAGCGATTTCTGGAGGGACCACTCCTGCACATTGCGTTCGTGCGAGATCAATACGTTCAATCGGCTGATCTCACGTTGTGCATTGATTCCCAAACTGTCTGCGAGAGCCTTGCCAGTGTTCGCCGCCTGGTACGCGACCTGCGCCGCCACGCCGAACGGGCCGGTTGCTGCCGCAATTGAGATTCCGCCGGTAATGCCCTGCATCAAGGCGGCGAGATTCACGGAAACCACTTGAAAAACGGCAAGCCAGTCGTACCATCCCAGAAGAGACAACTCAGCCGGGCTCAAACCTGCGTTGAGCCAATCCTCGTAGGTCTTGGCCTGGATTGATGCGCGCCCCCGTTGCAGTTCCGCAGATTTGACGCCGTCTCGCGCCTCAGTCACACGCAAATCCTGCAGCCTCACGCCGGCCTGTGCCAAACGGACGTTGGCGCGAGCATTCAGCAGATCGAATGCTTCCTTGTCGCTCTTCTCTAGTGCAGAAAGAAAGGCGGCTTCAAACTGTACTGCTTGCTGCGCCAATTGTTTAGCGCGGTCGATAACCACCGAATAACGATACGGTGTTGGTTGCGGCTGTGTTGTCGGGGCGAGAACGATTTGGCCGTTTGCGCCAATTGCTGGCATCCCGCTGCTGGTGTCCGTCGCGGCTGCGAAGGGCTCTAGCTCGCGCTCCATCCCGGCAATATTCCGGCAGTTGAGTATTTTGTAGCGATTTAGTCCTGCTCGAAGCGATAGCGTTTGCAACAACGGATTCGGAGGGATGCAGAAATCAAACGCAGCCGTTGTCATGAGAGTCGGCCTTGGACGTGTGCCGGTGGGTGAAACAGTCACCAAGTCGGTAGAGGAGCTCTTCGCCATGCTCAAAGCGGGCGGGGATTGCCGACTTGCAATTTCGTATTCGCCGGACAGGACCCGATCCAACGCCAAAGACACTTCCGACTTTGCCAGAATGGCGGATTCAAGCTCCGGCGCTCTCGTTTTCGATTGTGCGAGCTTCTGCCTGAACTGTGGAACCGCTACTTCTTTTGGTGCCGCGTCGGACAATATTTTCTTGACGTTGGCAAAGCGTTCGGCCCAAGGAACCTTGCCTGCAATCGCTGCCTGCACATCGCTTCCGGCCTTCTTGATCGATGCAAGAACTGAGATTCCCTTTAGCGCAGTCTTCACATAGGTCGTTACCCATTCCCAATGAGGATCGTCTACGGTGATCTCAAGATTTCCAATCGCCTGATCGCAGGTCTCGGTACTTTGGCGCAGATCGTTCGATGCGAGCAGTTCCAGCACTCTTTCGTACAGCTCTCGCGCCCTCGGAACGGTTTCCGACGTGTCTGCAGTGAATTCGTTGTCCGCGTAGTCGAGTAAACAGCCGATAATGGCCAGCAACGTGAAACGCGTGTAGGTTTTCGCTCGAGTTGCTGCAATGGCATGAGGGTTTAGGGGATCGAGAAGCCAAGTCGCAACGTTTCGCTGGTATCCCGTCGAGCCTGTGTCTTTCGGCAATCCGAGAAGCTGTCGGGAAGTGGACGGCGCCGTGTAGTCGTAGGCGAGTCGAAACCAGTCCAGAGCCGACTGATAAGCGCCTGATTTTTCAAGCTGCAAGGCAATATGAACCGGCACGAAATAGAATGCTTCCTCGAGATAGGCGCGAACTGACTCGGACACGGCCCAATTGTTCGCATAGGCTGAATCGATGATTGACTGGCGAAGTTGCCTTTCTGTGTCCGACAGAACCTCGCCGGGAGTTAGTTGTGCAAGATTTGAAACGCTGGGAACGAAGGGGCTTGCTGAATATTTGGCGGGAGCGGCGCCGAGATTCTCCTGCGAAGTGGTCCAAGCCACTTCTCCATTTTCGGTAAGCGCAAAGAGTAGAACCTGCAAAGCGGTTTGACTTGCATCCGTTCGTGCGACCACAGCAAGAGATACAGCGTTTGGTGCATCCCAGCCAACTGAAGTCCAATGGTGCCACTTGTCTTCATCTTGACCTGAGCTTCTCCATGTCGAATAAATTTGTTTGTCTTGCCCGAGGGCGATGAGGAACAAATGCTGTTCCCCCACCAAAAATCCGGTTAACGTTGAGCCCGACATGAGGCGAGTTCCGGAGCCGCCAATCTGCGTCCAGTTCGACCACCCATCATTCTCTTTGCTCTGCGAATTGAAGCCTATGGACTGGCACAGGCCATTGTCATCGACGACGGCGAGCAGCAGGCTGTCGGGAGATTCGGACAGAAGTAGCAGGCGAGACCCCGAGGGAATCGTGATCGAGTTCGGAACGAGGGTCCAAAAGCCCCAGGATACGCCTTCATCGTCACTCGAATTCCAATACAGCAACTGATCCGGTCCGACCGCAAAGATGTCGATGCGATCTCGTTTCCGGGATATGGCTGCCATTTCAAAGTCGATGGGGTGATAGATCTTTTTGTTGGGATTGGGAAGCCCGTTGGTGTCGACCCAGTGATTCCATTTCGGATTGTTCAGATTGGACCAGAGACTCGTGAAAGAGTTGTCGGGAACATAATTTGCGCTGTTGGCAAGAAGGTCGTTGGGGTCTCGCAGTGCGAAAATTCTGAATTTGCGGTAGTTCGGTGCGAGAGAGACGACCGAAGGCGCAATTCTGGCGCTCGCGGTGAAGATCGGTTCTAGTCCACCGTTCCCGCCTTCTCCACCCGCCGCAGCCCAATTCCATCCGCTGCCCAATTTGTGGGAAGCTTCATAAATATGCCCCGCTGAATCGGTTATAAAAAACGCAATTTCCGGTCCTGGCCTCCTTATACCGGTGACCGGCGCACCATCGCTGAACTGTGGTGGCCCAACAACAATGGGCGTGCCAGGATCGACGGAAATAGGATTTGCTGGAGGTGGAACCGTCGTAAAGGAAGAGATTTTCGTCTGAGGATCCAGAAAATAATCGTTCCACTGAGCGAGGACCGGAGTTCCGGCGCTGCCAATACCAAACAAGGCCACGACGGAGTCGTAGGTATCGGAAACTACGGCGGCCAACTTACTGCTTGGTGAGATGGTTCCGGGTCCAATTCCAGAGTTAATCCATGGACTCCAGTACCGATCAATTGCATTCCAATCGCCGGGCCCCCAATCATCTCCTTCCACGGTTAGTTCCCGCTCGTACAAAACTCCGTCGTTGAGACGAAAGCGAATCCGGATAGGAGCAGCTTCAGGGCTTCCTACACGCTCCATTACTTCGGCGGTAAACGTGGTAGCATTTGGCGGAGGGCTGAGCTTGGTCACAGTTTCCGGCCAATTGTCGGTTGGATAGCGTGCGAGGTCATAGCGCACGAAAGCCAGCTCATTGGCACCCTCTTTTTCCATAATCGCAAAGAGGTACAGATACCGATGGACCCCTCTGACGCTGTAAACAAAACAATCCGAGATTTGAAACGGTGGGTTGATGGAAGTAAGGCGATTCCATGCAGTAGGGCGGTAGTTCATCGGATCGCGGTCATCATTCACTGCCCAATACAAGCCGCCGGTTTCACCACCAATGCCGAAATAAAAGACCAGGTCGTGCTGAACACCCTCGACCAAAACCGAAGTGCTCGCCTGCTTGATTAGACTTAAGCTGCAGATGTCGCGGAAATATTCGTCATACGTGTGCGCCACCTGTCTGGCAATCTGCTGCGTGACTCGCGGCGTATTTCGTAGTGTGTCGATCAGCGTCTGGAAACCGGGCGTCTGGAAATGGCGAAGGCTTGGTATGAGGAGATTCTCAGGATAGAGAAATACAAACATTGCGGATCGCCAAGTCGCATACGAGCCAATCCACTTCCATTCTTCATCGAAATCGTCGGCTTCGAGTTTGAGGTTTGGATAAACGTCGGACAGGATTCCGGTGCGTACGCCCCACAATATTATTTGGAAGGTCTCGATGGCTTGCGAGATGCGTGTCGTTTTTTGGCAACCGCCATACTCTGTGGCAATCGCCAAACGGTTTCCGAGCCAGCGTCCTGTGGGTGCATTCGTTAGCCCGGCTGGGTAAGCTGCGGCTACTAGCGCATCGCGGAGCGCCGGAAGCGCATCTTCCTCGACACTACTGACAGCGTCTTCGAGTGCAAGATTCATCTCCTGCTCTTGATCCATCCGGGACTGCAGCTTGTCCAACCAGTCGAGAAGATCGTTTGATGAAGCGCGCCAGGAATCGAGCTGGGGGGGTGGGGGGGGTGGAAATGTATTGGTATCGATAGGAAGCGGCCGGAAGAAGTCCTGGCTCAACACCACGCTCTTTGCGCGTTCCTCAATTCTCCAGTCCGCAAAGAGGCGCTGCTTCCACACGTCGACGAGAATCGAACTCACGTTGTTCCACTCACTGTCCAGAACCGGCTGAACGGGAGTGACATTGAGAACTCGCTGCACGCGAAGAAGTTCATTGAGAGCAGCATAAGACAACTGCAGTTGTTCAAGCCGCGGAGCGATCGACGCACCTGCGGCCTGCGCCGAAGCCAGCTCTGCTAGCGCCCCGGGACCGAGTTCGGTATCGGTGACTGACGTGAGTGTTGCTGCTGTTCGATTGGCGCCGGCCCCGGCAGACTGCAATGCCGTGAACTTGGTCGCGAGAGCTTTGCCGCGGGCGTCCCAGATAGTCCACGCTTCCCCGACACCCGGGGTAACGAGATAACCGGTGCTCGCCAAGAGGTCGGGATCGATGGTAGGCGGAGCAGTCCGCTGCCGAAAAGCCTGATCCCACGCTTGGCGTTCCTCAATCGAAGTGCGCCAAGTTGCGAGGCTTTGCCGCGCGCAGCGCCAGGGTTCGACACCAGTGGTCGCGTCAGTTTCAGCGGCGTACCAGGCTGCGTACTTCTGACGAAGTTTCCATGCGGTGGAAAGCAGCGCAATCACATCTCCCCAGTCGGCAGCCGATGGCAAGACCGTCGCTGTTGTAGATAGGAATGTCTCCATCACCGTAATCAATCGCTCGAATCCGTCCCGGGTGAGCTTCAGATTTGACACGATGGCCTGGCTGGCGGTGTCTGCGGCGGTCTGATCGGTTCCGATTAGCGCACTTTCGAGTGATCTCAGATAGGCGGTCCAAGACGCTTGGCCGATTGGCAGAGGGCCCAGAGCTGCTTCAACCATGTTGTCGAAGCCGGAGTTGTCAAATGCTGTCCGCAAATCGATTCGCTTTTGTCCGAGTTCGGCAGAACGTTGGTCCCACAATGCGAGCGCGCGGATACCAGCGGTTGGATCGGGCAAATCCTGACGTTTTACGATTTCCGGATCAATGAGCGGAAGCCCCTGCGTACGAGTCGGAGGCCAGTCACCTTCGAGTGGTTTTCTGAGTGGCGTCCAGAACTCCCGCCATCCCAGCAGATCCTGCGAGGCCTGGTTGTCGTTGGTCCAGGTTTTGATCAACTCCCCGTCTTGGACGCGCGCCAATACCGAATCATTTTCCTCGGTGATCCAGAAATTTATTAAGGCGTTTTTCAGCGACTTCAGCAGGAGCGAGAAAACTTCAGACCATTCCGCTTCTTCGACCTTTACAGCGCGATTGACGTTTTTCCAAAAGGCTGCATCCTTTCCCCAGAGTTCCACAAATCGACGGGCCGCGGGGAGTATTAAACCATAGTTGTTGAACAGTTCTTGGCTTATCGCGTCCGAGGTGGCGTCGGTAACCGCCGCCACGCGGCTTTGAATCGTTGTCACTGCATTCGCAGGCCACTGTGGCGCTTGGCCCTGATATGCGCGATCGCCCATTGCGGCAACAATGGCCGGAAAATCTCGGCCACTGACGGTCCCCGACTGTCGAAGCGGAACGCTTCTTAAGCGATCGAGAACACTATCGGCCCACGCGCGCCGCATCCTCCACAGGTCGAAGGCTCTGTTTGGCGCCGCTGCAGCGTTTTTCATCACCGGTGCGCGGAAATCATCCGGGCCAAGCAAGTCGGGATCGATAATCGGACGCTGACGTTCGAAGAAAAGATCGCTCGGAAAATCCTCCTGTTGCCAGAGCGTTCGCAAGTGGGCTGCACGCCAGGTCCCCACGGAAGAAGTTGGCACGCTGCGGATGGGAGGCTGTGTGGTATCGCGCAAGCCGAAGAGCTGTTCGAGCCTCGCTTCCGTCAATTGGGAAGGCGTGGCATCCGGATCGACGAACAAGCTGCTCAATGCATTGACCGGAACTCCCAAGCCGTCGGCAAGTTGCGTAAGTTCGTCCGTTGACATGCCTCGCGCTAGGCGGATCTCGGTAAAACTTGTTCCGAGCTTAGTAAGAAGCTGGGTATAGGCCTCGACTCTATAGGCGCGCTCTGCCTGAGCGAGCGCCGTCTCGCGAGCCGCCGGAGTGAGAGGTCGGTTCCCGAGATAGCGCCGCAGCACTTCAATTACGATTCTCACTTGCCGCACGGTTTCGTCTTCGGCTGCACAGCTTGCTGGCAATTGAGAAAACGGCTGGCGAAAGTTGTCTTCGAAGAAATTGAGGTCGATTTTTTGGCCGCTATTACGCAGGTGGTCGATGGCGTACTGCATGAGATCTGCAAGGTAGGCGCGCGGGCTGACGGCGGCATCGCAGTCGTCGCACTCGCAGCGGGGCACAAGTACCTGGCGGATCGGATGGTCTCGTCGCCAGTCTTCGACACTTTGCAGAAGCCCGGCAGTCTGCACGGACTGAAAATCGGTGGCCACGTTTTGCAAAAACGCATTTTGCAGCTTTGCCGTTGAATGCAACGCCGCCGCACGAGGACTATTTGGGGCATCGCCCAAAGCAACGGCCATTTCGTTTGGTGTGGAGCGCGCAATGGAGGAAATCGTGGTGTAGCCTTTTCCGATCAGAGTCTCGTTTGTGGCGATATCGTTGCTCAATGCGAGCAGGCGGGCATGCGCTTCGAGTTTCTGCAGTGAGGGATTGTCGGGCTTGAGTCCGAGATCTTGTACGAATTGCAACCCGCCGGCATTGCGCACTTCACCAAGGGTCCTGATGTTTTTTCCGGCGAGGGCGGAAAAAATCGGATCGGTGCGTTCGAGCCCAATGGTCGGACCAACCTCGGCGAGCGGCAACCGTTGAACGCGCAGTGCTTTGAATTTAGCGATCGCTGCATCCACCACTGCTGCATCGAGTGCCGGAATAACCGTGCCAAATGAATTTTGGATTGTTTTCCGGATGCTGTCTTCAGAAGCCGACAACAGGTTATCGAGAGAGGGGCCCGAGGCACCGCGGAGGGAAGCGAAGAGAAGCACCTGCGGCAAGCCGAGTTCCGAGCTCAACTCATCGGCACTGGCAAGCAGCTTTACCTGATCAAGCGCAACGCCAACCTGTTTCGACAGCTCGGCGATCTCGTTTTCGCTTAGGTCTCTGAGCAGTCGTCCTTTGAGGAAGGGATCTAGTTTCGAGGAAGTACTTTCGAATTCGGTTATGGGTGCGGGTAGAACGAAGTCGAGTCTTGCCTCGGGGGGTGCGTTGAACACAGGATTTGAGGAACCCAGGAGTATTTTCTTGTCGGAATCGTTGTAGACAACTAGATAGATAGCGATGAATTGCCGACCTGCACTGAGAAGCGCGTCAGCATTGTAGGAAGCGAGGTAATCCCCACCGGTGCGGACAATGGTTGTGCCGAGAACAGCTCCGGAAGCATTCTGTACGAATTGCCGTATCTCGATTGTCAGTCCAATTGCGGGCTTGTGATCGGAAGTCCATACTGCGCCTTGGACGGTTCTCGGGGAAGAAACGGCGACTTCGATACCAACTTCGAAAATTCCCTTGCCCAAGGGCAGCTGCAAGGTGGTATGGGTGTCCGTTACAGGCTTAGTATCCTTCCCAATGTAGATGCGGAAGAAAACGTAGGCTTTGGCGTCGGCGGCGAGAAACTGTTCCCACTGTCGATCGTCGAGCGAAGCAAGAAAGCGACCATCTTCCTTGGTTGTCGCAGGCGCGAGTTGCGCTTCATCATTCTTTACGTTCACGATTGGAACGACCCTAGCGTCAACAACTGGCGCGAGCGTTCCCCGTTTTGTTAGCGTTCCGCGGATTTCCATCGCCATGATCACTCCCCGCACTGTCTGACAGCCCTTGAAATCATCTCTTCGTCATGGACTCTTAGCCTTGGTATTCGATACGGCTTCTTGTTTCTGGACCTGGTCTTTCCATACGCCGTGTATGTGGCCGTCGAACATAGGACGGTAAGCCTTGAGTTGTGCCGAATCGTACTGAGGACGCGTACCGAATCTTTTCTCATACAAATCCAAAACAGCTTTTACTCTCTTTTCCTCATCCGGCTCAACGGTAGAAAATACCTTACGCAATTCCGGCTCTAAGTCCGACCATGGCACAGAACCTGGCGATTTTGGAATTAGGTCATAGAAAGCTTTGGACGCCGCTAATGCACGATCTACGTTGTTGTACGCCCTGTCCGGTGCGTGCCCGCCCTCCGGCGCGTCAGCGTGGCCAACATTTGGTCGCGCAGTCCCTTCCCGCATATTCAATGCGGACCAATAGGCTGTAAAACCCTCGTGTGACCAGGTGTCGAGGTACGTATGACCTGCGGTGCCTACTTCCATCCTAGCTTTGGTGTTCTCAAGCTCCAGCTTCGGGGACTTTGAGGCATCCTTCGAAGTGTTCTTCCAGTGGTCAAGAGCGTTTGCAAAGCGTTTCTGCGCCAACGAATCGCCGGCAACAACTGTCGTTGTTTGCGTAGATCCGGGAAAATGGAAGAAAGCTCGATTTCTTGCGGTCGTCTCGTCAAGGCCCGTAGCCAACGGCACGCGGCCGCTTAAAAAGGGAGTGTTGAGTGGCTCCGTCTGAGGGCTTTCATCGACATACTGGTTGTATTGCGCAATTTCCTTTGCTTCCGATTCTTTTACGCCCGCCGACCGCAGCAGATAGAGAGCTACGCCATAGTGCATGTCCTTGTCGAACTTCCCGTCCGGGTCCTTGAAGCGCACCGGATTCAGGCCGACATACTGGAAGCTATTCAGGTGGATAGTTACTGGGTCAGCGTTGATCCAACGAATCAGCCAAGGCGCATACTGACGTGCCCCGAAATGATGCAGTTCACTCTCCTCATCTCGCTCCTTTCCTGAGAATCGATATCGCTTTTTGGCAAAACTTCCGAAGCTGGTTTCGCCGTATGGAAAGAATTCTTCCCGATTGTTGAACGTCATCGCCGAAAAATCATCGCCACCTACTGTGATCGACGAATTCCCCAGATGGTCCGAGAGCTGATACTGAACTTTAGCGCCGGTATCGCCTTGCAGTGCCTGTCCGGCTCGAAGCATCACGATTCGATCCAGGTTGTCCATTAGGTGGATGGTGTTGTTTTCATTGACTCCGAAAATGCGGTGCTCAAATATCCCGTCGATGTAGATCGTCACTTCCACTCGCGTTTCGATGGTGGCGCGCTTCACGACGCGTTGCCCCGTGGCATCGTAGAGGTAGTAGCCTTCTTTTCTGGTATTCCCGGCACCATCCAATTCCCGAAACCTCCGCAGGCGGTCACTGTGGTCCCATTCGAACATTCGATTTGCAAATTCCTGGGCCATGTTGCCATTCGCGTCGAAGCGATGCGTCACACCCTCGGTGTCGATTCCAAAGTTCGTCAGTCGATTGCCTTCCGTGCCCCAGTTCGGCGCTCCACCCGCAGCAAACGCCTGAATATTGTTGCGCCATTGCTCTGGTGTCATACCTGACATCCCCGAGTAGCGTGCCCATTGAGATCCGCCAGCGTCATGCCACAGCTTCATCATGTTGCCCACGGGGTCGTAGTCATAGAGTTGCACGTACCTTCGTGTCAGATCCCTGGCATTGCCCGGTGCCGGAATCGCAGGCGTGCCCCAGTTGAATCCTTCAGCGTGAAAGCCATCCGGCCAAGGGGGGAGCGCTTGGATATTACCGGCTTCACGCCCTGTTGCTCTCTTGAGCCTATACAGCGCGTCGTATTCAAATTCCCGAACCAAGGCATCTCCGGCGCTCAGCGCCGCTGCAAGATTCACATATCGGGCGGCATCGACGTTGTTACGCACGCCGCAACCAGGCACGAACTCGCTGATCGTTCTCAAATTGCCGACCAGGTCATACGAATAACCGAGATTTTGAAGTGCTATGCCCGACGACTGATAGGATGCAGCCGCATCTCCGGGCCTCGTGAACGCACTGGTCCACATTCTTGCGAGTCGAAATGTATCGTCGTCGTAGTCGTACACCGTAAAGACATTGTTCCCGTAGGCCGTCAACGTGCGCTGCCCTTTGGCATTGTAGGCGACGCGTTCCAGAAAAGTTTCGTTGCCCAAGGTCAGGCTTTCGAGGGCCCCGGCACGGTTGTAGGTCGGAACCATTTTCTTTCGTTCTCCATCGACGTCCAAGGGAAACTGCAGTGAGTGAATTCGGTTGAGAGCATCGTAGGTGGTACTAATCCTATAGTCTGCCGCACTCAGTTGAGGCGCATTTCCATTTCCCCAATCAACGCGAAAAGCCGGGTCAACTAACTGCGTTGGCGCAATTACACTGCGAACCTTCTCCAGCAAATTGCCCTTGAAGTCGTATAGTTCAAACATCACCTTGCCCGCCCCGTCATAATGGCGATTGAGTTTGCCTTTGAGGTTTCGTTGCCTAGCATCGTTTTGGTCGGGCAACTGATCTCCGTACTCACGGCGCTCCTGAAGGACCACTGGTTCAATCGAGCCATTCCGGACCCAAATGTCTGTAGGACGATTGGCTTCATCGAAGGCCCGAAGCGTGATTGCGCCTTTGCCGTCTCGAGTTTCAACAAGGTTGCCAGCAGCATCAAAGCACGTCAGTCGCAGACCAGCATCGATGCTGTTGAGGCGGAGTCGGCGATTGGCAAGATCGAAGACATGCCGAAATGCTTTTCGCCCAACGATGTCTGTAATCGTCGTAATGTTCCCTCGGATGTCGTAGGCCGTGAGAGCTTGATACTCTTCGATCGCGCTGCCCGGAGCGTTTCGATTTCGTTGTATCGTCTTAACCGCGCGGCCTAGTGCATCGACTACCGCGCTCCTAGGAGTGTTCCAATGATGGCGATACGGCTGCGATGGTGCCGCGTGGCTTCGTCCTGCATTGTCGTTGGCATCGTAGGTATAGTTTTCCCACGGCGTCGGCAGAAATTGGGTGGTATCTCTCGCCATCTGAGGTGGATTGCTTATATCGTTGGGAACTCCATAGATGACCCGCTGTTCTGATCCATCTGGATTGAGCACGCGGATGAGTTGACCGCGCGGGTCGTAGAAGAGCATCACTTTCCTGCCCAGTTGGCGATCCTTGGGTAGAACGTATTCCCAACCGGTGTCGAAGAACGGTTCGTACTTTTCAACTACCCGCCCTTTGTTGTCGTGTACTTGCCATCCCGTCACGACAACGTTTACCGGCTCACCGGCATTTCGCTGTGTTCCTCGGATCAGCCCGGGTGTAGTCGTGATGTCATTTGCGAGCACTTCCGCTCCGTACCTCGAATCGCCAAAGAGAACGTCTTCGGCTTGCGTCCGCGTTTGCAACAACCTCCCAAACCCATCTGAGTATTCTCTCGTTTCAATCGTGTCCCCTGTGTCGTCGGGGTCAGTATCGTGGCGTTCATATCGCAGCGTCCGCACGCTGATCGGTTCAGCGCGTTGTTCAAAGGTGCGAAAGTAGTAGGCCAACTCAACGCTTGGTCGTTGGAAGTCCCCTTCATTCGCCTGCTTTCCTTTGACCCAAGTTCTAGCCAACAAACCGAGCGGGTTGTATTCCATTACAGCGGTGTTTCCATTTGAGTCTGTAATCTGTTTCGGCTGGAAGGATTGATAGTCATACGTCGCGCTGACGGCGAGGTCCACGGGATCGGTAACTTGGACTGGCAGAAAGTCGAAGGCGTCATAGTCGACGCTCGTTTCATGACCGAGCGGATCCCGCCGAGCTAGGACCAATCCGCGCGTTCCAGTCCCACGTTGGACGTCATAGGCTTTCTGAGCCGTCGTGGCAAAGTATCCCGCTGCATGAAATCCGTCCGCTCCATCGGCATAGAGATATCCTCCACGGGAAGGAACACGCAAGCGGAAGGAATCTGGGTACTCCGTCGTCCAATTGGGGTTCTGCGAGGCCAACCATGGCGGAATCGAAATGCCGGTATCGGCAAAGGCATCCCGCATGTGCTGATCCGTAAAGACCAACTGTTCGGTGCGTGCGAGCGCGCCATACTGCCCAATACGCGCAAAGTTCAGGCCTGCGAGTCCCGCAAACTCGGCGCCATCGTAATAATTGAGAGTTTGACCGATCAGGACTAGGGACGCGGCGGAGTCGGGTAACCAGCGCAGATCGTCAAGCGTCCGAGTGGCGGTGTTGGTCAGCTCGAAGGTCATTGTTGCGGCGACGCGGCTGTGAATGTACGGGCCGTTTGCCTGAGGCGATGCGTAGCGTGTCTGAACTCGCGTGGCCAGGTAGTCGGCATTCGGCCGATCCGTTCTCGTTAGCCATCCACGGGGACAGGCGATCGACGTGTTGCGCTGTGGAAGGCCAAAGTCGTTGTAGTTTTCGGTAAGACTGAAGATGGTCAGCGGATCATAGCCCCGTTCCCACTGGGTGATCCGTTGGCCACGGAGATGAGGAAAAAAGATTCGCAGATGGCCCCCGACATTCATACCTGACGGATCCACCTCACTTAGTCCGTACTGGCGTTCGGTCACAGTGTAGGGCCGGTCTTGGTCCGGCGATCCGTCCAAGGCATACAACTCTGTTCGAAGGACGTTCCCTCGCAGCGTGCGGATCGCGTCACGCCTGATGCGGCGGACATTGGGATCGTTACGCTCAAGGGTCCGCAAGAAGGGAGTTACGAACTCCTTGTGATCAAGGACCGGCGCGTCACCAGGCCAAAATTCATTAGACCAGTCCAGGTCTTCGTTCCAGTCACCGAATTCAGGTCCCACCGGCCCCAGGTGAAACCAAGTCTTGGTGAGTGTTGGTGGAGAAAAATGTATTTCCTCAACGATGTCGAACGGCATGGGGTTTCCGGCAAATTCAAAATGAGAAAGGAATGTTTCGGAATCTATCTGTTCGACCATTCCGAATCCTCGAAATTCCCGTTCCGTTCCGTCCCAATATCCGTGATGATAACGATACTCGGTGGTGAGCCGTCCTCTAGAAATTTCATCCACGACTTCCACTTTCGCAACCACTTGAACGGGGAAGGGTAGTGGCGTTCGCCAACGTGTCGCAATCTGTTTCTCATCCTCGATATAGAAATGAGTCGAAGGTTGGTAATGGACGCGAGTGACCGCGCCAAGGTGATTGTTCATTTCATTCAAGAGGTAGGGTTTGTCGCCTCCCGTGAAATCGAGGAACATGAAGTTCCGCGGGCCGAGCCTGCCTACGTCGGTACACCACAACACACCGCTCGTGCCGGAACCCCCAAGATCCACAAGGCGGAGTCCGTCGATATCGGTGACCGGCGGGGTTCCGCGAACCACAATCGGCTTTTCTGTCCACCTGTTTCCGCTCTGATTGATCCAGAGATGAACTTCGTCGTGGTCCACATAGACGAGGTCTGCCATCCCGTCGCCGTCCACGTCTCCAATCAGAATTCGCTTCGGATCGTAGCCAAGGGGAAACCTGGGGCTGTGTTCCATATGAATTCGCTTGCCCCAGTTTCCGTATCCGAGGTTCGGCCAGTATTCAACGTTTCCGTCATAGACGAGGACGATGTCTTGCATCCCATCCCCGGTCATGTCCGCTAATTTGACTCTGACGTCAGAGAAACTTACATCGGGAAACACTTCCAAAGCCTGTCGTTCGATCCAGCGGATATTGTCCGGATTCCATCCCTCCTTCGGATTGTTGAAAAAACATTCCATCCGTGTGCCCGACCGCAACACATCGGTAACGCCGTCTCCGTCAAGATCAATCAATCGAACTTCCGGGTCTTCGAGATTGATACTGGGCGCAAACGAATATCGCTGGAAGGATTTGGCATTCCATTTTGCCGGGAACTCCAAGGGAAAATATCCGGCCAGCGGTTCTCCGCTGACCATGAGGTCCGTGCGGCCGTCCCCGTTGGCATCGAGCAACTGCACACCGGCTGCAGCCAATTCCATGCCGGCCGGCGCCTCGCGCATCGGCCTCGGAATGTCAAATTGCAGGTTACCAAGGTTCCGCCAGTATCGGACTGTGCCGTTCATTTCAAGGATGTCCGACAGGCCTGCGCCGTGCAGATCAACGAATTCCATGTTGGGATTGCCCACAGACTGCGGCGGAAGGTCGGCCCCCGTGATGAGAGCAAACTTTCTCTTCTCGGGATCGAATCGGGTGTAATGGAATTCGAGCGGAGGCAATTGGCGTTCGCGGAGTTGCCCTCCATGGATCTTTCCGTCGTAACGGTTCGCTTGGTCGTCGAACCCGAGGAGCTGAATCTGTTGCAGGAAGGAGACACCATTGTAGGCGTCATTTTCATACGCGAATTGATATTCCCTTACAGGCAGCGTTTGGTTTGCATGGGTCTCAACGAGCAGGCTTTTGCAGCGTCTTCGAGTCCGGATTTCGAAACCCGGCCGATATTCCGAGAATTGGTCCGAGCGATCTTCGTAGTTGAGAGTTATGGTAACGAGAAATTTTGTGACCCCGGCTGCCGTCCGGTAGTCCACGTAGCGAATCTGTTTCAGATACAGCTGATCCCAATCGTTCGGACCAACCGCTGCCCTGTCTCGTTCGTACTCATACTCGATCCGATTGCCGAACGGGTCGGTTATAAGCGCCAGTCTCCAAGCAAATACCTTATCCCGATCAAGAAGGCCGGGTTTCGCAATGACAGCCGGATCATCGCCTCTGTGTTGCATCGTTCCGTAGATGCTGACCAGTCCATCTTTGCTTTTGACTTGCCAGTAGTCGTCAGCCGAATCGCGAACGTGTTCAATCAGCGCAAACAATCCCTCACTTCGCGGTCGGTATTGCACTCGCCCTGGGTATTCCCCCGCCACTTTGACAAGATCTTCCGAGCCCGACAGAACGAATACGTCCTTGCCGTCGTCATATCTCGGAATACCTTTGGATGTCTTCCGGCCAACACCAGGAACGCTGAGTGACCAACCAAATCCGAATGGTCCGTTGCCGCTTCCGGTGCTGTAAGCGAGGTTTAGCTGGGGCTCAAATCCGTTGCGGCCAGAAGGAACCGCTATTGGAACGGTAAAATTTCCTGTCCCTGTGTGGAGATCGGGCGAAAATTTTTCGCCGAGGCCTTGCTGTGCTCCACCGCCCTTAGGCAGGCTGATGATTTGCGTAGGAGTGCTTGCCTGATCGCCCATGTTCCTAAACCTCGAGCTGCGCGACGAGCACCGTCGCCTGTCCGAACTCGGTGCTCAATACTAGCCCAGTGCGGAGCTCCTGCAGCAACGCGGCACTGGATCGGCGCCTCACGTTTGTGGCGATATCTTAGTGCAGGCACCAGCGAAAGTCTCTGCCATTTTCGCTTTGGTCAGCGCAACTTCCGCGACCAGTGCAAGTCAACGGGCCGCTTGAGCAACCGGTACCGTGGTCAGCGGACAATGCAGTGGGTATCGGTATGGCAATGGCACTCACAGCCTTGACAGTAAAATGGCACAGTTCACTACTAAACTTGCGAGTGCCTCCGGTGCGAGGAAAGGCGCGAATCGATTCAACTACGACACACTGTACGACGTGCTCTTCACGATCCATTACACTGCTCTCGAAGACCGAGACTACCGGGCTAAGCTCCTTGATGCGATGGGGCAGGACGACGAAGGATATTTAAGGACAGCTGGCGTGCGCTACTTCAGCCTGCGCAACGATTTCGCGGATCAGTGGTACCAGTTTCTCAATCCAGTTGTGGGCTTGACCGAAGACAAATACTGGAACCCTGCAGGCCAGCTAGACGCATACGGCAAGCCGCAACGTCCCTACATTGTGACTTTCGATCTGAATTTGACTGACTTCGTCCCGAACGAAGAAAAGAGAAGGATTAAGAAGGTTACCTTGGCTATGCAGACCGCTGACGGCCAAGAGGGACAGGACTGGTGCTTGCCAGTCCAGGCGGCCCTTGGCAACAGTGGCGGCAAGACCGAACTCAGAATCGATAGGTTCGCGGGCACGGTGGACGGATTGAACGGAAGGCAACCGTACGGAAGGTGGGTTCTCAGCCTATTGAAGCAGTGTGGTGACCCTCAATCAACCCTCGCACCGCCAACGATAGATCTCGCTAACGAGTTAAAGAAGCGAGTAAAGGACCTTTGGCTGATCATCGAGTACGACGCCGCTGTCTACTACAACCGGTGATGGGCTAACGCGACGATTCCGCGATCATGTCCCCGAGAAAGCCGCACGGCGTCCTGCAAGTTACAAGGGACGAGGAGCCCGGGAGAAGAGCGCCCAAGTCCTTTCCTGTGTTAGAACTGTTCCTGTGTCAGAACTGTGTCAAAACTCTATCTGTTTTGTTCACTGGGGTTAGCTTTCGAGCGAAAAGCAGACGCCCCAAATTACTGTAAAGAAAGAAAAATGGAAGTAAACGATAGAGGGTTTGGAGTTGTCTCGGCGGCTTGCAAAGCAGGTGCTCAGAAGTGCGTGTCTGGCACTCGTGTTCGCTCCTTATCCGTAGCTGGACACTTTTCTATCGTCAACTTGGGTGCAGAATTGGGTGCAACAAAAGCGAGAAGAATAGCTCCAACTTTCTTGTAAGCGACACCAGACGCGGCTCTTAGATATTTGACCGCCTCGGCTGTTAACCGAAGGGTTGCTAGTTCGAATCTAGCCCGGGGAGCCAATCTTCTCAATCAGGTATCCTTCATCTCGTTTTACATCAAATTGGCACTGTAGCGGAAACTGTAGCGGGTCGGTGTCGTTTTCAGCCTGTTGGACAGACTCAACGGCCTGCGAACCATTCGCCTCCGTCGTGTCGAACGAGATCACACAGACTCTTGCGCACGAACGTTTACGCTGCTGCGCTTGCCTTCATTTATCGAGGGACCCCAAGAGGCTCCCCGGCAGGAACACCCCCCCCCTCGCACAGACACGTGCAAAGCCTCGGCGCCGATTGAGAAAAAATTAAAAGTCCCGGGTCCACTACCCATCTCTAACACCAGCGCGGTTAGTTGCCAGTACAACACGTAGCCCGTCGGACCGGCCTCGTAACAGAACTGCAATTCTTCAACAGGACCCAGTTTTTTTACCAATTTACGAACGGACTCACATCGATTCGGGATCACTCCAACCGATCTCACCTCTCCGTCTTGCTCCGCGACGGCGGCCGCAATTGTCTCTGCATGGACATCCAATCCAATAAATTTTATTCTTTTCACTGACCGGCTCCTTTCGCCTGTGGCCCTGCGTTTTGGTCTTACCGACTCACAGCGTAACCCACGCGCTGCGAATCGGAGCCGGTCGTTCCATGGTGACAATCAGGAGTTGGCGGAAATTTTTATCAATACCTTCACAGTGAGCTAGGAGTCTTAGGTGCTGTGGACTTTGGATGGTCTACACAATTGTGTGAAGCAAACTCTTTGTCAAGTTGGTCTTCGTAATTTCGCTTCATGTTGTCTAACGAGCTGACATCGAGCACCCCAGAGGGCTTAAACACCCAGCCACAATTGGAGCAGCCGAAACCCAGAAAAGTCCGACTCTTTATCCATAAAACCGTGCGTGGCATTTCAACCGTCTCTGAGCGAGTGCAAGTCGAAACAATTTCGGGGGAGGGGACACTAATCCCATATGCGAACTCTATCACATGGTCATCACTTTGGGGTTGTTGGACGGTTCATGCTCGAACTATTGGGTTAGTGGAGGTTGCGACGACCTTTTCTTTTCCTTAGCGGCTGGGGTACCTCTAAATTGTTTGCTTCACAGAACCACGTCGATGGAAAAGTATCCCTAGGCCTGCCAGGCCAAACAGCAGAAGTATTTGCGATCCGGGTTCCTGCGCGGCAACGACAGAGAGCGCACCATCCCCGCCTTTGCTTTTTTTGCCCTTGTGTTTCCACCAATTCTTATCGGAATCTTTGCCAAACTCATTCCCACTAATTGCGTGAAGATCAATGAGCTCAACGGCAGCGTTGTTCGCCGTCAGATGCTCGTATGCCAGCATCCCAACCGCGTCAATTTTCGTCCGCTTTGAATCGAATGCCGCCGCGGTTCCGTGAATCGATTCTTGCGTGAAGCCAAAAACGCCGTCCGTTTGTCGCAGCTCCACGGGAATCTTGTCCGCAAATGCTGGCGCTGCGGCGGAAAGAACCACTGCCAGGAATAAAGATGTGCTTTTGCAATTCACTCGAATTCTCCTCAATCTGGTCAACTCTTTAGACCCGGGGACCGCTTCATACTAGGTGAAGCAAGGGGACGGTTCTGTTCATTTTTGGACAGTCTGTCAATTTTGATGTCGCTAAGTTGACGAAGACTTAGAGTGTCTGCAGAGTACTGCAAGTCATGGGACTCCAATCTCCACTCGCACGCAAGCTCGCTGGCTTTTCGACGGCCACAAGTTTTCCTATGACGGCACGAACGGTTTCCTGATTACCGTCCACCTTTCGGGCATGACAAAATCCGCACCGGCGGATTGGTTCTAAGCACAATCAAGGCGCAGGCAACCGCCCAATAATGTCTCGCGAGGGAGGGCGCGGTTGTCTTGGGGAATTCATCGCCGCATTCGACGTGGTGGTCCGCTTTTCACTGCAAATGTGGCAAGGAAAGCGTGCCGCGCCAGCCGTTAGGCTGCGCAACTCCTTCCGTTGACGTCACCCACAAATGAGCCTACAAGTAGTTTATGAGCGCTGAGCCAACCAAAGCCCGAATGGCCCACTCGATGAAGGGCAGGTCCAAAAAGCCCCAAGCCGTCAAAAATGCCGTCCTCTCCCGCTATGTCGCCGGATCGTCCAAGGCTCCCTCGACGAGAGAGAAGTATTCGGTCTTTAGAAATCGTGAGGCGGCCGGAGAATCGTGCAACTTGCGAATCTGTCTTCGGCCACTTGTGCTGATCGAATATGGCTTACTAAGTGTGCTTTTTGTAGCACTGCCCGGAATCTGTCAGACAACCCTTACGAAGAGTGATGTTGCTCACACCGTCGAACGATTGGACGAAGGTTTCTACTCGGGAGCCCATCTTTATCCAGAAGCACCACTCGAAGTGCTTCTCGAGCACATTCCAGAGTTGGGAACACTCCAACCTGCAAGTGATCAGAGGGAATTAGCGTTCATTCTGAAGAATACTGGCCTCAGAGTGGACGATTATTTTCGCGACGTCATGAATTTAATCGCCGACGAAGAGGTCACGCAACAAAAACTAAACGATAGTGGGGCGATTCTAGAGCAGCAACGATTGCATTACAGCTACATGATTCTTCTGCATCGTGAGGAAAAACCGGCAAGATTTGAGGAGTACCGTCAAGACTCATTCGGGAAATCCGCTGCACCGAGAGAAAATGGCAAAGGTTTCTCGGTTACCACTGGCTTCACCACGAAGTGCCTATATTTCTCAACCGCGCATCAGAGAGACTCGACGTTCCGCTATCTTGGCGAACAGATGCTGGGTAAGCGAAATACTTATGTTGTGGCGTTCGCACAACTACTCGGTAGTACCAGGATATCAAACACAGTGAACGTGGGATGGGCAGAAGTGGCCGTCCATGACCAGGGGATCGTTTGGATCGAGAAGAATACTTTTCGAGTTATCCAATTGCGTACGGATCTTCTCGCGCCACCTACCGAACTTGGGCTTGATCGGCAAACCACCGGAATGACATTCGAGGAAATCCAACTCCCGGAGACTGTCACGCCGTCGTGGGTACCGAGCGAGGTGAACGTAGACGCTGTGTTCGACGGCATGAGATTCCGAAATGAACATCGATACACGAACTACAGGCGTTTCCGCGTGTCGATTAAGATGAACTGATAACAGCTACGATATTTGTTCCCGACTACTGCTTTCCGCGCTGGGGATTGCACTGTTTAAGTCCATGGTCTCGTGGGACACGCGCATGCTCTCGTTGTGGGGATATACTGAGCCTTCAGCCACCCGGCAATCTGCTCAGGTGACCAGTCCAGAATCAGTTTACTCGCAACCACGTCGCGCAACTCGCTGTTCACGGCAAGCAGACAGCGTTTCGGCCGCAACGCTGCGTTCCATGCTTGCTGGTCCGCAGCATAGGCGCGATAGGCTGGTCGGCCACCGTGGCGCGCGATTTCCCGACTCACCGTCGATGCAGCCCGATGAAGACCACCGGCGATCTCACGAATCGACGAACCGGAGGCCAACCCTCGCGAAATGTCTTCTCGCTCACTGAAAGTGAGAGCTAGTCGCGAGCGGCGACGGGCTAACGGAGGGATGCCGCCGCAAGGCAGCAACACCGCGCGAATCGTGTTGTGACACTTGCCGTAAGCGCGCCCGATCTCATGCAGCGTCTGACCGGCCTTCCATCGACTCCAAATCTCTCGCTTATCAATCGCAGACCAGCCCCAACCTTCCTGATCTCATAGCAACACCACCTTTTCACAGCAGATTTACATCAGATGGTGTTGCATCGACCTGCCGAATGCACCCGGCTAATCGGAGATGTGGGTACCAGAACCCGCTTGTACGGTAAGCTCGCCCGCTGGTGGCCCTACCGGACCGTTCCAGCACGATTCTTTTCGCCGAGCTGCTCGATTACTTTCTCGAGGTCTGGATACCCTGAGCCAAAGCTCCGCGTGAGCCAGTTTCCGCCGCGCTCGGCAATTTTTTCGCCTCCCGCTATCACGTCGAACTGGCCAGTCTTGCCAGGCGTACAGACAACTTCAATGTTTAGGCGCTGCTTGATTAGGGTCACGAGACTCGCGACCTTGGCACTATTATTCTGTCACGTTGGACAGTGAACGATTTCGACCTTCATAGTGCTATCTATTTTACTCGTCCAAAAGCAGTACGGAAACCAACTTTTCCGTAAGCGCTAACGTTAATCAAGAGTTGACTGCCTCCACACAACCCCTTGGTGGGGGATAGAATCTTCTTAAGTGACGACTAGTCTAGGAGAGGTGCCGTCATGCGTTCAGTCTGGCTCGCCATCGGTGTTCTCATCATCTCAGTCGCTTCCGCCCAAAGCCCGTCGAACAAACAGGAGCAAGTGCCCAAAGCAATTCTGATTTCCCGTTATGTGTATGTAGAAGCTTGGGACGGAGACTTTTTTAATCCACACGTTCTTTCTGAAGACCGGAAGGCTATTGTGGATGTGCAAGACGCTCTTCGAGTCTGGAACCGTTATGCGATTACGGTCAAACGGCGCGAAGCCGAACTTCTCGTCGTAGTTCGCAAAGGTCGGATTGCCAGCGTCAGAGGTAGCGTCGGCGGGAATGCCGGAAGCGGTCCCGGTGAGAGTGGTCCCCACGATGAGCGAGGTTCGACCCAACCTAAAGTAGAGGGAGGCGTCACGGCGGGTGTTGGTGCTGAGGTGGGGTCGCCGGACGACCTCTTCTACGTCTACCTCGTCAACCAGGATGGGTCGCTGGTGGGGCCAATCTGGAAGCATCACCAGAAGGATGGACTCGACACCCCGGACATTCCGCTTTTCAAGCAATTCAAAGAGTCCATAGAAACTGCTTCGAAGGTGCAAACCTCGAAAGCGCCGACGCCTTAAATTCACATTACAAGATACGCTCTGCGAATCCGATTTAAGTTTTGCTGTTGAGGCACGGCGTCCGCTTACCGGTAACTTGGCTTCCAGTACTTGACTTTACCGGTAACCGCGTTAGATATGGAACGACCTGTCAACTACCAGCAATGGTTTTTCATTCTTTCCTCCTGAGGAGGTAGTCCAGGTTGCGGTCGAGGAAGCTTTGCGACAGTTGATCACTCAGATATTCGCGGGTCGATGCCGCATAATCGTGATCCGTCGGGAGCTGCCTCGGACAATCTGCGCGGGTTGGTCCGTAGACCTTCCGCATAACGCGGTCGAGGATTCTCCTTCCCGTGGGCTCCAAGACCGCAACCTGTACCACCTCCATGGCGTTTTACGTTTCCGAAAATATTTAAACTATGCCGCTTGGCCCAGTGCTTTTCTTTGTTCGGCTTCCACTTTCACTCCAATGGCCCAGATGAATCCCAACAGTTCGCGTCCTACTGCGGTGATCACCTTTCCGGTGTTTTTACCGCGAGCGGCGAGCTTCCGATAGCGACCGTGTAAACGGTGCTGTGCCTTCCAAGAGATTTCTTTCACCTCTTCACTTACTCGCTCTTGCCGCTTGCGCAAGCATGCGGTTACTGCCGGCGCGTGACGGTACGCCCAAGCAGCCTCCACAACTATGCGACGCAAGTGCACATTACCAGTCTTGGTGATGCCACCTCTTTTGCAGTTCTCTCCGCTGGAGTGTTCCCGCGCCACGGTCCCGCTATACGCCATTAACTGTCGAGCTTCTGCAAACCGGGAGAGCTCTCCGAGTTCCGCTACAATCGTCACCGCTGATACCTTCGCAATCCCTCGTAAGGCCTGTAAGGCTTCGATGACTTCACGCATCTGGCGGGGCGCTAACTGAATGGCTTCCTCGATGGCCTGCTCTAGCCGCGTCACTCGTGCGGCCATGTGTTCTACTTCATGTAGGTAATCTAACAAGGTGGCTTGTTGCGCCAGCAGCTCGAACTGCACGTCCTTCCTTACCCAATTCCATGTAGTTCAATGTCCAGGGATTTACTCCCTCAGGTGGCCTTTTCCCATGCCGCAACAAGAACTTGGTCAGCCGATTTCGTGCCCGCAATTGGTCTCTCTTGGCAGCTTCGCGTGCTCTCACCAGATCTCGCAGGGCCTCGTGAGCGGCATCCGGTACCCATACCGCTGTCAGCTCTTTCGCTCGATAACTCCGGGCCAGCTTCAACGCATCGCGCCGGTCCGTCTTCACGCGATCTCCCGCCCTCACCGGCACCAGTGTTGGCGCTACTACTTCGCACTTGGCGCCCAGGGCCGTTAGTTGCCAGTACAACACGTAGCCCGTCGGACCGGCCTCGTAACAGAACTGCAATTCTTCAACAGGACCCAGTTTCTTTACCAATTTACGAACGGACTCACATCGATTCGGGATCACTCCAACCGATCTCACCTCTCCGTCTTGCTCCGCGACGGCGACCGCAATCGTCTCTGCATGGACATCCAATCCAACAAATTTTATTCTTTTCACTGACCGGCTCCTTTCGCCTGTGGCTCTGCGTTTTGGTCTTACCGACTCACAGCGTAACCCACGCGCTGCGAATCGGAGCCGGTCGTTCCATGGTGACAATCAGGACTTGACCCAGAAGTGTCCCTCTTCGTTGACTTGCCTTCGAGCGCAACCTAAGATGTCCGCGAAATGCCGGATTCCTCATCTCTGATCGGACAGACCGTCTCGCACTACCGCATCCTCGACAAGCTCAGTAGTGGCGGCCCGGGTGTCGTCTATAAAACCGAGTACTCCGCGCTCGGGGGGTTCGTCACCCTCAAGTTTCTTCCTGATGAACTCGCGCGTGATCCCGAAGCTCTGGAACGATTCCGTTGTGAAGCCCGAGCGGCTTCCGCCCTGAACGATCCAAATATTTGTACGATTCACGATATTGGCGAGCAGGTTGCGGGCCCTCGAGGTTCAGCGGGAGGGCGCCTCCGTTGTGCAAGTCCTCTTTGATTCTGAAGCAGTGCCACTATGGGTTTGGAGCCGACCATTCCGCTAATTATAGGTTGTCCAAAACTGCTGAAAGGAGTAAACTCCGCCCCACTGTAGTTCGGTAGATCAAATGAAGCCACTTCTTCTGCGGTCGCGACGGTTGATTCTTGCCGCGGTGTTGTGTCTGACTTGGCAGCTTTTCGCGACTGCCTCGGACGAGCCAACCCTAACCAAGGAGCAGCTTAAGCAATTCCTTCTCAGCGCAAAGGTGGTGAAAAGTCAGCAGTCTAAGAAAGGCATCACTCACACCTTGCGGCTTACTCTTTCCGACGGCACCGTGACCCACGATGCCTCTTTCCAATCTATTGATGACCACAAACTCACGAAGCATCTTGCCAGCGGCACCGAACTGAACTTCGTAGATTCCTACAAGTACAACATCGCTGCTTATGAGCTGGCTGAGCTGCTTGGCATGGACGACATGGTGCCGGTATACGTCGAACGCACATGGGGAGGCAATGCAGGCTCGCTCAGCTGGTGGTTGACGGTGAAGATGGATGAGCTGGAGCGACTCAAACAGAAATTAGAGCCGCCGGATCCGGATGCCTGGAACAATCAGATGGACAAGATTCGGGTCTTCGATCAATTGGTCTCCGATTCCGATCCCAACCTGACCAACGTGCTAATCGGTGAGAATTGGAAGATTTGGAGGATTGATTTCACCCGTGCATTTCGCCTCAATACAGAACTGAAAAACCTAAAAGAGTTAGTACGCTGCGACCGGCAGTTGTTCGAGAAACTGAAGACGATGGACGCGAACCCGCTCACAGAAAAAACCAAGCTCTATCTCACCAAGCAGGAAGTGAAGGCGGTGATGGCGCGACGGGACAAGATTGTGGCGTATTTCGAGAAGCTGATCACTGAGAAAGGTGAGAACGAAGTGCTGTACTGAATCACTCGACCACGGAAACACACGGCACCGCTCAACTGAGCGAGTGCCTCCTCTGGGGATCAGATTCTGGGAGGATAGCCGGTATGCGGGATGCAACCGAGACGTGGATTGGATCTGATCCCCTAGTTTGAACACAGCTCGCTTTTTTCGGACCCTAGGCCTAATGTTTTTTGCAACACATCAGATTTTCCCGGTTATCCGGTGATAAGGAGAAGAACACGATGAAGAAGCTACTCACTCTGTTGCTCGCATCTGTGGTTGCCATCCCACTGGCAACGGTGGTGTTCGCGCAAGAGGCCCCTGCCCAGGCGAAAGAGGCCAGCTGGGAAGGTGATATTGCAAGAATTAATAAGGAGCAGTCTACTCTGACTGTTCGTAAGGTGGGTTCGACGCTAGAGAGGACCGTCAAGTACGACAGCTCGACGCGATGGGTCAGTCAGTATCACGGCGACGCGAAGGTCAATGACATTGACGCCAGCCAGGTTAAAGAGGGGGACCGCGTGATTTGCAAGGGCACTTGGGACAAGGGCGGCGCACTCCAGGCAACTCTAATCTCTAAGCGGCTCTCCCACTCCCAGTAGACGAGTTCGGTTTTGTAGCGCAAGTTGAAACGCCCCGAGCTCTTGGAAGCCTCGGGGCGTTTCAACTTGCTAATTTCAAGAATCCGCATTATCTGCTTCGAGCCGAAGTTTTGCAACGCGCGCGGTTTCCCGTAGGAGTGAGTCTGCGTGGCTTAAGCAGCTCTCCAGTTTTCCCGCCATAGATTTCATCCGGAAGGATCCAATCGCATATGCGCCGCACGTTTTCAGCCACGGGTCTTCATTGGAAACGAGTTCGTTGACCGCCTGCTCGCGGCTCTCTAACTTCGTGCGCACCAACCGGTTCGCCAGTTGTGCGCGCTCTTTCGGCGTCACCCGCCCATCCAGCAGTGGCACAAGCGTCGAACGCAACGACGACTTCAAAACGTTTTCCAGGAACTCCAGCGCGTTGTCATACACGGTTTTGTCCTTGGATTGCAGCCCAAGGTAAACCGCGTGCAAATCCAAGTGGGGATACAAGAGACCTAGCAGCAGGAAGATCCTCTCCAATTCCTGCTGAAGTGAGTCCGCCAACGCCCCTCCCACCACATCTTCAGTGCTTCCCGGGACCGAGATGGCCTCGATGATTTGATAGGTGCGATAGTGCCCGAGTATTTCCCCCGCTAAGACCGTCTCCAGCATCTGATAGTCGAGCGGAGTCTCCGGGTGGTCGTGGTGGAGCTTGTTCAACGCGCTGATGACCATCAACCGCAGGGTCGCGTCGCCTTCCATCACGTTCTCCAACAACGCGTGCGCGGCGGCGGGCGTTCCGATGCCCGTCAGGACCGCGGGAATTTCTCTGCGTTCCTCCGCCGGCGCGCTGGGATCTCCCAGGCGGTCTCTCAATAGCCCTAGGACCGAATCCCCAAATGCCACGAGCGCCTGTGTCGCATTTTCATGAAGCACCGGGTCACGAAATTGCTTCAACAACTGCGGAGCCAAGGCCTCTTTTCGCAGCAGACCCACGGAGCGAATCGCTTCCCACACCACTTCACTTGAGGGATCTCCCATGAAGCGCGAAAGCAGAGGATCGAAAGAGTCTGGGAGCTCCCCCAGAAGCCGGGCAACTTCCCGTCGCGTTCTTTGCCCGGCTTCTCCTTCTTCACCAGCCATCTCCTCCAATATTTTTCTTGCGGTCTCCAGGTTCTGCGCTTCACCCGGACGGGCCAAATACGCGGCCACCGCCGAGCGAACACAATAATCCTCAAAGTCACTCAATTCCTGAAGCAGCAGTAGCGGATCGACATGCGCGTGATGGACCAAATAGAGCATCGCCTCCGTGCGCACTGCGATCTCGGGATCCTTGAGCATCCCTTGTACCGTTGGCATGACGGATGTGTCCCCGAAATCCGAGAGAATGGCAAGCGCCTTCTGCCGCACCTCGCCGGAGGGGTGTTGGAGGAGATCCCGGATTACCGGATGCGGATTCCTGGCGCGTTCCACCCCATAAAAGCTGAGGGCATACAGAATTTCCTTGGAGTCGGAAATCTGGAGTTTGCTTGCCAGGATTTCCGAAGTGGAGCGGTCCAGCGCCAGGGCGGACGCCTGCTCGGCACTAAGGCTGTGCTGGTTGATCGACTCCTGAAGCACCGCAAGATACTGCCTGCCCCCAACGACGACAGCCGCTAGCCACCCCGCGACCAGCAGTAGGACAATCAAGCTGAGTTGCCGTGGTGTAAAGTGCAGGTAGGTCGCAAAAATTAGCACGAGCACGCCAGCCAAACCGTCTCCAAGTCGCCAAATTACCGTGTCAATGAACCATTTCGCCTGCAACTTCAGGCGATGCGCCAGCGGCAGGTAAAGCAGCTCCACCGTGGACTTATCGAGCGAGTAACGCAATACCTGATCGCTGCCTTTCAGGAAAACCACCGCGGCCAGGGTTCCCCAGATCAGCAAGCCGCTCGAGCCCAGGAGTACTATAAGGGGAAGCACGAAGAGCATGGTTCTAATTCCAAAGCGCCGCAGGAAGCGGGTGGTGAGCAGTAGCTGGAACACGAACGACAGGATTCCGGCGTAGAAATAATAATCACCGAAGAACATTGCCAGACGGTCTTTAGTTACCAAGAATTCTTTGGCAATCGCCTTGAACTGCCATCCGGTGAGCGTGGTTACGAAGGATGAAATGCAGATAACCGCCGCCACGGCACTCAGATACTTCGAGGAAAATATCAGTCGCAGGCTGCCCTGAACGTCCCTCTGCTCGTTTCCCGGTGTTTGCACCTGCGGTTCTTTCGACTCCTTGAGCTTGAAATCGGCTGTCCTCCACGCGGCATAGATCAGCACGGAGGAAATCAGTAGAAACGGAACCATCCCCAATAGAAGACTCTCGGTGCCAAATACCCGCGCCAACGACTTCGAGACAAACCCGGCAAAAATCGACCCCAAGATTGCGCCGCCCCCCACCATTCCGAACACGTGCTTCGCTTCCCGCGTGGTCAGCAGGTAGTTTGCAAGCGTCCAGACCTGCGTCGGCGCCAGCACTCCGAAAATACCCACCCAAATGTAGAAGACCGGATACAGCCACGCTGGATGATAGAAATGCGCCAACACCCAGAACACACCGCAGTTTGCCGCAAAGAAGAGATGGCTGCCGATCAACAAGTTGCGCACGGAAGTCCGGCGCGCCAAACGCACGTAGGCGACCACGACGAACCCCACCAGAATAGCGCACGAAATATCTGCATACGGGAGTTGCACAGCCTGGAAACGCGCTAGGAACAACGCATCGCGCGCCACCTTCCCCATCATGTAACTGCTGATGATCAGGAAGAGACACGTACTCAGAAGCAGGCCTCGCCCCAGATCTCCGGGTTGAACGTTCAGAGCACGCGCGATCCACCGTTTCATCCGCAGAACCTTCTTTCGTAACCCTTCTACCTTATCGCGGTGTGGTCGTTGTTGCAGAACATATACGATTGGCGGGTAAGACGGCTAGCTTTTCCGAGGCCAATGCCCCATCCTCCACACTTGGATGTTCCCCAGGCCCTACGTTTTGAGGCGACGACCCCGGGGAATCGAGAAGCACTACCAGTTGGTCCATATACACAGCGATGAATTTGGCATCGCCGCAGATTTCCAGAGCTGACGCCCTGCCCCCAGGGTAGTAACTGCTAAGCATGCCGGTGTCGATCAGGAACACTTTGTTATCAAAGCGGGGCCGCATGCGACCACCCTTCTGCACCGTGTGTCCTACCACAATGTGTGTCGCCTTGTGAGCATCCAGGAGCTTGCTCGCCTGTGCCGTACCCTCTTCTTCGCTCCACTGATCGTAACCGCGAAACCACAGCGGCCCATCAACCCGCACGCTGAGCCAATCTAGATACCTCAAGAACTCCAGGATCTTAGCCTGGCGTTCATCGTTGGCGATGACATGCGACTTGCGCTCAGCGATGACTTCCGCCTGAAGCACATTATTAAGTTCCTGCAAATTAAAAAATGGAAGAATCAACTTTTCATTCTGAAGGTACTGTTTCGAGGCATCAAATGTCTTGATTTCGTTGCGGATCCGGTCATTGATCGCATCAAGTTTTGTATTGGCAAGGTCAGGATGAATTCCCCCGTGCAAGAAGATGATCCCTCCAATTTCGGCTATTGCGGCATGTCCTCGCATCCACTGACCGTATTCTCCGTTTGTACCAAAGGCCTCGCGCTGCTCAATGAAACCTGCCGGATGCCGTGCCATCCACTCTGCCTCAGTCAACTCCATGGGCTGGGGAAGCTCGGCTAGTAAGGATGCGTGAGTACCGCTCCATCTCACGTACTCGTCGTAGGCAGTTTTCCGCCGCCTCTCGGAATTGCCGTCGGCAAAACTGGCATAGTTCACGGGAGTGACGTAACGCAGATCACCCATCATATTCATCATCTCGTGGTTACCGAGCAGGCATACTACCCGGCCGCCTGCTTGTGCCGCTTCTTTTTCGAGTGCCATCATCAGGTCCAAGATCTCGCGCGGCTTGGGGCCGCGATCAAGGAGGTCCCCGACCTGGACAAAGGTCGCCTTGCCGCCTGTCCAATGGTTTTGCTTGTTTATAAGGCCGGTGCGCTGGAGAATGGCGACAAAGTCGTCAAAGTCACCATGGACATCGGCGATGACGACTACGGTTTCCGGCGGCTCCGCTGGAGGCTTCGCTCGTCGCGGAGACGCTAATCCCGCCAACACCAAGGCCAGGAGGATGGAAATACAAGCGCGGTGGGGAGAAGCACTGACCGGAGGACGAACCATTTTCCTGCCTCTTTATAACCAAGCTGTGCCGAAATTGAGCGAAAACATTGAGTTCAGTACGACTGTCGCTTTGGATACATCGCCACAGCCCATGGCTGTCCGATTAATATATAAAAATTCTCGCATTTCTTCTGCACTAAAAACCTCGGACCGGTCACTTCGAAGTTAGCTATTGTGGATTGCATTTGACGCAGCGGCTCGCGACAGACCTCAAGGTAGGGCCCTATCGGGGAGTTCAACTTGCGCTACAAGACGGAACTCGTCTAGTGGGGAGAGTGGGAGAGCCGCTTAGAGATTAGAGTCGCGTGAAATACGCCGCCGGACTTTTCCCAAGTGTCCGTGCAAATCACGTAGTCCCCGTCTTTGACCTGGCTGGCGTCAAAAAACAGTTGCACAACTGGTTGCACAGAACCGAGCCAACTCAGCCCAACCACCATGATTTTTCACACTCAGAGTGAAGCTATCCTATTGATAACAAGGTCCTCGCTCGAAGCGCGGTCGCCTGTGGCACCGAATGTCGCGGGTTCAATCCCCGTCTCCCACCCCAAACCTTTCCAACTGAAAACAAAGCCTTTGCCCATTTTGCTTAGCTCGCTCAAGGCGAAATTCATTGCACAACTATTGCACACTGGCTCTCGGGACCCTCCCGAGCATTACGTTCCGTTGCTTGCAGATGGGTATCAGAAGTAACGCCGGATGTCATAGTGGAGTGTGCAATGAAAAGTCCGTATCAAAGAGCGGTGAAGATCCCGACCGCCGGAGATCGACTCCTAACTCTCCATGAAGCGGCGGAAGTGTTGCGTCTGCGATCGTCTTTCCGCCGACTCTTGGTAATCAAGCGCACTTTCTGGGCGTGCGCCACGATCACTTCGTGTCCCAGTGCGGTCAATAACCGACTCACCCACGGAGAATGCGTCCCCGTCTCCATCGCTATGCGACACCGCGGCATGCTACCGAATACCTGCTTCATGGCTTCCGGTGTGGTCGCCAGTTTGTGTTCCAAAATAATTTCTCCTGCTTCGTTCAAGACGCAGTACGCGCTCGAGCGATCTCCCAAATCCACACCGATCGTTAGCTTCTGGTCCTTCAAAATTTCATTACTAAATGCCTGCGTAGTGCTAATCTTCTTCATCGCCGGTCTCCATTATCTTGTGCTTCAAAGCACGTCGATTATTGGGAGCGTAACGCATCCCGCTGGAGACCGGCCTTTGGAGCCAGAACTGCATATTCTTTTTGGCGCGAGTAATGAAGAAGGCACAAGCTTGGGTGAAGAAATGCAGGCGGGCAAAGTCCACATAACCGCGATCGAGCAAGTAAAACGCTCCGGCTTCGGGAAGCAGTTGGTCCAGAATGTTGACGTCGTGGACTTGGCCTCCAGTCACATAAACATTGGTCGGAATGCTGCCTCGCAGATCCAATAGCGTGTGCAGTTTCACCGCACTCTTGCGGCGACGGAATTTCCCCCACGGAAACAGCGACAAACATAGATCGATGGTCGTCGAGTCCAGGGCATACACGGTCTCGGACAATTCCACTCCGAAAGGTTCATCGTGGTAGAGTCGCGGGGTAAATCAGAATGGCGAAATCGGGAGATGAGTGCGATGCGAGGAGAGTGCGGGAAAGGAAGTCATCCCATCTGTCCTTTAGGGCCGCAGCGGCCCGCGAAACCTCATGAAAGCCGAGTGCAGCAATGGCCCATTCCCAGCACCAACCCCTTTGTTTTCAGGTCGGCTGTGATTGCGACCATAGTTCTTTCGACCCTGGTTGAACGTGCACTCTCGATCCGAGAGTGGTCTTCCTTAGGCTTAAGGTCCTGTTTCGTTTCCGTGTGTGAAGCGGAGGATCGCTTCCTCTTCGCTGTGGTTCCATATCCTTGTTGCGGCGCCATTCGTCTTCTGAAACATCAAGCCTGACGGTTATCCACTCGATGAGTGGCAACGCATGGTCCTATTGGAGACACGTGGCCTATGGCTTTCTTCGATATGTCCAAGGGGGCATAGGGTGGGTCCGGAGGCTCGCGTGTTTTAAGCACGGGCCTGACATGGACGTCTGGAAGAAGGAGGTCCGTTTCGAGGCCAACTATTTGAAACCACAAGCAGCTTGAGCGTCTCTGGCTGAGAGTCCGTTCCATCCCTGGGAACCATTTCCTGGCGGTGGCCATCGGCTTCTTGAGACGCTCGATCCGGTTCGTGGTCTAAATAAGGACCACAACCACGACCTCAAAGATATTTTCAAGGGTGCGGCGATGAGAGCCAGCAACGCAGCTGGACCGCTGAAGGTTTTCTACGCGGTATTGTGCGCTGTCATGCGTTTCCAACCCCAGGCCGCTGTAGGAGCCATTCCGATCGGTGACGGGGTGCATACACTTCATTGCCGGCACAGGGAATGGCCCAACTGCGATACAACGCCTTGAGCCGATTCATGACCCGCGTGAGATCTTTGGTGATGGTCAGGTAGCTGCGCGCCAGCTCCTTCAACGTTCGCAAGCCGTGATCTCCGTGATAGACCGACTTGATTTTGTTCATGTACAACTGTTCGGCCAGCTTCCGTGCATCGATCCGATCACTCTTGCTGCCATCTTTCAGCAGGGCAATCTTTCGCGGGTTACACACCGCGACCTCCGTGACGTGCGGTTTCAACAGGTCGTACAACCAGGTAGCCCAGGTTCCTTCTTCAAAGGTGACGTGCAAATCTCCGCGTAGCCCATGGATAAACTGCAGAATCATGCTGGCCTTGGTCTCGATGACGCATTCCATCACAACTTTGCCGACGGAGTTCATGACCGCGATCGAAATACTTTCCTTGTGCACATCCATACCGATATATTTGGTGCTAGTCATAAAGGGTGTTCCTTTCTGTAGGGGTTGAGGTCAACGCTCAAAACCTACTCCCAAAGAGGCGCCCTTTTATAATGTGTGGCTCATAGTACCCAAGTAGTCGATTAGCTCGTTCACCAGACTTAGCGTGCTCCTTGTACCAACCAATGAACCGCACGCGGATCATCCAGAAAATCAGCAACACCAGCGAGGACAATTGAGGAAGAAACAAGATGATCAGTGGAACATGCACCGTATTCGGGAGTAGCCGTAATAAAATCGGGGGCCAGTGAAGTAATGGTACGTGACTTGTCCGTTTACCGGGTAGTCTCTCCGCGCCCGTCACTCGATTCACGAATTCGCCTCGTTATATACTCCCGGAATGAAGCGAGCCGTCCGAAGTCGCCGCAAAGTATACGGGCAACTCCTGGAGCATGCCCGCCGCCAGCCGCATCGGGAATGCTGCGGAATTCTGGCAGGGCAGAACGGACTAATCACGCGGGCGTTCCCTGCGAAGAACGTCGCGGCTGATCCAGTCAGGAATTTCGAAATTGCGGCCAAGGAGATCGTGCGCGTGATGGGGGAACTCCGCAAGCGGCGGCTGGAATTCCTCGGCTTCTACCACTCGCATCCGCATTGGCTGGACACGAACGAGCCTTCGCCCAAAGATATCGCGCTGGCCCACTATGCTGAAGCGATCCATTTCATCGTCACGCCCCGGCCGTACGCAACTACGCCCATCCGGGCATTTTCAATCCGGGATGGGCGTGCGATGGAACTTGAAATTCAGGTCCTACCCTGACGTAAACGCGAAGGGGTTTAGGGTCCCAAATCCACTTGATGTCCGTTGCGTTAGGACTTATCGGTACCTATCGTGGTTCACGAGACGATAGCTTCGGATTGCACAGTCAAGCGTCGTTCAACACAGCAGTGCGGCTGCCGTTTAGTGTCAAAGCAGGCCGCGGTGGCCAGCGTAGTTAAATTAGCGCAGGTGTCAGGGTTCAGAGATCAGGAAACAGAAATCGGGAACTCCAAAATCCACACTTGACATCAACGGATAATTCACTACCATATGGTTGTGGATAAGTTAAATACAACATTTGTGGCTCTGTCTGATCCAACCCGCCGGGCGATGATCGAACGACTCTCCCATGGGCCTGCCTCAGTGCATGGATTGACGGAACCGTTTGCACTCTCGCAGCAGATGATTTCAAAACATATTGCCTACCTGGTGCGGGCGCGGATTGTGATCAAGACGAAGCGTGGAAGAGAGAGCGTGTGCACGCTTAGGCCAGAGGCGATAAAGACAGTCAGCGACTGGGCGATTAGCTATCGCCGATTCTGGGAAGAGAGTTTCGACAAGTTGGATGTGGTTGTGAATCAAATGAAAAAAGAGGAGGTCGGAGATGACAAAAAACACGGTTAACGAGACAGAGCGGATGGTTGTCACTAGAGTTTTTGATGCCCCACGCGCATTGGTTTGGAAGGCGTGGACAAACCCGAAATATGTGATGCAGTGGTGGGGGCCGAAGGGTTTTACTGCTCCTTTTTGCGAGATGGATTTTCGCGTAGGAGGAAAATTTCTCTGCTGCATGAGAGCGCCGGATGGGCAGGAGGGCTGGAATGCTGGGGAATACCACGAGATTGTTCTGCACGAGAAGATCGTTTACTCCATGTACTTTTCCGACTCCAAGGGAAACAAGGTTGAGCCTGCGCACTATGGAATAGAACATGAGGCCATAGACGATGCGCACGACGTGGTTATTTTTGAGGACTTTGGAAACGGCCAGACGAAACTCACCTTCATTGGAAATGAAACCATGGAGAACGCAAAAAACAGCGGGCAAGTAGAGGGTTGGAATCAGATACTCGATAAAGTTGCCGCAGTTGTTGCGGGGCTAGCGCAGGCGAAATAAGAAGTTGAAGTATTGATGATCGTGATGCGCGAGATACAGCTAAGGCTGGCGGCGGAGGCTTAGTTAGAACGGGCTTCTCGTCGCTTGGCCGAATAGTCGCATTTCCAGCTAAGTGACCCTTGGCTCAACTGTTGCCTTCAGGCAAATGCGCTCAGCGACCAATGTTTACCGAACTCAACATTAGTCCTGTGAAACGCTATGACTCAATCGGAAGTGCCCCGAGAGGGACGTAGAAAGTGGGCTCAGTTGTAAGCCGGGGCACTTTCGATTGGGGCGTTTGAAAATTGGCGTTCTATGGAGACTGCCTCTCGCTAGCCAACGAAACACAGTTCGCAGCATTCTTGCGCACCTTGTTTCGTGAAGACTGGGTCGTCTACTCCAAGCCACCGTTTGGCGGTCCAGAACATGTCCTGCACTATCTGGCTCGCTATACGCATCGCGTGGCTATTTCCAATCACCGCATTCTCGCGGTCAGCGATTCCCACGTCGCTTTCCGATGGAAGGACTATGCACATCACAACAAGCAGCGCACCATGTCTTTGACTTGCGAGGAATTTCTGCGCCGCTTCCTACAGCATCTCTTGCCAAAGGGATTCCCGCGCATTCGCTACTTCGGCTGGCTCGCCAATCGAAGACGCAACAAACTGCTTCCGCTCTGTCGCGCTCTTCTCCCGAACTTGCCAGAACAAACACCTGCAACTCATTTCCGCCTGCCCGCTCTCTGGCGATGTCCCCGCTGCCACGGACCGATGTCCGTGCTGGAACGGCTGACCGCCGCAAAGCTCCTTGAGACCGATAGGAGACAGGAATGCATCCTTGACACTTCCTAACCTTCAACTCGCCTTCACTCTGAGCGGCTGGCCTTCATCTCAGTTGCTGGGGTTGTGTCCGTACCTCTGGAAAGTGATGACTTCGACCGTGGATGATTTGCTTTGGCTCATCAACGTCCATCCTAAATCAGAATTTTCGGTAGGTGTCTTACCTCCCAGACGGTGCCTCTCGCTTTTCCCTAGCCAAGAAACACCATTGAAAACGCATAAATAGTTGCCCACACACCGCGCCAGCGGCTTCCTCCAAACGGGTCTATCGAACGCGCGCAGAACACCGCGCCCCCTTTAGTCTTTCCTGAAAACGCGCCTCCGATAGAGTGCTAACGTTTACCAGGCACTCGAACCTGTCAAGCCGCATGAAGGGCACTCTGTAAGACGACACTATTCAGTTAGAATACCTTCGTTCGCGTGGTGGAATATGCAGTCACATCAACTGAAAGCCATAGCCCTAGCGGCATGTTCCTTTGCACTCGCTCCTCTTTGCCTCGTCGCGACCGACGCCACACCCGATGACGACAGAACTCTGAAGTCGCTTTACGACACACATCGCTGGTTCGAACTTCGCGATTTCGTAGCAAACAGGACCACTCCCCTTTTTTATCAAGGTGCTGTGGCGTGTGCATTCAATGACCTGCAACGGTGTAACGAGAAGCTGAAATTTGTAATTAACTCCGACCCGCAATCGGATAAAGCGGTTGAGGCACATAGGCTGCTTGCTTCTGCCTATTTTCGGCAGGGAAAATACCGGGAGGCATTGACCAATGTTGATGCCGTGCTTGCTCTGAGACCTGAAGACTCCGATGCCGGAGATGAACGTCCATTCCTCGCCGCGCTCGGTGGGTTTCCTGACCTGGCTGTTACGAGGAGACGTTTCACTACACTACAACTCCAAGAGGCAGGATTACCGTTCTCGATCTCTGGTGTGACAGCTACGTATTGGTTTGATACTGGAGCGGACATATCAGTTTTGACCGAGTCGGAAGCCAAACGCTTCGGACTGCACGTCCTCGCAGCAACGATCAAAGAAGGCGACGTGACCGGCACGAAACTCGATTCACAGATCGCCATCGCGGATGAGCTATCCATTGGTTCAATCCGTCTGAGGAATGTCGCTTTCCTTGTGGTTTCTGACGAACAGCCTCCCTTCAACCAATTGCCGCCTGGCTCTCGCGGACTGATCGGAATGCCCGTTCTGTTCGCCCTTCAGAGGTTTGTTTGGGGGGCAGATAGGAAATTTGAGATCGGGTCAAAGTCATTGGACCAACATGGCCCTCATGCAGATCTGTGCTTCGACGGGCACCATCCGATCGCTCAGATTCAATTCGAAAATCGCAGCCTCGCCTTCACGTTAGATACGGGCGCAACAAACACAGACCTTTATCCACCCTTTGCGGCGATGTTTCCCGAACTCATGCGCAACGCGCCAAAATCAGAATCATACAAAATGGAGGGAGTGGGGGGTTCGAAGAACATGGATGCCGCCATTCTCTCATCATTGCATTTCAGCATTGGGAATTTCCCGGTAGTCCTCAGTTCTGCTGCGGTCCTGCTTGCGCACACTACCGAATCCAGCAAATTCTTCGACGGAAACCTCGGCATAGATCTCTTGCAGCAATCACACCAAACGACTTTTGATTTCAAGGCAATGACGCTAACGCTTCGGTAGTTTCTCTACCTCCTTACCGTCGACCCCGCGAAATATCTTTGATAGGTCCTTCCATGAGAAGGCCGGTTGATGTCTAGAATGGCGATCTACAAGCGCGGACGGATTTACTACTACCACTTCCTGTTCAACAGCCAGCACATTCAGATAAAGTGCGCCAGAGTAGGCACGGGCTTTCTCTCGCGGATACCAACCTCGCCCTTTGCAAGGCTTTGAGCGAGGAGTTCATGCCTTGGGTCGAGGCCACATTTAGGGCCAAGCGCAATACGTTTGTCTGGTATCGCGGTGGGACACGGCGGCTTTCCAAATTTCAACGGATTGCTTCGGCTCGTCTTGACCAAGTCACAGGGGAGAAGATTGCCGCCTATGTTGCACATCGGCAGTCAGCAGGTTTGAACACGACAGCTATTACGATTGAACGACCAGAAATGTCTGCACAGTGCTAATCTTCTTCATAGCCGGTCTCCTTTATCTTGTGCTTCGAGCACGTCGAAACATTGGGAGCGTATCGCATCCCGCGGAGACCGGCCTTCTCAAAGGAGGGTCGCTCGATGAAAAAACTCAGCGAATTTGTCTTAGGGCGGCTGGTGGCGGGGGCGCTGGTGGTGGCGCCGATTTATCTGGCCGTGTTGCTGGTGCTGAAGGGCATCAAGTCGTTGGCGGGGATCATGAAGCCGTTCGCGCAATTGCTGCCGAAGTGGCTTCCGGCGGATCAGGTGCTGTCGTTGCTGCTGGTGCTGGTGGGTTGCTTTCTGATTGGGGTGGCGTTGCGTACCCGGATCGGGTACCGGTTGTGGAATCGGGTGGAGAAGTCGTTCTTTGACCGGATGCCGGGGTATGCGCTGATTCGCAGCCTTACGCAGCGGCTGGCCGGAGAGGATCGGGAGGCGGCGTGGAAGCCGGCGCTTGCGGAGGTGGAGGAGGCGCTGGTGCCGGCGTTCATTATTGAAGAACTGGGAGACGGGCGGTTCACGGTGTTCGTGCCGTCGATTCCGACGCCACTGGCGGGAGCGGTGTACATCTTGAGTGCGGAGCGGGTGCATCCGCTGAATGTGCCGTTCACGCAGGCGATCAAAACGATCTCGCGCTGGGGAGCGGGATCGAAGGATTTGGTGGCGGCGCTGGAGGGGAGAGGAAAGTTGGCCGCAACAAATGAGGGTGGAAGGTAGGGACGGTGGAGAGTTGAACGAGGGTTCAAAGGCTCCCGTACATAGCCAGCCGAATCAGTTGGCGATGCCTCTCATGCGTTCGGCTGCGCTACTCTTCCGGAGTAGCCTGAAAGTGCCTCTTTTCGCATGTCGCATAGTGAGAAATCACACGCGTCGCCGGGCTGACTACCAGTAGCAGGTTATAGCACACTGGCGCACTCAGTTAGCAGGTAGGGCGCAGCCGACTTAGGACGGTAGCGATGCCGAAAGGATCAGAAAATACGCGCAAAAGGGACACGGTTTTAGTTAGTAACCGTGTGACGCGGTCAGAGCGTGCGCGAAAGCCACATGCTCGACTCCGGGCCAGTCCCGGAGTCGTTTAAAAAAATCAAAATTAATCAAACGTGACGAAGAGAGGTTGCTAAAAACAGATTCTATTCCTGCCCAAAGCTGTGCCCCGTTTTGTGCCCAGTTAATCAAAAACCGTCGCAGTCGGTAGCAGTCCGATAAGGAAGTACATCGGCTGTACTGGCGCATGCAATCGACACCATAGCGAATCATCGGGGCCTGTGAGTCTGGAGCGAACCCGTCAGGAAGGAACTTCAAGGCAACGAAGCGATTCGAGCTTGGTGTCCTCGGCTTTGTAAACGACACCCATCCCACCGCCGCCAAGCTTTTCTACGATACGGTAGTGCGAGATGGTCTGGCCGATGAGCGATGAGGAGTCCGCCATTGGCGCTCATCTTAGGTTGCGCCGTGAGGCAAGTCAACGAAGACAAACTAGCCATATGCCTCCCCAAAGCCAAGAAATTGGGGTAGCAGGATCAGACCCCACTATGCAAGAGGGCGCCGGGATTGCCGATGTTGCCACATCCGCAGAGCCGTTTCGCGCAACGAATCAGGATTTACCGGAAATCCTTTTTTACGACGTGAGGTGCAGAATGAATCGGTTCGCCGCACCCAAGCCAGTTCCCGTCGTGATTATTCGCAACGTGCTCGGCGAACAGATCGACGTTGTGAACCCGCGATCTTTGGGGTCAAGACCTGCGCGGCCGCCACGAAAATTGGCGCCTAAGCGTTTGAAAAAGAAAGCTCCGCATTGCGCAGATTGCATTGCGCGCGAAGCTGGTCTTGACGAGTCGAGCGCCAAACGGGTTGATACCCTCACAGTCTGCTCCGTCGAGCCATAGGCCAGCGAGATCTGCATGAGCCCATTGAATAGGCCCACTGTCCGCTAGAATCCCGCTTGCGGTTTGGTCCGTGCGAACCCGGCAGGACGTGATTTCCGAATACACGAGGAGTTGACCTTCAGAGGCCGCTCAAAGTGGATTTCGTGGGCGATGCTGAATGGAAAAAGAGAGCCCGAAATTCATCCTGGCCCATCACGCGTCGGAGTTCCCGAAAGGCGAAGAGCGGAATGAAAGTGCAAAAGATGATGACCGTGCGAGCGAGCAGGTCGTCGATGCGTATGTTGTGAAGCGCTCCCGCGGAACCTTTTCCATGCACCAAGTGCGTGATCATCTCCTCAAGAAGATGGAACGCAAAGACAAGCAAGCCAAACACAAGCGCTTTCCAAATAGCTGAATAGAGCAAAGCCTTATTCTCGAACTTCTTGCCAGCGTGTACGGCTTCTCCGAATGAGAATCACCTTGGCGATGACGAGGGCGTTGATAAGAGCAGTACCATAGGCGAAATACGAGACGTGAAACCTGTCCAGCAAGAGCATGCTGTAGGTCGCCAGGGCGCAAAAGAAAAAAGCGAGGTACAAAGTGATGATGGCAAGTTCTTCAAACTCATGGGCAACCCTCTGTTTTGCGCTTGTTTTCTCGGAATGTTCAGCATGCATTTAGTCCTCCTTTTTTTTCATCAGTCATGTTTCTTCCACCTCCAGGGACCGACGGGCATCGGGTCACCTTCGAGAAGCATTCGGTGAATCACCCGTTGGTCTGAAGTGGTTTCAGCAGGCATCATGTACCAAAGTATCCAAGCCGAACATGGGGGTACTGGGACGGTTTTGCGACTTTTCAGGCATAGAAAAGGGCGACTATCGGAAATAATCGCCCTTTGATCGATTCCCTTCGATCAGGATTCGTCGAAGATTTGTGACTGGGCTTTCTTCGATATTGCAAGACCGCTTCTAGGATCTAGGCAGATGCAGCTCGCGTGCTGAGGAAGTCCTTAGCCTTTGCGATCTCCGCATCCCATTTCGTAAGCTGCTCAGGCGTCAAAAACTTTTCAAGTTTCTCGCGCCCGGCGCTGCGATTCTTGGCGATGTATTGGGCAACGTCTTCCTTCGAGATGTTAGGATTCTCTTTTCTGTATTCTTGCAGCTTCTCGTATTTCTCAGTCAAAAAGGTTTTGAGACCCTCTTTCTGCTGGTCGGTTAGATTTAGTTCAGAGCCTAGTCGTTTCAATTCAACTACGATGTTGTTGAGTTCATCCGGAGTCATATTATATTGATTCTCTTTCTTTCTGGGCGGGCTTTAGTGTTGCGTGGAATTGTCTGGCGGGCGACCAGCCAAAACTACGACTGTCAGAGTATATCCAAGAGGTAGATCCTCAAGATACTCACTCACCGTAGTCCAATGCATTGTCCGCGTCAAGGAATACGAGACGGATCGCATTGTCCTCAGACCCGACCAACCGGGCGTTGGTCAGTCTTCCGTCAGGCGATCAAATGTGTGGCGATATGACGAGCGTATAGAGGAAGTAGTCAACCACATCGCCGACCTGTGTCTTCCTATTACCAAGTAGCCCCGATTCCGCACAGCGGATTACGACACCAGCGGTCAATCTCACCCCATTTATTCGCTGACACCCTCCGCAGGCCATCGCTGGTGAATCTTCTCCAGAATCGCCGCCGCTTCTTTGATCGCTTTATCAATGAAGAAATCTTTGCCCGGATTCGGCTTGGACGAATCCAGTGCGTCGATGATTTTGCGTACAGACAGCAATGTCGCTGCAAACAGGATGGTGTGCTTACCTTCTTCGGTCATGTTTATCTCCGCAAGAATTTGCGGCAAAGGAAGGGAACAACAGTCTACTACGACTGCTTCCACATGTCCCAAAACAGCTTGACCGTTCCCGGTTGATTTAGCGCCTTCACTTATGGCTCGAGATGTGATACATGTAACGAGAATCAGAAGCATCTCACGGTCCCGCCCAATTTTGGCCTTCCTTGCAAAATGCGAGTGGTAGACCTGTATTTACGGTGATTGGACTTCTTGTAGGAGCCCTCTGGTGGTTCATAATGATTACGCAGTCGGAACCAAAGCCCGATGTCCCGATCCTTGTGGCTGCGGGTGCACCTGCACCGGCTTCCGCCGAATCGGCTGCCACCGAACCAGCACCTACAAAACTACCCAAGGCGGCCAGCAATCTCCCGCTCTTCGGACTGCTTGGAGCTCTTTTCTGCGGGATCTCGCTATCAGCGGCAGCAATCCGGAAGCTTATCGCGTAAAGTTCGACCAAGAAAGAAATCGGAAGGAGGGGGCATGAAAACAAGAGCAATCGTACTGACTGTAGTCGTGTGTTTTATTGGAGTGGCAGTGTGCTTCGCCCAGAACCCTTTTATGGGCACCTGGAAACTGAATGAGGCCAAATCCAAACTTGCGCCTGGGGCGCCGAAGAACAACAAGGTCGTCTACGAGGCCGAAGGCATCGATTTTAAGGTTACGACAGATGGCATCGACGGCGCTGGCAATTCGACGCAGAGCGAGTGGACAGGCAAGTTTGACGGCAAAGATTATCCCGTTAAGGGCGATCCCAATCAAGATTCGCGTTCATACACAAGAAAAGGCATTCATGAGTTAGATTTTCGGGTGAAAAAGGGCACGAAGGTTACGACTACCGGTAGGATTGTCGCATCCGACGACGGCAAGAGCCGAACGGTGACCTCGCACGGAACCGATGCCCAAGGCAAAAAGTACACAAGCACGGCCGTGTACGACCTACAATAGACAGACGTCGGAAATACACAGCCGATGAGATCTTCTTCGTAAAGATCACGGCTATCGAGGGAATTACGTTGCTGGGAACTTGACGAGTTGCTGGGCGACTGAAATTCGGCGAGTTCCCATTTGAAAAGTCTGAGCGGGCAAAAACCAAAGGAGGAAGGATATGTTGAATCGACACCGAGAGCTAACGGGAATAGCCTTGCTGACCGTTGCCGTTCTGTGCCTAAGTATTCCAAGCATTGCGATCGCGGCGGATGACAAGAATGAGCAGGAGCGAGTAAAAGAATCGGGCAATGTAATGAAGGAGCTTCTTTCGTCATCCAGCGGCGTTCCCATCAGTGTGCTGAATAAGGCGGAGTGCGTTATCGTTCTCCCGTCCGTAAAGAAGGCTGGATTCATTATTGCGGGCCAATATGGCAAAGGTGTGATGACGTGTCGGGGAGGAGAAAATTTTGACGGCCCGTGGAGCGCTCCGACGATGATGCAATCGGCTGGCGGAAGTTTTGGTCTTCAGGCCGGCGGCCAATCTAGCGACTTCGTCATTCTAGTAATGAATGACAAGGGAGCGCGCGCCCTAATGAATGGGAAAGCTAAGCTCGGTGCCGATGCCAGTATCGCCGCCGGTCCAGTTGGGCGGGAAGCGGAAGCCTCCACGAATGCGGCGATGAGTGCACAGATGCTCTCCTATTCCAGAGCGCAGGGTGTGTTTGCCGGCGTTTCTCTAGAGGGATCGTCGCTCGGACCTGATGACGACGCAAATACAGATCTGTATGGCAAGAAAGTGACTGCCACCGAGATCATTGGCGGTAAAGCCGGACCAGCTCCCGCTTCGGCGAAGGAACTACTTGCGGTACTCAAGGCGAAGTCGCCCAAGAACGAGTCAAAAGAAAAGTAATCGGCGTTTGTACAAGCTTGCAGATTTAGCGCAGTAAGCGTTCAATGAAAAGCGCCGGAGTTGCGCGTGCAGCCGTGAGGCAGACTATCTAATCATCTAATCAGTCGTTTGCGTTGATTTCAGGGCATTGAATTCCTTTATGAGGTTTCGCCAAGCTTTGGAATTCTTTTTTGTCGCGAAGGTTTCAAGGTCGACGTAATAGACTTAAAGGACAAATACTAGGAACTGCAAACCGAGGCTACCGAGTTGCGAACCGTGGTGGACAGCTTGCGAGTCGATTTGGATTCTCTACAAAGCGCAACGGGCAGTCTGGAGGGCGAAGTGAACTCTCCGTGGAACGAGACAGTTGATTTGAGAACTAACGTGGATTCTCTGAGAAGTGATTTGGATGGTCTGAGTGGCTCCGGGGGTTCGACCTATATCATCCAACCATAGTTGCCCTGTTGATGATGCCCAAATCGGCGACCACTTGTGGTGAAACTGTCGGACGGCAGAATCGTAGAGGCGACCGTCAAGGCCATCGTCGATACGACGGATGGCGTGCGCTTGCAAGTTTCTTTTGGAGAGGAGACCGCGCTGATCTATCCGTGGAAGATCGTCATAGAGGCTCGTTGACCGCAGAGAAAAGTGCTTTTAAGTTTTGGGATTTTACCGACTGCAGGTCGCCCACGTCTACATCCGCGGTCACCACGGCTAGCGACATCTCCCGACCGTGCTGCGTTTGGTGACGGTTGCGATCAGCAAGCTGCCGTAAACATCGACAAGCAACAGCAGCAAGAACCGCAATAAGTTTTGCGGGATTCACCTCCATGCGAGTCGCCCTGTCATTTGGTGCCGCGAGCCGTTAAACAAGACAATTTCATATGCGGGGAACGGGAGAAATTGAGTATTAGTAGCCAGATGTCCAACTACCCGACGCAATCAAGAATTACCCCAGCAACGCCTCGTACCTGTACAAAACGGAACAGCGCCCAAACTTGGACAGGCTGCATTATGTGTCTATGAGACGGCGTACCTTACGGCTACGCCGGCACACTGTTCGCGCAGTAGGAGGACTCAATGTCATTTTTAACGTGGATGGTTCTTGGGCTCATTTCAGGTTTCATCGCCAGTAAAATCGTCAACAAGTCTGGCGAGGGCCTTTTAATAGACATTGTGTTAGGAATCGTCGGGGCCGTTGTGGGCGGATGGCTCTTCAACACCTTTGGCCACATGGGCGTGACTGGCGTGAATATTTACAGCATCCTGGTCGCCGTAGTCGGCGCAGTCATCGTTCTGCTCATCTACCACGCGGTGTCCCGCAGCAGCGCCCACGTGTAAGCAAACGAGCAATATCACCACGGCAGGATGCAGCAGCTTTGCACCCAACTCTACTTGGCATAAGTGAAGGCAACCGTAATCGGACATCTCGTAGTGCTCAACGGATTCTTAGCCACAGCCGGGGCTAACGTCGTTCCCGTCGAAGTGCGCACTAGCCGCCACATCTCGGGCACCGGCCAGTAACACGCTTGCCCCGATCAGTATTGGGACACGAAGAGACCTGCCGCGTGGTGGCGCAGGCGGCGGAGCGGGCTCAACGCTTTCGATCGGTGCGATAAATCGATACCCTCGCCGCGGCAGCGTCTCGACAAAGCGCGGGCTTTCCGCCGAGTCGCCCAATACTTCGCGAATCTTCTTGATGGCTGTATTCAGGTTGTGATCGACATCGACAAACGTGTCCGGCCATAACCGCTTCTGCGCGGCGCGTTCCAGCAGGATGTCTCCCACAATAGCGCAGAGTGTGGTCTGAAACCCTTTAACAAAAACATGCCTGGAAAAAGTGGCGATAAGAATCAATGATCCACCAAGCTTGACAATTTCAGTCCGAACGGAATCTCGGGGATTGGGCGGGTCCTTCCTCAGGCTCCATGTACTTCTGCGGTCCACTGTCGGCGTGTCTGACTTCCAGTTCGAACTCAGTCACCCAATAGGTTCACGCCAAAACCAGCACGCCCGGGCTATTGGAAGCACCTCGGCACCGCCAAATGAGTACGAATGAGGTTTTTAGTATGGGCCGCTCAGGATACGTGCAGCTCTTCAAGGTGCTGACGGCGAACCCTAATTTTGCTTTCATTCTTGCGCGCTTCTGCGAGATCATAGGCGAGTTGTATTCGCAACCACGTCTCCGGCGTGCTGCCAAAGGCCTTCGATAGCCGTATAGCCATCTCCGGGCTAATCCCGGACTTGCCGTTCACGATGTTATTGAGAGCCTGCCGTGTTACGCCGAGCACCTTTGCTCCTGCGGTTACAGAGAGTCCCAGAGGCTCAAGGCAATCATGACGGACGACGAGACCGGGATGAGTGGGGTTTTTCATAGGCATACTATTTTCGTCCTCCCTAGTGATAATCGATCAGTTCAACGTCAAATGCATCATTCCCTTCAAAGCGGAAGATGATGCGCCAATTGGCCCGTACGGTCACAGCCCACAACCCTTTCAATTCGCCCCTAAGCGTGTGCAGCCGATACCGGGGGATATCCAGAGCTTGCGGTGTCGCGGCGGAATCGAGAACTGTAAGAATTCGCTCAACCGTCTCCAGGAGATCAGGTCGTATGCCACTTCGGTCGCCTCGTTCATAGAGGCGTTTCAGGCCTCGGTGCTTAAGCTCCTGATCATTACAAGCTGTTGTAAAGTAATAATTGTCACTTGTCAATAGTTCTGTGCGAGTTTCTGAGCATTGGGGCCGAGTTGGGATCTGTAAATCATCACCCAAAACACTACGGCACTGTTTCCTCCGGGTGGATTATTTTGCCGGTGTATACCAGATGGGCGAAGTGTAGGCGCGGTCGGTGACCGTCATTGGAACGTAGTCGGGCATCTTGATGCCGAAACGCTTCTGGTCGTAGGCGGTCCAGCGCGGCGACGGGATTTGAATCACACGCACGTAGTAAAACGCATGCTGCGTCGCATCGAACGTCGGGTCCTTCCAGTACGCCTCCAGCGTCGCGGCACCGATGGTGTTGGTGTAGGTTGCATTCGCCACGTCCACCGTGCTGCCGACCGGCGTTTTGCAGCGGCCATCTGGGCCTATCTTGCGGCCGCCAGAAACAACGACATCGAAGATGCGCTCTTGCGTCTTGCCGTCTTTTCCGAGCCAGCCCTTGACGATCTGAATGCGGTCGAGGTTGGGGCCGTCGGGGTCGCGCATCGCGTGGACCATGAAGACCGGTTGCTTGCCGCTCGGCGCCTTGCTGAGATCACCGCCCATGGGCACGCCATGGGCATAGCCGTTCTCCACGAAGTCGGACCTCTCAAGGTCCGCCTGCGCGAACTCCCAGCCCGCGAACACGCGTACGATCGGCCGGTCGCCCGTAGTGGCATAAACTTCCTTGCGCTTGAGCGCATCCCAGATTCCCTCGCGAGTGTTCTCGCGCGCCCACACACCCCCTAGACCCGCAGCTTGTTCATTCCAGACCGAGAGTATCGGCTTGTCTTCGCTTATCCGCGAGCAGTGGAGTTTTCCAACGGTCCGGCGACGGCAATCCGTTCCCAAACTCACCGAAGAAGTTATCCTCCCGCTGGGTGACCACGCCCACATGGGCATCGTTCCCGCCGATCATGCCGGCTTTGTAGGGGTTGGCTCCGAGTTTGGATTCCAGTTCCAGTCCTAGCTTGAGTGCCGAGCGGACATAGTTGCCATGGAGCACGTTATTCGGCGCCGGCCCGAGTGTCGCAAAATTGATATCCCAGCGCTCAAAATTGGCGAATTCGTCGTTCGGCGAAAGGTAGGGAGTGGTCTCGCCGTCACCCTTGATCTGTGTTGCCTCGAACAGAGGTTCGTGGCTGGCTCGCGCCTGGGCGTAGACCTTGTCCATGGGTTTCCCGTCGTAGGTCTCCGCTGTATACATCATGCCACCGCTCAGGTTGCCGTTGTGCGGGATGGCCAGTACCTGACCGCCGGTTTTCTTAGCGTACCCATCCATAAACTTCCAGAGGTCCGCCGGATCCTGACTGTCGAAGGTGGAGAAGGGAAGGATCTGCTTCACGTGTTCCGCGTTGTCGCGGAAAATGACGGTGCGATGAAGGTTGTTGCCGCCGGGCGCGCAAGTCCACTCGAAGCCGTGCAGGGTGGTGAAGACGCCCGGCTGGTTCCAGTTCTCGGCTGCCGCGGTGGCGTGTGCCCAGGCCGTGGCTGTGAGCTTGCTCGCGTCGAAGACAGGTTTGCCGGTCTGCATGGAGAGGACCGCTTCGATGGCGGCTTTCACACCCTCCTGAGGGCTCGTTTTGGACATCTCGTACCAGCGCTTGCCCTGCGGGTTGGCGAGGAGATCGGGGCTTCCGGCGCGAATTTCGTCGGCTATGCCCATATACTCAGCATGGTCGGTGATGGAGACCCAGTCCAGCGGGCGGTCCTGCTTGAAGCGCACGCCGTTGTCCATGACAACTTCCCCGCCCGTAGCGACTCGGAAGAGGTCGTCGGGGCTGAGCGTTATCCCAAACATTCCCGAGTCGAAGGAGAAGCCCGTGTGGACGTGCGCCACGCCCCAGTAGACACGGTTCGGGTACGCCTGGCCCACATTAGGGGAAAATTGCCCGCCTCCGACGACCGCGGGCGGTGCTGGTTTGGCCGCTTGTTGTGTCGGTGTCGCAGCAGACACCACTCCGCTGAACCCGCCCTTCTCCGCAGTTGCTGCGGCAGGCGAACGCCAATGGAGAACGGAGCCTACCGCATAAGTCCCAAGCCCGAGGCCGATCACAGCCAGAGCTGTGAAAGCTGCGTTACGCAATCGTGTGGTTTGTTTCATGGATTTCTCCTCCGTCGAATGAACAGCCAATGCTAGTGCGCGCCCACTTTTTGGTAATCGGAATTAGTGGTTGTGACCACCAACTGCTTCGCCGTCGCGTTGAGAATTGTTTGTGATTCAAAGCTGGTGCCATCGGGCAGGCTCGACATCTGTACCTGCAACGTCACCACATCTTTCTCCTGCCCCATGTAGGTATTGATGCTCAAGCCAGTGATTTTCTTAGCCGCAGTGTCGAACGTGAGCGTCATTTTGTCGCCGGGCTGGGCATAATCAGTGAAGATCAAGTTCACCGCACCTGGTACAGGATTCAAAGAGAGCTTGCCCGCCTGGTAAGCTGCCTGCATTTTTTGAGGGTCGGGGGGCACGTACATGCCAAGAACGGCTTTTACGTCTTGCATGTAATCTTTCATCTCCGCTTTCTTCTTGGCGATGATTTTTTGTTTCATCCGACCACCGCTCGGCGCTGGCGGTGGGGCACCAATCATGGTCTTTTGAACCTTTCCGTCGGGGCCATACACGCAACTGTTCTTCGTCGGGGGCTTCGCATCGCCCTTCAAAGTGAGCTGTGTGGTTTCTATCCATTGATACTGTCGGATCTTCTGCTTATTCTCCGCGGCGGCTTGCTTCACGGCTGCAAGTTTCTCCTGAATTGCGGGATTCTGAGCGATCGCCGGAAGGGTGATTCCGAGCGTTACCGCACCGATCATCAGCAGACGCTTACTGATTTGAACAACACTGCGGGTGACAAATTGCTTTCCGTTGGTCATTGCCAGCGTGCGATTCATTTCGATTCTCCTTGGTTTTGGTTCCAGCAACTTTCGAGGCCGCAAAAATAGCGATGAGACTCTTGTTCACACTGCCGAGTGAGCGGTCTTTGCGACAATGCTCCCACACCCGTGAACTATTACGTTTTTCAGTCTCCGGACAGAATTGTATGAAGGGACGATGGACAGACTTGTGATTTCTGTCACGCTAATGACCTTCTGGCGCACCTCTAATAGGAGCCTCGTTGCATACGATTTGCTTGCGGCTTGCCGTAATATACCCCATGCTGGGAGCATCAATTATCCGCTTTGGGCCAGTCGCAAAGTCTATACATGTCGAGCCAAAAGCCATCAATGTACTTCGAATACATCATTAACGATGCCGATTCCTATCGTGCGGTTCTTACTGGCGTCGATTTGCAGATTTCGCAACTTGAACCCGGTCGGCTCATCGGTCGACATGTGCGCCTCGGTCTGCAAGGCGGTCAGTTTTCCTATGTTGAAACCGGCTTGTCATTGCGTGGCACAGGAAGTTTTCCAAATTTGTGGACGCTCTCGGTCGTATTGGACAGCGCAACCCGATCGCTGCAGCACGGAATCGAAGTTGGCGCCGGGTCAATGTTCATCCACTGGCCACGGGCGGAACAAGACGGGGTTTATGGCCGTAACTTCAAGATCGTTTGCTTTTCCCTTCGTGATGAGGTTTTTGTCAAACACATCCGACGACTCTCTCTACAACTTCAGGATGCACTGCACCAGCCATGGTCGGTGTATGAGCCACCACCCGCCTTACGACGTAAAATCATCACGCAGTTCGCGGAAGCGGCAGGGATTATTCAGTCTGATTCGAGGGTACGCAGCTCCAGCCAGGCTTTGGCAAAGTTTGAGGAAGAGCTGGTGTGTGGTTTCGTGGAAGTCGTCGCGCAACTTTTCCCGTCGCATCTCATCGGAACGGACCAGCGGACCGCTGCAATGGTGCAGCGCGTTGATCAGGTCGTGCAGAAGTCTCGCCTGGTCGACCCAACAGTGGCCGAACTCTGCGATGTTTGCGAAGTGTCGCGACGAACTCTGAATCGCGGGTTCGAAAATGCACTTGGTATGGGACCGGCCACGTATCTACGTCGCGTGCGGCTGAATCGTGCCCGTCGTGCATTAGAGAAGAGAACTCGCTCGACCACGGTGTCCGGTGTTGCGCTCAAGCTAGGCTTCTGGCACCTAGGCCGTTTCGCTGAACAATACAACGAATTGTTCGGCGAATTGCCCCATGAAACGCTTTCCCGCGTTGACAGGGGAAGTAGTGCAACCCACGCACGGACTTAGGATCATGACCCCAAGCTCGCAAGCATGATCCAGCTTGCTTGATTCAAACAACCCGCAGACTGGCAAAACGGGGGTAATATGACGTCCGCTCCCTTTTTCAAGTTAAAGAACAATCTCGAATTCAGTCGTTTTTCGGCAAGGAGCCGACATGTCCGCCCAATCTTCTATCTCCATGTTTAACGCAAAAAATCTTGCAGACTCCCCCGAAGTCCCGTTGGAGGAGGTCGGTTGCTCAGTCAGATGTCTTCCAGACCCAGGTTGTCATTCATGTCGCAGTTTCTGTTTGCAGCCCAGATAATGCTCGGTCGTCTGAACCAATCATGCCAGCGAGAACTGAATCTAATAAGTGCTCCCCCAGCCAAGTGGCACAATCGCGCGCAAGTGCGGCGTGAATCATGCGGAGCGAGATTCTTAATGCCGGCACGTTTCGCAGTCGCTTTGACGATGTGCCAGATGGCTTTCGGCCTGAGCCCTGCACCATATCTTTCCTAGTCTGCCTACTCGCCGGAAGAGTGCGCCTGCACTCTCTGGGCTGCATTGGTCCACTCATCAATGGCGCGCTTCGTCCACACCGGAACTGGAACTGTGCGGATGTTGCTTTCCTTTACAAATCAGGTCGGCGATCACCCAGCGTTATTCGCGGACCTGAAAATCTTCTAGTCCGGGCCCGACCAGTTCGGCGCGGCGTAGGCCGCACCCAATGAGCAACACTGGAATCGTTCGATCACGTTTGCCTCGCAGGTTGTTTTCGTGCGGTTCTGCGAGTATGGTTCTGGACTGTTCGACGGTCAGCCAGTTTCCGATCCGAACTCCTAAGCGTTTTGCGCCTTTAACTCGACCAATTCCGGCTGCCGATTCGGGACTGAGGAGGCCTGTATCAGCTGCCTCGAATGCGAGCCGTCTCACGGCCGCCAAGCGTACGTGGATTGAAGGTGCCAGGTTCTTCTGTTCGAGAAAGAATCGATAATGAAGGATGACACTACGGTTGAAGGCCAAACGCGACTCGGAGACCGTACCAACCGATGAATTCGTCGATGGCATGCGCGTACAATTCTCCGAACTCGCCGCCGCGAACGACTCGGGACTTTTCATTATTCGACGGTTCCAGGTCGGGTAGCCGAAGTATTGATTTAGCCCGAGAGCGCTTGTTTGTCTTTTTCCGACGTCCCATACTGGCGGCCTCTTCGCCGCGTTCAGTAAGG